>CBDCGP010000001.1:0-17804 GCA_965216655.1 Acidimicrobiales bacterium
CGTTCCCAACCGGATCGAAGCTGTGGGCCAGGGAGGCAGCCGCCTGTGATCCGCTGAGGAGATCGAGCCCGACGATCCCGCCGAATCAGTAGGCCGACACCTAGGACCGCGCAGCTGCCGCCACGACGATCCGCCTGCAGCGCCGTTCGGTTGACTCCCGATCGAATTTCCGTGGTCCGGTGACCGTATCCAGTGACACCGTCGCCCAGGAGTTCGTGCAGACGAAAGCCGCCAGAGTCCAGCTCACCATTCGCGCTCATGCTTGCCCTGGTCCCTCCTCGAAGCATCACCCCGGCCCGCACCGGCCCTCTCGGCACTGCGCCCGTGTCGACGGTTGCGATGGCATGCGCGGATGAGTAGCGTTCTTCTGGTTGACGTGACACGGGGGAGTCCAAAGTGCTGATCGTTGGCTTCGTCGGCGAAACTCGTCGTTTGAGCGAGGGTAATGAGCTGACCTTCGGTCGAGAAGCCCAGCTCGAGATTGACACCAACCCTTATCTGCACCGGCGGCTCGGACTCTTTCGGTTCGAGAACGGATCCTGGTGGCTGCACAACATTGGCTCCGCCATCGCCCTCGACGTGATCGACGCCCAGTCGTCGAGTCGCGCAACAGTGGCACCCGGTGCGGGTATGCCGATCACGTTCGAGCAGTGTTTTGTACAGTTTCAGGCCTCGACAGTCGCCTATCGGCTGGAACTCACGGTCGAGACTGCGACCGTCGCCGGCCGGCCTGCGGTTAGCGATCTCGAGGGCAAGAAGACGTTGACTGCGAGCGAGGTGGATCTAAACGACGAGCAGCGGATGCTGCTCGCTGCGCTGGCCGAGCCACGCATCCGCAACGTGGGGGCTCCTCGTTCGGCGCTGCCGACGAACCGACAGGTTGCGGCTCGTCTCGGCTGGTCGATGCCGAAGTTCAACCGGAAGCTCGATCATCTCTGCACTAAGTTCAACCGGCTGGGGGTGCCGGGTGTCAAGGGCGACCTCGGCAAGCTGGCCACGAACCGCCGTCAGGCTCTGGTCGATCACGCGCTCCGTGTGCAGCTGGTGTCGGCCGCCGATCTCGAGATCCTCGACAGCGCGACCGGCGACTGACGTGGTCGACTGACGTTCCGACGGCAACGGATCTCACCCGAACGCCTGGGAGAACTCGGCGTGGCGGTTCTTCGCGAACCCCCGAGGCGTGTACTCGTCGATCGCAAAGGCGTTGACGGCGAGATGGTCGCTGACGATCACTTTGGCCGACTTCAGCTTGGTGCCGCCCAGAAGACCGGTCTTGGTGAGGATCTCGATCTCGTGGTCACCAGGGGCCGAGACCCCGTAGTGACACGGACCGTTGCCGGCCGGCAGGACGAGGGCATGCATCCTGCTCCGATGCCCACCAACGAGTAGTGCTCCGTCGGCGGCGGAAGGTGCACCGCCGTTCGCCGCCACCACGACCTTGCCGAGCAGCATGAAGCGCCACAGGAATCCGGGTGGATCCGACTCGGTGCTCTCGATGAGTTTTGGGATGTCGGTGTGGAAGGTGAAGCTCACGCCATCGTGGCTGTAACGCTCACCTTCGGTCAGTTTGATCGGTTGCATAATGCATCTCCTCCGGATCGACGCCCTAGTCTTCCAGGCCCAGGTACAAGCGGCTCGAATAACTGGTCAGCGACCGCTTGCCACACAGGTCGGCGATGGCAAAGCTGGCTTGATCGAGCGCACCATCGGTGGTTTCGTCCTGATCGGCGATGGCGTTGAGACTCTCGCCGTCGGCCATCACTGCCGCGCTGGCCTCGAATCGGGCGGCGACATCGCCGAGGTCGTCGGCGGCGTTGAACACGGCGTTGTCACCGAACACCTGGATTTCGCTCATCTCGTTCGCCAGGTCGCGGAATTCATCGCACACCTGGTCGGCGGTCGACGGCCCACTTGCTCCACAGGCCACGACGATCATGGCGGCGGCGATGACGAGTCCGGTCAGGACCCGGGTTGCCGAGGGGATGGATTCGTTCCTCATGCGCATGACTCCTCCTTCATGTTCGTATGGCCTCAGATACCACGACCGCAGTTGGCGCGGGCGAAACTGTCGACCCGGTCCATCGAACCGGCCGATGTGAAGCCCTCGACCAGCGACGACGCCAAGGCACCGAGCGGATTCGATGCCGAATCCTTCATGGCTTCGAACTGAGCGTCCATCGAGTCGGCGACCGCCTCGGCGTCGGTCTGGATCTCCGACGGTGCGGTGTCGGCGAGCTTGCGGGTGTAGGTTCGCAGTTCACCGATCGCTTCGAGTGACGATCCGAGCCCGATCAGCACGCTTACCAGCTCGTCGTCCTGCTGGTCGGCCAGCGCCTGGGCCTCCTCCATCTCCCGCACGATGCGATCCTGTTCTGAGATCATCGTGTCACAGAACGCCTCCACGGAACGGCCCGTGCCACAGGATGACAGGAGCAGGCTTACCGCCAGGACCGAGGCCGATAGTCGGGTCGGGGATGCGAATGGCGCACGTCGGCGGGATCCTGCGATTGCTAGTTTGGTCGTGTCGTTGCGGTTCATGGCGTTAGCTTCGTGGTTCTGGGTTGTTCGGACAACGGGGACCGGTCCCCTCGTGGTTGGTTACGGTTGTGTTGTTGGCGAGTGGTATGGGCGGGGGGCCGAGGTCGAACGCCTGCGCCCGATGACGATGGCGCAGACGATGCCGGCCACCACTGTGGCCGCAGCGACGCCCGCTTGTCGGTAGAGTCGCTGTCGGCAGGCCGCCGTGGCCCGGTCACCGACGATCGGAATCGACGAGCCCTCTTCCGATGAGCGTGGTGTGACGACCGCGCCACACTCGATCTCGGTGTCCATGAGTGATTCCGGGACGAGGGGTGCCAGATCGTCGGGCACGATGTCTCGGCCGACGACCGTCACCGGCAGGAGGGCGACGACGAGAGCCGCCAGCACAGCGCCGATCCCCACGACTGTCCCGACGGTGTTCTTCCGGGTCACAACTCTCCCCTCGCTGCTTTGTCGATCATGTGGTGCCACCGGCACTCCCGCCTCGTCGCACCAGCGTGCCGGTGGCGACGTCGTGCCAAGCTCGGGCCTCGGGGTCGGCCCGCATGGTGAGGCCCGACAGCACCACACCGGCCAGACAGGGCACGGCCAGCAGTACCATCAGGACGGCCCGGGCGGCGAGGACCGCACTAGTGATCGGCCGGTTTGCGTCGTAGACGACGGCGAGACGGAGAACTCGGTGGCCGAGCCGAGGATGGCCGGCCCAGGGAAGCCACACGGTGTAGCCGAAGTAGAGGGCCGTAAACAGCACTGCGCCGGAGACACCGGGAGCAATCCGCCCGACGATCACCGCGACCACCAGCAGAACTAGGGCGTCGATGGCCCAAGACTTCAGCCGGGCGTCGGCGCGGGCTATGGTTGTCGCCGAGGTCATCGATCCACCCATCGGCCGAGGTTGACCTCGGGATTCCGGCGCTGGAGGCTCCAGTAGGTTCCGTAGAGCGTGGCCGCCAGCAGCACGGTGAGCATGAGCAGGGCGGCCACCAGGTTGCCGGCGTCGTGTTGCCACGACGACATGCAGTTCGTTGCCGCACCGACGTCGCAGCCCCGTAGCCGCCAGAGGTCGACAATGGATCCGAGACCGGACAGCCCCCAACGGGACGAGACGAAGAACGACAGTTGCCCGATACCGAACCCACTGATGGGAACGATGACACCTGCCAGGAGAAGCTGCAGGAAGAGTACGAGGGGGAGGATTGTCATGGCCTTGTCGGACGTGGTGACAATGGCCGAGATGAAGAGGCCCAGCCCGACGGCTCCCAGGGCGGACAGCGCCACCACGACCAGCGCCTCGAGTCCCCAGCCGAAGCCTAGGAGCCCCTCGTCCGGCCCGCCATGGCGGATGAGAGACAGGAGGAGCACAGTGACACTGTGGGTCATGGCGACGGTGCCGAGCACGGCGGCCTTCGATCCGACGTAGGCAGCGGTGGAGATACCAAGGGTCTGTTCGCGTTGAAAGATGTCGGCTTCCTTGACGATCTCACGGACGGCCGAGGCCGCGCCGATGAATACGACCGAAAGGACGACCGCCAGCAACAGACTTGCCGCTTCGGCCCCGGAAACGCCAGTAGGATCGAGCTTTCCCGATCCGAACACGATGAGCATGACAAAGCCGAGTAGCGGGCCTTGCGCGGCGAGAATCCCCAGGTTTCGGGCGTCGCCGCGGATCACGTCGATGTATCGTCGGGCCAGAATCGAGAATTCGCGCCCGACCTGTTCGGAATCAGCGGCCCATTGGGTGAACCGTGATCGAGTTTCGTTGTGGGCGACCGGGGTGGGCGGGGGTGGCGCCGCCGGGTCGGGTCCGGTGGGAGGTGGCGGTTGTTTCCTGTCGACGATCGCGGTGGAGGCCTGAGGAGCCGAGCCGTCGGCAACCTTGGCGAAGGCCTCGACGTAGGACGTGGCACCAAAGGCGGCCGGAAGCCGATTAGGTGGGCCGTGATACAGGCAGCGGCCACCCTCACCGAGGAAGAGCACGCGGTCGCACAGATGCAGGCTGTCGGTGCTGTGGGTCACGACGATCACAGCCCGGCCGCTGGCATCAGCCAACCGACGTAGCGTCTCCATGAGCGCACGTTCGTTTGCTGGGTCGAGGCCGGAGGTCGGTTCGTCGAGAATCAGCACCTGGGGGCGGGCCAGCAGCTCGACCGCCACGTTCACCCGCTTGCGCTGGCCGCCGGAGAGCTGGTCGATGCGGGCGCTGCGCCGGGCGTCGAGTCCGAGCTGGGTCAGCACGTCGTCGATCCGGTCCCGGCGCTGTTCGTCGGTGGCCGACGGCATGCGTAGCAACGCCGCGTATCGGAGCGTCGTGTCCACGGTGAGCACAGAGTGGAGGATGTCGTCCTGGGGTACGTAGCCGATGAGGTGTCGTACCTCTGAGAAGTCCCGGTAGAGGTCACGCCCGTTGATGAGGATCGAGCCGGCGGTGACCGGCTCGGTACCGGACAGGCCACGGATCAGCGTAGACTTGCCCGCTCCGCTCCCACCGATCACGGCCAGCATCTCGCGGCCGCCCACCGCGAACGAGACATTGGTAAGACGAGACGTGCCGCCCGAGAGCGACGACAGACCCGATGCGATGACGACCGGGGTCGACCGTCGTTCATGATTGGGGTGGTTCATCGTTCCTGGTTCCATCGTTGGCCGGGCTAGTGCTCGTCCTCCGCCAACACAACGAGTGAGACGATGTCGGCGGTGTCGACGACCATGTCCTTAGACGGGATCATGTGGATACCGAAGTTCTCGTTCGGCCGCTCGGACTGGCTCGCCAGCCGAAGGCCGGTACAGATCTCGCCCCGTTGCTGGCAGGCACGAATGAGATCAACGAACCGGAGACGGTCGGGCGGATCGGACAGGTAGAGGTCGAGGGGCTTGAGGTAGATCTCCGATCCGGCTTCGCTGAGCAGGTTGTCGTACACGTCCTTCATGTGAACGTTCTCGCTAATCTGGGCCATCAGCATCGAGACGAACCGGTTGGAGATCACGAACTCCCGCACCCCGGTTTCGGTGACGAGATCGCGATTGTCCGAGTCGAGCAGCTCGGCAATGAGTTTGGTCTCCGACGTTCCACTCGCCTCCCGGAAGATCTTCTGCAACTGCAGAAGATGCAGGAGGGTCTCCGAGTCGGCCCACTCCATGGCGTCGTTGTGGCCAGCGTCGGACAGCACGATGATGTTGTCGTACTCGAATGGACGCAGCTCCAGCAGGCTGACGGTGTCGCTCGGGTCGACGTCGATCAGGCGCAGCTCGAGCGACGGCACATCCTCGGCCAGTTCGGCGACGGCACGGCCGGTGGCGCCGTTGCCCGATCGGGAGATGAGGTCGATTCGACTGCCGTTGCCGACGTAGTCGGCGTACTCCCGGACGATGGTCGGCAGTTTGGCCGACCAGCCGATGATCAGTTCACGTTCGATTCGTGCGTTGGTCTGGCCCGTCCCGGGTTCGTACTCCTTGGGGGCCGCGATCGGTTTGGACTGGAACGCGATGGTCGAATCGTCAGTGGCCAGCACGATGACCTGGTCCTCATCCCGGAGTTCCTCGGCGGCGTCGGGGTTGAGCACCACCTCACCGGAGGGACGCCGAAGGCCGATGGCCACCCCGTCGGGCATGTGGTAGCTGAGCATGCCGAACGTCGAGGTGGGCCACTTGCGGGGTCCGGTAATGTAGATCTCGGAACGATCGAACGATAGGATCTCGTCGTACACGACCGACAAGCCTTCGTTGCGTGACGTCTGGACGAGGATCTTGGCCAGCATCTCGTCGGCGTCGAGCGCAACCATCTGGGTCGGGCCCATCGACTGGACGAGTTCTCGACGGTCGGATTGAAACAGCTCCGCAACCACAGGCACGTCGGTACGGTCACCGAGGGCGGCGACGACCCCGAGAACGGTCTTGACCACCTTCATATCGCTTCGCTGCATATCCTCGAGGCTGGCACCGCTGGCGCACGAGGCCAGCGCGATCACGGAGCGGCAGGTTTCAGTCGAGGCCACGTTCAGATTTGTGAGTGAGCTCTCAACACCGGATCGGGTCACGATCTTGGTGGTCCGACGATCCGGAATGAGAAGGGCCAGCTGATCGTCCATCTCCTCCTTGGGCCGATCGGCGAGAATGACCACAGCGGCCGAAGGCTCCGACTCGTTGGCCAGAATGAGTTCGCGGAGAACGTCCACCACACGGTCGTTCCAGCCGAGGATCAGCGTGTGATCGTCCAGCACCACCCGGGAGTGCCCCTTGCGGAGCTGGGACAGCCGTTGGTCGAGTGCGTTGGTGATCACTGCGATGAGGGCCGACAGAAGGACGAGGCCGGTCATGCCGGCCAATACGGCGAAAACCTTGACCCACGGATGGGAGTCGATGTCCTGGGTCATCGAACCGGGATCGGTCATCTCGAGGAAGGCAATCCAGATCTGACGGAGCAGCCCCTGGCCCCGTTCGACCTGCAGGCCGTCCATCTGTCGCACGGTGATCATCCGAGCGATGGCTATCACGAGGTAGAAGCTGGTGAAGACGACCGTCAGAGCGATGAACCCCGATGAGGAACCTCGGGACATGAAATCATCGAATCGGTAGCGCAGCTTCTCACGCATGCCATCACCGTCGCATGGATCAGCACGGTCAGGTAGGCCCGGTGCTACCTGTACTTCGCGCCACGTACCTGTCGCCCCGCCGGACGGAACGCCCGTTTTGCCATTGCGACGGCGACAACGGCATGGGTCATTGCCCAGGCCATCAGAGTCCCCAGATTGGTTCCCTGATTGGACACGGTTCGCTCCCATCTTGGGTTGGTGCACGCCGGCGGCGGTTCCAAGTCGGGCGTCGTCACCTCCGGCTGAGACTCCGACGTCTGCGCATCGGCGTCGACACAGCCGTCGGCGCGGCGGAGATCGAGCGTGGCCGCCGTTGCCGACGCTCCCCACTGTACGGCGTTGAGATAACCGACCTGCTCCAGGCCCGCTCGACCGGTCAGGGGAACCACCAGACCGGAGAGCAGGAATACCGAAACCGCCACCATCGGTAGGATGCCGAGGGCCTTGGCCGCGTCCTTCGACCGGACCGACACGATCAGCCCCAGCCCGACGCAGGCGATCCCGGTCCAGGCCAGGGCGACGACAAGTTCGAGCCGACCGTCGTCGATCAACACACCGGTGGGTGGTGGATCCTGTTGGCGCCACGTTGCCACCAGCGCCAGCACGACGGCCTGCAGCGTGGTGACGACCGACAGTACCAGCAACTTGCTGATCATGAAGACCGCTGGCGAGACACCGATTGCGGCCTCGCGGAGGAACACCAGGCGTTCGTCGACGATCTCCCGAACGCTGTTGGATCCACCCAGCCAGATCATCACCAGGACCAGTGCCATCGACAGCTGCCGGAGCGAACCGGTCGGCGGCGAGCCGTAGGCGAAGGCATCGGTGGGAATGACGAGTGCGAACAGCAGCCCGAGCAGGGGCGCCTGGAGGGCGAGAAGGGCCAACCGGCGGCGGTCTCCGAGCAGGCTACGGCAGTAGCGGGCAGTGAGGACTCGGAGGTCTCGGGCCCAGACCCTCCGATTGATGCTGGTGGACTGGAACGACGCGCTCGGTGAGTCGATCGAGGCCGGACGGGCCGTCCAGGTTTTGGGCCGCTTGTGGGTGGCACCCACGACAGCGAACAAGTCGTCATACTGGTCGACAGCGAAGTGTCGCTTCGCCTGCTCGGGTGCGCCGAAGAAGTTCAGCCGACCGCCCGGTGCCATCACCGCCACGTGGTCGCAAAGATCGAGGCTGGCGGTGGTGTGGGTGACGACGACGACCGTCGAGCCCGTGGCCGCTAGTTCCCGCAGCACACCCATCAGCTCGCGCTCGAGTCCGGGGTCGAGGCCCGACGTCGGCTCGTCGAGCAGCAGCACCTTCGGCGACCCGACCAGCTCGTAGCCGACGCTGACCCGCTTGCGCTGCCCACCCGACAGGTCGCTCACCTGGGTGGCGAGTCGGTGGTGGAGGTCGAGATCACGGGCAACCGCTATGGCCACTTCGCTCGACTCGGCGGGAGACGTGTCGCTGGGGAGGCGGAGCCTGGCAGCGTAGGTGAGGGCGGCGCTCACGGTGAGATCGGTGTGCACGGCGTCGTCCTGGGGCACCACCCCGATCATCGACTGGAGGAAATCGCCGGCATCGTGCAGGTCATGTCCTCCGACCAGAATGCGTCCCGACGCGATCGGTTGGCGTCGCGTGATAGCGCGGAGGAGAGTACTCTTGCCGGAGCCGGACGGCCCGACGATCGCGGTCATCGAGCCGGGTGGCAGCGTCAACGTGACCCTGTCGACCAGTCGCTGCCCTTTGCCCGTGACGACGGAAAGGTCGTCGACTCTGACTTCGAGGCCGTCGGTCACGACGTGATCGATGTGCCCCTCGCGGTAGACGAACAGCGACTGCCCGAGCACGAGTTCGTCGCCCGGGTCGAGCGGGGTCGGTTCCTCGATGCGGTTGCCGTTCACCCGGACGCCGTTGTGCGACTGGAGATCGGCCACCACCGCGCCGGAACCGTCGACCCTGACCAAGGCGTGCCGGCGCGAGATCTGCGAATCGGGAATCGTGATCTCGCAGTCGTCGGCCCGGCCGATGACCATCTCGGCATTCAGCAGTGGGAAAGGTCGGGTAGTTCTGGTGGTCTCCGTCGCCTCGACCGTGGGCGTGGATGTTCCAGGCGGGTAGGGGTTTTCGGCCGCGGCCGACTCGTTCAGTTGGATCTCGATTCGGGGCGACTCCGAGTCGGACCCCAACCATACCGTGGTCGGCGACACCCTGACGGGAACTCGGGATAGTCTCCGGCCTCCGACTCGAAGGCCGTTCTTGCTTGCATCATCCACCAACCACCACGCGCCTTCGATGACCTCGAAGTGGGCGTGGTGGCCGGACACCTCCGGATGGGCGACGATGACGTCGCAGCCGGGATGCCGGCCGATCGTCCACGCTGCACTGACCTCGTGCGCGACTCCGTCGACCCGGCACAGCACGCTCGGTCGGTTGTTGCTCACTTCGACGCCCCGGCCGATGACGATCCGGGGCCGATTTCGAGTCCCTGGATCGTACCGAACGAACTGTCCAGTGTCTCGCTGTCGCCTCCGGGGTCGAGGACGATCGAGCTGGTGTCGCCGTCAACTTGAACCAGCACCAGCCGACCGCCGAGATAGGCCGGACTTCCGTCGAACCCGAGGCGATCGGTGCGACGGACGTGTTCGCCGCTGGTACCGACGTTCACCGGTTTCGAGAAGACTTCGAGATCGCCGTCGAGTGCGACCTCGTAGGCGATCTCGTTGCTGTCGAGCCAAGCCGGGTTGTCCTCCCGGAACGGTGAATCGGTCAGTCGGCGGACGGCGCCCGAGTCGACGTCGAGGATGTAGATGTCACCGGAACCCGTGCGGTCGCTGCGGAATGCCAGCATTGAACCGTCAGCTGACCAGGCCGGGTTCCTCTCATCGGACGAGCTGGTGGTGAGCAACGTGGTGGTGCCCTCGTCGCGCCGGTAGAGGGCGATGTCCCAATTGGACCGTTCGCGGGACACCCAGACGATACGGTCGCCGTCCGGCGACCAGTCCGGTTCAATGGCTTCTATCCCTTCACCGGACAGCCGCCGCGGTTCACCGGACCCGTCTGCCGGAGCGACGTACACGGAGCGGGTTCCGTCGCCGGTGCTCTCGAACACCACCTGTTTGCCGTCGGGAGACAGCGAAGGGTTGTAGTCGTCCTCGGGCCGATCGAGCAGGATCGAGATCTCGCCCTGTGCGTCGCGGACGAACAGATCGAGGTCGCCGGCCCGGTCGGAGGCGAAGACGAACAGCTCCGAACCGGTGACCGTCGGCCCGGGATCGGGTTCGGAGGTGCCGCTGTCGCCCCCGATGTCCGGTTCGCCATCGGCTGGGTCCGTCGGCACGGTCACGTCGCTTGACGTATCGTTCGCATTCGACTCGTTTGCAGTCTGGGAACCGGCGTCGCCATCCACGGTCGCGGGATCGCTCAACACGATGTCCCGTAGAAGCCAGCCCACGCCGAGCAATACGAGCGCCAATACTGTGCCCATTGTGACCACGCGTCGGATCGGAAGAGGGGAGTCGTCACCGGGCAAGGCCTGGATCAGGGACTCGGTCGGCCCGTCGGCTCCTGGCTTCGACAGACTCGACGTGACCGTGCGGGTCGCCCACGTCTGATCGTCGTGAGGAGGCGGGAACGGGGTCACGGGCCAGCCCTGATCGTACTGGTATTGCTGCAGCCGTCGCCCGAGCTCGAGGGGTCCACCCGAGGTCAGGCCCGCCGGTGGTTCGTGGGCGCCACTGTCGGCCAATACGTCTGCAAGAATGGCACCCAGCTCCCGTGGCTCGGCGTTGGTCCAATCCATCTCGTGGGGGCGTTGCTGCCAGCGCAGCCAGCCGATGCTGGCCGCGAGTGACCAGAGATCAGAGGCCTCGTTGGCCATCGCAGGATCAGTCATCCACGATGGTGACCACTCAGGCTGGTAGCCGATTCCTGATCTGTATCGGGTCACCGCGTCGATCTTGGCCGATCCGAAGTCGCTGAGTAGTGGTCGTCGCCCGTCGCGCCACAGGATGTTGTGGGGTTTGATGTCGCTGTGCACGATTCCTGATTCATGCGCCAACGCCAGCGCCGAGCACAACCGCACGCCGCAGTCGACCGTGTCCTTCACGCCGAGCGGTAGGTGCCGCGGCTCCTTGTCGGCCAGCTCCAGCACGAGGAACCTCGGTTCGGTGGCCGTGTTGGCCCGATGGATGGTGATGATGTTGTCGTGGCGCAGGTTGGCGGCGGTGTCGAGTTCGCGGGCCAGCGATTCGGGACCGTAGTCGCCGAGCGAGTCGAACAGCTTGACTGCAACCTGCCGATTGCCGGTGCGGATGTCGGTGGCGCGATAAACGCGGCCGCTGGCTCCTCGGCCGATGTGTTCCTGCAATAAGAGCCCGTGCTCGGAGAGCATCGAACCGATGTCAACCACCGGTGGAAGCGCCCCCGATCAGCTGGGCGTTGCCAAGGCCGACATAAGTCCGACCGCTGCTCGCCAGGTAGGAGCAGGTGATGGTCAGTCGCAACACGTCGGTCACGTTGATCTCCACCGAGTTGATGGTGCCGAAAGCAACGGGCTCGCTATACAACACCTCGCCGTCACCGGTGATCTCGACCTGCACCAGGGCCGAGGCGCTCTCGACGTCGCTCACGCCGATGTCGACCTTGAGTGTCGACCAGTCTCGGGAGAGGTTGTAGGCGACCCAACCCCCGTTGCCGGCCAGCTCGACGGCGCCGTTGTAGAGCGTGCCGTTCATCGGGATGTCCTCGATGTCGACGTAGCGGCCCTCGACGGAGCTCATCTTGGCCAGGAACGCAGTGGTCGGCGTCTCAGCCAAGGTGATCAGGATTTCCTCGCTGACCTGCCCTCCGGCCGGCGGGACCTGGTCGATCACCTGGTCGTTCTCCTTATCCGTGGTGAGAACGGTCTCGGTGCGGATCGTCACACCGAGAGGATCGGCCCACTTCCGTACATCGGCGATCTTCTGATCGGTGAAGTCAGGCATCGATGGCATCGACTCGGCGACGATCAGGCTGACGACACCGGAGACGTCCCGTCCTGGGGACGGCACCTGTTCCAACACAGTGCCGGGATCCTCGAACGAGGGTTGGGATTCAATCGTGGGGCCGTCCACACCGAGCGCCTGGATGACGTTCCGGGCCTCGGCCTCGGTCAATCCCCGTAGGTCGGGCATCTCGACCGGCGGCGCGGTAGTAGGGGCTGAAGACGTGGTCGTTTCTTCCGACCCGGTGTCGTCTCCTT
Organism: Acidimicrobiales bacterium; assembly: GCA_965216655.1. Classification (GTDB taxonomy): domain Bacteria; phylum Actinomycetota; class Acidimicrobiia; order Acidimicrobiales; family SZUA-35; genus JAHELU01. The sequence continues at coordinate 12,358 of CBDCGP010000001.1, forward strand.
GACCGGCGTCATCGTCGTCCGCTCCGGCGACGTCGGCTTCGGTCTCGGTCTCATCCGCCGTGCCACCGGCCTGCGTCGAGGTCTCACCAGAGAGCATCGAGCAGCCGGTCGCCACCAGGCAGACAATCAGGCCCGGCAGCAATAACCGGGTCGCAAGCCAGTCCCGACGGTTGGTCATTGTTCTCATCCCTCGATCTACTCCACAGCCGGTCAGCCGACGATCTCCGACAACAGACCGCATCGCTTTGCGCTCATTCGAAGGCTTCGCTCGATCTCGATCAGCGACGCCCGTTGCCGGGTTGCGAGCGCCCAGCCTACCTTTGGAACCGCCTGCACGGTCATTTCGGTCCAGTCCCCGGTGTCGCCATCCGGAGCCGAGGCGAAGTCCAACTCGACGACCAGGCCGTAGTTGCCGTCCATGACCAGAACCGACGGCTTCGAGTCGACGAGGAGTCGCCGTTCGTCTTCATCGATCACCGACATCCCCGGTGCGCTCCGGACGGCGTGGGTGAAGGCCCGGCGAACGTCGGGAGTGGCGCCGTGAAACCGGCGAGACAGCCTCCCGAAATCCGGATCGGGTACGAAGTTGGCCAGTCGCATCGGGCTTGGCTGCAGACCGCTCACAGTACAGGCGCCTGCATAGACGAGTACCCCGACCAGAATGAGCACGAGGATCATGATCATCGTTATCCGACCTTTGCGATCGTGGCCGACGGGTCCCGCCGCTGGATCTCGCGGGTGAAGCTGTTGAGTCGGAGTCGGATGGTGTGGCCCTTGGTCGGCACCCCGCCGAGCCTCGTCACCATGCGGGAGGGTCCAACAAGGGCGGTGGAGCGGTTGTCGTTGCCCTCGACCTTCAGCGAGATCTGCTGGCGCAAACCGGTGGCCAGCGAACTCTGGGCCACCATCGGGTTACCGTCGTCCACCATCTTCCAGCCTGTGCGGACGACCGTCGTCTCGAAGACGCTTCGAAGAGCGGTCGGGTCGAGGCTCGTCACGACACGGCGCGCCTTCACCCCGTTCTGGAGCCATGATTGGTAGGCCCAAATACAGGCGATGATGACTACTAAGCCCAGAATTCCCGTCATGACGTTCTCCTTGGTTGCGGTTCCTATCCAGGGCGACCGGCGTGCGGTCACCGTCGCGTTCAGTGAAGAACAGCCACCACTCATCCGCCTAGGTAAAAAGCAACATGTCCTCCGGTACAGGTGACCGGAACCGGGGAGTGGTCCCCTAGCCCGAAGCTGGAACCGTCGCGATTGTTTCGGTACAAGTGGACTATGAAGCGTTTGACGGCAGCCCACACTCTCGAATCTGAGCAGGGGGAACTATTGCTCAGGAGTACGTCGGGGCGAGAGCGTATGCTCAAATCTCGCACTGTCGAGGGATGGAGGGATAGGGCGGCAGCGCCCGGTGGATACGTGGCGACCAGTTCAACGGCAACCGACGTGGGTCATTATCTTCATGATCTCGTGTTACCTCATCTGGCCTCGCTGGAGATGAGGTATGACTCGATCGACACGGTGCCGGGTCCGAAGGTGCGGGAAATGTTGGGCGACCTACAGAACCTTGTGCGGTGCGCCCAGGTCGACATCTTGGCCGACGCCGGAACGGCGTGTCTGATCGATCTGATCCAGCCGGCCGTCGCGTTGGCTGTCAGAAATGACGTTGAAGTGTCGCAGTGTCCCAACATCGGCGACTGGAGTGATCCGCTCCCGGCCCTGTGCGCTCGGATGATCCGCCGGTTCGTCAGCACGACCGTGGGCAATGCCGTCGTGGCCGGGGCGTCGTGGGTTTCTATCGTTGCCCGTCGGGGGAGCAGTGAGCTCACGATCGAGGTGGAGGACAATGCAGGCGGATTCGATCCTACGAACCTGCCACGTGGCCGGGGCCTCGAACGGCTGACCCGAAGTCTCGGCTCCGACGCACTGATTGTCACTCGGACCGACGTCGGAAGCCTGGTCACCGCCTTCATCCAGACCGAGATGTGATGCCGTGACCTCCATCCTCATCGTCGACGACTCCGAAATGCTCACCGAGCTGCTCGGTCAGCGGCTCACAGAGCGTGGATATGACGTCACCATCACAATCGATCCCACTGTCGCCGTCGACCGGATCGAGTCGATGACCGACGAACGCACGGCCCCCGACATCGCCCTTGTTGACCTCTCGTTCCCGCAACACGACCTCAACGGCCTCGACGTGCTGATGGCCTTCCACCGGCAGGGGGCGAGCACCGATCTAGTGGTGTACACGCAGGGCGATCACGCCATCAGCGAGACACTGGCGTTGGCCTGGGAGGCCTTCACGCCGACCTGTTGCGTGTCCAAGCTGTCGCCGTTCGAGCACCTGGCGTCGACCCTCGCCGCGGTAGCCGCCGGACGTACCCCGCCCAACGACCCGACCCTTGCGCCGTACCTTCCTCCCGAGCGTTCACCGTGGCGCTCAACCGAGGCCTACGCCCGGCTCGTGCCCCATGGCGGCCACGCCAAGATGTGGCAGGGCCTCCTCGACACCGACAAGCCGCCGACGTATCGCCAGCTCAGCGAACATACCGGGCTGGCGGTCAACACCCTGCGGAACTACCGCGAAGATCTCGTCGGTGAACTCGAGCTGCAGGGTTGGAGTGATCACACCCTGCGGTCGATGCACGAGTTTGCTGCGAGCCGCCGCCCTCTCCTGGCCCCTTTCGTCGCCGGCAAGCTCGCGGTGTGAGGTGGATTGGTAATACCCGGTTCAGAGTTGAGCGGGTCGAGATGCAAGTCCATAGACCGACAGTGAAAGGAAGTCGAGGTACTGGAGTGGCTATGACAACGGACCAAGGGAAGGTGCTGGGTGTCGCACTGGTCGTGGGTGGAGCATTGCTGAGCTTCATCGCTCTACGAACGATCGACGGTATCGGCACGCGAATCGTGGTGGCGCTCATCGGTCTTGGCATCGTCGGACTCGGCTCACTTCTTCACAGCGCGGCCAAGGAGGAAGAGTATGAGCGGGATGTCCTCGACTGAAGTCGTTGGTGGAAGGGTTCCGCTCGGTTGAGCTGATCGCATGAACACGTTGATAGTTCTCTCATATCTGTGCGGAGTTGGCTCTTTGGCTGATGTCGTTCGTCGACCAAAGTCTCACTGGGACTACGCGGATCGAGATCGGTCCCACTGGATCATTGTTCTTTTGATTTGCACGTTTTTCGGGCTTGGGGTCGTCGCCGCGGGGGCGTACCTTGCGCTGGTGATCCCCAGATTCGGAGCGGAATCAGACACGGCGGGAGATTTCCGCCGTTCCGACTTCAGGAGATAGGAAGATGACGTTCAACCTCTTTACTGTTCGTGACTACGACGATCCGTCCGAAGACGTCATGTACCCACAGGCCGACGCCGCAACCCAGTCGGTCAAGTTGACACCAGACGATGGCAACAACGTGAAACGGGCGGCTGCAACCTCCGTCGAGCTCGGTCACTGGGGAAAGACGAAAACGCATCAACAGTTCCGTCTGGACTCGATCATGGCTGACGTGGTCGTGACGGACTCCCGCCTCGCTATCGCGGTAGCCAAGTACGACAAGGGCGGTGGTTGGGTGGGCGGAGCCTCGGCCCTGATGTTCAATGCGGTATCCATGGCCAGGGCCAAGGTGCGCAGCCGTGGCACCTGTCTGGTGGGCCATCTGCGGTACCCGTGGATCAGCGTTGTCGGCCATTCGGCGAGATACGGGCTCATGGGGGGCCGTAAGAACGACCAACTCAAGGTTGTGTACCACACACCCAGCCCGAGGCCGAAGAAGGTCATCACGGTGGTTGTCGAGTTCGACCTGGCACAGGATATCAGCGGCCACATGTTGGCCGACACGATCGTCCGACGGGTTGCGAAATATCGAATCGACAACGATCCGAGATTATCGGATGAAAATCGCGAGTACTTGGAGGACTGCCTTTCGCAAGGTATTTCGAGCAGGGTGGAGAAGGGGAAGTGGACGCATGCGGGACTGAACGGGGAATGGCCGGCGATGCCCCAGACGGCCGTCTACGGGTTCGACCCGACGGAGCCCGTTTAGGTCGTCATGTGATCGCCCGACCCGCCGCTCGAGGCTCGGAGAGAAATGATGAAACACACGAATGAACCGTCTCGCCACCAGTTGTTCAGTTCAATGCTGGGCCTTGTGGTGGCCGCCGCCTCGCTGACAGCTCCAGCGCTTGCTTGCTCCTCGGATGGGGGTTACGACCGGGCGTCTTGGGCGAATGTCCTCCTGAACGACTACCGGCTGGAGCCGTCGAGCGTCACCTGTCTGCTCGACGGCGTAGAAGAGAACGGCCTGGAAGAGAAGTTCGCTGGAACGACGGTTGAGATCGACTTCGAACTCGAACGGGTCATCCGCACCTGCGATATGCCGGGGGACGACCAATTCAAGCTTGGAGTGTTCCCGTGAGGCCCGTCGCTCCTCGCACTGGAGTCGCTTCTGTTCTCGTCCTTGCCGCTCTGGTGTTGTCTTGCGGTAGTGAAGACGAAACGGCGGCCGACTGCGTGAAGGTAGTGGTTGAGGAGCTGACCGCCAACAACATCAATCCTCGCAGCGTCGTGGGGCTGACCGACGGTACTGCCTATCAGATCGACTTGACCAATAGCGAGCTGGTCAAGTTGCAGCCAGACGGCGCGCGTATCTCGGTACCCGTCGACAGCGACACCGTCGGAGCGATCAATCATCTCGGTGATCGCCTGTGGGTGAGCTACGGCCGACCGGCAAATCGACTGGAGGTTTATGCGCCCGACACGTTGGCGCTACTCCAGACCGTCGACATTTCGATCGGTCAGCCTCTTGGGGTCCTCCCGGCAGGCAGCCATTTCGTGGTCCGGGTGGCCGAGGGTGGAGCTGAAATTCTCGATGCCTCGTTGTCGTCCGTGGGTGTGATCGAGAACAACGGTCCGGCAGTTCCCATCGGATCGGAGGAGTACGCAGTTCTGGACGGTGTTCTTGTGCGGCTCGGCTGCCGTGTCGGTTCCTAGGAACCGTGTCCGATGATCGCCCATCCATCGACGCATATCGGAGGAGTGAGGATGAAGATCAGGTCCCTCGAAGACGCCGGGCTGATCAGTGAATGACGATGGCGGCCCAACGTCCGGTGGCGGTCGCCTGGCCGTCCCGGCGCCGACTGACATTCGCCGATGGGTGTTCCGAGACTACGGGTCGACAGCAGCGCCCAACACACTCTTGGAGCGTTTCCTGGCTTTGGATATTGTTCGCTGGTCGATCAAAGGAAGCGGACCCGGCCATAAGGTAGTGTCGGAGGACGGCACCCGGTTCGTCGACCTGAGTTGCGGCACTCATGTCGATCACGATCAAACACGCCACACCCAGTTCGTGCTGGCCGGTCGGGTGATGGATGTTGCCGAGGTGGCACGTCCGTTCATCCGGGCAGCCCTTGGCGGTGGAGAGATAGATGGACTCATTCTGAGGG
>CBDCGP010000002.1:0-102503 GCA_965216655.1 Acidimicrobiales bacterium
GAGTGGCGTCAGCGGATTTCCGGAGATCGGCGTCAGCAGCACCGAGGCGGTCGACTCGTAGCGGGCCGGGAGCAGGACGGCGACCACCACCGCCAGTGCGGTCGTGGCGGCGGCGACCGTCGCGATCAGCGTCCGCTGCTCGTGGAGAGGTTTGAGGTAGTGGTCCAAGTTGGCGGTTCCGTCGGTGCGCATCGCAGCAGGCTCCGAGCATCGAGGCGAGTCGGTGCTCTCCTCACAAATCGGCCCGACCGAAGGCCCTCTTTAGGAATCCGGGCCTTGGTCGGGCTGCGTACCGTCGCACCCCTATCGGTGGAAGTCGCCGAGACGTAGGGAGAGGTCGAACCCGAGGTCGCTGTTGCCGGGCCAGAAGTTGTGCACCTCGACGGTGATCACGTTCTCGCCCACCACCAGAACGTCGCCTGGGATCACGGTGCGCACGTAGGTGGTCTCATCCGCGCCTGATACCCAGGTCATCGGCCGGGTGTTCCACTCGACCGGACCCTCCGGCATGTTGAAGCGGTGGACCTCGGTGCCGTTGACGTAGACGACGGCTCCGTCGTCGGCCAGCAACTTGAGCGTCATGTCGGCAATATCAGCCTCATCGGTGATGCTGAACGTGCGGCTGAAGTAGTACGCCTCGTTGCCCGGCACGAGTTCGGACACAATGTGGTCCTCGCCGAATCCGAGCGGGGCGACTCCCTGCGACCCGGCCGCCAGTCCGCCGGGCCATTCGGCCGGAGCCGCAGCGGCGTCGTCGACGTAGGTCCAGGTCGAACCGCCGTTGACGAGCTCCCAATCGATGACGGGAGCCTCCTCACCCGAGGCCACCATCTCCAAGTCGAAACTGAGGTCGGCGTTGTTGCGCCACACGTTGTGGATCTCGACCGCCACGACGTTCGTGCCCTCGACGATCGCCTCGGCCGGAACGGACCAGTCGACGAAGTCCTCCTCGGCGGTGCCCTTCCAGCCGACGGCCGACGTGGACGACGAGATGGCCCCGTCGGGCATGTTGTCACGCAGAAGCTCGACGCCGTTGAGGTAGACGACGGCTCCGTCGTCCGCCTTCAACGAAATGCTGAGCGAGCCGGGCCGCGCTCCGTTCCATTCGAAGTCGGTCCGGGCGTAGTACGTCACGTGACCCGGTGTCCAGGCGGTGGCCTCGTCGCCGTCACCGAAGCCGAATTCGGCCGTGCCGGTGGCCCAGGCCGCATCGTCGTGGCCGGGGGTTCGCCACGCGGTGCCCAGGTCGGCGCCGGAGTCGTCGTAGCGCCACTCGCTGCCGGCGGCGATGACGGTGCCCGGCTCGGGCTCCGGATCAGGGTCGGGGCCGGGATCGGGATCGGGATCGGGGTTGTTCGGGTCGAAGTCGGTCGGGCAGAAGCGGCCGAATCCACCAAGCCAGCGCGACCGGCCGTGGTCGACGCCGCCCACGTGGAAGTCGCCCCCCACCCACAGGCAGCCGTAGGTGTCGCCGGTCGATGTCCAGGTGCCGTCACGGGGGCTGTGGATGTCGGCCTGGAACGGCTCGTGGAGCCGTCCGGTCGAGGCCTCGTAGATCATGAGCAGACGATGCGTCGTGCGCTGCTGGGTGAACGAGGAGTAGTGGTTGATGTAGCCGTTCCGCTCGGAGTAGGTGCAGTGGCAACCGGCCACCACCCACTCGCCGATCCGGTCGGCCGCCTGGTACGCCCCGCCGGCGAATCCGCCGGTGTACTCGAAGGTGTCGGCCTTCTGGCCCGTCGAGTGCCAGCCGAGCATCTGCTGATCGCTCTCCCTCAGAACCTGCACGATGTGCTGTTCACCCGACACGAACACGGTGTTGTTCCCGTAGGCGACGTCGAACATCTCGGGCTGTGCCCTCGGGAAGTTGCGGGGCAACTCGATCTTTCCCGGAACCGTTGCCCCATCGGTCGTGTTAACGGTGTGGAAGTGGCCGGTGTCGGTCTCGCCGTTCACTCCGGAGAAGTACCCGGTGATGTACACCTCGGTCTCGGCCGGGTTGGTGTCGATACCCCAGATACCGGAGCCGGTGACCTCGGGTTTCCACGACGCGTCCACCTCGGCACGGTCGCCCACGAGACGACCGGTCTTGTAGACACGGGTGCGCGCTCCCCAGGCGCCGTTGAGATGTGAGAAGTTGCCGGCGACGTAGATGTTGTCGCCGTGGACCTTGATGTCTCGAACCATGGCCCGCAGATCGGACCACGGGCGTTCGACGTAGCCGGCGAAGGTCGGGTCGATCGCACCGGTGATCGGGTCGAGGGCCACCAGACCGGTGCGGTTCTGGCCATTGATCTGCTCGAACTCGCCGCCGACCAGCAGTTTACCGTTGTACTCGGCCAGCGAGTAGACGACGCGGTCGACCGTCGGCCGCCAGCTGTCGACCCAGTCGCCGGTGCGGATGTCGAACGCGGCGATGAACGACTGTGGGATCGGGGTGGCGTTCTTGTTCTCCTGGACGTTCAGGAAGGCCCCGCCGACGAACATGCGATTGCCGATCTGCACCATGTCCCACACCAGAACATCGAGGCTCGGTGTCTGGGTTGCGGCGGTGTCGATGCCGGAGACACCCCACATCCGCTCCGGTACGGGATCGAGGTTCGCCACGTCGATCCAGGGGTCGGCGGCCGGAGCCGCGGCCGCCGCAGCGGTAGGGGCGGCACCGACGGTGATCGTCGACGCAACCATCAGGATGGCGAGCCACCCGGCAATCAGTCGAGGGGGGTGATGGTGAGCCTTCATAGCTCGTAGCCTCCTTGGGTGCAGGTGGTCAGAAATGCGAGAAGGGGGGAGACGTCGGTGCCCGACGGGCCGTTCGACTCCAGCTCGGCCGCCGAATCGCCGAGGATCGCCGTCCAGGGTTTCAGGGCTTCGACGGAGGTGTCGGCGGCCATCGTCGATGAGGCCCGCAACCGTTCGACGGCCTCTGCCGTCCGGCCCTCGTCGATCGAGGTGAGTGCGACCTCGACGTGGCCGCAGGCCAACGCCGCCGCCTCATCGAGTCGGTGGGCCTCGCCGGCCTCGTTGATGCGTCGTCCCTCGCGGATCCCGATGACATCCCCCGACGGGGCGTCGTCCAGCGGCTGTACCCGGTCGAGGACCTCCGAGGAGTCCGCAGTGGCGGTCTGCCGGTCGTCGAGCTCGGCCTGAACCTCCTGGATGACCGCTTCCGGCGATCCGGCTTCGAGCGGCTCCGGTTCGGGGGCGTCGAGCACCTCGCTGTCGGTCGGTTCCGGAGCGGCGATGAGCTCCTCGAGCTCCTCGGCCGTGTAGTCGGGGGTGAAGTCCGAGTCGTCGGCGACCGAACCGGAGTCCCCGTTAGAGACGGTGTCGGCGACGGCGAGGTCGACGGTGCCCGATCCGATCTCAGCCGTGGTCGGGGTGGGTGCGCCGAGATCGGGATCGGACGTTGTATCCGATCCGCAGGCGGTGACGGTGAGTGCCAACGCAACTCCGGCGGCGACGGTGGAGAGGCTCGGTCTGGTGGTGATGCGCTTGTCGGCGCGAGCGGCAATCAGCCGGTGGTGGAAGTGCATGACACCAACAGGTACCAGGGAACCGGCCTCCCGTTAATGGCGCACTGGCCTCATTGTGGGGCGGGAGCATCACCCACTGGTCCGTTCGGCCCAACGGGCCGGTGTTGGTCGAAACCCGGCTCTGCGAGCGGGATTTCAGCCGTTGGAGGCGGCGATCGCGTCTTCGAGGGCGGCCAGGAAACGATCGTTTTCAGCGGTCGTGCCGATGGTGACCCGGATGCCGTCGCCGGGAAACGGTCGGGTGACGACGCCCCGCTGTTCGAGGCCGAGACAGACCTTTTCGGTGGCATCACCCAACGGAACGTAGACGAAGTTGGCCTGGGCGTCGGGCAGCTTGTGGCCGGCGTCGACGAGGGCCTGAGCAACCCGGGCTCGTTCCGCCAGCAGGGTTTGAATTCGGGGCTGGTAGTCGTCGAGGACGTCGAGGGTGGCCAGGGCGGCGGCCTGGGCCGCGCCGTTCACGGCGAACGCGAGCAGGATCTTGTCCATTTCGGTGACGATCTCGGGGTCGGTGACGGCGTAGCCGACCCGCAGCCCGGCCAACCCGTAGGCCTTGGAGAACGTGCGGGTGACGATCACGTTGCGGTGGTGGGGCAGGAGGTCGGTGACCGGATTCCCGAGCTCGGGATCGGCGAACTCGCGATACGCCTCATCGACCAGCACGACGACGTTGCTGGGAATCGACTCCAGCAGCGTCTTTATCTCGGCCGTCGACACGGCGGTGCCCGTCGGATTGTTGGGAGTGGCAAGAAGCACCAGCTTCGTCTTGTCGGTTACGGCGGCGGTCACGGCGTCCATGTCGAACGCGTGGTCCACGAGTGGGGGCTTCACCGCAACGCCGTTCATCATGGTGGTGTAGACCGGGTACGCCTCGAAGGAGAGCCACGGGAACACGACCTCGTCGCCGGGATCGAGGTAGGTGAGGCAGAGCTGCTGCAGGAGGCCGACCGAGCCGCACCCCACCGTGACCTGGTCGGGTTCGACCCCGACGTGTTCGGCGAGGCGGCTGCGCAGTGCGGTTGCCCGGTGATCGGCGTAACGATTGGCGCTTTCCGCGGCCGTGGTGGCGGCATCGATCACCGACGGTAGAGGGGCGAGCGGGTTCTCGTTGGACGCCAGTTTGATGGCGTCGGAGATTCCGTGCTCCTGCTCGGCCTGAGCCGCCGACTTCCCGGGTCGGTAGGGGCTCAGGGCCCGGATGGCGGAACGAACTTTCCCGATAGGCATGACAGCCAATCTAGCCCGCAAACCGACCCCGCATTTCCGTGCGCCGTGGCCACCGGATCCGGGGGCCGGGCCGCACGGATGATGGGTGATGGGCGATGGATGGTGGTGATTGTTGAGGCACAGGTCCAGGCCGCACGCCACTCCGGGGTTCTATACCCGTTTCGCACCCACAATTGGTGTAGCTTAGTGGTGGTGAAGTTTCTTTGCGGTCGACCGGGATGTGGACAGGATTCCACGGCCACGCTGCAGATTGACGCTGCTTCGTCAACCGTGTCGCTGGTCGACCCGCGAACCAGCCGCGACGGCGTACCGCTGTGTGCTCGGCATGCCGACACCACAACCCCTCCCGTCGGCTGGACCATGAACGATCTCCGGACCACCGTGGGGGTGCTCAACGGCTCTGCGGATCGCGACGCCGGCATCAGTGCCGCCCCGCCCCGCGTCCGCCCGGACCACGATGGTGAGCGTGGGTCGGCCCGCCATATGTCGCGCCGCCAATCGATTGCGGAGCGGGCCCGGCGCGACTCTTCTGAAGACCCCGACGAGACCGCTGCCGCCACAGCCGACGCCCCGTCGGCCGTCGACGTCGAGTCCGACGACGATGTCACGCTGCTCGATGAGGAGACCCGCCGTCGGCTCGTGAAGGCCAAGCTGGCCGAGCGGGCGTCTCGTCGTGACGAGGTGGAGAGCGGCCCGAACTCCCGTCCGTCGAGGCGGCGGGATTCCGAGGAGCGCCCGTCCAAGGGCGAAGACGGCTTCCCGTGGACATTCCAGCTGGATGAGGACGAGGAGCCGGAGGAGCTCCAGGCGTCCACGCCGTTGCTGTCCCGGGCGTTCCGGGCCACCACGGGCTGACATCCGAAAGCGAACGACCCGGGGAAGGCGAAGACCCGGGCCGAAACGAGTTCGGCACCGGGTCTCCGGCAACTACTCGAGGCGTTGAGCGTTTTCTAGCCGCCCCCACCTCCGCCGCCCCCGCCGCCAGGGGCCGGGGCCGGAGCGGCGGTGTCCGGTGTGTTCATGTCGATCAGCTCGGCATGACGGATCTTGTACTCCTCGGCGTCATAGTGGTCCTCGAGCAGGTCGAGCTCCCGGCTGAACGCCTTGTGGAGGCTCCAGATCATCAGAAGCAGCACCAGGGCGAAGGGCAAGCCGGTGCTGACCGCCGCCGCCTGGAGCGCACCAAGGCCGCCCTCCGAGAACAGCAGCACCGCGGCGATGGTGCCCTCCATGACGGCCCAGAACACCCGCTGCGGTTTGGGTGAGTCGAGCTTGCCTCCGGAGGTCAGGTGATCGACCACCAGCGAACCCGAGTCGGACGACGTGATGAAGAACGAGATCACCAGTGCAACACCCAACAGCGAGGCGATGGTGGTCAACGGGAACGCCTCGAGCATGGCGAACATCGCCGTGGAAAGGTCCTCCGACACCGCACCGGCGATGTCCTGGGTTCCCTCGAGCTGCAGGTTGATGGCGGCGCCGCCGAACACCGACATCCAGAAGAAGCACAGGAGGGTCGGGAATCCGATCACGCCGAGAATCAGCTCTCTCACGGTTCGGCCCTTGGAGATGCGGGCGATGAACATGCCGACGAAGGGTGACCAGGAGATCCACCAGGCCCAGTAGAAGATGGTCCACGACGCCTGCCATCCCTCCTGAGACTCCGGCACGAGCGTCTCGGTCCAGAAGGCCGTCCCCAACAGGTTCTGGAGGTAGGTGCCCACCGCCTGGCTGAAGAAGGACAGGATGAACAGGGTCGGGCCGACGAACAGAACGAACACCATGAACGCCAGGGCGAGATAGATGTTCAACTGGCTGAGTCGTTTGACACCACCGTCTAGGCCGGCCACCACCGAAAGCGTCGCCGCTCCGGTGATCATCGCGATCAGGAGTACCAGCCAACCGGAGTTGTCGGCACCGGGGAGTCCGAACACGAAGTTGAGGCCCGATGCCACCTGGCTGACGCCGAATCCGAGCGATGTGGCCAGCCCGAACAGGGTGGCGAGCACCGTGAGGATGTCGATCGCGTTGCCGATGGGACCGTAGATCCGTTCCTTCAGGAGCGGGTAGAACACCGAGCGGAAGGTCAGCGGAAGTCCGCGGTTGTAGGCGAAGAACGCAAGGCCGAGGGCGACAAGTGCGTAGATCGACCACGGATGCAGCCCCCAGTGGAAGAACGTGGTGGCGAGGGCTGCCTCACCGGCGGCCTCGCTACCTGCGTTCACCCCCCAGTAGGGGGACGGGGAGTTGAGGTGGAACATCGGTTCGCCGACGGAGTAGAACATCAGGCCGATGCCCATACCGGCCGAGATCAACATGGCGTACCAGGCCGGAGTCGAGAACTCGGGTAATGCCTTGGGGCCGCCGATTCTGATCTTGCCGAAGCGGCTGAAGGCGAAGTAGGCGCAGGCGATCACGAAGACGTTGCCCATAAGGATGAAGTACCAGCCCCAGGTGTTGTTCACCCAGTTCAAGATGCCGCCCAGTACTTCGGCCGACGACGCCGGGGCCAGGAACACCCAGAGCAGGAACACGATCAGGAAACCGGCGGTGGCCGCGCTGACCTGCGGGTGCAGGTCGAATCCCCACCGTTCGATGTTGGTGTCACCCGGCTCACGATCGGCGACCTCGGGATAGAAGTCGATCTCCGGATCGATCTGGAGGCCTTCGAACGGTCGTCGCTCCGCCACGGCGCGTTGTCTCGCGGCGTGCTCCGCTCGCTCGAAGTCCTCGGTGGCTCGGCTCAATTCTGTAAGGTCAAGATCTTCTGCCATAGGGGTCCCCCTGTCGTGCTGCTGAGTTCTGCGGTCGTGTGGCCGGCACCGATGTGGCGCCGGGAGATTTCTTTGTCGTTCCGTATCTGATCATGGGCAGCTCTACGGGTTGATGTCGAACTGGTCGAGGAAGTCTTCGGCCACTTCCTCAACGGGCTCGCCGTCGGAGACCCTCTGGTTCAACTCGGTGATCCGGTTCTGCCCCAGCGGCGTGAGGATCATCTCGGTCAGCTCGTCGAACGCTTCGGGAGCCTGTTCGTAGACGTCGGATCGGATGTTCAACGAGGCGTTGTAGACGTAGAACACCCCGGGATCGATCACCGTTGTGAGGTCCAGGGAATTCAGCCTGCCGTCGGTGGTGAACACCTCGCCGAAGTCGCAGTCGCCGTCGGCCACCGCCGGGTAGACGGCGGCCGCGTCGTCGAGCACTCGGATCCGTTCACTGGGAACGGTGAATTCGGTGGCCTCCTCGAACAGCACGAGCCCGTCGCTGCGATCCGGGAACTCCGGCTCAACACAGAGGATCGTGTCCTCGTTGTCGATCATCCACTCGGCCATGGCCGCCATGTCGAACGCCTCGGCGTTGTTGGATCGGCTGGCGATGTTCTGCTGGCGGATCTCGGGAGTGATGGCGAAACCATACGTGTCGTTGAACGTGGTTCGCCCGATCCATTCGATCCCATTGGCGGCATCGGCCTCCCGGACGGCTTCGGTCAACGCCTCACCGTCGGGGTCGGGGTCGCTGTTGCCGAGATGCTCGACCCATCCGGTCGAGTTGTACTCGAAGTAGGCGTCGATGTCGCCGGATTCCAGCGCTGCCCGGGTGGTCGGCGTGTCGCCGGTGTCGGTGGCGTCGGTGACCTCGGCCCCCCTCGCCTCGAGCGCCTGAATGAAGATCTCACTGAGCACGTACTGCTCGGTGAAGTTCTTCGATCCGACGGTCACCGATACGCCATCGAAGGCGTCGGCCGCCAGGCCCGAATCGTCGCTACTGCTGCAGCTCGATACCAATAACAGCAAGATGGCACCAATGGCCACCTGTGCCCTGGTTTGCCTCATGAGGTTGACCTCCTGTTCGCGGCCGCGGTGAAGCAGCCCGTTCATGACCAATCTGAATTAACAGCTGTGAACGATGTGAGCAGATGGTGTAGCCGGCCCCCGACCGATCAAAGCCGCCGCGCACTGTGGCGCCCCCTCTAGGAGACGAGGCTAGCAGAAACACCTATTTCGTGCCATTGTGCGACCGCCGACCGGTCGCGCTACTCCTCGGCCCCGAACCATTGCTCGTACAGCTCGCCGTATTCACCGGATTCGATGACGGCGATCAGACCGCGGTTCACCGCTTCGGTCAACTCGCTGTCGGTGCCGAGCGCGAAGCCGAAGCCCCGCTCGGCGAACACGAGCCCGGTCAGTTCGGCATCGCCGTCGACGTTGTCGGTCACGAAGTGCTGGAGGATCGCGGCATCGTGGACGACGGCGTCGAGTGATCCGGTGAGCAGGGCGTCGTAGGCCTCGTCCGCCGTGACGTACTCCGTGGCCGGAATGCCCTGCGCGGAGAGGTACTCGTCGGCGAGGGAATCGGCGACCACCCCGACGTCGTGGTTGCGCAGGTCGCCCGGTCCGCTGATACGGCCCTCCAACTCGTCGAGGGTGAAGGCCGAGGCGATGCCGGCCGTGAAATAGGCCAGCACGAACAACCCCACGAACATCCAGAACAGGCCGAAGACCCGACCGACGACACCCTTGGGGGTCTTGTCGCCGTACCCGACGGTGGTGGCCGTCACCGCAGCCCACCAGAACGCCTCCCAGATCCCCTCCCGGTACGACTGGGGGAACTCGGGATTGGTGCGTCGTTCGGCCAGCCAGACGATGTGGGCCGCGGCGAATAGGATCACGACGAGGCTCAGCACGACGACCAACAGATCAAGGGAGAACACGGTGCGGGCCACCGCTCCCAGCCGGCCACCGAGAAATCCTCTCGACTCGGACGGGACCAGGATCTCCAGCCCGGAATCGAAATACGGTTGACTGAAATCGATGCGTTCCTCGCGCTGGGACGTGATGGCGATGGCGCTGGCCCCCACATCGGCTTGGCCGCGGGCGACGTCGTCGATGAGCTTGGCGTTGGTGGTGACGCCGTAGATCTCGAGCTCGGCGCCGATCTCGTCGGCCACGAGATCAAGCAACTCCATCGTGAAACCGGTGTAGAGCTCCTCGTCGTAGCTGACGAACGGGGGAGCGGTTCGGGTGGCGACCCTGATGGTGCCGACGTCGATCCGGTTGGCATCGGATGAGATCGGTATCGGCCCGAGCTCGCCGCCGGCATCGAGGTGGGCCTGGACGGCCGCATCGAGCCAGCTCTCGACCGCGTCACGGTTGTCGCTGATCCAGGTGGCGGCGTGGGCCTCGATGTCGGGCTCGGAGTCCTCGCCCTTGAACATGAGCGCGTTCTGGGCCGAGATGTCGGCGAGCGGTATGGCGAGTCGGTCGAGCAGCGTGGCGATGGCCGGCTGTTCGTCGAGCAGCTCGCCGTTGGCCACCGCCCGGATGTCGTTGGGTGGGAATCCCATGGCGCACGGGTCGGCCAGGCACCCGCTGATGCCGTCGATGACGGTGGCCTCCTCCTGCCGGGCGATGTCGGGCGGCAGGCTGGGAAACGGGGCTGGAATCCAGGCGACGTCGGAACCGGGCACCAGCACCCCGGTGGTCCAGTTCGGGGTGAACGTGTAGTACAGGATCGGGAGGCCATCGGCCTGGCGGCGGACGGCGGCTTCCATCAACGGCCCGTAGTCGGCGCTGACCTGCTCGACGGTATCGGTGAGCCCGTAGGCCTCGAGATGATGTTCGACGATGGCGTGGCAGGCCCATTCGAGGTTGCAGCCGATCAGGTCGGCGCGGCCGTCGCCGTCGTCGTCGAAAATGGCGGCGATGCCCGGGTCGGCCAGATCGGCGAGTGTGGTGATCCCGGCCGCCTCGATCGAGGCCGTGTCGGCCAGATACCCCTGGAGCGCCCCGCCCCGAACCTCGAACCCGACGGCCCGTGCGCCGTCGGCGTCACCGCCGAGGAGCTGGTCGTGGAGGGGGAACCAGCCGTTGACCCACAGGTCCACGTCGCCGGCCTGGACGCTGGCATAGAAGTCGTCGTTGGAGTAGGTGGCGGGCCCGTCGATGACATAACCGAGTTCGGCCAGCAGCTGGGTGACGACCTCCGCCTGGAACCACCCCGTGTCCCAGGTCGGCCGGGCCACCACGATGACCTCGCCGTTGCCGGGACCGACGTCGTCGGGCCCCTCGGACTGCGCGGCAGCCGGTGCTCCCGACGCCAGAGCCGAGATCGCGACGAGAAGGACCGTCATCACGGATGCCACGCACAACCGATTCACACTTGGCCACGGTAGACGTTTCTCGTCGAGAAGGTCGAGAAGGCCCGGTCTCGAGAGCGGCGCATTCGCGGGTGACAACGGTCAAAAGCGGTCGTCCTCACCCGCGAACGACAGGGTCCGGGGCAGGTTTCAGCCGCCGGCCGCAGGTTCGGCGAAGGCCTCGAGTGGTGGGCAGGAACAGGCGATGTTGCGGTCGCCGTAGACGTTGTCGATGCGGTTGACCGGGCAGAAGTACTTGTCCATGGTCATGCCCGGCAGCGGGAACGCCGCCCGCTGACGCGTGTAGGACCGGTCCCACTCGTCGACGGTCAACTCCTCGACCGTGTGCGGAGCGTGGCGGAGGATGCTCGAGTCGGCCTCCATCTTCCCGGCGGCGACATCGTCGATCTCGCCCCTGATGGCGATCATGGCGTCGCAGAAACGGTCGACCTCGGCCAGGCTCTCCGACTCGGTCGGTTCGATCATCAGTGTGCCCGCCACCGGGAACGACATCGTGGGAGCGTGGAAGCCGTAGTCGGCGAGGCGTTTGGCCACGTCGTCATTGGTCACGCCGGTTTCCTGGGTTATCTTCCGCAGGTCGATGATGCACTCGTGGGCGACCAGCCCGTCGGTTCCGGTGTAGAGCACGGGATAGTGCTCGCCCAGTCGTTTGGCGATGTAGTTGGCGGCGAGCACCGCCGCCTCGGTGGCGTGACGAAGGCCCTCGGGACCCATCATCTTCATGTACATCCAGGAGATCGGCAGGATGCCGGCCGAACCCCACGGGGCGGACGAGACGGCGCCCACCGTTCCGGTGTTCTCGATCTCGACCACGGGATGGCTCGGCACGTAGGGGGCGAGGTGTTCCCGCACGGCCACCGGTCCGACACCCGGACCGCCGCCTCCGTGGGGGATGCAGAACGTCTTGTGGAGGTTGAGGTGGCTGACGTCGGATCCGAAGTCGCCGGGTTTGGCCACCCCGAGGAGGGCGTTGAGGTTGGCGCCGTCGGTGTAGACCTGACCGCCGCCGTCGTGGACCATGCGGCACACGTCGCGAACGGTGTGCTCGTAGACACCGTGGGTCGACGGGTAGGTGATCATCAGGGCGGCCAGCGTTTCACCATGCTCGGAGATCTTGGCTTTGAGATCGTCGATGTCGACGTTGCCGTCGTCGTCGCAGGCCACGACGACCACCCGCATCCCGGCCAGAACGGCCGATGCGGCGTTCGTGCCGTGGGCGGAGGCGGGGATGAGACAGATGTCGCGCTGGGTGTCACCCCGGGAGGCGTGCCAGGCCCGGATGGCCAGCAACCCGGCGAACTCGCCCTGACTGCCGGCGTTTGGTTGGAGCGACACCCGGTCATAACCGGTGACCTCGGCAAGGGCGTCCTCCAGTTCGGTGATCAGCTGACGGTAGCCGGCGGTCTGATCGGCCGGGGCGTAGGGGTGGATGCCGGCGAACTCGGGCCAGGTGATCGGCTCCATCTCGGCGGCGGCGTTGAGCTTCATGGTGCAGCTGCCGAGCGGGATCATGGTGCGGTCGAGTGCCAGGTCGCGGTCACTGAGGCGCCGCAGCCAGCGCATCATCTCGGTCTCGGTGCGGTGCATCACGAAGTTCGGATGCGTCATGAACTCACTCGAACGCTGCAGTGCCTCCGGTAGCCGGCCGGCGCCGGCCTCCGCGGCGATCGCCGTCGAGGCATCGCCTCCGACGGCGTCGGCGATCGCTTCGAGCAGGGTTTCGACCAGCGCCTGAGTCGACGTCTCGTCGAAGTTGGCGCAAACGGTGTCGTCGTCGACCCGCCGGAGGTTGATCCTGCAGGCTCGGGCCGCCTCCATGACGGCGTCGGTCCGATCGCCGGTGCCCGTCACCCGCACCGTGTCGAAGAACGACTCCGGGGTCGTGAGACCGAGGGCGTCGACGCCGGCGGCGAACCGGGAGGCGAGGCCGTGCACGTCGTTGGCGATCTCGGTCAGGCCCTCCGGTCCGTGCCAGGCGCCATAGGCCGCGGCCACGTTGGCCAGGAGCGCCTGGGCGGTGCAGATGTTCGACGTCGCCTTTTCCCGCCGGATGTGCTGTTCCCGGGTCTGTAGCGTCAGCCGATAGGCCGGTCGGCCGTCGGTGTCGATCGACACCCCGACCAGACGGCCGGGCATCGTGCGGACGTGTTTGTCGGCCGTGGCCATGTATCCGGCGTTCGGGCCGCCGAAGCCGAGTGGCACGCCGAACCGTTGGGCGGAGCCGACGACGATGTCGGCTCCCATCTCCCCCGGAGGGGTCAGCACACAACAGGCCAGCAGGTCGGCGGTGACCGCGACCAGGCCGCCGGCGTCGTGAACGGCGCTGATCAGAGGGGCGATGTCGGCCACCTCACCGGTCGAGCCGGGGTAGGCGAGGAGCGCGCCGAAGGCGTCGGACGCGTGGTCGACGACGGTTGCCGCCTCGCCGACGATCACCTCGATGCCGAGCGGTTCGGCTCTGGTGCGCACGACATCGATCGTCTGAGGATGGCAGCCGGCGTCGACGAACATCGTCGCCGAGTTCGATTTGCCGATGCGACGCAGCATCGTCATGGCCTCGGCCGCGGCGGTCGCCTCGTCGAGCAGCGACGCATTGGCGATCTCGCAGCCGACGATGTCGGCCACCATCGTCTGGAACGTCAACAGCATCTCGAGCCGGCCCTGGCTGATCTCCGGTTGATACGGCGTGTAGGACGTGTACCACGCCGGGTTCTCGATCATGTTGCGGCGGATGACCGGGGGAGTGATGCAGTCGTTCCAGCCGCAGCCGATGAGTGAGGTGAACACCTCGTTACGATCGGCGATCTCCCGTAGCGCGGCGAGGGCCTCGTGCTCGGTGAGCGGTCCGTCGACGCTCAGCGGCTCGTCGATCCGGATCGACTCCGGTACGGCGGCCTCGAGCAGCTCGGACGCACTGGCGTAGCCGAGTGCGGCCAGCATCGTGGCCTGCTCGTCGGCGTTGGTGCCGATGTGACGGGGGGCGAAAGAATGGGTGGTGAGGGCCTCGGAGTTGGACGTGTCGGACATGATCAACCTCGGTGGAATCGATGGGGGGCGAACGGAAGCTCGGCGACCGAGCAGGTGACGTCGTTGCCTCTGACGTCGGCGATCAGCGTGGTGCCGATCTCGGCCAGGGCCGGGCGAACGTAGCCCATGGCCACCGGCCCGTCGACGGTGGGGCCGAAACCGCCGCTCGACACGAAGCCGACCGCTTCTCGGCCTCCGGACGCAGCGGACGGGTCGTCGACGAAGAGCTCGGTTCCGTCGCGGACCGGCCGCTTGCCGTCGGGTTTGATGCCGACGCGGACCCGGGTGGGACCGTCGGCCAGCTCGGCCTGCACCCGGGCGCCGCCCAGGAAATCGCCCGCCTCCCGCCGGCGCTTCGGCATCGACCACACGAGGTCGGCCTCGACGGGTGAGATCTCGGCGGTCAGGTCGTTGCCATAGAGGCAGAGGCCGGCCTCGAGCCGCAGCGTGTCGCGGGCGCCGAGCCCCACCGGTCGGACGAGATCGTGGGCGAGCAGGGCTCGGGCCAGGCGGTCGGCGTCGGCGTTGGCCACCGCCAGCTCGAAGCCGTCCTCGCCGGTGTAGCCCGAGCGGGCGGCCATCACCTCAACGCCGGCCAGTGTCAGCGGACGGTTGTCGAGGAACACCATGTCGTCGATGGAACCGTCGCCGTCGTCGGCGGCGAGCAGCTCGGCCACGACGGCTGCCGTGTCGGGGCCCTGGATGGCGATGAGGGCCACGTCGGGCCGCTCCGTGATGTCGACGTCGGTGAGGTGCTCGGTGAGGAACGCAAGATCGGCGTCACGCCGCGAGGCGTTGGCGACCATCGAGAGGTGTGTGCCGTGATTGGCGACCATGAAGTCGTCGACGACGCCGCCTTCGGCGTTGAGCAGCAGACCGTAGCGCTGCCGTCCCTCCTCGAGGGTGGTGATGCCGGCCGGCGTGACCCGTTCCAACGATGCGGCCGGGTCGTCGCCCCGCATCTCGATGACCGCCATGTGCGACACGTCGAACAGACCGCAGTGCGTGCGACACCATGTGTGTTCCGCGATCACGCCCTCGTACTGGATCGGCATCTCCCACCCGGCGAACGGCACGAGCCGTGCACCCAGCTCGGCGTGCAGCCCGTGGAGCGGGGTTGTCGACAGCTGGTCGCCCGGTTGTCCGTCGGTGGCGTTCGATTCTGTGGCCATGGCACCTCGATTCAATGGATCCCGGCCGCCGAAATCGGCCGCCGGTGATCTCCCGGTGCCCCCTCTGTCGCTGGTACCTGAGAGATTCGAGATCCGCAGTGGTCTCTTTCCCCTTCGGTGGCCGACTCGATCGACTCTCTCCAGAGTTATGTCACCGGCGCAACGGTTCGTGGGGCCTGAGAGTTTCCGGGGCGGTTGCTCCTTCGGCGGATCGCTCACCTGGTGATCGATCGCTCTCCCGCAGCGCTGGTTCTCCTGTGGCTTGTTCAGCCGAGAGTAACCGTAACCATCTTTGCCGATCGATTCAACCGAACCGGCGGTTGGCGGGTGCGTGGGGCGCGGGGGCTGCGATGTTTCGCGTAGCGAAACTCGGAGTGAGCCGCAGGGCGGCTCACACGGCCGCCGGTTGGTGTGGTTGGCCAGGGGTGGCGGGCCGCGGGCGGCTCACACGGCCGCCGGTTGGTCGGTTCAGCCGCGTGATTCCAGCAGCTCGAGGGCGGCGGTTGCGAGCGACGTGACCTGATCGGCGTAGTCGTCGATCTCCTCGGTCACCTCGCCGAGAGCGCCCTTGAGATAGCGGGAGTACACGCCCTCGACAATGGCGCCCAGCCGCCAGAGCTGGAAGGCCCGGTAGTAGTCGGCGTGCTCGGCCAGGTGGTCGGCGTCGAACCCCGTCTGCCTGCAGTACAGATCAGTCAGTTCGTCCTTGGTGAGGAATCCGCCGGCCTGGGTCGGGAAGTCGGTGGCCCCCCGGTAGTTGGGTTCCCCCGGTTCGAGCCAGTTGTTGAGCAGGTAGCCGAAGTCGGCGAGAGGATCGCCCAGTGTGCACAGCTCCCAGTCCAGTACTGCGAGCACATCACCCGACCGAGGGTCGATGAGCATGTTGCCGAGCCGGTAGTCGCCATGGACGATGCCGGTGTAGCGCTGCTCGGGCCTGTTCTCGATAAGGATCCGGTAGGACCGGTCCATGGCCGGCAACTCCCGGGTCTTCGTCTTCTCCCATTGCCCCTGCCACCGTTTGAGCTGTCGGTCGACGTATCCCTCGGTGCGTCCGAGATCGCCGAGTCCGATCGCCTCCATGTCGGCGGTGTGGAGATCGGCGAGGGCGCTGATCGCCGACTCGCTGATCCGCCGGCGGACCTCCTCGGTCGGGACGGTGGCGGCAACCGTCTCCTCGTCATGGAGCACGACTCCGTCGACGTAGTCCATGACATAGAACGGGGCACCGTTGACCGCCTCGTCGGTGCAGAGACCCAGCGCCCTGGGCACGGGAACCGAGGTCTTGCCAACCGCGCTGATCACCCGGTGTTCCCGGGCCATGTCGTGAGCCGTGGCCAACACCGCCGTCAGCGGTGGGCGGCGCAGCACATAGTCGGTACCGTCCGCCGCGCCGACCTTGTAGGTCAGATTGGAGTGGCCACCGAGGATCATCTCGAAATCGAACGGTCCGACGGCGCCGTCGATAGTGGCTTCCAACCAGGCGGTCACCGGTACCCGGTCGATGCCGTCGACCTGCTGGGAGCCGGTCGATTGGCCGCCTGAGCCTGCGCTGTGCGAAGTCATGACCTCCCATTTAAGTGCGGAACGATGGCTGATGTCCGCTCGTCGGCCTCGATCCGGGGGGTCGGCCCCGGTGTACCCGCCGGTCAGGCCCCGACTAATCTGGACCCATCCCCTCGAACGCCTTTCACGGTGGCCGAACGATGGCCGCCTCCGCTCTCGCCGCTCTGTCACTTCTTGTCGCCGCATGTTCGCCGACCACCGAAACCGCGCGATCCGAGGAGTCGACGTCATCGACAGCCCAATCGGACACACCGGCTGACGACAGCCCCGGTGTCGATCCCGATCCCGACATCGACTCGGCTGATCCCACCGATCCCAATGCACCGACGGATTCCGAAGAAGGGGACACGGACGGCGACGCCGAGACGGAGAGTGCCGACGGGGTTCTGAGTCCGTCCGAGGTGCTCGAGGTTCTGGCGGACCTCGACGGCCAGCTCGCCATCGGGAACGGCCCGCTGGTGGCCGTCGCCCGTCCCGACGGTCGACGCTACATCGAGCTCGACGGCGGACAGACGAACCTGGCCAGCCAGCCGACGTGGTCGGCTGACGGTTCGAGCCTGGTGTGGAGCTCCGTGTCGGCGCTGGCCCAAGAGGCCCGTGTTCAGCGGTTCGACGACGAGGGGGTGGCCGCCGGCGAGCCGTTGGTCTCCGACGTGGCCGGACCCCCGGTCTTCTACTTTCAGTGGAACGGTGATGGATCCGAAATTCTGTACCTCCGGAACTCGACTCGCCGTCAAACGGTGGAGGCCGGGGTGTTGTCGCCCGGTGGCGAGGCCCGTTGGCTCGCGGACGGCGATCCGTTCTTCGTGGCCTGGGCGCCGACCGAGTCGGTGATTGCCGCTCATGTCGCCGAGGAGCGGGTCGCCCTGTTCGACCCGGCGGACGCCGCGGCGCTCGGAGGATCCGACGACGAGGCTGATCCCGGTCGGCTTCCACTTCCGGTCCCGGAGAATCCGGTGGAAGGTGACGACGTGGTCGACGGCGGCGGATTCTCCTCGCCGGCCTGGCTCGATGACACCACCTTGTTGACCGTCGTGGCCGAGGCGCTCAGCGCAGTCGATGTCGAAACGGGCGCAGTCGAGTCGATCCTCGACGTCGGTGGTCCGATCCGGTTCGTGCTCAGCCCCGATCGGTCGAGGGTGGCATTTCAGCTGGCCGGAGACCTGGATCCGGACGACGGGACTCTCGAAGTTGGTCTGCCCACTTCGGTTCAGGCCGAGGCCGCCGGCGGGTCGTTGATCGTCGTCGATCTCGACGACCGGGAGGTCGCCGTCGTCACCGACCGCCCTGCGGTCGCCTGGGAGTGGAGCCCCGATGGCGAAAAGCTTGCCTGGCTCGAACTCGAGGGTCCGATCTCACGCCGTCGCGGGCGGTGGCGGTTCTGGTCGGTTGATGGGCCCGTCGCGGGTGACGTACGGTCGCCCACCGTCCAACTATCGCTTAAAGAAACGGTTAGCTATCTTCCATTTTTTGCCCAATACAGCTTCAGCCTCCAACGATGGTCGCCGGACTCATCGGCCTTCGCTCTCGTCGGATCCAACCGCGGTCGCAGCGGTGTATGGGTCCAGCTCGTCGACGTGCCGGCCGAGCCGGTGCTGGTGGCACCGGGAGACGTTGTCAGCTGGGGTTTTGGGCCCACCCCCGCCCCTGATGCCGGCCTTTCACCGGCTTGATTCGGCACGCGACACCGTTAGCTCCTACGAAACTGAACAGTTCTCGGCGGCGCTACGAGACGGACAGTCGGGTGCGATGTTTTCTGGGCCTCGGGTAGGGAGAGTTTCCCGGATCGGGGTCGTGGCCGCGGCTCGACGGTGGCGGGGCGCGAGACATCCCGAAGTTGATCGGCTACTGTCGTTAACCGACATCGCATTGATCGAGGCGTTGTGGATGGATAGCAGGCGGTTCTGGCATGGTGCGGCCTCTTTGATCCCGGGCCGACGTCACTGAGATCCTGAATCCCGTTTCCCGAGCGGGGCCTGCGCCGCCGATATCCACCTGGCGGTCGGGAACGGCTCCGGGGACACCGCCGCAAGGATGCCACCACCATGAATGATCAGCAGTCGCCGTCTGCTCCTGATCCGGAAAACACGCCACTATCGAGTCCAGCTGTCTGGTCGCGGCCCGAGCATGCGGTCAGCGATCAGGAGGCGTTCTCGTTGCTTGCCGAGTCGATGGCCGAGAATGCCGGCCCGGAACCCGAACGCGGCTCACCGGTGGGACGCCCCGATGAAGTTCCACCGCCTGTGCGGGTCAGATCCGATGCCATGCCGCCGGTCGTTCCCTTCCGGTCGGACCTGTCGTCGATGAGTACGCCGACGGCTGCGGCCGGACGGTTCGGAGCTCCGATGCAATCGTCCGCCGACAATCGTCGGTCCGACTGGTCCACCCCGATCCTGGTCGAGGACCAGTGGGAGGTCGTCAACGATCCCGAGTCCGAGCTCGTCCACGGCCACGTCACCGAGGTCATCGACCTCACACAGGTGCCACCGGTGCATGTCGGTGACGGTGGGATACCTGAACACACGTCGAATCGCATTCTGCCCCCTGTCGAGGAGTTCAATGATGCCCGTCCCCTCCCGCCATTGGTCTTCCTCAACACGCGAGGCGACGTCATGCCCCGGGTCGGCGAAACGGCGAATGGCCGGAATGGCGATACATTCAACAATGTGGTGGCGGCCTGGGACGGCGACGAGCCATCCGTGGCAACGGCGATCAGCCCATCCGGAGTCGAGAACATGGCGGAGTCGAGGGGAGATTTTGAAGCGACGGCCGACGCCGGCCGTGCGCCCGATGTCGTCGATGTATTCGAGCCACTGGACGGTCACGTCGTGGATCCACCACCGCCACCGATGGACCCGGCGACCGCTCCGCCTCCTCCGTCGCCCGAGCCTGCACAGCCGGGGGTGATCAATGCCGGTCATACGCAGGTTCTTCCCCCTCGGCCGTCGGCGTCGCCGCCGCCCGGTTCGTTCGTCGAGAACATTCCGAGCATCGAGTTCGATGACGAGATCGAGGTCGATCCGGGCGTCGATATCGACCTCGGCCATCCGCCGCCTCACGCGGCGGTTCTTCCGCCGGACGCGCCCGGAATCGAGCTCGACGCCCGGCTCGAGGAACTGCAACGGATATTCGATCAGTATTCGGGTCCGGTCATCGCGGTCATCGCAAGTATCGCGGGGCGCCGGCCGGCCATCGACGAGGCGTTGCAGTCGACGTTCGAGGCGGTGTGGAAAACGGTCGACACGTTCGACGCCGACCAGCCGCGCGGCCCATGGATGTTCACCCTCGCCCGCCGTCAGGCGACCGAGCAGCTCGAGCTGGCCCGCCGGCAGGAACAGGAGTCGAATCCGGGCCGGTACCCCGTGCCCTCGCACCGCCACGACGAGGCCGTCGCCGTTGACAAGTCATGGGAGGCGTGGGAGGTGCGGCTGGCGGTCGACCAGCTGAACCAGTCCGAGCACGACGTACTCCGACTGATCCACAACGAAGGCCTCATTCACCCCGAGATAGCGGCCAAGCTCCAAACCACCGTCGGTGCCGTCAAGTCCCACGCATACGGCGGATCGCATCGCCTGGTCGAGTTGCTCGACCATGTGATTCGACCCGACGCGACGGAGGGGTTGACGGTCGATCAGGCCTCGGCGCTCACCTGGTATCTGGCCGGTGTCGCCGACGGCTCGGATCTCGATGCCGGTGAGCGGTCGGCGGTAAAGCGGGTGCAGGCCCAGTTGGCCAGTGCCACCGCCTGGATCACGCCCGACCCCCACGCCTGTGAGCGGATCCTCGCCTTCGCCCGGCGAACGCTCGACGATCCTGGTCCGCTCGGTGCGCCGGCAACCGGCCACGGTCTCGGGTTCGTCGGTCGGAACAGCACCGACGCGATTGTTTCCGGCCCGGGCCCGGTCGCGGCCGACGTCACGGGAGCCCATCCGGAGCCCGGCGGGGGAGACGATGCACCGAAGCGTCCGTGGCTGACGATCGGGCTGACGTTGGCCGGCCTGGTGGCCCTCGTCGTCGCCTGGACCGTGTTCGCCGGCTCATCCGACTCGACGTCGGAGAAGGTCCGCCGCTATCAGATGCAGACGTCGGGAATCGACGGCGACGCATCCGGCGTTGTCGAGATCACGGTGGTGCCGACGGGCTCACGCTACGACTTCGAATTCGGCGGCCTCGACGCAACGACCGACGATCACTTCTACGCAGCCTGGCTCCAGAGTTCGGTCGAGGGCGCCATCGTTCCCCTCGGCACGTTCAGCTGGCGGGCAGCGGGAGATCCGCTGGTACTGTCCGGACCGACCTGGTCCGACGCCTACGATCTGCTGGTCATCACCAGAAGCGACACGATGACCAGGGCGTCGATCGACGATCCCATGGTGCTGTCGGTTTCGATCGAGTAGCGACGGCTACGGTCCGACCGAGATGCCGCTGCCATCGACGATCTGCCAGCCCAGCCGGCTGTGCCCGATGGATTGGGTGTAGAAGACGGCGATCCAGCGGGTCGACTCGCCGGCCCCGACGGTGAGCGCACCGCCGTAGAAGCCGTCCCCGGAAAACGTTCCCATCCACGAGTAGTCGGTCACTCTCGGCGGCAGTGTTGATTGGGCCATGACCGCATTGCCCAAACCCTGTTCGAGGGTGACCATCAAAACCTCGTCGGGCTCGTCCCCCTCGTTGGTGATCAGCCGATCCGCGAACACGACCGGTCCGGTCAGTGGTCGGATGCTCAGTCCCTCGACCGTGCCGGAACCGCAATACCAGTGGGTGCCCGGAGGATACCAACGCAGATAACCGGACAACGGCCGTGCCGTGGCCGTCTTGCGGACGAAGTCCTCGGACTCGATGAGCGTGAGCGCCATCTCCCCCCGTGGGTAGCCGGTGTTGAGAATACGGGTCCAGTGGTCGAGGATCTGCTGCGACGGCGGCGGATTGCGGGTGTTCCGGTACATCAGCTCGACGAATTCTGAGGAGGTGAGCGATCCGTGCTGGCGGTTGAACTCGGCCGACCGGGCGAGGTCGGTCGTTATGGCCGCTAGATTCGCCTGTCCTGATCCATATTGATTCGTCCAATGGAACGCCTCATTGAGATCCGGTTCACGGAGAAACAGGGCGATGAAGATGCGCCGAATCGAGTCGGTCATCTCCGGGCACGCGCTGTCGGGATGGCTGTCGGCGTCGATGCCCGCAGTCGGACCGGCCAGCAGAATCGATCCCAGCATGGTGACCGCCACCAGCAGGCGCATCACGACGCCGGCGCCGCCTCGGCGCGGTGAAGTGGCGTCATCATCAGGATGATCCCGATATCGCTGCCTGAGTGGTTCTTCGGTGTACATAGGATTCAACTGGTGCCAATTGACGGTAGGCGGTCACGTTCAAGCTCTGAATTCCAATGTCGCCTTGTGCGGAAGATGCTATCAGCATGTCGAATTGAAGTTCGAGCCCACACATCGGTCGGTGTCGGGAAACCTACCACCGGGGCGGTTCGGCCCCTCCGGAAGCAAGTTGCCGTCGGTGAGAATGGGTGCTCGATTCTTGGCAGGTCGAGCGCCACCTGTTTGATCTTATTTCTCGGTATTTGTAGCTGCTTGTTTATGCACTATAGATTGATGGAGTGCTTGACAATATGCTGTATTATTTTGATTGGTGAGCGTAGATACTCGCATGACATTCGAGCGCCGGAAGCCCTCGGTCGATCTCCGGGCCTTTCTGGATCCTCTGAAGCCGGGGTCCTATTTCGACTGCGGTGAGGCCCGCCTGGGCGGGATCGATGTTGCACTCGAGGAGGAGGCGTTGCGGCGGGGCCGCCCCGTTGGCGAGGATTCCTTCCAGCTGGTCGCCACCGACGGCGGTTTGATCTACTGCCGCGCGTCGATCATGTTCGCCATCGCCGCTCGCTGGAAGGACCTGACCATCGGTCGGCCCGAGGATGGCGCTGCGGCCGACGAGTCCGTTCTTCCCGTGACGTGGCCCACCCACGGCGATCTCCGGTTCACGGTCAGCCGGCGTCTCGGCAGCAACATCTTTCGCCGATGGCTGCAACTGCAGGCTCAGGCCACCCGGCGAAGCCAGGTCGAGCAGGACGTTCGCTTCGAGCGGACCCGCGCCTTCACCTCCGGTTCGGACAACGGCGACGTGAACGGACACGACGGTCGAGCCAACGGATGGAATGGGGAGGCCAACGGCGTCCCTGTCAACGGTCGGAATGGGGACGACGCCCGGCCCGGGACCGACGATGCGAATGGTGAGGCCGACCACGCAGTTGCCGCCAGCAACGGCGCGACCCACGATGATGTCCTCGACCTTCGCCCGGCGACCGAGGCGGAACCGACGGTGTCGTTCGATCCGCTGGCGACCATCGACGAAGCGGTCGTGGACGACTGGGTCGATGACCGCGTTCCGGCCACCTCACCGTCGTCCTCCACTTCTCCCTCTGCCGCGGCTCCGCCTTCGACTACCACTCCGGTCCGGATTCCGCCCGAACGGTCCGACAACGGCGACGATCCGACCGCTGATCCGTTCAACGGACACCCGATCCGCGGCGACGCAGCGGTCGATCCAGTGGCCGACCCGGCCGCCACCCATTTCATGCGCCGGACCGTCGACGGCACCGAGATCTTTCCCGATCAACGGGCCGGGAGGGACGGCGGGGATTTCGGCCGTTCGGTCGTCGACGCCCCGTCATTGCCGTCGGGCGACGGCGGTGGCTCTCGCAACGGACCGCTGGGCGTCCCGGTACCCGAGATAAGCGGCGCCCGACTCCAGCGAGCCGCGGGCAGCCCCGATTCGGTGGCCGTTCCCAGACTCGACATCAGGTCCACGCTCCTGGCCGGACGACGTGAGTCGGAGTGGATCGAGGCCCTCCGCCGTCGCCAGGTTTTCATCCTCGGGCTCGTCACCATCCTCGCCCTGGCGGTCATCGCCCTGATCGGCTTCTTCTCCGGTGGCGACAACGGTGACATCGAAGCGAGCGCCGGCGCCGTCGTCGAAGCCGCCGACGGCGATACAACGCCGCAAACCCTGTCGAGCGACGCCGGCCCGGCGGTCGACGACACCAGCGTCACCCCGACCACGACGCAGGCCGCGGAAGCCGATCAGATGGCCGCACAATCAACCGTGCCGACGCTTCGGGTCAGTAGCACAGCGGTGCAGATCTGCCACTCGAACTACGGAGGCTGCGTTCCGGTCGCCGCCGATGTCGACTGTGAGGGCGACGGCGACGGCCCGGCCTTCCAGGTCGCCCCGGTTGCCGTATTCGGTGACGACGTGTACGAACTCGACACCGACAACGATCGGGAGGCCTGCGAACCGGATCAGCCGCGGGCATCGGTCGACGCCGACGACGGCTGATCACGCGCCACGTTCAACGGCCCGACCACGTCAAGGCGCACGATCGGCGAGGGCGAAGGCCGCCCAGTCGTCGATGCCGGCACGTCCGTCCACCCGGAGGCCCGGGCGGTGGCGCTGATAGGCGGCGAGCAACCGATCCGACTGATGATCGAGAAAGCCGGCGACCACCACCGAGCCGCCCGGCGCCAGGAGCCC
The DNA here is from genome assembly GCA_965216655.1 of Acidimicrobiales bacterium. Classification (GTDB taxonomy): domain Bacteria; phylum Actinomycetota; class Acidimicrobiia; order Acidimicrobiales; family SZUA-35; genus JAHELU01. The sequence goes on from CBDCGP010000002.1 coordinate 24,222, forward strand.
CATCGCGGCCTGCGCAACCCGCTCGTGGACGACGAGCAGCACGTTGGCCAGAATGAGATCGAAACCCGTGAATCCCAGGGAGGCGACGACATCGACGTCGCCGAGCACCAGGTCGATGACGACCCCGTTTGCCGAGGCGTTGTACCGGGCCGAATCGATTGCGCCGGCATCGATATCCGATGCCACGACACGGTCTGCTCCCAGGTGATGGGCGGCGATGGCCAACACGCCCGACCCGGTGCCGAGGTCGAGCACATGCTCACCCGTTCCGTCGGCGTCCGCGTACATCTCACTCATCAACTCGAGGGCGAGCCGGGTGGTCGGATGGCTCCCGTGACCGAACGCCGGTCCGGCCACGATCGGGAACGTCACCGTCCCGCCGGTCGTGGTGACGGTGACGTCGGCGGGTTCGCGGCGGACCCAGCTGTCGTCGATCGATTCGACCCGGCCGACGAGATTGTGTCGGGGGGCAAGACCGGCGGCCCGCTCGGCGGCATCCAACCGATCGAACCCGGCTATCAAGCGCCCTCCATCGGCCACCACACCAAGGGTGCCCAGATCCCACAGTTCAGAGACAAGCAGCTCGTGATCAGCCAGAGGGTCCTCCGAAGGCGATGCCTGCCCGTCAGGTGAGAGCGAGAAGTTGACCAACCACGGCACCTGAACATCCTATGGGTCACCATGGGTCACCATGGGTCACCGGTTGCCGTACGATCGATGTCGTGTCCGCCTCGAACACCGAGATCACCGGTCGGCTTGCATCCGACCAGGCCGACGATGACACCCGGCCTCCTGTCCTTGCGGCCATCGACATGGGCACCAACTCGTTTCACATGGTGGTGGCCCGAGGCGCCGTCGACGGTGGGTTCGAGGTGATCACAACCGAGAAGGACATGGTGCGGCTCGGCAAGGGCAGCGGCGAGATGAAGCAGCTCACCCCCGAGGCCATGGAGCGGGGGATAGCGTCGCTGAAACGGATGCTGGCCGTCGCCGCCAGCTATGACGCCGCCGTCTCGGCGGTGGCCACCAGCGCGGTCCGGGAGGCCAGGAACCGGTTCGAGTTCCTCGACCGCGTGGAGGCCGAGACGGGCTTGACGATCGACGTCATCAGCGGCTTCGAGGAAGCCCGCTTGATCCACCTTGGAGTGCTGCAGGCGCTTCCGGTTTTCGACAAGCGTATTCTTGTCGTCGACATCGGCGGTGGCAGTACGGAGCTGCTGGTCGGTGAGGGCGACGCCCTCAAGGCCGTTCGCAGTGTGAAGCTCGGATCGATCCGACTGACCGATCGCTTCTTCCGTTCCGACGATGCGGCCGCCAAGATCGCGCCGGAGCAGGTCGACGAATGTCGACGATACGTCCGCAGCATTCTGGCCGGCGCGGCCCACGACCTGGAACCGCTGGGACACGAGGTGGCCATCGGTAGTTCGGGAACGATCACCGCGCTCGGCGTGCTGGCCGCCACCGAGCGGGGAGAGGAGCTCGCGTTCACCAACGGACTCGTGTTCAGCCGCAGTGAACTGGCCGCATTGGTCGACCGGCTGGTGAGGTCGACCGAGTCCGAACGGCTGGCCATGGACGGGATGGACGATCGTCGGGTCGACATCATCGTCGGAGGCGCACTTCTCCTCGAGGCGGTGTTCGAGATGCTGGGCGTCGCCGAGATGACCGTTTCCGGATACGCACTGCGTGAGGGGGTGCTCTACGATCGGCTGTCGGCCCGGGCGGCCGGCAACACGCGGCTGTCGGACCTGCGCCGATCGAATGCCCGCCGCCTGTCGCAGCAGCTCGATCCCGATTCGCGCCACGCCGAGGTCTGCGCCCGACTGGCCGTGCGGCTGTTCGACGAGACGCGGGACCTTCACGGGCTCGGCGACGACGATCGGGAGCTGCTGGACATGGCGGCGCTCGTCCACAACGTGGGTCTCTCGATCTCCCATGCCGCCCACCACCAGCACACCTACTACATCGTTCGCAACTCCGAGCAGCTGACCGGGTTCACCGACCGTGAACTCGAGCTGCTGGCTCAAATCGCCCGCTATCACCGCCGAAGCCACCCGTCGCCGCGCCACGCCGAATTCGCCGGGCTCGGAGCCGACGACCAGCGGCAGGTCTCGGTCCTGGCCGGACTGCTGCGGGTGGCGATCGGCCTCGATCGGGGCCATCAGGGCTCGGTCGGCGATGTCGTCGTCGCGGTCGGTGACGCTCCTCCGAGCGCCGATTGGCAGCCGGATCGGCCGGGTCGTCGCTGGTTGACGATTCGCCCCGTCGCCATCGACGAGGGCCTCGATCTCGATCTGGAGATCTACTCGGCGCAGGAGCGATCCGGTCTGCTTTCCGAGGCGCTCGACTTCAACGTCGCCGTCATCGGATCGGGGTGACCATGGGATTGGCCCGATCGGATTGACATCGGGTTAGTCAACTGGCTAGCTTTCTGGGAGGTCCGACGCACCTGGAATCGTCGGCCGGAAGGGGAGATCCACATGACGTTCCATCGACTTCGCGCCCTCATCGCGCTTCTGCTCGCCATGACACTGGTTGCCGCGGCCTGCGGGGGTTCGGACGACTCAGAGACCGCCGATGACGGCGAAACCGAGGCGGCGGGCGAAGAGGCGGCCGACGACGCCGACGCGGCCGAGGACGAGCCGGAGGACGCCGCCGATCAGAACAACGACGCCGGTGACTCCGCCGCGGTCGACGGCGACCCCGTCGCCGGCGGCACATTGATCGTCGGGAGCACCCAGATTCCCCGCCACCTGAACGGCACCGTGCAATCGGGATATGCGACCGCCGTGCCCGGCACCCAGCTCAACGCCGGGCTTCTGCTCTACGACGCGGAATGGAACCCGCAGCCCTACCTGGCCGAGAGCTGGGAGGTGGCCGAGGACGGGCTGTCGGTCACGGTCAACCTGGTGCAGAACGCCGTGTTCCACGACGGTGAGCCGATCACCTCCGAAGACGTGGAGTTCTCGATCCTCACCGCCCAGGCCCACCATCCGTTCAAGACGATGTTCGCACCGGTGACGGGCGTCGACAAACCGGACGATTTCACCGCCGTCATCAACCTGAGCCAGCCTCACCCGGCCATCCTGCTGGCCATGTCTCCGGCGCTGCTGCCGATCATCCCGGAGCACATCTTCAACGACGGTCAGGAGATGCCGACCCATCCCCGCAACAGCGAGGACTTCATCGGTTCCGGACCGTTCCAGCTGGTCGAGTACAACCCGGAGTCGATCATCCGCATGGAGCGGTTCGACGACTTCTTCATCGAGGGTCGTCCGTATCTCGACGAGATCGTCATCGAGATCTTCCCCGATGCCTCCCCGATCGTGTTGGGGCTGGAGAACGGGACCACCCACCTGTCGTCGGCGGCCGGACCGGGCGACATCGTGCGACTGCAGGACAACCCCGATCTGATCGTCACCAGTGATGGTCATGAGGCCATCGGCCAGATCACCTGGCTCGAGTTCAACCTGGCCGACCCGGTGCTCGGGGTCAAGGAGGTCCGCCAGGCCATCGCCTACGCCCTCGATCGCGACTTCATGGTCGAGGCACTCGACCTTGGTCTGACGAACCCGGCCCTGACCGGGATCACGCCGTTCAGCCCGTTCTACAACGGCGACGTCGAGGCATATGAGCAGGATCTCGACACGGCCAGGCAGCTACTGGCCGACGCCGGTTTCGCCGAGGGCGAGATCGAACTCACCATCGAGTACATCCCCGGATTCCCCCAGGGCCAGGCCTACGCCGAGTACGCGGTCCAAGCGCTGGAGGAGATCGGGATCACCCTCAGTCTCAATCCGTCTCCTGATTTCCCGACCTGGGCCGAGCGGGTGAGCACCGGCGACTACCAGATGACGACCAACAACGTGTGGAACTGGGGTGATCCGGTGATCGGCGTGCACCGCACGTATCTCAGCTCCAACCGGGTGGGCGTCATCTGGACCAACAACACCGGGTATGAGAACACCGAGGTCGACTCCCTGCTCGATCAGGCGGGTCAGACGTTCGACGAGGCCGAACGGGCCGACCTCTACGCCCAGTTCCAGGAGATCGTGGCCGACGAGGTGCCGATCTACTTCGTGTCCAACCCGCCGTTCTGGCAGATCTACCAGCCGTCGGTGCAGAACCCGCCTCTCAACATCTGGGGTCAGATGTCACCGATGCACGAGGTCTGGCTGTCGGAGTAACAGCGGGAAGAGGTAGTCGTCGATGAGGACATTCGTCAGCAAGGTCGCTCAGGGTCTCGGGCTGATCCTTGCCGTCATCGTTCTCAACTTCACCATGATCCACCTGACCCCCGGCGACCCGGCAACGGTGCTCGCCGGGGAGAGTGGCGCCGGCGATCCCGAGATCATGGCCCAGGTCAGAGCCGACTACGGGCTCGACCAGCCGTTCATCGTGCAGCTGGGCAACTACTTGGCCGACGTCGTCCGGGGTGATCTCGGGTTCTCGTATTTCTTCGACGAGCCGGTCACGACGCTGATCGGGCGGCGTATCGGGCCGACGATTCTGCTGGTCGGCGCCGCGCTCGTCTTCTCCGTGGTACTGGGGGTGCTGGCCGGCGTCTTCACGGCTCGACGGCCCGAGTCGGCATCGAGTCACACGGTGACGGTTCTGGCCCTGGTCGGTTACTCGATGCCCGTGTTCTGGACCGGCATCCTGCTGATCATCCTGTTCGCGTCGGTGTTCGAGATCCTGCCGATCGCCGGGATGCGCGACGTCCGCTTCGAGGGCGGTACGTTTGCCGCCGTGGTCGATGTGGCCAAGCATCTGATCCTGCCCGCGCTCACCCTCGGACTGTTGTATCTGGCGCAGTACTCCCGGCTGGCCCGGGCCTCGATGCTCGAGGTTCTGCAATCCGACTACATTCGCACCGCCCGGGCCAAGGGCCTGTCGGAGCGGATCGTCGTCTACAAGCACGCCCTTCGCAACGCCGTGATTCCGGTGGTGACCATCGCCGGGCTCCAGTTCGGCGCTCTGCTGTCGGGTGCCCTCCTGGTGGAGACCGTGTTCAACTGGCCGGGCCTCGGTCGTCTTGCGTTCGACTCGATTCTGCGCCGCGACACATCCGTGTTGTTGGGTGTGCTGTTGATGTCAGCGGTGCTGGTGGTGGTGGCCAATCTGTTGACCGACCTCGTCTACCGGCTCATCGATCCCCGAATACGGGTGGGAGGATCACGCGCATGACCGCGGCACAGGAACCGGACCTTCTCGTCGGCCCGCTGGGGGCGGATCTCGGCCCGACGGTCGACAGTGTGGTGGCCGGTCCCCCCAACCGGCAGGCATTGCGGCTGTTCCTCCGCAACAAGGCCGCCGTCTTCGGCCTGGTCCTCTTCGTCTCCATTCTCCTCATGACCATCTTCGGGCCGATGCTGTACGACAACGACCCGTCCGACATCATCGCCCGGCCGCTCTCGGCCCCCGGCGGCGAAAACGACGCTCCGATGCTGGGCACCGACTACCTCGGCCGTGACGTGCTCGCCGGTGTCATCAACGGCGGCCGGGTCAGCCTGGTGGTTGCCGGTCTCGCTGCGCTCATGGTCGTCTTCATCGGGGTGACGATCGGCGCGGTCGCCGGCTACTACGGCGGCTGGGTCGACTCGGCCCTCATGCGATTCACGGAGTTCTTCCAGGTCCTGCCCGCCCTGCTGTTCGCCATGGTCGTCGTCGCCCTCTTCGCACCGTCGATCACCACCATCGCCATCGCCATCGGGTTGGTGGCGTGGCCCAGTATCGCCCGCCTGACCAGAGCCGAGTTCCTCCGGCTCAAGAACCTGGAGTACGTCAAGGCGGCCCGGGCCATCGGAGCCGGTGACTGGTCGATCATGTCGAAGGTCATCTTTCCCAATGCCCTGCCGCCGCTGATCGTGTCGGCCTCGCTGCTGATGGGCGCCGCACTGCTGTTCGAGGCGGGGCTTGCCTTCCTCGGGCTGAGCGATCCCAACACCTTGAGCTGGGGGCTGATGATCGGCCTCAACCGGGCCAATTTCCTCAGCGCCTGGTGGACGGTCACGTTCCCCGGGCTGGCCATCTTCCTCACCGTTTTGAGCTTCAGCCTCATCGGTGACGGCCTCCAGGACGCCTTCAATCCGAAACTGCGAGGCCGCTGATGAGCCGGTTCGGGTTCGACCCGATCCTGTCGGTCCGTGACCTCACCGTCACGTTCGGTTCATTCACCGCGGTCAGCGATGTGTCGTTCGACCTGACCCCCGGTCGGACACTGGCGGTGGTGGGGGAGTCGGGGTCGGGCAAGTCGGTGACGGCACTGTCGATCATGCGCCTGGTCGAGCTCGGGAGTCGAGGTCGCATCACCGCCGGTGAGATCCAGTTCCGCCGGCCCGACGGCTCCATTGTCGATCTCGTTCAGACCGACGAGGAGGAGATGCGCCACATCCGGGGCAACCAGATCTCGATGATCTTCCAGGAGCCTCTGACCAGTCTCAATCCGGTCTACACCGTCGGTAATCAGGTGGCCGAGGCGGTCATGTTGCATCAGGGCCTCGACAAGGACGCGGCCCGGAAACGAGCTCTCGAGATGTTCGAGCTCGTCCGCATTCCGAATCCGTCGGAACGGCTCGACCAGTACCCACACGAGATGTCGGGCGGTATGCGTCAACGGGTGATGATCGCCATGGCGCTGTCGTGCGACCCGACCGTGCTGATCGCGGATGAGCCGACCACCGCCCTCGACGTCACCATTCAGGCCCAGATCCTGGGGCTCATGCGGGATCTCCAGAACGAGACCGGGGCGTCGGTCATCATGATCACCCACGACATGGGCGTGGTGGCCGAGGTGGCCGACGAGGTCGTGGTGATGAACCGCTCGAAAGTGGTGGAAACCGGAACGGCAATCGAGATCTTCGAGAACCCCAAGGAGACCTACACCCGGTCGCTTCTGGCCGCCGTTCCCCGACTGGGGTCGATGAGCGGCACCGATGTGCCGTCGCGGTTCGACCTGGTTACCACCGGCGAGGGGCCCGACCAGTGACCGCCGTCGCCGACGCCGGAACGCCGGCTCCCGACGGGATCGACACGCCCCTGGTGCGGGTGACCGATCTCACGAAGCGGTTTCCGGTCGGTCCCGACACCGTGCACGCGGTCGAGGAGGTGTCGCTGGCGATCGGCCGGGCGGAGACCTTGGCCGTGGTGGGCGAGAGCGGCTGCGGCAAATCGACGCTGGCCAACCTGATCGTTCGGCTGCTCGACCCGACCAGCGGCCGGGTCGAACTCGACGGCGTCGACATCACCGATCTGGGCACCCGGGCGTTGAAGCCCCACAGACGCAAGATGCAGATCATCTTCCAGGACCCGTTCGCCAGCCTTGATCCCCGCCGCCAGGTCGGCAAGGCGGTGGCCGAACCGCTGCTCATCCACGGGGTGGCGAAGAAGGGAGCGGCGCTCGACGACAAGGTCCGCAACCTGTTCGAGGTCGTCGGCCTCGAGGCGTCGCACGTCAACCAGTTCCCGCATCAATTCTCGGGCGGGCAGCGGCAGCGCATCTGCATCGCCCGGGCCCTGGCCCTGGAACCGGAGCTGGTCGTGGCCGATGAGGCGGTCTCCGCGCTCGATGTGTCCATCCAGGCCCAGGTCATCAATTTGATGATGGATCTTCAGGCCGAGCGCGGTCTCAGCTACCTGTTCATCAGCCACGATCTGGCGGTGGTCGAACGGGTCAGTCACCGGGTCGCGGTGATGTACCTGGGCCAGATCGTCGAGCTTGGATCCCGAGCCCAGATCTTCGAGAACCCGCAGCATTCCTACACGAAACGCCTGCTGGCCGCGGTGCCGATCGCGGATCCGCGCCGTCGGCGCGACCGACCGCTGCTGACCGGGGAGATCCCGAGTCCGGTCTGGAAAGCCGGAACCGGGCCGACCCTGGTCGAACACGTCGAGATCGAACCCGGCCACCTTGTGGCCCGCGAAGACTAGCCGAAGGAGCCGCCCCCATGACCACGACCGTTTTCACCGCGCGCCGGATCATCACGATGAACCCTGCCCGGCCGTTTGCCGAGGCAGTGGCTGTTCGTGACGGTCGCATTCTGGCCGTCGGTTCCGCCGACGAGCTGGCGTCGTGGGGTGACCACACGGTCGACGCCACGTTTGCCGGTCACGTGCTGCTCCCCGGGTTCGTCGAGGCCCACTCCCACGCCATGGTCGGCGGCATGTGGACAATGCCGTACGTCGGCTACTTCGACCGGATCGCTCCCGACGGCAGCCACTGGCCGGGCTGTAAATCGATCGACGAGGTCCTCGACCGGCTCCGTTCGGTGGCGGCCGAGATGGACGATCCGAATGAAACCCTGGTGGCGTGGGGCCTCGACCCGATCTACTTCGATGCAAACGACCGGCTGCTGGCCGAACACCTGGATCGGGTGTCCGACACCCGACCGATCTTCGTCTACCACGTCAGCGGCCACCTGGCCACCGCCAACACGGCGCTCCTGGCCGCCGAGGGCATCGACCGTCACACGCCGACCCCCGGTGTGTCCCGCCGGGCCGACGGCGAGCCCGACGGCGAGTTGCAGGAACCGGCGGCCATGACCCTGGCCCGCGAGGCGTGGGACAAGATCCGATCCGCCTTCGCCACCGACGAGGTGCCGTGGAACTACGCTCACGAGGCCCGTAACGCCGGCCACACCACGATCACCGATCTCGGCACCACGCAGCTCTACGATCCTGAGCAGCTCGACCGATGGCGGCGGGTCACATCCGATCCCGACTTTCCGGCCCGGGTCATGGTGGCCGCCGGCCCCGGCATCGGCGGAGGCGGCGACCACGACGAGTACGCGGCTCTCGCGGTCGATCTGCGTGACAACGACACCACCGGTGACAAACTCCACTTCGGCATCGTCAAGATCATCCTCGACGGATCCATCCAGGGTTTCACCGCTCGGATCAGCTGGCCCCACTACTACTCGGCCCCGGCCGAGCATCCGGGCAACGGGCTGTGGCTGATGGATCCGTCGACGATCGCCGATGTGGTCGGCGCCTACCATCGAGCCGGCTTGACCGTCCACTGCCACTGCAACGGCGACGAGGCCTCCGAGGTGTTCATCGACGCGGTCGAGAAGGCCCTGGTCGATCATCCCCGGTGGGATCATCGTCACACCGTGCAGCACTGCCAGCTGACCACGAAGGCCCAGTACCGGCGGATGGCGCAGCTCGGGATGGCGGCCAACATCTTCTCCAACCACATCTTCTACTGGGGCGACCAGCACCGCGACATCACCGTGGGTCCGGAACGGGCCGCCGGTATGGACGCCTGCGCCACCGCCCTGCGGGAGGGGGTGTCGTTCTCGTTCCACTCCGACACGCCGGTGACGCCTATGGGCCACCTCCATGTCGCCTGGTGTGCGGTGAACCGGCGTACCGCGTCGGGGCAGGTTCTCGGGGCAGACGAGACGATCTCGGTGGCCGATGCCCTCCACGCCGCCACGCTGGGTGGGGCCCACCAGCTCAAGTTGGATCACCTGGTTGGTTCGATCGAGGCCGGCAAGTTCGCCGACTTCGCGGTGCTCGACGACGACCCGCTCGAGGTCGACCCCATGACCCTGAAGGACATCGGGGTGTGGGGGACCGTGTTGGGCGGGGTTCCCCAGCAGGCAGCCCAACCGGCCTGATCACGCTGTAGGTTCGCCATGTGAGCAACGTCGCCGCGGACTCGGGCCGTGCCATCCGCCATGTCCTGGCCAACTGGCTCGGTCAGACGCTGCTGGTCGCCGGGCTCGTCGTCCTGATCCCGCTGCACCTCACGGCGATCGGCTTCGGGGTCGACGCCATTGCCGCGGTCACGGCGGCCGCGGGAATCGGGGGTATCGTCGCCGCGGAACCGGTGGGTCGGGCGGCGGCTCGGATCGGTGCCGTGCGTCTCCTGCGGATTGGCGTCGCCGCAATGAGCGCAGTCGTGATCGCCATCGGGCTCGTCGATTCCCTTGTCGTCCTGGTTCTGCTCAACGGCGTGGTCGGCGTGTGTATCTCAATGGTGCGGGTCGGGAGCCAGATGCTGGTCGGGAACCGGGTCGGCGACGAACGGCGTGGTCGTGTCCACGCCGTCCAGGGATTTGTCGGCCGGGTCGGCATGCTTCTGTCCCCGGTCGCCATCGGCTTCGCCTGGGAGCAGTTCACGTCCACCTGGAGCTTTGTGTTGACGGTGGCGGCGGCTCTCCTCGCCGTGGCGGTCGGCGGCTCGCTCGATGCGGCTCCGGTGGCTCCACGACGTGCACGAGGGGTGGTCATCACATCGTGGTCGACCATGGTGCGCTACAGCTCCGGTCCGACCCTGTTCACCGCCGCCCGCTCGGGCCGCAACCTCCTGCTGCCGCTGATCGGCCTCGAACTGGGCTTGTCGCCGTCGCGGATCGGGTTGCTGGTCGGCATCGGTTCGGCCGCCGATGTTCTGGCGGCCCCGGTGTCGGGTCCGATCATGGACGGCCGGGGGCGGCTGGCCACGATCATCCCGTCGTTCTCGTTGACCGCGGCCGGGTTCGGCATCCTCGGTGTGGCCGACAGCGGTTGGCTGGTCGCCATCGCCGCTGTCGTCCTGGGCCTGGCCAACGGGCTGAGCGCTGGGCTGCTGCTCACCCTCGGCACCGATCTCGCTCCGATCGGGAACGAGGGTCCGTTCCTGGGACGCTTCGGCGCCATGCACGACGCCGGCCGGTTGCTCGGGCCGCTCATCGTCGGGCTGTTGGGCGATCGGCTCGGCCTTGGAGCAGCCGCCGGAACCCTTGCGGTGGTGACGCTGCTCGGCCTCGGGTGCATTCTCGGTTTCGTCGGTGAGACCCGTCCGTTTGCGTCGGTTCCCTCTAGGGTTTCGTGATGGCCGACGTTCCCAACGCCGTTCCGGTCACCGTCATCGGCGGGTACCTCGGTGCCGGCAAGACCACGTTGTTGAATCATCTGCTCACCACGTCGGAGTCCCGTCTGGCCGTGCTCGTCAACGACTTCGGTGAGATCAACATCGACGCCGGGTTGATCGAGTCCCACGACGGCGACACGATCACGCTGTCGAACGGCTGCATCTGCTGTTCGATGGTCGACGGTTTGGCCGCCGCGCTCGAGTCGGTGCTCGCACTCGAACCTCGTCCGGAGCGGGTTGTCATCGAGGCCAGCGGGGTGGCCGACCCCGGTACCGTTGCCGGTTTCTGCCATGCCCCCGGGCTACTGCTCGATGCCGTGGTGGTGGTCATCGACGTCGAGACGGTTCGGTCCAAGGTTGCCGATGCGTACGTCGGCGACATGGCGGCGGCCCAGCTTCGATCGGCCGACATCGTCGTCGTCAACAAGGTCGACCTGGTCGACGGCGACACAGTGGAAGACGTGGAACAGTGGCTGCGTGACTACTGTCCGGATGCACTCGTGCTGCCAACCAGCCAATCGGTCGTGCCGTCCGAGCTGCTGTTCGGGCACGGCTCGGACCGTGGCCTGACCGCTGATTCCGGACCCTCCGACGCCGACCATCTCTTCGAGTCCTGGAGTTGGTCGTCACCCGACCCGCTCGACCGGGCCGTCATCGAACGGTTCATGGGCGAGGTCCCGGATCACATCTGGCGGGTCAAGGGAATCCTGCGGTTGACCGACGACGACCGTCGAGCCTGGGTTCTGCAACGGGTGGGAAAGCGCTGGTCGCTCCGACCCATCGCCGGCCCGGCCGACGGTATCACCACGTCGACGATGGTGGCCATCGGTCGCCCCGGCCCCCCTGCTTTTGCGGGTCTGCGACCCATAGACGGGTCGCAGACCGACAAATCCTGGAAGGCGGGCGATCAGGGAGATTCTCGATGATGAATGACTCGGGCACCGAGCCGTTTTCGATCCGCCCCGCCACCGTTGCCGACGTCGACGAGCTGCATCGCCTTGTCGGGATGCTCGCCGATTCGCTCGACGATCGTGGTCGGTACCACAGCACTCCCGAGAGTTTCGCCCGCTACGGCTTCGGGTCCAATCCGGTGATTCACAGCCTCCTGGCCGAGGGAGCGGGCGAAGGCGGCCGGGCGATCGGGGCCTGCATCTACCTACCCGACTTCTCCACCTGGCTCGCCCGGCCCGGGGTGTACATCCTGGACCTGGTGGTCGAGCCCACGCATCGGGGCCGGGGCATCGGTTCGGCCCTGCTGGCCGAGGCGGCCACGAGAGGCTGTGATGAGTGGGATGCCGACTACCTGATCCTCTCGGTGGATCGCGACAACACCGGCGCCATCCGTTTCTACGAACGCGAGGGATTCGAGGCCGACGACCACAGCCGGGTCATGATCCGCCGCGGGCTCGACGGCCTCGGTCACGCCGACTGACACCGGCGGCCGGACCGCCCAACCCGGTCGTTCGCGGGTGAATTCGACCGGTTTTGACCGTAATCACCCGCGAATGACCTCGTCTTCGCCGTTGTCCTCGTCGCCGTTGTCATCGTCGTCGAAGATCAGCGACGAGATGAACGGAATCGTGAGCCCGAAGAACACCCAGATCGGCCAGAAGTAGCCGCCGAACGACGTGATGGCCCAGATTCCGGTGCAGATCAAGGCGGGGAAATACCACTGGGCCATGGATCGGATGACGCGACCCACACCGGATCGGGCGGAGATCAGATGATCGGGCGAAGCGTCGTCTACGGGGACGGGAAGATCGGCGGTCACGGCATCGAGGTCGGAACCGAAGCGGGCGCGGTAGACCGAGGACAGCCGCTCCTCCAACTCGTGCTCCGTGAGGCGGCCCTCCGCATAGGCCGTCCGTAGACGGTCCGAATACAACTCACGGTCCCGGTCCGATATCCGAATTCGATCCGGTTCGGTCATGGATCCACCCTACATCTGTCCATCGAGCCGGGCCGCTCGCGGCTAGTGCTCTGACCACTAACGTTTGCGCGCTTTAGGCGGCTCGTGGTTTGGGGTGGCCCCAGCGTCGTTGTTGTTCGCTTCGGATCTTGGCTCGATGCCGGCGTTCGGCTGCGAGGAGTTCGGGATCTCGGGTGTGTGAGTTCCGCCACCGTAGGTAGCTCCGGATGGCTCTGGTCAGTGCCGGGTGGTCGGCATGGTCGCTGTTGGCCACGACGAACTGTCGGAGCGGCCCGAAGTGGGCCTCGATCGGATTGGCCCACGACGCATACGTGGGGGTGAACACCAGCTCGACCCGATTCGCCTGGCACCATTCACGGATCGCTTGGCCCCGGTGATGGTTCAGGTTGTCCAGGATCACATGAATCCACTCACCGTCATCGAGACGAGCCCGGATCGATTGCAATGCCCGCAGGGTCGGTTTCCATCCTTTGCGGCGTTCGATCCGGCCGAACAGCTGGTCCTCACCGATCGAGTAGCTGGCAAAGAACTGTCGGGATCCGTGCGGTTTGTTGTAGTTCGCCCGCAGCCGCTGGGGTCGCCCCTCGGGTGCCCACCCAGAGCCACCGACCGGTTTGATGGTCAAGGGCCCGAACTCGTCGAACGCGAACGTGCGGTCTCTGGCGTGTTCCAGGCACCACTCGATCCGAGCCAGCTTCTGTTCTTTCAACGGATCCGGCGACTCTTTCCAGGTCTTGGTCCGCTGGAACGTGATCCCCTCAGCGGCCAGGATCTGACGGAGACGTTCACGACCGATCCGCACCCGGCCACCGGGCTTGGTGGCCAGATAGTCGACCAATTTCCGGATCGACCAGCAAGTGAATGGGCGCCCCAGCTTCTCGGGGCGAGTCTTGGCCGTCTTGACGATCAACTCGCGGTCAGTCGTCGTGATCAGGCGGGGACGGCCACCCGCCCACTGAGGGTCCAGCGATCGCATCCCCAAATCGTTGAACCGGTGGATCATCTCCCGGACCCGATCGGGTGAGGTCTGCACCAACCGGGCGATCACCGCCACATCGTTCCCACCGGCCGAGGCCAGCACCACCATTGCTCGCCGCCAGCGCACGATCGACCGGTCGGACTTACCGCCCCGCCGCACGATCGCCTGTAACTCGCGGCCTTCCGCGTCGTTCAATCGACGCACACGCACACGTTCTGCCATCCCCCAATCAAAACAGACCCAGAACACCAAACGGTGGACGCGACCCACCAACCATCATGGTCAGAGCACTAGTCAACCGTTGAGGGCGGCGTAGACGGATCTCGCGAGCTTGGCCATGGGAAAGCCGGAGGCCTCCAGCACCACCAGACCCACTCCGAGGCGGCGATCGGGGTCGGCGAATCCGCCGGAGCCATAGGCCCCGTAGAAGCCGAAGGCCCGGTCGCCGGTGCGCCGCTTCGGGAACGGCCGGTGATAGCCGAGCAGCCACCCGACCCGGATCGGTATGACCAGGTCACGTCGCCGGTTCTGCTGCCCGGTCGCTCGACGCCGGGTGGCCGGTGTCCACAGCCGAACTCCGTCGACGCCATCGTCGTCGGCGAGGGCGGCGTAGAACCGGGCCAGCGAACGGGCGGTGAAGGTTCCGTTGACCGACGGGACCTCCGCCATCAGGAACTCGTCGGTCGGTATGACCTGGTGGGCGTTGCGGGGAACGAAGGCCGCAGCCATCCGTCGGGGGCTGACGCCAACCAGTCGCAGGGTCGGGTCGAGCGCCTTGGCCAGTCGGGCGACGGGGGCCGGCTCCGCCGCCAGTTTCGGGCGGCGAGCCACCCTCGGTAGCTCGGCCGCCGGCGTGCCGATATGGAAGCCGTCGAGGTCCAGGGGACGGGCGATCCGTCGTACCACGAATCGGCCCAGCGACTCGCCGCTTGTCCGCCGTACGAGTTCGGCCACCAGCCAGCCGTAGGTGATGGCGTGGTATGCGTTCGCCTCGCCCGGGCGGTGGGCAGGTTCGGCCGCGGCCAGTGCATCGGACATGGCCTGGTGGTCGAGTAGCGTCCGAGGGTCGGTGATCAGGTGTCGAACATCGTAGAGCCCGGCTTCCATCGCCAGTACGTGACGCACCGTGACGTCACCTTTGCCGGCGGCCGCGAACTCCGGCCAGTGGTCGGCGACGCGATCGTCGTAGTCGAGGAGTCCGTCGTCGACGAGCATGTGTAGTGCCGTCGATGCCACCCCCTTGGTCGTCGACCACGCCATCGCCATCGAATCGCGTTCCCAGCTATCGCCCGAGTCCGGGTCTCGGTGGCCGGCCCAGACGTCGAGAACCGGTGCACCGTCGAGGTATACGCAGAAGGCACCGCCGCCGGCCTTGCGCAGCTCGCGCCGGGCGAGCCCGGCCAGCTCAGCAAACCGCTGTTCGTTCACTTCGGCGGCATGCGGATACCACCGTCGAGGCGGATCGTCTCCCCGTTCATGTAGGGGTTGGTGATGCACTCCATCACCCCGAACGCCAGCTCCTCTGCAGTACCGAGACGTTTGGGGAACAGCACGTTCTGGCCCAGGTGGGCCTTGAACTGATCCGACTGCTCGCCCTCACCGTAGATCGGCGTGTCGATCAGACCCGGCGCGATGGTGTTGACCCGGATGCCGACGGCCGACAGGTCGCGGGCTATCGGAAGTGTCATGCCGACCACGCCGCCCTTGGACGCCGAGTAGGCGGCCTGGCCGATCTGACCGTCGAACGCCGCCGCCGACGCCATGTTGACGATCGCGCCCCGGCTGCCGTCGTCATCGACCGGATCGGTCTGGGCCATGGCGGCCGCCGACTGACTCAACATGTTGAACGAGCCGATCAGGTTGACGCGGATCACGAACTCGAACCGCTCCAGCTCCATCGGTACGTTGTTGCGGTCGACGGTGCGGGCGGCCCAACCGATCCCGGCCGAGTTGACCAGCGCCCGGAGGGGCCCCATCTCCGATGCCGCCGCCACCGCCGTCTGGGCGTCCTCGACCGACGAGACATCACAGCGGACGAACAGCCCGCCCAACTCCGATGCGACCGCCTGGCCCCGCTCCTCGTTGAGGTCGGCGACCACCACCCGGGATCCGGCGGCGGCCAACTGGCGGGCGCAGCCCTCGCCGATCCCGGAAGCTCCTCCGGTCACGATCGATGAACTTTGATCCAACTTCATTCGGGGCATGCAGGTCTGTCCTCTCAGGCGTCGACTC
This sequence comes from Acidimicrobiales bacterium, assembly GCA_965216655.1. Classification (GTDB taxonomy): domain Bacteria; phylum Actinomycetota; class Acidimicrobiia; order Acidimicrobiales; family SZUA-35; genus JAHELU01. The sequence goes on from CBDCGP010000002.1 coordinate 40,221, forward strand.
GTTCGATGATGGTGGCGTTGGCCAGGCCGCCGCCCTCACACATCGTCTGCAGACCATAGCGGCCGCCGGTTCGTTCCAGTTCGTTGACCAGTGTGGTCATGAGCTTGGTGCCCGAGCAGCCCAGCGGGTGGCCGAGGGCGATGGCGCCGCCGTTGACATTGGTCTTCTCGAGATCGGTCTTGTGCTCCCGCTGCCACGCCAGCACCACCGAGGCGAACGCCTCGTTGACCTCGAACAGGTCGATGTCGTCGAGCGACAGGCCGCTGCGCTCCATCACTTTCTCGGTGGCCGGGATCGGGCCCTTCAGCATGGTCACCGGATCGGTGCCGACGACGGCGAAGGTGTGGAACCTGGCCCTCGGCTTGAGCCCCAGTTCGGCCGCCTTCTCGGCCGACATGATCAGCACGGCCGACGCACCGTCGGAGATCTGCGACGAGTTGCCCGCAGTGATCTTGCCATCTTCCGAGAAGGCCGGCTTGAGGTTGCCGAGGATCTCGGCGGTCGTCCCCTCGCGGATGCCCTCGTCGCGGGTCATCATCACGGTCTCTTCGTCGACGGTGACCGGAACGGGGATGATCTCGGATTCGAATCGACCCTCGGCGGTGGCTTGGGCCGCCCGCCGCTGGCTCTCGGCTCCGAACTCGTCGAGCTCGGCGCGGGTGATGCCGTACTCGTCGGCGATCATCTCGGCCCCGATGCCCTGGGGAGGAAGACCCGTGTCCTCGTATCGATCCTGCATCTGCTGGGGGAACGGCCAGCCCATCTCGCCTTTGACGACGGATGCCCCCATGGGAGTGCGGGTCATGACCTCGACCCCGGCGGCGATGACCACGTCGTAGGCACCGGCGATCACACCCTGGGCGGCGAAGTGGAGGGCCTGCTGGCTGGAACCGCACTGGCGGTCGACGGTGGTGGCCGGAACCGACTCGGGCCAGCCGGCGGCGAGCACGGCGTTGCGGCCGATGTTGAGCGACTGTTCGCCGACCTGCATCACGCAGCCCATGATGACGTCGTCGACGATGGCGGGATCGATGCCGTTGCGCTCCTCCAGCGCCTTGAGGACGTGAGCGGCCAGATCGGCAGGGTGCCAATCCTTGAGCATGCCGTTGCGCTTGCCGGCCGGGGTTCGGACGGCGTCGACGATTACTGCTTCTCGCATGAGGTTCTCCGGTTACTTGTGGGGGTGTTCGGTTGTCGTGTCGAGGTTGTTCTTCAGCCGCAACAGGATGTCGGCCAGTACCTGTCGTTCCGAGTGGTCGATGCCGCGGCGCAGCTGGACCCGGAGGCGCTTGTCGATGTCGGCCACCTCGATCATGAGCCGGCGACCCTCCTCGGTGGCGGCGACGAGCCAGACCCGCCGGTCGTCGTCATCGGCCAGCCGCTCGACCAGACCTCGCTGTTCGAGCCGGTCGATGTAGGTGCCGGTGGCGGCGCGGCCGTGGCCGAGTCCGTCGGCGATCGCAGTCTGGCTGATGGGACCGTGTTGATCGACGTAGGCCAGGGTGCTGGCCGTGTTCAGGTTGAGGTCGAAGGGGGCCAGATGACAGTCGTAGGCGTTGCGCATCGCCCGGGCGGCGGCCATGATCGTGCTCTCGACCCGCAGCCACGGCGGGGCGTCGAGCTCATGGGATCCGGTGGCGTCGTTTGTCGGCCGCGAATCCGACGTAGAGGAGACTGTATCGATCAATACAGTCTAGACAGATACCGTTTCACTCCGGCAACGTGGCCACCCCAGAATTGGCAGCATTTCCGCGCGCCCGTGTGCGTGTGGTTTCAGGTGGTGTTCGCGACATCTGATCCGATTGGAGGATGTTATGGGAAGACCGAAGACGTCGTGGGCTGTGGCGCGGGTGGCGTTGGTTGGGGTGGCACGGGGGTTGTCTCGCCAACAGGCAGCCCGGGCTGCTGGGATCTCGGAACGCACGATGTACCGGCTGATCGACGAGTATGGGGTCATGCCGGAGCGTGTGGTGAAACAGCGAGCGAATGGGTTGACTGCTGATGAGCGGGAACAGATCCGCTCAGGTATCGACCGGGAGTTGTCCGATGCTCAGATAGCTGTTGGGCTCGGTCGGCACCGGTCGACGGTGTGGCGAGAGATCAAGGCTAATGGTGGCCGTCACCGCTACCGGGCGTATCGGGCTCATGACCGGGCTGACCGGCGGGCTCGCCGATGCCGACAGACTTGGATCGAGGCTCGACCGTGGTTGTGGGACGAGGTAGTCAGGCTCCTTCGGACAAAGAAGTGGTCGCCGCAGCAGATTTCGGCCAGGTTGCGGGTCGAGCATCCTAGCGAGCCAGACTGGTGGGTGTCTCACGAGTCGATCTATCAGGCCATCTTTGTGCAGGCCAAACCTGAACTGCGGAAAGAACTAGCGGCCTGTCTACGATCAGGGCGGGCTCGGCGCCGACCCAGGGGCCGAACCAAGCCTGGTGGTTCTCGGATTGTGGGGATGGTCAACATCTCTCAGCGGCCACCCGAGGTCGAGGATCGGGCGGTGCCCGGCCATTGGGAAGGCGACCTGATTGTTGGCAAGGACGGAGAATCCTTTGTCGGGACGATCGTGGAGCGTTCCACCCGGTTTGGGATGCTGATCAAACTGGACAACAGGACCGCTGCCCACACCGCTGACCGGATCAGTCAACACATCGTTGGGCTACCCGAACACCTTCGCCGTTCGTTGACGTTGGACCAAGGATCCGAGAACGCCGCCCACGACACGTTCACCGTGGCCACTGGCGCAAACGTGTTTTTCTGTGACCCTCACTCGCCCTGGCAGCGTGGCACGAACGAAAACTGGAACGGGCTGGCCCGACAATTCCTTCCCAAAGGGACCGACCTTTCGGTCTACAGTCAACAACAACTCGACGACATCGCAGCGCTGCTCAACGAACGGCCCCGCAAGACCCTCGAGTGGGAAACACCAGCAGAACGATTCAACAAACTCGTCGCGGCCACTGCTTGAATCCACAGCGCGGAAATGCTGCCAGATCGTAGGCAAGGAGACGAATCGAACGTCAGGCGTTGGCGGCCTCATGGTCGAGCAGCCAGCGCTTCACGTCGAGCCCGTAGTAGTAGCCGCCGAGAGAGCCGTCGGTTCGCAGGGCTCGATGGCAGGGCACGAACGGGGCGATCATGTTACGCCCGCATGCCGTGCCGGCGGCCCGCACGGCACGGGGCTTGGAGGTGGTGGCCGCCAGTTGCGTATACGTCGCCGTTGCCCCGGCCGGGATGGCCCGCAGCCCCGACCACACCTCGTGTTGGAGGTCGGTGCCGGCCTGATTTACGGGAACCAGGTCGAGAGAGGTGACCCTTCCGGCGAGGTAGTCGGCGACGGCCTGGTCGGTCAGCGGTTGTCGGTCGACCTGGGTGCACGACGGACGCTCGCCGTCGGCGGTGACCGGCAGGCGGTCGAGCAGATCGTCAGGTGGGCAGAACCCGGCGGCCACGACGGCCGGGTCGTTCGTCGGGTCGACGATCACGGTCAGTGGGCCGACGGGGGTCTGGTAGGTGGAGGCTTGCAGCATGGGGCTACTCCGATTCTTCAGTCTGTCGAGGGATGTCTGTCTGTGGGGGAAGTGTGGGTCAGCCGCTCCAGAGGGCCATGGCGGCGTAGGCTCGCCATGGCCGCCAGCCCTCGGCTCGGGCATCGAGCTCGCGGCCGGACACGCCGAGGCGCTTGGCCAGGACGAGATCCGACGCCGGCCAACCGTCGGGATGACCGAACGCCCGCATCGTCACGTAGCCCGCGGTCCAGGGGCCGATTCCCGGTAGAGCCAGCAGCTGACGCTCGGTTTCGATCGGGTCGGCCTCGAGCGACAGGTTGACCTGCCCGTCGACCACCGCCCGGGCCAGGGTGCGAATGGTTTTGCGCCGTCGCGACGGCATGCCCAGGTCGTCGAGGGGAGCGTCGAGGATCTCGGCCGGCGTCGGGAATCGATGATGGATTTCGATTCCGGGATTGACGATGGCGAGCAGTTTCCCCAGCGTGGTGCGGGCACCGGCAACGCTGATCTGCTGTCCCACGATCGCCCGGACCGCGAGTTCGAATCGGTCGAACGTGCCCGGGAGTCGGGGAACGACGATCTGATCGCGGCCGGTGGTCAGGAAGGAAGCCAGCGTGTCGTCCTTAACCAGTTCGGCGCCGATGGCCTCGAGGTCGGAGTCGAGGTCACACACCAGGCGGACGGCGGGCACGAGATGGCTCAGGTCGCTCAGCTCGTCGAGCGAGCAGGTGATCGCCGCGGCATGATCGTCGTCGGTGGGTCCGATCTCGATCCAGCCTCCCGGGACGTTCCGTCGGAACCGGCCGTCGACGGCCGACTCGAGACCCGGGATGGCCCGGGCGGCCAGGAAGGCCTGGAGGCCAGGCCAGCCCAGTGGGCCGCGTGCGGCGAGGGTCAGCTCGACTGTGGAGTCTCCCGATTCCGTTCCCGAGGTGCGTCCCGGACGGCGGCGCAGCTCCGTCGGTGTCGTTGCGAACGCCTGTTTGAACGATTCGTTGAACTGGCGAATACTCGTGAACCCTGCGGCGAACGCGATATCGGTGACCGGCAGCGACGTCTGGTCGAGCAGGGTGCGGGCCAGCAGAATCCGGCGGGTGCGGGCCAGCTGATTCGGGCCGGTGCCGACCTCGGCCACCAGCTCGCGCCGCAGGTGGCGCTCGCTGACCCCGAGTCTCGACGCCAGCCCTCCGACCCCTTCACGATCGACGATGCCCTGCTCGATCAGCGACATCGCCTTGTTGGCCAGGTCGGCCCGCCGGTTCCACTCGGGATGGGCGGGCGCGAGTTCGGGTCGGCAGCGGCGGCACGGACGGAAGCCGGCATCGATCGCGCCCGCGGCGTGAGCGAAGAACCTCACGTTGCGGCTGGCCGGTGTACGAGCCGGGCACGATGGGCGGCAGAAGATGCCGGTCGTCTTCACCCCCGTGTAGAACGTGCCGTCGAAACGGCGATCCCGGCGGCTGATGGCCTGATAGCAGGCATGATGGTCGAGCCTGGCGTTGGACTTGGCGGCGGTGTCGGTTGCGGTGGTGGCCTGCCCGTTTCGCGAAGATGTTGTGGTCACAATGTCAGTTTTAGTCCTGGTCACAGCCTTTTACTAGCGGAAAACGGACACGGCGGCTGGTCGCATCCCGGCCTGCCGGGTACGGGCCGGATTCGACGCCGAGCCGAGATGCCCCGATCGGTGGACGCCGGGGCGGTAACCTTGTCGTGCGATGGCTAGGGTCTCCCAATCCAACCAGATCGATGTCGGGCAAACGACCGGTCGGCGACGGCTGCACCGTGAAGCCGGCGCCGTGGTCGGGGCTCTGTTCGCCGCGACCGCCCTTTCCGGCTGCATCGGTTCCGAGGGCGACACGGAGGGCGCGGTGACTCTCACCCCGACCCAGGCGGCCGAGCAGCTCATCATCGGACCGCTGGCCGAACAGGTCGGACTCGGTCCGCTCAACGCGAGTTGCCCGGACATGTCCGCCGCCACAGGCGGTGACGTGTTCCCCTGCACCGCGGCCACCGAGGCCGATCGTCTCGTCAACGTCGACGCCGCGATCCTTCCGTCGGGTCAGGTCGAGCTGTCCACCACCAACGTGATCCTGGGATCGGCGCTGTCGAGCTTCGAGCAATCGGCGGTCGATGCCATCAACAAGGTCCGGCCCGATGCCAACCTCGAGGCGGGGGCCGTTGAGTGCGGGGATTCGTCAGTGGTGCTGTCCGACGACCGGATGATGATCTGTGAACTCACCGATCCGCGAACACAGCAGATCTTCGAGGTCAGTCTCACCGTCTCCGACATCGAGGCACGACAGTTCGAACTGATCGTCGCCGACCGCCCCAAAGGCACGAGCGGGTAGCCGCAGTCCAACTGCGCGCTGAACTCCTAGGGGTTGACGGTCGGCTCGAATGTGACCGACCGCTCGTCACGGTCGGTCGCCGTCAGCCGCAGTTTGACCCGATCGGCGAGCTCGAGCGTTCCGGACGGCAAGCGAGCGACGACGGCCGGATCCCTGATCTGCACGGTGGCCTGGTCCCGATGCGGCGCCACGTCGACCACGACCGAGTCGAACACGTCGCCCACATGGTTCTCGAGCGTCAAGACCTCCGCCATGTCGAGCAGGGCCCGCTCGAGCGACGACTCCCGCTGACGAGCCTTTCCCATGAGCGACGGCAGCTCCTCCAGCGCTTCGACCGCCCACTGCGGTGGATCGTCATCGGCCAGCACGGCCAGCAGGATCTCGTTGCCGAATCGGTCGACCAGCCTCCGCAACGGTGCGGTGACGTGGGCGTAGAGCGAGGCGATGGCGCTGTGCTCGACGTTGTCGGGCCGATCCCCGGCGAACGCGTAGTAGCCGGCCCCCTTGAACAGCCGGGTGCACTGGACGAGGAAGGCATTTGCTGGTGCCGTCGTCGGTTCCAGCGAGCGAACGAACGAGGCGTAGTCGGTGTCGGTCGGCCAACCGAGATCGAGCGCATCGGCGATACGGCGTAGAACGTCGATGTCGGTCGGATCGGCGGGAGGCAGCGTGCGGAGAATCCCGACGCCGGCGTCCATCATCGCTTGTCCGGCCACCATGCCGGTCAACAGCGAGATCTGGGCGTTCCAGCCCTCGACGGGAATCGGCTCGTCGAACTCCAGCACATAGCCGTCATGGCGTTTCACCACCTCCTGGGCCGGAAGGCTGAGGCTGACCCCGCCTCGCTCGGCCTCGCGCTGCCGGCGCAGCCGGCCGATGATCGACAACAGCACGAGGATCTCGTCGGTGGTCGGAGGCGACCCGGTCGGTCGTGCATCAGGCCCGGCCCGCTCGATCCGGGCCTGGGCCTCGCGATAGGAGATGGCTTCGGCCACCCGCACGACCGCCCGCTCGAGATGGCGATCCACGACCGAACCGGACTCATCGAGTCCGATGGTCCACAAGAGAGCAGGCCGGTCTCGGCCCGGGAGCAGGCTCGACCGGTCCTCGCTCAACACGGGTGGATGGAGCGGGGCCCGGCCGTCGGGTGAGTAGAGGGTGGCACCCCGCCGCCGGGCCTCGGTGTCGACTGCTCCACCGGGGGTAACGAACGCACCGACATCCGCGATGGCGTAGTGCACGTTGAATCCCCGAGCTGTCCGTTCGGCGGCGAACGCCTGGTCGAGGTCGGTCGCCCCCGGCGGATCAATGGCCACGAACGGCAGATGGCGCGCGTCTCGTCGGTCGTCCAGGTCGGCGGGCCGCGACCGCTCCGCCTCCTCGAGCACGCCGGTCGGAAACCGCAGCGGCACGTCGAGCTCGGCGCGGATCGCACGGAACGCCGACTCGAAGACCTCAGGTGCTCGGAGAACGACGGCGGGCATCGTGAGGTGCCTCAGACGCCGTCGGATTCCGACGGCTGTGACCCGTAGAGACCGAGCGCCTCGGCCAGGTCGTCGTTGGCCTGGTAGCTCTCCTCGTCGGTGGGGAACTTACCCGACCGGACGTCTGAGGCGTAGGCCGTCAACGCTGAGACCTGGTCGTCGAAGGCGGTTCCGTAGCGACGCACGAACCGTGGTTTGAAGCGGTTCTCCAGCCCGATGAGGTCGTGGTAGACAAGCACTTGTCCATCGGTGTCGGCCCCGGCGCCGATACCGATGGTGGGTATCGAAACCGCCTCGGTCACCATCCGCCCGACGACATCGGGAACACCCTCGACCACCAGGGCGAAGCAGCCGGCCTCTTCCAGGGCGGTGGCGTCGGCTATCAGGGCCTGAACGGCCGACGCATCCCGAGCCTGGATCTTGAAGCCGCCCATCACGTTGGCCGACTGGGGGGTCAGTCCGATATGGGCCACGACGGGGATCTCGGCATCCAGGATCGGCTTGATCATCGGAATCCGTTTGGAGCCCCCTTCCATCTTGACGCACTGGGCGCCGGCCCTCACCAGGGTCGCCGCGTTGCGTACGGTCTCGATCTCCGACACGTGGAAGCTCATCCACGGCATGTCGCCGATGACAAGGGCCGTCGGCTCGGACCGGCAGACGGCGGCCACGTGATAGGCGATCTGATCGACGGTGACGTGCAGCGTGTCGTCGTAGCCGAGGACCACCATGGCCAGTGAGTCTCCGACGAGGATCATGTCGACATCGGCCTCGGTGGCGACCCGGGCCGACGGGGCGTCGTACGCGGTCACCATCACGAGCGGATCGGAGCCATAGCGGCGCTTCGACTCTCGGATGGAGGGAACGGTTCGATTTGATCCCATGTGAACCCTTTCGGTCACTCCCGGTGCCTATTCAGCGCCGGATCAGGATCGCAACCGTCGCCTGCACCGAGGAGTCGGTACCGGCCTCAACCGTACTATGGCCCCGGGTGTTCCATCCGAACCGAACAGTTGTCGATCAGGCGGGTCTCGCCCAGGTGGGCCGCGATCAGCAGACGGGTTTCCGTTCCGAGTTGCGAGGGCGTCTCCAGGGTGTCGGGATCGACGACGGCGACGTAGTCGAGCCGGGCCCTCGGCTGCTCTGCGACCACGGCGATCATGGCGTCGGCCACCACCGACGGGTTCGTGGTTCCGGTCCTGATCGCCTGCTCGCCCGCGTCGAGCGCCTGTCGAAGTACGACGGCCGCCGCCCGGTCCTCGGCCGACAGATACACGTTGCGGCTCGACATGGCCAGCCCGTCGGGTTCCCGGATGATCGGGCAGCCGACGACGTCGACGGGCATCGACAGATCGGCAACCATACGCCGGATGATCGTCAGCTGCTGATAGTCCTTCTCGCCGAAGTAGGCCCGACACGGGCCGACGATGTTGAACAGCTTCGACACGACGGTCGCCACTCCCGCGAAGTGCGTTGGACGGGAGGCTCCATCCCAGCGAGCCGACAGGGTGGCCACCGAGACGGTGGTCAGCACCGGCCCCAGTGGATACATCTCCGACCTCGTCGGGACGAAGAGGATGTCGACTCCGTTCTCGCCGGCGACGGTGCGATCGCGGTCGAGGTCGCGGGGATAGGAGTCGAGGTCCTCGTCCGGAGCGAACTGCAGTGGATTGACGAAGATACTGGCCACGACCACGTCATTGGCGTCCCGGGCGGCACGCATCAGCGAACCGTGGCCGTCGTGCAGATACCCCATCGTCGGAACGAAACCGACCGATCGGCCGGCGCCTCGTTGGCGAGCGGTGACTCGGCGCAGCTCGTCGATGGTGGTCACGAGTTCGACCCCGGAGCCGGGGTCGGATCCGTCCTTGGTGTGGTCGCCGGTCATCGTGAGCTCTTCCAATGTTCCCCACCGTCCCCGAGTCCGGTGGCCGCTGTGGCGAGGACCCGGTAGAGATCGGCCTCCCCATCGCCGAGCTCGGCCAGCGCGCGGAGATGGGATTCGATCGTTTCGACGTCGCCGCGTGCCGCCGGCCCGGTCAGCGCCCGAGCGGCCCCGACGCGTCTGACGTTCGCCAGCGTCGAGTCCATGAGCGACCAGTAGAGATCGACCGGCACGCCCGTGTGGTCGGCGATTCGTTCGACCTGGGCGCAGAGCACGACCAGGTGGTTGGCGGCGATGGCGGCGGTGGCGTGATACAGCGAGCGGTGTTCCTCGGCGACCTCGAACGCTCGGCCGCCGAGCGCGGTCACCAGTTCGGCGGCCAGAGGGTGGCCGGCGATGGCGAAGGCTGCGTCGTCCCGCAGTCGGGCCGCTCCGGTGTCGGGATCGGGAAGCGAAACCAACGGGTGCACCGACGCCCGTTGGTGGTGTGGCTCGAGGACGTGGAGGGTCTTGGCTCCCGAGAGGTGGATCAGTACGGCGTCAGCCGGGGTCACGGTCCTGGCCACCTCGGCGACGGCATCATCGGGCACGGCGAGGATCACGGCGTCGACCCCGTCGGCAGCGTGCGATGGATCGTCGTTGCGGCCGTAGCCCCCGACGTATCTCCAGTTCGTGTCGCTCAGAGCGCCGATCACGGATCGACCGGCCCTGCCGAGGCCAACGACCCGGAAGGTGACCGTGCTTGGCGTGTCCACGACGGTGAACACTAGTCCGCTTCCCTACTTCACGCGAAGGACAAGCCAGCTTTTGCGGGTCTGCGACCCTTTGTTGGGTCGCAGACAAGCAAAACCAGCAGCCCGCTGGAGCGTCGTCACCGGTTGTCGTCGAGGCGGTCCGAGATCGAGCGCATGAGCGACTCGAAGACCGTGAGGTCGTGCTCGTCCAGCGCAGCCAGGACCAGCCGCCGGACCTCGGCGTGATGTTCGGGCGTGGCGTCGTCGAGTGCGGCCATACCCTTGTCGGTCAGGATCGCCCAGAGGCCTCGTCGGTCGTCCTCGCATTCCTCCCGCGTGACGAAGCCGACCTCCGCCAGACGGTCGACCCGATAGGTCAGCCGGCTCCGTGAGACGAAGACTTCGTCGGCCAGTTCGCTCATACGGAGCCGGGTTTCGTCCGCCCCGGCCAGGGCGGCCAGGATCTCGTAGTCGGTCAACGTCATGTTGGCCTGCTTCTGCAGTGCCTGGTCAACCTGCTCCAGCGTGCGGCTGGCGGCAAGGAACGCCCGCCACGCTGCATGTTCGCCAGGTTGTAGCGGGGTGTCCGCGCCAGGATTCCTGGAGTCTGATGTGTTCATGGTCGCCCAACTTCACAGAGAAAGAACTTCAATTCTTGAATGGATTCGGCCCGGATCCGTTGGATGCCGGGCTGCGATTCTACGCGGAATTCGCCTGACATCGCCGCCATTCAATTCTAGTTCGGCCAAGCCGGACAGGACGCTGGTCCCACACGGCTCCGTCGCCCCGATCGACGTCCATGTTCTCTTGCCTTCTCTGACCCTTACGTTCTTTGACAGCGCGGGCACCAAGTGGTGGTTCGCCCATCGAGTTGCTGCGCCTTCAGGGTAGTCGAACACCGTGGACACGGGTAAGACCCGCGGCCATAGACGTTGAGCCGGTTCTGATTTGAACCTTCGTTGCCGGTGGCGTCTCGGTAGTCTCTCAGGGTGGTTCCGCCGTTGACGAGTCCGAGTTCGAGCACCTCGCGGATGGCGTCGAGAAGCCGCTCGGCTCGTTGTCGCCCCACACGGCGGGCTTTCGGGTTGATCTCGGCCAACCACAAGGCCTCATCGGCGTAGATGTTGCCGACCCCCGCGATCGGCCGCTGGGAGAGGAGCCGGGTCTTGATCGGGCGTCCACTTCGGCGAAGCAACTCCCAGAATGCGAGTCCGTCGAATGCCGGATCGAACGGCTCCGGACCGGCATTGGCAAGCGTTGGAATCGAATGATAATCGCCGGCCTCCACCACCCTGATTCGTCCAAAGCGCCGCACATCGTCGAACTCGAGCGTGGTGCCGTCGTCGAATGTCCACCAGGCCCGCAGATACGGATTGTCGAGCTCCGGTGGCCGGTTGACCACCTCCAATCGGCCCGTCATTCCAAGGTGCACGATGAGTTCCAATTGCGAAATAGGGTCCTCCGATTCGTTCCCCGGGCGAACGTCACCGATGGAAAGGATCAGGAACTTTCCACGCCTGCCGACCGAGTCGATTCGGTGACCGACCACATCGCGCGCCGGAAGGAACTTCGCCGACTGGTGGGAGCCGGCCTCGACCACGCACCGGTTGAGCAACAGCGGCTCGAGCTGCCCCCTCACCGTCTCCACCTCCGGCAGCTCAGGCATCGTGGGCCCCGGTCACGGTCATCGGCCGAGATGTAATCCGTCGCCGGACAGGGAAAGTTTCGGACCGTACTTCGGTGCTCCTCCGGTTCCCTTTGCCAGCCGGATCACCCGCCAGCGGTGACCCCGATACGGTTCGAGGAGCTCCAGCATCCGTTCGTCGGTGGCCCGCGGCTCATCGGCCAGCCACCACGCCACCGTGTTGGGAATGTGATAGTCGCCGACCGGAACCGCATCGGCATCGCCCAGAACGACGGCGGTGACCATGGCCGCGGTCCACGGCCCGATCCCTCTGATCCGCTGCAGCCGGGCCGCGAGCGCAACCGGCGTGCGGTCGCTCATCGCCTCGAGACGCGGCATCTCACGGGCCGACCGGATGAGAATCTCGGCCCGCTTGCGCTCCACGCCGAGCGGATGAAACTGGTGGTAGCCCATCGACGCCACCGTCGACGGGGCGGGGAGAATCCATCCCGAACGCGGGCCGGGAGCCGGGTCTCCGTGACGGCGAGCAAGTCTCCGACGGGCCTTGACGGCGTTGGCGACCTGCACCTTCTGGCCGAAAATGGCGCCGACCAGGGCATCCCAGAGCCGATCGGTTCTGCCGAGCTTGAACGGGTTCCGCCGCCACTGTTCGGCCACCCGACCCGTGGGGTTGAAGCCCGTGAGATCGTCGTCGTGGCCGAGGAGACGGGGAGCCTGGTCGAGCAACCACTCGCTGCCGGGACCCCAGGCCGTGGCGTGCACACGGTCGGATCGGATCCGCTCCATCGTGAGGGTTCCGAGGCCGACGGGTGTTCGGGTGGACCACCAGAATTCGGTAGGGCCGACCATCACGGGGTTCTTGGTGCCTCGCACCGTGTCGCGGACGTTGAGGTTGGGTGAAATGACGATTTCACGCTCAGCCATCCACTGAGCGTAGCGACCACGGCTCAGGTCCACAGGGCGTTGAGCATGGCGTCGACCTCGTCGGCCACGCCGACGGTGGTCAGGTCGATCGCCGCCTGATGATCGTGGGCCGGTCCGTGATCGATGGTGTCGAACAGGTCGGTGAGCGGTTGGAGGAATCGGCTCAACTGGGCGAAATGGTGACGGTCGTTCGCGTTGAAGCGGTGCACGTGGTAGCGGAGCGGGAACGAGATGGTGAGTTCCCGACGGGCCCGGGTCACCGCCACGTAGAGCAGGCGAAGCTCCTCGGCCAGACCATGAGGTTCGCCGAGTGCCATCTCGGACGGGATGTTGCCGTCGGCCGCATGCAGGAGGTGGACGGCCTGCCACTCGCAGCCCTTGGCCGAGTGGATCGTGCTGAGTGTGAGCCAGTCGTCGTCGAGATGCGGCCGGCCGGCCAGGTCGCCGGTTCGCTCCGGCGGGTCGAGCGTCAGTTCGGTGAGCATCCGGCTCCGGTCGCAGTACGCTCCCGCGGTGGCCGCCAGCTGGTCGATGTCGGCCAGTCGGGCGCCGCTGTTCTCGTAACGCCGCGGAAAGACGACGGCACAGAACGACTTGAGCCGGTCGATCTGTTCGGCCGGCGACAGGTCGCCACCGGCACAGTCGGCCAGGGCGGACCGCAGGTCGTCGGCCTGATCAGCGGCGGACACCGGTACCCGGCCGAGTCCGTCGACGAACCGGAGCAGGGCGTTCGACCCCGGCTTCAGTACCCGGAGGTCGTCGATGAGGCGGCGCACCGTGGCCGGACCGACGCCGTCGAGTGTGAGAAGAACCCGGCGCCACGCCAACTGGTCGTCGGGATTCTCGAGAATGCGGATGAGCGCCAGGACGTCCTTCACATGGGCCGACTCCAGATACTTCAAGCCCCCGTACTTCACAAAGGGGATATCACGCCGGACCAACTCGAGCTCCAGCGCGTCGCCGTGATGGCCCGCCCGGAACAGCACGGCCTGCTCGCGCAGATCGATGCCGCGCTCCCGGGCATCGAGAATACGGTCGGCGACCATCTTCGACTGTTCCTGCTCGTCGTAGCTGGTGAGAAGCACGGGCCGGACGCCACCGTCGATGCTTGACCACAGCCTCTTGTCGAACGTCGACGCCTCCACGTCGACCTGCTGGCCCAACAACTCGTTGGCCACCGCCAGAATCGGCTCGGTCGACCGGTAGTTCCGTTCCAGTGTGATCACCGACGCGCCGGCGAAGTCCGAAGGGAACGACCACATGTTCTCGACGGTGGCGGCCCGGAAACCGTAGATCGCCTGCGCGTCGTCTCCCACGGCGCAGACCTGGGTGGAGTGACCGCACATGCCGGCCACGATGTCGGCCTGGATGGAGTTGGTGTCCTGATACTCGTCGATGAGGATGTGGTCGAACAGGCAGCGAAGCGCCTCGCCGATCGGGCTGGCGGTGAGACCTCGCCAGTACAGGAGAAGGTCGTCGTAGTCGCAGATGTTGCTCTGCCGCTTCTTGGCGGTGTAGGCGGAGAACACGGTGCGCAGATCGTCCGCATGGTCGGCACACCACGGGTAATCGGCGGCCAGGACGTCGGCCATCGGGGCCTGGCTGTTGACCATGCGGGAGTAGATGGCGGCGATCGTCTCGGGCCGGGGGAAACGCCGGGCCTGCTCACCGAATCCCTCCTCGGCCCGCACGAGACCGAACAGATCGATGGTGTCGGCGTGATCGAGCACCGTGAATCCGTCGGCGAACCCGGCGGCCGATCCGTAGAGCCGGAGCAACCGATTGGCCACGGAGTGGAACGTGCCGCTCCACAGCCGGGACGACAGCGCCCCCTGGTCGTCGCACGTTGCGCTCACCCGGCCGACCATCTCGGCCGCCGCCCGGCGGGTGAACGTCAGCAGCAGGATGCGTGCCGGATCGACGCCGCCTGCGACGAGATCGGCCACTCGGGCGACGAGTGTGCGGGTCTTGCCCGTGCCCGCACCGGCGACGATCAGCAGGTGGGAACCGCGGTGGCGGACGGCGAGTTCCTGTTCGGGATTGAGGTCCTCCGAACTGAGGTGTTCGGTGTTGGGGCGCGACGGCAGCTGATTTTCCATGACGAACACGAGACTAGCGACGGCCTGTGACACCGATCAGCTGCTCCCGCCGGCCGAGTTCTCGGGGATCGTGGACAATCGGTTCCGGCGATTTTGTGAACGGGAGCGTGATGACTAGAATCAATCGCTGCACCGTCGACCTTCAGCAGGCAGCGTCGTCGAATCGGCTCGAGAGCCCGAGAATCGGTCGTCCCCGGTGCAATCCGCCGCAACCCAGGAGTAAGACATGGTGACCGCATTGGAGCGTCACGCGACCAGTCGCGTGGCCACCCTATTCGAGCCTTTCGTGACCAGTGCCCGTCAGGACTTCCACACGAGCGAGGTGATCGAGCTGATCACCTCGCCCGACTGTGATCCCGAACTGCTGGACCGCTACCTCATCCAGTACTGCGCCCAGGGCGTCCGGATGACGGAGCCTGTCGAGGGATGGATTCGTCGCGCCGGTGAGCGAATCGTGGACCAGGGTCTGACCGAGCTGGGCCAGGCGCTCCAGCGCCACGCCGTCCACGAACGTGATCACCACCTGCTGATGATCGACGACACCCGGCGTCTGGTCGACATGTGGAACGAGTCAGGTCGTGAACCGTTGGACGCCGAAGAGCTACTTGCGACTCCACCTTCACCGGGCACGGTCGACTACATCGAACTCCACGGGTCGGTGATCGCCGGCGACGAACCGTACGGCCAGATCGGAATCGAATACGAGATAGAGATGTTGTCGGTCACCGCCGGCACCAGGCTGCTCGCCAACGTGGCCAAGGTGTGCGGGGCCGATCGAATCGAGGCACTCAGTTTCCTCACCGATCACGTCGAACTCGATGTCGGTCACACCGAATTCAATCGCCGCCAACTCGAGGCCATTCTGGAGGATCATCCGGAGTTCGCCCGACCGATCGCCGATGCGGGTGTGGCGGCCCTCGGTGCGTACCGTCGATTCATGACGGACTGTCTGTCGGCCATTCGTTGATCGGATGGAAGACTTTCGGGGAGCCATTCGTCCGGCGGGATCGGACGACGAGTTGAATGCGATCTACGAGCTGCGAGCCAAGGTTTTTTTTGGTGAGGACATCCTGAAGCTGGGCCACTCGAGCCGGCTGACCGATGAACTGGATGAACATCCCAATGTCGTGAACCTGATCGTGGTTGCGAACGGATCAGGTCGCGAAGCAGAGGTGGTCGGCGGCGTGAGACTCGCGTTTCCCGCCCCCGATCTGATTCCGGCCCGCACACCATTCTTTGACTTCCAGGACCACATTCCTGGTCGTTCCACGAAAACGGCGTGCGGTTCCATGCTTTGCATTCGATCCGACTACCGACGCTCCCGGCTTGCGTCTATGCTCGTTCGTTCGGGCATGTTTCTGAGTCGTGAGCGATCCATGAGCTACTTGTGCGCTGCCGTGCGGCCGCGGACGGTCCCATTCTTCAATCGACATGGATGGGAGCAGGTTGCGCCACAGTTCGATCACCCGGTGGAGCTGGTCCCGGTGACGCCGATGATCATCGACCTCACCAAAGGGCCGTCATCGGAGGAATTGGCCGAAACGATAGGTGATCTACTGGCCGTCTCCTAGTCGCTCGGTGACATGAACTGATAGCGTCGAGCCCGGTCGCTCGGCGACCGATCGCATTTGTACTTGAAAACAACTCACCCCGGCCGATGGGCTCCTTGTACCACCTACATGGAGACGTTGGCATGGTCGACAGTTCTAGCACAGAATCCGCAGATTCAGGCAGTGGTCTTGACATCCTCATCACCGAGGTCGCGACTGACCTGATGGGTGTCCCACTCGATGCAGCGGCGGCAGCAATGGATCGCGTGCTGGATCGGCTTGTGGACTTTTTCGAGGTCGACGATACGTTCATTCGCCGCCACCGCCCCGATCGCGTTTCCGAGCTGGTCACGATCCGACCGCCACGCGATCTCATCGCCTCCCCGGAGTTGATAGCGGAAATTCCGCTCGACAGCGACCCGATCTTTCAAGCACTCGAGCACCTCACCGAGCCGTTCGTGCTGTATCCGGAGGGCTCCGATGCGATTCAGGAGCTCGTCAAGACCAGTATCGGTGTCGATCGGTGCTCGTTTGCGTCGGTGCCGTTGATGCGGGATGAACGCACGGTCGGCATTCTCGCTCTGGTCCGGTTCACCGATCAGCGTTGGCAGGATGACGAGCTACGCACGCTCTTCGCCATTGCCACCATGATCGCCCAGTTCTGGTCGCGTCTGGACGCCGAGGAACAACTCGCATATCGCGCCCATTACGACGAAATGACCGGTCTTCCCAATCGTCTCAAGCTCATGGACGAGGTCGCCGCCAGTTCCGATGCCGATCAGCTGTCGCTGATGAACCTCAACATCGACAACATGAAGGTGATCAACGATGGTCTGGACTTCGAACTCGGTGATCGCTTCATCGTCGGCTTGGCAAACCGCCTCACAGAGGTCCTTCGCGACGATGCGGTCGTCGCCCGAACAAGCGGCGACCAGTTCTCGGTATTGGTGAAGAACACCCCGCCCTCCGGTGTCGAGAAGGTCGCCGCCCGATTGCTGGTCGAACTCGGTCGATCCCTCGACCTCGGCGACTTCAAGATCTCACGCTCCGTTTCCATCGGTATCGCCCACAAGCCTCCCGGCGACATCGAGCACGACCTGTTTGCCGAGGCCGACGCGGCCTTACATCTGGCCAAGAAACAAGGCAAGAACCGGTTCCGGGTCTTCGACAATGACATGCGCATGAGCGTTGTCAAGAAGTTCGAGCAGGAACTGGAACTGCGGCGGGCAATCGAAGCCGGCGAATTCACGCTGCACTATCAACCGGCGCTCGACCTCAAGTCGGGAACCGTTCAGGCCGTCGAGGCCCTGCTGCGCTGGAACCACCCGTCGGGCAAACTGCAAACGGCCGGTGCCTTCATCGAGACCGCCGAGGAGAGCGGCCTCGTCGTGGAGATCGGTGACTTCGTTCTCGAAGCCGCCATCGCCCAGATCGGTGAATGGCAGGATGACTATCCGGATCTGGAGATGTGGATCAACGTGTCACCGGCCCAGCTGATGAGCCGGGATCTGGTCACCCAGGTCGAAAAGCTCCTGACCAAATATCAGGTTGAGCCGTCACGCATCTGCCTCGAGGTGACCGAGCACGTTGTGCTCGACGACATCGAAGCGGCAACCGGCGCCCTCTATCGCCTGCGGGCCATGGGCGTTCAACTGGCACTCGACGACTTCGGCACCGGCTACTCGTCGATGAAACAATTGAAGAATCTCCCTGTCGACTGCCTGAAGATCGACATGAGCTTCGTCGCCGGACTGGGGAAGTCCGACCATGACGCCGCCATCGTCGACGCCGCCATCACGCTGGCCGGTGCATTCGGGTTGAGCACCGTGGCCGAGGGCGTCGAGACCGACGAACAGGTCTGCGAGCTGCTCAGCCGGGGTTGTAGCCAGGCCCAGGGATTCCTGCTGGCAAGGCCCCAGAGCCCGGAGGACGTCGAGATGATCCTTCAGGCGGAGCCCACGCCTCACAGCATTCGCATCTGATCAGCCGAACGCTCAGTCGAGCAGGCCGGTGATGATGAACTCGGCTCGCCGCTGAAGTGCGGCCGTCTGCTCGTCGTCGCCTTCCGACGCCAACTCCTCGCCCCGGGGGTCGGCGACCAGCTGGTCCGGGTTGACCCCCTGCGAAACCCAGTAGTCGATCACGGCCTGAGCGCGCCTGCGGGCAACGTCGAGGTTGACCTCCTCCGAGCCGACGGCGTCGGTGCGGGTCACGACCGTGAGGGTGGCCTGGGGATTCTGGCTCAACAGCAGGGTGCCGAGGTCGAGTAGAGGGATGAACGGCGGATCGATCTCGACGGAATTGAAGCGGAACAACACGACGTCCTCCACGAACAACGGTGTGCTCTCGCCCGGATCGATGACGACCGTCGGATCGATCTCGTATTCGGCGACGACGTTGTCGGGGCCGACGACCGACTTGGCCTTCTCCACGATCAGATCGGCGACCTCCTGGCTCGGAACCTTGCCACCGAGGTACAGAACACCGCCCCGAAACACAGCGGTTCGGCCCGAGTCGTCGCCGTCGGTGATCGTGGACGAAGCACTCTCGGCCCCGTCGGAATCATCACCGGTGCCGGCGCTGTCGGTATCGACGTCCAGTGCGGCGGCCTCCTCGCCGTCGTCGCCGTCGGTGGCATCGGAGCCGTCGGCCGTCGTCTCGACGCCGTCCTCGGCCGCCGCCTCGGAGTCGAGATCCCCGGCCTGCGCCCCGTCGTCGGATGCCGTCGGTGCGCCCGGGTCGGTGGCCGCGGTCTCATCGGCCTGGTTCTGGGCGATCAGATAGCCGATCAGGCCCATGCCGGCGAGGGCCAGAAGACCGAACAGGGCGAACATGGCCGTGCGGCTTCGAGACGGACGCGACGACGGTTCGGCTGCGAGGGCGGCGCGTGGCTGTTGATCGGCACTCCAGCTGGGAAGATCGTCGTGCTCGCTCATTGAAATTGCCTCCACCCGGTCGGCGCCGAACGCCGATCCGGCCGTACGTGAATCGGACCGATCGAGTGGCCGGCACCGGGTCGGACGCCAAGTACCGACTGCGGATCCCGCCACGTCGGGTCAGCATATCTTGCCGCTGCTGGAGGGAGAAGCAACAAAGGTGCACAGCGGGACGCGAAGGGCCTGGGCCGAATGGCCCGAACGCCGCTCAGTCCTCGGAGACCACCCTGCTCGCCTTCAGCGTGGCGATGATGTCTTCAAGAAGGAAATGGAACTTTCGGGACCCCGGGAGGCGGCTCGCCGGCAGACGGCCGTCGCCGGCCATGTTCAGAACCGTGCGCGGATTGAGATCCAGCAACTCGGCCACCTGAGCGGTGTTCAGGATGGGTGGGTAGTTGCGGCGCACGCTTTCGAATCCGTCGGCGTTGGCGTCATCCGGACCAGAGCCGGTGGGAGCGTCCTTGCTCATGTGCTCCAAGGTAACAGGAAACACAAGAACATGCGCCGGTCGAATGCAGACTTCGGTAGATTCCGGTAGACGATGCTCAACATCGTGGCTGTCGACGATGCCCAACGCCGAGCGTGAGGCGGATTCAGGGCTATCGTTGGCCCATGGTCGACGCCGTACGTGACAGTTCGCACCGTGACTGGGTCGAAGCGATCATCGAGATTCCCAAGGGATCGCGAAACAAGTACGAGATCGACCACGACACCGGTGAGCTGTGGCTCGACCGCCACCTGTTCACGGCAACGTCATACCCGGCCGACTACGGATTCGTGCCCCACACCCTGGCCGAGGACGGCGATCCGCTCGACATCCTCGTGCTGTTGAACGAGCCGACGGTTCCCGGATGTCACATCCGGGCTCGGCCCGTCGGCGTGTTCTGGATGGTCGACGAGGCCGGGCCCGACGCGAAGATTCTGGCGGTTCCAGCCACCGATCCCCGCTGGGATCACGTCGGAGACCTCTCCGACGCGTCGCCCCACCTCATCGCCGAGATCGGCCACTTCTTCGAGATCTACAAGGATCTCGAGCCGGCGAAGACGACCGACGTCAGGAACTGGGGTGGCAGCGAGTCCGCCTGGCAGGAGATCCGAGCCGCATTCGACCGCTACGAACCCGGCGACCAGTGATGTCGTTCACGGGTGAGAACGACCGCTTTTGACCGTTTTCACCCGCGAATGACGTCGTATTTTGGCCATGGCCGACGCCGTCAGACCAGGGGCCACGGCCAGCGCCGACCACCGGTGTCGTCGTCGGGATAACACCCGCTCTCGAGAAGTGCGGCGGCCCGGGCGACGACGGCGTCGATCTCGAACCCGTCGAGCAGAGAACACACGTCGGCCGGCACCCCGTCGGACACCAGTTTCCCGAGGCCGGCGGTCACGTTGGCCGGAAGCGGCTCCCCGATGTAATCCCACATCACGGTGCGGAGCTTGAACTGGGCGTGGAACGACAGGCCGTGATCGATCCCGTACACCCGCCCATCGGAACCGAGCAGGCAGTGGCCCGACTTCCGGTCCGTGTTGTTGGCCACGATGTCGAGGGCACACAACGTCAGGAGGTCCTCGGTACCCATGCCGTCCTCGTGGAGCGAGAAGTAGTGGTGGCGGAAATCGGCGTTCACGAACGCCTGAACCGATCCCTCGCCGAACGGTCCCTCGGCGATGGTGGTCGGCGGGATCACATCCCAACCCACGTACTCGGCCAGCCGGTACATCGCCACCTCCCGCCGGTAGAGGCCCCGCGGAAAATCCCATAGCGGCCGCTCACCGGAACCCGGCTTGTAGATGGCGCGATGGCTCCGGCCGCCGCCGTCCGAATCCTGCACGACCACAAGCAGCGTGGCGTTGGAGCTGTCGGCCATTCGCCCCTCGATCTCGAACTCACCGGTCTGGAACAGGTCGATGAGTTCATCGGCCTCCAGCCCGAAGGCCGGGCCCGGAGGAGGCGTCGGATCGATCTCATCCGGTGACGGGTTCGGAGGCAGGGGTTCCGCGGGACTGTCGGGCATCGGGTGCGGGGCGTTCAGTTGAGCCGGGGGCAGGCATGGCCCTCGGGATCGAGCGGCTGACCGCACAGCGAGCACGGCGGGCGGCCCGCCGCCATCAGTTCCTCGGAGGAGACGATGAACGTGGCGGCCAGATCCACCGACACGTGGGCCCGGACCTGCGACCCGGACTCGTCCCAGCCGAACTGCTCCTGCAACTCGATTTCGAACTCGTCCTCGCCGTCGGATTCGGGGATCAGCTCGTCGATGACCAGCACCACCTTGGCCTCGGATTCGTCGACCCCCACGGCGATCTGGCCGACCACCCAATCGGGTTCGTCGGGGGTCAGGAACTCGTTGGCTCCGGGCTGACGGGTGGGGGAGGGGAGATCGTCGAGCACGGTTCTGAGAAACTGTGCCAGCGCTCGGACCTGTTGCTTCTCGAGCTTCAGCGTTATCGTGTCGACCTCGTCGCCGATCTGGAGATAGAAGACCCGGCTTCCCGGCTCACCGACGGTTCCGGGGATGAACCGGGTCGTGTTGCGAAACTCGTGGGAATCGGCCATGACCTACCGCAACACCGACCTAGCTCGGAACCAGCGTCTTGAGGTCTTCACCCATCGAATTGACCGACAGGACCATCGGACCGCCTTGGCCGTAGACGATGGCCGAGATCGAGCACGGACCGACGACGATGCGCTGGAAGAGATCGAGATGGGTTCCCATGGCGTGGGCGACGGCCGCTTTGATGGTGTCGGCGTGGGAGACGGCGACGATCGTCTCACCCGGATGGCGGGCCACCAGGGTCTGGATCGTTCCGCAGATCCGCTGCTGCATCTCGGCGAACGACTCGCCGTCCGGGAAGCGGAAGCCGCTCGGATAGCGCTGAACCTGCTGCCACTCGGGCAGCTTGTTGAGCTCCGACAGTTTCCGCCCGGTCCAGGACCCGAAGTCGGCTTCGACGAGGCCCTTGTTGGACCGGATTCGGAGCCCGAGGGCTGATGCGATCGGAGCCGCCGTCTCCTGGGTCCGCTCCATCGGCGACGCATAGACGGCGGTGACCCGGCTCTTCGGGCGACGTTTGTGATGCGCCTTGCCCCGGAAGGCGAGGTCGGCGATTCGGGTGGCTGCAGCCTCGGCCTGTGCTCGCCCCTCGTCGCCCAGGTGGAGGCCGGGAGCTCGACCGGGGAGGACCTGGCCGGTCGTCGGCGTGCGCCCATGGCGGACCAGTAGGACCAGTGTCGGTTTCTTTGACGACCTGCGTGCCATTACTGGAAACCCTATCGGAGCGGCCTACCATGTCCGGCATTCACGGCCGCAGCCCCAACGACCCGACACCGCGATGACCGCTGACGATCCCGACGATCCCGACGACTTCGATCGCATCGGTCGTGACGTCGCCGCGTGCCGATCATGCCCCCGTCTCGTCGAGTGGCGGGAACAGGTGGCCCGGGAGAAGCGGGCCGCCTACGCCGACTGGGACTATTGGGGGCGGGGTGTGCCGGCGTTCGGCGACCCGAAGGCCGCCATCATGGTCGTCGGCCTGGCCCCGGCCGCCCACGGTGCCAACCGTACCGGGCGGATGTTCACCGGCGACCGTTCGGGCGACTGGCTGTATCGGGCCATGTTCAGGGCCGGGCTGGCCAACCAGCCGACGAGCGTCGACCGCGACGACGGGCTCGAACTGACCGGCGCGGTCGTCACCTCCCCGGTCAAGTGCGCGCCGCCGGCCAACAAACCGACGACGGCCGAACGAGACGAATGCAAACCCTTCTTCGAGCGTGAGCTCGATGCGGTGGATCCGAAGGTCTTCGTCGTGCTCGGCGGTTTCGGATTCCAGGCACTGTGCCGGCATCTCGACGTGCGTCCCCGGCCGAAGTTCGGCCACGGCGTCGAGGTCGAACTCGACGACGGTCGCCACATCGTCTGCAGCTATCACGTCAGCCAGCAGAACACATTCACCGGGCGGCTCACCGAGGAGATGCTCGACGCCGTGTTCGCCCGGGCCGTGGAATTGGCCGGCGGGGTGCCACGATGATCGTGGGTCGGTGACCGAACGCGTATCGTGGACCGGGTGACGTTCGGACGCCCCCGCGGCGCGGCAATCGCCTCGATCATCTGTCTCCTGCTGATCGGCTCCGCGTGCTCGGAGGAGGTTCCGACGAACTACACGGCGGCCCATCGCGAAGCGTTCCTGGCGGCGTGCAGCCGGCCGCTCGACGATCCGAGGTTGTTGAGCGACGTGTGTGGTTGCGTGTACGACCGCATAGAGGACGAGGTCCCGTTCGACGAGTTCCAGCAGATGAGCGAGCGGCTGGCCGGCGCCGCTGCGTCGTCGACGTCCACGACGGTGGCCACCGCCTCATCGGCGGTCGTCGATCCGCTGCCGGACGACATCGCCCATCTGGTGGCCGACTGCTTCGAGACCGAAGCCGACCTGTAGCCTGCGCAACCGGCGACAGTTCCTCGCCGGAACCCGACTTCCGCTAGCTTGGTCCGTGATGGCCGAGACGAAGCAGCGGTGGACGTTCCAGTGGAAAGAGCTCTACTCGGAGGTGATCACGTCGGGGTTGTGCACCGGGTGTGCCGGGTGCGTGATCGCCTGCCCCCACGACGTCATCGGCTACAAGCACGAACCCGGTGCGTACACCCCGTTCCATCTGGAAGACGAGCTCGGTCCGGACAACTGTGGCCACGGTGAGAACGGCTGCACCCTCTGCACGAGAGCCTGTCCCCGATTCCGGTCCTGGGAGACCGAGGCCGACGAGCATCTCCACGGCCGCACCCGGGAAGACGACGAGATGTCGGGTATCTACAAGGACATTCTGTTGGTTCGGGCCGCGGACGACTCCGTCTACGACGCCGGCCAGGACGGCGGGCTCGTGTCGGCCATCCTCATCTGGTGCCTGGAGAACAACATCGTCGACGGCGCACTCGTATCGACCCTGGAAGGCGGCACCGGGGGATGGAAGGCCAAACCGGCAGTGGCAACCAACCGGGAGGAGGTGCTCGCCGGAGCCGGCAGCCGCTACACCTACTCGGCTAACACCATGGCCTACAACGAAGCCGTCGAGCGAGGGCTCGAAAGCCTGGCCCTGGTGGGCATGAGCTGCCAGACGTCGATCGGTCCCGTCATGTGGCACCGACGGGCCGGCAAGGTGTCGAAGCCGATCAAACTCAACATCGGTCTGCTGTGTTCGAAGAGCTTCGACGACTCGATGTTCGACGAACTGTTCCTCCTCAAGTACGGGCTCCGCAAGGAGAACATCGTCAAGATGAACATCAAGGGTGTCTTCCAGGTGTGGATGGACAACGGCGACTACCACGAGATCAACCTGAAGGAATGCCACGCTTGGACCCGGGAGGGGTGCAACCACTGCCCGGACTTCGCCGCCGAACACGCCGACATCTCCACCGGCGGCATCGGCAACGAGACCGACTGGACGCTCACGATCGTGCGAACCGATCTGGGGCGGGCGGTGATCGACGCGATGATCAACGACGGGGTGATCGAGACCCGCCCTGGTGACGACGACCCCGCGGCGATCGCCCTGATGCATCGGCTGGCGGAGAACAGCAGAAAACGGTGGCCCACCTGGGCCAACGGCGAGGCCCGGGTCGGCATCACCGCCAAGGCGTGACCGGCCGCTCCCGGCCGAGCTCGACCCGCCGATTCACGATTCTTCGGCTACAGGAAGCTGTCGGTGAGGATGTCGGCGATCCGGGTTGCCATGTCGTGGGCGAACGCCTCCGTGACCCCGATGGGGGTGACCTGGATGGTCTCGTTGAGATGATTGGTAACCGAGCCGGTTCCATCCGGCTCGATCTGCAGCACCGACCCGCAGGGTCGGGTCAGCTCCTCGAGGGAGTCGGCCAGGATGATGTAGCCGGGGCTCAGGCCCGTTTCGCCACGGCCGAGATCGAGGTCGTCGAGGTCGGTGTCGGCGTCGATGACGACCGCTGGATGCTCTGCGGTGAGGCTTGGGTCGGAGACCTCGGAGACCTCGGTGATGTCAACGACCTCGGCGATCTCGGTGGCATCGACTCCGGCCTCGGGATCGTCAGCGTCGGCCGCTTCCTCGAACGAGGCGCGACGAGCGGCCTCCTCCGCTCGGGCGCCGTCGGCTCCATCGACGACCGTGACCACATAGGAGCTGTCGGGCCGCTCCGTCATGATCGGCGGCAGCGCCCGAGTCCAGTTCCAACTCGTGGCCGTGTTCTTTCCCGACCGGATGGCGAACTGGATCTCGCCGGGCATCGACAGCGCCGCCAACGACAGGATGGCGTGGCGGCAGGCGGCCATACGAGCCGCCCGTTTCCCCACGATTCCCAACGGACCGTAGAGGAGGTTGGCGGTGACGGGTACCCACGGCAGCAGACTCATCTCCACGATCGGCTCGTGGAGAACCTCGGGAATCAGTTCCGGGTTGTCGAACCTCGGCTCCCAGGGAATGTTGGCGTAGCCGACCCCGAATCGCCCGAACAGCGAGTGGTCGGTGCTGCGCTCCCACAGGCCCGGGTCGAGGCGTGACAACCGGGTCTTGAGCTCCTCGGGGTCGGGATGCATCAGCCGGTGACGCTCTGCCACCACCGACCGGGTCTGGCGGATCGACTGGAGGAACGCCCATGCGTCGGGGCCGACCGATCCCCGGGTGAGCGGGTTGCGGTTGATGATCGTGCCCAGACGTGATCCCGTCAGCTGGTCCGGCGGCAGAGGCTCCTCGACGCCGATCGGTGGTACGTGAACGGCGGAAATCGATGCAAAGGCGGCGCCGACCAGCTCCATCCGGGATTCGCTGCTGGCCGGCGGTCGGGGGCGACGGACCGAGAAGCAGGCGCTCGACACGTTGAGGAGGGCATCACCGATCAGCATCGGCTCGCTCACCTCAACCTCGTCGATGACGGCCCTCGCCGAACCGGGATGGACGACGACCTCTCCGGTTTCCAACACTCGAAGCGAGAAGGATCCGCCTTCGTTCGACTCGTTGAACTCGAACGCTCGACCGACGGGGAGTTTCATCATCGATCCGGCGGTCAGCCCCGCCACCTGGCGCATCTCGAGATAGGCCTCGTCGTCGATCTGCTGAGCGGCCTCGGTGGCCCCGGGGTCCTCGCCGAGGTCGGGGAGCGCGCCGGCGTCGGCATCGACGGTTGAAGCCTCGTCGGTCTCGGCATCGACGGCTTCTGGTTGGTCGTCGGCGTTCGGAGACTCGGCACCGCCATCGTGCTGCTCGACGGTTGAAATCGTGTTCGGACCGTTGGGCGCGACCTTGTCGAATTCACCGGTCACGGAGCCGAGAATGACGGTTTCGACGTCGCCTTCCTCCGACGCCTCCTCGTCGGGGTCGGTCTGCTGCACCTCGTCAGTCGTCAAGATCAAACTCCATTGCCGCCGTGTTACCCGCCCGCCCGACCGGGAAACGCTCTGTCGGTCATTGTAGGCAGCCCGAACAGGACGGTTTAGTGCGAACGTGAAGGTTTCGTCAGAGCGGCGCGGAGATCGAGGCACTTGCGACGGGACACACAGCCCTCGAGGTGGTCGTTGACGATGCCCATGGCCTGCATGCCGGCATACGCGGTGGTGGGTCCGACGAAACGGAAGCCGAGCTTCTTGAGCTCCTTGCTCAACGCGGTCGACTCGGAGGTCGTGGCCGGAACGTCGGCCAACGACCGCGGAGTTCGATGATCGGCCGGTTCGTGGCTCCAGGTGATTCCGGCCAGCGTTTCACCGGACTCCCACAGCTCGAGCATGCGGCGGGCGTTGTTGATCGTGGCCTCGATCTTGCCGCGGTGGCGAATGATGGCGGCGTTCCCGAGCAGCCGCTCGATGTCGTCGGAGGTGTAGGCGGCGACCGCGGGGGCGTCGAAGTCGTCGAACGCCTCCCTGAACGCCTCCCGCTTTCGCAGGATGGTCAACCACGACAATCCGGACTGGAACCCCTCGAGGCAGAGCTTTTCGAACAGGGTGCGTTGGTCGGTGGTCGGCTCGCCCCATTCGTCGTCGTGGTAGGCGATGTAGTCGGGGGTGCTGACACCCCACGGGCATCGGGCCACGCCGTGCTCGTCGACGTGGAGGTCGGGGTTCACGACGCCACCTCCGGATCGTCGTCGGCCACGATCGTCGGTAGCTGATCGGGCATCAGGGCGGTGCCGCTGCGACGCTGCTGATCGATGAGATCCCGATCGCAGTGCCAGCACAGATGCTCGGCCGTCGTCGACACGATCGAGAGCTGCGTGCCCCGCGACTTCTCGATCACGGCGACCGGTGCGGCGTAGATGTCGGTGGACCCACACCTCGGGCAGCTGACCCTGGGGTCGCGGTCCCAGATGGTGTCGCAGGCACCACACGCAATGCGGATCAGTTCCCCGTGCCGTTCGCCGACGAGATCGTCGGTTTCACCGCAGTCGGGGCACGCAATGTCGTCGGCGCTCACCCCCTCATCGTAGTGCCGGCCTGCGTCAGTCGACCCGGGTCGTGTTGCCGCCCTAGACCGGGGCTGAGGTGTTAGCGTTGTGTTCCTTGAGCCGCACCATAGTTGATCGCCCGGGCCCCGGTGGTCCGGTCCCGCCGACGCGACCACACGTCCGCCGCCGCCGCAGCCCGATCCGGCGGGCACTTGTCGTGTTCGGCGTGATCATCCTGTTGATTGCGATCCTCATCGGAGGATGGGGGTTCCGCCGCTATCGCCAGTTCGAGTTCGTCGAGGTTCCGGGTCTCGGCGCTCCCGAGATGACGTCGGAGGGGGGAGAGGTTTCCGGTTCGGTTCCGGCCAACTGGCTTCTGGTCGGAACCGACAGTCGGGAAGGGGTTGATCCCGGTTCCGACGACTTCATCGGCGATGCCGGTGAGGTACCGGGGCAACGAGCAGACACGATCATGGTCGCCCGCGTCGACTCGGCCACGCAGTCGGTCGACCTGCTTTCCGTGCCCCGTGACCTGTGGGTGCCGATCGTCGGTGACGGCGAGGGCCGGGTGAACGGCGCGTTCAACGGGCCGGGCGGCCGGGAGCGGCTCGTGCTCACGGTCGAGAACCACCTCGGCATCCACATCAATCACTACACCGAGATCAACTTCGGCGGGTTCCAATCGATGGTCACCGCGCTCGGGGGAGTTCCGATCTGGTTCGACACCCCGATGCGGGACGCGGGCTCGGGCCTCAACATCGTCGACACCGGCTGTCACCTCCTCAACGGGCCCCAGGCTCTGTCGTACGCCCGATCACGCCAAGCGGAGATGTTCGTGAACGGCGAGTGGATTCCTGAGGGAACCGGGGATCTCGGCCGGACGGCCCGCCAACGCCAGTTCCTCACCAGCGTCGCCGCCACGGCGTCGACGAAGGCCAACGTCGGCGGAATCCTGACGATGGATCGCCTCATCGGCTCGGCCGCCGATCACATGGTGGTGGCCGACGGAGCCGGCGTCTCCGACGTGGCCGATCTGGCCCGCACCTTCGCCGCTGCCAACGGAGGCCGGTTCACCACTCACACGCTGCCGGTGTCGGACTGGGTGACGCCGGGAGGGGCCCAGGTTCTGTTGCTCGACGAGGCGGCCGCCCAGCCGATCCTCGACGTGTTCCGGGTCGACGGTCAGGAGCCGCCGAACAACCAGACGCTGTCCGGGGATCAGACGATCCCGGAGGCGAAGTCCGGGGCCGTGGTGGGACTGTCGGTGGACGACCTGGCATCGTCCGCCATCCCCGGTGTTACCCAGGTGGATTGCGCCGGTCAGGGTTCGTGATCCCCCCCGGTCGGACCGGTCAGCTCAACAGGGTGATGAGATCGTCGACGACCTCGGCCGGTGAACCGTCGTCGGGTGTGTATCGACGCGCCGGATTCAGCGGTGCCTCGTAGGGGTCGTCGATACCGGTCATACCGGTGATCTCCCCGGCCCGAGCCCGGGCGTAGAGGCCCTTCGGGTCACGCTGTTCGCAGATCTCGAGCGGCGTGTCGACGAAGATCTCGAGGAACGGCAGCTCGGCCGCGTCGTGGATGTCGCGGGCCAGTTGCCGAGCCGCCCGGTAAGGGCTGATTAGAGGAACCACCGCTACCACGCCGGCGTCGGCAAAGAGGCGGGCGACGTGGGCGACCCGCCGGACGTTCTCGTCACGGTCGGCGGCGGAGAACCCGAGGTCACCGTTGAGGCCGTGGCGGATGTTGTCGCCGTCGAGGAGGTAGGCGGGCCGACCGGCGGCGAGCAGGCGGCGCTCGAGTTCAACGGCGATGGTCGACTTGCCCGAGCCCGACAGGCCCGTCAGCCACACGGTCGCTCCCGCTCCCGCCGCGGCCCAGCGGTCGGCGCGATCGACGGCGCTGGCGTGCCACACCGTGTTCTCGGTCCTCATGATCTTCTCCCCGACGGCCACCGCAGGCCGTCAGTCGGTGCCCCGGATCATGCCTGCGCCGACGGTGACGTTGGTGTTCTCGTCGACGAGGATGAAGCTTCCCGTCATCCGGTTCACCTGGTATTCGTCGGCGAAGAGGGGCTGGGTGACCCGCAGGCGGACCCGGCCGATCTCGTTGAGGCCCAGTGCTGTGGCCTCTTCATCGCGGTGGAGCGTGTTGATGTCGAGCCGGTAGCGCAGATCCTTGACGAGCGCCCTGGCCCACTTGGTGGTGTGCTTGATGGCAAGCTTCGACCCCTCGGTCAGCTGGGACGCGTCGGACATCCAACACACCATGGCCTCGAGGTCCTGGGTCACCGATGGCTGATTGTTGACCCGGCACAGCATGTCGCCCCGGCTGACATCGAGTTCGTCGGCCAGTTGCACGACCACCGACATCGGCGCCACGGCCTGCTCGACCGGGCCGTCGGGGCCGTGGATCGCGGAGATCGTGGTGGTGAACCCGGATGGGAGAACAGCCACCTCGTCGCCCGGCTTCATCACACCGCCGGCGACCGATCCGGCGTATCCCCGGAAGTCGTGGTGCTCGGTACTCTGGGGCCGGATGACGAACTGGACCGGGAACCGAACGTCGACCATGTTCACATCGGAGCCGATGTAGACCTCCTCCAGATGGTGGAGGAGGGTGGCGCCGTTGTACCAGTCCATGTTCGCCGACCGGTCGACCACGTTGTCGCCGTGAAGGGCCGAGATCGGGATGAAGGCGAGGTCGGGCACGTCGAGGCGGGACGCGAACTCGATGTATTCGCTGCGGATCCGGTTGAAGGTGTCCTGGTCGTAGTCGACGAGGTCCATCTTGTTGACGGCCAGCACCAGATGGGGGATGCGCAGCAGGCTGGCGATGAACGAGTGGCGGCGGGACTGCTCGGTGAGGCCCTTGCGGGCGTCGACGAGGATGATCGCCAGGTCGGCGGTGGAGGCCCCGGTGACCATGTTGCGGGTGTACTGGATGTGGCCGGGGGTGTCGGCGATGATGAACTTGCGTCGGGGAGTGGTGAAGTAGCGGTAGGCGACGTCGATCGTGATGCCCTGCTCCCGCTCGGCCCGCAGACCGTCGGTGAGGAGGGCGAGGTTGGTGTGTTCGTCGCCTCGTTCGGCCGACGTGGCCTCGATCGATTCGAGCTGATCCTCGAAGATCGACTTCGAGTCGTAGAGCAGCCGCCCGATGAGCGTGCTCTTGCCGTCGTCAACGGATCCGGCGGTGGCTAGTCGTAGGAGATCCACGTTCAGCCCCTTCCTGGCCCATAGGTGGCGGTTTGCGGGCGGGAGTTTCGGCGGACGCCGAAACTCGGGGTGAGGCCCTCCGGGCCGAGCACGTCGTCAACGGATCCGGCAGTTGCGAGTCTCAGAAGATCCATGATTAGAAGTAGCCCTCCTTCTTGCGGTCTTCCATGGCGGCCTCGCTCGTGCGGTCGTCGGCCCGGGTGGCTCCCCGCTCGGTGATCCGGGTGGCGGACACCTCCTCGATGATCTTGTCGATCGAGTCGGCCGGCGACTCGACGGCGCCGGTGCAGGTGGCGTCGCCGATCGTGCGGAACCGGACCTTACGGGTTTCAACCGTCTCGCCCTCCATCGGCTGCAGGAACTCGGTGACGCCCAACCACATGCCGTCACGCAGGAACACCTCACGATCGTGCGACAGGTAGACGTGGGGCACCTCGATCTCGGCATCACGGATGTAGTGCCACACGTCGAGCTCGGTCCAGTTTGAGATCGGGAACACCCTCATGTGTTCGCCGGCGTTGTAGCGACCGTTGTAGAGGTTCCACAATTCGGGGCGTTGACCCTTCGGGTCCCACTGGCCGAACTCGTCGCGGAAGCTGTAGACGCGTTCCTTGGCCCGGGCCTTCTCCTCGTCTCGGCGGGCGCCACCGAAGAGGGCGTCGAACCGGTTGGACTCGATGGCGTCGAGCAGCACGCTGGTCTGCAACCGGTTTCGTGATGCACGCGGGCCGGTGACGTCCTGGATCTTGCCCGCATCGATGGCCTCCTGGACCGAGGCCACCACCAGGCGGAGGTTGTTCTCGGCCACCACGCGGTCGCGGAAGGCGATGACTTCGGGAAAGTTGTGCCCCGTGTCGACGTGCATGATCGGGAACGGCAGGGGAGCGGGGGCGAAGGCCTTGAGGGCCAGGTGGAGGACGATGATCGAGTCCTTGCCGCCGGAGAACAGGAGCGCAGGTCGCTCGAACTCCGCCGCCACTTCCCTGATGATGAAGATGGCTTCCGCCTCGAGATTCGAGACATGTGAGAGTCGGGTAGTCATTCACTTCCTTCTGTGATTCCGGACCGACACGAGAAAGCGGGCCAAGGGCCCGTTGATCCTGTGCGGCGGCGGCACCGCCGACCGGGTGACTTGGTGGGTGGCCGGCGGCCAACCTGGTGGCGGTGCCCACCAGCGTAGTACGGCCGACTCTCCTATCGGACAGATGATTTTACCCCTTAGGTCGGCCGCCGATTCGGTCGAAGTTCTGACCATGGCGGTCATCCACCCGAACGTCGATTCGACGGACGCCGTAGTAGTCGACCAGGACCGATTCGAGCCTGAGGGGCCCGTCGACGGCTTCGAACGCCGGCGGTTGCTGTTCGTGTCATCGGCCGGTGGCCATCTGGCCCAGCTGCTCCAATTGCGTCCGTGGTGGGCCAACCACGATCGTCGATGGGTGTCGTTCGACCTGCCCGACGCCCGATCGAAGTTGGAGGGTGAGGACGTGGTGTTCGCCCATCACCCGACGACACGGAACCTGATCAACCTGGCCCGCAATACCCCGCTGGCCTATCGGGTGTTGCGTGACTTCCGGCCCGATGTCGTCATCTCGACAGGGGCGGGCGTGGCGCTGCCATTCTTCGCGATGGCCCGAACGATGGGTGTTCCGAGCGTCTACCTGGAGGTCTACGACCGCATCGACTCCCGGACCTTGACCGGACGCCTCTGCCGGCCGTTCACGTCGCTGTTCTGTGTGCAGTGGCCGGAGCAGCAGTCGTTGTACACCGGCAGCATGTTGACCGGACCGGTGTACTGATGGCGGTTGTCTCGGCGGCGGTTGTCTCGGTGGCGGTGAGCTGATGGCCGGCAGTGCGTCTCAGCCGACCCGCCGTTCGACGGCGGAGGTCGTCGTCTCGGTTGGGACCGATCACCATCGCTTCGACCGCCTTGTGGGTTGGATCGACGAGTGGCGTGATCTGCATCCCGAGGTGATCGTCGTGGTCCAGGCGGGTACGTCGACCCCGTCGCGCCACGGCAGCCGTGAGTTGATCCCACATGCCGAGTTGCTGGAGTTGTTCCGACGGGCGGCTGTTGTCGTCAGTCACGGTGGCCCGTCGACCGTGATGGACGCCCGCATGTCGGGTCGGCTGCCGATCGTCGTGGCCCGCGATCCGGCCCACCAGGAACATGTCGACCGACATCAGATGCGGTTTGCCGATCACCTCCACCGTCACGGCATGGCCGTGGTCGTCGACACTCGCGATGAGCTCTTCGCCGCCATCGATCAAGGCCTCGCCGACCCGAACGCCTTTTCCGTGGCCGCCGATCACGGAGCAGCGGCCGGTGTGGCCGGGTTCGCCCGCACGGTCGACCAGCTGATCGCCACCCGCACCCCGTTGTCCGCCCGCACGGAGATCGCACCGTGACACTGTCCGACACGTCCGCCCCGCTGGCAGCCCGGAGTGCAGGTTCCGGTACCGAACCGGATCACCTTGCCGACCGGTCGGTGTCGGTCGTCATCGCCACCCGGGATCGACCGCAGTTGCTGCGGCGGGCGTTGAGCGGCGTGCTCGCCCAACGCCACGATGCTCCGATCGAGATCGTCCTCGTTTTCGACCGCTCCGAGCCCGACCACTCGCTCACCGAACTGGCCACCGACGATGGTTGCGGGGTGGACATCGTCGTCACCACCAACCGGCGCTCGCCCGGCCTGGCGGGCGCCCGCAACAGCGGCGTCGACATCGCCTCCAACGCCTGGATCGCCTTCTGCGATGACGACGACGAGTGGCTGCCGGGCAAGCTCCAGTCACAGTTCGAGGCGTTGGCCTCGTCGCCGGGAACACGGGCGGCCTGCACCGGGATCCTCATCCGCTACCAGGGCAATGACACCGCTCGCATGCCCGATCCCGACCGCGTCACGTTCGACGGCTTCCTCCGGGATCGGATGACCGAGGTCCATCCGTCGAGCTGGCTGGTCCACCGGGAGACGTTGATCGGGCGCATCGGCCCCGTCGACGAGGGAATCCCCGGGAGCTACGCCGAGGACTACGACCTGTTCCTCCGCACCGCTCGGGTGACCGGCATCGCAGTGGCCACTCAGCCCCTGGTGCGAGTGTGGTGGCACGGGGCGTCGTTCTTCTTCGAACGATGGAAGATGATCGACGAGGCGTTGGGCTACCTGATCTCGAAATACCCGGAGTTCGCCCGCCACCCCGACGGCCTGGCCCGGATCCGCGGTCAGCAGGCGGTGGCCCAGGCGGCGATGGGGGAGCGGGCTCGTGCTCTTCGCACGGTGCTGGCCACGGTGCGCTTGCGTCCGACCGAGAAACGTCTGCCGCTGGCCTTGGCGGTGGCTGCAGGCTTGAAGGCTGAGTGGGTGCTCAAGTTCGCCCATCGCTTCGGCAAGGGCATCTGAGGGGCCGGCCCCAGAACTGGCAGAATTTTCACGCGCACGGCGCGCAAAAAACCTGCCAGATCCGCAAGCGGGCCCGGTGACCGGTGACAAGGGGGCGTCGACTTTGGCGTCGGCCGGATTAGACTGGCGGACGCAGCAGCCCTCGTAGCTCAGGGGATAGAGCATCGGCCTCCGGAGCCGTGAGCGCAGGTTCGAATCCTGCCGAGGGCGCAACACCGAAACCGCCGCTGGGGGAGCGGTCGTCATTGAACAAGCCGGGGTTGGGTGAGCATCACCTCCAGTGGAACCGAACCAGTGAGGTACCAATCGTTGGTGTGCTGAGGTGCCTGACCTACATGCTGTTCATCACATTCCCCTAGCAATGTAGTAGTCGGGAACAACATTGCCCCGGTGATCGGTCATCCGAAGACTTCGCGGTTCCATATCCGCCGAGACCCGACAAAATAGCACGCGGGTGGACGTGAGAAGATCGGCAAGGCTGAGGAGCCTGGCGCGGTCAGTGCCGGAGAGCGAAATGTCGATCAGGCTGGCTGTGCAGACGGCAGAACCCTCCGCGTTCATTACTTGAGCGGCGGAGATGTTGCCAGCCGCCAATCCGTAGAGAATCACGTAGTCGTCCGCATAGGTGACTCCTAGGTGGAGAGACCACTCCTGAAGCGAGGGCCCCCATTGCAGCCCGATACCCGCTCCGAGATCGGCCGTTTCCACCTTGAGAGTCCAGCGAGCAATGTATTCGGGCCGGCTCTCCACGTAGATAGACCAGGGAGTGTGATCGTTCCACACTCCCTGGCCTATGCGTACTCTGGTGCTCATGAGGCTATGCCTCCAGGAGTCCTATGCTGAGCAGAAGAGCTGGTCCACGTAGCTGTTGACTCTGGACATGACGTTAGCCCAATTGTTGCTATAGCTCGTGCTTGTGCAGTTCTTGCTGACATAGAAGTAGTCGCTGGTGCCGCGAGCGGTGTATTGCGTCTGATCGTCTTTGGTTGCCCAGCCAACTGGGTACTCGATTCGTAGACGTAGCGTTGAGTAAACTCCACCTGAGCATCCGGACGAGACACTTACGGTCGCGCTTCCCCATGCATGGTACTGTGCCGTAGGTTAGCCATACCTCTGCGGGCTACTGATGTCGTAGGTGACGTTGCAGGAAGCCATTCCATTGGCCGACGAGTCTTGCGGTGTCAAGACAGTTCGAGATCCTTGAAGCTGCTCCAGTCGCCCGGTTCGTTCATTGAAAAACGGAAAGGTGCCGTCGTACTGGTCGACCGACAACCATGTTGTCCAGGCTTAGAACCGCTCTTTCCGCTGCGCTACTGGGGGATGATGCGGCAACCGCCGCCACGATCAAGGCTAGGAATGCCGTCATGGCAAGTACGGCACGGTGCCGCGATCTATGTTTCGGCGTACGAATATCCATCTCCTGATCTTCCTCCTGCCCGGCCATCTGTCGCTGACGGATCCAACTGTAACGTTCGGAGTATCGTATGTCAACTAACATTCTGTTAGTCGCAATACAGTTTCCAGATGGTTCATTTCTGTGCTATTCTGATGCTGTGGTTGAAGCCAGTTGCTGTCCTCGCCGGAGCCGCATCCGGTCGACTATGCGCAGGAGTCCGCAGAGCGCTGGGCTGCGTTGTTAGACCACGTAGACCAAGACATCATCGGAACGGGAATTATCTTCGAGCGCTTAAGCCGCCATCACGAAGTACTTCTGGCACGGGCGATCGATCGCTATCGACATGTTGGCGTCCGGGGCATGGAAGACTTCCGTTTCTTGGCTCTGCTTCGTCGAAACGCAGACGGTGATCTGTCGATAACGGAGGCGAGTAGGGCATTGAGAATCACCAAGGCCTCTACATCGGCTCGGGTCGAGCGACTTGTCGAGGCGGGCATCGTCACCAGATCGAACGCGATCTATGATCGGCGCATCGTCACAATTGCCTTGGCCCCTAGCAAAGCAAACCTAGTTGATGAGATCTTCCGGTCGGTATCGGCCGTACATCAGATGTTCTTTGCGCCGCTCGATAGGCAGGAGCTCATTGCGCTCCGGAGTGCACTTACGGCCATCCGATCACACCTACAGAACTAGCGTTCATTCGTGGCGCTCCATCGTAGACTCGGCTCTAGGCCGTCGCCTGTTCCAGCTGACTGAACCGATCGCAATCGTCACCTACCTGGAGCCAGAAGCGACCGTAGCAGCCATTGCACTCCTGGCCGGAAACGAGTGGGACGCCTATGTCAAGGAACTCCGAGCGACCGGGCTGGTCGAACATCAACCGAACGGCTACTCGTTGACCCCCCCTCGGCTCCGAGCTCTTCGCGCTGCTTGAACCGATAGGATCCTGGGCCAAGCAATGGGCTGCCGAGATCACGTGACCAACCTCGATCCGCTTGGGCCGTTCGAGTGCCGGACTACTCGCCGTCGCCGGCAGGTTCTTCGCCGAACACCATGACCCCGTCGGGGCACATTCGGATCGCCGGGTTCCAGTCGTTGAACATGCCCGCCGGATTCTCCTTCCATAGATAGGTGTGGAGAATCCAGAACGGGAGCACCGGATGCTCGTGGAAGTCGATACCGAACAGGCTCGGCGGTTTGTGGCTCGACCATGCGTCGACCGGCACGAGGTACTCGTGACCGACGAGACCGACGACCTCACCGGCTGCGTCCAACTCGTAGACGAGCGCCTCGGGTTGGGCGGCGTCGACCACGTCGTCGAGTAGCGACTCATTGAGCCAGTGGACGCCCATGCCTCCCTCGTCGGGGTTCTCGAAGCAACCCAACGTTTCGATGGTGCTGACCCAGCCGGCGGCCTCGGCGACCTCGACGTCCTGGAACGGCGCCGCGCCGAGATAGGCCGGTAGGAGGTCACTTGGATCGACCTTGTCGTCCTTGTGTCGCTTGTCCTTCTTGTCGTTCTTGTCCTTGCTGTTGTCGGTGGCGCCATGGCCGTCTGCGTCGCTCGTGTCCGCCGCCGTCAACTCGACCACGGTGGCGGCAGGCTCGGGTGGGGGTGTGGTCGGAGCGGCAGCCGACGACGTCTCCGTCGACGTGCCACACGACGCGACGACGAGGCCGATGGCCCCGATGACGGCGACAACGCCGCCGGTGCGACTCGTCGTGGTTCGGGAAATGGGGCGGGGCATGGTGGTGTTCCTTTCAGGATTTTGGGGCGCGTCGAATCAGGCCCTCGAGCGTTCTCTACATTCCGTCGCCGGCCCGCTCCCTCAGTTGGCAGGCCGGCGACGACGGTTGTCGGTTACTGGTTGTCGGCCGCGGCGGCGGACGTCATGGCGGCGAAGTCGCCGGCCATCGGACCGATCTCGTCGACGGCGACGATCACGTCGGCGGGGATACCCAACTTGGCGGCTGCGGTGCGGAGCGCCTCGGGATTCGGCGCCTCGTACAGGCAGTACGTCTTGCGGTGATCGGCCGACAGGAACGACACGATCCATTTGACGCTTGCGTCGTCGTTGACCCGCTGGATCTCGTTGGTGTCCAGTGCGTCGGGATCGAGCCCTTCCAGAAACTCACGTTCGATTACATACAGTGGCATCGGTTCCTCCTTCGATATCCGGCCGGTTCCCTCTCGAACAACAACCTTGTGAGGCTCACACTACAAAGCCGGTCAATCGCTGTCATGACCAGATCGGACAGAGATAACCGACGGTGGCCACGCTCGATTGGCTCACCACATAGTCAGTTCTGATCAGTGCTCCCGAATAGGTATCGTTGATTAACTGTCGGATCGTTCGAAGGGGGCGTCATGCCGACCCACGCATGGACGTTGCCGCCGACGCTGGCCGGGGCAGCAGGCAACACCTTAGTGGGCCGCCGCCGGAAACTCGCGCAACTCGATGCGGTGTGGCGATCAGCGGACGACGGTGGTTCGGCGGTTCTCATCGGCGGCGCAGCCGGTGTCGGCAAGACGAGGCTGGTGGCCGAGTTCGTGACCCGCTGTCATGCCGAGGGGGCGGCCGTCCTCCATGGCGGCTGCGACAGCGAGCTCGGCCTGCCATACCAGCCGTGGCCCGACGTGATTGCGACCGCCCTGACATCGGCGCCACCGGACTCGATCGAGCGACTGACCGACCAGAGGCCATGGCTGTTGACGCTGGTTCCGCGGCTCGATCCGGCCGATACCCAGCTCTCCGTCGCCGGGCCCGAGGCGATGGAGATCGACCGCAATCAGCTGTTCGACGCAGTGCGGGTCATGCTGTCGGTCCTTGCCGACAGCTCTCCCGTCATCGTGGTCCTCGAGGATCTCCACTGGGCCGGCGCGCCTGCGCTGTCGCTGTTCCGATTCGTTGCCCGCGGTGAACTGCCGCCCGACACGATGTTGATCGGAACGTTCCGGGACGCGCCCGGCGATACCGACGGAACGCTCCTCGACACGCTCGCCGAACTTCGTCGACTGGACCGGGTGACCCGCGTCGACCTGGGAGGCCTCGAACAGTCGGCGGTCGGGGAGCTCCTGTCCACCACGTCGGTGTCGGACGACGAGTCGACGCTTGACGAGCTGGCGGCCCGGGTCACCAGTCGAACCGGTGGGAACGCCTTCTACGTCACCGAGTTGGTCCGTCACATCGCGGCCGGCACCCGCGGCAGCGTCCCCAACAGTGTGAGGGAGGTGATGCGCAGCCGGCTGCAGAGCCTCGATCCGTCCGTGCGCCACATCGCCGAGATCATCGCCGTCGCCGGCCGGGTGGAGGTGCCGATCCTCCAGATGGCCGCCTCGACCACACCGGCCGAGGTCATCACCGCCCTCGAGTCACTCGTCGAGGCCGGGTTGATCATCGAACTGCCCGGACCGCGAACGACCTACCAGTTCACCCACTCGCTCCTGCAGGATGCCGTGAACGAGGTCATGACGGCGGTGACCCGGGCGACGACCCACCTCATGTTGGCCGAAGCTCTCGAACAGCGGCACGGATCGGACCTCCGACCGGTGCTGGCTGATGTCGCCCGACACTTCTGCGCAGCGGCCACGATCGGTCCCGCCGACCGGGCCGTGGAGTACTGCCTGAGAGCGGCCGAGCAGGCGCGTCGACTGGCTGCCTACGACGAGGCGACACTGCATCTCGACACTGCGCTCGGTCTCGTCACCGAACAGACGAAGCTCCGGGGTGACGTACTGGTCGCGCTGGCCGGTGTCTGCGCCCGGGAGGGCGACCACCTCCGGGCGCTGCAGGCCGCCGCGGAGGCCATCGAGATCGCCGACGAGATCGATGTCGATCGCATCGATGCCGATGATCTGGCGGCCCGAGCGGCCCTCGGCTACGAACTGGCCGCCCATCTCGGCGGGGTCGCCAACAATCGTGCCGTTCGGTTCCTCGAACGTGCCCTGGAGGGGGTGGAGGACGGAGGCGATGAGGTCCTCGCCCTCCGACTGACCGCCGCGCTGGGCCGGGCGCAGGCCCTCTCGGGCGACGATGCCGCGTTGGAGACGGTGGAGGCCACACTCACCGAGGCCCGGCGGGTGGCCGACTCGGAGACCTTGGGTATCGCGCTCGAGGCGGCCACGGTCATCCACACCGACCCCCAGCGGGTACTGGAGG
The DNA here is from genome assembly GCA_965216655.1 of Acidimicrobiales bacterium. GTDB lineage: Bacteria > Actinomycetota > Acidimicrobiia > Acidimicrobiales > SZUA-35 > JAHELU01. The sequence continues at coordinate 79,904 of CBDCGP010000002.1, forward strand.
TGTCGGTCGAGCTGGAGCAGCTCACGGCGAGGGGCGGCGACCCCTGGCGTTCGGGGTGGGCCACCGGCAACCTCATGCGAGCGCTGCTCACCTTCGGGCGACTCGATGAGCTGCGTCCGGTATTGGCCCGCCACAGCGAGGTCGCCAATCGTAATCACTTCAAGATCTTCCAGCTGATTGCCCGTTCGTTCGCCTGTGCGGTGGCGATCGCCGATGCCCGTTTCGAGGACGCGATCAGCGAAAGCGTCGCCGCCGAGGCGCTCGGCGTCACCCACGGCAACATCACCGGGGGCGGTTCGCACGGTGTGCAGATGTTCACGATCCGTCGGGCCCAGGGCAGGTTGGAGGAAATGCGGCCGATCGTGACCGGATTCGCCGCGCCCTCGACCGAGCGGAAGCTGTGGGGCCCCGGTCTGGCCATCACGTTCGCCGAGCTCCGCATGCTTGACGAGGCCCGGCGGGTGTTCGAGCACATCGCCGCCGACGGCTTCGATTCGATGCCACGCGACGCGTCCTGGCCGGCCTCGCTGGCGTATCTGGCCGACACCTGCATCGCCATCGGGGACAAACGCCGGGCCGCCATGCTCCTCGACGAACTCGAGCCGTACGCCGGGGTGAACCTGATGTGCGGCATGACGGCCTGCCTCGGCCCGGCGGACACCCTTCGGGCCGGGCTGGCGGATCTCATCGGCGACGATGAGGCGGTCGACCGACACTACGGCGCGGCCAGGGACTTTGCGGAGCGCGCCGGTTCGCCCCTGTGGCTGACCGACGTCCTCGTCCGCTGGTCGTCGACGTGTCGCCGAAGGGGCGAGCATCAGCGGGCGGCGGACCTGGCCGCCGAGGCCGACGACATCGCCGAGCGGCACGGCATGAGTTGGGACCTGGGAGCCGGCGGCGGGCCGGGAGGTGGCGGTGAGGCGGCACCGGCCCGATCGCTGCCGTACGAGCTGACCGACCGAGAGCTCGAGGTTCTCGAGCAACTGGCGATCGGAGGCACCAATCGGATGATCGGCCATGCGCTCCACATCAGCCAGCACACCGTCGCCAACCACGTACGCACCATTCTCCGCAAGACCGGCTGCGCCAACCGGGCCGAGGCCGCCGCCCTGGCGGTTCGGCTCGGCCTGATCTGACCAGACGTCGTTGGCTTTATCTCCTTGACATCGGTTGATTTAACGATTAATCATTGAGATGTGGGAGAAAGATCTCGAGGGGTTCGCCTGAAAGATGTTGCGGCGCATGCGGGCGTGTCGGTCGCCACCGTGTCAGCCGTGGTGCGGGATCTTCACGATGGCTCGGTGCGAATCGGCCCGGAGACGCGACAGCGTGTGAAGGCCTCGATTCGCGAACTCGGATACCGGCCCAACCGGGCCGCCCAAGCCTTGCGTACCAGCCGATCAGGGCTCGTCGGCATTGTCGTGCCTGACATCACCAACCCCTTGTTCCCACAGTTCGTGCGCGCCGGCCAAGAGCGCGCCGAGGCCGACGGTGTTCACGCCATGGTGTGGGACTCCCGCGGTGAACGGTCGCGCGAGCGTTCCGCCATCTCGGCGCTGGTCGAACATCAGGTTGACGGTGTGGTCCTGGTCACCGAGCACCTCGAGGTCGATGACCTCGCACCGCTGCTCGATGCCGGTATCCCGGTCGGCGCCACCGACGCTCGCCTGGAGCATCCTCGCATCGACCTCGTATCCGAGGATCTTCACGCCGGCGCCTACGCAGCGACCGTCTATTTGATAGAAGCCGGTCACCGCCGTCTGGCTCATGTCGCCGGTGATCGGAAGACGTCGGCCGGCGAGAGGCGCGAGCAGGGCTTTCGCGATGCCCTCGCCGCGCACGATATCTCCGTCGACGACCGCTGGATCGTCGGAGGCGCCACCTTCGAGCGCGTCGCGGGATATGCCGCGTTAATCCAGCTTCTAGAGCTGGATGATGCGCCCACGGCGGTGCTGACCGGCAACGACGTTCTCGCGATCGGAGTTCTCAAGGCGTGCACCGACCGGGGTGTCGCGGTACCCGATCAAATGGCGGTCATCGGCATCGACAACACCCCCGAGGCCGACGTCGCCCATCCCGGATTGACCACGATGGACGTCCACCCTCACGAGGTGGCGTCGAGGCTCACCGACATCGTCATCGAGCGTCTGAACGGCTCGCTGACCGCCCCGGCACGACGCGAGATCGTGACGCCGACACTCGTCGTCCGCGACAGCGTTTGACAGCGCTCAACACAACACCCAAAACAGAAAGCTATGAACCGATGATTAAACGTAACATCACCTGGCGGCTCATCGTCTCGATCGCCGCCTGCGCACTCCTGGCCACCGCATGCGGAGGCAGCGACGACACCGAGGCTGCGAACGACACGTCCGCCTCGAACGAGACCCCCGAAGATCCGGGCGTTGGCGGACGAACAATCCAGCTGCTGACGTTCAACTCACCCGAGCAGATGCAGCCCCTGATCGACGCCTGGAGTGTCGACCATCCCGATGTCGCCATCGAGGTGCAGTCGGTGCCCTTCGGTGAACTGAATGCCGTGGTCCAGAGTCGGGTCGGTGGCGGCGATCCGGACGTCGACGTGTACCTGGTCGACCAACCTCGGCTGGCCGGGCTCGCTGCGGATGGCCTACTCGCCGATCTGACCGATGAGATCGACATTGCCGACGGCGTCATCCTGCCCGATGCGCTGGAGGCCGTCACGTACGACGGCCGACGATACGCGCTGCCGGTCCAGACCTCGACCCAACTGTTGTTCTACAACCCCGACCTGCTGGAAGCAGCGGGCATCGAACTGCCGACCACCGATCCCGACGACCGTCTGACGTGGGAGGAGACAGTGGAAGCCGGCACCGCAGCACAGGCCGCCGGAGCCACATGGGGCGTCGTGTTCGAGCAGGGGGCGACACCGTATCAACTGCTGCCCCTTCCGGAATCGCTCGGCGGCGGTCCGGGGTTGACCGGCGATGACATGTTGACGCCGGCGCTGACCAGCGACGAGTGGATCGAGGCAATGACGTGGTGGCGTGACGTGCACGAAGACGGGACCGTGCCCCGAGGGATGGGGTTCGGTGTGACGACCGAGACCTTTGCGTCCGGTGATGCCGCATTCCTCCTCGCCGGTCCGTGGAATCTGGGGATTCTCGGTGGCCAGGAGCTGCCGTTCGAGTTCGGCGTCACCGCACACCCGTACTTCGCCGACGGTGATCCGGTCACTCCGACCGGATCGTTCGGCTGGGGTGTGAATCCGGCATCCGACGTCATGGCCGACGCCGTCGACTTCGTTCGGTTCGTGGCCACAACAGCAGAGGGCAGCCTCGCCGTTGCCGAGGGCGATCCCAACATCCCGACCCAAACCGAGGCGCTCGAGAGCTACCTCGCCGGCGACCTGTTCGGTGGCGGAATCGGCGAGCTGATCCGCTACGAGCTGGACAATACGGCCGTCGTACGCCCGGTCACCACCGGCTACATCGAGTACGAGACGATCGTCGGCGCGGCCATGGAGGACATCCGTAACGGCCTCGATCCCGAAGCCACGCTCTCGTCCGCTGAGTCCGATCTGTCGGCGGCGTTGGGACAGTGACCGTGATGCAGAAACGTCGGGGCGGAACCGTGCGGACCGGGGGACTGTCGAAGGCCGCTGCCGTCACGGCATTCCTCGCCCCGACGTTGCTGCTGGTGGCGCTCACGCGGCTGTGGCCGTTCGTCGTGACCATCCAGCAGGCCTTCGGTCATGCCGACTGGGACATCACGGCCGTGCTCGCCGACCTCTTCGGGTCCGACAGGTTCCGAAGCTCCGTCACGACCACCTTGTGGTTCAGCGTCATCATCAATCCCCTGCAGGTGATCGGTGCGCTCGGTCTTGCGGTGGTGTTGACGAGGAAGTTGCCGGGCACCGGGTTGTGGCGGACCGCCATCTTCCTGCCCGTCGCTGTTCCACCGGCGGTCGCTTCGGTGGTGTGGGGCCTGGCCCTGCGCTCACCCGACGGGCTCATCAACGGGTTCCTCACCCGAGCCGGCTTCGACCCGAGACCGTTCCTGATCTCGCCCGACTGGGCACTGTGGTCGATCATCATCATCGCCTCCTGGGTTGGCCTCGGATACTGGATGCTGTTCCTGATCGCCGGCCTCCAGGACATCCCAGCCGAACTGATGGAAGCCGCCAGCCTCGACGGTGCGACTGGATGGAAGCGGTTCTGGAACGTCACCGTGCCACTCCTGCGGCGACCGCTGTTGTTCGTCCTGGTGGCCGACACCGTCGCCAACTTCCTGTTGTTCGTACAGGTCCAACTCCTCACCCAGGGCGGACCGGCCGGATCCACCAATCTGTTGATGCACGAGATCTATCAACAGGCCTTCGTGTTCGGCAACCAGGCGACCGCGGCCGCCGAAGTGCTGGTCCTTCTTGCATTGATGACGATCGTCGTCGCAATCCAAGCCCGACTTCTCAGAGAAAGTTGGTAGTGATGTCCACCGGTTCCTCACCCGGCGTGATCGGACGCTCGAGTCGGCTTCCCGGCACTGTTGGGATCGGCACGATCAGTCTTCTGTTCGCGCTTCCGTTCATCTGGATCATGATCACGTCGATTCGGCCTTCCGAAGAAGCGCTGCGGTACACCGCCCCCTTCGAGCGTCGAACGTTGATTCCTGACTCACTCACGCTGGAGAACTACGTCAATCTGTTCGACGGTCCGTTTCTCCGAGCGATCGTCAACTCCATGGCCATTGCGTCGAGCAGCGTGATCCTCGGTCTGTTCATCGCCGCTGCAGCAGCCTATGTGTTCGCCACGGTTGACTTTCCCGGGCGCGGGGCGTTGTTCGCGCTGGTCGTCTTCAGCTTCATGATCCCCTTCGAGGTTCTTGCTGTTCCACTGGCGTCGGCCGTGCGAGACCTCGGGATGACGAACTCGTACGTTTCGCTCATCGTTCCCGGCATCGGCAACGGTCTCGCCGTGTTCCTGCTTCGGCAGTTCTTCCTCGGCATCCCCGACGAGCTCAGTGAGGCTGCCTCGATCGACGGATCGAGCTGGGTCGGGATCTTCTGGCGGATCTATCTGCCCCTTTCCCGGCCGGCGTTGATTTCAGCCGGTCTCATGATCTTTCTGTTTCAATGGCAGGCCTATCTCTGGCCGCTGCTGATCACGACCGATCGAGACTACGACGTCGGCTCGGTGGCACTCGCCCGGTTCTTCGGCCAATCCTTCGACGCCGACTTCGGTGTGATCTTCGCCGGCGCCGCAATCCTGGCGGCTGTGCCGGCGCTTCTGCTGTTGATGTTCCAGCGCCACCTGGTCGAGACCGGCGCGTCGACCGGCCTCAAGGGCTGACATGATCGACTCCCGGGCAACACCGGTGATCCTCGACACCGATATCGGCACCGACCCCGACGACCTGCTCGCCTTGCTCATGGTCGCCGGCAGCCCTGAGCTGGAGCTGGTGGCCGTCACGACCACCTACGGTGACACCCGGTTGAGGGCCCGCATCGCCGCCCAGACATGCCGGTGGATCAGCCTCGATCCGATCATTGCCGTCGGGCCGAGCGCACCGATCTCCAAGCGCGAGATCTGGTATGCCGGCAACGAGGCGAACCAGATCGATGAACCGCTGGTCGAACAGGAGGACCTCCCCGACGCCGTAGAGACCATTCTGGACTTGGCGACACGCCATGCCGGGAGGTTGATGATCATCGCCATCGGACCGCTCACCAACGTGGCTCATGCTGTTCAGCGCGATCCCACCCTTCCTCAAAAGATCGACACGATCTCGATCATGGGTGGAGACTTCGCCAATCGAGGGGCCACCGAACACAACTTCGCGTGCGACAGCGAAGCGGCGCGCATCGTGATGGAAGCGGGTTTCAAGACCCGCGTGATCGGTGTGGAGCAGACCCGTCGTTTGGCGCTACAGCCGGAGGAGACCGGCCGCTGGACCAATGGGCCCGCGTCACCGCTGCGACGTCGGCTCGCATCCGACCTCGGCTGGTGGCGCACCTTCCATCAAACCGACGACATCCTCGTTCATGATCCTCTGGCCGTAGCGATGGTCACCCACGCTCACCTCTTTCGATTCGTCTCCCGGGGCGAGACCGTTCACGTCGACGGGGACTGGGCCGGGCGCGTCGTCGCGGCGTCGGACACGAGTATCGACGTCGTCGACGACTTCGCATGCGCCGACCTCCGCGACGTCGTCGTCAACCGCATCCTCACCTCTCTCGAACGCGGCGACCGGCCCCGCGATGCCAGATCCTGACCTGATTTCCCAACGCACCGTTCACCGCCGTTTGGTCGACGCGGATCGTCGAACCGGGCATGACAATCGTCATGTCGATCTGGTGATCGATTGGACTGTGCCCGACGGCGGGTCGGGCTCAGAGTCGGATGTATGGAACCATGCATTCAACTCCGCAACCTGACCAAAGACTACGACTCCCCGACGACCGGCACCGTCCGAGCCGTCGACGGGATTGATCTCGACGTCGGAACCGGCGAAATCGTGGCCCTGCTCGGCCCGAACGGTGCCGGGAAGACGACCACCATCGACATGATCCTCGGGTTCATCGACCCGACGGCCGGTGACGCGAAGGTGTTCGGTCGCAGGCCCCGTGAAGCAGTTGCCGAGGGCAGGGTTTCCGCCGTCCTCCAGACCGGCGGTCTGCTCGGCGACCTGACGGTGGCCGAGACCGTCGAACTCGTGGCCTCGATCTATCCCGACACGACCCGATCGGGTGGCGACGCCGTGAGCGACGTGCTCGAACGCACCGGCCTGACGGGGAGGTCCGACCGACTCGTCAAGGTGTGCTCGGGCGGGGAGCAGCAGCGTCTGCGTTTCGCCCTTGCACTGCTTGCCGATCCCGATCTGTTGCTGCTCGATGAGCCGACGGCCGGAATGGATGTCGAGGCCCGACAGTCGTTCTGGGCGGCCATGGGAGCCGAGGCCGACCGCGGTCGCACGATCGTGTTCGCCACCCACTATCTGCAGGAGGCGGAGGATTTCGCCCGTCGCACCGTTCTGCTGGCCGGCGGCCGGATCGTGGCCGATGGCCCAACCGATCAGATACGAAGCCAGGCCGCCGGCCGGACCGTCCGGGCCCGGGTGGCGACCGACCGCATCGAACAGGTCGTCGAGTCCCTGCGGCACAGAGATGACGTGCGTCGGGTGACCGCCAGCGGTGACCGCGTCTCCGTCGAGACCGCCGCGTCGGACACCATCGCCGCACTCCTCATCCGGGATTTCGGCGGCACCGACCTCGAGATCGAGGCCGCCTCACTCGAGCGTGCCTTCATGACGCTGACCAACGGCACCGACTGAGTGCACGCAGAACCAACGTGCTGAACCATCCAGACCAACCAACCCTCGAACACCAAAGGACCGGAACCATGAAGATGACCTACTATCGACTTGAACTCCGTCGGCTGCGGCGGGACTACGTGACCATGTTCTTCACCGCCGGATTGCCGGCCTTCATGTATGTGATCTTCGGCGCCTCGCAGGGGTATTCAGACGAGCCGGTGCGCGACGGCAACGTGGCCATGCTGGTCATGATCGGCATGGCCGCCTACGGTGCGGTCTCGGCCACCACCGGCATCGGCGGCACCGTGGCCGTCGAACGGATGCAGGGATGGAGCCGTCAACTCGGCCTCACTCCGCTCACCGACGGTGCCTATGTGCGGGTCAAGACGGCGACCGCACTGACCGTCGCCGCCGTTCCGATCCTCCTGGTCTACGCCATCGGCGCCGCCACCGGCGCCAGGGCCCCGCTGTCGGTGTGGCTGATCTCGGCCGCCATCCTTCTGGTCGGCGCCACCACGTTCGCCCTGTACGGGCTCAGCTTCGGCCTGGGTTTCCGCTCGGAAGCGGCGACCGCTGCCGCCGGTGGCTCACTCGTCATCCTCGGATTCCTGGGCAACGTCTTCATTCCGCTCACGGGTTGGCAGTTGACCGTGGCCAAGTTCAACCCCATGTACGGTTATGTGGCCCTGGGGCGAGCCGCCCTCACCGGTGGATCCACCATCGACCCCGACGGTGGCGGTCTGATCCACGTTCCGCTGTGGCAGCCGCTGGCCAACATGATCGTCTGGACCATCATCCTGTCCGTCGTGGCCGTCGCCCTGGTCGGCCGGGGAAGGGCCCGTCAGTGACCGATACGAACAGGGGCACAGCAACCACACCGATCGGCCAAGGCTGGTTCGGTCGCAACACCTGGCTTCTGGCCGCCGTGTGGTTGATCTTCCTGTTCTTTCCCCTTCGTGGCATCCTGACCGACGACAGCATCACCGACGAGGCGAAGGTCGCCTCGGCGGTGCTGTTCGTCGTGTTCGGAGCCGTGTACCTCGACGGGATCCGCCGCCAGGCCCAGCGCGAACAGCGGGCCGTGGTCGAGGCGGAGAACGGCGAAGCCGACTGGCCTGGGGAGGACACCGACGGTGCGACCCCGCTCCGGGCGCCCGGCCTTTTCCACTTTCTGGCCCTGGTCACGCTCACGCTCGTCCTGATGGTGGTCGCCGGCGCCGGTGCCGTCGGGGTCATGGTCTTCGTCGTGGTGTTCGCGGTCTTCAACTTTCCGTGGCCGGCCGTCGCGGTGATCTTCGTCGTCGGGCTCGGGGTCACGATCGCGGCCCCACTACTCGCCGGACGGTTCGCCGACCTGTGGCCGCTGGCGATGATCGTCGCCGCGGTCGGGGGCGCCGCTGTGCTGGTACGCCTGTTCCAGCGCTACCAGTTCGACCAGGCCCACCTCCGAACCGGGCTGGCCATCGGCGACGAGCGAACCAGGGTGGCCCGCGACGTTCACGACGTCCTCGGCCACAGCGTGACCGCGGCGATTCTGAAAGTGGAGCTGTGCCGGCGCCTGCTCGAGGAGGTGGAGGTCGACTCCGATGAGAGCCGGGCCCGGCTCGACGAGTGCCGCAACCAGCTCAGCGATCTCGAAAGGATCAGCCGGGGCGCACTGGCCGAGATCCGGTCGACGGTGGGTGGTCTGCGGGCGACCGACCTGGCCGACGAGGTGACGGCGGCTCGCACCGTCCTGGCCGACGCCGGGGTCGAACTGCTGGTCACCGGCGACATGGCCCAGATCCCGCAGCGGTATCGACCGACACTGGCCTGGGTCGTGCGGGAGGCGGTGACCAACGTGGTCCGTCACGCCGGCGCCGAACAGTGCCACATCGAGTTGGCTCCAGGCGAGGGCAGGGAGGGCATCATGTTGCGGGTCACCGACGACGGGGTTGGTCTCGGCGCCGCCGAGGAGGGCAACGGCCTTCGAGGTCTGCGGGAGCGGGTGGCGGCGTCGGGTGCTCGTGTGCATGTCGAATCGACGCCCGGTACGAGGATCGAGGTGTCGCTGTGAGCCCGATTCGTCTCCTGCTGGCCGACGACCAGGCGCTGGTACGCGGTGCGTTGGCCGCATTGTTGAACCTGGAGTCCGACCTCGAGGTCGTGGCCCAGGTCGGTCGGGGCGACGAGGTCCTCGACGGCGTCGTCGGCAACGAGATCGACGTCGCTCTCCTCGACATCGAGATGCCGGGGATGGACGGGATCGAGGTCGCCGCCCAACTGGCGGTGGAGGTGCCGTCGGTCCGATCGCTCATCGTCACGACGTTCGGTCGGCCCGGCTACCTACGGCGGGCGATGGAGGCCGGCGCCGCCGGATTCGTGGTGAAGGACACCCCGGCTGCGGAGCTGGCCGATGCGGTGCGACGGGTCAACGCCGGGTTGAGGGTGGTCGATCCCGACCTCGCCACCGAATCGCTCATCGAGGGCATGAACCCACTGACCAACCGGGAGCAGGAGGTGCTGATCGCGGCCCTGAGCGGCGCTCCCGTGGCGGAGATCGCTCGCAAGCTCGACCTGTCCGCCGGTACGGTCCGGAACTACCTGTCGACCGCCGCGGCCAAGACCCACGCCCGCTCCAGCGCCGAGGCCGCCGTGATCGCCCGGGACCGGGGCTGGTTGTAGGGCTTGCTGCTGTGACGAGCGGGCGATGAGCCCGGGCAGGATCCGCTTGCCGAGAGCTACGTGATCAACGAACGTGCGCCTCATCGCACACGAAACGGACGAGTGGTCTTGAACGGCACCGGACCAGAGTCGGCCGCTCGTCGTGCCGGACCTGGGCGGGTAGCTACGCCGTGACGGCGCTCGCGAACCAGAAGAACTCCAGCGCTTTGAACCGCTGCAGGTGCCCGATCTGGCCAATGTTCGCAACGACGTCGGTCCGGCTGGGAAAGTTCTTCAACACCTCCCACGAGCTGCCGTCGCTCAGCGAACGTCGCTGATAGGTGTTTCCGGCCACAAGAAGCCGGCGAACACAGCATCGAAGTCGCCTGCGACGGCGGCGAGATCAAAGGCGTCTGCAACTTCGAATCTCGTATGCTTCGGCCACGTCCGCCGATTCCGTGCCACGTCGAGCGTGGCTTCGTTCAGGTCGGTGGCAGCGACCGTGCCCGCGAAGTCGGCGTAGTCCTTGGTCCAGTACCCGGTGCCCGCCGCGAGCTCCAGCACGCGCCGGTCTCGTAGCGACTGTGTGATGAGGGTGGAGAGTGCGGCGATGTCGGGTGCTCGTTCGGGCTTGTCGTAGACCCGGTCGTACTCCGCTGCGCGCTCGTGATAGTACTGCTCGGTTTCGGTCGGCATGGGTTCCTCTCCTGTCGTGGAGGCTCACGGTGAACCCAGAGATCACACGGTAGCATTTCGATCTCGACCGACCGGACAAAGAGGGAACGATCGGGCGGTGCGCTCGGAATCGTTGGCGCCCTTACCGCACGCGATGGTCGATCGCAGACACTCCGGGGAGCCCCTCGAAGGCGCGGCGGTCGGCGCTCACCACCGTGCGGCCGGTTGCTGCTGCGGTCGCTGCGATGATCAGGTCGTGTGCGCCGCGCGGCCGCTCCGCTTTCCGCACGGCGACGAACAGGTTCTCGTGCCGTAGCGCGACTGGTTCATCGCCGGCGTAGGACAGATCAAGATTGCCGGACAGGTTTGGTCCAACCGCACGTGAGGCCGGGCGGGGTCAGATCAGGCCGTCGTCGATCGCGAGGAGCACGACGGTGGCGTAGATCGCGATGTTCGCGAGCACGTGAACGACCCACACCAGTCGAATACTGCCAGTGCGGTGCCGGATGATCCCCAGCATGATTCCCCAGCCGGTCGCCATCACCACCCCGAACGGGCCGCCCGGAACACCGTTGAGATGGATGGTCCCGAATGCAGCTCCTTGCACTGCGATCCCGATGGCGGGTCGAGCCGACACCTCGGTCACCATCTCTTGGATCACGCCGCGAAACAGGATCTCCTCGACGGTTGGGTTCACGAGCACGAACCCCACGCCAACCAGCGGCAACGTCCACACCGGCAGTGACTGCAAGCCCTCGGTTGCGGTGTTCAGGTCAGCACGACCTGAGGCGATGAAGGCGACGAGTGCGATCGTCGTCAGGGGTATTGACGTTGCGGCGAGGAGCCGGGCGGCACGGTCGCGTCGTTCACGCCCGAGCCAGGCGGGGCGCTCCCAGTGTTCACGGCGGAAGAATGCGCCCGCCGTGAGAAGGCCGAAGAGTTGCGGGATCGGCCATACCAGTCCAAACGACACTGCGGAGAAGAACCCCACGCTTGCCCAGCAGATCGCTGCGAGTCTCGTGGATCGATGAGCCTCGTCTGCGCTCGAGTATGCGGCAACCACGAGCAGCACCAACACGGCGATCAATGCCCACCACACTGGTGCCACGACAATCGCCACTGCGCCGATGACGACCAGCGCAGCAGCCATCAGCCTGGTCAGGCTGTCGATCGTCGTCACCACACCGCGATCGTACGAGCAGAACGTTCCCGGACCTCAGGTACGAACACTGCGATCCAACCCACCCGCCATCGGCACATCGCGCGCAGGGTTGCATCCGGTGTCAACTGCTACGTCGCTGTCGTGACGACCTCCGGGTCACTACGCAGGATGCAGAACCGGTTGCCTGCCGGGTCCGCCAGAACCATCCACCCGAGACCGTCCGGCGTTCGATGGTCCTCCACTCGCACCGCTCCCAGCTCCGCGGCGCGCTCGATCTCTTCGTCGCGCGATCGATCCGTTGGCCGAAGATCGAGATGGACGCGACCGACAGGCTCCTGCAGGTGTGCGACTTCGATGAACAAGAGCCGGTGGCCGGTTGCGAGGTGCACGATCATGCATTCTTCGTCGCCCGGCTCGTTCGGGTCGCCAGGCTCGTCAACGTAGTCGAGTAATTGCTTCCACCACGTCGACAATTCGTAGGCGTCCGTGCAGTTGAACGTCGTGTGCGAGACCCTGGAGACCATGAACAGGAGAGTAACGACCTGGCCACCGAGTCGCTCATCGAGGGCATTAACCCACTGACCGACCGGGAGCAGGAGGTGCTGATCGAGGCCCTGAGCGGCGCTCCCGTGGCCGAGATCGCGGCCGAGACCCACGCCCGCTTCAGCGCCGAGGCCGCCGTGATCGCCCGGGATCGGGGCTGGTTGTAGGACTTCTGTGATCCGGGTCGATTTCAGTTCGTTTCTTTCGTCCACCTTCTTGGTCCGCTGGCAACTCCTCGCCGTCGGAGAGCCGACCTATCGATCCGAGTGCGTACGAGTCGACTTCGGGCCTTGACAGGTGGCTTGCGCGGCTTGCGGGCCGGACGTCGGGGCACTCTGCTACCCGAGCGGACGGAGGCTGTAGCCGCACACCTTCCAGTCGTCTCCGCCGGATGAGTTCGATTGGATGTCGATGCTGAGGAGATGATCCTCCCCGTCGATGGTGATCAGAGCGGTGACCGACGATTCGGTGCCGTCAACCGACGCCCAGTCGATGAAGTCGCCGTCGATATCGCTTCCGAAATCCGCGGCAAGGTCGTCGGCTTCCGGCAACGCCCGCCGCGCCGCGGCTTCATTGCACATCGCTCGGCGTGCGTCGACCCACCGACCTTGTTCGATGAGCGCCAGCCACTCGGCGCCGGGATTGGCATGTGCCTGACGACCTTGGGCGACGACATTGCATGCAACGATGAACAGGGCGATCGCGGCGACGATTGAAACGACCGCGACCCAGGGCCGTCGACCGGCCGGCCGATCAGGACCGAGACCAGTCGGTGGCCCGCTCCTCGTCCACGACAGGGGCCAGCCGCTCCGCATCCGTCCTTCGCTGCTCCAGTCCAAAGTGTCCGTCACCATCCCTGTGTCGAGCCGCAACGGCATGAAACTACCACGGCGCCCCGTTCAGGATTTCCGCTAGTGCGAACGAACAATTGTTTGACAGAACGATCGTTCGATGATAGGGTGGACGGGAGCGGTTGGCCTTGCTTCTTCTTCCCCACCCTTGGAGCAGGCCCTGAAGCCGCATCGTGTTGCTCTGTTCCTATGAGAGGATTGGTGGGGTTGATGGTCGAACCCGGATCGATTCCGGTGACCGAGGCGGTCGAGGTCTTCGAGATGCTCGAACCGCTGGTTGGCGGGGTTGACGTCGCCACTTGCTCGGCCGAGGAGCTTCGAGTGTTGACCGCGGGCGTCCGGGTTGGTCAGCAGGCCATCGAAACACTGTTGATGAGGGTTGGGGTGGCCGCCGATCGCCTGGCTTCCACCGGCGAGGACCCGTCCGGTTCGGGAGCTCACGGCATGATGCTGGGCGATGGGCGTCGCGTCCGAGGCTCCACGGCTCGCCGGGAAGCGGCCCGGGCCAAGACGGCGGCATCAATGGGCCACGTCGGTGCGGCAGTCGAGCGAGGTGAGATCGGCGGCTCCACAGGTCGATGCGATCACCAGGGCAGCCAAGGATCTGACCCCGGATCAGCAGCAGGAACTCGATACCGATGACTTGATCGAATCCGCTCGTCGTGATCCGGCCGACGTCTTCGCCGCGAAGGTTCGGCGAGAAGCCGAACGCATCAAAGGCGACCACGGGTTGGCCGACACCAAGAAGAAGCAGGCGGCGTCGAGGTGGCGGCACTGGTTCGACGAGCGATCGGGTATGGGCAGAATCCACGCCGAGTTCGATCCCGAACGCTACGAGTCGATCGTCAACGCGGTCGAATCACACCTCGGCCGCTTGGCCAACCAGGGCGGTGTCAACAAGACGCCGAACCTGACTGCCACGGCTGCCCATGAATTGCTCACGGGTGTGACGGAGCGAGGATCCGGTAGGCCCCATATCAATCTGGTGGTTGATTGGCACACCTTCACCGGAGGCGCTCACGCCACGTCCGTCCGAGAAACCTGTGGCGGACACCTGGTTCCACCCGAGACGATTTCGCGGTTGGCATGTGATGCCACAATCCAGCGAATCGTGCTCGACAGCCAGAGCGTGCCGATCAACGTCGGCCGGCGCCATCGCACGGCAACCGACAGCCAGTGGCAAGCCATCCGGGCCACCTATCGCAGTGTGTGCCTGGGATCAGTGCGATCGGCCACTGGCGTGGTGTCAGATCCACCACATCGATGAGTGGGAGCACGGTGGTACCACCGACCTGTGCAACCTGATCCCGCTCTGTGGTCGGCACCATCACGCGGTCCACGAAGGCCGATGGTCGATAACGCTCGACCCAGCCCGAAAGCTGCACATCTTCCGTCCCGACGGCGCCTGGTGGGCTACGACGGAACCCGACCGGGTACGCGACGGTCCAGATCCAAGTGACCCCGTCGAGGCGGAGGGGCCGTGATGCTACATCTCCAAGCCGCCGTTGACCGACAACACCGAGCCGGTGATGTAACCGGCGTCGTCATCGGCCAGGAAGCGCACCGCTCGGGCGATCTCGTCCGGACGGCCGAATCGGCCTATCGGGATCTTGGTGATGATCTGCTCCTGGATCGCCTCGGGGATGGCCTGCATCATCTCGGTATCGATGAACCCCGGGGTAATGGCATTCACGGTCACGCCTTTGGCCGCATACTCCAGCGCCAGCGACTTGGTCAGCCCGAATTGGCCCGATTTCGAGGCCGCGTAGTTGGCCTGGCCGAAGTTTCCGGTCTCACCGATCACAGAACTGATGTTGATGATCCGTCCGGCTCCGGACGCCACCAGATGCTCCAGCGCCGACTTGCACATGTAGAACGTGCCCGAGAGATTCACCCGCAACACTGCGTGCCAGTCGTCGATCGTCATCTTGCGCACGGTTCTGTCCACCGTAATTCCGGCGTTGTTGACGAGGATGTCGAGTCGACCGAACGTCTCGATGGCCTCGTTGACCACCCGTTCACAGTCCTCCGGCACGCCAACGTTGCCCTCGGCCACCGCAATGGCCAAGCCCTTGGCGTCAGCCGCCTTGTAGAACGCGCCGGCCTTCTCCGAGTTCGTGCACCCGGCGAGCACCTGGGCGCCGTCGGCAGCCAGCGATTCGCTGATGGCGGCACCGATGCCGCGGGTTCCGCCGGTCACCAATGCGACCTTTCCGTCCAACGCCATGTCTTCCTCCTTCGCGGAGCAACACACCTGCGGCGTTGCCCCCGACCACGCCCGACTCCGATGGTAGTCGCCCGGTGGTCGCCGTGGAGCCGGATCGGTGACCAAGGACCCTATCGGCCTCTGTCAACACGAACGAACACTGATGTCATGGATCACGACCCGCGCCACCCGTCGGTGGATGCCCGTGAGACCCACCTTTCCCGGCTGTTCTTCACGCCCGACCGCGTCTTCAAACTCCTGAAACCGGTCGAGCTCCCGTTCGTCAGCTTCGCCGACGCCGACGACAGGATCCTCGCCGCCACCAGCGAGTACGAGTTGAACCATCGACTGGCGCCGGACGTGTACCTCGGAACGGCCGATGTCGACGAGGCGGGAACCGTCATGGACCGGATGATTGTGATGCGACGGCTGCCCGAGGACCGTCAACTGGATCGGCTGATCACCGGTACCAACGCCACGATCAGGGTCTGGGAGGCGGCCAAACACGTCGCCACCATCCACGCCGCCGAGCCGCCGATCACCGATCAGCGTTCCGATGCGGCATCGATCGACACGCTCACCAGCCGCTGGGCCGAGAACTTTGATGCGCTCGAACCGTTGGTCGGCTCGGCGCTCGACGCGGCGGAGTTCGAAACCGTCAAGACGCTTGTCGGCCACTACATCGAGGGCCGCCACCGGTTGTTCATCGACCGGATTGCGGAGGGGTGGATCCGAGACGGCCACGGTGACCTGAGAGCCGAGCACGTGTTCTGCCTCGACGACGGTCCACGCCTCATCGACTGCCTCGCTTTCCGAGACGATTTTCGCATCGGCGACGTCCTCAACGACATTGCGTTTCTCGCCATGGACATCCACCGGCTCGCAGGCCCCGAGCTGGCCCGCTCGCTCATTCACGACTACTGCGAGTTCACGTACGAACACCACCCGTCCACCCTCGCTCATCACTACGTTGCCTATCGGGCTCACGTCAGAGCCAAGATCGCCGCGTTGCGGCTGATGAAGGGCGAAGCAGGCGGTTCCGCCAATCAGGCGGCCGCCGATCTCGCCGCGTACCACCATCTCGCCCATCAGCACCTGAGCGTCGGCCGGGTTCGCCTCGTGCTCGTCGGCGGATCGCTCGGCGTCGGAAAGAGCACCGTCGCTCGAGGCCTCGCCGGAGCCCTCGGCGCCACGTGGCTGAGAACCGACGAGGTGAGAAAAGCCGGTGGCCACGCTCAGCCGCCCAAGTACGAGCCGGTGGCACAGGACGCCGTCTACCGTGATCTTCTCGATCAAGCCGAAGCATTGCTCACCCATGGTGAGAGTGTCGTGCTCGACGCCACCTGGTCCATGGAACGTCGTCGGGCCTGGGCCCGTGACCTGGCCGTACGGACCAGAAGCGAGCTGACCTCGATACGGCTGACGGCACCGTTGGACGTCGCCTGCAAGAGGCTCGAGATTCGCGGCGCGGTCAGCGACGATCCGTCCGACGCCACCCCGGAATTGGCCCGACAGCTCGACGGACGCTTCGACGACTGGCCCGATGCGATCGTCGTCTCATCGGACCGCACCATCACCGAGACGGTCGACGATGCCGTCCGCTCGGTCGTCGGCCCGGAGCCGGCCACATCGGCCGACGGAACCAGCCCGCTCCGCTCACCAACCGTTGTGGTTTCCACCTTCGACTACGCCGCCGTCCGCTTCTACCTGAGACGGGCCGGAACCCTCGTTCCCGAAGCCGACTACCTCAGTCAGCCGGAATGACCGTGACCGGGCACCGGGCGTGATGCACGACGTAGGTACTGACCGAACCGAGCAGCAGACCCACGAATCCACCATGGCCCCGGCTGCCCACCACCACCATGTCGGCTTTGTCCGACTGCTCGATGAGAACCGATCCGGCGTGCCCGTAGGCCACAGCGGCCTCCACGGTCGGGCCGTCCGGCTGATCCCGAAACGGGGCGACCATCTCCGCCACGAGCTCCTCGGCGGCCTGCCTGAACGGTCCGGGTTCGAGCATTGGAGACTCGAACCCGGCGACCACCGGCAGCGACCAGACGTGACAGGCCACGACCGTGTCCCCGGGCGTGGCGTGGGCAATGGCCCAGTCGAGAGCAGCCGCCGCTGCTGGTGATCCGTCCACTCCGACAAGAATTCGCGTCATAGGAGAATCGTCCCTCCAAGTGGGCCTGTTCAGAAGGGACTTTGGGCCCTAAGCATGGCGGTGCGATGCAGCGACGATGGCTGGAGCGTGCCGGGTCCGGTCACGCCACGAGCCCAAGCAAGGAGTGAGCAATGACGGTTGTTGAATCCACCCCGGCCTCAGACGGCAGTGGTCCACCCAGAGCCGCCCGGCCGCCGTCGGGCCCCGATCCCGACAGCACGCGCCTGATCCTCGGCTTCGTGCTCGGACTCGGTGCGATCATCGCCGCCGGGTTCGTCGCCCTCATCGCCGTGGTCATGACCGTCGGCGGTGGTGGCGATGGGGAAGGCGGTGCAACCTCCGCCGATGTGGCATCGACCACGCTCGATCTCAGTGCCCGGGAGTTCGGCTACTTCGGCAACCTCGCGGCGCCGGCCGGCAACGTGACACTTCGACTGGTCAACGACGGGTCACAGGAACACAACATCGGCGTGCGGGAACTCGGCCTGCTGAGCGACAATGTCGGGCCCGGAGGTACGACCGAACTTGCGCTCGGCAACCTGGCCCCCGGCACCTACGAGATCTTCTGCGACATCCCCGGCCACGAGGAATCGGGCATGGTCGACACGCTCACGATCACCGGTACCGCCGAAGAGGCGGCTGCGGCCGCAGCCGACCATGGTGACCACGGCGAAATGGATTTTGCCGCCATGGACCAGGCCATGATGGAGTCGATCATGGCCTTCCCGGCCGAGACCGAAGGCAAGGGTAACCCGATGCTCGAGCCGACCGAGGTCCTTGCCGACGGCACCAAGGTCTTCGACCTGACGGCCGAGATCACCGAGTGGGAGGTCGAACCGGGTCGAATCGTCGAGGCCTGGACCTACAACGGGGTTGTTCCCGCACCCCAAATCTGGGTCGATCGGGGTGACAAGGTCCAGGTCAGGGTGGTCAACAACCTCCCCTTGGGTACCGACATCCACTGGCACGGTGTCCGTACCCCCAACGACCAGGACGGCGTCGCCCCGATCACCCAGGATCTCATCGAACCCAACGGCGGAACATTCACCTACGAGTTCACGGCCACCGAGGACGCCATTGGGATGTACCACGCCCACAATCACGGTCAGATGGCGGTCGTGAACGGCATGTTCGGTGTGTTCCGCATCGGCGACAACCCCATTCCCTACGGAGCCACCGTGAGCGGGGTGCAGATCCCGACCGAGGAGGAGATGGATCTCGCCCTCGACATCCCCATGGTCCTGAACGACGCCGGCGTGATCGGCCTCTCCCTCAACGGCAAGAGCTTCCCGGCAACCGAGCCGCTCGTACTCGACCAGGGTGACTGGGCCAGCCTCACCTACTACAACGAGGGCCTTCAGATCCACCCGATGCACCTGCATCAGTTCCCGCAGCTCGTCTACGCCAAGGACGGCATCCCGCTGGACGAGCCCTACTGGGTCGACACCCTCAACGTCGCCCCCGGTGAGCGTTTCACGGTGCTGTTCAAGGTCGACGATCCCGGCGTTTGGGTCTGGCACTGCCACATCCTCACCCACGTCGAGCGGGAGACCGGCATGTTCGGCATGGTCACGGCCATCGTGGTGAACGAGAACCCCGACTACGACCCCGACTTCTATCCGGTCGAGCCGACCAACTGGCGCAAGACGGCAGGTGATCCGCTCGACGGCGACGGTGCGCTCGGCGTCGCCGACCGAGAAGCCGCGGCCGAGGATCAAGCGGTCGCCGAAGAAGAGGGGACCGATGGCGGTTGAGCCGGTGAACGTTCGAGCCTAGGAGCCGTCGTGTCGACTCGGCTCCGGTTGGAGAGCAACATGCCAGTGCACCGTTGTTCCCCGGTCGGGCGCCGAGTCGACGCGGCAGTTGCCGCCGAGCCGCTCGGCTCGAAGGCCGAGGTTGCCCAACCCGTTGCCCTGGTGGGTGTCGGCTGCGTCGAAGCCCCGACCGTTGTCGGTGACACTGACCCGGACGTCGTCGTCGCCGACCAGCACCGTGACCTCGACGAGCGTCGCATCGGCGTGTCGCCAGACGTTGGCCAGCATCTCGGTCAACGCCGGTTCGAGTTCGACCAGCACTGCGTCGGAGATACGCGACGGATCGCCGGTGATGATCAGATCGGGCCTGGTCGGCAGGTAGCGGGCCGCCTCGTCGACCACGGTCTGAAGCCGGTCGGCGACCACCAGGTCCACCGGTGTGGAGAGGTGGAAGATCGTGTTGCGGAGCTCGACGATCGTGTCGTCGAGCTGTGAGATCGCCTCTGCGATGCGGCCGCCGACGACCGGATCCTCGACCAGGCCCTGAGCCGACTGGAGGCGTAGGCCGGCGGCGAAAATGCGCTGAATGATGAGATCGTGGAGATCGCGGCCAAGCCGTTCGCGGTCCTCGAGGAGGCGGAGGTGGACCTTGGCCCGTCTGGCGTCGACGAGGGTGTAGGCAGAGGCTCCCTCGTCCGCGAGGCTGGCCGTCATTGCCACATGGCTGTCGGTGAAGGGGTCCGCACCGGTCCGACCGACCAACAGCAGGCCGTGCACCGTTCCGCTCCGTTCCAACGGCACCAGGAGCACGTGCTCGAACGGTTCGATCAAGGGCTCGTTCCAAAGGTCCGTGCGGTGCGTGGACACGCAGAACCTGCACCGGAACAAGCGCGGGCTCGGCATCGACCTGAAGAACCCGGACGGCCACGCGCTGTTCCTCGATCTCGTGAAGCAGGCGGACGTCGTCGTCGAGAATTTCCGCGCCGGCGTGAAGGATCGCCTTGGCATCGATTACGACGCGCTGCGTGCCGTGAATCCCCGCATCATCCTCGCGAGCATCGCGGGCTTCGGGCAGACGGGTCCGTACCGCGAGCGCGCGGCTGTCGACCAGATCATCCAGGGCCTGTCCGGGCTCATGTCCGTCACCGGACATCCGGAGACGGGTCCGGTGCGTGTCGGCATTGCGGTCAGCGACACGGCGGCCGGCATGTTCCTCGGTCAGGGGATCCTGCTCGCGCTGCTGCATCGCGAGCGCACTGGCGAGGGACAATGGGTTCATACGTCGATGCTGGAAGCGATGCTTTCGAAGCTCGACTTCCAGGCCGCGCGTTACACGATGCGCGGCGAGATCCCGACACAGCAGGGCAACGATCACCCGACGCTCGTGCCGATGGGCACGTTCGAAGCACGCGATGGCCTCGTGAACATCGCAGCATCGACGGGCCGGATGTTCGCAGACTGCTGCCGTGCGCTCGGCGCGGATGCGTTGCTCGACGATCCCCGATTTGCGACGGGCGCGGCACGAGCGGCGAACAAGCAGGCGCTCAAACGCGCGCTCGCGGACGCGCTCGCAGAGCACACCGTTGACGAGCTCGTCGCGCGACTCGCACCCGTCGGCGTGCCCTGCGGGCCCGTCTGCACGATCGCCGAGGCGTTTGCCGATCCGCAGGTACGCCACCTCGCCATGACGCGACCCGCGCCGGACAGCGTGCACGGCGACATCGATCTGCTGCGTTCGCCGATCAACCTGTCGGCGTTCCCGCACCCCGATCGCTTCCACCATGCCGGTCCCGAGCCCGGCGAGCACAACCACGAGATTCTGCGGGAGTTCGGCTACGACGACGCGGCGATCGCCGACCTCGAGCAGCGACGTGCGATCGGCCCGTGCGCGACGCCTCAGGTCCGGGCCGACAACCGGAACAGATAAGCCTCGTTCACGTTCTCGTTGCGCGGCCGCCGGTCGTATTTCGCTTCGTAGGCATCGCTGAACCGCTCGAACTCCGCCGCGTCCGTGACGCGTTCCGCCGTCAGCTCGTAGATCGTCTCTCCGACGCGCAGCCGGACGCGCGTGTCCGCTTCGATGTGCTCGACCCAGGCTGCGCGGTTCGCGCCCGCGTGCACGTACGCCATGCCGTCGAGCGCGACGACCCAGATGTTGACGGAGTACGGATCGGAAGGCCGCGTCTCGAGCTGGACGGTCTTGATCGGATCCGTGACCGACCAGTCGTCCGGCGGCGGCGACACGGTCCCGTCGAGCTCACCGCCCGGCAACAGGAGGAATGGACCCCAGCCGCCGAGCGCGGCGACCGTGCACAGGAGAAGGAGTCGCCGTTTCAGCACATCAGCTCCGTTCGGCCGACATGCCGGCCAGCCATGCCGTGACGAGCGCGTTCGTTGCATCGGGGCGGTCTTCCATGAACCAGTGCGCCGCGTCCTCGATGCATTCGTTCCGCCCGCCGGTCTTCTCGACGATGTCGAGCCAGCGATCCGTATGGAACATGAGCGGTTTGCGACCGCCGTAGAGATACAGCACCGGCGATTGCGGGCGGTAGCGTCCGATGAGGCGCGATCGCAGCCACGGAACGAGCGTCGAGCGCCAGAAATAGAAATACGGATAGTTGCAACGCGAACGCAACGTCGCGCACTGCCGCTCGGGGACTTTCAGCATGCGGGCGAATGCGCGCGTCAGCGCCGTGCCGAGCGGCGGTATGACGCCACCGACGAGCCACAACGTGACGAGCGTCCACTGATACCCGACGAATATCGCCGCGTCGCGAATACTCGACGGCTGCACGTGGCCGCCGACGTCCATCGCGATCATCGTCTGCACGCGCTCCGGATGGCTCTGCTCGTACAGATACCCGATGTAGGCACCCCAGTCGTGCGTGACGAGGACGACGGGATCGTCGCCGAACGTGTCGATCGTCTTGTGGAGGCGGCGAACGAGCTCCGGAAAATCCATTCCGCCGATCTCGTGCGCCGTGTCGCCGAAGTTCGGCCACGTCGGCAGAACGCAGCGGTATTCCGCGCTCACGGCCTCGACCTGATGCCGCCACATCGACGCGTCGTCCGGCCAGCCGTGCAGGAACACGACGACGGGCGCGTCCGGTGGCCCCTCGACCGTGTACTCGAGCGTCGGCGTGTCGTCGTCATTCATCGTCGGCATCCAGTCCCAGCGCCACGCCGAGGTCCTCGTAATCGATGTTCCACAGGCGCCCGCCGCGCCAGTTCCCGGGCTCGTAGCCCTTGAATCCGAGCAGCCGGCGTGCGCGCGGTGACCAGCTCCGAACCAGGTCGAGGGGATACTCGAGC
>CBDCGP010000003.1:0-74285 GCA_965216655.1 Acidimicrobiales bacterium
AGATCCGCTGCACCGGCGACTTCGAGCAGGATCGTCGGAATCCGCTCCTGGCGATGCAGTACGGATTCTCGGTGATGTCGTGCCTCCAGTCGGCCATGTCCGAGGCCGACGGGCTTGCACTGGGTACGGTGGGGCTGCACGGCGACAAGCTCACCGAACTGGCCACGGCCGCCGGGTTCGGCTCGGTCACCACCCATGATCTGGGTGAACCCAACAACCTCTACTACGACGTGAGGAAGTAACGCATGGTTCCTGGCCACGGCGCCTCGTCGGGTCCGACTGGAGACGGCCGATGAGCAACACGTTCTTCCGCCGGGAGGTTCACGATGGCCGGGAGGTCTTCTTCGGCAACGACGCGGCCCGCGGCCCGTGGGATCCCGGCTCGTGCCACGCCGGGCCGCCCACGGCGCTCATGGTCAGGGCCTGCGAGCAGGCGGTCGCCTCGGCCGATGCCGACAACGGCTCGACCGGACGACTGCTGGCCCGCTTCACCGTCGACCTGGCCCGCCCCATCCCGATCGACGGTTTCACGATCGAGGTCGCCATCGATCGGGCCGGACGAGCCGCAGCGACCACCACGTCCGTGCTCGTCGACCTCGAGGGGGTGGTTCGGGTCCGGGCCTTCGGGCTCCACCTCCAGCCCGGCGAGGAACACCCCTTTCCGAACGTCGACGTCACCACCCCGGATTTCGCCGAATCGGCACCGGGCGGCTTCGCCATCGAGTCGGCACCACACGGCCTGCCGGCATTCGGATCGGGGGTCGAGATGCGATACCCGCCCGGTCACGATCGGACACCGGGGCCGACCACGGCCTGGATGCGGGCCATTCCGGTGCTCGACGACGACGAGCCCAGCGGCGCCCAGCGAATCTGTGCGTTGAGCGATTCGGGCAACGCCATCGGTCGAAACGCCGAGCCGAGCCACGTGGCGTTCGTCAACCCCGACCTCACCATCACGCTTCACCGGGAACCGGTCGGCGAGTGGTTCGGAACCCAGGTCGTGTCCCATTGGCAGCCCAACGGCATCGGCATGGCCGATGCGCTGCTGTTCGACCAGCAGGGCCCGGTCGGCCGGGCCGTCCAGACCCTCCTGCTGCGAAAGCAGGGTTGATCCGTGGCTTCGATCGCCTGCGGGCACTGCGGAGGGGTTCACCGGTCGGTGGCCGACGTGCGGCGGTGCTCGCTGGGGGCCGCGCCCGCTCCCGCCACCGGTGGCAGCAGGCAGGTCGCTCCGCCCAACGTCGCCCGGCCGAAACCCGTCCGGCCGGAGATCACCATCCCCGATGGCGTCGACCTCGTCTCACTGGCCGGCCCGCCCTGCCTCGGGCGAAGCGTCGTCATCGCAGCCGACGGCGACGTGCCCGACCCGTGGGCATCTCGCCGGGAGATCGCCGCCGATGCCGGTGCCGGCGAGGCCGTCGTCGAGGACTTGTTGTCGGCCTGGCGCCTGCGGGAGCCGGTCGTGATCAGATGGACCGGCGGCGCGCTGCCGGAACCCGGTCCACTCGACGGCCCGTTCCACGAGCTCAGCCCCGACAGCGATCCCCCGGCCGACCGGCTCCACTTCGCCCTCACCGCCAACACGGTGAACCTACTGGGCCCGACGCCCGGCTTCGAGCCCACTGCTCGGGCGCTGGCGGCCGGAGCGTCGGTTGACGAGGCGCTGTGGGCCGACGGCGGACCGCTCGACCTCGATCTCTCCGGTCACAAGGACCTGTCGAACAGCAGCTACATCCCGCGGGCTCATCTGCTCGTCGGGTCGACCCGCCCGCTTCCTCGTGCCGCCGGGAACGGCAAGGCCGGCCCACCGGTCGCCGTCGGCCTGGCCGACGATCAGCGATCGGCCGTGACGCACCCCGGTGGGCCCGCCCGGATCCTCGCTCCGGCCGGCTCCGGCAAGACCAGAGTGCTGACCGAGCGGGTTCGTCACCTCATCGACCACCACGGTGTCGAGCCGTCGGCCCTTTCTCTCGTGGCCTACAACCGCCGAGCCCGCATCGAGATGTGGGAGCGCCTTGGTGACCTGCAACGGGACAGGCCAGGAGAGATCAGAACGCTGAACAGCCTTGCGCTGGCCATCACCACCGGGCGATCGGGCTTCGTCGGCGGAAGCCCGGCCACAACGATCGACGAACGTGACGTCCGTCGGATTCTCGGCCGCCTCGTTCCCTCCAAGCGGCGCCGGCAGCTCAACGATCCGCTGGAAGCCTGGGTCGACGCCCTGGCCGTCTGTCGCCTCGGCCTCCTGGCCCCGGAGGAGGTGGCCGACCGCTATGGCGGCGACATCGACGGGTTCGACGAGGTGCTCCCCCGCTACCGCCAACACCTGCACGACAAGGGTCTCCTCGACTTCGACGAGCAGATCCTCAGAGCCGTCGAGATCCTGGCCGGCGATCCGGTGGCCAGGGAAACGGCCCGAAGTCTCATGCCGATCATCCTGATCGACGAATTCCAGGATCTCACACCGGCCCATCTGGTCCTGATCCGGCTGCTGGCTGGTCCGGCGTCAGAGGTGTTCGCCGTCGGCGACGACGACCAGACGATCTACGGCTATTCGGGCGCGTCGCCGCGCTGGCTCGTCGACTTCGATCGCTACTTCGGCCACGGCAAACGGGCTCCGACGACCGACTACTTCCTGACCACCAACTACCGGTGCCCGCCCCCCGTGGTCGATGCCGCCGTCAACCTGCTCTCCCACAACCGCCATCGGGTGCCCAAATCGATCTCCGCCGCGCCCGATCGAACCGCCGACGACGGGGACCTCGTGATCCACCGCACCGGAGACCCCCAGGACAACCTCGCCGATCACGTGTCGGGCCTTCTGGCCGGCGGGGCGAAGCCATCCGACGTCGCGGTCCTGGCCCGGGTACACGCCGCCCTCCTGCCGGCGTTCATCCACCTCGACCACATCGGTGTCGCCGTCAATCGCACCCGGGGCGTCGATGTGTCGATGCTGGAGCGTTCCGGATCCGGTGCCGCGCTGGCATGGCTGCGGTTGGCCACGGCGCCGCAGAACGGGTTGGCCGCCGATGACCTCAGGCTGGCTCTGCGGCGCCCGCCCCGGTCGCTCCACCCCCGTGTCGTCGACTGGGCCTGCGAGCAGCCGTCGGTCGCCCAGCTCCAGCGGTTGGCCGACCGGTTGAACACCGAACGTGATGCTGCGTCGATCCAGGGCCTGGCCGACGATCTGACCGAGCTACGAGCCCGAGCGGCGAAGCCACATGACGGCGACGGCAGCACCGAATCACTCCTCGCGTTCATCCTCAACGACATCGGGCTGATGGGGGCGGCCGTCGCCCTCGACGGATCCCAGCGCACCGCCCGGCGGGCCGCCCACGGTGACGAGTTGCTGGCCCTCGTCGCCGTCGCCCGGCTGCATCCGGATCCGGCGACCTTCGACGGGTGGCTGCGGGAACGATTGACATCGGTCGAGGTCGACGACGACCGCTCGTCCACTCGTGATGCGGTGACCCTCGCCACCATTCACGCCACCAAGGGCCTGGAGTGGCCCCATGTGATCGTGCACGATGTGCGCGACGGCCTGTATCCCCACCGTCTGGCCGACGACACCGAGGAGGAGCGCCGCATCTTCCACGTGGCCGTCACCCGGGGGCGGGAGTCGGTGGCCATCACCTGCTCCGGGCCCCGGTCACCGTTCGTCGAGCAGCTGACCGAACCACGAACCGAACCGTGGCCCGCCGTGGACCTGTCAGCGGCGCACAGCGGGTCGGCGGTCGGATCGAGCGTGCAGGCCACATCGAAATCCCCGTCAGGTGGAGCGAAGCGGGCCGAGCCCTCCACCGAGACCGAGGCCGCACTCCGGGAGTCGCTGACGCGATGGCGGCGAGAGCGGGCCAGGGGTGACGGCGTGCCCGCCTATGTGGTGTTGAACAACCGCACCCTCGACGCCATCGCACAGGCCGAACCGGGCACCCTCGGGGAACTTGCCGCCGTACCCGGCATCGGCCCGTCGAGGCTCGAACAGTACGGCGACGAGATCCTCGGCATCGTGGCCTCGGTCGATCGTGGCTGAGCCGGCCATCGACGGTCGGAGAGGTTGGGATTGACGGGCGGCCGGAGGATGGACGACGATGGATGCAGAGGGGTCGATCACACACCGGCTGCCGATGTCCGGTCGCCGGTGTGTGTGAGCAGCTGCCGTTCCTTCCGTGCAATGAGGTGATCACCGTGAACCTTGCCGACGCTCTCACCATGACCCCCGTTTCGAGTCTCGACCTGAGCCGGTATGTCACCGTGCCGACATCGGCCACCATCCGGGAGACCGTCGAGGCGATGCGCGACGGCGAGCGATCGTGCGCCTGTGTGCTCGACGGCGAGACGCTGGCCGGCGTGTTCACCCAGCGTGATGTACTCCGCCGTGTCATCGGCCGGCCGGACAACTGGTCGGTGGCCGTCGGCGAGCAGGTGGGAGATCCCGTCAAAACGATCGGCAACGCTCAGAGTGTGGCCGACGCCATCGAGATCATGAACCGGTGGTGGATCCGCAACCTGCCTGTGGTGACCGACGATCAGAGCTTCGTCGGCAACTTGTCCTACTGGACCGTGATGCAGACGATCACCAACCTCCTCGCCTCCCGCATCGACGCCTCCCATCGCGAGCCGGCGGTGCGCGATGGGCTCGACTTCGTCGACTTCACCGGCCTCAACCTGTATCCGCCGGTGACCCTGAATCAGCACGAGTCGCTGGAGGTGGGGGTTCATCATCTTCGCAACCGGGGCATCTACCAGATTCTGGTGGTCGACGACCGGGGCCACCTCGTCGGAACCCTGTCGGAGTTCGATCTCCAGATGAAGGTCGGCTGCGAGGTGGCCGATCTGTCCTCGCTGTCGCTGGCCGATGTCATGACGGCGCCACCGGTTGCCATCGCGGTACGGTCGCCGGTGTCCGCGGCCATCGCCGCCCTCGTCGAGAACGACAACTCGAACGTCGCACTTCTGACCGAGACGCAGCGACCGACGGGCGTGGCGTCGTTCACCGACATCACGGCGTTCCTCGAGTCGAGCATCGAGGCGCTGGCCACCAGCCACTGACCAGGGGGGTTGATCGGGCTCGGAGTCACCGGGCTTCGTTGTCACAGCGCATCGTCATAGTTGCAACCATGATGTTTGACGATGTCTGCCCCCGTCGGGTTGCCGCCATGCAAGCTGCGGTCGAACTCGACGTCGACAAAGACGACTTCCGGTTCCGGACGTCCGACGAAGCCTGGCTGTGGGATGAGCTGGAGCAGGAGTTCGCCGAGCTCGTCGCCCGAATCGGGCGGGTCTGGATCGCCGACTGAGCCCGGCCGAGGTTCAGGGCCACCGGCTCCCCACCATCTGATCGCCGCCCGGTAGTGTGGAGTCCATGGCCGACTTCCAGTTCACCGACCTGCTGCCCCTCGGCGAGGACAGCACCCCGTATCGTCTGCTCACAACCGACGGTGTCGAACAGGTCGACCTGGGTGGAACCGGGTTCCTGCGGGTGAGCGACGAGGCGCTTCGTATGCTGTCGGCCGAGGCGATCCGTGATATCTCGCACCTTCTTCGGCCCGGCCACCTCCAACAGCTTCGTCACATCATCGACGATCCGGACGCGTCGTCCAACGACCGTTTCGTGGCCACCGAGCTGCTCCAGAACGCCAACATCGCCGCCGGATTCGTGCTTCCCGGCTGCCAGGACACCGGCACGGTGATCATCAAAGGCAAGAAGGGTCAGCACGTTCTCACCGACGGGAACGACAAGGAGCCTCTGGCTCGGGGCGCGTTCGACACCTATCAGAACTCCAACCTCCGCTACTCCCAGATGGCGCCGCTGTCGATGTGGGAGGAGCGCAACACCGGCACCAATCTTCCCGGCGAGATCAAGATCGAGGCCGTCCCCGGTGACGTCTACAAGTTCATGTTCATGACCAAGGGCGGCGGGTCGGCCAACAAGAGCTACCTGTTCCAGGAGACCAAGGCGCTGCTCAACCCGACCAGTCTGCGGGCGTTCCTCAACGAGAAGCTGCGGCTCCTCGGCACCTCGGCCTGCCCCCCCTATCACCTGGGCGTCGTCATCGGTGGCACGTCGGCCGAGTTCGCGGTGGAGACGGCCAAGCTGGCCTCGACTCGCTATCTCGACACCCTGCCGACCGCCGGCACCCCACTGGGCCACGGCTATCGAGACCTCGAGATGGAGGCCGAGATCCTGAAGCTGACCCAGCAGTTCGGGATCGGGGCCCAGTTCGGCGGCAAGTACTTCTGTCACGACGTTCGGGTCGTCCGACTGCCCCGCCACGGGGCGTCGCTCCCGGTCGGTATCGCCGTGTCCTGCTCCGCCGATCGTCAGGCGCTGGCCAAGATCACGGCCGAGGGCGTCCTCCTCGAGGAGCTCGAACGCGATCCGGCGAAGTACCTGCCCGAGGTGTCCGACGAGGATCTGTCGTCGGAGGTCGTCCAGATCGATCTGAACCAGCCCATGGACCAGATCCGGGCCCAGCTCACGAAGTACCCGGTCAAGACCCGCCTGTCGCTCACCGGCACGCTTGTCGTCGGCCGCGACATCGCCCACGCCAAGATCAAGGAGCGACTCGATGCCGGCGAGCCGATGCCCGACTACCTGAGGGACAACCCGATCTACTACGCGGGCCCGGCCAAAACCCCCGAGGGCTACGCCTCCGGCTCGTTCGGACCGACCACCGCCGGGCGAATGGACTCCTACGTCGAGCAGTTCCAGGCCGCCGGCGGATCGCTGGTCATGCTGGCCAAAGGCAACCGGAGCCAGCAGGTCACCGACGCCTGCCAGCGCCACGGCGGCTTCTATCTCGGGTCGATCGGCGGGCCGGCCGCCCGCCTGGCCAAGGACTCGATCCGCCACGTGGAGGTGCTCGAGTATCCGGAGCTGGGTATGGAAGCGGTGTGGCGGATCGAGGTAGAGGAGTTCCCGGCCTTCATCGTGATCGACGACAAGGGCAACGACTTCTATGCGTCGACGGCCCGACCGGTCGACCTCAAGCTCTAACGGCTTCGGCGCCCACCGAAATTCGCAACTCAGGTGACACCTGCGCTACCGGCGCGTTGAGGCGTCGAGAACCTGGGCCAGCGCCCGGGTCAGGGTTTCGGCGTAGGCGACGTCGATGAACTCGTTGGGACCATGGGCATTGGACCCGGGGCCGAGAACACCGGTGATCACGAACTGCGCCGACGGGAACTTCTCGCCCAGCATGCCCATGAACGGGATCGTGCCACCCTCACCGTAGAGCTGCAGATCCCGCCCGAAATGGGTGCGGCAGGCCTCCCCGAGGGCGTCCCGCAACCAGGGCGACAGATCGGGTGCATTCCAGCCCGGAGCGCCGCCGGCACCGGTCACGGCCACGTGCGCGCCATAGGGTGGATCGGTGGTCAGCGTTTCGACCAGTTCGGCCTCGACGGCCGCCGGATCGGCCGTTGGCGGGATCCGTAGCGACAGTTTGAGCGTGGTCGAGGGCCGCAGGACATTGCCGGCCATCTCCGTGGGAGGCAGACCGTCAGCGCCGACGTAGGACAGGCTTGGACGCCACGTCTTGGCCAGCAGCGCTTCGGTCACGTCGTCGACCACCAACCGGGCCCCCTCGACCAACGGCGGGTTCTCCAGCATCGCGTCACCCAACAATCCGGCGGTGGAGCGGGCCTCCTCGATCCGATGACCGGGGATCTCCACCGTGGCGCTCGGGAGCAGCACGCGCCCGTCGGCCGAATCCTCGATCCGGTCGAGGAGCTGCCGGATGATCCGAAACGATGACGGCACCACCCCGCCGTAGCTGCCGCTGTGAAGACCCTGGGTCACGATGTCGACCGAGAGGCGACCGCCGACCATCCCCCGCAGCGACGTGGTCAGCCACATGGTGTCGTAGGTGGCGCAACCGGAGTCGAGGCAGATGACGAGGTTGACGTCGCCGAGACGGTCGCCCAGGGCATCGATGTGAGCCGGGAGATCCGGGCTTCCCGACTCCTCCGAGGCCTCGATCAGCACCAGGAGCCGGCCGTGGCTGCCCCCGGCGGCCTGCACCGCGCCGATGGCGGCGAGGCTGGCGAAGGCGGCGTAGCCGTCATCCGCGCCACCCCGACCGTAGAGCCGCGTGCCCTCCATCACCGGCTTCCAGGGGCCGAGGTCGGGCCGCCAACCCTCCATCTCCGGTTGTTTGTCGAGGTGACCGTAGAGCACCGTGGTCGTGCCGAGGGTCCCACCGGCCGGGCCGAACGGTTCGATCTCCGCCACCACGAGCGGCGTGCGACCGGGCAGCGGCTCCACCGTGACCGTCATGCCCTCGATCGACTGCGACTCGATCCAGCCCGTGATCAGAGCGACGGCGTCGGCAATGTGCCCCGTCCGCTCCCAGTCGGCATCGAACGCAGGCGACAACGCCGGAATCTCGATGTAGCGATGGAGCTGGGGCACGATCTCGTCGGCCCACATCCGTTCGATTCGATTGTTGCTCAGTTCCAGATCCAACATCGTGTTCTCCCGAACTCGTCGTAGATGTTTCTCGGCCGTCCACTCAACCGACTGCGCCGCAGGCCTCCATGGCATCGAAGAACTTGGCGTAGAACGCATCGGTGATCTCACCGGACAGCAACACGTCGACGTCCTCGTCGGTCAACTGTCCGACGAGTTCGTCGGACACACACGGGGCGTCGGCGGCGGCGACGCCGTTGGCGACGAGCTGCTCGGTGATCTGGTCGCCGACGTCACCCTCGATACCGCAGACGAACATGGCCCGGAACTGATCCTCCTCGAACCCGGGGCTGACGTCGTCGGCCGTCAATTCGGACTCGATGGCGACCAGGTCACGATCGTCGAGGAGGCGGTCGACGACACACTCGGCCTGGGTCGTTGTCACATCGGGGTTGGCCGCGGCGAAGTCGGTGACCAGCGACTCGCGGCTGATGCCCTGGCCGCAGCCCGCCAGCGTCGACGTCGCCGTCAGCACCGCCAACGCCGACGCCGACAGGGTCGCGAGCCTGGACCGTCTCGTTGACCTAATTGACCTGCTTCTCCAGGCCCTCCCAGTAGGGGGCACGGAGCTTGTATTTCTGCAGTTTTCCGGTCGCGGTGCGAGCAAGCGCATCGCGGAACTCTACCGAGGTCGGGCACTTGTAGTGGGCCATCTTCTCCCGACAGAAGTCGATCAGGTCCCGCTCACCGACGTCGGATCCGTCGGCCACGACCACCAGCGCCTTCACCGTCTCGCCCCACTTCTCGTGGGGTACACCGATCACAGCCACCTCGTTGACGTCCGGGTGAGAGAACAACACGTCTTCCACCTCGATCGACGAGACGTTCTCGCCCCCGGAGATGATCACGTCCTTCTTGCGGTCGGTGATCGAGTAGTAGCCGGCGTCGTCCTCGTAGCCGCCGTCGCCGGTGTGGAACCAGCCTCCCTCCAGCGCCTCGGCCGACGCCTCCGGGTTCTGCCAGTAGCTCTTGAGAATGTGGTTGCCCCTGGCCAGAAGCTCACCCGATCCGGAGACCTTCATCTCGATGCCGATCGCCGGTGCACCGGCCCGACCGAGCAGTTTGGCCCGTTCACCCGGTGTCAGGTCGTCCCACTCGGACCGGCAGCGGCTCATGGTGAGCAACGGCGAGGTTTCGGTCAGACCGTAGATCTGGATGAACTCCCAGCCCAGCTCGGTCTCGATGGCTTCGATGGTGGCGGTTGGTGGCGGCGCACCGGCCACGATGATGCGCACCTTGTCTCGGCCCGGGATCTCACCGTCCCAGGATTTGGCCGCGTCGAGAATGGCGGCGCACACCGCCGGAGCGCCACACATCAGGGTCACGCCATGGTCCCGCACCCGGCGGAGGATCTCGGCCCCGTCGACCTTGCGCAGCACGACGTGCTTGACTCCCATCCCGGTGACCGCATACAGCATGCCCCAGCCGTCACAGTGAAACATCGGGAGTGTGTGGAGGTAGACGTCGCGGTCCGACACACCTGCCTGCCAGCCGAAGGTGACGGCGTTGGTCCAGCGGGCCCGGTGGGTCTGCTCGACACCTTTGGGGCGGGCGGTCGTGCCCGAGGTGTAGTTGATCGACGACGTTTCGAGCTCATCCGGCTCCCACGCCTCCGGTTCACCGTCGCGCCCGTACCACACGGCGTCGGATTCGTCGCCGATGATCCACCTGTGTTTGCACTCGACGCCTTTGAGGGCCTCTTCCAGTTCGGGGTCGATGAGCAGGGCTTCCGCGCCTGAATGCTCGACGATGTAGCGGACCTCGTCCTCACTGAGGCGAAAGTTGATCGGGACGAAGATGCGACCGTTGCCGCCGACCCCCCAGAACGATGTGAGGAGGCGGGCCGAGTTGTGCGAGACCATGGCCACCCGACCACCCATCGGGATGCCCAGTTCATCCATGGCCACGCCCATCTGCCGTTTGATGTCGCCGAGTTCCCGGTAGGTGATGTCGCCGAGGGGCGGTGCGGGCTGATCGGGTTCGTCGACGATGGCCACCCGGTCGGGATAGACCTTGACCGCCCGGTCCAGGAAGTCGTTGATCGTCAGTGGAACTTGCATGGTCTCCCCTTTCCGGCGCGATCGACGGCCAGGACGCTCGTCCAGTCGATCGCTCTCGAAATCGAGTTCGATTGGGCGCGACACGCTACGCGGGTCGTTCTCAATCTAGTCGCCGGGTCGACTCCGATTCCATATCCGGCACTCCATCCACCACCATCCGGCACCCTGGAACCGACGACCGTCACGAGGTCACCGGCGTTCGATCGGGTTGATTCGCCTCCACTCGGGCCGATCAGGGAA
Organism: Acidimicrobiales bacterium; assembly: GCA_965216655.1. Lineage (GTDB taxonomy): Bacteria > Actinomycetota > Acidimicrobiia > Acidimicrobiales > SZUA-35 > JAHELU01. The sequence continues at coordinate 10,774 of CBDCGP010000003.1, forward strand.
TCATGGCTCCTACCGCGCCCCCGATCGAGGGAGAACTCTGGATCAACAGCGATCCGTTGACGGCCGATCACCTGCGAGGCCGGGTCGTCGTGCTCGTCTTCTGGACGGCGAGTTGCGAGGCGTCGTTACGGCGCCTCCAGCAGGTCGACGAGGTGGTCCGTGCCGCCTCGGCGTCCGAGACACCGGACGACGGCGACTCCAACCCGGTGATCGCCATCGCCGTCCACAGCCCGCGAATGACCTGCGACGATGACGTCGACCAACTCGGCCAGATCGTGGAGCGCCACCGGGTGACCATGCCTGTTCTCCACGACCCCCGCTACCTCACCTGGACCCGGTACGATCCGCCCGGCTGGCCGTCGACGGCGGTGATCGATCGGCGAGGGCGTGTCACCGGCATCGTCGCCGGCTGCCACGACATCGGAGTGATCGAGGAGGCGGTGGGCGACGCCATGTCCCGTCCGGCCGGACGGCGCGACGAGGACCACGAGATCATTCCGCTGCCCTCCACCGGCCGCCTCGACCCCGGCGCCGGGATCGACGACCTCACTCGGCAGCCGCTGCGTCATCCCGAGGGTCTGGCCGTTGCCGCCAATGGGTCCGCGTGTCCCAGGATCGCCATCGCCGACACCGGCAACGACCGTGCGCTCGTCGGCACCGTCGACGCCGACCACCGGTTCCTGCGCATGGACACGGTCATCACGGGCCTGAACCAGCCCGCCGGGATCCTGTTCACCGGGCGAACGACGCTGGCCGTTGTCGAGCGGGGCCGGAACGCGGTGGTGGCGGTCGACATCGACACCGGCGTCAGGTCATTGACAACCGACCGGTTGCTGCGCCCTGTCGGACTGGCCGGCGACATCGACGGTTCGATCATCGTCACCGACGCCGGTCAGGACCGAATCTTCCGGGCCACGATCAACAGCGACCGTTCCGGCCACCTCGTCCTCCCGATCGCCGGTTCCGGGCGTACCGGCGTGCTACCGGGAAGGGCCGACGATGCCGAGCTGGCCCAACCGGTGGCCGCTGTCCGCACCGGCGCGGGTGTGGTGTTCGCCGACGCCGCGTCCAACAACCTGCGGTTGCTCACCGACCGGGGGGACGTGGTCAACATCACCGACTCGGACCTGTTCGACTGGGGGCTCCTCGACGGCCCGGCTCATCGGGCCCGGCTGCAACGCCCGACGGGTCTTGCCGCGCTCCCCGACGGCTCGGTTCTCGTAGCCGACACCGGCAACAACCGTCTCCGCCGTCTCCATCATCGCCGCCTCGAGACGATCGGCCTCAGCGGCCTCAACAGCCCGACGGCGGTGACCGCCCTGAGTAGTGAGCGATTCCTGGTGGCCGACACCGGCAATGATCGGTTGGTCGTCGTCGATCCGATCCGGCACGACGCCTGGTCGCCCACCGTCGACGGTCTGGCCCACGCCCGCACCATCCCCGCCGGTCCGATCGGCGTTCAGGTCTCGAGTGGGAGCGCCACCGCCGCGACCTGATCGAGTTCCTGCGCCCAATCGTCCGGCTCCCTCATCGGAACCAGTACGAACTTGGAGAAGCCGACTTCGACGAACGCGGCGATCGAATCGGCCAGCCGATCGATGTCGGGGATCACCACGGCGGGATCGGCGTCGGGGTTGCGTCGGGCCAGGAGCGCCCCGTAAGCGTCGGGGATCGCCGCGCCGACCTGACGGTACGGGATCAGCGCGCCATAGTGCTCGGGATCCATCGTCCGCCCGACGGCGGCCGCCTCGGCCTCGACGACCTCGCGGTCTCGGGCCACCTGCTCCGGCGTACAGAAGGAGGGCAGCCAGCCGTCGCCCAGACGACCGACCCGCCTCAGTTCCGATGGGGCGGCCCCACCCAACCAGACCTCGAACTCGTCCTGGTGGGGTTTCACGACCAGCGACACGTCGTCGATCCGGAAGCGGGGGCCGTCGGAGCTGACGTGATCCTCGGTCCACAGCCGCCGCATGAGCGGCAGGGCCTCGTTGAACCATCCGGCGCGCCCCATCCGCTCGACCCCGAACGCCTGCTGCTCGGCCGAGTCGGCGAGGCCGAGGCCGAAGGCGGGCAGCACCCGGCCCTCCGACAGCCGATCGAGACTGGCCAACGACTTCGCCAGCACCACCGGGTTCCGTCCGGGCAGGACCATGACGGCCGTTCCCACCTTCAGGCGGGAGGTTCGGGCCACAGCGAAGCTCATGGCCACCAGCGGGTCGGGACAGTCGGTTCCGAGCCGCTCCGACAGCCACAGCGAGTCGAATCCCCGGTCCTCCAATCCGTCGACGAGAGCACTGAACCGTGCCGTGTTGTTCGACTCGGTTCGGGTGCCCAATCCGTACCCGATCCTCACTTTGAGCTGTGTCACCCAGTCAGCCTGCCACGATGATGGCGGTACCATCAAAGCCTGTACGCGTCCGGCTCACGTCGACATGACAGTGAGGAGCTCAATGGCCACCGACAATCTAGGCGAGCTGGCGGAGCGCATACGACGACTGGCGAGGGTCCCGAACCTCCTCGTCGCCTGTGACTACGACGGCACGGTTGCGCCGCTGGTCAACGATCCGTCCGACGCCACGCCGCTGCGCGACTCGGTCGCCGCCATGCGGTCGCTGGCCGAGCAGCCGAACACCTACGTCACCGTGGTGTCGGGGCGCAGTCTGCGGGATCTGGCCACCCTGTCACGCCTGCCGGAGGAGATCCGGCTGGTCGGCAGCCACGGCAGCGAGTTCGATCTCGGGTTCGCCTCCCAGCTCGACCCCGACCTGGTCGAGCGACGAGACAAGATCACCGCGGAGGTTCGGACACTGGGCGAACGTTATGACGCCTTGATCGAGGAGAAGCCGACCGGCGTCACCTTCCACCTGCGGGGAATGAGCGATGACGTGAAGGAAGCCGCCCGCCAGGATCTGGTCACCGGGCCGGCCGGTCATGACTGGGTCTTCACCCGCAATGGCCACGACATTCTCGAGCTGTCGGTGATCGACACCAACAAAGGCACGGCACTCGACACCATCCGGCATCAGGTCGGCGCCTCGGCCGTGGTGTTCTTCGGCGACGACCTGACCGACGAGGACGCCTTTCGGTCGCTCAGCGGACCCGATGTCGGGGTCAAGGTCGGCGACGGGTCGACCCTGGCCGAATTCCGGGTTCCCGGCCCGGAGACCGTGTCCCAGGTTCTCGCCCTCCTGGCCGAGCTGCGGGCCAAATGGCTGGGCGGCGAGGGGCTGGTGCCGATACAGAATCATTCGGTGCTGTCGGATCTTCGCACGGCGGCGATCGTGAATCCCGAGGCGTCCATCACGTGGATGTGTTCACCCCGGATCGACTCCGCGGCGGTGTTCGCCGAGCTCCTGGGCGGGCCGTCGGCCGGGCGGTTCCTGGTGGCCGACGGCGCCGAGCGGTTGCCGCCCCAGTCCCAGCAGTACCTGACCAACACCATGGTGCTGGAATCGCGTTTCCGCTCCTTCACCGTCACCGACTTCCTCGACTCCTCGAGCGGGCGAACCCGCCGGTTGGCGGGAAGAACGGACCTGTTGCGGATCATCGAGGGAAGCGGCGAGGTCCATATCGAATTCTCGCCCCGGCTCAACTTCGGCCGGGTCCCCACCCAGCTCGAGGCCAAACCCGAGGGCGTGGTCGTACTCGGCGCCGCCGATTTGATGGTGCTCCGGGCCCCCGACGTCGAGTGGGAGATCATCGACGACGGCCGCCACCAGACCGCGGTCGGTCGGGTGGTGCTCGACCCCTCTGAACCCGTGTGCCTCGAACTGCGCTGCGGTACCGGCACGGTTCGGCCCGACGCCCGAAGCGAGCAGGAGCGGCTGAGCGACACCGCCCATTTCTGGTCGAACTGGGTGTCGAAGCTCAGCTTGCCCTCGACCGAGCCGGAGCTGGTTGTGCGGAGCGCCCTGATGCTCAAGGCCCTTTGTCACGGCCCGACCGGAGCCATCCTCTCCGCCGCCACCACCAGCCTTCCGGCCCAGATCGGGGGTGTTCGCAACTGGGACTACCGCTATTGCTGGCTGCGCGACGCGGCGATGGTGGCCCGCACGCTGGTTCGGCTCGGATCCCGGGCCGAGGCCATGGCGTTCCTCGATTGGGTCCTGCAGCTGCTCGAGACGAGGAACGATCCCGAGCGTTTGGCTCCCCTCTATAACGTCACCGGACGGCACCTGCCACCGGAGGCCGAGATCGCTCAGCTGCCGGGATACGGCGGGAGCCGTCCCGTCCGCGTCGGCAACGCCGCCGACGGACAGGTTCAACTCGACGTCTTCGGCTCGATCGTCGACCTGGTCCATGAGCTGTTGGAGCACGGTGAGGCCCTGTCGGCCGAACACTGGCGTCTCGTCGAGGCCATGGTGCTGGCGGTGTCGAGGCGCTGGCACGAGCCGGACCACAGCATCTGGGGGATCCGCAAGCCGCCCCGCCAGCATTTGTATTCGAAGGTGATGTGCTGGGTGACCGTCGACCGGGCGATCTCGATCGCCGACCAGTTCCTCGACCGTTCCCCGTCGGCCTGGGTCGAGTTGCGGGAGCGTATCGCCGCCGACATCTCCGACAAGGGTTGGAACGACGCCGTCGACGCCTTCACGGCGGCCTACGGCGACCCCGATCTCGACGCCTCCACACTGGCCGTTGGCCTGAGCGGCCTGGTCTCCGCCGACGATCCCCGGTTTGCGAAGACGATCGAGGCGGTCGAGCGTGATCTCCGGGTCGGATCGACGGTCGGGCGGTACGCGGTCGACGATGGGCTACCGGGCAAGGAGGGCGGTTTCAACCTGATGACGTCGTGGCTGATCGACGCGCTGTGCCTCACCGGCCAGCGGGACCGGGCTGTCGGCCTGTTCACCGACGTCTGCGAGCGGGTGGGTGATACCGGCGTGCTGAGCGAGCAGCACGATCCCGAACACGATCGGGCCACGGGCAACATCCCGCAGGCCACCGCCCACGTCGGCCTCATCAACAACGTGCTGTCGCTCGACAGCGACTACTGACCCCCGCCCCAACTTTGTGACGGTGACGTCCCCCTCCGCTCGAACTTTGTGACTGTGACGACCCCCTAAGGGGTCGTGGGCTTCCCAAAGTTCCTGGGCTCAGTTCGACTGGGCCTTCGACAGTTCGGTCTCGGCCTGTTCCCACTCGGTGAGATACCGAGCCGCCCGGCGCTGTGCCGTTTCGTATTCACCGACGAGGTCGTTCATCCTGGCGAGGTCGGCGATCACCTCGGGGTCGGCCAGTTGTTTCTCGAGATCGGCGACCACGGCGTCGGCATCGGTGGCCTGACGCTCCAGCCGATTCACCTTCTTGCGCAGCGCCCGGAGGTCGACCGACGGGCTTGACCGACCGCCCCGATTGTTCTTGCCGCCACCACGTTTCCCACCCCCGGTGTTCGACTTGGCCGGTTGAGGCGACGCCTTCCCGGCCGTTCCGCCGCCCGGGCCCTTACCCGCCGGTGACGAGGAGCCCGGCGCCGAGCCGGCACCGTCGAACGACGGCGACAGCACGGCCTCGTCGACGTCGAGGTGGTGGGTGACCTTGCCGTTGCGGACCTCCACCAGCTGCTCGGCGGCGTTGCGGATCAGGTGGCGGTCGTGGCTGACGATCAGCACGGTGCCCGGATAGACCCGCAACGCATCCTCCAGCACGTCGCAGCTGGGAAGGTCGAGGTGGTTGGTCGGCTCGTCGAGCACCAGCAGGTTGACGGGGTTGCACATGATCTCGGCCAGTGCCAGCCGGGTCCGTTCGCCGCCTGAGAGATCACCGACGAGACGATCCACGGCGTCGCCGGAGAAGCCGAACGAGCCGAGCACGGTACGCATGTTCCGGTTCTTCGGCTGCTCGCCGACGGCGTGTCGGAACTCCTGCTCGACGGTCTTCGACAGATCGAGCGCGTCGACCTGATGCTGGGCGAAGTAGGCGATGTCGACGTTGGCGCCGAGTTTGGCGGTGCCCGACATCGGCTCCAACCGGCCCATGATCAACTTCAGCAGGGTGGACTTGCCGGCGCCGTTGGGGCCGACGAGCGCCAGTTTCTGGCCACGCTCGACCACCAGGTCGACCCCTTCGAGCACCGCCACCCCGTCATAGCCCATGGTTGCATCGTTCAGTTCGACGACGATCCGGGACGAGCGGGGCGGCTCAGGAAAGCCGAAGGCGACCTTGAGGTCCTCGTCGCGGGGTACCTCGATACGTTCCAGCTTCTCCAGGGTCTTGATGCGGGACTGGACCTGGCGGGCCTTCGTGGCCTTGTAGCGGAACCGTTCGATGAACCGCTCCACCCGTTCGATCTCCTTGGCCTGCCGGTTGGCCGCCGCCTGCAGCGACGCGAGACGCTCCTCCCGGGCCACCACGAACTCGGCGAACCCGCCGACGTATTCGAGCGCACTCCCCCAGGCCACCTCGACAACCCGTTCGGCGACCGCATCGATGAAGTCGCGGTCGTGGGACACGAACAGGATCGCGCCGGGCCAGTTGGCCAGCTGGTTCTCGAGCCAGGCCACCGAGTCGACGTCGAGATGGTTGGTCGGCTCGTCGAGCAGCAGCGCATCGGGTTTCTGCAGGAGTAGGCGGGCCAGCGCGGCTCGCATCTGCCAGCCGCCCGACATCTCCTTGAGCGGCCGGTCCATGTCGGCCGTCGTGAAACCGAGACCGCCGAGGATGCCACGGGCCTCGGCCTCGAGCTGATAGCCGCCAAGGGTCTCGAAGCGGTCCTGGAGCCGCCCGTAACGTTCCACCACGGCGTCATGGTCGGGACCGGTGGTGGTGGCCATGTCCTGTTCGAGCCGCCGCATCTCGGCCTCGAGATCAACGATGTCGCCCACCCCACGCAGCACCTCGGTCAGGACGGACCCCTCCCAGGATTCGAGAAGCTCCTGGGGCAGGTAGCCGATTCGATAGTCATTGGGGCGCGACACCTCCCCCCCATCGGCGTCCTGGAGGCCCATGATGATCTCGAGGATCGTCGTCTTGCCAACGCCGTTGCCGCCGATGAGGGCAATACGACGACCGGGCGAGAGCCGAAACGTGACGTCGCGAAACAGGGTTCGCATCCCGTGTGATTTCGTCAGGCCCGATACCGTCAGCACCCGACCAGGTTAACGGCGCGGCTCTCGTCGACGACCGGTATTTACGGCTTGCTGTTCAACGCTCCGCCCAGCTCGGCGCTGGTGAGACGGTCGAGGACCACGGTGACCACCCCGACGATCCTGGCGACGTCGATCGGACCCCAGACCCGGCTGTCGGTCCCGGCCGCCGGATTGTCGCTGGAGAGGACCAGCCGTCGGTCAGGGTTGACGTCGGCCACCCGTTTGATCACGAGCAGGTTGAAGTCGGACGGGTGACGGGCCACGACGACATCACCGGCGCGGGCCACCCGGCGGCTGTCGACCAGCACGAACTCCCCGGGCGCCAGTGTCGGCACCATCGAGTTGCCGGTCACCCGGATCCGCTGCCGCCGGCCGAGAAGCCAGGCCCCGCCCTCCCGTATGGCGTGAAAAACTAGCTGGCGGTGTACCAGGGGATGTCGCGGCCCTTGGTGGCCCAGAAGATGTTGTGGATGTTCTCGATCATCGACATCAGCTCGTTGGCGGCGTCGACGTTGACTTCCTGCTTGCAGGTCGAGGCCTGCTTGGCCGCATTCCAGAACGTGGTGTGGAGATCCGGGTAGTCCTCGAGATGGGCGGGCTTGAAGTAGTCGTGCCACAGAATGTTGAGTTCACGCTTGGCCAGCTCCGCCTGCTCCTCCTTGATGGCGACGTAGCGGATGTAGGTGTTGTGCGCGCCGTCAGCCGACATGTCGATGTCGAGAAGCTTCTTCGTCATCGACAGCACCGCCTCGCCGGCGATCCGGGCGCTGGCGGGATCATAGACCCCACAGGGGCCGTCGCAGTGGGCCGAAGCGGCGGCCGCCGGTGAAATGACGTCCAAACCGCGGAGCAAGCGGGCAGTGAAGTTCATGAATCCTCCTGATCGGCCCAGCCGGGCGCTGGGACCCATTGGTCGTACCCATCCGAAGGGCGAATCTAACATGGCCGGAACCAACATCCAGGGTCGGATGGAGGTCGGATGGGGTGATGTGTTGCGCAGCGTACCCGACTCGCCGGGCACGTCCCCAACTGTAACCGCCGAAATGAGGGTGGGCGGGAACTGCTCCGATAGCGTGTTGGCGATGACGGTCCCGGCCCGCGACGCAGCCCTTTCCATGTACGCCGACGACGCCGCGTCGAAAGGGCTCGGCATGACGATCACCGAGGTCGATTTCGGCCGGGCGGTCGTCACCATGGCCGTGCGGCACGACATGGTCAACGGGCTCGACATCTGCCACGGCGGCCTGATCTTCACCCTGGCCGACTCCGCCATGGCGTTCGCCACGAACTCCTACAACCAGTACGCCGTGGCCACCAACGCCGAAATCGACTGGATCGCACCGGCCCGCCGGGGCGACGTGCTGACGGCCACCGCCACCGAACGCCATCGGGCCGGTCGCAACGCCATCACCGACGTCGTGGTCACCAACGACTCAGGTGACACCATCGCCCACTTCCGGGGCCGCACCCGCCAGGTGACCGGTCAGCACCTCCCCGACCCGGACGCCGGCTGACGTCGCGACTCCCACCCCGGTAGCCGGAACTGGCAGATTGTTCGCGCGCCGGGGGCGCGCGAAATCTGCCAACTCCAGGACGGCCTGGGACACCGGGGTCGGTCAGTAGCCGGCGTCGACGTCGATCCGGCCCTCGAGTTCCTGCCCCTTGCCGAACCGCGACACGTTGTCGCGGATGTGGCGGGCCAGCAGTGGGATGCCCATCTCGGGGGTGTTGGCCACGTGGGGCGTGATGATCACCCTGGGATGGGACCACAACGGGTGGCCGTCCGGAAGCGGTTCGGGGTCGGTGACATCGAGGCACGCCCCGCCGAGCCGGCCGCCGTCGAGTGCGGCCAGCAGTGCGTCGTGATCGACATGACCGCCGCGAGCGACGTTCACCAGCCACGCATGTGGTTCCATCGCCTCGAACTCCGCAGGGCCCATGACCCCTTCGGTCTCGGGGGTCAGCGCCAGTGCCAGCACGACGAGATCGGCCCCGGCGATGGCGTCGATCCGATCGTCGAAGGTCACGGTGCGAGTGGCTCCGGCCATCGGCTGGGCCCGACGCCGGACCACGGTGACGTCACAGTCGAATCCGGCCAGCAGGCCGAGCAGCTCCTCGGTGATGCCGCCCGCTCCAAGCACCGTGACATGGCCGTCGACCAGATTGTGTCCCTCGGGGGCGGACCATGAATCCGCCCGAGCGTAGGTGGCGAGACCCCGCAGGCCGGCCAGACCGAGAGTGAGCACGTGCTCGGCCACCGGCCGGGCATACACGCCCCGGGCACACGTCCAGATCCGACCGTGGTCGAGGAAGGGCACATACGGCTCGATCCCGGCGAACGGCAGCGCAACCCAGGAGATCCCGTCGGCCCCGTCGAGCACGCCGGGTAGATCGTCCGGTACCGCCGGGTCGGCCCATACCAGTGCCGCCGCCTCGTCGATCGGGACGACTTCACCCCCGGCCTGCCGCACCGCCGTCTCCAGCGACTCATATCGGCCGGTCTTCGGTTCGACCGCGACCTTCGGATTCACCATCCGGCAACCCTACTGGGACTGGTCGACCCGGCGCCGAATTGATCTGCCGCATCGGTGCGCGTTCGCGGGTGATAACGGTCAAGGTTGACCGTTATCACCCGAGAATGACAGGGGTCGGAGGCCGGGCCGGCGGCGGCCGTCTTCGGACTACGGGATCCGGTCGAGGGCCCTGGTCAGGTCGGCGACGAGGTCGTCGGCGTCCTCGATGCCGATCGACAGCCGCACCAGGTCCTCGGGAACCTCGAGGGGGGACCCGGCGGCCGAGAGATGGGTCATCGCCCCGGGATGCTCGATGAGGGACTCGACGGCTCCGAGCGACTCGGCGAGCGTGAACAGCTCGGTCGACTCGGCCACGATCATGGCCGAATCCCGACTCCCGGTCGTGAAGCTGACCATTCCCCCGTAGCCGGACATCTGCCGTTTCGCCGCGCCATGACCCGGGTGCGACTCGAGCCCCGGCCACAACACACGCTCCACCTTCGGGTGAGCGACGAGCACGTCGACGATTCGTTCGGCATTGGCGTTGTGGCGATCCATCCGAACCGCCAGCGTTTTCGTGCCTCGCAGTGTCAGATAGCAGTCCCAGGGCGCCGGCACGGCGCCCACTGCGTTCTGGACGAAGGCGAGGTGGTCGTGAACCTCGGCGTCGTTGGTGGCCACGAAGCCCCCGACCACATCGGAGTGGCCACCGAGGTACTTCGTGGTGGAGTGGACGACGATGTCGGCGCCGTGGGCCAGAGGCTGCTGCAGATACGGGGTGGCGAAGGTGTTGTCGACCACCAGTCTCGCCTCGGGCCGGCGGGCGGAGACCTCGGCCACCGCCGCGATATCGACCACGGTGAGGAGCGGGTTGGTCGGCGTCTCGACCCAGATCAGCTTCGTGTTCTCGGGCCACGCCTCGTCGAGCGCGGCGGGGTCGGTCAGATCGTGTGCCGACCAGGTGATGCCGACCCGGCCGAAGACCTTCGAGATCAAGCGAAACGTGCCACCGTACGCGTCGTTGCCCATGACCACGTGGTCACCGGGCGTCAGCAGGCGGAGGATCGCGTCCTCGGCCGCCATCCCGCTGGCGAACGAGACCCCGAAGCTGGCCCCCTCCAGGGCGGCCAGGGCCACCTGCAGAGCAGTACGGGTCGGGTTGCCGGTACGGGCGTACTCGTATCCGCTGTGCTTGCCGACGGCATCCTGGGCAAAGGTCGACGTCTGGAAAACGGGCACGGTCACCGCCCCGGTGGTCGGCTCCGGGTCCTGGCCGGCGTGTATCGCCTTGGTGGCGAATCCCCAGCTTTCGGCTGGTTCCGCGTCGTCGGCCGTGATGTCGGTTTCGGTTTGCGGATCAGTGCTCACGACGGGTTTCCTCCGTTGGACTTGGTGGCGGCCGGCGCGGGGCGGGTCGACAGGAACGACAGAACATCGGCTCGGGCCAGCACCGTGCGGGGCCGCCCGCCGTCGAGCACCAGGAGCGCCGGCGCGAGGTCGAGCAACTGCACGGCCAGCTCGACGGTCTGGCCGATTCCGATGGTGGGAAGGCGGGGGCTCATGACATCCTCGACCGCCCGGTCGAGCACACTCTGGTCACCGAAGGCCGATTCCATGAGCCGGAGCTCGTCGATCGACCCCATCACCTCGGCGGCTGCCAGCGGCATGGCGCCCTTGGCCACCGGAAGCTGGGACACGTCGTGCAGGCGCATCAGCTCGACCGCGTCACGCACCCGATCCTGGGGCTGCACGTAGACCAGCGGGGGCCGGGCGTTCGACTTCGCGCCCACGACGTCGGCCACGATCGGGCCCTCCGACACGACGAAGCCGTAGCCCGCCATCCATTCGTCGTTGAAGACCCGGCTCAGGTAGCCCCGGCCGGAGTCCGGGATGAGCACCACGACCATGTGGTCCGACGTCAGATCGCCGGCCAGGCGCAGGGCGGCGGCCACGGCCGTGCCACCCGACCCGCCGATCAGCAGGCCCTCCCGACGGCTGACATCACGGGCGGTGAGAAACGAGTCCTGGTCGGAGACGGCGATGACGTCGTCGATCAGGTCGGGATCATAGGTGGCGGGCCAGAAGTCTTCGCCGACACCCTCGACCAGGTACGGCCGCCCGGATCCCCCCGAATACACCGACCCCTCGGGGTCGGCGGCGACGATCCGGACGTCGGGATTCTGCTCCTTGAGAAACCGTCCGACACCCGAAAGCGTCCCACCGGTCCCGGCGCCGGCCACGAAGTGGGTGACACGGCCGCCGGTCTGACGCCAGATCTCGGGCCCCGTCGACGCATAGTGGGCGGCCGGATTGGCCTGATTCGCGTACTGGTTGGGCCGGAACGCATCGGGGGTCTCCGCCACCAGTCGCTCGGCGGTCGAATAGTACGAGTTCGGGTCCTCGGGAGGGACGGCGACCGGGCAGACGACGACCTCGGCTCCGTAGGCCTTCAGCAGATCGACCTTCTCCGGGGCGACCTTGTCGGTGAGTACGAAGATGCAGTCGTAGCCACGCTGGGCGGCCACGATGGCAAGACCGACACCGGTATTGCCCGACGTGGGCTCGATGATGGTGCCGCCCGGCTTGAGCAGGCCGTCGCGCTCGGCCTGCTCGATCATCGTCAACGCAGGTCGGTCCTTGGAGCTGCCGCCGGGATTGGACGTCTCGACCTTGGCCACGACGGGGCATGCCAGCCCTGCGCCGACCTGGCGAAGGCGGACCATCGGGGTGTTCCCGATCAAATCAAGTACCGAGTCGGCGATCTCCATCTCTTCTCCCTTGAAGGCGGTTGAGCCGCTGAGCCATCGCGGGCGAACGAGTGGCTACCTGCAACTCTATCGACCCGGTGGCCGACGCCCGTGAATGCGGAACACGGATGCAGTACCGACGAGGAGTGGCCGGCATCTCAGCTGCTGACGGTCGCCACCTCGGGGAACGACGTCTTGTCGGGCGTCTTGTCGACGTCGAGCGGAACCGATCCCATGTCGATCGACTCGGCGATTCGGATCTCGCCCGTGTCGAGGCCAACGAGCCACAGCATCGTGGAGCGGCGCTGGGCCCGCCGGACACCGTAGACCGTGCCGTTCTGATCGACCAGGTGTCGCTCGGGGTGGTCGACGGTGACCGAGACCATGATCGACGGACCCTCGCGGTGGGTTTCGACGCGCTTGATCCGGGGGGCCAGGCCGCTCACCCGAAGGCCGGAGGAACCAAGGCTGCGGTGTTGCTCGGCAGCTTGGCCGAACAGCGGCGTTCCCTCGAGGAAGACGTCCTCGACCCGGGTGGTGGCCGGGTCGGTCTGCAGGCCGAACTCGGCCATCAACAGATCGGAGACGAGGCGGCGCCAGGCCGGGTCGTCGACCGAGACGGGCTGGTTCCGCTGCCGGCGCTGGCCGGCGTGCAGGGTGGATCGCAACGGCCGGGCCACCGAGTGATAGACGGCCTGCTCACCGAGCAGGGCCGGGCGCAACACGCCGAGCCCGAGCGCGATCTCGACGATCAACGCCACGGAGAGCGCGATGCCGAAACGCCCCGCGGTGGGACCACCGCCGGCGATGCGGGTCAACGCCACCCAGACCGCAGCAGCCAGCAGACCGACGGCCACGAGAAGAGCGGCCCGGCCCGGCGTGTTGCCACCGTCGGGCGTCGACTCGGCCGCCACTTCGAGTCGATCGTCGGATGCGACGGCCGAGCCGTTGGCGCCGTTCTCGACCGGGACCGGTTCGGCGGTCCCCGATCCGTTGGATCCGTTGGCGGTCGGCGGCGTCGACGATGCCTCGTGCGCGACCGTGATCGGCCCTGCGGAGGACGACCATCGGTCACCGAAGCGGGCCCGATCGTGGAGATATTCGAGTTCGAAGAGACTGACCACCACGGCGACGAGCGCAAGGGCCGCGATGGACTCGGCCGCGGACCCGTCGGGGCTGACCAGGCGGTAGAGGCCGACGGTACTCGCTCCGCCGAGCAGCCGCAGGACGAAGCTCGTCAGGGCGTAGCCGGCGTTGTCGGTCTCGACCAGCACGGTTCCGGCACCGGCCAGCGCCAGAAGCACGATCGTGGCCACGACGACCAGGGTCGAACCGCGGCCGAGCGAACCGGGGGTGCCGTGGATCTCGACCCGCTCGTCGGCCAGGCGGGTCACCTCCGCTATGAGCTGAGCGCCCTCCGGACTCCGTATCGCCACCCCGGGCACGATCACGGCGAGTTCCGGCGATTCGAATCCGATCTGCTCCTCGGACGCCAGCGAAACGGCCTGATCGACGTTCTGCGGTCCAACACCGGTGAAGCGCCGGTTGGCCGTGTCGACCCAGGCAACGTTCTTCAGGGTGGCCACCGCCTCGGCCCACGTTTCGGTCGCCTCCGGCGACGCGTCATCGACCACCGTGACGAGAGCCTCCGTCGGATCACCCGGCCCGGCGCCGAGCAGATCACCGACGGTCCGACTCCGGTCGTCGGCCGGCAGCGCACGGTAGTCGATCAGATCCACACTCGGCGAGCGGAACGCGAACGCGGCCAGAACCACGAGCACGCCGATCAGTCCGAGCACCGTGATCACCAGGAGTTGACCGGCCGACGGGATCGACCAGGGCAGCAGGGTCACGGAACGCTGCCTGGCCTCGCCGAGAACCACGAAGAGGGGGGCGACGACAGCTGCGGTGAACGCCGCTCCGACCGCGCCGCCAACGATCACGGCCACGAGCGGCCGGGGGGAGGCACCCGTGATCCACAGCACCCCGACCACGGCAACGAGGCTCCCCAGCACGAGGATGACATCGCTGGCCGCCTCGGCGAGGCTGCGCTGGATCGCATCGGCCCCATCGGTCGACATGGGATTCTCGTACCACTTGACCAGCCGGAGCCCGATCAGAACCGCGAACAGCAACCCGGCCATCGCGCCGACCAGCGGCCCGGTGGCAATGGTGCCGTCGAAAGGGCCCACGACCCGGGATGCGATCCGAGCCGACAACAACACGGATCCGGCCCAGGCCAGCGCCATGATCGCGCCCCGGAGACGGCCGAATCGCCAGACGACGTAGCCGCCCAGGATCAACGCGAACAGAGCGAGCCACCGAACCGACGTGCCGAATCGATTCGTGACCGACTCGTCGCTCAGTAGCCGACCGCCCGCCGTGACGGTTACGGGGCCCGCCGTGTCCGCCACCTCCGATTCGACGATCTCCTCGAGTTCGCCGACGAGCTCACCCACCGACGAGCGTCGAAGCCCGGGCTCGACCAGGCGCACATGGAAGACGGTCGTCTCGGCGGCCGGGAAGTCGACCGCCACGGCCGCCACGGCGGATTGGGCGAGCAATTCCTCGCGCACGGGCGACCACCACTGTTCGGCGGCATCGGTCTGTTCATCGGATTCGCCGGAGTCGTCGCCGACCTCCTCGGACCCGCCTGGAGCAAGACCAGCGATGTCGACCATCAGGCTCACATCAGGGGCCAGATCGGCCGGTGATCCGATGTCGTCGATGTCACCCGGGCTCAGGGCGCCGAATTTCGCGAGCTCCTCCTGCACCGACTGCGCCGGTGCTGCGTGTTCGGCATCGGCCGACACCGGACCGGCGACCAGCCCGACAACCGCCAGGAACGCGGCAACGATCAGCGCACCGATGGCCGCGGGCGCGGCGACCCACAGCCTGAACCCTTCGCCCGGAACCAACATCCGTACCGGCGACTCTTCACCAACTGCGAATCGCTCCACCGCGCTCAAGCGTAGCGCAGCGATTCCGAGCAAGGACGCCAGCGCCACACCCGTATCGATCGGGTTGGTGGTGCGCCCGACCCACAACCGCCGAGGCGAAAGCTGCAATGCCCTATGGTGGGATCGATGGCCATGGATCCACGCACCCCGGTGATCGTCGGTGTCGGTCAGGTCGACCAGCGCCCCGACGACCTCGATCTGGTCGAAGAACCGGCTCTCCTGATGTCCCGCGCCGTCGACCGCGCCCTCGCAGACAGTGAGGCGCCGAAGGCCCCGAACTCCATCCAGTTGATCGCCGTGGTGCAGGGTGCCTGGAGTTACACCGACCCCGGACGGCTCATCGCCGATCAACTCGCCATACCGAGTCCCCGCACGGCGCTGACGACCATGGGAGGCCAGGCCCCACAGTCGGCCATCTCCGCCGTCTGCAGCCGAATTCAGCGAGGAGATCTGGATGCCGCCGTCGTCACCGGTGGCGAGACGATCTGGAGTCGCCGGAAACTGCGAGCCGCAGGCCGAAAGCTGGCCACGACGAGCCAGAGCGACGCCTTTCCCGATGAGGTCATCGGCCGCGAACTGACGATGTCGACGCCGTTCGAGGAGGGCCGGGGGATGGACGAACCTCCGGTCATGTACTCCATCTTCGAGTCGGCGATCCGCGCCGCCAACGGCGAGACGATCGACCAGCACCGGGCGAGGCTCGGCGAGCTGTGGGCCCGTTTCAACGACGTCGCAGTGGCCAACGAGCACGCCTGGATCCGCACGCCGATGACCGCAACGGAGATCGTCACGGCCACACCCGACAACCGCATGGTCGGCTTCCCCTACACCAAGGCGATGAACTCCAACTGGTTCCTCGACCAGGCCAGCGCCGTGTTCGTGACCTCCGCCGAGACGGCCCGTAGTCTGGGCGTGGCGCGCGATCGATGGGTCTTCCCGTGGGCTGCGGCGGCGGCCAATGACACCGCGGCGGTCACCCATCGGCGGGATCTGCACTCGTCGCCGGGGATCGGTGCGGTGGCGTCGGCGCTGTTCAAGCACGGTGACATCGACGCCGACGGGATCGAGCACGTCGACCTCTATTCGTGCTTCCCGTCGGCGGTTCAGGTGGCCGCCGCCGAGTTCGGTCTGGCGCTCGACCGGCAACTCACCGTGACCGGCGGCCTGACGTTCGCCGGTGGCCCGCTCAACAACTACGTCGGACATTCGGTTGCCACCATGGCCGACGTCCTACGCAACGGGGGCGGCATCGGCCTGATCACCGGCAACGGCGGCTACCTCACCAAACACAGCGCCGCCCTCTACCGCTCCGACCCGGCGCCCGGGCCGTTCGCCGAACTCGACGCCCAGCCCACAGCGGATGGGGCGGAGCGGGTCCGCGGCGACGAACGCTTCGTCGGTGAGGGCCGGATCGAAGGCTACACGGTCATGCACCGACGATCGGAACCTCCGATCGCTCTCGTCGCCCTACGAACACCGTCGGGTGGTCGCACCTGGGGAAACAGCACCGACGATGAGCTCACAGCGGAACTGATGGCGACCGAGGGTGTTGGCCGTCCGGTCCTCCTTGAATCGAACGGAGAGATCGTACTGATCTGACCCACGCCGCCTCCCCACGGAAGACCGTGTGCACGAAGTAGGTTGAATGGGTGCCCTCGACACCGGAATCGCCCCAACTGGTCGTCGTCGCCAACCGCCTTCCGGTTCGGCGGACGCCCGACGACGACGGGATCCTGCAGTGGACGACCAGTCCCGGCGGGCTCGTCTCGGCCCTGACCCCGGCGCTGGCCGAGTCGGGGCGAGGTTGCTGGGTCGGCTGGGACGGCTCGACCCCCGGCTCCGAGTCGATGGTCGACGTCCCCGACCTCCCCGACGAGATCGACGGCATCAAGCTCGTCGACATCCCGATCTCGGCCGAGGAGCTGGAAAACCACTACGACGGCATGTCGAACGGCACCCTGTGGCCCCTCTATCACGACAAGATCGGATCGGTCGAATTCCATCGCCACTGGTACGACGGCTACCGGCGGGTCAACGAGCGGTTCGCCGAGGCGACCGCGGAAGCGGCCGACGAGAACGCCATCGTGTGGATCCACGACTACCAGCTGCAGCTGGCGCCGGCGATGCTACGGAACATCCGGCCCGACCTGACCATCGGTTTCTTCCTCCACATCCCCTTCCCGCCCCGTGAACTCTTCCAGCAGCTCCCGTGGCGAACCGGCCTCTCCCGAGGAATCCTCGGCAGCGATCTGATCGGATTCCAGACGCCGCAGGCCATCGCCAACTTCCACGGCGTGGTCAACCATCTCGGTCTGACCACATCGGCCGACGATCAGACGCTCACCTACGAGGGCCGTACGATCCGGACCAGTGCCTACCCGATCGGGATCGACGTCGACCGTTATCAGGACGCGGCGGCCAGCCACGCGATCATGGAGGCCAGCCGAGACCTACGGGCCCGCCTCGGCAACCCGCAGACCGTTCTGCTCGGTGTCGACCGGCTCGACTACACGAAGGGCATCGACGTTCGACTCCGGGCGTTCCGGGAGCTGCTGGCCGACGGGGAGCTTCATCCGTCCCAGGTCACGATGGTGCAGGTGGCCGATCCGAGTCGAGACAAGGTCGATGCCTACGTCGACATCCGAAACCGGGTCGAACGCCTGGTGAGCGAGATCAACGGCGACTACGGCCGGGTCGGATTCCCGGTCGTCCACTACATCCACCAGAGCCAGTCGTTCACGGAGCTGATGGCGCTGTACCGCACAGCGGACGTGATGCTCGTCACCCCGTTCGCCGACGGGATGAACCTGGTGGCCAAGGAGTACGTCGCGAGCCGGCACGACGAGTCGGGAGTACTCGTGCTGTCCGAGTTCGCCGGTGCCGCCCATCAGCTGTCCGACGCCATCACCGTCAATCCCTACGACGTCGACGGGTTGAAGGACGCGATCGCCGAGGCGGTCAAGATGCCGGCGGAGGAGCAGCGGCGCCGGCTCAAGGCGTTGCGGGACACGGTGGCCTCGACCGACGTCAAACAGTGGCTCGCCGATTTCCGTCGCGACATACAGGAGATCCATCGCAGCCGCTTCGGCGTTTGACGGGCTCAGACCGGTTCGAACAGCGTCTTCGGTTTCGCGCCGGGTCGGCGCGAGAGTTCCTCGAACACCGCAGCGAGTTGAGCGAAGCCGATCGGCCCGTTGTGGAGTTCCGAGACGCGGAACCGGTCGTCGGCCATCAGCGCCAGAGCCCGGTGCACATCGGCGACGGTGTAGCCCAGTGACGCCTTGACCGTCACCTCACGGGCGACGAGCGCCGGGACCGGAACCAGCGCCCCTTCCGATGCCGTGCCGACGAGCACCAGCGTGCCTCCGGGACGTACCGCCTCGGTGGCCGCGTCGACGGCGGCCTGACCGCCGGCGCACTCGAACACCACGTCGGCGCCGAGACCGTGGCCATGGGCGGCCAGCCAGCGGGCCAGATCACCGGCCGCCGCGAACGCCGCGTCGGCTCCGAGCCGGCAGGCCAACTCCCGCCGATCCTGTTCGACCTCCAGCACCGCGAGACGGCTGGCTCCCGCCAGACGGGCAAGCTCGGCCACGAGCAGACCGACCGTGCCTGCACCGACCACTACGACGATGTCTCCGAGTGACGGGCGGGCCCGGCGAACGGCGTGGGCGGCAACGGCACCGGGCTCCGACAGCGCGCCGTCGGCGAAGTCGACACCTTCGGGGAGGCGATGAACCCGGCGGGCGTCGACCCGGATCCGTTCCGCAAACGCTCCGTGGGAATCGGCCCGCTCGTCGGTGCCCAGGATCATCGCCAGAACGACGCGGCACGGCGCGTCGACTCCGGCTCGACACGGCCGACACGATCCACACGGCGGCGGCACGGCACCGACCACCCGCTCCCCGACGAAACGATCACCGGCATCGGCTCCAACGGCGACCACCCGGCCGGCCCACTCGTGCCCGAACCAGGCGGGAGCCGGCACTTGACCCGTCGACCAGGCCACGAGATCGGGGCCGCCGATACCGCACCGCTCGACCGCCACGACACAGGAGCCCGGAAGCAGGTCGGGCTCGGGAACATCGACGACCTCGATCTGACGGGATCCGGTCAGGAGGGCGGCTCTCACCCGTCAGAGCGTACTGGACCGACGCAACGGACGGTCGCCGTCCGGCGTGACCCTGCCGTGACCGTCACTGCCGTCCGAGCGAGTCGAGAACCTCGAAGAAGCGGGGAAACGTCTTGTTGACACAGGCCGGGTTGTCGATGACGACCCCCGGGTGCACCAGCCCCAGCAGCGCAAAACTCATCGCCATCCGATGGTCGTCGTAGGTCTCGACGACCCCAGGGGTCACCGCGCCCGGGTTCACGATGAACCCGTCGTCGGTCGCTTCGGCCCGGATCCCGAGACGCTGCAGTTCGGTGACCGGTGCGGCAATGCGGTCGGTCTCCTTGTGGCGGATGAATCCGATGCCCGTGATCTCCGTCGGGCCCTGCGCACATGCCGCCACGACCGCCATGGTCTGGGCGGTATCGGATATGTCGGACATGTCGGCGGTGATCCCCGTCAGCCGGCCGGTACCGGTGACCACCGTGTGGTTCTCGCCCCGCTCGACCTCCGCTCCCATCCGGGCGAGGAGGTCGACGAAGGCGAGGTCACCCTGAACCGTGGAGCGGCCCAACCCGTCGACCCGTGCCGTGCTTTCGGTCATCGCCGCCGCGGCGAAGAAGTAGGAGGCGGCCGACGCGTCGGGCTCCACGTCGATCGACGCCGGTCGGTAACCGCCCGCCGGCACTCGAAACGTTCCGGCGGCCAGGTCGTGGGTGACGTCGACGCCAAAAGCCGCCATCGTGTCGATCGTCAGCTCGACGTAGGGCCGTGATACCAGGCCGTCGGCCAAGCGGATGTCGGTGTCGGCTTCGAACAGCGGCGCCGCCAGTAGCAGTCCGGAGAGGAACTGGCTCGAGAGCTTGCCGGAGATGGTGACCGTGCCACCGCTCAGGCGTCGTCCTCGAATCCTCAGCGGAAGAGCCGTGCCGTCGATGTCGGCGCCAAGGGCGACGAGGGCCTCGATCTGTTGGCCGAACGGACGGCCGCGGAGCTGCGGGTCGCCGTCGACAACGAAGCGGCCGTCGGTGGCAGCCAGGACGGGAACGAGAAACCGGCCGGTTGTCCCGGACTGGCGCACATCGAGCGAGATCACCGGATCGTCGTCGACGTCGCGTACCGAGGCGAATCCGGCGGGCCCGGAACCGTCGACGGTGGTGACGACCGCCGGATCGGCGCTGTCGTCGACGGCGAGCGCCACACCAAGCCGGCGCAGCGAATCGATCATGGCCCGGGTGTCGTCGGCCAACAGGACACCGGACACGACCGACCGGCCATCGGCCAGCCCCGCACACAGCAACGCACGATTGGTGTGGCTCTTGGACCCCGGCACCGGAACAACGGCATCGAACGGCCGGGCCAACGGTTCGATGGCCAGTTGCCGCTGCGCTTCGACGTCGATGGAGAGGAGGCGTGTGGCCGTCTGGTGGTCGTCGCTGCGTACCAGGATCGACTTCTCGCCCCCCGACTGGACCCGAATACCCGAATCGGTCAGCCGTCGGGCCGCCTCCAGCGCCTGCTCACGATCATCGAAGTCCAGGCGGGTGAACGACACCGGTCCCATCGTCAGCGGCGGCCGGTGCCGGCCGGTCGCGATCTCCGATCAGGACGACTCGGCCGGGACGTCCTGGGTGATGGTGATGATGCTCCGGAGTCGATCCTGTGACTCGAGCGACAGACGGATTTCCTTGACCGCTTCACGATATTCACGGAGCTTAGCTTCCCGATCCGCCAGTCGAGCCCGAACACTCTCCAGATTGCGTTGTGTGGCGGCGAGCTCCAGGCGGACCGCATCGCGCTCGATGTCGATCGGGACGTCGGTGCTCAGCGTGTTCAGCGCGCCGTCGGCTCCGAAGTCGCCGGCCGTCGTGAGTGAGTGGATCTGGTGGCGGAGACGACGGTTGGTCTCCTTGTCCTCGGCCAGCTCGGACCGCAGATCGACGATGGTCTCGTGGCGGTCGGCAAGGCGATCGGAGTAACCGGCCTTGGCCCGTTGGACGGCGAGGTACAGGAGGATGCTCAGCAGCGTGCTACCGACCATAAAGCCGATTATCAATCCCATGACCATGTCAGTCATGAAGCACGCCTCCTAGGTTCCGCCTCCGTCACCGTGATCGATTCTGGGACGTCCGCCGCCAATTCGCCACATACGATAGCGTTTTGTCAAGAATTTGGTAAAGTTCCCGGCCGGGCCGAAGCCCTGGCCGGGAGCCGAATCCTCGGATCAGTCTCGAATCGCCAGGCCGGTCTCGGGATCGAAGAAGTGCATCCGGCTGGTGTCGACCGCCAGCTCGATCGCCTCACCGATACGGGTGGTGGAGCGGGGGCTGACCCGGGCGACGTAGATGAAGTTGCCTGTTTCGTCGGTGGCGGCTGCAATCGCATCCTCCCCCTCGAACTCGGCGTCCATGATGGCGTACGGCTCGACGGGCAGCGGGAAGTGGACGATGATCTCGGATCCCAGCGACTCGACCAGGGACGTGGTCGACCGGAGGCGACGATCGTCGGGCGTGCTCGGCGACAGGGCGGCATCCTCGATGTCTTCGGGTCGGATGCCGATGACGATGTCGCGACCGACGAAGTTCTCCAGAGCCGGTCGGGCGCTGGCCTCCGCTCCCACGGCGAGGCTCTGCTCCCCCATTCGAATGACGAGCCCGTTGTCGTTGCGGGTCAAGGGCACCTTGAACAGGTTCATCGACGGGGAGCCGATGAAGCCGGCGACGAACACGTTCTCGGGTGAGTCGTAGAGGTTCTGCGGGGTGTCGACCTGCTGCAGGATGCCTCGTTTCAGCACGGCCACCCGATCGCCCATCGTCATGGCCTCGACCTGGTCGTGGGTCACGTAGATCGTGGTCACGCCGAGGTCACGTTGCAGCCCGGCGATTTCGGCCCTCATCTGCACCCGGAGCTTGGCGTCGAGGTTCGAGAGCGGCTCGTCCATGAGGAACGCTTTGGGCTGACGAACGATGGCTCGGCCCATCGCAACCCGCTGGCGCTGACCGCCGGAAAGCTGACCGGGCTTGCGTTCGAGGTTCTCGGTCAGGTCGAGGATCTGGGCCGCCTTCTGGACCCGCTCCTGGATCTCGGTCTTGGGCACCTTGGCCAGCTTGAGGGCAAACCCGATGTTGTCGGCCACGGTCATGTGGGGGTAGAGGGCGTAGTTCTGGAAGACCATGGCGATGTCACGGTCTTTCGGGTGCACGTCGTTGACGACGCGCTCGTCGATCTTCAGCTCGCCGCTGCTGATGTCTTCGAGGCCGGCGACCATCCGCAGAGCGGTCGACTTGCCACAGCCCGACGGTCCCACGAGAACGAGGAACTCGCCGTCGCGGATGTCGAGCGACAGGTCCTCAATTGCGTGATAGCCGTTGGGATAGACTTTGTTGACGTCGGACAGAACAACTTGTGCCATGTTGGCAACTCCCCCGTGATTTAGCCTTGTGTGATGGGTCGGACTGTACTCGCAGGTTCGCTGCGAGCAAGAGTCGAAGACAGTTGGACGGTTTGACCGTCGATGTCCGACATCATTGTCAGTCTGCTCCGACTCAACAACAGTATCGACTAAACGCCCAGCGAACAAGGAATCCGATCCGATGTCGACAGACGAGATGCTCGACTACACCTGCCCCCGCTGCGGGAACGATGCTCGACAACGCTTCTACGGTCCGTGCCGTGACTGCGCCGACGCGCTCCGCGCCACCATTGCCGGCGAGGCCGTCGAGGTCTCGGCTCCCGAGTACGAGCCCAAGATGAACGTCACCCCGAACGCCGTTGCCCTCAAAGAAGACTGAAACCGCGCCGAGTGTCGAGTCGCCGCACATCGGAACTCTCAACGAGGGTTCGATCCATGCGGCGCTCAAGGAGATGGTGGCCGAGCCGGGCGACGAACTCGAGGTTCGGCTGGAGAACTTCGTCATCGACATCCGTCGCGGCGACCTTCTGATCGAGATCCAGACGCAGTCGTTCGCAGCGATGGGTCGCAAACTCGATGCGCTCCTCGACCGCTACCGCATCCGTATCGTTCACCCGATCGCCGTCAGCACCTACCTTCACCGTCCGTCGAAGCGGGCTCGGCGATCTCCGAAGAAGGGAAGCAGGTTCTCGATCCTCGATGAGCTGGTCAGCGTGCCGACCCTCATCGACCATCCGGGCTTCTCGATCGACGTCGTTCTGATGGAGGTGGATCGGTACCAGCGTCACGATCCGACCGCCCGACGCGGTCGGGGCGGTTGGCGCACGACCGACAGGGCCATCCGGCGTATCATCGAATGGGACCGGTTCGAATCCGGAGCCGACGTGTTCGGCCTGCTGCCCGCAGGGCTACCGGAACCGTTCACGACGGCGGACATCGCGGCCACCGGTGCGACCGACCGTGACGGCGCACAGAAGCTCGTCTACGTACTGCGAGCGCTTGATCTGATCACGCTGGTGGATGCCGATCGTCGTGGCTACAAATACCGGCTGGCGTCGACCCCGAGCGGCTGAGGGGACCCGCTGACGACGCCGAAACGCCGGTGAGTACGATCACCCACGCCGGAACAATTTTGCCAAGGGTTGTCGACCAGCGAGTCGAGATGTTGCTACCTTGGGTCGTTGGCAGACGAGGGGCGATGTGTCCTCTGCCGTATTTCAGATTACTTATTCGGACTTATTGCACTAAGAGTTCAGCAACCCGGTTGCGGAGCTGCTAGTTTTCGGCCTGCGTGGATTAACTTTGGCGTGGCGTCGGCGGAGGTAAACGGTGAACACACACGACGAGACGGCGGAAGACTCCGTGACCACCTCGGTCAACGGTTTCGACGAGATCGTGATTTCCGATGACGGCACCGCCGTCAAGGTGACCGTCGGTTCGCCGGAGCGGTGGGATCGATCCCACCTGCGCCGTCTCCGCCAATCGGCCGACCTGCCGGGGCTGGTTCCGGTCATCGACAGCGACTTCGCCAGCGACGGAACCCCGTTCGCCGTCACCCCGGTCATCACCGATCCGACGCTCGCCTCCATGATCCCTCCGGCCGGCCCGGCGTGGCAGGAATGCGCCGCGATAACCGAGGCGGCCGCCCGCGCCACCCACGAAGCCCACCTCCGCGGGCTGTTCCACGGCGCCCTCTCGCCCGACCAGATCCACGTTGTCGGCGACGACGTGGCGGTCGCCGGCATCGGTCTCGGGCTCGGCGGCGAGGCTCGCTCGGACTATCACCACTGGGTGGCACCGGAAGTGCTCGACGGCATCGACGCCTCCGAGCGCTCCGACGTCTACTCGCTTGGCAAGATTCTCGAGGCCTCGCTCGGCGACTCGCTCGAGGACGTACCCCGCTCGGTTCGTCGCCTCATCATGTGGTCCGGCTCCGACACCCCTGAGGCCCGTCCACCCTCGGCGCTCGAGTTCGCCAGCATCCTGGCCGAGGCCCTCGGTGACGAGCGACGCACCTACAGCCCCGCCTTCATTCCCACCGCGGAGGCCAACACCCTGGCCGCCACCGCGTCCGGCGTCGTCGCCTCCCACACGCCGAGCAGCTCGGCCTCCACAGGAGTCGGGCTCGCCGCCGGCGGAGCCGCCCTCGGCGCCGCCACCGTCGCCTCCCAGCTGGCGGGAGACACCGACGACTCGATCGAGATCGCCGAAGGTGTCGAGCTCACCCCCGAGGGGGTGGCGGTCGACGAGGCCGACGAGGTCGACGACGCACCCGCCGAGATTCTCGATGACGACTCGGGCATGGACGTCATCGACGATGAGGTCGAGGGCGACGACGTTGCTCCCGAGGCCGATGTCGAAGACGTCGCGGCCGAAGCCGAAGCCGAGGACGTCGCGGCCGAAGCAGATGCCGATGCCGAGGACGTCCAGGTCCTGGCCGATGAACTCGACGGGGTCGGCGAGGACGCCGTCATCACCGACGAGGTCGAGGAAGACGACATCGCCGCCGCGGCCACCGCGGCGGCCGCCACCGAAACGGTGCAACTCGAGGGCGACGACGAGATGCAAGCGACCGTCGACGCCACCGAGAGTGCGTTCGACTCCCGCGAGTACAGCAAGGGCATCACCGAAGCGGCCTCCGCCACCACCGATGACTACGAGGTCCCGGCCGCCCAGACCGTGGAACTCGATCCCAGCCTCCGCGACGACGGTCGAGGCAACCGCGCCGGCATCCTCGTCGGTGCCATCCTGGCCGGCGGACTTGCGCTGATCGCCTGGGGGCTCCTGCGGTCCGGCGACACCTCGACCGACTCGAGCGATTCCGCCACCGGAACCACCACCGAGCAGATCGAGGACAGCGACTCCACCGACGAGAACGTCGCAGCTCCGGTCACTGAATCCGACGCCGGCGACGACGCGGACCCGGAAGCGGCCACCGATGCCACCGCCGACACGGACACCGACGTCGATGCCGATGCCAACACATCGGAGACCGCCACCGGCACCGAAACCGATGGCGACGCGAGCGCCGACAGCGAACAGGACACCGACACCGACACCGAGAACGACGCCACAACCTCCACCACCGAGGCCACGACATCGTCAACCGTCACCACGACTGCGGAACCCGAGGAGCCGGTCGTGGAGGCCGAGGCTTCGGTTCCGCTCGTCAACGGACCCGTTGCCGCCGGCGACGCCGGACTTCAGATCGTGCACGGCATCCCGGGGGCCGAAGTCGACGTCTACGTCGATGGTGAGGCCATCATTCCCGGCTTCTCCGCCGGAACAATCGCCGGTCCGATCTCGCTCGACACCGGCTCCCACGTCGTGGACCTCTACCAGGCCATGAGCGGGGCCCCCGCCGACGCCGGCGACCGCACCGACCAGCCGATCATCTCGCAGTCGGTCTCCGTCGGCGCCGATCCGGCATCATTGATCGCCCACCTCGACGCCGAGGGTGAGGTGCTGTTGTCGAGCTTCGCCGAGGATCTCTCGGCCACCGATCCGGCCCAGGGCCGCATCGTCGTTCGCCACCTCGCACAGGGTCCGGAGGTCACCGTCACGATCGACGGCGAGCCGGCCCCCGACGGTGCGGTCACCAATGGCGAGTTCGTCACGATCCCGCTCGCCGCTGGCCAGCACACGGTCGCCGCCGTCACGGAAGACGGCACCGAGGTCGCCAAGGCAACACTCACCGTCGACGACGGCGAGCTGGCCTCCATCACCGTGTTCGGCTCGGCCGACAGCGGTACCCTCGACGCCGTCGTGCAGTCGTTCAGCGGCCTCAGCAGCGCTCCGACCGAGGTGCCGACGGGCAACAGCAACCTCCTCGGGATGGACGACGACATGACCAGCCTCTACCTCGTCGGCCTGTTGACCCTCGTCATGGCCGCCGCCGGTGGTGCCGTGATGGCCCGTCGCCGCCTCCTGTGAACCAGCGCGTACTCTCGGGCCTCCTACTTCTCGGGAGTACGCTGGCCACCGTCGGTGCGGCCGTAACGGCGGCCGACGGCGATGGATCCGCCGACGCGGCGCAGACGTCGGCGTCGGCGGTCATAGATTCGGCCGCGGTCGATCTGCTGGCCGAGGGCGACGACGCATCCCGGGCTCGGGTGCAGGTTCCGGTCCGCGACGGTCGCCTCACCGACGACCTCGTCGAGGAACAACGGCCCACACCGACCATGATCCGCATCGGCGACATCGGCCTCGAGGCGCCTATCCTGTCGGTCGGCGTCGACGACCGGAAGCAGCTGGATGTTCCGGCCGCCGACACGGTCGGCTGGTACGAACACAGCTCGCTTCCAGGGCAGTCGGGAGCGACCGTGCTCGCCGCGCACGTCGACTACGGAGGTCAGCCGGGGGCCTTCTTCAACCTGGCCGATCTACTACCCGGCGACTCCCTGGAAGTGGTGATGAGCGACGGCACGGTCATGCGGTACCGGATCACCGGCAACACCGTGTACGACAAGACCGAGCTTCCGGCGGAGGAGGTCTTCCGCAAGTCCGGAGAGACCGTTCTCCAGCTCATCACCTGTGGGGGCCAGTTCGACCCTGAGGAACGGTCGTACCTGGCGAATGTGGTGGTCACCGCGGTGCCCGAGGGGGCACAGAGTTTCTAGTTGCCCGCTCCGTGGGTCGATGGCAGGCCGGTCCTTCAGCGTTCGCCTCGAGCGGTACCGAGCAGAATGTTCCGTGGCCCGGTGGAGGGCTCCCCCAGACCCAGCCGCCGCACGGCCTGCTCCCACCCGGCAACCAGCTCGGCCGCCGAGCCTCGACGGCCCTGAGCCACGTGGAGTTCGGCAAGCGCGGCGATCAGCCGATCGTCGTGCGGTACGGCCGTGAGAGCTTGCTCGCACACCCTGCGGGCCCGCTGAGGCTGATGCTCGCCGAGGGCGAGCGCCGTGGCCCGCAACGCCGCCGCCACGATCATCTGCTCGATGCCGAACCGACGATGGTAGCCATTGTCGAGCCAGCTCCAGTATCGACGGGTTCCGCCGTCGAGGACGGGGCCCTCGACGAGGCCGATCGCCTGTTCCAGCAGGTCGAGGGCATTCTGGGCTCCGGTACCGGGTGCCTGGTCCGCCGTCGCCACGTCAGCTTCATGGGCGAGTGCAGTGAATCGATCGACATCGGTGATGACGTCGATGAGTTGGTAGCGGTTGTCGGAGTCCTGAACAAGGCGGTCCCGCCCGACGACAGCGCGAACCTCGGCCAGTAGGTTGGCGAAGC
This sequence comes from Acidimicrobiales bacterium, assembly GCA_965216655.1. Taxonomy (GTDB): domain Bacteria; phylum Actinomycetota; class Acidimicrobiia; order Acidimicrobiales; family SZUA-35; genus JAHELU01. Next base: position 38,834 of record CBDCGP010000003.1, read on the forward strand.
GACTGTCCGAGATCGGTTTCCCATCCCAGAGTGCGTCGATGATCTGAGCCCTGCCACGAGGACCCTGAAGCCCGAGCAGCGCGATGAGCGCCTGCTGCTGGCTCGTCATCCTGGTCTCGAAGCCGCTGACACCAACTGGACCGAGTAACCGGATCATCGGCTCGCCGTCGATCACGTGATCGACCGATACACGATGACGGCGAGCCAGTCGAAGTGTGCGACCAAACAAGACGGCTCGAACGGCGGGTGGGCGCGGCGTGGCCACACGCTCGGGCGACGGCCGTTGCACCTCGGGCTGCGTCTCGACCCAGCGCCGAAGACGATCGAGCGCATGTGCAGACCCGGGTTCCGCCTCGGCCGACGCCGCCGGAACGGTGAGGGCGGGCAGCCGCTCATCGTCGGGACGGTCTCGGTCGATGCGTCGCCGGCGGGCCGAGGCGGCGACCACGGCCCCCAGAGCACACGCGAGGAAAATCGTCGCGAAAACCAAGAACCATGAAGCAGGTGTGCTCAACACCATGACAACCGCCTTTCCGTGTTGAATGACGGCCAACCGCCGCCGATCATCGGCAGTCGCCATCACCCGCTGTTCAACCTTTTCGAACAACCAACATCAGTGAATCTAGACCGACAACGACGTCTTATCAACCGTCATCGGGACGCCGGGTCGAACCGATTCACCGCTTTGTGTCAGGTGAGCAGGGGAAACGCCTGTTCTTTCCTGCTCTTTCCTGTTCTTTTACTGTCCGGTGAGGGGAATCGCATCCAAGGCGTATTCCAACTCGGCCAGTACCTGCTCGAATCGGCTGAGCACTGCTATGCCCTCGTTGAGGGAATTGAGGTCGGGGAACGGCTCCGAAAGGTCGTTCATCGGGTCGTCAATAACTGCGGCGGAATCACGACTCATAGGCGTCAAACTATCACGGGAACATGGGCGAACTGCGGCAAAGGGATGAATGACCAGGGCCGATGAAGTGTGTTACCCATCGGCATGTCAGGGACCGATCACGAGTGTGGCCCAAGCTCCAACGACAGCTGACGGTACCCGCCCAACTCCCGCCACTTGAAGGGTGGCAGACCGTGGCATTCTTCACTGCGGCCGGTGAGGTCGCCGGTCTCGGTGGCGATCCAGTCGGCCACCGACTCGGCCCGCCAGGCAAATCCCCCGCTGATCTCGGCCAGCACGGTAACCGCCAGATCCGTCACCGCCGCATCGGTGGCGGGGTCGCTGTGGGTGGACCAGGCCAGATCGATCATGGCCCGAGCAGTGCGAGCCGTCGCCGGCCCGTGGCGGCCCCAATCGAAGTGATGGCCGGGATGATCGAACCGGGGTGAGATCGGCAGCCGACGACCATCGGGAAGCCCGATACCGAGATCGCGATCGAGCCGGGCGTCCGGGCATCGCCCCACAGCCGGATGGACACGGCCGAGGAAGACAACCGATCCCCACTCGGCCGCCACCCGGTCTCGTAGGGCGACCAGGGCATCGCGTGACTCCTCGTCGGGCTCGAACCCGAAGGCTTCGAGCCGCAGGAGCAACGCGTCGATGGTGATGAACTCGGCCAGGTGGTCACCCAGGGTCACCCGATGGGGCGCAGCCCCGGCACGAGGATCGAGAAGCCACTCCCACAGTTCATCGATCGAGTGGACCCGATCGGTTTGCCGGGATGGACGCGTGTCCGACGGCGGGGGTTCGACACCCGCAACCGGATCGAACAGATCGATCTCGGCTCGATAGGTGCAGAGCCGACCGTCCCAGAAGGCGAGCCCTCGCCGGCGGCCATCGGCGAGTGGAACCGTCAGCATCGGGTCGGGCGAAGTCCGCACAGGTCGCTGCATACGTCAACCTCAAGCGCGCGCCGGCCGGTGATCATCACGGCGATCGGCATTTTCAGCACCCTGGTAGGCTCGGCACTGTGTCAACCCATCCTCACCGGCTGCCCACGACCGTCCGCCCGAGCGCCTACCATCTCCGATTCGAACCGGACATGGGGGCCGGCACCTTCGACGGCTCGGTCACCATCACCGCCGAGGCCGCCGAGTCCACGGCGACCATCGTCCTCAACAGCCTCGATCTGACCATCGGTCAGGCCACGGTGACCCAGGCCGGACGCTCCATCTCCTGTGAGCCCACCCTCGACCCCGAGCACGAACGTCTCACCCTCACGCTCGACGAGGCGGTCGAGCCCGGAGAGCTGGACCTCACCATCGACTTCACGGGCCCGTTCAACGATCAGCTGGTGGGCCCCTACCTGAGCCAGTTCACCGACGCCGACGGCAACGAGCACCAACTGGCCACCACACAGTTCGAGGCGACACACGCCCGTCAGTGCTTCCCGTGCTGGGACGAACCCGACATCAAGGCCACGTTCCAGATCGATCTCGTGATCGACGAGAACCACGATGCGGTGGCCAACAGTGAAGAGACGGGGCGAACCCCCACCGGCGACGGCAAGGTCGTCGTCAGCTTCGCCCCGACCGTGGTGATGAGCACCTACCTCGTGGCCTTCGTGATCGGTCCGCTCGAGATGACCGAGCCGGTCGACGTCAACGGCGTCGCCCTCCGTGTCGTGCACGTTCCCGGTAAGGCCGACCTGACCGACTTCGCACTCGAGGTCGGAGCCTTCGCCCTTCGGTATTTCCAGGACTACTTCGAACTTCCCTATCCCGGCGAAAAACTCGATCTGGTCGCCATCCCCGACTTCGCGTTCGGGGCGATGGAGAACCTCGGCTGTGTCACCTTCCGGGAGACCGTACTGCTCGTCGATCCGGCGAGGGCCACCCAACCCGAGCTGCAGACCGTCACCGATGTGATCGCGCACGAGATCGCCCACATGTGGTTCGGGGATCTCGTCACGATGAAGTGGTGGAACGGCCTGTGGTTGAACGAGGCGTTCGCCACCTTCATGGAGATGCGCTGCACCGACGCGTTCCGGCCGGAATGGAATCGGTGGACGAACTTCGGTCTTTCGCGCTCCGCGGCGTTCAGCACCGATTCGCTTTCGACGACCCGACCCATCGAGTACGAGGTCATCAGCCCCGCCGACGCCGAGGGCATGTTCGACGTTCTCACCTATGAGAAGGGCGCCGCCGTCGTTCGCATGTTGGAGCAGTACCTCGGCGAGGAGCCGTTCCGCGGCGGGATCCGGGCCTACATGCGGAAACACCAGTTCGACAACGCCGACACGCCCGACCTTTGGGACGCCCTCGAAGCCGAGACCGGCGAGCCGGTGCGGGAGATCATGGACAGCTGGATCTACCAGGGCGGCTACCCGCAGATCGTCGCCACCAGAGACTCGGACGGGGCGATGACGGTGTCCCAGCGACGGGTCGAGCTGGTGGGGGCCTACGAAGCCGACGAGCAGATCTGGTCGGTGCCTCTTCAGTACCGGGTACTGCCGGCCGACGGCGAGACGTCCGAGGAACCGGTGCCGGTGCAGCGTGTTCTGTTGGGTCCGGTTCCGGTCACACTCCCCGGCACCGCAAACCGTCCGGTGGTGATCAACGCCACCGGTGCCGGGTTCGTGCGGGTCGCGTACGAGCCCGAAGATCTCGAAACGCTGGCCTGGCTGGCCATCGACCACCTCTCCCCCGTCGAACGGTACGCCCTCGTCGATGATGCGTGGACCTCCGTCCAGGCCGGTCAGTCCTCGACGGCGTCGTTCCTCACGCTGCTGGAGGCCATGACCGGCGAGTCCGATCGGTCGGTCTGGCGCCGGATCATCACCGGCTTCGAGCAACTCCGTCGTCTCGTCGACGGGGAGGCGCTCGAGCGGCTGGAGGAGATCGTCCACGATGCGCTGGCCCCGGTTCTGGCCGGGCTCGGGCTCGCCCCGTCCGACGACGACAGCGATGAACGGCGCCAGCTGCGAGGGGACCTGGTCAGAGCTCTCGGCGTCGTGGCCAACGACCCCGAGATTCAGGAGGAGGCGAAACGACTGGCCGCCGCCGGTCTACGGGATCCCGAACTCGTCGACTCGTCGCTTCTGGCCGCGGCCATCGACGTGGTGGCCGCCACGGGCGACGACGCCGACTTCGACGACTTCGTCGCAGCCTGGAAGGGAGCGAAGACCCCTCAGGAGGAATTGCGGTTCCTCGGGGCGCTGGCCGACTTCGATCACGCCCACCTCGTCGAACGCCTCCACGCGATGATCCTCGACGGATCGATCCGCACCCAGAACTCACCGTTCCTGTTGCGCCGGGGCCTGCTCAGTCGGGGGCAGGGTCGACGAACGTGGGCCTTTATCGCGGAGCACTGGAGCACGCTGATCGAACTGTTCGCCTCGAGTCACATCGTGCGGATCATGGAGGGTGTCGTTGCCCTCGACACCGATGCCGACCAGCGGATGGTTTCGGCATTCTTCGCGGAGCACGACGTCCCGAGCGGCGAGCAGACGTTGCAGCAGCTGCTGGAGAAGCAGCGGGTGGCCGTGGCGCTACGGGGCCGGGAAGCCGAGGCGTTCAGCCGGTTCCTCCTCGGCTGACATCGGCTTGATGTTCGCCTTGTCGGCCTCACCGTTACAGGTGTGGGCCGTCGACCACGAGTCGACGCAGATCACCTGGGGTTCGATTCCCGAAGGCCCTCTCACCGCGACCTGTGGGGATCAACGCCTGACGGTGGATCATCCCGGCGGCGCCGGATCCATCGAGTTCACCGATCTGGCCTCCGACACCAATCACACGATCGTCGTCGATGCGCCGGCGGCAGGGCTCCACCGGGTTTTGACGGTCCGAACCATTGCGAGACCTCCTGGCGCGGTCACCGCTCGGCTGGCCACGATCAGTGATCTCCACCTCGGTTCGCGGAGGTGGGGTTTCCTCAAGACGATGACCGAGGCCGGTCCCCCGACCGGGCCCGATCCCACCACCGTCGATCCGGAGGAACTGAGGGAATTGGCCCGGGAACCCGAACCGCATCTCGAGCCGGGGCGGCCGCCGGGACCGTGGCGGCTCCCCTTCGCGTGGAGGGGCGCTGTGGGGGCGATCGAGGACGCCAACTCCTGGGGAGCCGAGCTCCTCGTGCTGAAGGGCGACATCGCTCAACACGAGACGACGGAGTGCTTCGCCAGCGTCGATGCCCTCGTCGATGCATTCGGCGAGCTGCCCATGGTCGCCATTCCGGGAAATCACGATGTCGACGAGGGCGGTTGCTCGCTGCCCCATCACCTCGGTCGGCGTCGGGTACCCATGATCCACGGCGTCGACCACTGCGACCTGAACGGGTTGCGGGTCATCGTGGCCAACTCGACGATTCCGAACTCGGGGCGGGGCACGATCGCCGACGTGGCCGATGGCATCCTGGATCGGGCACGTGACTCCGACCAGCCCGTCCTGCTGTTGATGCACCATCAGCTCCAGTCGACCCGTCTCCCCCGCTACTGGCCCATCGGTGTCGCCGCACCCGAATCGACCGGCTTCCTCGACGAACTCGACCGGCTGAACGTGCCCGTTGTGGTCAGCTCCGGGCACACCCACAGGAATCGATCGCGACGGCACCGCTCGGTCACCCTCACCGAGGTGGCGTCGACCAAGGACTGGCCGGGGGTTTGGGCCGGCTACACCGTCTTCGAAGGGGGCATCGTCCAGACGGTCCGCCGGACCTCGGAGCCGTCGGTGCTGGCCTGGCAGGAGTACAGCCGGCGTGCCGTCGCCGGCCTGTGGGCGGCGTGGTCACCCGGCGGGTTGACGGACCGCTGCCTGACTCGACTCTGGCCGACCGACTAGGTGGCGACGTCGTCGATCATGGCGACGTCCTCGGCCACGATCGAGACGACACCGGTGAGACCATCGACGTTGAGCATTGCCCCCGTGCGGATCCGGGTGGTCGCCGCCGTGGCCCCGACGACCATCGGCGTTCCCAGTTCCCTGGCGACAACGACGGCGTGGGTGAAGGTGTCCGCCGTATCGGTGATCACCGCGCCGGCGGCGACGAATATCGGTGTCGTGGCGAGAACCGGACGGGCCAGAACCAGTACCTCCCCCGGTTCGAAGTCGGCCAGATCGGACATCGACTCGATCACCCGGGCCCGGCCTCGAGCCATTCCGGGGCTGCCCGGCGAGCCCAACATCAGATCACCCGGTTCCATCACCAGGAGATCCAGGCCCTCGGGTCCTCCGACCGCCACCTCCAGCTCCGGCGCCTGCGGCTCGCCGTCGGAATCATCACCGGCGAGCCACAGCATCGGTGGCGGCTCCGAGCGTTGAACCTCGTCGAACTCGAGTCGCCTGGCCACCGCGAGCGCGCGAAGCTCGGCGAGTCCCCCGTCGGCGTAATAGGCCAGTTCGTCGGCCCGTAGCATCCAGATGTCGTAGGCGTCACCAAGGTCACCGCGACGGATCGCCCGGGCCGCCAATTCACGCACGACAATTCGGATCCGGTGCAGGAGTTTCATCAGCGCCGTACGGCAGGCCTCACGGCCCCGTATGAAGGTGACGGCGGATTCGACGGCGTCGACGAACAACGCCCGAGCGTCGGCTGGAAGCGCCGCGGCGATCTCGACGGTGAGTCGATACCGGTCGGCCTCGAGGTGGCGACGCCGGTGACTGGGGGCAAACGACTCGTCGCACCGACTCATACAGCCGATCATGGCCAGGACGATCGCCGGCACCTCGTCCCACGTCGGTGAGGACAGATCCCATTCGTTGGGTCCGCGGAATCCGATCTCGTCCACCAGCGTGTCGACGCCCGCGGCGAGCGCTATGGCATCGGGCTGGTCCGAGCGCCGCAGGATGGATTCGAGCTCCTCGGGCTGCTCCGCCAGGAGCCGCTGCAGCGAGTCGGAGCCCCGAACCAGACGGGAAAGCTCCCAGAGAACCAGGGTCGGGGCCACCGGATCGACCTGGCCGAGCCCGCTGAGCAGCCGGAGGGTGTGAGCGGGCTGTCCGACGTCGACGCAGGCGTCGTTCACCAACCGGGGACCGATCAGTGCGGCCAGGGTCTGGTTGAGATAGTGGGAGAACATCCGACGGCACAGCGGCTCGAGGTTCCTCATGACCTCGATGAGGTCGACATCGGCCATCGCCGTCAGATCGACGGGGCCTTCGAGGACGCGGTCGACCTCCTCCATCGCCCGGGTCAGTTCCCGCTGATTGCGACTCCTCAGGACCCACTCGTGCCACTGCCGCAACATCCCGACGGTTACCTTGTCTGGCGTGTTCCAGCTCGGGGACCGGTGGGTCGGCGGCGGCTTTGCGCCGGCCGTGAGCACGGGATCGATGTGTTCGGTGGCCAGGCTCGGTGTGCGGTCGGCCCAGACGCGGAGCACGGATGCGTTGAGATAGGCGAACCCGCCGAACGACGCCACGGACTCGGGATGGGTGGAGCTGATCTCCGTGTCGTCGAAGCCGAGCCGCTCGATCAGGCAGTCGCGCCAGCCGTGGGCCGCCGCCGGTTCCCAGATCAGGCTCCAGGTAAGGGGCGTGACCGCGTCCGGCAACATGTCGCCGATGACCGCGCGCGTCCACAGCGGAAGCTCGGCGTTGTCAGGCTGTATGTCCGCCAACCAGCTCGGCTCGGTCATCAAGGTCCTTCGTTCGTCCCTCTGCGGGAGAGGCACAGGACCAACCGATCCACCGGAAGCGGCCGTCCAAATCGCCGCTTCCCAACTTAGTGCATCGGGAAGCGATGACCTAACCGTTGTCTACAGGCTTTTCACCAGATCGTGGTACGACGCCGCCCGCTCGGCCCGGAGGTTGGTCCGACGTTTCCAGCCCTTGGTCTTCCAGACCTTGAACCGGCGCCGTTTCACCTCGACATCCGGGCGTTCTTCGGGGTCTACCTTGCGGGACGTGTGAACCGGGCGAGGGAGGGCGTAGTCCTCCGACTCGGCCAGGTTCCGCAACTCCACCTGGGCGGCCCGCCGTACTCGGCGGTGCTCCACTTTGCGGTCGAAGCGGCCGGGCTTGTGAACGGCGGCCGCTCCCGGCTTCCGAAGACGGTTGGAGCGTGTACGTGTAGACATTCAAGTCCTTTCTGGCCCACTTGGTGGACCGCAGACTTCATGGTCGTTTGTACCCACCAATTCTGTCCGATCTGAACCGAACGCGCCAGAGTACGTTGGCCTAAATTTTCGGATTCCCGTGAGCCGATCGCCTAGACGGGCACCCTCAAGGTGTGGGTTCATTGCTCGGCCCCCACCAAACTTTGCGACGGTGACGACCCCCTCCGCTCGAACTTTGAGACGGTGACGACCCAGTAAGGGGTCGTCGGGTGCACAAGGTTCGGGCCGGGGGAACCGATCCGATTGGGCGGTGCGGTCATCCCGAAGCGGTCGAACAAGTACAGTTGTCGGGTGGATCAAGCTCCCGCCATCGTGACCGACCCGACGGCCGATCAGCTGGCGACGCTGTTCTGGGTCGCGGTGGCCGTCAGCATCGTCGTCCCCCGCCTCCCCCTCGGCCGGAAACTGCTGTATCCGTTTGCACTCCTGGGAACCTGGGTCCACGAGATGGGACACGGGCTGGCGGCCGTTGTCGTCGGCGGACGATTCAAGCGGCTGGAGATCTACCCGAACCTCGGCGGTCAGGCACTGTCGACGGGCGTCGGTGGCATGTGCCGGGCGGTTGTGGCCGCCGGCGGGCTCATCGGTCCGGCGCTCGCCGGCGGAGCGGTGATCGTGCTCGGATCGCGGGCGCAGACCGCCGGCTGGGTCCTGGCCTTTCTTGCCGTGGCCATCGGCCTGTCACTGGTTGCGGTGGTCCGTAACCTCTTCGGCTGGCTGGCGCTCGGTGCCGTGGCCGCCGTCTTGGCTCCCATCGCCCTCTACGGACCCGAAGGAGTGCGAATATTCCTGGCCCAGCTCATCGGCATACAGTTCTGCCTGGCGTTCTGGGGCACGCTCGACTACATGTTCACCAAGAACTTCGTGCGCGACGGCCGGGTTCTCGACTCCGACACCCAGGAGATCGCCAACGTGTTGATTCTGCCCTACTGGTTCTGGGCCGCGGTCATCACGGCCGCTTCGGCGGCCCTCCTCGTTGGAGCCTTCTACCTGGCCTGGATGGCACCGACCGCATCGGTCTGAACCGATCGCGGCGGGCCGGAGGTTCTCATGACCTCAGCCGGCATGACCTCAGCGGGTGACCACGTTCTCCGGTGTCTCGCGACGTCCATCGGGCCGGAGCGCGAAGCGGCCCGCGTCGCGCCCGTGGACCGGGTCGTCTCGGTCCCACGGCCAGCCACCGAACCCCGTGCGCTGGTAGTCGGCGAACGCCTGCTCGACACCGGCGCGGTCGTTCAGCACGAACGGGCCGTACTGCACGACCGGCTCACCGATCGGCCTGCCCTGCAGGATCATGACCAGGGCGGGCTCATCCCCGTCGGCCGTGAACGAGACGGATCCGGATCCCACCTGCAGCCCGCTACCGCCGGCCAGAGACGCCTCACCGCCGTTGCCCCCGTCGACTGAGTCGTCGGATCGGACGGTCAGACCGGCGCCACGGTAGAAGTAGACGACCCGGGCGGTCGCCTCGGACTTCGCCGGCTGCAGGGTCCAGGAGACGCCCGGCTGGAGCTCGAGATGCATGACCGCCAGATCGGACTCGGGATCGCTGGCCCAGGAGTCGGGCGGCGGCGGTTGGGCGACATGGCCGGCGACGGATCCGGCGATGAGTGTGAGCTCGGAGCGCAGTCCGTCCGGCTGCGTGTCGCCGATCTCGATTCTCGGTGTCGCCTCTGACCACAACATTGTGAAATGCGGGTCGACCATCTTCGACGCCCGGGGCAGATTGAGCCAGATCTGGAACAGCTCGAGCGGATTGTCGTGGTCGTCCGCCAGCAGCGGAAACATCTCCGAATGCACGATCCCGGCCCCGGCCGTGAGCCATTGGGTGTCGCCCGGACCGTATCGGGCGGTCGCCCCGAGCGAGTCGGAATGGTCGACGGTCCCGGACCGCAGGAACGTGATCGTCTCGAATCCCCGGTGGGGATGCTGTGGGAAACCGGGAACCACCGAACCGTGGTACATGTTCCAGTCGTCGACGCCGGCGAAATCGTTGCCGATGGCTCGCCCGTCGAGGGACGCCGCCGGACCCATGACGCCGTTGCCCCGGGGGTAGGCGTCGAGATGATGGGCGACGAAGAGGAACGGGTCGATGGTCGGCCACTGTGGGCCCAACTCGACTGCGGTCATGGCGTCCTTTCACAGCCCGGTGGCTTGCCGAACCGGGTCAGTTCAAGCATAGGGACGTTGACCCGCCGTCGGAGATCACATCCGGAGGTCAGGTTGCCGGGTCGTGGACCTGTCCGAGAGCCACCGCCGCGGTCAACAGCATTGCGCCGAGGGCGAGGGTCCCGAATCCGACCGCTACGGCGTCACCGAGAACCGATACTCCGCTGCCGGCCGAGACGATGGCGACGCAGACGGCGGCCGTCATGCCGATGGCACTCTGCTCGATCCATGCCATGAAGGCGAGAACGGCGGCGATCACGAAGAAGACACCGGGAAGCACCCAGGCTTCGACAGCCAGCACCAGAAGCAGCAGCGCGCCGGAGGCAACGCCGGCGAAAATGCCGTAGTAGGGGCTGGCATCACGGTCGGCGCCCGAGCCTCCATGCACCCGGTGGGCCCTGATCAGACACACGATGCTGACCACGGAACCGGCCGTCGACCAGAACCACCGGGCCGGATCCTCGGCGGGACTCCAGCGGGTGAACACGGCGGCGGCCAGACAGCACAGCGCGCCGAGCACCGTGAACCCGAAGGTCTGTTGTCGGGCCCGGACGACGAACTCGCGATCGGATGCGATGTCGGCATCGGCGGCGACGATGGCGACGTCGAGATCGGTGTTGGCGGCGGCGGCTTTCCCCATTGCTGACTTCCTGTGACTCAAGACATGTTCAAAATCAGCCACCGAGGCACGACTCGGGGCTCCGCCGCGCCTCCGACCCTAGCGGCCCCGATCGAGGTAGTCGTGGACGCCGGGAGAATTACCGATCGGAACGGGCCGGATCGATCAACCCGGCGACGACCGGCAAAACCAGCGCCTTCGAGTCGGGGCACACCTCTCGGGTCCCGGCCCAGTCGCCGACTCGGCCAAGCGCCACGAGATCGACGGCCACCACCTCGCCGTCGGCCGGCTCGGGTTCGATTTCCGAGAAGGCCACGAATACGGCCCCGAACGTTTCGCTTCGGTCGTCCACATATCGTGCCGCGGCGACCGGGGCGAGCGTCACCGTCTCCGTTCGGGCGTCGGCAGCCAAACCCGCCTCCTCCGCCAGCTCACGTCGCGCCGAATCGAACCATCCCTCCCCCGCCGTGCAGACACCACCGAATGCCAGATCCCAGAAACCGGGATGGACGTCCTTCCAGTCGGCACGCCGGTGGACGACCATCGACGTGTCGGGCGACAGAGGCGCTGCGGGCCACAATGTGGGCGGCGCCGTCACCGGCAGAGCGCCGTGGTCCGGGCCGACGAGCGGCCAGGCGAGCCGGCTCAACCACTGCTCCAGTCGCCCCGGCATCGTCTCGTCGACCACAGCGACGACCGAGCGGGGTGGAGGGGCGAGAACGGTGATGACGAAGGTTGCGCGATGCGCCAGGCCCTCGGCCCGCATCCGGCTACGGGATACGACGTCGACCACCGTGCCGTCGGGGCCGATCACTTCGACCGGCTCATCGGCCGGCGACTGTCCGGAGCCGACGTCGATCGGCCCGTTCAGCCTTCCTCGATGGTGATCGCCTGCCGAGGGCATCGCTCGGCCGCCAGTCGAACCGCGTCGTGTTGCGCAGGGTCCGGGTTCTCGGTCAGCAGGTACAGGAAGTCATCCTCCCGGACCTCGAATACATCGGGGGCGATACCCATGCAGATGGCATTGCTCTCGCACAGGTCGTAGTCGACTGTCACCTTCACGGACGGCTCCCCTTGATTGCACGATGTTGACACTGTCGAGCGTAGTGCACCTCGTCGACCACGCCTATCAGAACCGTGTGTAGCCGCCGTCGAGTACGATCTCGTCGCCGGTGTGGAACATCTGTGTCGGATCGGCCAGAAACGCTCCGACGGAACGAAAGTCGCCGGGGGTTCCCCAGCGCCGAATCGGCGTGCGCAACGTGGTGTTCTCGAGGAACTTGGTGTTCTGCCGGCCGGCCTCGGTCATCTCGGTTTCGGTCCAGCCGGGAATGATCGTGTTGCAGCGGATGTCGTGACGGGCCAGCTCGACGGCCAGACCGCGCATCATGGCCAGGATCGCCGCCTTGCCCGCCGCGTAGGGCTGCGCCATCGGGGCGCCGTGAATCGCCGACACCGAGCTGATCCCGATCAACGAGCCCCCTTCCCCCCGCTCGATCATGTGTCGGGCACCCTCCCTGAGGGTGAGGAACGCACCTTCGAGGTTTACCCCGAGCACCCGGCGCCACTCTTCGAGCGTCTGGTCGACGAATCGGCCGCCACCGGTGACGCCGGCGTTGGCGAACACCGAGTCGATCCGACCCGCGGCCCCGACCGCATCCGCGAACCCGGCAATGACCTGGGCCTCGTCGGACACGTCGACCCGCCGTGCCGTCACCCGTCCACCGTGGGCAGCCAGTTCGGAGGCGGCGCGGTCGAGTTTGGACCGATTCGTGCCCCAGATCACGACGTCGGCCCCCGCCTCGGCACATCCGTGGGCGATGCCGAGCCCGATACCGCCGTTGCCGCCGGTGACCAGCACGACCCTCCCGGCGAGCGGGGCGGATGGGCGGGCGTCATCGGTCATGACGGCATTGCATCACGGCCAGCCGTGGCGGGCCAAACCGAACCGGGGACATCACGTCCGGCCCTGACCGTGTTACGGATCGCGAGGTTTTTTGCTGGGTTTGCTGCGTTGTTTATCGGATTGTGAGGGTTCGAAGCGACAATGGAATGGCGCGAGGTGCCAAAATCCGCGGGAGGCCTCGTCTCCGAACACCCCTCAGACGCCAGGATCAACGATGACCGTCCAGACCGAGCGACCGCAAGCCATTCCCCCCGGAGACACATCCGGCCCTTGGTGGCCGGCCGCCGTCGCCGGCGTGGTCGCCGCCGCATCCGCTCTTGCCGCCGGTGAGCTGATCGGCGCCTTCTTCGCCCCGTCACCCGGACCGGTGATCGGGGTGGCGAACCGGGTCATCGACGAGGCACCCACCTGGTTTGTCGAGTTCGGCAAGAACGTTTTCGGACTGGCCGACAAGCCAGCCCTCATTCTCGGCACGATCATCATCTCGCTGCTCCTCGGCGCGGCGCTCGGCGTGGCGTCGCGCCGCAACCGAACCGTTGGAGTGGCCGGCATTGCCGCGTTCGGCCTGATCGGCCTGCTCGCGGTGGCGGCAGACCCCCAAGGCTCGATCGGCGCAGCGATCGTCGTGGCCGCCGTCGCTGTTGGAGCCGGCGTCGTCGTCCTTCTCCGACTACTGCAACTGGCGCACGGCGCGCCCGGCGTTCCGGTTGCGGGCCTCCCGGCCGCCGCCGACGAGTCGGACGACGTCACGGCGGTCGTCACGGAAAGCCCGACATCGCCGGCGGTGTCACGCCGTTCGTTCCTCAACTGGGCGGGCGCCACCGGCGTGGCGACGGCCGGGGCGGTCGTTGCATCCCGATCGATACGGTCCCGCTCGAACGTCTCGTCGGCCCGCGACGCGGTCTCGCTCACCGCGGAGGCCGATTCCAGGGTCACCGAGATCCTTGCCGACGCGGCCGACGGCGAACTGGCCGGCACTCCGGGGCTCACGCCACTCATCATTCCCAACGACGAGTTCTATCTGATCGACACCGCACTGGTGAAGCCCCAGGTCGATCCGACAACGTGGTCGATGACGATACGGGGCATGGTCGACAACGAGATCACGCTCACCTACGAGGAACTGCTCGCCCGGAGCGAGACGATCGCACCCGTCACCCTGTCCTGTGTGTCCAACGAGGTGGGTGGGGACCTCGTCGGCAACGCCGTCTGGCAGGGGGTGCCGCTCACCGAACTTCTCGACGAGGCCGGCGTCCACCCCGACGCCACCCAGATTGCCAGCCGCTCGGTCGACGGCTGGAGCTGCGGCTTCCCGACCCAAGTGGCCTACGACGGGCGGACGGCGCTGGTGGCGGTGGCGATGAACGGCGAACCGCTCCCCGTGGCCCACGGCTTCCCCGCCCGCCTCGTCGTCTCCGGTCTCTACGGCTACGTGTCGGCCACCAAGTGGCTGTCCGAGATCGAACTGACGACCCTCGAGGACTTCGACGGCTACTGGATCCCCCGGGGCTGGTCGAAGGACGGTCCGGTGAAGACCCAGTCCCGTATAGACACCCCTCGGCGAGGCGAACGGGTGCAGGTCGACACGCCGGTGGCAATCGCCGGCGTTGCCTGGGCTCCCGACACCGGTATTCGGGCCGTGGAGGTGCAGATCGACGACGGCGAGTGGCAACAGGCCGATCTCGGCGATTCGCTCGGGATCGACGCGTGGCGTCAGTGGGTTCTCCCGTGGATTCCGACCGCCGGCACGCACACGATCCGGGTCAGAGCGAGCGACGAGAGTGGCTACACCCAGACGTCCGACCGTGCGACTCCGGCCCCCGACGGGGCGACGGGCTGGCACCAGGTGACCGTCGAAGCCACCTGAGATCCGGCCGCAGGACTCTCAGGGGAGGTAGTTGCGAGGGTTGGTGGGCGATCCCTTGACCCGGACCTCGAAGTGCAGGTGGTTACCGGTTGCGGTGCCGGTCGCTCCGACGAAGCCGACGATGTCGCCCCGATCGACGAGCTGTCCGTTCGACACGCCGATTCTCGACTGGTGGGCGTAGAGCGTGGTGATACCACCGCCGTGATCGACGATCACGGTGTTGCCGTAGCCTCCCTGGCGCCCGGTGAAGATGACGACACCGCTGTTCGACGCGGCGATCGGGGTGCCGCCGGCCGCACCGATGTCGATGCCGGAGTGAAGACGCCGCGTGCCGTAGACCGGGTGGATGCGATAGCCGTATTCGCTCGTGACCCGGGCGCTGATGGGCCACTGGAAGCCCGACGTCGAGGCTTGGGTCGGATTGTTGATGGCCGTGGGAACCTCGGCCTTGTCCGAGTTCTGGACGATGACCTGCTGAATGGCGGCGTCCTCGCGGGCATAGGCCGTGAGTTCGGCGGCCCAGATGTCGACCCTGCGTTCGGCCTCCTCCTTGAGCTCCAGCTGGGCCGCCTGCTGCTCCTGGAGCAGATCGAGTTCCTGCTGCAGAACCTCCTCGGCGGCCTCGGCATCGGCCTTCGCCTGCTCGGCTTCGGCATTCGCCAACCGCCGCTCCTCCAACAGGGCCCTGAGCTCCTCGAGCAGCTCCGCGGTGGAGATGCTGGCCTGGGCGAGCAAGCCGTTCTGGCGGATCGCCCGGTTGAGATCCACGTCGGTGAACAGTGGGTTGGCCACACCCACGGTGCGGGTCTTGAAGCCCTCGATCGCCTTCACCCTCAGGTCGGATTCGATCTCCCGCTGGCGTTTCCCCGACGACTGGAGCTGATCGGCGGTTCGGGCCAGGACCGCGTCGGCCTGCTCGATCCGGAGCGTGGCCTCGTCGATCTTCTCCAGCGTGGCGTTGGCGGCACTGTTGATCTCGTTCAGCTTGCTGGCGATTTCCTCATCGGCCGCCTTGGCCAGATTCAGGTTGGCCGCCGCCTTCGCCTTGGCCGCCGAGTTGTCCGCCGTCGTTGTCGTTGCCTGGCCGGCTGCGCTCGTCGTCGATGAGGACTCGGAGCCGTCTCCCGACTCCTCGGTGGTCGACGTCGTCTCGGCCTCGCTACTGGTCGTGGTCGACTCGGTGGTCGTGGTCGACTCTTGGGTCGTGGTGGTCTCCTGCCCGGCCGCGCCGAAGGATGCGGTGGCCACGAGGATGGACACCGTCAAGGCTGCAGCCGAGCGCAGGAGCCTTCGAGACCGGCCCGATCGACGCTCTGAGGAAGCAGCTGCGACTGCGTTATCCATCACCATCAGCGGAGGTCAAACCGACCGAGCTCCTCGACGTCCGACACACTTACGGACACACGCATGGCGGGTTGCACGCCATTCGACAAGCACCAACCTTACTCCCACTCCTCGGCAAACGGGACACACCGCAACCACTTCGGGCCAGAGTACCCGCTGCAGTGGGCAAATTCACCCAGCGCCGGGTCGAGATGGCATCCGTACCCCTACCGCAGTTCGCACCCCCCGGGAATTGTCTGTCGGTGGTTGGTGCCCGACGGGCCGTGGTGTAGAAACTCATCATCCGATTCGCCGTCCACGGCCCGTCGGAACCAGTCCTACGAGCCCAAGGAGTTCAGATGAGCGAGCCGGCAGAGGTACGAGAGGTCATGACCTGGGACATCTACGGACGTGCGGCTCGGGAACTGGCCCAGCAGGTGGCCGACAGCGGCTTTCGGCCCGACCTGATCCTGGCCATCGCCCGCGGCGGTCTGTTCGTGGCCGGTTCCCTCGGTTACGCCCTGTCGGTCAAGAACCTCTACGTCATGAATCTCGAGTTCTACACGGGTGTCGGTGAGCGCCTCGACGTACCCGTGATGCTGCCGCCGTATCTCGACAAGTTCGACCTGACCGACTCCAACATCCTCATAGCCGACGATGTGGCCGACACCGGCCACACGCTCAAGGTCGTCCACGAGTTCTGTCAGGAGGTCGTGGCGGAGTCGAGGACCGCGGTGCTCTACGAGAAGCCGCATTCCCAGGTGAAATGTGACTTCATCTGGAAGAAGACCGACGAATGGATCAACTTCCCGTGGTCGACCGAACCTCCCATCCTGGCCGGGAGGAGGGCCCGACGGTTCTCGATGCTTAGCCAACCGTCTTGATACTTCGTCATATTTCACTAATCTTCTAGGTGATTATTTACTATAATTGATGATGTGCAAGTGGAACTCATTTGATCTAATCTGTCAGCCGGAGGTCCACGCATATGGCCAAGCGCATTGTGTCCGGCATTTTCATCCTCACCGCCCTGGGTGCACTCGGTGTGATTCTCGCCGGTGCCATGACCAGTGGCGAGCAGCTGATAGTCCGGTTCCTCACCGCGGTCACGGTGGCCGCCCTGGCTCTCTATGTGGTCAGCGATCTACGGTTGCAGAGCGAGCAGGCCGAACCTCGTCCGGAACCGCTCGAGCCTGACACCAGGGTGCCGGCTCCCAAGACGACGACCGCGGTGATGGCCACCGTCACCGGCTCCCACCGAACCGGGAGGCGGCCCGAGCCGGCGATGGAGCCGACAGCGCCCCGACCGAACCACGAGTCCCCCGCGCCGGTCACCGCTGCCGTCCGGGCCACAGGCTTCGACGATCCGACCGAGTCACTTACCGGATCGCGGCTGGTACCCCCTCTCCCCGAGCTCGGTCCGCCCGACCTCGGAGAAACGACACCGCCCCACCGAACGGCCCCGAAACCGACCGGCACCGCTCCCGTCGAACCGGAGGCCCCGGGCGCGGCGGACCCCTCGCTCGCCGACTTGATGAACACGGTGAATTCGCCCACGACCGGTGGCAGCGAGCGACCGCTCGATACGTTGCCGCCGGACGATCTGACCCAGCCGGCCCCTCCCCCGGCCGAGGACTCGACGATCGCCTCCACCTCGTTCACCTACTCCGGCAAACTCGATTCCGCCGATGTCGATTGGCCACCGAAGCGTCCGACCGCGGCGGACCCCGGCCGGCCGACCACCGGGGACGGATCAATCGTGGAAGATGGCGGGATCGATGAACCGACGGCCGAGCTTCCGGCGCTCGAGCCGACGTTCGACGACCCGCCACTGGAGCCGACATTCGACGACCCGGCGCCATTGGAGCCGACGTTCGACGACCCGGCGCCGGAAGACGAGAAGCGGGTCCCGTACCTCTTCGCAGTGGACACACTCGACTCCGACGAGACCCTCGATGACGCCGGCCCCGTCCCGTCTCTTCTCGACGCCGAACCGGCAGATGCGGAATCGATCGATGCCGATGAGTTCCTTCTCGACCTGAGGGAGTCCGGAGACGGCCCCGACCGAGACGATCAGACGGCTCCCGAACGACCGTCAGCACCCTCCGCACCCTTGGCACCGGCGGTTCGCGCATCCACTCCACCCGACCGGCTGGACTCGGCGCTTCGAGCCGGGGAGATCCAGGTCATCAACAGCCTCATCAGCCAGGGCATGCTCTCGACCGGCGGTCCGATAACCGATCGTGACGTGCGCACGATGGTGTATGTGGCGTTCACGTCCAACGAGTTGCGCAAACTGATACTGGCCGGGGGCACACCGGACGGCATCCGCGCCGGCGATCTCGACCTCGGGCCGGTCGAACTGTTCGACGAGAGCCGCTATGCCCCGGTTCCGAAGCTGCTGTACTCCGGGGTGGGGGCGGACTCATCGAACGACGTGATCAATGCGGAGCCGATTCTCGACCTGACCGCACTGGATGAGCCTGTCGACGGGACGAACGGTGAATCGGCTGCCCCCGGTGGCGTCGGCGACGACGACGATGTGGAGACGCCCGAACTGATACCGACGCTTCCGGCTCCCCGGAATCTGTACCGCATCACCGAGGCTGACGTCAGGGTCGACCAGTAGACGCAGGCGCCCGGACGGGCAGTCCCGAGTCAACCTCTCGCCCCACCAGCGCCCACGCCGCGCGCTGCGGGTCGGGCGACGGTGGCAATGGGTGGCCTGGTAGGCTTCCCGCAGCAGCACACTCGTGTGCCGTTCGCAGTGGTCACAGGCGGCCTGCGAATCGGGCGGTGAGATCGTGGGAGTATTGACATGACGGCAATGGACGGGATTGGCGCGACCGACGGCGCCGGCGGCAAGGAGCCGATTGGCAAGCTGGTGGTCATGGGCCAGGGCTATGTCGGTTTGCCTCTGGCCCTGCGAGCCTTGGAGGCCGGATTCCACGTCGTCGGGTACGATCCGGACAAGGACAAGATCTCGACTCTCTCGTCGGGCCGATCCCCGATCGATGACGTAACCGACGACGATGTGGTCCGCGCCCTCGAATCGGGCCGGTTCGTTCCGTCCGACAGCCCCCATGAGCTGACCGGGTTCGACGTCGCGGTGATCTCGGTACCCACGCCTTTGCGTGACGGCGCTCCCGATGTCTCCTACATCGACGAGGCCACCAGACTGCTCTCCCGGTACCTGACCCCCGGATCACTGGTGATACTCGAATCCACCACCTATCCCGGTACTACCGAGGAATTGGTCTGCGGTCTGTTGGAGCAGGGCTCGGGCATGGTGGCCGGACATGACTTCACCGTCGGCTATTCACCGGAACGGATCGATCCCGGCAACCAACAATGGACCTTCCAGACCACGCCGAAGGTCGTGTCCGGCATCAATCCCAAGTCGCTGGAGGCGGTCGAAGCCTTCTATACACGCCTGGTGGAAGGCGTTGTGCCGGTTGGTGGCACGCGGGAGGCGGAGTTCACCAAGCTCCTGGAGAACACCTTCCGCCACGTGAACATCGCCCTCATCAACGAACTCGCCATCCATGCCCGCTCGCTTGATATCGACATCTGGGACGTCATCGACGCCGCCAACACCAAGCCGTTCGGTTTCATGCCGTTCTTCCCCGGCCCCGGCGTGGGCGGCCATTGCCTCCCGGTCGACCCGTCCTATCTGTCGTGGCAGTTCGAACGACGTCTCGGACGCAGTTCGCATTTCGTGCGTCTGGCCAACGATGTCAACAACGCCATGCCGGCCTATGTCGCCCAGCGAATCCAACAGGGTCTCAACGAGCGGGGCAAGGCGGTGAAAGACTCGAAGGTCCTGATCCTGGGTCTCGCCTACAAGAAGAACACGGGTGATGCCAGGGAGACACCGTCAACCGATTTGATTCGGCATCTCCTTCGACTCGGCGCCGAGGTGACGGCGCACGATCCCTATGTCATCGACTACGAACTCGACGACGAGATCGATCGGACCGACTTGACGGTCGCTGCGCTGGACGCCGCGGACGTTGCTGTCCTGGTGACAGATCACGACTGCTTCGACTACGACCTGATAGCCGACCGGTCGGCCTACGTGTTCGATACCCGTCGGCGCCTGGCTGCCGTGGCAGCCGATACGAACGTCGACACCAACGTAGAGACGCTCTGACACCTCCCGGCGCAGAGGAAACCGCAACTCGTACGGGCGACGCAATGGCTGTCTCCAACGGCGAGCCCGCGGGCGGCCCGGACGGGGAGTCGAACGGGCGGCTGGCCACGATGGCGGCCGATCTGTTCGGTCGCCGAACCCGGTGGGCGGCCGTTGTCGAGCTGCTCCAGCTGCTGAGTGCGACCCTCGCCTTCCTCGTGCTCCCCGGGCTGCTGGACACCACCGCTTACGGCGTCATGGGTGGTGTGCTGGCGGCGGCGGTACCGGCGCTGAACCTGTCCAAACTGGGATCGCATGTCCTGCTGCTGCGGAGGGCGGCCAGAGGGGAGGATCTGCGTTGGGCCTGGCAGCGGGCCACCACCATCGGTGCCATCGGGCCGGGACTGGCGGCGCTGGTTCTGATCTCGCTCCATCCGTTGCTGCTGCCCCAGGTCGATCGGACGGTGTACGCCCTTTTCGTCATTGGAGGGGTGGCGGTCCGTTGGCTGAGTGAACTCGTGGTCTTTCTGCCCATCGGTCTCGGTCATCTGCGGAACGCCGCCATCTTACGATTCATCACGCTCCTGTCGAGGGTGGGCGCCCTGACCTGGTTCGCGTTGTTCGGTGGCGCAGAGCTGGTCAACTGGGCCTGGGCCAACTTGATCGCCTCGGCGGCTGCCGGGCTTCTTGGCATGGCCGGCATCTTCCGGATGTACGGAGTGCTGCCCGGGTTCCGCCGAGATTCGGCAGCCGATATCCGACCGGGCTTGCCGTTCTCGGTCAACGGGGCATCCGAAAGTCTCGTCGACGGGTCCGACCGTTTCCTACTCCTTCGATTCGACCACGACGACGATGCCGGTCTCTACACGCTGGGTGGACGTATCATCCAGTTCGCCTACATGCCCATACGCATGTTGCTTCGGGCCCATGATTCCGAGTTGTTCGCCGCGGGAAAGTGGGGCGTTCGCTCGGCGTGGCGAGTCTCCATCCGCCTCGCTCCGTCCGGTGTGCTACTGGGATTCGGAGCCGCGGCCGTCTTCTGGCTGGTCGCCCCGGTGGTTCCGTGGATCCTGGGCCCGAGGTGGCAGGATGCTCCAGATGTCATCCGGCTGCTGTCGTTCCTGCCCGCCGTGCGCTCGATGCAGTATCTGGTGGGCAACACCCTGAGTGCGGCCGATCGGCAGTGGTTCCGATTCGGGGCAACGCTCGCCACCGCCGTGCTCAACATCGTCCTCAACGTGATCTTCCTTCCCGACGGGGGTTGGCGCACCGCCGTGGCGACCACGTTGGTCAGCGAGATCGCCCTGCTCGTGTTCCTCGGCCTCCTGGTCTGGTATTGCGCGCGGCGCGAGAACGTGGGGCCTACTGTGTAGGCTCGCAGTTCGGGGCGAGGAGCGACCCTCGTGATGCTGCGAGGAGGCGAGGAGCCATGATGGAATCCAGACTGCGGGTGATCCTCGTTGCCGCGGCGCGGCCGAACTTCATGAAGATCAAGCCGGTCCTCGATGCGCTCGAGGCCGATGGCCACGAGACCGTACTGGTTCACACGGGGCAGCACTACGACCCACTCATGAGCGACGTCTTCTTCGACGAGCTCGGTCTCCGTGCTCCCGACCGGCATCTCGGTGTCGGCTCCGGCTCCCATGCCGACCAGACGGGCCGTGTGATGGTGGAGTTCGAGCGGCTGATCGATGAACTCGACGCCGACCTCACGTTGGTGGTCGGAGACGTCAACTCGACCATGGCGTGCGCGATCGTGTCGGCCAAGGCCGGCGTGCACGTCGCTCACGTCGAAGCGGGCCTCCGGAGCCGCGACTGGGCGATGCCCGAGGAGATCAATCGGGTGGTCACCGACCGGGTGAGCGACCTGCTGTTCGCTCCGTCGCCGGATGCCGTCGAGAACCTGGTGGCCGAAGGGTACCGGGACGATCAGATCCATCTCGTCGGCAACGTGATGATCGACACCCTGCTCGCCAATGTGGAGCGGGCACGCACGCGCGGCGTTGCCGCCGCCCTGGGGTGCTCATCGCCGTACGGTGTCGTCACTCTGCATCGCCCGTCGAACGTCGACGATGCCGACAATCTCGTTGCCCTGGTCGGCGCCCTGGCCGAGATCGCGGGCGAGGTGCCTCTCATCTTCCCGGCCCACCCTCGCACGATCGGTCACCTGTCACAGCTCACCTTGCCGTCGGAGCTCCGAGTCACCGAGCCGATGGGCTACCTCGACTTCCTCGGACTGCTCGCCGGAGCGGCGCTTGTACTGACCGATTCCGGCGGCGTTCAGGAGGAGACCACGGCGCTGGGTGTTCCCTGCCTGACGGTTCGAGACAACACGGAGCGACCGATCACGGTCACGGAAGGGACGAATCAGGTCGTCGGGACCAATCCCGAGGCGATCATCCTCGCGGCGAAGAAGACACTCGCCGCTCCCACCCCACCACGTTGCCCATCACTCTGGGACGGCCGTGCCGCCGAGCGAATCGCCGCCGCCGTTCGAGCCGGTCTCCCCAAGGTTCGTCCTACAAGCGCAGCAGGCCGTCACAACTTGAACCTCCCGGAGTAGAGTGTTCGGCGGCGGCGACTGCTGCTGTTCTTAGTGTTTGACGCAAAGGATCCACGTGCATTATTTCGCAGACGTGGCCGTCGAGGCGGCGACAATCGCCGGGGACCACCTCCTCGGAAACTTCAGACGGCACCACGCCCAAGTCCTGGGTGACACGATCACCTCCGTCGCCAATCGATCGCTGTCGAAGGAGGTGACGTCGTCGAACGACCACGAAGCGGATCGACTCATCATCGACCTCATCACCGACCGATGCCCTGATCACAACCTTCTCACCGAGGAGACCGGTCACATCGACAACGGCTCGGACTTCACGTGGATCGTCGATCCGCTCGACGGCAGCAGCAACTTCCTGAACCACAATCCATTCTTCGCGGTCAGCGTCTGCCTCGCGTACGAGAACGAGCCGGTCACCGGCGTCGTCTTTGCTCCGTATCTCGAGGAGATCGCCGTCGCCAGGAAGAATCACGGTTGCACCGTCAACGGCCGACCGGTCCAGGTTTCCCCCACCACCGATATCGCGGGCACCTACATCGTGGGATGTCCGGGCGGGGACCCCGACAACCGCCGCTTCGCCGAGATGGAATACGTCCTGCATCGCAAGAACAAGGACTTCCGCAAGATCGGATCGGCCGCCGTCGAGGCCTATCTCGTCGCCGCCGGCCGTGTCGACGCCTTCACCACGCTCAACATCTCACCGTGGGACGTGGCCGCTGGAGCGCTCTGCGCCGCCGAGGCCGGCGGTCGGGTCAGCGATTTCCGGGGCGAACCGTGGCGGCTCGACAAGACCGACCTTCTCATTTCGAACGGCGCCGTCCACGATCAGATTCTCGACGAGATCAGCCGGGCGGGGATTCCCGACATGAACGGCTCCCCCGTGGTGGTGAGCTGATGTATCGGATTCTCGAACGCGACTCGGTCGCCGACTACCTCCGCAGCATCCCGGCGGTCGACACCGTCCTCGGCTCCGGCGACCTCGACATCGACGAGGTGGGCGACGGCAACCTCAACTTCGTCTACAAGGTCCGCAACAGCCAGGACCCGACACGATCGGTGGTGTTGAAGCAGGCCGTTCCCTATCTGCGCATGGTCGGCGAGGAGTGGCCGCTCAGCCGGGATCGCATGACCTACGAGATCCGGGCCCTGCAGCTCTACAACGAGCTGGTGCCCGACTTCGTCCCCACCATTCACCACGCCGACGAGGCGATGAGCACCCTCGTCATGGAATGCCTGGACGATCACATCATCCTCCGCCTCGGCACGATCGACGGCGTCCGCTACCCACACATCGCCGATCACATCGGCGAGTTCCTGGCCCAGACGCTGTTCCGAACCAGCGCGTTCGCCCTGGAGAGCCAGGAACGCCGGCGCCTGATGGATCGGTTCACCCTGAACTCCGAGCTTTGCCAGCTCACCGAGGAGTTCATCTTCACGTTCCCGTACATGGAGCACGATTCCAACTGGACGAGCCCCATCACCGAAGCGTGGGCCAGAGAGAACCTGCGCAACGACACGGCCTACAAACTCGACGTCCTGGCCTTCAAGGAGCTCTTCCTGGCCAAGACCGACGCCCTTCTCCACGCCGATCTGCATACCGGCTCCGTCATGGTGAACCAGGAGGAGTCCTACGTCATCGACATGGAGTTCGCCTACTTCGGTCCGTTCGGGTTCGACATCGGCAAGATCATGGCCAACTTCTGGATGGCCGCCACCTCCCACATCCACCGCTCCGAGGGCACGGAGTACCGCGACTGGCTCATCGAACAGGCCTTCGCCGTCTGGACCCGTTTCTCGACCCGATTCGTCGAGCTCTGGAGCGACGCCGGCGAGTCGGCGATGTTGACGAAGGGGCTCCTGCAAGTCGACGAGTTCGACGTCTACCGCGACCGGTTCATGAGTCGGCTCCTTCGCGAATCGATGGGTTTCGCCGCGTGTTCCCTGGCCCGTCGCACCCTCGGGATCGCCGGTGTCGCCGACATTCGTGACGTCGAGAATCCGGAACTCCGGGCTCAGCTCGAGATCATCAATCTCGAACTGTCCAAACTCTTGATGGCCAACCACCGAACCCTGGACGACATCGGCCAGGTGTCCGAGCTGGTTCATGGCTTCTACGCTGACCGACCGAGCGATCTCTGAGGACCACGATGACATCATCACTGATCGGTATCATCCCCGCCGCTGGTAGTGGGGTGAGAGCGCGGCCATACACCTACGAACAACACAAGGGCATGTTCTGCATCGATGGCCGATCCAACCTGGAACGGATCGTCGCCATCATGCGCGACGACCTCGGCATCGATGAGATCGTCATCGTCCTCGGCTACCTGGCCGACACCATCCAGGACCACTTCGGCGATGGGACCGAGCACGGAGTCCGCATCAACTACGTCGAGAACCAGCACCTGGACAAAGGGTGGGCCTGGTCGGTTCTCCTGGCCAAACCCTTCCTTGCCGGCCGCTTCGGATGCGTGATGCTCTCCGATGAGTTCTATCTCGGCGCCAATTTCGACGAGCTACGGGAGTTCGGCTTCGAGAATTACAGCGCCGTCTGCATGGTGCAGTCGGTCTCCGATCCCGAGCGGATCAAGCGGAACTTCTCCGTCGAGCGGGACGGCCAACGAGTGGTCCGTCTCGTGGAGAACCCGGTGAGTACGCCGAACGACCTTCTCGGAATGGCCACATTCGTCGTCGCCCCGAAGGTCCTGACGCTTCTCGAGGAAGCCTATGACAGCGGTCGCCCCTCCATCGAGTTCGTCAACTTCATCGATGAGTTGATCCGGGATGGTCACGCCGTCACCTCGTTCGACCTCGAAGGTGACTACATCAATCTGAACGACGTCGCCAGCCTCGAGGCCGCCCAGGATCTCGCCATCCGACGACGACTCACCGACGAGTCGACGTAACCCGGGACCGGGACCGACGGAGAAATGCTCAGCACCGCGGCCAGACCCGAAAGAGAAGCCTCGGACCGGCCGTCTCGCGAGGTTCCGGTTTCACGACTCGAGTTCTGGCTCTTCGGCATCACACTCTTCATCTTCGCCGTCGGCCTGCCCACCAGGTGGGGATTCGGCTCCAGCGGACCGAACCCCTTGCTCACCGTGGCGAAGCTCCTGTTTCCCGCGCTCTGCCTCCTGCCGACCATCGGGGCCTTCAGGTCGTGGCTCCGCGTCATCATCCTGGCACTCCCGGCGTTCGCCTACTCGGGCCTGGCCCTCGTCTCGACCCTCTGGTCGGATGCGCCGGTCGAGACGGCCACCACCGGCCTCCTGCTCGTGGTCGCCACCGCTTTTGCCGCGAATCTCGCGTTACGGCTACCGCCCGGTCGCCTCCTGAGGCTGCTCTTCCTCGTCGGTGTCGCGACACTCGTCGTCAACCTGGCATTCGTCGTCGCGCTCCCATCACTCGGAGGATCGGAGGCAGGCTTCAACGGCGTCTTCGCCACCAAGAATCCGCTCGGACGTCACGCGGTCATCCAGATCTTCCTGGCGTTGTTCGCGTGGCGAGGCCGGGTTGCCACCTTCCCCGCGGCGGCCGCATCCATCGCCGGCTATGCCTTCCTTCTCGTCGGCTCCGATTCGATGACCTCCATCGTTGCGCTCGTCGGCACCCTCGTGTCGGTCGCGATCTTTGCCACCTTCCGCGCCCGCCGAACGCTGCCGGGCGTCGTCATCATCACCACGATCGCCCTCGGTCTGCTCTCTCTCGGATACGCGACCGCGAACCTCGGTCAGGTCACGGACCTGCTCGGCAAGGACATCACGCTCACCGGTCGCACCGACATCTGGACCAACGTCATTCCAATCGGTCTGGAGCGTCCCCTGCTCGGATGGGGATTCGACGCCGTCTTCGTCGGCTACTTCGGCCCGTTGCACGAGGCGTACATCGCAGCAGGATGGGACGCGTCGCACGCTCACAACGCCTTGATTCAATCGTTCATGGAGCTCGGGTTCGTGGGCGTGGCGGTCTATTTCTGGCTGTATTGGGTTGCGTTCGTACGCGGAGTCGCCGTTGCCAGAGGCACCACGGGAGTTCTCGGCCTCCTCCCGGTGGGTTTCGTGACCTACACGGTCCTCACCTCGATCACCGAGATCGGGCCCCAATCGTCGAACTACGTCTGGGCCATCCTGGTCTATCTCGTGACAACCTCCGGCGTCACAGCCGGTCGGGCGGCAGCGATTCCGCGGCCCGAGCAACCCAGGGACTTGTCTCCCATCGTCGTATGACCATCTTCCGATCATGGTCGTCGGCGACCATCGTGGTGGCGATCTTCAGCGTGATCCTCGTGATCACGTTGTGGCCTCGCGCCGTCGATCAGGAACTGACAACGGTCAAACCGCAGACCGGGTCAGATGTCTCCACCATCGAGCAGAACCCAGGTCTCGCGGTGGAGCTGGGCGTCGACCCGGGTGTGGATGAGCCTGGTTCGGAACCTCCCAGGGCCTCCTCACAGCAGGTGGTGTTCAGCGGGGAGGTCCGAAAGGTCGGATCCCTCGAAGAATGGGAGCAGGCCGTGGCCAGCGCCGAGCCAGGCGACGAGCTGCGGCTGGTTTCGACCATCAACGCCGTTCTCCCGTACCGTGGTGATCTCGGGGCACCGAGCGGCACCCCCTCCAGCCCGATCGTGATCACCGCCGAACCCGGCGTCTGGATAGACCCAGGGGATCCGGACAACAGCAAGCCGGCGCTCGACATCCGCTCGGTGAGGCATGTCTGGGTCGACGGTGTTCAAGTGCGCGGGTCCCAGTTCGGAATCCGCTATCTCGCGGCAGGCGGCTCGCCTGAGACGCCGGCGAGAGTCCAGAACTCGGTTGTCACCGACATCGGCGACGCATGCGTCCAGCTGAGCGCCGACCCTGAAGACTGGGAGGTCAGCAGCTACATACTCGTCGAGTCGAACGACATCTCGCGCTGCGGAACGGTCACCCCCCGCTTCGGCGAAGGGATCTATATCGGCTACGGCAAGACGCAGTGGATCGACGAGACCCACGACATCACGGTTCGGAGCAACGAGATCTACGATCTGGGCTCCGAAGCGCTCGATATCAAGACGGGTTCTCGGAACATCGTCGTCGAGGACAACTTCATCCACGACGTTGGCGGGATCCGGGGCGGCGTGATCAGCGCCCACTATGCCGTCGACCCCAATCCGTCGCCCAACGAGCTCGACCTCGTCGTCATCAGGCGAAACCGAATCTGGAACGTGAACCTGGACAATCGGCCCGAGTCGAACGACTGGGCCATCTGGGTTGGCCACGGAGGCGTTCAGATAACCGAGAACCGGATCTGGAACCTTCGCAACGTTTCAGGCGCCCGAGCAATCCGGGTTCGAGCTGAGGCCGACTTCGGCGACCACCCCATCACGATCAAGGACAATGTCCTCTGGGCGCCGGTCGGTTGGGAAGCGGCCGGAAACCCATCGGGCTCCCATCTCGTCGATGCCCGTGGAAACGTCGGACCGGCAGGAAGTGAGGGTATCGAGCAGACGTTCAAGCCCAGAGGTTCGACCAACGGCGACGCCAGGTCGTCGGCCGGTGAAGCGCCCGGATCGATATTTGACCCGGTCTTGGGTTCACCTTAGGGGGGCGAGTCAACCGATCCCGTTAGCCTTGTTGACGACAGCGCTCAGGGCGAACTGAACTGTCGGGAAGTTGTCTCTGTCGACCGTGCCATCATCATCGCCGCCTGCCTCCGTGGATCCAACCAACAGCTCAGACCTCCTCACCATCGGCGTGATCACCTACAAGCGCCCTTCCGAACTCGACCGCTTGCTGCGGTCGCTGGACGATCAGCGTCCGTTTCGCGAGATTCTGGTGGTCGACAACGACCCGGCCCGGTCCGCCGAACCGGTTGCGACGGCGTGGCCCGCAGTGCGGTACGTTCCCGAGCCTCGCCGAGGAAAGAGTTACGCCCGCAATCGGCTTCTCGACGAGTGCACGACCAGGTACCTCGCCTCGATCGACGACGACGAGATTCCCGAAGCCGGGTGGAGCCGCCACCTTCTCGAGAGCATCACGACCACCGGCGCGGCCATGGCTGCCGGACCTGTGCTCACCAGGTTCGAGAACCCCCCTGAGGAATGGGTTCAGCAGGCCGGCATCTTCGACCGTCCCCGACACGCACACCTCCAGTCGCTCCCGAGTATCCGGGGCGGCAACGTGATCTTCGACGTGGACGCCGTTCGGGCCAGCGGGGTGCGCTACGACGCCCGATTCAATCGAGGGGGTCAAGACATCCAGTTCTCGGTTGCGCTTCGCCTCACCGGCAACGAGATCGTCTGGGACGACCGCGCCGTCGTCGTCGAGTACGTCGGCTCCGAACGGATCACCCGTTCGTGGGTGCGAGAGCGTTGGCGGGAGGCGTTCAAGAACCACTGGCGGGCCCGCATGGTGACCGGGGAATCGACACCACGGCGGGTCGCCCTTCGTCTGCCCTACAAGCTGGCACGAGCACTGGGGTCGACAGCCCGCTTCGACCTCGTGGGTGCCCAGCGGGAGTTCCACCAGGGTCTCGGCGTGGCTCAGGCCCTGGCTCGGCGGCCTGTCGATGCCGGCCGCCGGCACCGCACCGTCCGGTTTGCGGCGAACTGGCTTCCCCACTACCGAACCGCATTCCACGTTGGCCTGCGCGACACCCTCGCGGCCCGCGACATCACCTACGAGTTGTCGGTTTCACAGCCCGAGGCTCGGTTTCGAGGACGGCAGGACCAGTCGACCCTGAACTGGGCCCGCCGCCGGAACCGCCGGTTTCTGCGGTTGGGTGGGGTCGAGGCGATAGTCGATCCGATCGTGTCACGACGGAAGGTCGATCTGCTCGTTGTCGAGCTCCAGGCGAAGATCCTGACCGCTCCACTCCAGCTCCTCGCCTCCCGTCTCGGCCTCGGACCACCGGTCGTGTTCTTCGGCCACGGCTCCGTCGACCGCACGCCGTCGTCCGCCGCTGCCCGCTGGTACAAACGCACCCTTGCGTCGGCGGCCCGCGGTTGGCTCGTCTACACCGATCAAGGAGCGGATGATCTCGTCGCCTACGGCGTCGACCGGAGTACGATCGCCGTGGTCCGCAACACCGTCGACGTCGCCGAACTCGCGAGTTCATACGAGCGGCGTGACGCCCTGGCCACAGCAGTCGACGAACGGCTCGGCCTGAGCGACGGCCCCCTGTTGCTCCATATCGGGGGGCTCGAGAGCTCGAAGCGCCCCGACCTCGTATGTGAGGTCTACGACCGGGCGCTGCGGGACCTGCCCGACCTGCAGCTCGTCATCGCGGGTGCAGGTCCCGAGGCCGGAACCTGCGAGGCCTGGGCTGCAGACCGCCCGGGTGCCCACTACCTCCCTCCGCAGTTCGGTGAAGAGAAGTCGGCGCTGTTCCATCGCGCCGACCTGCTGCTGCATCCGGGGAAGATCGGCCTCATCGTGATCGATTCCTTCGCTGCCGGCGTACCGATCGTGGGTGCTCGCGGTCAGATGCAGGCACCCGAGTTCGACTATCTCGACGACGACACGGCCTTCATCGCCGACGAGCCGGATGTCGCCGACCTGACCGCCCTTGTCCTCAAGGCCTGTGGCGACCGATCACTACGCACCGAGAAGGCTGAAGCGGCGCGGCGCTCATACGCCGACTATCCGATGGAGGAGATGGTCCGCCGGGCCGCCGACGGACTCGAAGGGCTGCTCGACTGGTGAGGCGATGGGCGCGACGCCACCCGAACGACGCCGCGGAGCCCCTCGAGTCGTCGAATCGGGGCCTGATCGTCAACTCCCTTGGCGCGTTCGTCTCGAAGACCGGGCTGACGGCGCTCAGCCTCCTGACGATACTCGTCCTGACCCGACAGCTGCCCCGGGTCGAATACGGCATCTATGCGTCGTCGATCGCGCTCATCTACCTCATGGCACCCATACTCGAGGTCGGGATCAACCATCTCGTCGCTCGAGGAGTGGCAACCAGGACGGACGCGGAGGCCCTCTGGAAGACGAGCATCGCGGTCCACCTCCTCGCGGCCGGGCTCGGGGGAATTGCGCTCGCTGCGATTCAGCCGCTGCTGCTTCCCGATTCGAGCGTGGCGATCATCTTCCTGCTCGCCGGCTCCGAGCTCCTCGGTCCGGGCCTGACCACCGGTGCCGTCATGGCGAGCGAGGCTGCGGGGAAGGCGTTCGTCGGGGCCAGGATTCGCTGGAGCACGGTCGCGATCAAGGCCGCGGCGCTGGGCGTATTCTGGCTTCTGCCGGGGCCGACACTGGTGCTGTGGTGCGCGCTGCAGATGGGATCGTCTGCCCTGGCCTTCGTCGTCACCGTGAGGTCGCTCGACAATGCGCTCGACCTGCCGTTCGGCTTCCGACTCCCGAAGTGGAGGGAGGTGCGCACGGGACTGGCCTTCACCTCCAACCAGATCTCGGCGACGGCGCTCAAAGATCTCGACAAGGTGATGCTCGGCTCGTTCGGCCTGTCGGCGCAGAACGCCGACTATACGGCTGGACACCGGTTCGTCGCACTCGGTCTGCTACCGCTCCAGGCCGCGATGTCCGGTTCGTACGGCGAGTTCTTCCGCCGCGGCGTCGACCAGCAGAAGAGCCTGACGAGGCTGACCGTGAGGATGAGCCTGGCGACGCTTCCTCCGATGGCCATCCTCGCTGCGCTGATGTACCTGACGGCTCCAGGGATCCCGTGGCTTCTCGGCGAGGAGTACCAGGACAGCGTCGCCGTCGTCCGTTATCTCGCCTTGCTACCGGCGCTCAAGGCGATGCAGGGCTTCGTCGGGAACGCACTGACGGCTCGAGGCGACCACGGTTGGCGTCTGGCTAACATGGTGGTCGCCGCATCGTTCAATGCCGCCCTCAACTTGTATCTGATCCAGCGAAGCGGGTGGCGGGGGGCCGCGGTGTCGACGATGGTCGCCGAGGCGTTCCTCACGGTCGGCTTGTGGGTCGCGCTGCTCCGCCGGGGTGCGTCGCGGGCCGATGACGACGACTCTGGCTCGGATGTCAGCACTCGGACGACCAGCGAGGACGAGGCCGGGTCGCCCGGCCAGTCACAGCACGTCGAACCCTCCCGAGTCGACTGACGGGCGGAGGATGGCGCGCGTACACAACATCCCTCGTTGATGACTATCAGATCTCGGACGACCAGAGGGGTCGAGGCCGGCTCGCCCGTCCGGTCCACGAACGCCGAACCCTCACGAGTCGCCTGAGGGGCGGACGAGGGTCCAGCTCCTTGACCAGGTCGTACTTGCCGATCTGGCTGGCGGGCACCGCGCCGGAGCGGACCATCTCGATGAGCTCCTGCGTCGAGTTGACGAACCTGGCCGACTTGTAGATGGGGTGCAGCGTCCAGAGTGCGCCTGGCCCGCCGACGTCGAGGCGGTGGAGGGACCGCTCGGACATTCGACAACTGATCATGCCCTCCAGATGATCGACACGGGGGAGGCCGTCGAAGCTGGTGAGGACCGTCTCGTATCCACGAGGGGGCTTGACCAGCGGAAGCGGCGCGATCGACTGGGCGAAGCGGTCCATCCGCAGAAGATGGCAGCGACCCCGGAATGTGGTGAGCCGATGGACCGAGCCGGCGCCGGGATACGCATTGGAGACGTCAGCTCCTCCTGCCGAGTAGGGCCCGGGGTGGGGCGGCCCGGCGAGGGGCGCGACCATGAGCGGCGGATCCGGTGCGTCGAAAAGCGGAAGTGCGACGTCCGCCCAGCCGGCAGCCGAGCCACCATACAGCAGGTCGGATGGGCTGTGGAAGACGAACTTGTTGTGGGCCGCCGAGTACGACTCGAGATAGGCATGAATCGGCACGCCCTTGAAGTCGAACATCGGGTAGGGCTCACCCCCGAAGTACGTTTGGCTGACTCTGACGATCGACTCCTTGCTGTACGACACCTCGTGGATACGTGTCTTCGGGTGTCGGTCCCGCATGGCGCTGAGGATTGCGTCGAGCTCCGACGTCGCCACGGACGACGGTGGCCGGTTCACAACGAGCAGCACTTCGTCGCACATCGCTCCGAGCACATCGATCTGGTGCGAGAGGATAGGGCGCGCGAAGGCGACATCCCGGTCCGAGACGAGGATGTGCAAGGTAATAGGCTTCGCAGCGCTCATTGTCGGTTGATCTGTTCCCATCGCCGGTTCCCCCCGGGCCTGATTGGCAGAATCGGTGCCACGAGCGTAGGGCCGATCCGACGTGGTTCGCTACCATGACAGGCGTCCCACGGTCGAGACGAGGTCGTATGAAGCGCGTTGTGGTTGCCGGGTGCCCCTTGAACCTCGGTGGAGTGGAGGATTTCGTTGCGTTCGCCGACGAGCGGCGTACGCACGGCGAGGCGACCGGTGCGCTCTCGTTGAATGCCCTCAAGGTGGTCGAGGCGAACCGCAACCACGACGTTCTCTCGGCGTTGGAGGCTGTGACGATCGTCGGCTGCGATGGTGTTCCGATCAGGTGGCTGGCCAAGCTGGCCCACGGCCAGGAGACCCCGCGTCTGAACGGAACCGATCTGATGATGGCGCTCTTCGCCCATGCCGACGCCGATAAGCTCGCGGTGGCCCTGGTCGGGAGCACCCACGCGACCCTCCAGGCGGTCACCCGCCGCCTTGCGATCGACTTCCCTGGGGCTCGCGTCGTGGCCGAGGTCGACGGGTTCGAGGATCTCGAGGACGAGGAGGCAGCCATCGAGCGGCTCAGGTCCTCTGAGCCGGACATCGTGCTCGTCGCGCTGCCGTCCCCGTGGAAGGAGCACTTCATCGCTCGTCACCAGCACGACCTCGGACCGTCGATCATCGTGGCTGTCGGGGGATCCTTCGAGGTCTTCACCGGCGCCGTCCCCCGAGCTCCGCAGTGGATGCAACGCTCCGGCCTCGAGTGGCTCCATCGGCTCGGCCAGGAACCCAAACGTCTTGCCCGACGCTACACGACGGGCAATCTGGCGTTCCTGCGGATAGCACTGACCGACATCATCAGCACGCGAATCCGTCGGATGTCCTGAGAGCACCCCGCCGCTCGCTGGAGGGCTTGTTCCTTGATGGTCATGTCTCGCGCATCTCTCGCACCGCAACGTACGACTTCGGCATCCCGAGGAACCGCTCGGTCCTGATCTCGCAATCCGGGAACAGCTCCGTAAACTCCGCTCGTGTCAGGAGCCGCAGCTCCTCGACAATGGCCGCCGCCCGCTCCTCGCTCGGCCGGGCAATCAACCCCCACACCGTGCAGTTCCGCACGAGCCGCCGTTGCCAGGTCTTTGGCAGCCAGTGGATGAACGGCGTCAGATAGTGCGGCTCGATGAAGAAGCCACGAGCCGGCGTCTGCACCCACACGCCGTCGCCGACCCGCCGTACCTCGTTGGCGAATCTGACCTGATTGGCCAGCGAGCCGACGTGCTCGATCGTCGAGTTGGAGAAGACAATGTCGAACGATCCGTCCGGGTAGTCGAGGTCCGTGCCGTCGCCGGCCACGACCTCGTACTTTGTGCCGCCGTCGACATTCGCCGAAGGTAGGTTCAACAAGGTGATTTTCCCCCGAGCGTCGATGAGATCCCAGTTGACCGGATTCCCGCCGACGTCGAGGATCGTCGTGTCGTCGTGAGGCTCCAACGCTGCCAGGAAACGACGCATCCGCCTGGGTCTCGTCACGCGCAGTATCGGCACCCAGAAGCGGCTCATGTTCTTGACGAGAGCCACGTCAGAGCCCCAGGATGGTCGGGTCGCCCTTGCATCGAGTGCCCTGGTCATCCTCGAGCATTACGGTATGCACGGTGGTCCTCCTCGTTGTCGCACGATTCGACATCTCGGGTTCGACTCTAGCCTCGTAACGACGACTGTGAGTCGGAACCCAGATTCCAGACCGACCTCCAGCCGAGCGACTCCACAGCCGGAACCAGACCGACCTCCAGCTGAGCTACTCCACAGCCCGGACCCAGACCGATCTCCAGGTGATCGTGCAAAGCGACGAGTTTTGGCTACAGGCCAAAACTCAGGGTCACGTGCTCCGCACGTGACACGATCTCCAGGTGATCGTGCAAAGCAGCGAGTTTGGCCTACGGCCAAACTCTGGGTGAGCTGCTCCGCAGCTCACACGTGGAGCTGAGGGGAGTCGAACCCCTGGCCTCCTCGATGCGACCGAGGCGCTCTAGCCAGCTGAGCTACAGCCCCGAATTGGGAAATCACAGGATAGCGGGTCGGCGCCCGACATCACGGGAGAAAAACGACGCTCCGCCGCCCGCCGACCTTTCGCTGGTCGACGACCCACCAACGGGTCGCCGACCAGCAAAACCTCGTGGGGTGCCACGCGATGTAACCAGGGGCGTCCTCAGTCGTTGATGGCACTGGTTGGATTGTCGTCCTCGTCGAGCAGCGATTCGATGTAGATCGGACGGGCCTTGGATCGCTTCTTGTTGCGGGCCCGAGCCGAGGCCTGGCGGGAACCGGCCTCAGGAGCGGCGCTGAACCGGGCCTCTCGGCGGCGCTTCCCGGCGGGGCGCTCGGCATCCGACGTCGCCCCGTCGTCGGAGGGCAGTGGCTTCGTCCTCGACCGGGAGCCCGAGTTCCGCGGCCAATGCCGGATCGACCGGCACATCGACCGGGCCGGCACTCGAGAGCTCCTCGGCCACCGCGTCGGTGATGACGACCTCGCCCCCAACCCCGTCGAGGTTGAGCGGTTCGAACATGAAGCCGGCCCGATCGGGGCTGCGGAACGCCTCCGTGATGTCGGCCAACGTCGGGATCGAGATCTCGCCGTCCGGTTCGGCAAACGGATTGGCCGTCGGCACGTCGTCGGGTTCGGTCAACGGCGCCTCACCCAGGAGGCCCGGAAGCACCAGGTCGGACCACCGGTCGGGGTCGTCGGTCAGTGCGGCATCGGCGGCCCGACGGCGGTTTCGCAGCTGCGACACAA
>CBDCGP010000004.1:0-17495 GCA_965216655.1 Acidimicrobiales bacterium
ACCCTGCAGTGAACCGGTGGCCATCACATAACTCACAGCTGCTCTCCAATCGACCGTTCGGTCTCCTCCGCCCGCCCGGCGGCGGTCCGATCGTCAGACCAGTAACCGCCAAGTGGCCGGTGGGCTTCCCGTCGAACCGGATCGTGCCTTCAGGCTACTGGAGTTGGGCGGCGCTGAGAGCGAAGAGGTCGTCGGCACCGGCGGTCACGGCCGCCTCGAGTCCCTCGGCCGTGGGCAGGAGCTGTTCCCCGAAGAACCGGGCCGACACGACTCGGGCCCGGCTGAAGTCCGGATCGTCGGCTTCGTTGACGGCGGCCAGCGCGGCCTTGGCCATCAGCCCTCCGCACACGACCGTGCCGAGCTGACGAAGGTAGGGCGACGACGCGGCCAGCGCATCGTTGAGATCCGACATGCCGTTCTCGATCAGCCAGCGGGTCGCCCGCCGCGCCGATTCCACCGCCGAATCGAGGTTCCGGCCGAAGGTCGCCAGCTCATCGACCTCGGTCAGGGACTTGGCCCGCTCGGCGATCAGATCGAGTTGTTCCAGCACCACGCTGCCGCCCCGCATTGGCAGTTTGCGGCCGACCAGGTCAGCGGCCTGGATTCCGTTCGTGCCCTCGTAGATGGCGGCAATACGGATGTCGCGGTAGTGCTGGGCCACCCCGGTCTCCTCGACGAAGCCCATGCCGCCGTGCACCTGAAGTGCCAGCGACGTGAGTTCGTTGCCCAGATCGGTGCACAGCCCCTTCGACAGGGGAATCAGCAGGTCGGCCCATTCCTGGTGGCTCTGGCGTTTCTCGGCGTCGGTCGCGGCGGTCACCCGGTCGAGCGCCGCCGCATTCTCGTAGAGGAGACAACGCATGGCGTCGATCCAGGATCGCTGGGTCATCAACATCCGCCTGACGTCGGCGTGATCGATGATGGGACTCTTGGTTCCCGGTTCGGCTCCGACCGCCGTGCCCTGAACCCGTTCCACCGCATAGGCCAGCGCCTGCTGGTAGGCCCGCTCGGCAATCGCCAAGCCTTGAAGACCCACCGACAGCCGGGCGTTGTTCATCATCGTGAACATGTTGCGCATGCCGGCACCCTCGTCGCCGATCAGCCAGCCGATGGCGCCGTCGTTGTCGCCGAAGCTGAGCACACAGGTGGGGCTGCCGTGGATACCGAGCTTGTGTTCGATGGAGACACACGACACGTCGTTGCGCTCCCCCAACGACCCGTCGTCGTTCAGCAGGTACTTCGGAACGAGGAACATCGAGATGCCCTTCGTTCCTGGAGGGGCGCCCGGCGTGCGGGCCAGCACCAGATGCACGATGTTCTCGGCCAGATCGTGCTCGCCATAGGTGATGAAGATCTTCTGACCGCTGAGCCGGAACGAGCCGTCGCCGACGGGCTCCGCCTTCGTGGTCAACGCGCCGACATCGGAACCGGCCTGAGGCTCGGTGAGGTTCATCGTGCCCGTCCACTCGCCGGTGAGCATCTTCGGCAGGTACGCCTGGCGCTGTTCGGTGGATCCATGGTGCATCAGCGCATCGATCGCCCCCTGCGTGAGCAGCGGACACAGGGCGAACGACATGCAGGCGCTGGTGAGCATCTCCTGGATGGCAATGGCCGTGATCCAGGGGAAGCCACCGCCGCCGTATTCCGGATCGAAGGGCACCGCACCGAACCCCGACGCCACGAACTGGTCGTAGGCCGACCGGAAGCTGTCGGGAAGGGAAACCTCACCGTCGTTCCAGGTGGCGCCGATCTGGTCGCCGTCCTGGTTGATGGGGGCGATCACGTCGGCGATGAAGCGGCCGACCTCGCCGATGACCATCGACATCGTCTCCGAGTCGATGTGCTCGAACGGGCCGTGGCCGACCAGTTCGTCGAGATCGACGACATGACGCAACACGAACTCGATGTTGGCGATCGGCGGGGCGTAGTCGGACATCGTTGGCGACTCCTCGAAGGTACGGACTACCACCACCCTACTTCGTGGCCGGGCACCGCCGGGAACGGGGCGGTTACCCGGAACGACCGAATGCCTGCCGAGCTCGCCGGGCTAGGATCGCTCAAATGGCCGTCGAGCCCAACCTGGTCCAGTTGGGGCAAGGTGTCTACGCCTTCACCCACCCCGAGCCGCGTTTCGGCAACTCGAACGTCGGACTCGTGATCGACGCCGACGGTCTGACGGTGATCGACACGACCGCCACGCCCGAGCAGGCCGAGGTGACCGTGCAGGCCATCGACCGGCTCGCCGGCGAACTCGGCCTTCCCATAAAACGGGTCGTCATCTCATCGAGCCGGGTGGCCTTCACCGGAGGGAGCGGCACCTTCTGGTCGGCCGCGTTCTACGGGACCGACGTGACGAGCGCCCAACTCGATGCACCCGCAAACCTGCAGGCCTTTCGGGCGCTGCTACCGGAGCTCGCCGGTGCGTATCACGACGAGTTCTCCACCCGTCCGATCACCCACACCGTGACGGAACGGGCCCAGCTCACCGGGGCCATCGCCCTTGATCCACTCACCGGCGAGTCGGCCGGAAACCTCGTCGCCTTCGTCGAGTCGGCCAACGTCGTTTTCGCCGGCGCGTTCGCCTCGTTCGGTGTGACGCCGCTTGGCTACGACGCTTACCCGGCGGAGTGGATCACCGGCTTGACCGGCTTGGCCCAGGCCGGCGTCACCGTTGTACCGGGCCACGGCCCGGTCGGCGGAGCGGCCGACGTGGAGGATCTGATCGCCTATTTGAGAGCCTGCGGTGGCGCGGCGAGCGCAGAGGATCTGCCGGCGGGACCGTGGGACGGCTGGACCGACCGTCGCTTCGATCAGGTCAACATCGACCGGGCCCGGCTGCTGGCCGCCGGCCGCGACGAACCACCGGCCTCCATGTTCGCCCTACTCGGGCTGTAGGCCCTGACCGCGACCGCCGTAGCGGGACTCAGGCGAGCTGGGCCTCGACCTTGTCCATGGCGTCGTCCTCGCTCACATCGAGCGCGAACGACAGCTCGGAGACGAGCACCTTGCGGGCCCGCGTGTACATGCTCTTCTCGCCGGCGGAGAGACCCTTGGACTTCTCACGCAGTGCCAGATTCCTGACCACCTCGGCCACCTGATACACGTCGCCCGACTTCAGCTTCTCCTGATGGTTCTTGAACCGGCGGCTCCAGTTGGCCGGTTCCCGAACGTCTTTCATGCTGAGCAGGTCGAACAGATCCTCGACATCGGTCTCGCTGATCGGCATCCTCATGCCGACCTCCTCCACCATGTCGACAGGAACGCGAACCGTCAGGTTGTCGTGCACCGCCTGGAGCACGAAGTACTTCTTCTTTTCGCCGTTCACCTCACGGGTCTCGGTGTCTATGATCACCGCGGCCCCGTGGTGGGGATAGACAACTCGGTCTCCCGACTTGAAGGTTGGCATCGAACTCCTCGGTACTAGATTCCTTGGTGTGACTGAAACTCTCAACGTTGCGTCAAATTCTGGAGTTTCGGCCCCATAGCCGAAACTCGAGGCGACGGGCTCCGTCCCGTCGCACCTAGATGTCTTTTCCAATGATGGCGGCTTGCTCAGAGAATCACACTCAGAGTGCCGGCGACCGTGCTCAAAACCATGGCCGCCACGGCCAGGACGACCACCCAGAACACGATGGGGCGACGTTCCCGCATCGACGGCAGGTCCGGGGGACCAACCGGTTCACGTTTGGGCGGCCCGCCGCCCACCCTGCTTCCGGCCTTTGGACGAGTCATGATGCTCAGTCTACCGGCTGTCGGCGGACCACCAGGGTGCCGGCCAGACGATCCCACGGTGTGCGTCGGGTCGGGTCGGTGAACAGGGCCACGAAGGCGTAGACGACCACGGCGAGCACGGCCACCAGACCGAGCGCCGTGACCCACCAGGTGAGCCCGAACAAGAACGCCTCGGCCAGCCCCACCACCAGCAACGGGAAGATCCGCAGCATCGACGTTGACAGATCCACGGTCGAGCCGTCGGCGTTCACCACCTCGAGTCCCAGCGCCATTTTGCCGACCGTCGCTCCGGATCGAGCCACCATCGACAGCTCGTAGACGGCAATGAGGATCACTCCCAGGGTGGGAATCAGCGCCCGGTCGAGCCAGGTGTCGGCCGAATCGCTGCCGGCCACGTAGCCGACGAAGGCCGCGGCACCGGCTCGGATCGCCAGCCACAGAACCCAGTCGATGACGCGCGCCGCCATCCGGGGAATGGGAAGAGCCACGTTGACCGCGTCGTCAATCGGCGAATCCGGGCCCGGTTGTGGGGTGCCCACCCAGGCCGTGCCGTCCCAATAACGCTGGGTGCCGGTCGGGTCGCCGTGTGCGTGGTACCAGCCGGGCGGCTGTTGACCTGCGCTGTATGTCATGCAGTTCGTCGTCCTCTGGATCGGTCGGAGGAGCACTATCGTAATCAGTGACGGCCCGAGTTCGCAGCAGCCGTTTGAAGACCCACCATCTGCGGCCGATTGGAACAGCATGGACAACACGGTGCTCGTGACCGGCGGTGCCGGTTACATCGGAAGCCACACCGCCGTCGTTCTGGCCGAACGCGGTCATGACGTGGTGATCGCCGACAATCTGACCAACAGTTCGGAGGCCGCCGTCGAGACGGTTCAGCGCCTCTCGGGGCGTGACGTGGCCTTCCACCGGGTCGACCTCACCGACGCTGAGGCACTCGACGGGGTCTTCGCCCGGCATCCGATCACGTCGGTCATCCATTTCGCCGGACTCAAGGCGGTCGGGGAATCGGTGGCGATGCCCCTCGAGTACTATCGAACCAACATCGTGTCGACGTTGAACCTGCTCGAGGTCATGCGTGACCACGAGGTCTTCGACCTGGTCTTCTCCTCCTCTGCGACGGTGTACGGCGACCCTGAGATCCTCCCGATCCCCGAGACCGCACGTACAGGCGCCACCAATCCCTACGGCCGGACCAAGCTGATGATCGAGGAGATCTGTCGTGACGTGGCCGAGTCCGATCGTCGGTGGCGCATCAGCCTGCTCCGCTACTTCAATCCGATCGGCGCCCACGCCAGCGGTGAGATGGGCGAGGATCCGCTCGGTCCGCCCAACAATCTGGTTCCGTTCGTCATGCAGGTGGCGGTCGGACGACGCGAACACGTCAACGTCTTCGGCGCCGACTGGGATACCCCCGACGGCTCCGGTGTTCGTGACTACATCCACGTCCTCGACCTCGCGGAGGGCCATCTGGCGGCTCTCGAGCACCTCGACACGGGATGTGAAGCCTTCAACCTGGGCACCGGCACGGGATCGTCGGTGTTCGAGGTGATCAAGACCGCGGCACAGGTGAGCGGCCGATCGATCCCCTTCGAGGTCGTCGGCCGCCGCGACGGCGACATCGCCACCTCACTCGCCGATCCGTCGAAGGCCAACGAGAACCTTGGCTGGCGGGCCGACCGCAACCTCGAGGTCATGTTGTACGACGCGTGGAACTGGCAGTCGCGCCACCCCAACGGCTACGCCGATGTCGGCGCGGCCGAACCTCGTGACGCTGACGACCCCCCTGACGGGTCGTAGGCGTCACAGAGTTGGCTCGGGAGCTCCGCCGAGGGCGGCGACGGCGTCGATGAACAATCGGCGGCATCGCTCGTGGTCGAGTGTGTGGCAGTGGTCCACATTTCCGGCGGCTGCACGGTCGGCGGTCGTCGGGCGCTGATCGACCACCGTCATGCCCCTGGTGAGGGACCCGGTCAGTTCGATGTCGATCAGACGTGCTGTGCGCTCCACCGCATCGGGGTGGGTGACCGCGAACACCGCGCACGGGTCATGCAGCCCGCCCCGGCGAGGAAGCCCGCGCCCCTCGGCGGCATCGAGGTAGGCCCGTATCAGGTCGGCCAGCACCGTCGCACCGGTGGAGCCGATCGCCGCGAGATCGTCGGCGAGGTGATCGTCGACGACGAACTGGCGGGTCAGGTCCAGCCCCGACATCAGGATCCGGGCTCCGCAGTCGATCACCACTTTGACCGCCTCGGGATCAACGAGGGCGTTGAACTCGGCGGTGGCGGTACGGTTCCCCGTCGTGGCCGAACCACCCATGAAGCTGATCCCGGCCACGCGACCCGCAACGTCGGGGGCCAGCCGAAGCACCATCGCGATGTTGGTCAGGGGCCCGGTCGGGACAAGCCACAAGCCGTCCTCGGCCCGCACCGTCTCGATGATGTACTCGACGGCGCCGACGTCCGACGGCGAGCGGCGGAGCTCGGGAAGCGACGGGCCGGCGAATCCGGAAACGCCGTGCACCTCGGGAGCATGCAGCGGCTCGGCGACGAGCGGACGGCTGCAGCCGGGATGGACGTCGACGTCGAGACCGAAGATCTGGGCGGTGAGCAGCGCGTTGGTGGTGACATCGACCAGGGGCGCATTGCCGCCCACCGTCGTGACTCCGACCAGGTCGCCGTAGTGGGCGGCCACCACCATCGCTGCGGCGTCGTCGTGGCCCGGATCGCAGTCGAGCAGGATTCGTGGGCGGGTCACGGGACGCGTCGGCCGATGATCAGCCGTCGCCCTTCATCTGCGAGTAGATCTCCTTGCACTCGGGACACACCGGGAATCGCTTCGGATCCCGT
This sequence comes from Acidimicrobiales bacterium, assembly GCA_965216655.1. GTDB lineage: Bacteria > Actinomycetota > Acidimicrobiia > Acidimicrobiales > SZUA-35 > JAHELU01. The sequence goes on from CBDCGP010000004.1 coordinate 6,585, forward strand.
GTCGGTACCCACTTCTTCCCGCACAGTGCCACCACCGGTGTGCCTTCGATCGCGCTCGGCACAATGCGGTCTTTGCGGACGTAGTGCGAGAACCGCTCGTGGTCGCCGTCTTCGAGCATCGGCTCGGACAGCGCCGGATCGACGGTCTGATCGGTTCCCTGGAGGGTGTCGAGATCGGACATGTGACCCATTGTGCCCCGCCCGGCGGGTCGCCGACCACCTTTCCGCCGGTAACCTCAACCATGCTCGAAGCCAGGACGGAAGCCCCCGAGTTCACCCTCGACGACCAACATGGCAATCCAGTGTCGCTCTCGGACCACCGTGGGCGCTGGGTGCTCGTGTGGTGGTATCCGAAGGCGGCGACCCCCGGTTGAACGCTTCAGGGACGGGGCCTGCGTGATCAGGCCCCGCAGTTCGAGGAGGCCGGCTGTGACATTCTCGGGATCTCCTTCGACACACCCGAGGACAATCGTGCGTTCGCCGAGACCAACGGATTCCCGTTTCCCCTGCTTTCGGACACCGACAAATCGGTCGGCGCCACCTATGAGGTTCTGCGCGATCCCGACGACAAGTTCGCCGACTACCCCCAACGGATCAGCTACCTGATCGATCCCGACGGAATGATCGTGAAGAGCTACGAGGTGTCGGACCCCGGCGGGCATGGCGCCGCGGTCCTGGCCGACCTCGCCGCCGCCAAACGCTGATGCTCAGCCGCCACCGCCCTCGTCACGACCGACCGGGCTGACCCGATCGCTGAACGCGAGATGGGTCATCGGCACGTCGTGCGGCCCGGTCGGGAGACGGTCGACCAGGTAGTCGCCGGTGATTCCCACCCGTAGGCATGAGGTCGGGAGCCGGGCCAGGAACCGGTCGTAGTAGCCCTTACCCCTACCGAGCCGCGAGCCGGCCCGGTCGTACGCGAGTGCGGGTACGAGCACCGCGCCGATGTCGTCATCGGCGACCCGGGGGCTGTCGGCGGTCGGCTGGTCATAGCCGTAGGGGTGGCGTTCCTGCGGGCCGCCCCACGGATGCACGGTGAGGACCAGGCCCGCATCGGGTGTGCGGGTGACCGCGTATCGGCGGGTCGGATCCGGGTGCGAATCGACGAGGGATCCGAGGTCGACCTCGTCCCCCATCGCCTGATAGACGACGACACGGCGACCGGCAGGCACGTTCTCGGCCAGAAACCGGGCGAGCGATCGGCAGAATCCGCCGTGGTCGACGTCTCGCCCGGACCGCTCGGCCCGGGCCCTGGTTCGCCACTGCCGCTTTTCCTCGGTCGGCTCATCGGCCTCGACGTCGGGCTCCGATCCCATCCCGCCACCGTAGCGCTCGCCGGCCCGCTCTCGGCCCCGGCGTCGTCGTCTCGGCGTCGGCCTCTGGCTCGGCCGCAGCCGGGCGAAGTAGGGTTTGTGCCATGAGCTCCAACTCCCGGATCGAACCAGCGAACTCCCCGTCTCGACTTCGGCGGGTCGAACTGTTGTCGGAGCTGGTCGGTATCAACAGCGTGAATCCGGACCACGCCGGATCCAAATCGGGTCCGGGAGGCGAGGGCGATCTGGCCCGCTGGATCGGGGAACAGGCCGACCGGTTCGGTGCGGACGTCACCCTCGACGAGGTCATCGAGGGGCGGCCCAACGTCTACTGCCATTTCCAGGGCTCACGATCGAGGCAAGGCCAGACCCCGCCCCACACGGTCTGCGTCGATGTCCATCTCGACACCGTCGGCGTCGAACACATGCCGGATGACCCCTTCGACGCCCGTCCGACCGACGAACGGGTACACGGCCGGGGCAGCGTCGATACCAAGGCCACCTTCGCCGTGATTCTCGAGCTGCTCGAGTCACTGAAGACCGAGAACCTGGAGCTCGGCCCCGACCTGCTGCTGGTGGGAAGCATCAGCGAGGAGATGGGCGGCTTCCCCGGGGCATTCGCTCTCCAGCAGCGGTTCCTCGACCGTGATCTTCCGGTCGACGAGATCGTGGTGGCGGAACCGACGCTGTGCGCCCCGGTCTACGGCCACAAGGGCGGCCTCGGCCTCGAGGTGACGGTTCTCGGGGCGGCCGCCCATTCGTCCAAACCGCATCTCGGGCAGAACGCCATCGTCGCCGCGTCGCGGGTCGTGGCCGCGCTCGAGGCCGAACACGAGCGCCTGGTCGCCGGTGAGGCCCCCACCGAGGTGGGCACCGGCACCCTCGCGGTCACCGCCATCGAAGGTGGGCTGGCCCGCAACATCATTCCCGACCGGTGTACGATTTTCGGCGACCGCCGAGTGGCACCGGGTGAGGACACCGAGTCGATGTTCGATCAGCTGCGTGAGCTGGTCACCGATGCGGCGGCACCGACGAAGGTCGAGGTCTCGAAGATGTATGACCGGGTGATGCCCGGCTTCTACCGTTCCGCCGACAGCGATCTGGTCAAGGAACTCGTCGCCCTGAGCGGTAACGCGGCGGACATCGCCAGCTACGGCACCAACGCCCTTGCCTATAACGACCTCGAAGCCGACATCGTGATCTTCGGCCCCGGCTCGATCGATCAGGCTCACAAAGCCGATGAGTGGGTCGACGTCGATCAGCTCGATATCGCCGCTTCCATCTACCGAGAGTGGTTGACCATTCACGCTACGTAGCCCGTAGGCGAATTTGATCGTGGGCGATTTATCCCGCAGACCCACATCGTTCGCACTATTCAGATAGAAAACAGACAGGAGTCAGCCGCATCCGCCCAGCCCGACCTGATTCGCCATGTATCTGCAACGCCCTGACGAGAACACCGGCGGCAGCCGGTTCCTGCTTGCGCTGTCATTGTCGACGGTGACGGCGCTTGCAGTGGTTGCACCCCTGGCGTTCAAGGCGATGACCGTCGAGTCCGACGTCGGAGGCGACGCCGAGATCAGCGAGGTCACCGAAACGCCGCCGAGCTCGACGACGATCCCGTCGGGGCCCCAGATCGGTCCGAAGATCCGCTCGCCGCTGGCCAAGCTCCCCATCGGACCGGGCGAGCCGTCCGATATTCCACCGGAGTCGACGTCCGCCGTCGAGTCGATCAGCCCCCCGCCGACGACGAGAGCCCCCTCCACGACCGCGGCCACCACGGTCGGCACAACGGGCACCACGACCACGGAGTCCACGTCGACGACGGAGACCACCGTTGACTCCACATCGACGACCGATTCCACATCGTCGACGTCGACGCCCACGACCTCGGCCACGACGTCGACGTCGATTGGAGCCGGCACCTAGTAATCCGACCTGTCCGGCGGGTTCAGGCCTCCCGGCGAAGATCCGTTCGGGTCTCGGGGTCAGCGATCGGTCTGCCCGGGCAGTAGGCCGAGCTTGTACTTGAGTGTGAGCACCCTCCGCACCGACCGATCGAGGCGATCCGGTGCGAGCACGCCGTCGGCCGCCGCTGCGTTCAACGCATCGTAGGCAGCGGCCAGGTCCGGAGGGACCAGCAGGACATCGGCTCCGGCCACGATGGCGTCGACCGCGAGTTGCCCCGAGTCGAACTGACCGACGGCACCCATGTTCAGGGCATCGGTCATGACGACCCCGTCAAATCCGAGCTCCTGCCTGAGGAGGTCGTCGATGATCACGGTCGACAACGTCGCCGGGGATCCGGACTCGTCGAGACCGGGCACGGCGAGATGGCCGACGACCACGATCGCCACGTCCCGGTCGATGGCGGCGTCGAAGGGCACACGCTCCCGGGAGGCCCACTGGGCGCGGTCGACGTCGAGTTCGGGGAGGCTGAGATGGCTGTCGGTGCTCGTGGCGCCATGGCCGGGCCAGTGTTTGACCGCCGCAGCAACGCCCGACTGCTGCAGTCCGACGATGGACCCGGACACCATGTCGGCCACCAACTCCGGGTCGTCGCCGAAGGAGCGATCGCCGATGAACCCGGTACGGCCGGGCAACACGACGTCCGCCACTGGCGCAAGCACCACGTTGATGCCCTGACGCTGCAGCTGCTGACCGGTCACGTAGGCGGCTTCGGTGACCGCATCGACACTGCCGGCCAGATCGGACGCCGCCGGAAAGACCGTCACCTGATCGGTGATCCGGTTGACCCGGCCGCCCTCCTGGTCCACGGCGATCAGGAGGCCCGGAGCACCCGATGCCCGGGTGGCCTCCTGCAACCCGCTCGACAACTCCCGAACCTGATCGGCGGATTCGACGTTGTCCTCGAGGTACAACACCCCGCCCAGATGAAAGGCCTCGACGATGTCGGCCGGGTGGTCGAGCCCCGAAATCCGTCGGTTGAGTGTGGCGGCCGTGGCATCGGCCGTGGCGGCTTCGGTACCGGCCAGGACCGGCATGAGCAGCTGCCCCACCTTCTGTTCGACGCTGAGCGTCGACAGCAGTTCATCGATCATCTCGTCGGGCCCCGGTACGGCCGCGAGATCGGCGACCGAAGCGGTGGTAACCGGTGCCGCCTCCACCTCGCCCACGGCGGACTCCGAGGCCGGGCCGGCATCCGACGGCGAGCACGCGACAACCAGCGTTGCCGCGGCAACGACGGCCGCCCATCTGATCCTCACCCAACTCGGCTTCACGGCATTCGAGGGTAGGTTCACAGCCGTCAAACCGGACCCCAAACCGTCATCCATTGGCCAAGAATTTTCCAACGAGGTCTTGCGGCTCCACGCCGCACCTAGGGTGTGACCGTGACGAAGACAGACTGGAACCCCATCCTTCGCTCCGAGTTCGACAAGCCGTACTGGTCCGAGCTGCAGCAGTTCGTCCACGATGAGCGGTCCCGGTACCCCGTCTACCCTCCCCACGATGAGGTGTTCGCCGCCCTGCACCTGACGCCGTTCGAACAGGTGAAGGTGCTCATCCTCGGCCAGGACCCGTATCACGGACCGGGCCAGGCCCACGGGCTCTGTTTCTCCGTCGGTCCCGGCGTGCCCGCTCCCCCGTCGCTCGTCAACATCTTCACCGAACTGGAGTCCGACCTCGGAATCCCCCGCCCCGATCACGGCACCCTGACGAGTTGGGCCGAACAGGGCGTGCTCCTGTTGAACACCACGCTGACCGTACGCGGGGGCAACGCCGGATCACATCAGAAGCGTGGTTGGGAGACGTTCACCGACGAGGTCATCAAAGCCGTTTCGGCCAAGGACGAGATGGTGGCTTTCGTCCTCTGGGGATCTGCCGCCCGCCGCAAGAAGGAGCTGATCGACTCGAGCCGGCACTTCGTCGTCGAGTCGGCGCACCCGTCTCCGCTGGCCGCTCACCGGGGTTTCTTCGGGTCTCGGCCGTTCTCCCGGATCAACGAGGCCCTCGTCGCCGCAGGTCGGGAGCCCGTCGACTGGTCGCTCGGCTGAGCTGCTCACCGCTCATCGAACGCCACAACGTCAGTACATCGAGCCTCCGACGTCGCCGTCGGCCTCACCTCGAGCCACCGCGAGGGACCGGCGGGCGCCGGCGAGCTGAGCCAACAGGTTCGAGGTGGCCGTTATCATCTGAAATCCCTGCCGGCGGCGATGCTCGACCATCTCGGGAACGGTGTGGATACCGGGCACCACACCCCGCGATCTCGAGACCTCCACGATCTTGGCCAGCGCCTCCTGGTAGGCCGGGGAGTCCGGGTGATCGGAGGCCGGAGGCAGGTCGTAGCTGATCGCAAGGTCGGCCGGCCCGACGTAGACGGCGTCGATACCCTCGACGTCGAGGATCGCCTCCAGATCGTCGACCGCGGCCTTCGTCTCGATCATCGGAATGCAGGCGATCTCCCGATTGGCGCCCTCGTGGTACCCGTCACGGGCGGAGGCACCGCCACTCGGATCACGCAGGGCCGACGCGGCCCTGGTCGGGCCCCAGCTCCTCGATCCCAGAGGGGCATAGCGGCAGGCCGACACGGCCGCTTCGGCCTCCGCCGGACTGTTGACCATCGGTATGATCACCCCCATCGAGCCGGCGTCGAGCAGCTTGCCGATGATGCCCGGCTCGTTCCAGGGAGCGCGAGCCAGCGGCACACTGGGCGAAGAGCCGAGCGCGGCGAGGGTGGGTACGACGTCGGCGTAGTCGAGCAGGCCGTGCTGGAGATCGAGGCAGACATAGTCGTATCCGATCTCGCCGAGCGATCCGGCCGCAACCGGGTCGCCGGTTGCGAACCAGAGCCCGATTGTCGTGGACCCGTTGCGCCATGCTGTCTTGAGTGTGTTTTCTCTCACCGCAGCAAACCTAGTGTGAACCAGTGCCGCCCCTGAAGTTTTGCTCGTCGACGACCCCCGAACGGGTCGTGGACGGACAAAAGCTCGAGTGGGTTGGGCGGGGTCGGGGGCGTGGGCGACTCAGGCGTCGACGTACACACTCTCCCTCTGGCGGAACAGCCGGGCCATCAACGGTCTGGCCCGCGGGATCGGAAGTTTGACCAACGCCAGCATCACCGGGTAGATCTCGAGCCGTCCGAGCAGCATGTTGACGATTGCGACGAGCCGTGCGAACACCGTCAAGCCGGCGAAGTCGCTCCGAGGCCCGACATCACCCAAGCCGGGACCGACATTGCCGAGTGTGGTGGCCGAGGCCGAGAACGCCGTCACGACATCCTCGCCGGTCAGGGCGATCAGAAGACCGCTGCCGCCGAAGGCGGCCAGTACGAGGACCAGAAATCCTACGACCCGGTTGACCACCCGGTCGTCGATGAGCGTATGCCCGACCCTCACCGGCCGGATCAGCTTCTGATGGAGCTGAGCGAGTGCCTCCCGGTGGGCCAGGCTGGCCACGGCGAGGACGCGAACCAGTTTCACTCCGCCGGCCGTCGATCCGGCCATGGCCCCGATCGGCATGAGAAGCAGCAGAACGGCCTGGGCCGGTGGCTCCCAGACTCCGACGAAGTCAGCCGTGCCGTATCCGGTCGTCGACACGATCGACGTCACGGTGAAGAGGGCGTTCCGCATGCCGGTCGTCGAGAACGGCTCCCCCGACGAGAACCAGACCAATCCGGTGGCGACCGCCACCAGAGCGACGTAGAACCGGAACTCGACCGAGCGCAGTAGCGGCCCGGGCTTACCTCGCACGAGCCGATAGAGCAGCGTGAAACTGCTCCCGGCCACGAACATGGCGACAATCGCCACCCATTCCACCGCGGTCGACTCGAAGTGGGCGATCGACAGCGTGTAGCGGGAGAACCCGCCGGTTGAAACGGTGGTGAGGGAATGGCTGGCGGCGTCGTAGAGGTTCATGCCGGCGGCCAGGTACCCGATGACGGTCAGCAGGGTGAACCCCACATAGAAGGCCCACAAATGCTGGGCGGTGTGGGTCACCCTGGGCGTCAGCCGTTCACCGGTGGGGCCGGGGGCCTCGGCCTCGAGCAGACCCATTCCCCAGCTCCCCACCGACGGGAGCACGGCGACGACGAGAACGATGACGCCCATGCCGCCCAGCCACTGCGTGACCGAACGCCAGAAGAGGAGTCCGACCGAGGCGTCGAAAACCGTGGGATCGTCAGCGGCCTGGAGGACGGTTGCGCCGGTGGTCGTGAATCCCGACATCGACTCGAACAGCGCCATGTCGAGACTCGTTATCGCCCCGGTCGCCAGATAGGGCAGGGTGCCGACCACCGCCATGGCCAACCACGACGAGGTGACCGAGACGAACACGTCGAGTCGCAGAATACGGTCGGGTACCGAGGTGAAGATCCTGAGGGCGTAGCCGACCGCCGACGTGACCAGCCCGAGCAGGCCGAGGATACGCCAGTCGCCGGAGTTCCCGTAGACGATCTCGACCAGAGCCGACAGTGCCAGGCCGGCACCGGAGAACGCCAGGGTCAAGCCGATTATCTGGGCGATGAGGCTCGGTCGCCTGATCCCGTTCTTCATCGAGCGAAGATCGGTTTGGCCGCCGCCAGGGAAGCCGGCCGCCCGAACACCACGACGTGATCACCGGCTTCCAGATCGGTTCCACCCCGGGCGATCACGGGTTCGTGCCCCGGACGGATGACCGCGCCGAGCAGGAGCCCCTCTGGGATGTCGAGTTCGGAGATGAGCGAGCCGTCGGCGTCGCTGCCGAACGTGATTTTGATCTCGTCGACCTCGATGTCGCCCTCCAGGAACGTGGCCACTGCGGTTGCCCCGCCTCGCAGATGTCGAATCACCGCGTTGGCCGATGCGGTGCGCGGGCTGAGCGTGGCGTCGATCCCGAGTGTTCGGACCAGTGGCAGCAGCGCAAGGCGATGGAGCACGGCGATCGTGAACGGCTTGCCCTCGGTCATGGCGAACACGCAGGCCAACACGTTGGCCGCGTCCTCACCCGTGGCCGCCACCACCACATCCATCTCGGCCACCGACTCGTCGAGGAGCAGGTTGGTGTCGGTCACATCCCCCTGGACGACCTTGACGTGGCGGAACCTCTGGGCGAGCACCCTCGCTCGGCGGAGCTCCCGCTCGATCAGCACCACCTCGACGCCCTCGTATTCGAGACGCTCGGCGACCCGCGACCCGACGGCGCCGCCGCCGAGAACCATGGCGCGTCGCACCCGTTTCGACTCCGCACCGAGAAGCCGCAACACCTTGCGGCGAGCGTTGGCCCGACACAGAAGGCGGACATGATCGCCAGGTCTCAGCACCTGGTCGCCGCCCGGAATCACCGTCTCCTCGCCCCGGGTGATGGCCCCACAGACAAAATCGTCGCGGGTTCGACCGATCTCCTCGAGCGACATGTCGGCCAGCTCGGAGTTCTCCGTGACGAACGCTCCGACGACCACCAACTTGCCGTCGGCCATCGGATACAACTCGTCGGCGCCGTTGGCGTGGACGAGCTCCAGGATCTCATCCGCGGTCTCCGCATCGGGGTCGATGACGACATCGGCTCCCACCCGGCGCAGCAGTTTCGTGCCCTGCTCGCCTCGGAGATCGTCGTCCTCGACCCTGACCACCGTGGTCTTCACGCCGTGTTCCTTGGCCAGCATGCAGGCCACGAGGTTGACCTCGTCGATCTGGGTGACGGCGGCCAGCAAGGATGCCCGCTCAATCCCGGCCTCGACGAGGTTGCCGGGGCGGGTACCGCTGCCGTTTATCACCTGTATGTCGAGGTCGGCCGACAACGCCGCGGCGCGGGCGGAGTCGGTCTCGATGACCACGACGTCGACGCCTTCGGACCCGAGCCGCTCTGCGAGATAGCCGCCGACCTCGCCGGCTCCAACGATTACAACATGCACAGGTGGCTCACATTAGTTGACGTTGCGGCGCAAACGCTTGAACAGCGCGTCGAACACGTCGGCCAGTTCCCGGCCCGCGGCGCCGAAGGCGTGGATGGGCGAGCGATCACCATGAACCCTGTTGACCATGACCCGCTGCGGAATGGCCGGATGCCACACCGCCTTGCGGCACACGACCAGCTTGTGGAGCTCATCCACTCGCAGCTCGGCGTCGCTGGAGATGGCGGGCACCCGATTGAGGATGACGCCCGCAAGGTCGAGCTTCGAATTGTGCAATGTCCACACATCATCGATCAGATCGAGCACCGGTCCGATTCCGCGGAGGCCGAAGACCGTCGGCTCGACGACCACGAGGGCGGCGTCAGCGGCCACGAGCCCCGATGTGGTGTTCATACCAAGCGACGGCGCGCAGTCGATCAGCGTCAGGTCGAACCCGGTGGTCACCCCTTCGAGTGCTCGGGCGAGTCGGGCGGCCGTGGTCTCGCGCCGGACATCGGCGTCCCGGTCGGTCAGATCACCGGCGGCGGGCAACAGCCAGATGTCGTCGCCCCAGCCGGAACGCACGATCATGTCCGCCGCCGCCCCTGACCGGTTCGCCTTGATGGCGTCGCCGGTTCCGAGGTTCTCGACGGAGGGGTCGACGCCGAGCGCCCACGTGGCGTTCGCCTGAGCGTCGAGATCGACGACCAGGGTTCGGTGCCCTGCGGCCCACGCCGCGGAGGCCAAGCCGAGCACGACGGTGGTCTTACCGACACCACCCTTCTGGTTGAGCACAGCAACGGTTCGAGTCATTTCTTCCCTTCCAGCACGGCGACCGATGACGGCCACCTGCGTGTTCCTCGCACACACTGTAGGAGCGCGGCGGATGGCACCACGCAAAAAGGACAGCATCGCCCAAAAGCACAAAGAACCCCGGTCGGGGCCCTTCGGTGCCGGTGTTCTCGGCCGGTTCTAGAGTGCAAGCCCCCCGGCGCTCTTGGCCCGGTCCTGGGCCCGCAGATCGATCACGTTGCCGTTCGAGCGCCCGTCGAGCATCGTGCGGAGGTGGCTGATCTCGGCCTCGTGCTCGTCGCGCTTGCGGCGGGCCGCCGTGAGCGCGGCGTCGGCCCGAGCGATCAGGCTGCGCAGGTTGGCGAGTTCGTCGGCAACCTTGGGATCGACGGCACCGACATGGACCGGCTGACTCGGCGATTGATTCGGAGCGACGTAGTTGGGATCCTCGATTTCGGCCCGGAGGGCGAAGAGATCGTTGACGGCCTGGGTCCGCTGACGCTCGATCTTGCGGCGGCTTTCGACCAGCTTTTTGGTAATCGCCTGGTGGCGGCGGTCGAGCAACCACATACCGATGGCACCGATGAGTAGACCTATCATGATGCCGATAATGAGTTGGATGGTCATGCGCGTGATCTCCGCCGATCCGTCTGGTTCCGTGCTGGTCCTTGTTTAAGTTTAGTCAATCAGACTGTTAAGAACCAGTATCTCGTGCTCTGGTCGAGCGGGTATCGAGCCAGAGACTGTATTTCAGTGGTATTTCAGCCACGTGTCAGTGTAATTTACTCAATCCGGGGAGTCCTGTCGATGGGGATCGGATTGGGTCCCTTCACCCAGGTGATCCACCGATGGTATTGGACTCGGCACCGCCTGTCCACGGGGTCCTGTCGTTCACCAATCCGAAGGTGTCGAATCCCGCTGTTTGAGGCGCTTTGCCGCAGTCGAAACCCACGTCGGGCGTCAATAATCGTCGAACAG
>CBDCGP010000005.1:0-227500 GCA_965216655.1 Acidimicrobiales bacterium
GTCGGTCCCCGACACCGAATCCGCCGCCGGACCCGCCCGGATCGCTGTCGCCTGCTCCGGCCGAGTCGTCGCCCGAGTAGTCGCCCGGGTCGCCGGGTTCCGATTCGGGATCGGCGTCGGCCGACACGAGTCTGCCCGCATCGTCGGTCGCGGCGGACGTGGTACTGCACGCGGCGGCGATCAGGGGGCGCGATCAGCAGCACGAGGAACGCTCGATGGAGTTTCGAAACAGTGGACGACCTGCTCTGACGGGACATGATCCCTCCTACGTCGGTTGAGGTGAGGCTTGGTCGTTCTACGATCCCGGGCTTCGGATCGGTTCGCAGAGGGTGATACCGAGCCTCGTCCCTACCGCGTCCAGGGGCTGCCGAAGCGGTCGGCGAACGCCATCGCCGTCGGCCCCTGGCGGGCGATCGGGCCGTGACCCCGGCCGACCGGGTAACCGATCGGGACCAGCGCCACCGTGGCCCACGACTCGGGAATACCGAGCAGCGCCTTGACCTCGTCCTCACGGAAACAGTGCAACGTGGTCAACGTGCAACCGAGGCCCTCGGCCCGGCACGCCAGCATCGTGTTCTGCACCGCGGGGTAGACCGACGCCCCACCGACCATCGAGACGCGATCGAGCTTGACGTCGGTGATGGCCATACGCGACGGGTCGGCGATGAAGAGGAGCAAGGCCGGCGCCTGACCCATGTTGGCCGCCAGATGATCTCCGGCGGCGATGGTTCGCTCCTGGGCGGCGATCGCGTCGTCGTCGAGCCCGGCGGCCGCCGACCGCTTCCTGGCGAAGGTGACATACCGCTCCCACTCCGGTCTGTACACATCGGCCACCGCCTGTTTCAGATCTGGGATCGGTGACGACGAGGACCCGCCACGGCTGCATGTTGCCGCCGGTCGGGGCCCAGCAGGCGGCCTGGAGCACCCGTTCGAGCACGTCGGACGGTATCGGGTCGGGCTTCAACCGTCGCACTGCCCGCAGGGTGCTCATCATGTCGTACAGGTCATGCTCGCTCATCGTCGGGTGGACTCTCCTCATAACAGGCTCAAGTCGGTCTCGAGCCCGAGGCGGTGACGGCCGACCACCTCCATCGTGCGGGGCGCCACCATCGCGTGTTGCGTGGCCACCAGCGAATCCCGGAGGCAACGCTGGAGCGGGCTGGTCTTGTAGACCGCCGCTCCGCCACCGGCCTTGTACATCGCCTCGGCCACCGCGGCCGCGGTCTGGGTGGCGTGGGTGGCCGCCATCCTCAGGCGGCGACGCTCGACCCCGGAGGCGTCGGCACCGGATTCGGCCCGCCGCCAGCTCTCGGTGACCACCGACTCCATCAGCGACCAGGCGGCCTGGAGGCCGGCCTCGGCGGAGGCCACCTCGTATTGCGTGGCGGCCCGCTCCCGCAGGCTGCGGGAACTTCCCTGCGGTCGCTTGTCCTGCGCCAGCGCGACCAGCTCGTCGATCGAGCGGCGGGCGATACCGACCGTCGTGGCCGCCACGGCGAGGGCCAGGAGGCCGTAGAAGGAGAAATCGGTGAGCGGGTTGGCGAACGTCGGCTCGGTGCTGCCGATCTCCACCCACCGTCCTTCCGGCACGAACACTTTCTCGACCGCATAGTCGTTGGAGCCCGTACCCGACAACCCGGAAACATCCCAGGTCGGGATGATCTCGACGTCGTCGGGGTCGAAGAACACGAACGGTACCCTCAGGCCGTCGCCGGGCCGGGGGGTCGGCTTGCCGTCGTCGCCGACGACCAGGCAGCCGCCGCCGATCCAGGTGCAGTGACCGGTGCCCGAACCCCACTGCCAGCGTCCGGTCACCTCCAGACCACCGTCGGGGAGAGGTCGGGCCCGGCCCTTCGGCATGGCGAAACCGCCGGTGATGGAGGCCGGATCGGCGTAGATCACCTTGCCCCACTCCGCGGGCAGGAAGGCGGCCAGGAGCGAGCTGGTGGTGGCGATGGCCACGCACCAGCCGACGGCTCCATCCGCGTAGCCGTACTGCTCGATGACCCGCAGCGACTCCCACGCCGGAACCGACGGCCCGTCGAGTTCCGCCGGAACCCACTGGCGGAACGCGCCGGTCGGTCTGACCAGATCGACGAGATCCGGGGGCAGCGTCCCGAGCTGCTCGATCTCATCCGACCGCGGGCTGATCAGCGGCGTCAGGCGGATCGCCTCGGCGACCGGACCCGTTTCGTTGGTCGTGCTCACCATCAGATTTAACGGACTCTCGGGGTCGGCTGTCAAACCTTGCCATCGTGACCATCGTTGTGGACCGGAGCGGGCCCCGTCTGAGTAGGCTTGGTCGGGTGAACACGAACCACGTGTCGGTTGGCGCGGTGCTGGCCGAGCGGTATGAGTTGACCGCGGCGATGGCGTCGGGCGGAATGGCTCAGGTTTGGCGCGCCCGTGACAAGATTCTGAATCGACCCGTGGCCATCAAGGTCCTCCACCCTCACCTGGCCACCGACGACAGTTTCGTCGCCCGCTTCCGTCGAGAGGCGATCTCCTCGGCCCGGCTGCAGCACAGCTCGATCGTGGCGGTCTATGACACCGTCAGCGAGGACGGCATCGAAGCCATCGTCATGGAGCTGATCGAGGGTCGTACCCTGCGCACGATCCTGGACCACTCGCCGTCGCTGCCGCCGAGCACCACGGTTCAGATCGGTATGCAGATCGCCGATGCGCTCAGCATCGCCCATTCCCACGGGGTGGTCCACCGCGACATCAAGCCGGCCAACATCATGATCGACAACGAGATGCGGGTCGTCGTCACCGACTTCGGCATCGCCAAGGCGATGGACCCGGCCAGGGAGGTCGACCTGACCGACACCGGCACGCTGCTGGGCACGGCGAAGTACCTGGCCCCGGAACAGGTGAGCGGCGACCCGATCGACCCTCGGACCGATCTCTACGCCCTCGGGGTGGTGCTGTTCGAGGCGCTGGTGGGTGAACCGCCGTTCAACGCCGAAACCGAGGCCGCCACTGCGCTGGCCAGGCTGCAGGGCCCGGTACCCCGCTGCCGTGACCGTCAGGCCTCGGTGCCGGCGGCGCTCGACGCGATCATCGCCAGGGCCATGGCCACCGACCCCGGCGACCGGTTCGAGCGGGCGATCGTGATGCGTGACGCGCTGGCCACGGCCGATCTGATGGCCCCCGCGGTAGACGACGCGGTCTACGGGCCCCCGCCGGCGGCCACCGCCGACCCGACGAGCCCGGGCGGAGCCCCGCCGGCCCACCAGTCGCGTTCCTCGACCGACGCACCCGGCGCGCTGTTCCCCGATTCCCCGGCGCCGCTGTTCCCCGACGCGCCACCCCCGTCGGGCCCTCCGAGCCCCGGTCCGAACCCAGCGCCGGCCCCCGCCCCGGTCGCTGCGGCTGCGTCTGCGGCTGCGGCTGCGGCGCCCGACGGGACGACGGTCATGAGCCCCGACCTTCTCCGTCAGGCCGACGTGCCGCAACCGCCCACACGCGGTGGCGGAAAGCGGGCGAAGCGACGGTGGTTCGGGCCCACCTTCGTCGCCCTGCTGTTCGTGGGGGCGCTGGTGGTCGCCGGGCTGCTGGCCATGGGCGGGGTCTTGAACATCGGCGGTCTTGGCGGCGTCGACACGTCCGGCCAACCTCTCGATCTCGTCGCCGCCACCACCCTCGATCCACTCGGCGACAACGGCGAGGAACGAGAGGATCGCGTCGGAAGCGCGATCGATGGTGACGAACGAACGAGTTGGGTCACCGAGACCTACGACAACGGCCTGTCGCAGACCAAGGCGGGGGTCGGCGTGGCGTTCGCGTTCGACGGCCGTCAGCAGGTCGGCACCATGAGCATCCAGTCCCGCACCGAGAACTGGTCGGGTGAGATCTACATCCTCGACGAGGTTCCCCCGGCCTCCGGCTGGTCGGATCCATCCGAGGTCGGCGACAAGATCGGCGAGGTCAACGACAAGTCGGGCAACTTCGACATCGGCCTCCAGAGCGCCACCGGCCGGGGCGTGATGATCTGGGTCACCGAGACCGGCACCACGGTCGACAACAGCGGCGCCACTCGCAACCGTCTCCAGATCATCGAGGCCGTCTTCCGATAACGCCACCCTCCCGAAATTCGGACCTCACACGACGCTGAGTGTCACCTGAGGTCCGCAGAACGGTGAGAGTCCAGCCTGACGCGCTCAGAACGGTCCGGTGTAGTCTTGCCACCGTGGAACATCCGCTGAGTGAGAAGCTTGCCGATCTCGAGAAGCGCAAGGAGGAGGCCCGTCGGGGCGGCTCGGAGCGTGCGGTTCAGCGTCAGCACGACAAGGGCAAGATGCTGGCCCGCGAGCGGATCGACTATTTCCTCGACGAGGGCTCCTTCCACGAGCTCGACATGTTGGCCCGCACCCGTCATGCGGAGGCGACGGAGCGTCCCTACACCGACGGCGTCGTCACCGGCTGGGGCACCGTGGACGGCCGCAAGGTGTTCGTCTTCAGCCAGGACTTCACGATCATGGGCGGTTCGCTCGGTGAGGTGTTCGCCGAGAAGATCCACAAGACGATGGACCTGGCGATGGCCACCGGCGCCCCGTTCATCGGCCTCAACGACGGTGCCGGGGCTCGCATCCCCGAAGGCGTGGTCAGCCTCGACGGCTACGGCGGCATCTTCTGGCGCAACGTGCAGGCGTCGGGGGTGATCCCCCAGATCAGTGTGATCCTGGGTCCGTGCGCCGGCGGTGCCGTCTACAGCCCGGCCATGACCGACTTCATCTTCATGGTCCGTGAAACGTCGCACATGTTCATCACCGGTCCCGACGTGGTGAAGACCGTGACCGGCGAGGAGGTCACCCTGGAGGAACTGGGTGGGGCCGGCTCCCATTCGTCGCGTTCGGGGGTGGCCAACTTCGTGGCCGCCGACGAGAAAGCAGTACTCGACGACGTCCGGCACCTGCTCTCGTTCCTGCCGTCGAACAACATGGACGAGGCGCCGGTCGTCGAGACCGACGACGATCCTCAGCGGCAGTGCCCGGCGCTCGTCGACATCATGCCCGACTCGTCGAACATGCCCTATGACATGAAGGCGATCATCACCGAGGTGGTCGACGACGGCGAGTTCATGGAGTATCACGCCAACTGGGCCCGCTCGATCGTGTGCGGGTTCGCCCGGATGGACGGCCACACCGTTGGGATCGTGGCCAACCAGCCGATGGTCCTCGCCGGAGTGCTCGACATCGAGTCGGCCTCCAAGGGGGCACGGTTCGTGCGCACCTGCGACGCCTTCAACATCCCTATCCTCACGTTCGTCGACGTGCCCGGCTTCCTACCCGGGGTCGACCAGGAGTACGGCGGCATCATCCGCCACGGCGCCAAGCTGCTCTACGCCTACTGCGAAGCCACCGTGCCCCGTATCCAGATCATCACCCGCAAGGCCTACGGCGGCGCGTATGTGGTGATGGATTCGAAGGGCATCGGCTCGGATCTCAGCCTGGCCTGGCCGTCGGCTGAACTGGCCGTGATGGGGCCGGAGGGGGCGGCCGAGATCGTGCACCGGCGGGAGATCCAGGCGGCCGCCGATCCCGAGAGCCGTCGGGCGGAGCTGATCGACGACTACAAGGAACAGTTCGCCAACCCGTGGATCGCAGCGGAGCGGGGTTATGTCGATGACGTGATCGACCCGGCCGAGACCCGGTCGAAGGTCATCGCCGGTCTCGAGATGCTGCGGACCAAGCGCGAGGAACTCCCCCAGCGCAAACACGGCAACGTCCCCCTCTAGGCCACAGCGCTAACAGCCGCCGCCGGAGGATGGCCTGCGGGGGATCGACGGGTCGACGGTCTCGATGTGCACGTGGGGCCACGACGGCTCCGAGGTCCATTTGTCGATCTGGGAGCGGAACGGGAACGGCGTGGCCCGAGCCGCGATCTGGTCGCCGACTCGCACCCAGTCACCGGCCGACACCGTCACGTCGGTGACGTGGAGGATCTTGACCTCCAGTTCGGGTCGGCCCACCGGGTTGATGACCACGTAGCCGTCGCGGTACCGGCAGTAGAGCACGTAGTTGCCGGCCCGGGCGACCCGCCCCTCGACCGGCGCCGAGATCGGTACCAGTGGGTGGACGGCGATGTCGACGGCACCCCGGCGATCGGTGCCTCGGTTGCGGCTGGGCATCGTGAAGGTCGGCGCGGCCGGTGAGACCAGCGGCTGCATCGGCAGGGCACCAGGGTGGGTCGACTGGTGGAACCCGGCCAGCTCGATGATCGGAGCGGGCGCGGCCACCTCGAGGTCGAAGGGGCCGAAGCCCGACACCCCGGTCAGCTCGGCCAGCGGCGAGCCCTCGGCCACGTCGACGACGGTGATGCCGCGCGGCGTCGGAGCCGAACCGGTGGGCAGACGACAGCCTCGGCCGGGCACACCGTCTGACGGATACCGATGCTTGGCTCGAAACTCGTCGGACATCGAGACATACAGCACCATTTCACCACGGGTGAGCTCACCGTCGACCACGAGGTCGGTCCAGTAGTCGAGCCCGTTGGGATCGCCGCCGCGGCCCAGCACGTTGCGATAGATCTGCTCGACGAACGCCTCGTCGCCCAGTGAGCCGTAGCGGTTGGCGAACTCGTCGCCCCCGGCGAACGACTCGGCGATCGAGCTCAACGACTCGCACCGCTCCTGCCGTTCGATCCAATAGAGGGCACCGGGTCCGTCGGGATCCCTCAGGAAGAAGGCCCAGTAGAGGCGGAAGACGGTGGCATGATCGCCGGTCAACTCGTCGAGTTCGGAAACCATCGTGAAGTCGGCAACCGTCTCCTCGGCGGGCTCGGCCTCGAGAGCCGCGGCGGGCAGTCCGGCCGTGAGCAGGCCGACCACCAACAGGCAGCCGGCCGCGATCCTGATGTACGAACGATCTCCTCGCATCCGAACCCATCGGCCCATCGCCACCTTCCGTTGAGTCCCGGCCACGCGGATTGGCGCCTTCTGTGCCTGCCAGCTCCAAGAACCCGCAGCTGACAGGCACAGAACGAAGAGACTCGACACCAACGAGGCCTACCGGTTAGGCTGGCTGGCGTGAAGTAACTGCCTGTCCACGGTCCCGCGCTCGCAGCGCATTCGGCTCCTGTTCATCGGAGCCCTCCCTGGAAGGCAGCCATGGCAACACACGATCCCGTCACCCTGGTGGCTCGAGGCCTGTTCGTCGAACGCGGCGGACACAACGTGCTCCACAACGCCTCGCTCTCCGTCACGCCCGGCGCCCGCATGGCCGTGGTCGGGCCCAACGGCGTGGGCAAGTCGACCCTGCTCCTCGCCCTGGCCGGCCGTCTACCCGTCCGATCGGGCCGTGTGACCATGCATCCGCCCTCGGGGCGGATCGGATTGCTCGACCAGGTGCTCGAACGTTCACCGACGATCACGGGGCGGACATTGGTGGCGGAGCGTATCGGGGTGGCGCCGGCCCGCATGGAGTTCGAGGCCGCCACCCAGGCGCTGGCCGACGGAGACGACGGGGCTCCCGATCGCTACGATGCCGCGCTCACCACATGGGAAGCCGTCGGCGGATTCGACGTGGACCATCGACTCGACGCGGCCTGTCTCGAACTCGGCCTCGATCCCGACCATCTCGAACGGCCGACGTCGACCCTGTCGGGCGGGCAGCTGGCGAAGCTCGGTCTCGCCTCGATCATGATCAGCCGGTTCGACGTCACCCTGCTCGACGAGCCGACCAACAACCTCGACCGCCACGGGCTGGACGTGCTCGGCCGCTGGGTCGAGCGACACGACGGCGCGATCGTCATGGTGTCCCACGACCGCAGCTTCCTGGAGCAGACGATCACCTCGGTCGCCCGCCTGTCGGCCAACGGGTTCGACCCGGCTGCCGGCAACGTGGAGGTGTTCACCGGCGGTTGGGCCGACTACGAGAATCAGATCGCGCTGGCCCGTCGTCACGCCGAGGAGCAGTACGAGCGTTACGCCGCCGAGCGGGACCGCCTCAAGTCGCTGGCCCAGCAGAAGAAGGAGTGGGCGGCCCGGGGTGAGAGCCGGGCGCGGAAGCGGCCCGCCGATAACGACCGCAACCGCCGAATGGCCGAACTGGCGTCGGCCGAGGAGCAGATCGGGGCGGCCAAGGCCGTGTCGAACCGCCTCGATCGGTTGGAGGTGGTCGACAAGCCGTGGCAACCGTGGCAGCTCCGATTCACGATCACCGAAGCGGCGCGGGGGTCATCGGAAGTGGTGGCCGCCCGCGATCTCGTGTTGGAGCGGGGCCCCTTCCGACTCGGGCCGGTATCGCTCACGATCAGACAGGGTGACCGGGTGCTGATCGACGGACCCAACGGATCGGGCAAGACGACCCTGGTCGACGGGCTGCTCGGCCGGCTCGCACCGTCGTCCGGCTCTGCGGTGCTCGGACCCTCGATCGTGCCGGGAACGGTCGGTCAGCTCCGTCAGGCCTTCATCACCGACGACCCGTTGCTGGCCGTCTTCGGGCGGGAGGCCGACCTGGACCCGACGGATTCCCGCTCGCTGCTGGCCAAATTCGGCCTCGACGCCGACGCCGTCGCCCGGACCGCCGCCACCCTCTCCCCCGGCCAGCAGACCCGGGCCGAGCTCGCCGTGTTCCAGGCCCGCGGTGTGAACCTCATCGTGTTGGACGAGCCGACGAACCACCTCGACATCGAGGCCATCGAACAGCTGGAGCAGGCACTGGGCGACTTCAACGGGACCCTGCTCGTCGTCACCCACGATCAACGTTTCCGCGAGTCGCTCGCCATCGACCGGATGATCACCCTCGACGCCGGTCACGTGACCGAGGCATCCGACGCAACCGGAGTGGCTCCGTCGCCGCCGTCGAACGTATAGTTGGCGCCTGACCATGGAGATCCGACCGACCCCGACCGACGAGGAGGCCGCGGCCATCGCCGCCGCGGTGCTGGTGGCGTGGCCGCAACCGGCCGTCGAGACGACGCCGCCGTCGACGTCGACCCGGTGGCGATTCAGCGGCCGGTGGTGGCACCACAACCCCCGCCGGCGCCGGCGCCCCTGACTGCGCCCCCGACCATCCCGCCACGGATCAGAACAGGTCGAGCTGGCGGTCGGGTTTGATCGGTTCTGGAAGCGGCTCGAGTTCTGTGCCGACGTCGTCGACGAGGTGGGCCGCGACCGCTGCATGGAACTCCCGGTTGAGCCACAGCGAGTCGATGTTGTCGGGCGTGTGGACGAACACAAAGGGCTGCAACCCCGCTGTCAGCCATTCAGCCGCCTTCGGCACCCACTGCCGCCAACCGGCCCGGGTGCCATCCGGGTCGGTCTGACCGATCAGGCGAACGACTGGTTGATCCGACGTGGTCACCGGCCGCACCGGCACCCGGGGTTTGGAGGAGAAGGCGTCGATCTCGGCTTGAGTCCGGCACGGTCCGGCGAACAGTGGACGGCTGTCAAGCAGTACCCGGTTGACGCCATGCGTCGCCAACAGATCGTTCAGCCGCCGCTCGAACCGACCGTCGGGAAAGAACTCGTGATGCCGCACCTCGACCGCCCACGTCCAGTCGATGCGGGGTACGTCGGCCACGAACACCTCCAGCGCACCGAGGTCGTCGGGGCTGAATGTGGGTGGCAGTTGGATGAGCACCGGCCCGCAACGGTCGGACAGAGGGGCCATGGCGGTCAGAAACCCGTGGAGTTCATCGCCTGCTTGGCGTAGCCGCCGGTCGTGGGTGATCGAGCGCGGCAGCTTGAAGCAGAAGCGGAAATCGGGTGGCGCCTGCTCCGACCAGGCGGCCACCGTCGACCTCGACGGTACGGCGTAGAACGTGGTGTTGCCCTCCACGGCGTTGCACCACGAGGCATAGGCGGCCAACGTCTCGGTGCCGTCGACCGGGAGGTGGCGCCCGGTCCATTCGGGCAGCGACCACATGGGTGCACCAACGTGGAGGATCACCTCACCAACCCTACCCACCCGCTGAACTCGTATGCTTCGAACATGAACGCCAACAAACGATTCGATGTGGTCGTGTTCGGTGCCACCAGCTTCGTCGGTCAACTCGTGGTCGATCACCTCGCGGCGCGTCACGGTACGGATGGGACCAGCGTCCGCTGGGCGGTTGCCGGCCGGAACGAGGAGAAACTCGACGCCCTGCTCACCGGGCGCGGGATCGACGTGCCGACCATCGTCGCCGACGCGGATGACCGCGAAGCCCTCGACGCCATGGTGGCCGAGACCAGCGTGCTCGTCTCCACCGTCGGACCCTACGCCCTGTACGGGTCGAAGCTGGTGGCGGCCGTGGCGGCGGCGGGAGTCGACTACTGCGACCTGACCGGCGAGCCGCACTGGGTGCAGGCAATGATCGACGCCCATCACGCCGAGGCCGTCGAGAGCGGTGCCCGGATCGTGCCGAGCTGCGGCTTCGACTCGATCCCCTCCGACCTCGGGGTGTGGTTCACCCAGCAGGAGGCCCAGCACCGCTTCGGCCGGCCGTGTGTCCGCATCGGCATGCGCGTCCGATCGATCCGGGGTGGAGCCAGTGGCGGCACCGTGGCCAGCGGCCTGAACGTCATCGAGGAGCTGACCAGGGATCCTTCGCTGCGCAAGGTGCTCGGCAATCCCTACGCCCTGGCCCCCGACGGGGAACGGCGGGGTGTTCGTCAACCCAACGTGATGGTCCCGACACTCGACGAGCTGTCGGGTTCGTGGGTCGCCCCGTTCATCATGGCCTCCGTCAACTCCAAGGTGGTGCACCGCACCCACGCCCTACTCGGACGGCCGTGGGGCGACGACTTCCGTTACGACGAGGCCATGGCGACCGGTGGTGGGGTGGCCGGTCTGGCGAAGGCGACGGCGGTGGCCGGCGGAATGGCAGGTCTCGCCGGGGCCGGCGCCATCGGCCCGCTGCGCCGTCAGCTCCAGGAGCGTGTGCTGCCGAAGCCGGGGACCGGGCCCGACGCCGCAGCCCGGGAGGCGGGTTACTTCAACATCGGGTTCTTCGGTCGAACCGACGACGGGCAGACGATCACCACCAAGGTCACCGGCGACCGCGACCCGGGCTATGGATCGACGGCCAAGATGCTGGGGGAAACCGCCGCCGTCTTTCTCGATCCAAGCGCGACGAATGACGTCGACGGGGTGCCGAAGGCCGGTTTCCTCACTCCGGCCACCGCCTTCGGCGACGCACTGATCGAGCGCCTCGTCGAACACGCCGGCCTGACCTTCACCGTGCTCGACGACTCCTAGCCATCTTGAGGGTCGAGCGGCGGGGTGTTGGTGATCAGCCGGGCGTCGCGGCGCCGGGTCAGGTACTGCCAGGCCCAACCGGCCATCACGGTGGCCCGGGAACGGAAGCCGACGAGCGACCAGATGTGCACCAGCCACCACACCACCCAGGCCACGAAGCCGGAGAACCGGAGGCGGGGACCCAGTTCGACCACCGCCCGGGATCGGCCGACCGTGGCCATCGAACCCTTGTCGTTGTAGACGAAATCCGGTCGGGGACGGCCGGCGATGTCGGCCTCGATACAGGCCACGGCGTGCAGTCCACCCTGCTGCGCCGCCGGAGCCACCCCCGGCACGGTCACACCGGCGGCGTCGACCGCAGCGGCGAGATCGCCGATCACGAACACGTTGTCGACACCGGGTGGGGTCAACGACGAAGCCACCTCGACCCGGCCGGCCCGGTCGAGTGTCACGCCCGTCGCCTCGGCCAGTGCCGCGCCCAACGGGGAGGCGGCAACGCCGGCCGCCCACAGCACGGTGGAGGCCGGAATCCGTCCGTCGGTCGTGTCGACACCCTCCGGGTCGATGTCGGTGACCGCTCGGTTCGTGAACACGTCAACGCCGAGGCTTCCCAGCTGGTCGGCCGCCGACGCCGACAGCTTCTCGGCGAACGTCGGCAGCACCCGGGGTCCGGCCTCGAGCAGCACGATCCGGCTGCGGGTCGTGTCGATCGACCGGTACTGGCCCCGTAGCGTCTGGGTGGCGATCTCGGCGATGGAACCCGCCAGCTCGACCCCGGTGGGACCGGCGCCCACCACCACGAACGTCATGTGGCGCTGCTGTTCCTCGGGATCCGACGATGCCTCGGCCCGCTCGAAGGCGAGCAGGATGCGGCGCCTGATGTCGAGCGCATCCTCCACCGTCTTGAGGCCGGGAGCGTGCGACGCCCAGGCGTCGTTTCCGAAGTAGGCGTGCGTGGCCCCGGTGGCCACGATCAGATAGTCGTAGTCGATCGGACCGGATGACGTGGTCAACCGACGAGCCTGGGAGTCGACGGCGGTGACGTCGGCCATCAGCACCCGGCAGTTGGCCTGGTCGCCGATGATCTGGCGGATCGGTTGGGCGATGTCGGACGGGTTCAGACCGGCGGTGGCCACCTGGTAGAGCAGCGGCTGGAACGTGTGATGGTTCCGCTTGTCGACAAGGGTGACGTTGACCGACGGTGGCGCGTCGGCCAGCGCCTTGGCCGCCTCCAAACCACCGAACCCGGCCCCGACGATCACCACCTCTGTCATACGGTCGGATGCTCCGGATCTAACCCAGGGTGCGGGTGAACTTCCGGATCGACAGCGTGGCGAACACCACGGTCAATCCCAGAGCCCACGCCAGCGAGATCCACACGTCGTTCTCCACCGGCAGCCCGTTGTAGAGGGCTCGGGAGGCGTTGGTCACGATCGTGAACGGATTGAGGTCGGCCACCGGCTGCAGCCAGCCCGGCATCGATTCGGTGGGGACGAAGGCCGAGGAGATGAACGTCATCGGGAA
Organism: Acidimicrobiales bacterium; assembly: GCA_965216655.1. Classification (GTDB taxonomy): domain Bacteria; phylum Actinomycetota; class Acidimicrobiia; order Acidimicrobiales; family SZUA-35; genus JAHELU01. The sequence continues at coordinate 12,711 of CBDCGP010000005.1, forward strand.
CATCCAGATGAACCCGGCCGAGTTGGCCGCCTCCACCGACTTCACCGACAGCCCGATGAGCGCCTGAATCCAGCTGAAGGCGTAGCTGAACAACAGGAGAAGGCCACAGGCCAGCAAGCCCCTCAACCAGCCGCCGTCGAAGCGAAAGCCGATCAGGAAGCCGACGATCAACATGACGGTGAAGGTGATGAGGTTACGGACGAAGTCGGAGATCGTTCGACCGGCCAGCACCGCCGATTGCGAGATCGGCAGGGTGCGAAGTCGGTCGACGTAGCCCTTCTCCAGATCGGTGGCGAGACCGATTCCGGTGAAGACCGATCCGAACACGACCGTCTGCGCGAACACGCCGGGAAGCAGGAACTGGGTGTACCGACCCTCGAAACCCGGTGCCGAGATGGCGCCGCCGAACACGTAGTTGAACAGCAGCACGAACATGATCGGCTGGAACGTGGCGAACATCATCAGTTCCATGTTGCGGGGGATGATCCGGAGGTGGCGCACCGCCTCGGTCCAGGAGTCGCGCAGGGCCCACACGATGCCCGTTTTCGGTTCGTAGTCGGCCGGGTCGACCGATCGGGCGGTGACCGACCCGGCGGCATCGACGGGCGTATCGATGGTCATCAGTTCACCCCTTCGAGTCCATTGTCTTCGAATCCACTGTCTTTGAATCCATTGTCTTCGAATCCATTGCCACTCCCGTCCTCGGCCGCGTGCCCGGTGAGCGTGAGGAAGACGTCGTCGAGGGTCGGGCGGGCAACGGCAACATCGGCGATCTCGACGCCGGCGGCATCGAGGCGTCGCACCACCGCCGGTGCGGTGACCGTGGCGTGGACGGCGATCGACACCGTGGAGCCGTCGCGATACGGGGTGGCCGCCGCCTTGGCCAGGTCGCCGATGGCGGCCACGACCGCTCTCTCCTTCTGTTCGTCGACGGTTCCGCCGTTGGTGGACGCCTCTGGCAACGTGACGACCGCCCGGGCTCCACCGACCTGCTCCTTGAGTTCGGCCGCCGTGCCCTGGGCGATGGAGCGACCGTGGTCGATCACCATGATGTCGTCGGACAGGTGGTCGGCTTCGTCGAGGTACTGGGTGGTGAGGAGCGTCGTCATGCCCTCACCCTTGAGTTCGGTGATCAGGTCCCACATGGCCAGACGGCTGCGGGGATCGAGGCCGGTGGTCGGCTCGTCGAGGAAAAGGATTCGGGGTCGGGCCACCAGACTCATGGCGATGTCGATGCGACGTCGCATGCCACCGGAGAAACCCTTGACCACCCGGTCGGCCGCGTCGGTGAGGGCGAAGCGCTCCAGCAGCTCGGTGGCGCGGCGGGCGGCGTCGGCATGACTGAGGTGGTAGAAGCGCCCGACGACGTGGAGATTTTCCCTGGCGGTCAGACCCTCGTCGACCGCTGCGTACTGGCCGGTCACCCCGATCCGGGCCCTGACCCGGGCCGGTTCGGTCAGGACATCCACTCCGTCGACATGAGCCCGGCCCGCGTCGGGCTTGAGCAGCGTGGTCAACACCCGGACGGCAGTAGTCTTGCCTGCGCCGTTCGGCCCGAGAAGCCCCAGCACCTGACCTTCGGGCACCGAAAGGTCGAGGCCGGCCAACGCCTCGGTCTCGCCGAATCGCTTCTCCAGGCCCTCGGCCTCGATCATGCTCACCCGGTCAGCCTAATGCCATCGGTGCCGAACGGTCCGGGAGTTTCGTGTGTCGTCGGCTACGGCGTGGAGGTCACGGCTGCGCCGTTCCCGTCGGAACGTGCACTGCATCCGCGAGCGGGGTTGGTCGAGGACGGTTCCGCGGAACCGTTTTCAGTGAGGGGCGAGACCGAGCCGTCGCGTCGTGCGGCCCGACGATCAGGTCGCCTTCGCCGATTTCCACCAGTCGTTCGGTTTGAGACGTTTGCCGCCTCCCAGGCGGTCGTCGAGCCGTAGCATCAGGCCCCGCAGGCGGGTGCCGGCCAGGCGCCGCCACCAGCGGTTCCACGGCTTCGAGTAGTCGCGGGTCCACGGGCAGACCCGCACGCAGATGGCGCAGTCGGTATTGATCTTCGACCAGTAGCCGAAGCAGGCCTCGCCGTCGACCGACCACTTGCGCACGCCTCTCAGCCCCGATCGGTTGAGGGCGACCGGCACCGGTTCGCCGTGGGGGATGGCCCGGGCCGGGCAGGCACCGGCGCAGCGATCGCACTGCTCGCAGAATTCGTTGACCCCGAAGCTGACCGGCTGGTCGTGCGCCAGCGGCATGTCGGTGAAGATCTTGCCGAACCGCAGACGTGGCCCGAACTCGGGAGTGATGACCATGCCGTGCCGCCCGTATTCCCCCAACCCGGCGGCCAGGGCGAGAGGGATGGCCAGCGCCGAGTCGTTCATCGACGGCACCGCCTGGTAGCCGAGATTTCGAATGTACTGCGAGATGGCGAGGAGCACGGCGGCGTCCTGGGAGTAGCCGAGGCCGGTGGCGGTGCCGGCCAGCGCCGAAGGGGCGGTGCGGATGAGGTCGTGGTCCATCGCCTGGCCGATCACGACGACCGACGTGAGCCCCTCACCCAGGTCGTTCGGCTTTGAGCCGCCGGTCCGATGGTTGAAGCGCTCGGTGTAGACCCAGCGCTCGTCGTGGGCGCAGATGCCGACGAGGTCGGCGCCGAACGTCTTGGCCACCATCTTGACGTCGTCCGCGCCGGCCTCGGGCGACTCGGGGGCCAGCGTCTCGTCGGCACCCTCCCGCAGCATCGACAGCGGGTCGATGAACCCGTCGCGCCGCCCGTCGCTCTCCTCGTACATCTCGGTGAACACATCGCTCACGTGCCACGACGCGTTGCGGAGAGCGTAGTCACGCTGGGTGAATCCGTTGGCCTTGCGCCACCGGTCGAGGGGGCGACGGTAGGTGGCGTAGAACCGATCCGACTTCTCGGTACGGATCGCGTCGTCCCAGAACGAGCGGGAGAAGACGTCGTCGACCTGACTGAACCGCTCGAAGTCGTCGAGCACCTCGTAGTTGGCGTACTTGGCGGGCCCACCGGTGGGCTCGTTGCCGGGCTCCATGGAACAAGGGTAACCGTGCGACCTTACTGGACTCACGCCCGGAGCGACGATAGGTTGGATCATCGGGAACTGAGAGGGCGCCCGTACCGGCGTAGAGGTATACGACATTGGCGTGGCACATTCTGGCCAGCAGCTATTTCGATTTCGATGCAATCGATCGAGACGCTGAGGCCGACCGCGCCCCCACGCATTTCCTCCGGTACCTGTCCGACGAGATCGGGGCCGAACTTCACAATCCGGAATCGCCCGACGCCACACACTCTTTCTCACTCGTCGACCTCCTGGGAAGCCGGCTCTACGGGGAGCCGTCGTTGTGGGCCATGGCCCGCCGCGTCCGCAAACGGTTGAAACCGGGCGACGGGGTCTACGCGGCCGGATCCACCGCCGGTCTGCCCCTCGCGCTGCTGTGCTCGCTGCTCGGTCCACGCGATGTGAAGTTCGCCATTGCGGTCACCGACGTGCAACGGCCGAGGATCCGGGTGCTGGGCTGGCTCCTTGCGCTCCTGCGCACCCGCTGGCTGATGATCGTCCCCCACTCGGCCATGGTCGACATCGCCTCCAGGGGATTCGGCCGCTTCGCCGCCGGGACGATGGCCATCAACGGCTTGACCGATTTCGACTTCTTCCGGCCCGATGCCGCATCGCGCCCGGTAGCGGGCGCACCCGATGATCGCCGCGGGCGGAGCCTGGTCGCCAGTTGCGGCACGGAGGCCCGTGACTACAAATTGTTGGCAGACGTGACCGACGATCTCGATGTCGACGTCAAGGTGTGCTTCGCCTCCCCCAACCTGAACAGCAAGACCCGGTTCACGGTTCCCGATCCCATGCCCGACCACATGGAGATCCGCTACTTCAGCTTCGCCGAGCTGCGCACCCTGTATCAGCAGGCCGACGTGGTCGTGGTCCCGCTGCTGCCCAACCGCTACGCCGCGGGACTGACCGTCGTGTTCGAGGCGGTGGCGTGCGGCCGGCCTGTCGTGGTGGCCCGATCTCCCGGAGTCGTCGACGAGTTGATCGCCCGTGACCTGATCGGCTGGTACGAGATCGGCGATGGTGAGGGCCTCAAGGTGGCCATCGAGAAGGTGCTGGCCGATCCCGATGCGGCGCAGGCCCGGGCCGACGAAGCCCACGAGTGGGTCCGCACCCACTACTCCGCCGCCGCCTACCTCGAGCGGATCTTCCAGGCGTTGCAGTTGGCCTTCGGCGACGACGCCCCGAGCCGCGCCGCCGAAGACTCGGCCGAACTTTGTGCGCCTGACGACCCCGTACGGGGGTCGTAGACGTCCCAACGTTCGAGTGAGGGGGACGCCGCCGTCACAAAGTTCGGCGGGGGTTCACTGTCACAGCGCGGTGGGAGAATAGAGGTGGTACATGACGACTGCCACCACCGTTTTTGCAGCGTCCGCACCCTTCCGCACAGTGCACCACGGGCGATTCCGGATCCTGGTGACCGACGACCGGCTCACCGGCGGTCAGCATCTCGTGTTGGTGAAGGGCAGGGTGACGGACCAAGCCGCGGTGATCTGCCGCGTCGCCTCGGCGTGCATCACCTCGACCGCGCTCGATGCCGACGACTGCGACTGCGCCGGTCAGAATCGCACCGCCTTCGATCTCATCGACGCCGAGGGCGCCGGGGTGTTGATCCACCTCGACCAGGAGGGTCGGGGCAACGGCCTGGTCGCCAAGATCCAGGCCCTGAACGGCAAGGAGGCCGGGCTCGACACCTTCGCCGCGATCGAGGCGCTCGGCCTCCCGGCCGACAACCGCGACTACTCGAGCGTCGCCACCATCCTCGAAGCGCTGGCGGTGCCGTCGATCCGCCTCCTCACCAACAACCCGGCGAAGGCGGCGGCCATCGCGGCAACCGGCGTCGTGGTCGTCGACCGGCTCGACTGCGCCGACGCCAACCCTCCCCCTCGATCGCTGCGCCATCTGGTAGCGAAGGCCGAGCGGGGCCACCACCTGCCGAACCTGGGCCGGCCCGGCCACTCTCCTGGTGACTCCGGCGATACCGATGCTGTCTGATACCGCGATCGCCACGGCGCTCGACGAGGGCGACCTCGCCATCGGCTACTCGTTCGTTCCGAACGCCGAAGGTCTCTGGGTCTACCAGGAGCCTGCGGCCGACGCGGGCGGCGATGCCGATGGGCGCACCCTGTTCGAGAACCTGTCGGTCAAGAGTCGGGTGGCGCTCACCATCGGCCCGCTGGTGAAGCCGCTCGATCACACCACGCGTGTTCCCCGGCATCTGCGGTTCGAGGGCCACGACGGCGTCGTCGACCTCCGGCGGATCCGGGCTGGGCATCAGCTGCGCCCCGGGGAGGCCGCCCTCGTATTGACCAACGAACAGGTCGACCTCTCCCACCGCGTCGGCGCCCTGGTGTTGGGGCGGGTCTCGTCGAACAGCGACGGGCTGGTCGTCAACGGCTCCTACCTCGACCCCACGTGGAGCGGTGTCGTCCGCCTTCACGTGCACAACACCGCCAATCGCCCGGTCACCCTTCGGCTCGGCAACGAGATCGGCCGTATGTTCCTGTTCGCCACCCCGGACTCCACGCCGGACCCTCTGGCCGTCGCCCATCAGGGTCTCCACTACGGCTACAGCTGGAAGCGAATCCTCGACGACGGCATCGACCCGTTCCCGGAGCGGGCCACGATCGAGCCGCAACGCAGGTGGCTTCGCCGCCTGCAGCAGCTCAACGCGATGGCCAAACGCAACGTCGGCTACACGGTCGTCGGCCTCCTGGCGCTCGGCGCGCTGCCGGCCCTGCGCGCCTACCAGCAGATCGACAACTGGTCGCAGCGGTTCGACCAGCTCGACGAGCTCGAGACCGGGGTTGCCGATCTGGCCGATCGCAAACCGGTGGCCGGTATCGAGACACTGACCTGGGACGCCGACGCAACCGCCACCGAAGCCGCCATCGAACTACCCGACGACGTTCGCTACGGTTCCCGACCGGGTGTTTGCGGTGGCCCGGATCGAGGAGGTGGGCGCAACCGGGGCCGATTCGCCGCCGCCCGCGCTCGCCACCCGGGTGGCCAGGGAGGGAGGTAAGACGACCCTGACCATCCGGGCGGTCCGGGTGGTGACGGATGAGGCACCGGACTCGATCGACGTTCGCTGGCTGGTCATTCCCTGAGCCCCGCAAACCGGGCGAGCCATCAGCGTTTCGGCGGCCGACCGGTGCGCACGAAATCGGCCGACTCGGCGGCCGCGCGGGCCACGAACCGCTCCAGCCGGGGCGCAGCCAGGAACCGGGCGGCGGCCGCCATCGGCAGCGGCGACCCTGAGCGTTGCGACTCCTCCACGGCGGCCTGCGCCGTCTTGACGAGATGGGCGACCACGATGAACGATCCGGCCCGGTCGGCCAGTGACGCGTCGAGAAGCTGGTTGGCCACGACGTCATGATCGCCTCGAAGCGCGAGGCTGACCGCGTCGTCGGGCCGCCGCCACAGGCACGGCGTCACCGATCGAGTCGACCTGCGAATCGCCGACCCAGCCGTCGAGCGATCGGCGGGCCCCGGCCCGTCCATGGCGACGCTCGCTGCGGCCGGTGTCGAACGCCAGCCACACGGCGTACAGGGCCAGACGGAGGGCGGACGGGCCGGGGTGATGATGCCAGGTCCAGCGGGCGGCCCGGGCGGTCGTGAGTCCATGGGTGATGTCGAGCCAACCGAACAGTTCGGAGTTGTCGAACTCGATCTCGAGGTCGTGGCGCAGAAGCCGCTCCGACACGGCCATCACGCAGGCGTCGAGCACGCCGTCGACACCGGCGCCGGAGGCGATGGCCTCGGCTGCGGCCGCGATCGGCGCCTCCTGTGCCTGCAGGATCGTGTCGGCGAACGCGGCCGCATTCCACTCGGGATCGACGACGGTGCCGTCGGCCGACGCCTCGGCCAGCGACCCGAGGTCGATGGCCGACAGCTCCCGCATCGCCTTGCGCATGTACGGCAGTGTGTCCTCCCGGGTCTGGTAGATGATGCGGGTGAGGAGGTGGGGCAGGAGATCGGGGCGAGCTCCCACCCGGCCCGATCGAGCAGCTCGAAGGACTTCTGGGTATAGATGACGCCGTGGCCGTACCCGAGATGGTGGGGTGAGACGGCGTCGATCACCGTCGCCCGTAGTGCCGCCGGATCGTCACCCCGCTCGATGCGACCCATGAGCCCGGCCTTGGCGGCGTCGAGATCCTCGGCTTCGACGGCGGCGACGACGTCGATCGACGCATCGGCGGACGGCACCGGATTGACCGGGTAGCCGCGCGTCGTCTCCGACAGGCCCGACAGGCCCTGGACGAGGGCCAGTAGGCGATCGTCACCGGATCGGACCTCGGCGATGGCCAGGGCGTCGGCGGCCAGCGCCATCTCGTGGCCGATCCCGTCGTCGGCCTTCGGAGCCGCCACCTTCATCGCCTCGGCCATGATCTGTACCGGACTGGCCCCGGCGTCGAGGAGTCGGGCGGAGTCGCGGGCCATCTGCCCGACGTAGTCGTTCTCCAACCCGCGTCGCAGGCTAGGCCACAGGCGGGCCCGCTGCTCCGCCCGTGACGGCTTCTCGACCGTGACCGTCACCTCGCCACCGCCCTCACCGTCAGCACTGCCATTGTCGCCACCGCTGATGTCGACCCGGTGACAGGGGACGTCCTCCTCACCGACGAGGCAACGCCCGGTCGCGGCATCGAACTTCCAGTTGTGCCACTGGCAGGTGACCACACCGTCGGCCAGCGCGCCGGTCACCAGGCCGTAGCCCTGGTGGGGACAGGCGTTGTCGATGGCATGCACACCCGTCTCGGAGCGGATGAGGGCGACGGCGGTATCGCCGACCTTGACCATCTTCATGTCGCCGACGGCGAGGTCGTCGAGGTGGCCAACCACCTGTGAGGTCGATTCGGTCAGGTCATCGGTCCGGTTCATGTCGTCCATCCCACCACCGTAGGACTTGAACCGCACTTGAAGTCAAGGGCCCGAGTCCAGTACTTGTGCAAGACTGGGGTATGACCATCACCGTCCGGTCGCCGACTCTCGAGGACGCGGCCCGAATCGCGGAGGTCCACATCGCCGCCTGGCGGACCGCCTACGACGGGTTGATGCCCGACGACTTCCTGGCCGGTCTCGATGTCGAACGGTTCACGAACGGTTGGACCCGTGACATCTCGAAGCCGCCGGACGGGGTCACCCAACTCGTGGCCGAGGTCGAAGGCGTGGTCGAGGCCGTGTCGGTGGTCGGTCCGTACCGGGATCATGAGTCGTTCGCCGATCCATCGGGAGAACTGTGGTTGATCAACGCCCATCCCGAGGCGTTCGGCACCGGCGTCGGCACCCGGCTGCATCGCCGGGCGCTCGACCAACTGCGATGCGACGGTCACCACCGGGCCGCACTGTGGGTGGCCGAGGAGAATCCTCGGGCCCGGCGTTTCTACGAGCGTGAGGGATGGCTCGAAGACGATGCCCGCAAAGAGGAGGCGTTCGGCGACCGCACCGTGGTCGAGGTCCGCTACACCATCTCTCTTTGATTCTCCTCACCTTGATTCTCGCCGTACCATGAGGGGCGTGGACCTTCCCGTCAACCCTCCGATCAAACCGATGCTGGCGAAGGCGGTGGCCGGCATTCCCGAGCGAGACGATCTGATCTTCGAACCGAAGTGGGACGGCTTCCGCTGTATCGTCTTCCGCGACGGCGACGAGGTCATCCTCGGATCCCGCAACGAGCGGCCGCTCACCCGATACTTCCCGGAGATGCTCGAGCCGATCCGCCGTCACCTTCCAGAACGGTGTGTCGTCGACGGTGAGCTGATCGTGGCCACCGACAACCACCTCGACTTCGACGGGCTGCAGCAGCGCATCCATCCAGCCGAGTCCCGGGTCAACATGCTCGCCGAGAAGACCCCGGCCGCCTTCATCGCGTTCGATCTCCTCGCCGTCGACGACAACGACCTCCGGGAAGAGCCGTTCCGTGTCCGTCGGGCCCAACTGGAGGAGGCTCTCGCCGGCACCGAGGCACCGATCCACCTCACCCCCGTGACCACCGATCATGACACGGCCGATCGATGGTTCACGGTGTTCGAGGGCGCCGGGCTCGACGGCCTCATCGCCAAACCGGCCGATGACCCCTACGCCGAGAACAAGCGCAGCCAGCTGAAGATCAAGCACGTTCGGTCGGCCGACGCCGTCGTCGCCGGCTACCGGTGGCACAAGGACGGCGAGGGCGTCGGGTCCCTACTGCTCGGCCTCTACAACGAGTCCGGCGACCTCCACCACGTCGGCGTGGCAGCCTCGTTCACCGCCAAGCGCAGAGGCGAACTCGTCGCCGAGCTCCAGCCGTTGATCGAGGGGGCGCTCGAGGCCCACCCGTGGAAGGCATGGGCCGACGCCGAGGCCCACGCCGCCGAGGAAGGCGTGCCCGGTGGGCCTGCCCGGATGCCTGGCGCACCGCACCGTTGGAGCGGCAAGAAGGACCACTCCTGGGTGCCGCTGCGTATCGAGAAGGTGGTCGAGGTGAAGTACGGCAGCACGCTCAACGGCCGGTTCCGCGAGGTCACCAAGGTCCTGCGGTGGCGGCCCGACAAGACGCCCGCCGAGTGCGATTTCGATCAGCTCGACGAACCGGAACCCGTCGGTCTCCACAAGGTGCTCGACCCGGACGACTGACGGTGACACGGCCACGCGACGCTAAAGGAACCGGGCCAAGTTCCGAAAGACCAGTGTGGCTATCAAATCGGACATCCGCGACGCGGTCTCGGTCGACATGCCTTCGGGCGCAAGCGAAGACGACCTACGGGCCGAGATCGATCGACTGCAACGTGAGATCACCCGACTGAACGACCAGCTGAAGGCAGCTCAGCTCGACCGCGGCGTCGACCTCGACGTGCAGGCGGTCCTGTCCTCGCTGACCAATCCGCCGCCTGCACTCGAACCGACCGGTCGACGGCTGCCCGACGGCCGCTTTCTGCCGGCGCCGGTCGCGGATGGCGGCACATCGGCCCCGCCCGAGCCCGGCGCGCCCCGGGTGATCGACATTCCGGACGCCGGCTCGCCGACGTCGTGCGAGTTCGACCCGGACGACGACTCGGTCAACGCGTTCGACGAGTTCTTCAACGCTCCGGACCCTCAGCTCGACAAGATCCGCAGGTTCCTCCTGGGCTGATCCCGCCATCCAATCGCAACGGGTGGGCAGTACCATCTGAGGTGTGGACGATCCTCTGAACCGCCGACCTCGCACCAGGGCCGCCTTCTCGCTGTTCGCCACGTTCACCCTCCTCGTCCTGGGCGTCTTCTCCACCGCGGCCCCGGCGGCGGCCGAATCGCCCGTGGCCCTGACCGAGGAGCTCGAGCCGGACGGCGTCTTCGTCTCCCGGATCCGCACGGAGATCGATGAGGCGGCACTCGAAGCCGCCATCGCCGAGGTCCGCTCCGACGGCCTGCAGCTCGTGGCCGTCGCCCCCATCGATCCTCAGCCCAACGGTGAGGCCTTCGCCCGCCGGATCCAGGAGGCACTCGAGTCGGATGCCGCAATCATCTTCATGCCCGACGGGACGATCGAGACCTACGTGATCGACGAGCTCACCCCGGCCCAGGTTCGTGCCGCCGAGAAGGCGTCGGCCATCGCCGACCCGGCCAGGGCCACGCTCGCCTTCGCCGACGAGCTGACGTCGGAACGGGTGCCCGGCCGGCCCGCTCTCGTCGGCCAGCTCATCACGGCGCTCGTGCTGTTCGGCATCGCCATCGGCCTGATCGTGGCGATCGAACAGGCCGTTGCCGGCAATCGCCGTCGACGCACCGAACAGGGAACCGGGCCGAGGATCACCGCGTAGAACCGACTGTCACACTTCGAGGGTTCGCCCTGTTTTCCTGGCAGACTTCCTGCCATGGCAGAGACCGTCCGCGACGACGAGCCGAAGCGGGAGCCGGAGCGGCCCAAAGGCGCAATCGCTCTGGCCGACGAGTCACCCGATGAGCTCCCCGCCCTGCTGGCGCTCGCCGTCGGCGTGGCCATCCTGGCCATCGCCATCGTGTGGCCCACCATCGATCCGCTGAACCAGGATCACCGATCGGACGCGGCGGCGGTCGGGGAGGCAGCCGATGAGGACGCCGGCGAGGCCGGGGGCGACGATCCCGGCGAGGAACCGGCCGATGAGGATGCCGGCGAAGCCGCCGAGCTCGACCTCGCCGCCATCACGGCCGGGTTCTCCGACCTGGGCTTCGACGGTGTGGATCTCAGCGCCGACGGCGGTGTGATCACCGCAACCGGTGAGGTTCCGGACGAGGCGGCCCGCACCGAGGTGCTCGATTTCCTCGGGGCGCAACCCGGCGTGGAGTCCGTCATCGATCAACTCACCATCGCCGCCGCGGCGGCCGAGGGCGACCCCGGCGAGGCCACCGTCACCGCGGCTCAAGCGTCTGTGATCCTGACCGGCATCGTTCCCGATCAGGCCATCGCCGACGCGATCGTCGAGCGAGCGGTGGCCGTCTACTCCGAGGAACAGGTCGACAACCAGCTCGTCGTCGACGACACCCGGAGTGTCCCCACCCAGATCACGATCGCCGGGGCCATGACCGACCCCGTGCTGTTCGACCAGGTGTCCACGGCGTTCGACGATGTCGACGGTGTGGAGATCGCCAACCGATCGATTGCGCTGGAAGAGTCGAGTGAGCTGGAGAGCTCGTTGAACACGCTCGATCCGATCCAGTTCGCATCCGGTAGTGCGATCATCCAACCTGAGTCCGACACCATCCTCGACGATGCCGCCGAATTCCTCACCGACAATCCCGACGTCGCCGTTGAGATCGGGGGCCACACCGATTCGCGCGGCAGCGAGGAGTCGAATCAGGCGCTGAGCCAGGCCAGGGCCGACGCGGTCAAGGCGGCTCTGGAGGAACGCGGCGTCACCAACGACCTGCAGGCTGTCGGCTTCGGTGAGCGCCGACTCAGGGTCGATCCCGACGACACAACGGAGGCCCAGCAGGAGAACCGCCGGATCGAGTTCCGGCTGCTCTGAGCCGAACCTCGATCATCCGTCACTGTGCTGGCGTATCCATGCGTGCATGGCGATTCCGGCGGCAACGCCGGCGTTGATCGACCGGGTCGAGCCGAACTGCGGAATCGACCGGCACTGGCTCAGCACCGGACGGATGGCGTCGGACAAGCCGGGCCCTTCCTGACCGAACACCAGAACGCACCGCTCCGGTAGCGGCTCCGAGTCGAGCGGGATCGAGCCGGGCAGATTGTCGATCCCCAGCAGCGGTAGATCCTCGCCGCCGGCCCAAGCAGCGAGTTCCTCAGGGGTGGCGTGGTGACGAACGTGCTGATACCGATCGGTCACCATCGCCCCCCGACGGTTCCACCGCTTGCGACCGACGATGTGGACCTCGGCGGCGAGGAACGCGTTGGCGGTCCGTACCACCGTGCCGATGTTGAGGTCGTGCTGCCAGTTCTCGATGGCGACATGGAACGGGTGACGGCGAAGGTCGAGGTCCGCCTTGATGGCCTCGACCGTCCAGTAACGGTACCGGTCGACGACGTTTCGCCGGTCACCCTCGGCCAGTAGATCGTGGTCGTAGTGGTCGCCTTCGGGCCACGGCTCCGGGTGGGGTCCAACGCCAACCTCGACCCTGGCGTTTCGCTGCCCGTCGGTGTCCACCACCGCACCATAGCGGGTGGCGGACGACCCGTCCCGAGTGGGTCGATCGGCCCGGGCCGAACGTCACGGGCCGTTCGGCCCATCCGAATGCTTGAACCCTGCGACAGCCTGCCGACAGGTTCCTCATGCGCTGGCTACCTCGCCTACTCGGGCTCGGCATCATCTTCGGTCTACTCGGCTCGTCCCTCCACTATTCGCTGAACGAGCTCGACGGCCTGGCGGCCACCGACGGCCAGTCGGTCGAGCGGGCGACCGATGACGACGAGAGCCCCGACGTCGAGGACGAGGAGGTGGTCGCCGCCGGCGAGGACGGGTCGGCCCCCGAGTACATGGCGTTCACCGGAGGTATCCCGTCGGGACGGTACACGGTCGCCGATCTGCCCGGTAGCCGGGACTGGGACTACGGCGAACGAGGTGGCCGGGAACCGGAAGCGTCGCATATCAGCGTGGGCAACCCCGTTGCCGATCAGATCGAGGTCGTCGAGAACGACCATGTGGCTCCAGCTGCGGCCGAAGGCGACGGTACCGACGGTGACAGCGACGACGACGGTGACAGTGACGACGACGGTGACAGTGACACTGATAGTGAGCGGGACAAGCTGCCGTCGATCACCCCCGGCATGTACGCCACATCCTTCGGTGTCGTCGACTGTGAGTACGAACTCCGGCGGATCATGGACGACAACCGGGATCACGTCATCGGCCATGACCGGATCGAGCGGGGCCGCATGCTGGTGTCGATCAACGAGGTCGAGCCGGACACCTTCGTGGCCACCGAATCCTGCGGGGAGTGGACACCGTGGTCACCCCTGGTCGACCCGCTCACCGTTGCCGGCACGGGCGACTACTGGATCGGCGATCTGGCCCAGGGGATCTGGTCGGTGCCCGACCGCTGCTACTGGGAGAAGGTCGTCTCCTTTCGTGGCGGATTGATGATGGACGTCGAATCGACCGGCTACGGTCCCGATCAACTCACGATCGACCAGTTCACACTCGGCGTCCGAGTCCGTTTCTGTGACAAGACCCCGATGACGTGGGTCGAGCGTCTACCGGCCACGCCGATCGTCGATCTCGAGGCGGCCAAGGAGGCGGCGCACCGTGCCCCGGAGCGGACCGATCCCGAGATCTACGGCTACCGGAGCTCTCGCCGCCGCCGTCGCTGACGAGCGAAACTCAACCCAGAACGGTGTTGGCGGCGTTCACGTCCACTTCGCGCCGCCGGCTGAAGGTGGCGGTGTCGATGTCGTAGCCCGTGTACTTGCCGGTGACGACGATGGGGTCCGCATCGTGGTCATGACCGGCCTCGACCGCCGTTATCAGCTCGGCCATCACGTGCCCGGCGACACCCGCATTCTTGAACTGGTTGCCGCTCGATCCGCACGCCATGTAGAAGCCGTCGAGGCTCGACCGGTCATAGATCGGGGTCCAGTCCTCGGTGGCGTCGTAGAGTGCGACCAGGCCCCGTTTGGAATGGGGGATTCCGAGGTCGGGCAGCCGTCTGGCGGTGCGGAGCATGGCCAGCTGGAACTCGTCCTCGGTGAGCGTCTCGTCGAAATCGTCGGGGTCGACCCAGTGGAGTTCATCGCACTCGGGTTCGACGCTGCCCACCATGATGTTGCCGCCGAGTTCAGGCCGGTAGTAGACGCCAACGTCGAGGTCGGCCACCTGGAAGCCGGTCTGATGGTCGTATCCCTCGGGAGCCGGAGCGATGTAGACCTCTCGCCGTAGCGCACGACCGGACCGGGCCATGTCGCCGGTCACACCGGCCATGTCGTTGACAATCGACGAATGGGGTCCGGCGACATTGACCACGATCGGGGCATCCAGCCGGCGGCCGTCGGCCAGGGTCACACCCGACACCCGCGACCTGTCGTCGGTTCGGTTGACCGCCGTAACCTTGCTGTTGAACAAGAACTCGACACCCTCGGCCGCGGCCGCGGTGGCGAGGTTCTGGGCCGCCAGCTGCGGATCGGGGATGTATCCGGCGCCCCCCATCCACAGCAGCCTGTCGAAGGGGACGGTCGGTTCACCCCAAAAGGGGTCGTCGAGGTTGTCGAGCCGGGCCGGCGGACCGAAAACCCGGAAGTCCAGGTTGACCGGGCCGGACTCGAGCGAGGCCGGGTGTCGGATCTCGTAGGGGATGCCGAACTTGTCGAAGTGGGTGAGGAAGATCGGCCGTTCGCTGCCGGGCGCCAGCAACATGAACATCGGCAGCTCGATCATGGTGGCCAGCGCGTCGTGCGCCACCGGTGACGTGCCGCCGGCGCCGGGCTCGGCGCCGACGTGGGCGGCCCAGTCCTTCCAGTAGTGCCGGCCCTCCCACGCCATGGCCACCCCGGCCTCGGTCGAGTAGTGGAAGCGGATGATTCCGCTCGAGCTGCTGGTCGATCCGTAGCCGGCGGCGGGCAGGGCATCGACAACCGTGACGATGTGATCCCTGCGTCGCAACTCCAGGGCGATGGAGCATCCAATGACACCGGCTCCGATGACGATGGCGTTGGGACGTGTGGACATCCAGGCATACTACGTTCGATCTCGCATACGCGACGACTCGCCGGTCGCCGGCCCGAATGTCGAATGAGACAGGAGGCGGATCATGGACGTTGTCCTCCGCCCGGCCGATCTGAACGAGGTGGCCTCGCGTCTGTCGCGAGGAGCCGATGACTTGATGGACAGTGCCCGGCGGCTCCGTACGGTCGCCGCTGGAACGCCGTTGAATGTGTTGGACCCTGGCCTCGACACCACCGTCGCGGCCCGCCAGACCCTGGTCGGGCTTGGTCTGAACCAGTCGAGCACCGAACTGAGGGCGACGGCCATGGAGCTGGTCGACGCGGCCCGCTCCGCCACGGCGGCCGACCGAGGTGGGCTGGTGTGCCGGCTGCCTGAGCGGGTTCGAACCGACGTCGACCGGTGGTTGACCGACACGGTCGGAGGGATTCTGTCGACGGTGGCCGTCGGCGGGGTCGAACTCGTGAGCCTGCACCCGTGGGGTGACCCGGTGCCTTCGTCGGGTGACCGGGGCGGCTCCCTCTCGGCCCGTCGGGTTCGAATCGACAACTTGGGCGGCGTTGACGCCGGAGGCGCCCGGCCGGGATCCGGCGCCCGGCTTTTGCTGGCCACCGCCTTTGATGCGATGGCCGACGAGTCGATCCTGGCCCACGACGAGTTCGGTCTCGTCGACCACGGCGGGGATCGCTACACGATCGTGTTGCCCGGTGTCACCGACCTGTCCCAGCCGGGGGCCGGTTGGAACCCTGTTCACCGGTCGGTCCGGGACCTCGACAAGGCCGCGGTGCCGTCGTCACGTTCCACGGGCCTCGACGACAACCCGTATGCTCGCATGGTGGCGGAGGCGCTTGTCGCCAACGATGTCCCGACCGGCGCCGAACTCCTCATCGTCGGCCACAGTTTCGGAGCCGACACCGCGCTCGACCTGGCGTCCGACCGGTCGTTCACCGACCGCTACCACGTGAGTCAGGTGGTCGCCACCGGATACTTCTCGCAACCCCAACTGCGGATGGGCGGGGCCGGCTCGGGGGCCGATGTGCTGATCGTGCAGAATCGGCTCGATCCGGTTGTCGGTCTCGGCTCACTGATGCCCATTGAAGGAACGCTGTCGTCGCACTGCAGTCCCGGCCGCGGCCAGACCGCCGGCGCCAGTGGGGCCACGGTCATCCGGTTCGACGGAGGCCTGCGCGGCCTCGGCCACTCCGTCGACGAGTACCGGAGCGTGTTCACCGGCGATGCCGATCTGGATCCGGCCGACGCAGCCGCGCTCGAGGAGATGTTGTCCTCACTCGAGGCCCGGTCGTTCGGGCCGTCGCCGACGATGCTGGCGATAGACATCTCGCTTCCGGACGGCTGATCACCTGGAACGAGCTGCGTCCAGCTGCTACAAATGCGGATCTGTGACTGGATCATCCCCCGACGAGTCAACGAATGCAGGCGAGCCGGAGATGTCGTTCGAGCGGGCCGCCGAACTGGTTTGCGCTCCCGGCAGCCTCCTCGAGGTGACGGAGATCGAACTCGACGGCCGGCCGACCAAGGTGTTCGCCGCCGCCCCACCGAACATTCGCACCCTCTACGACCTGGCCGCGGCCCGCACCGACGAGTTCATCGTGTACGAGGACGAGCGCTGGTTGATGCCCGACGTGCTCGACCTGGCCGGCCGGATCGGCGATGCGCTGGTGAATCGTTATGGCGTGGAGCGGGGTGACCGGGTGGCGATCGCCATGCGCAACTGCCCGCAGTGGGTGGCCTCGTTCGTGGCCATCACGGCGGTCGGCGGCATCGCCGTGCCCCTCAATGCGTGGTGGATGGGTGATGAGATGGCGTTTGCCATCAACGACTGCCGGCCCCGCGTGGTGCTGGCCGATCGGACAAGACTGGACCGGCTGGCCGACGTCGATCTCGACGAGGCACCGGTGCTGGTGCTGACGCACGCCGAAGCCGATGCGGAATCCCGCACGGAACCGGCTGCAGGGGCCACCGCCACGTCGGCCGCCGGCGGTCCGTCAGGGGTGCGACTGCTCGACGACGATCTGGTCGACGGTGCCACCATGCCGGTCGTCGAGATCGAGCCCGACGACGACATCACGATCCTGTACACGTCGGGAACCACCGGCTTCCCCAAGGGCGCCGTGAGCACCCATCGGGCGGTGTTGAACAGCCTGCTGTCGTTCGCGGCCCGCAAGGCGATCGCCGATCTGATGGACCCTCCCCCGCCGGAGTCGCTCAACCCTGACGGAACTCCGAAGACGGCGATCTTCATGCTGCCGGTGCCACTGTTTCACGTCACCGGGTTGATCCCGATCATGATGGGCTCGTTCGTGTCGGGAGCCAAGCTGGTCATGACCCACCGGTGGGATCCGGATCGGGCGCTCGAGCTGATCGAACGGGAACGGGTGACGAGCTTCGTCGGCGTCCCGACCATGAGCTGGGATCTGCTGGAGGCCGAGTCGTTCGCGGCGCGCGACGTCTCCAGCCTGCAGTCGGTCGGAGGTGGGGGCGCGCCGATGCCGCCGGAGTTGGTGGATCGGATCGCGGGTTCGTTCCCCAACGGCCACCCCCAGCTCGGCTACGGGATGACCGAGACCAATGCCTACGGGCCCTCGATCATCGGTTCGGAGTTCGTGGCCCGGCCGCGCTCGACCGGTCGGGTGATTCCCACGATGGAGATGCGGGTGACCGATCCCGACGGCAACCCGGTGCCGTCGGGCACGATCGGCGAGATCTGGTTCAAGGGCGCCAACCTGATACGGGGCTACTGGAACAGGCCGGAGGCGACGGCGGAGACGATCGTCGACGGCTGGTTGCGGTCGGGTGATCTGGGGTGGATCGACGACGATGGATTCGTCTACGTGAGTGATCGGGCAAAGGACATGGTGCTTCGGGCGGGCGAGAACGTGTACTGCGCGGAGGTCGAGGCCGCCATCTACGAGCACCCGGGGATCTACGAGGCTGCAGTGTTCGGTGTCCCTCATGAGCGACTTGGCGAGGAGGTGGCGGCCGTCGTCATGGCCAAGCCCGACGCCGCTCTCGACGTCGATGAGCTGACCGGGTTTCTCGGTACCCGCCTGGCCCGGTTCAAGGTTCCGACGCGAATTGTCGTGGTCGACGAGCAGCTCCCCCGCAACGCTTCGGGCAAGATCCTCAAACGCAACCTGATCGACATCGTCGGGTGACGAGAGGGAACAAACCATGACCCATATGACCACCTCACAGCAAGGAGTTCCGGCGCGAAGCCCGGAACTCGAGGTTCGCTGCTCCGCCAGCGAACCAGCGAACACGGCGGGATCCCGGGATCCTGACCACACACCCGCCAATGGCCAGGATCCCGGGCACGCCGTCCTGCGGTCTGGAGGGCATGGCAAACCGCAGGATTGCACCGGGTAACCGCCGAAACCCGGTGATGATCTCGAAACCGCCGACTAGAACACGGCACCTGCGGAGCGCAACCGGGCCGCCACCGCCCGCCACTCCAGGCTGCAATCCGGCGGGTAGGCCCCGATGAGGGAGGAGTCGGGACCCACCCGATCCGGTGCCGGCGGGTGACTGGACGCCCAGGTGCGGATGCGCTGCTCCAGGTCGCGCAACTCCCGAATCGTGACTCGCATCCACTGGGCGTGGGCTTCGAGCGATCGGCCGAGCGAGCGCAGCTCGGCCACCTGCGCCGTGACCTCGGTGTGCCGCGATCGAACCCGTTCCCTGGTGAGCGTGGCCCGGCGACCGACCCACTCGAGATCGGCCAGGGCCTGCACCGCCGAGGCGGAGATACCGTCGATCCGTTTGGCCTCCCGGTGATAGAGGTCGGCCAACCGTTGCACCGCGTCGGGGTCGCCAATGGGGTTCGTCATGGTGGTGCGGCCCCTGATCAGCTGTCGGCCAGCGTCAGCGCTTCCTTGCGCCGGGTGACCTCGGCCGACGCCTCGTTGAGCGCAAGATTAAGTTTGTCGAGTGCGGGCTTGAACTCGTTGGTCCATGCCGCCAGGAATCGCTGCGCCGAGGCCCCCTCCCAGCCGGGGCCGATCGTGTCGGTGGTGATGCCGCTCAAGGTGGACATCAGCGTCTGAACGTTCTCACCGGCCTTGGTGAACTGCCCGGCCAGGTTGTCCATCTGAGCCATGTTGCCGGCGATCTTGGGTGCTGCCATTGCGGGTACCTCGTGTCGTTGATTTGCGGTTGCGTTGTGCGGTTGCGTTATGCAGTTGCGTTGTGCAGTTGAGTTGGCGGCGGGCGCCGCCCCGATTACCCCTTCCAACGCCGACCAAACGGTGGCGTGACGAAAAAACTCAAAAAGATCTCGATTTCTCCCGATCGGCGACTACGAGAGATACGCGGGCACCACGAAACCAGCGAGCTCCAGCGTCTCGGCCTGGCCGGTGAGCGGATCGATCGTCAAGGCCGGATACGCGGTCGATCCCTCGAAATCACCGACCGACATGATGACACCCAGGCCGCCGACCATCATCCCCCGTGGATACCACAGGCCATTGTCCCACTCGAAGCGGGCGATCACCTCCTCCACGCCGGTATCCGGGTCGAACCGTGCCAGCGCCATCGCCCCCACTATCCCCGACCCGGTATCGAAGTCGCCCCGCACGCCGATGATGTCCCCGTCGACGAGGGTGGCAGCGTCGTAGACCGCGCAGTCACCCGCACCATCGAAACACGTCTCGTCCTCGGCGGCCCCGTCGTAGACGATCGACCCGGTCTCGAGATCGATGATCTGATGCCAGGTGGTCGCCTCGGCGAACCGGGTCGCCAGCGTCAACGGGTAGGCGCCGACGACGTCGTGGAAGTCGGCACCGGACTCCCAGCCTCCGGTCTCCATGATCTCGGTGACCTCACCCGACGGCAGATGGTGGCGAAACAGCTTGTCCACCGTGTCCTCCGGCGACCCCGGGAATCGGATCTGGTAGAACATGTCGACGTCGCCGAGGTCACGCACATGGAGGCCTTCGAGATCGATCCGTTGCGGTTCGGGCACGGTCACCACGGCGGTCAGCTCGCCGTCGCCATCGTGGCGCCAGATCGTCTGCTCGTCGCCCTCGAGCTGTAGATAGACGAACTCGTAGCCGTTCTCCAGCGCCGAGATCGTCCCGACCCCGATCGGCTCCAGCGGACTCCGGCTCGCCAGGCCGGCATGTCCGGTGATCCGGTAGCCGTCTCCATTCCAGTAGGTCACGAGCGCACCCACCTCGGACACCGGCGCAAGCCGCCACCCCTCCGGAGAGTCGAACCCGCTGTAGAACGGCACCCCCTCATCGTCGACCACGACCGCCCCACCGTCGCCGTCCGACAGAGCCGCCGCCTCGTCGACTCCGGTGGAGGGATCATCAGCAATCGGCGACGTGGTTTCCGTCGATGGAGGGACTGACGACGAGGGCGCCGCCGCAGTGTCGACGGTCTCGGTGGACGGTGACGTGACGTCACCGGCGTCGACCCCGACCGAATCCGAGCACCCGAGAATCAACGCCGTCGTCAGCGTCAACGCGAACAGCAACCAACCCCGATGTCCCATAGGTAAACAGTAGAACCAGCCCGGCCACGGATGGTCGCGGGCTCGGAGCACCAACTGATTCGTTCTGTGCCTGTCAGCTCCAACAACCTGGAGCTGACAGGCACAGAAAGCTACAGGATCTGCGAGAGGAACAGCTTGGTGCGATCCTCCTGCGGGTTGGTGAAGAAGTGTTCGGGAGTCCCGACCTCCACCACCTCACCGTCGGCCATGAACACGACCCGGTCGGCCACCTCACGGGCGAAGCCCATCTCGTGGGTCACACAGATCATGGTCATGCCCTCTTCGGCCAGATCCTTCATGGTGTCGAGCACCTCTTTGATCATCTCCGGGTCGAGCGCGGACGTCGGCTCGTCGAACAACATGACCTTCGGGTTCATGGCCAGCGACCGGGCGATGGCAACCCGCTGCTGCTGACCACCCGACAGCTGGCCGGGAAACTTTCGGGCCTGGTCCGGGATCTTCACCCGCTCCAACAACTTCATCGCCGTTTCCTCGGCCTCGGCCTTCGGAATCCGGCGAACCTGACGGGGAGCCAGGGTGATGTTGTCGAGCACCGTCAGATGGGGAAACAGATTGAAGCTCTGGAACACCATGCCGGTCTCCCGGCGGATCTCCTGAATGTTGCGCACGTCCTCCGACAGCTCGATGCCGTCGACGATGATG
Organism: Acidimicrobiales bacterium; assembly: GCA_965216655.1. Lineage (GTDB taxonomy): Bacteria > Actinomycetota > Acidimicrobiia > Acidimicrobiales > SZUA-35 > JAHELU01. Next base: position 34,076 of record CBDCGP010000005.1, read on the forward strand.
CGGCCCCGATCGTGTTTCTCCAGCCGGTTGATACAGCGGATGAGGGTCGACTTGCCGGAACCGGACGGACCGATGACGACCACCACCTCCTGCTTGCCGACGAGCATGTTGATGTTCTTCAGCGCCTGGAAGTCGCCGAAGAACTTGTCCATGCCGTCGACTTCGATCATGACCTCCTTGTCGCCGATATTCGTTGCGTCGCTGTCGACCTGAATGGTTTGCTCGCTCATCGTCGTCCTCCTGTAGTGATCATCGTGTACCAACGCCGAGTCGGCGCTCGAGTCGCTGACTCTCTCTCGACATACTGAAGGCCACGGCCCAGAAGCCGAAGGCCACGAATACCAACGTCTCGGCGATGCCGAAACCACGGAAAGCCTCCTGAGCGTGAACCAACGAGCGGACCCGCAGGAACTCGGGGATCCCGAGAATGAACAGCAGCGTGGTGTCCTTGAACAGCGAGATGAACTGCCCGACCATGGCCGGGATCACCGCTCGCAGCGCCTGGGGCAACACGATCAGCCGCATGTTCTTCGCCGCCGACAGACCGAGGGCTTGACCGGCCTCGGTCTGACCCTTGTCGACCGCCTGCAGACCACCACGGATGATCTCGGCGATATAGGCGCCGGAGAACAGCGTGATGGCGGCGATGGCTCGGGTGATCAGCGACAGCGGCGTGTCGGTGTCGAGAAAGAACCCCAGGAAGAACTGCGCCGCCAACAGGAAGGTGATCAGCGGAGCGCCCCGGAAGAACTCGATGTAGGCCACCGACATGTACTTGACCGCAGGCAGCGTCGAGCGCCGACCCATGGCCAGCATGATGCCGAGCGGGAACGCCAACACGATGGCGGCGGCCGACACGATCAGGTTGAGGTGGAGGCCACCCCACTCCTGCCAGTCGATGCCCTCAAGCCCGATAGCCTGGCTCACCAGATAGGCCAGGGTCCCGACGATGACCACGGCACCGACCCGCATGCCGTCGATCCGGTCGCCCTGGTACACGTTGAACAAGGCGTACAGGCCGACGAGCAGTGCGGCGATCCCGACGACGCCACCCTGAGTGGCCAGCACACCGGCTCCGACCAATGCGGCCACGCCGGCGAACGGCCAGGCCGCGGTGACGGGGAGGCGACCGATCAGGTTCGACACCAGTGGCACGAAGGCCAGCGTGGTGAAGAACCACGCCCAGCCACCGGTGCCCGACATCACCTGGAACGACGCCACGCCGACCAGCCCGGCCAGCGTCCAACCCAACGGTCGGAGCCCGGCGTGGAACTGTGAGGTCACGAAGACACCGACCACCGCCACCACGACGGTGGCGAGCATCAGCAGCCACGGGCCGGTCGTGTTGGCGAACATGATCAGGCACACCAGCACGAACAGCGCGATCGACCAGTAGTTGGACAGGTACGTCTTCCAACTGGTCTTCGGCTGCTCGACCCCGGTCTCCTCCGCAATGTCGCGGTTGCGGGACCGGACCAGTCCGATGATCAAACCGACGGCCAGGCCCAACAGCACGAGCTGCCACTGGGTGCGCCAGAGTTCGTCACGGGGGTACTGACCGACCATGAACAGGGTCAGGTTCGTCTCCACCGGCTCCCATCGCCCGGTGATGAACACGAACCGGAAGAACCGGTAGGCCAGGTACAGGAAGATCGGAGTGAGGATCACCGTGATCGCACTGTTCAGCGCGGAGTTGAACAGGTTGGCCTTGATCCACTCGCCCGGTGTCTGGCTGGTGATCGGGGGTTTCGACTCGGCTTCGGCCAGCGCCGCCGCGATCTGCGCCTCCGATACATCAGCCGTTTGTTGCGTTGAATCCATCGATGTCATCGGATCACCTCCCCACCAGCTGGAATCGTCGATTGACGATGTTCAGCAGAATCGACCACATGAACGAGAACAACAGATAGATGACCATCAACACCAGCAGGAGCTGCACCGCCGGTTTGCCGTTGCCGATGGCGGTCTTGACCAGAGCCGTCACATCGGGGTAGCCGACGGCCGTGGCCAGCGACGTGTTCTTGGTCAGGTTCAGGAACTGGTTGATCATCGGCGGGATGGCGATCCGCAGCGCCTGGGGCAGCACCACGAACCGGTACCGCTGGAAGCCACTGAGGGCCAGTGCGTTCGACGCCTCGGATTGACCTTTCGGCACGGCCAGGATCGAACCTCGGATGATCTCGGCCACGTGCGATGCCGTGTACAGGCCGAGCGCGACGGTCACCGCCAGGTAGCCGGCGTTGGTGGCGAATCCACCCTCGATCACGCGGCCGCTCTCGGAAACCGCCGGCCAGGACATCCGCAGCGGATTGCCGAGCGCCAGGAAGGCGACGACGCCCAGCACCACGAACGTCAGGAACGAGAACAGCACCCGCCGGTGGGGTTCACCGGTACGGATGTTGACCTGGGTCCGCCAGTACCAGACCCCGGCGGCCACGACCAGCGCCACCAGGAGCAGGATCCAGAACAGACCGACGTTGCCGTTGGTCGAAGCGAACGACGGGATCCCCCAACGGTCGTTCGACAGGATGGCGAAGTTGCTGTCGGTGCCTGGAACCTTCCACTCCCACGGCGGACTGTTGGGGTTCATCGCCGGGAACGGCCCGAACGTGAACACGGCGAAGCCGAAGAAGATGATGATGACAAGCGGAGGAATGTTCCGCAGCGTCTCCACATACAGCGTGGACAGCTTGGCCACCAGCCAGTTGCTGGACAGCCGGCCGATACCGATCAGCGTTCCCAGCACGACGGCCATGGCGATTCCGACCACGGCCGAGATCGCCGTGTTCTTGATGCCGACCCACAACATGTTGGGAAAGATCGGACTCCGGTCGTTGAAACCGGGATCGTCGCGAACGGTGAAGTTCGTCGGCTGCCGCAGGATGTCGAATCCCGTGTCGATGCCCTGTTGGTTGAGGTTGTCGAGCAGGTTGCCGATCAACCATCGAAGCAGCAGGACGACAGCCGCCACTGCGATGACCTGGCCGACGATCCGCAGAACACGTTCGTCGCGCCACAACGGTGGTCGCTCCTGTGACTTGGTTGGCGTTGCAATAGCCACCGAGGCATTCCCCCTTTCTGAATAATCCGTGCCCCTATAGGAGAGGGACCGACGGTAGACCGCCGGCCCCTCTCAAAAGCTCATGTCGAGCTGATTGTTCACTCCCCCGGTGGAACCGGGGAAGGCCGAACCTCTAGCGGTACGGCGGAACGTACATCAGACCACCGTTGGTCCACAGGTCGTTGGGCGAGCCCGTGAGCTGGAGACCGATCGGGGTGATGTTGCGCTCGTAGATTTCCTGATAGTTGCCGACTTGGGAAACCACGTTAATGGCATAGTCGGGTGACAGTCCAAGACCGGGGTCGAAGCCGGCGTCTCCCAGGAAGTTCAAGATGTTGGGATCCTCGGTGGAGAAGCCCTCGATGTTGCTCGAGTCGAGACCGAACTCCCAGGCCTGCACGGTGGCCATGACGGACCAGTTGACCGCCTGGGCCCACTGGGTGTCGCCGTCGGCGACCGCCGGACCGAGCGGCTCCTTCGAGAAGACCTCGGCCATGATGACCTGCTCTTCGCCACCCTCACCCTCGATGGAGGCCTTGAACGCGGCGAGCTGGCTGGCATCGGACGTCCAGGCCTCGCACTGGCCCTCTTCGTAGGCCGGGCGGAGCTGGTTGTTGTCCTCGAACACGACCGGGTTGAACGGGATGCCGCGGGCGGAGAACACAGAGTTGAGGTTCAGCTCGGTGGTGGTGCCCGACAGCACGCAGATGCTGGCGTCGGCCAGATCGGCCAGTTCGGTGAAGCCGGTGGAAGCCGGGACCATCATGCCCTGGCCGTCGTAGAAGGTGGTGAACAGGAAGTTGGCACCTTCGGTACCGTCACGAGTGGCGGTCCAGGTGGTGTTTCGGATCAGCACGTCGACCTCGCCCGACTGAAGCGCCGTGAACCGGGCCTCAGCGGTGAGCGGACGGATCTCGAACGCATTTGCGTCCCCGAGTACACCGGCGGCGACAACCTTGCAGAAGTCGATGTCGAAGCCGTTGTAGTCACCGGCGTCGTCGACGATACCGAAGCCCGGCAGGGTCTCGTTGCCACCGCAGATCACGGTGCCACGATCCTGAACGGCCTGCAGGACGCTGCCGCCCTGGGTCAGCTCGACTTCGTCGCCGTCGCTGTCGCCCGCTCCGTCTTCGGGTTCTTCCTCGGAACCATCATCGGTTCCCTCTTCGGTTCCATCGTCGCTGGTGTCGTCATCATCGCTGTCACTACCGCAGGCCGAGGCGACCAGAGTGAGAGCGAGAAGAAGCGACAGCAGACGAAGCAATTTTGAAAGCGTCATATTGATAGGAGCTCCTCTCCCCATTGAGACTCTCCGCCGGAGTGGCGGAACTTGACGGGTGTCCACAACAGGAGAACGACGTTGTCGCCCAACCTCACCGCGGACCCCCAAAGCATAGTCTTCGAGTATGACGAGACTATCTCGATCCGATGTCGCCCGCGCTTTGATCGCGAAAAGTCACGATCGAGTGGGTCGAGAATCGACGGATTTCCACAGGCTTGGTACATTTGTTCACGATGAGTGATACCGGCGAGAAATCTGTTCCAGACGCTATTCCGTTGACCGTCTGGTCGGACTTCCTTTGACCCTGGTGCTACGTCGGGACGGTCCGTCTCGACGAGCTCGCCGAGCGAATGGGCGATCGGATCTCGATCGAGTGGCGTTCCTTCCTTCTCAGGGTGGAACCGAAGACGCCGGATCGTGAGAAATTCGTCGACTACACCCGATCATGGCTGCGACCGGCCGACATGGAACCTCGGGCGACATTCCAGGTTTGGGCCTCCGACGCCCCGCCTCCGGCGTCGTCGCTGCCGGCTCAGGTGGCGGCCAAGACGATGGAGGTGCATGCCCCCGAGTCGGCTTTCGTCTACCACCGAGCGCTGCTCACCGCCTACTTCACCGACAACCGCGACATCTCGGATCTCGAGGTGCTGGCCGACGTGGCCTCGGAGAGTGGCGTCGACCGCGACGGTTTCACAGCTGCGTTCACCGAGCACAACCAGGCGATGACGCAAGCGGTGATCGAGGATCACAACAGTGCGATCGAGAGCGGCATCACCGCCGTGCCCACGGTGGTGATCAACGGGGTGATGCCGGTGCCGGGAGCTCAAGAAGTCGACGCCTACGAGACCTGGATCGAACGCATCCTGTCCCGCAACGGCGGCTGAGCCTGGTCCGACCGGCGATCTCCCGACTGCGACTGGTCCCGACACCGGCGTTGCGGGGTTCGCCGACCTCGGTTCCGGGGCTGTCGAACCCCACGACGAAACTCGGACCGGTCAGGACCGATCGTCGTCGATCTCGTTCACATCGTGGACCTCGCCCCGATCCCGGTACCGGCGATCAGCGGACGGGCCGCCGCCGAATCCGCTGAACCCACCGATTCCACCGGTCGTCTTGGCCATTCGAAGATCGATCCGTCGCCGGAAGAAGGCGATGACGGGCGGACGTAGCACGGCCCGAATCGGTGGTATGAGCAGTGCCAGACCCAGGGCGTCGGTCAGGAATCCGGGGGTGAGCATCAGCGCCGACGCGAAGAAGATCATCGCACCGTCGGCCAAGTCGTTGGTTGGCAGGCGACCGGCCCGAAGGCTGTGCCGAACCCGATCGATGACGCCGAGACCCTCCCGGCGAACGAGCCAGGCCCCGGCGGCGCTGATGGCGATCACCAGGATGATTGCCAGCGGCCAGCCCACCTGACCGGCCACCTGGGTGATCAGATAGATCTCCAGGACCGGCAGTACCACGAAGGCGACGAACAACCAGATCACGGTTCCATGCTATGCCGAGGAGTACCACACGTTTCGGCGGGCTCGGATCCCTCCGCTCAGGCGCAGCCTTCCTCGTCATCGGCCGGGCGGTAGTCGAGTGAGTCGGTGGTGCCGCGAGCCGTGACGACGAGCCGGTCCTCAGCCACTCGCTCGACCACGAGGTCGATGCTCTCTCCCCGGGTTGCGTCGACCCAGCTCGGCGGCACGCCACTTGCAGCGGACTCATCGGTCAGCAGCCACTGGCGGCCGGCGACCGGGTACCACAATCGGTCGAAACCGCAGTGATCGGAGAAGTCGAGTATGACGCCCGTCTCCCCCACCTCCAGCGGCGACGTTTCAGTGAGCACGGGGTGTTCGAGGGCCTCCGCATCGGGAGCCCGCAGCTCGCCCGGCTGGAACGAGGCATAGCCGCCGTCGAGGCCGCCCTCGTTGTCGTTCGGGCCGGTGGTGGCGGTGAACGCGGCCGCCGGCAGATCCAGTCGGGCGATGGCCACTATGATCACGTGCGGATTGTCGTCGTCGGTGCAGCCGCCGTCGCGCTCGAGAGGTTCGAGCACCGGATAGAGCCGGGCCGTGTCGGGGTTGTACTCGATCCGGTCGAGGGGTCCGTTGGGGCAGCTGCTCGACTCGGCGATGCTGAACTCGAGGAACACCTCGTTGTCGACGTCGACCTCGGCGTCGGGAGCCAACGTTCGGAGATCGGCCGCCGTCAGCTGCCGGGTGGTGAAGGCGGTGCCGTGGTCGAGATCCCTCGGCCAGGACACGGTGGGGGATCGTGACCACGTTGGCGGTGGGCGGAGGCGGGTCGGTGATCGCGAGGACCGCAGCCTCGATCTCGTCGACGGTCATGCCGGCGGAACCGGGGATGGGGTCGAACACGGGCACGGCCGCCACTTCGGGGTCGCAGCTCACGGCGAAACCCTGGCTGTGCGGTTGGTACAAGCCCTCGTGCTCGATGAGGAAGGCGATGAATCGAAAGCTGGTCGTGTCGAACCCGACACCGGCCACCGGATCGGGTTCGTCGCGCACCGGCCAGACGGCGTCGTAGGCGAACGATTGGGACGTGGATGCACCGTTCGTACCGATGGCCAGTGCCTCGGCGAGCCGAACGACGATCATCGGGCGACCGTTCGGATCCTCGGGCTCGGGAAACACAACCCGTTGGGCGCTGTGGAGTGTGCCCGTGACGATTTGATCGGAGTTGTCGATCAGCTGCGACAGATCCGTGTAGGGGTCGTAGTCGTAGTCACCTATCTCGGTGCGCTGCAGGTCGCGGATGTCCGTCACGCCGTCGTCGCAATCCAAGACCTCGCCGATGTCCCCACCTTCGCCGCCGGCGGTTGTTGGTTCACCCTGCCCGCAGCCGGCGATGAGCAGGGCACAGCCGATGGCAACCACGCAACCCAGGGAGTAGCGATTCATACCCATACATCTTGGTCGATCGCCGGGGCCCGTCGGTTCCACTGGGCGCATCGGCCACACACGATTACGCTTTGAGTGATGACCGAGGCCGAGGTTCGAGACGAGGTGCTGGCCTGGTTCGATCGTGCCTGGGATCCGGATCTGTCGCTCAGCGAGTGCGGGACATCCTGATCGACTCGGGTTGGGCCGTGCCGTCGTGGTCGCCGGAGTGGTTCGGTCGGGGGCTTCCGTCGTGGGCCGACCGGGTGGCTCAACAGACGATTCGCGGGGCCGGCGGCGTGGCGACGCCGGTGGGCGTCGGCATGTTCCTGGCCGCCCCGACCCTCTACGACCACGCATCCGACGACCTGAAACGCCGGTTCCTCCGTCGCACACTCAGCGGCGAACTGGTGTGGTGTCAGCTGTTCAGCGAACCGGGCGCCGGGTCGGATCTCGCCGGGTTGACCACCACCGCCGTACGTGACGGCGACCACTGGATCGTGAACGGGCAGAAGGTGTGGAACACGTCGGCCGACCACGCCGACGCCGGGCTGCTGGTGGCCCGCACCGACTGGGGCGCCGTCAAACACGCCGGACTCACGTACTTCGTGCTCGACATGGATCAGCCCGGGGTCGACGTCCGCCCGATCCGTCAGATGAACGATCACCGGTCGTTCAACGAGGTGTTCATCACCGACGCCCGCATTCCCAACGATCAGGTGGTGGGCGAGATCGGTGGCGGATGGACGGTGGCCCGGGGCACGCTGGCCCACGAGCGTACGTTCTCGGTGTTGCGCCGGGCCCATGTCGACCCGGCCGCCGCCGGTCGTGTGGTCGAGGAGGCCCGGGAGGAGGCCATCGACTACCTGAAGACCTACGAGTGGTATCCGCAACGGGCCGGGCGTGTCGACCTGGTGCTCGACCGGGCCCGAGCGACAGGCTCTGCCGACGACCCGGTTGTCCGCGACGAGATGATGCGGCTCATCGCCTTCAACCGGGCCGCCGAGCTCACCGCAACGCGGGCAGGCGTGGCCCGGCGCTGGGTCGTCCGCCGGGGCCCGAGGGTTCGATCGGCAAGCTGGCGCTGTCGGAGGTGGCCCGGCGCTGCAACCGGGTTCACTCCCTCATCGCCGGTGCACAGGCCATGCTGCGCTCCGGGCCTGACCCGCTCGACGAGGTGATCGCCGAGGTGCTGGTGTCGACCCCGGCCCAGTCGATCGCCGGCGGCACCGACGAGATCCAGCGCAACATCGTCGGCGAGAACATCCTCGGACTGCCGCGGGAACCGGCGGTCGACCGCAACAAGCCTTTCAGTGAGGTGGGACGATCGTGAGCGCAGCCGCATGAGTACAGCCGAGGTCGGCATCGAGATCGGCGACGACCACGTCGCCACCGTCGAGTTGCAGCGACCCCCGAACAACTTCTTCTCCCTCGGCATGCTCACCGAGTTGGCCGACGCGCTGGAGGCACTCGACGACGATCCCGCCTGCCGGGCGGTCGTGTTGTGTGCGCAGGGCAAACACTTCTGCGCCGGTGCCGACTTCTCGACCGATGGTGAGGGCACGGGTCGAACCTCCGACGTCTACGCCGCGGCCGTCCGCATCTTCCGAACCGCCACCCCGATCGTGGCCGCCGTGCAGGGAGCGGCCGTCGGCGGCGGTCTCGGGCTGGCACTCGCCGCCGATTTCCGGGTCGCCGCCCCGGAAGCCCGGTTCAGCGCCAACTTCGCCCGGCTCGGCTTCCACCAGGGGTTCGGGCTGAGCGTGACGCTGCCCCGGCTCATCGGTGTGCAGGCGGCGGCCGACCTCCTCTACACGGGTCGACGGGTGAAGGGCCACGAGGCAGTCGAACTCGGACTCGCCGAGCGCCTCGTCACCCTCGATCGGCTTCGTCCGACGGCCCACGAGCTGGCGCGGGAGATCGCCATCTCCGCCCCCCTTGCTGTGCGGTCGATACGGGCGACACTCCGTGGTGACCTGGCCGATCAGGTGGAGGCCGCCACGGCCCACGAGTTGGCCGAGCAGACACGACTGCGGGCCACCAACGACTTCGCCGAGGGCACCAGAGCCATGATCGAGCGTCGAGAGCCGAGGTTCGAGGGACGGTGAACGGCTTCTCGGTCGGCGACGTTTCGGTGGCCACGGTTTTCGACATCATGTTGCCGTTGAACGCCGGCTTCTTCTTCCCCGAGACGACCGACGCCGAGTGGGCTCCCCACCTCGACTGGCTGACCGAGGCCGGCGGCTACGACCCGGCCCCCGGCAACGTCTTGTTTCCAGTGCAGAGTCACCTGGTGAAAACCGACCACCACACCATCCTGATCGACACCTGCATCGGCAACGACAAAAAACGGTTCCGGGGCCCGTGGAACATGAAGACGGACCTCGCCTACCTGGACAATCTCGCGGCACACGGCGTCGACCCCGCCGATATCGACGTCGTGATGTGCACCCATCTGCACTTCGATCATGTCGGCTGGAACACCCGACTCTCGGGCGGTCGCTGGGTGCCCACGTTCCCGAACGCCCGCCACCTGTTCTCGGCCGTCGACTACGAACACACCCGCGCCGAGGCGGCGGCCGGTGTGCCGGGGTGGCGTACGTTCGGCGACAGCGTCGAGCCCATCGTGGAGGCCGGCTTGGCGGAACTCGTGTCGACCGACCATGCGGTCGACGACCAGGTGTGGCTCGAACCGACCCCCGGGCACACGCCGGGCCACTACGCCGTACATCTACGCTCGGCCGGCCGGGAGGTGGTGTTCAGCGGCGATCTGATCCACAGCCCGGTTCAGTGCCGCCACCCCGAGTGGCGGGCCGAGCCCGATTGGGATCCCGACCTGGCCCGAAGCACCCGCCGAGCGTTCCTCGAGGATCTGGCCGACACCGACACGCTGGCCGCACCGGCCCACTTCCCGGCACCGTCTGTGGGGCGCATCATCTCGTCGGGCGAAGCCTTCGACTTCGTACCGCTCTGACCCACCGACCTGTGCGCCCCAGCCCTCAAAAACGGGGCCGAGCCCGCACAAAACGAACCGTGCGCCCCAGCCACCACAATCGAGGCTGTCCTGTTGCAGAACATCCCTCTCGCATGTCGCGGGGCATCCCTCTCGGTGAGATGAGTCCGATGAGACGCTGTGCTCATGGGCAGAGAGGTAGTTCCGATGAGTCTTCGACGTGCAATTGTTGAGGCTGACACGGCCACGATGAACGTCACCGCGTTTTGCCGGGTTCATGGTGTGTCGACTTGGTTCTTCTGGGATCTTCGACGCCGCTATGAGGCTGAGGGTGACCTAGCCCTGGAACCGAAATCTCGGGCCCCGCATCGTCCAGCCAATCGAACCCCAGCCGATATCGAAGACGCCATCGTGGCCAAACGTAAGGAACTGGACAACATCGGGCTCGACGCTGGACCGGCAACCATTGCGTTTCATCTTCGTGACCTGCCTGGTCTGCCGTCGGAGTCGACGATCTGGCGGATCCTGCGTAATCGTGGTCTGATCATTCCCGAGCTGGCAAAGGCCCCGAAACACAAGGGCCGGTCCTACACCGCTGAGCGAGCGAATCAGTGTTGGGCTCTCGATGACCACGACTGGGAACTGGCCGACGGCACTGAGGTGAAGATTCTTGATGTGCTCGATGATCACAGCCGTCTCTGCGTGGCCTGTGAGGCTCTGGAGTCCTGCACCGGTGCTGGGGCTCTAGAAACCATGGCCACAGCCGCCAACATCTACGGGTGGCCCGAGCGGGTCTGGTCCGACAACGCCAAAGCATTCAAAGAAACATTGGCCACCGCGTTGGCCGCCCTGGGTGTTGAGGCCGGCCAGACCCGCCCTGAACCGCCCTGGGATCTGTGGAGGCTCTCTACCTTTGAAAGAGGATGAGAGCTATGAATACATCTATGGGTTCGAAGCAGGCGCCGAGGCGGTACTCACCGGAGGTGAAGGAGCGAGCGGTGCGGCTGGTGTTGCAGTTGCGGGCCGAGACGGGTGAGAAGCATGGCAGTGTGAAACGAATCGCCGAGCAGCTCGATGTCGGGGTCGAGTCGTTGCGGTCGTGGGTGAAACAGCACGAGATCGATGCCGGTGACCGGCCGGGGACGTCGACTGAGGATGCTGAGGAGTTGAAGGCACTTCGCCAGGAGGTGAAGGAACTCCGGCGTGCCAACGCGATTTTGAAGTCGGCGTCGGCTTTTTTCGCGGCGGAGCTCGACCGCCCACAGAAGTGATCGTCGCCTACATCGACGCTCATCGTGACGAGTTCGGAGTCGAGCCGATCTGCGCGGTGCTGGCCGAGGCCGGCGCCAAGATCGCTCCGTCCACGTACTATGCCCGCAAGTCCCGGCCACTGTCGGCCAGGGCGATCTCTGACGCAGTGTGGATGCCGATCCTGATGACGTTGTGGGTCGCCAACCGGAAGGTCTACGGGGCCGACAAATTGTGGCGGGCAGCCCGGCGTGCCGGCCATGAGATCGGCCGGGACCGGGTCGCCCGTTTGATGCGCCACATGGGCATTCAGGGTGTCACCCGACGGCGCAAGATCTTCACCACTGTCGCTGACCCCGACGCCCTCCGAGCACCGGATCTGGTCAACAGGGACTTCACCGCTGCTGGCCCGGATCAGCTGTGGGTCACCGACCTGACCTATGTGCCCACCCGGTCCGGGATGGCCTATGTGTGTTTCATCGTTGATGCGTTCTCCCGTCGGATCGTCGGGTGGCGGGTGGCGGCCAACATGAAAACCGACATGGTCCTCGACGCTTTGGAGATGGCCAGGCGGTCACGAGGGCCCCGCCGTCTCGTCGGCCTGGTCGCCCACTCCGATGCCGGGTCGCAGTTCACGTCAGTGAGATTCACCGAACGGCTGGATGAGATCGGCGCCCGACCCTCGATCGGGACCGTCGCCGACTCCTATGACAACGCGTTGGCTGAGACCACGAACGGGCTCTACAAAACCGAATGCGTCCGAGGACCCGACGCGCCGGCGATCTGGGACGATGTCGACCAGCTCGAACTCGAGACCCTCGCCTGGGTCCACTGGTTCAACGAACACCGCCTGCATGGCCACTGCGGGCATCTACCACCAGCAGAATTCGAAGCAGCCCACTACGCTGCCCAACAAGCCTCCCCAACCGGGGTTGGAATCACATAAAACGAGCCTCCATCAAACCCAGGGCGGTTCACCCCTACCATCCCCAGGGAAACGGCAAGGCGGAACGATTTCATCAGACCGTCCAGAAATGGTTGAACGCCCGACCCCCAGCTGTATCAATCACCCATCTTCAAACCCAACTCGACGAATTCCGTCACGTGTACAACTCGGGCGCCGGTTCCCGGCTGATGTGTGGCGTGACGCTCCCAAATCGGGGCCCTCAGCCACCCCGCTTGGCATACCAACCCTGGTTGCCGTCAACAACGTCAACAACGGGCGCTGCTCCATTGGCATCGACCACCTCGTCACCATTGGAGCCAAATACAACGGACAACAAGCACTCACCGTCACCACCGGCGACACCTGCCACGTCTTCATCGACGGCCACCTCGTCCGACAACTCACCATCGACCGGACACGACGAACCCAACCCCTCTACAAACAAAGCGGCCAACCACCTACAATCAACAAACCCAACCGAGAGGAATGACCCGCGACACCCGTGAGGGATGCCCCGCGACAGGACACCACCACAATCGAGGCCGAGCCCGCACAGAACGCCGCGCGCAGACCTGACGGCCGGCGGCATGCGGCGAAGCCCTCACCCGCCGCGCTGAATCAGTGACGGCGAGGGCGGCGGACGACCCGGGTGCGGAAGAAGCGCTCGACCGGGTGCTCCGGTTGCTCGCCCCGCACGACGGCTTCGGTGGTCATCTCGATACGACCCGTGATCTGGTCGACAGTGCGCCGGTGGACGACTCGCGCCATGACCGCGCCGATGGCTGCGCCGACCGGAAGGGCGGCGAACGCCACCGGCGTCACCAGGATCCCGATCAGACCGAACACAGCCGCCGTACCGCCACCCAGGGCGGCGCCACCGGCGATGGCTTCGCTACGTCGGTTGGACACGTCGGCCACGAGGCACACCGACCGGTCTCGCTCGACCGATGCCGTGGCGGCTCGGATATCACGGGCCCGATCGAGACCGCCGGTACCGCCGACGCTGCGAAGTCCCCGACCGAGCGCACCGGCCAGACCGGAGCGGGGTTCGGCCACGATCACTCCGTCACCGGTCACGCGCGTTCGCAGACCGTGATCGATCTCCAGCCACTGCCGCAGGATGTGGCCGGCCGTCGCCTCATCGGCCGGGAACTGGCTGATCGCCCATACCTGGCGGGGTCCGATCATGCGGTCGACCAGGCCGCCCCGGTGGTCAACACCCGCTCGGGCTTCGGCTACCGCAGTGACCACGGCCGACGCCGAGATGCCGACCTCGCCGGCCACGGCCACCAGATCCTCGACGGCCAGGTGCTCATCGGTCGGGTGACGGTCGTGCGCCACCTCGGTGGCTCGCCGCAGGATCGTGGCCACCGCATCCCGGTCGAATCGAGCCTCGGTCGTGGTGAACGGCGGGGCGGTGGAGGGCGGGGAGGGAGGCTGGGGGCGCATGATCGGTACCCGTCTATTCTAAGGGCACCGGTGCCCGCCGTGAAGTCGCCGATCAGGCTGCCCCGGCACCCCCACCCGGCCGTTGGTTCTCCTTCCACGACCCGGTGTCGGCCCGAGGTTCACGGGGCAGACCCAGGATCCGGTCGCCGATGATGTTGCGTTGCACCTGGGACGTCCCGGCGTAGATCGTGCCGGACCGGGCGATGTAGAAACTCGCCAGCCAATTGCCTGCGGTGTTGGGGGTGCCGATGTCGGGGGCGGCGAGCCCGGCCCGGGTCTCGGTTCCCCGGGCCACCGCGGCGGCCGGGCCGAGTAGGTCCATCGCCGCCTCGGTGATCTCCCGGTGGTAGTGGCTCCACTGGAGTTTGCCGATCGACGACTCGGGCCCCGGTGCCTTACCGGCGAGGAACCGGGTGAGCGCGGCCATCCCCTGGTAGCGCATGATCTCGACCACCGAGTGGAAGCGGGCGATGCGCTGGCGCACGAGCGGGTCGTCGGTCTTACCGACGTGGCGGGCGAGCTCGATCAGGTTGTCGAGTTCGGCCCGGAACTTGAGGTGGGTGGTGGTGGCTCCGATCCCCCGCTCGAACCCGAGCAGCGTGTTGGCCACGACCCAACCGTTGTTGACTCCTCCCAAAACGTTGTCCTTCGGACAGGTCACGTCGTTGAAGAACACCTCGTTGAAGTGGTCGTGGCCGGCGATGTTGGTGATCGGGCGAATCTCGATGCCGGGCTGGTCCATCGGCACGAGGAGGAAGCTGATGCCCTTGTGCTTCGGGGCGTCGGGGTCGGTGCGGGCCAGGACGAAGATCATGTTGGCGGTGGTCGCCGCCGAGGTCCAGATCTTCTGCCCGTTGATCACCCACTCGTCGCCGTCGAGGACCGCCCGGCAGCCGAGGTTGGCCAGGTCGGATCCGGCGTCGGGCTCGGAGTAGCCCTGGCACCACACGTCTTCGCCCGACAGGATGCGGGGGATGTAGTGGGCCTTCTGTTCCTCGGTTCCCAGCTGGAGGATCGTGTTGCCGACCATGCCGATACTGAAGTTGTCGTTCAGTCCGGAGGTCGGCACGCCACGCTTGGCGAACTCCTCGTTGAGTACCACGTGCTCGATGTGCGACAGCCCCGCCCCGCCGTATTCGGCCGGCCAGTTGGGGGCAAGCAGCTTGTGCTCGACCAGCACCTCCCGCCAACCGGCGTAGAAGTCGGTACGTTCGGAACCGACGAGCGTGCCGATGCCCTGCCACCCGTCGGGAAGCTGCTCATCGAGGAACGTGTTGATGTAGTCCCGGTAGGCTTCCGCTTCGGTTCCGTGGCTGGGATCCATATCCAGACACTACATCCGAGCGATACGACGGCCCAGTTCGAGTGGTTCGCCCGGCCGCTGACCGAGCCGCTGACCGAGCCGGTGAGAAGCCCGAGGGTCAGACGACCTGGTCGCCGGCGTCGATGTCGAGCGTTGTCCCCGACATGAAGGCGGCAAGATCGCTGGCCGCGAACAGCGCCACTCTGGCGATGTCGTCGGCTTGGGCGATACGACCGAGCGGGAGCTGTGAACCGTAGATCTGCCATGGATCGCCCTGGTTACCGAACGCTTCGGTGAGGACCGGTTTCTGCTCGGTCATTCCGGGCGTTGCCACCATGGTCGGGCACAACGCCAGCACCCGGATGCCGTGCCCGCCCAACTCGACGGCCAGGCTCCGGGTCAGGGCCTGCACCCCGCCCTTGGAGGCGATGTAGTGCGAGAAGCCGGGCGCGGGGACCTTGTTCACCGTGGTCGAGATCGTGTTGAGAATCACGCCGCCGTTGCCGAGATCCATCATGCGGCGGGAGGCGGCTCGGGCTCCTCGATACGTGCCGTCGAGGTTGATGTCCATGAGCCGACGCCAGGCGTCGTCGCTCATGTCGGGGGTCACCTGGAATTCCTCGGCCTTGACCGGATAGACACCGGCGATGTTGGCCCAGATGTCGAGTCGACCGAATGCCTCGACGGCGCGATCGGCCAGCGCCTCGACCTGATCGGTCTGGCTGACATCCGCGGTGGCGGCGACGGCGTTTCCGCCAAACCGTTCGGCGAGGACCGCTGCCGACTTCTCGGCCGAGTCGAGGTCGATGTCGGCGATCACGACATCGGCGCCGGCTTCGGCGAAGCGGGTGGCGACGGCGAGGCCGATGCCTTTGGCCCCGCCGGTGACGACGGCGGCTCGGCCCTCCAGGGAGAGCAGGTCGGTCAGGGGCGTTTCAGTGAGGTCCGGTGCGGGCATTGTTGTCTCCTTCGTTGGCGCTGGTGGGGCGGGCCGGGACTCGGCGATCAGGCGGCGGATTCGGCCTCTACGGCCTCGAACAGCGGGGCCAGATCGATGTAGACCCGGAGGTTGTCGACCTTGTCGTCCGCCCGGTGCAGGATCGAGGTCACCGGGAGAGGCACGCCGGTGCCGCCGTGGGTGGTGTACTCCACAATCGCCTCGAGCACGGTGGTGTCGTCCTCGACGTGCCATACGTTCTTCTTCGTGTGGGCCATGCCGCTGATGGCCCCCCACAGCCCGCCGATGGCGGCGGCGATCTGCTCCTTGCCGACGGCCGGGGGATTGTTGCCGAACTGGACGACGGCGTCGTCGGTGTGATGGGACAGCAGCGCGTCCATGTCCAGCGCGTCGGCGTCGCGGTAGTAGTCGTCGAGCCAGTTGCTCATGGTGTTGCCTTTCGTGTTTGGTTTGTGAACGGGTTTCGTTGCGGTTGGGTTCGATCCGGGAACGGCGGCGCCCGGGTCAGTCGCCGGCGGCCACCTTGCGCATGGCGTCGAGCGTGGCGGCCACCGCCTTGAGGTAGTCCTGGGTCATACCCTCCGCGTACTCCTGCTCGGCCGGGCTACCGCCCTCGACGCCTTCCACCAGGAGGGCGAACGAGAACCGCAGCGAGAGATCTCCGTCGTCGCCCTCCTCGATCTCGTTGGCGATCGTTCCCAGAACCGGACCGGCGATCCTGGTGAAGACGACCCGGTGCTTCGGTTCCAGCGTGATGCGCTCGGTGAAACGCTGACCCCGGAACTCGATGTCACGGTCGAAGCAGTGGTCATTGATCCGTTGGGTCACGGTGCAGTCGGTCATGGCCGGAACGAAGGGCAGGGCATTGTCGGCCTTTAGCATGAGACCGTCCCAGATCTGGTTCCGATCCAGGTCCGGACCGCTGCCGTCATTGACCGGCAGAGCGTGGGACACATAGATCATGGGTGTTCCTTTCGTTGACGATTCGGCCTAGGAGTCAGCCGGCGTAGATGCGACTGTCATCGCGCGACGACCGTGTTTTCGATGGAGCCGACGGAGGTGGCGCTGACCCTCACGACATCACCCGGCTCGAGGAAGGTTCCCGCTCCGGCGCCAACGCCGGACGGGGTGCCGGTGGCGATCACGTCACCGGGCTCGAGCGTGACCGCCGTGCTGGCGGCGGCGATCAGCTCGGCGACCGATGAGATCATGTCGCTCGTGTGTTCCCGCTGCTTCAGCTCGCCGTTGACCCGCAGCTCCAGCCGAAGATTCTGTGGGTCCTCGATCAGGAACGATGGGACGATTCCCGGTCCGATCGGGCAGAACCCGTCACCACACTTCGACGCCAACCAGTCCCATTCGAAGGGCGGTGCCGGGCTGTTGGGTCGGTGATGGGGCCCGCGAGCCGAAACGTCGTTTACCACCGCGTAGCCGGCGACGTGGTCGAGCGCGTCAGCCTCGGCGATGTGCTTGCCGCCCCGCCCGATGACGACGGCCAGTTCGGCCTCCCAGTCGAGATTGAGGTCGTCGGACCAGTCGACCATGATGTCGGCGTCGGGTCCGATGACCGTGGTGGTTGGAGGTTTGAGGAAGAAGAAGGGGGTCCACTCGTCACCGGGCGGCGGCACGCCCATCTCGGCCAGGTGCTTCAGATAGTTGGCCCCGGCGCAGAGCACCTTGGGCGGATAGACGAGCGGCGGGTCGAGCAGGCAGTCGCCGATGCCTTCACCGGCCGGATGCCAGCCGTCGATCCGAGCGATCACCTCGTCCCACTGGCGGATGAGATCGAGCACAGTATGTCGAGACAGGTCGCCTGGTAGCTCATGCACGACTCCGTCGGCGGTCATCGCCCCGGCTCCGGCGCCTTGGACGGCCACCAGGGTCCACGTGTCGACACCGTCGGCGAGGTCCCTGCGGGTGGTCATGTGATGCCCTTCGGATCGGTGGCCGCGGCGTTTGACTGTGGGGCGTCTGGAGGTGGGGCGTCTGGAGGTGGGGCGTCGGGATGGCCGGCGCCCTGGAGTCGGAGGAAGAGGGAGGAGATGTCGAGTGATCCCCAGCCGTCGGCCATGGCCGAGTCGTACAGTTGCTTCGACGCGTCGAACACGGGCGTGTCGGCGTCGTAGACGGCGGCCGTGGCCTCGATCTGGACGAGGATGTCGTGCATGGTCTCGATCGGCCCCGGCCGTTGATCCCACTCGCCGGCCAGCATCATCGGCGCCCGCCGTTCGAGGGTGGTGCTCGACGCAATGGTTCCGGTGACGGCGTCGAGGACAAGCTGCGGATCGAGCCCGACGCTGACGGCGAACGCCATCGCCTCGGCGGTGACGGCATTGTGAACCGACACCAGCAGATTCGCCACGTACTTGAGCTTGGCCCCGTCGCCGAACGGTCCGACGTTCTGCCACGGGCCGATGTCGTCGAGTACCGGGGCGGCCCGATCGATCACCGAGGGATCACCGGAGGCGAACACGGTGGCCAGTCGGGGTTTGATCATCATGGGGATGCCGCTGATCGGGCAGTCGAGCAGGTCACCACCGGCGGCGGAAACCGCTTCGAGGGCCCGACGCTTGTCGGCTTCGAGGAGCGTGCTCATTTCGATCACCACGAGACCCGGTCGGGGGTCGACCAGCAGGCCGTTCGGCCCGTGCAGCACCGAATCGAGTGCGGATGCATCGGGGCAGGATGGTGATCACGAGGTCACACGCCGCTCCGATCTCGGCTGGGCTGGCGACCGCTCGACCACCGGCGTCCATGAAGTCCTGCAGAGAGCTTCGCCGGTAGCCCAGCACCTCCCACCCTCGCTCCATGAGGTTGACGGCGATGGGGAGACCCATCTTGCCCACTCCGATGATTCCCACTGCCTTCGTCATGCGCGGCCCCCTCGGCGATTCACGGCTCCGTGCGAGGCGGATGCTTTGGTCGATATCACGGCGGTTGCTCCTCCTCGTGCTGCCTATTCGAACCGGTAGGTTCCGGTCGACAGCGAGAGATTGATCGAGAACGAACCCTCCATCAGCCGCCAGGTGGCGATCTCGTAGGTTCGAAGACCGTGAACGACGAACGGATCCTCGGCGGCCAGGTCCGCTGCGGCGTCGACCGATTCGGTTCTCAGGATGGTGAGGCCGTCGCCGGGGCCGATGCCCTCCCCGTCGATCAGCGGTCCGGAGGCAAGCAGGTGCCCGGCCCGTTCGAGGTCGATCATCCAGGTGACGTGAGCGTGGAGATGGCGGCCGATGTCGTCGTTGGTCACCCCGGGCCGGCCCGTCCAACGTACGCAGTGGTACTCGGCACCTAACATGTTCGACAGGAGTTCGCCGACATCGTCAACTGCGTTCATTTTCTGGCCAGGCATACCGACATCCCCCCTTATTTTCCTTGATATCTGCCACCTTGTACGTCAAACTGTACACAGTTTGAGAAAAGTTGCAAGGAAAAGTTAGAAGGAAATTTCCGCCGGACAAGGGGAAGTACACCGATGATTCGAGCTCTGCACCACGTGGGGATCACCGTTCCCGATCTCACCGTGGCCGAACACTTCATGGAGGCCTTCGGCCTCGAGACCACCGAGGTCGGCGGGGAGCTGGAGGCCCGCTCGCCCGGACGGGGTCAGCCGGAGGTCAGGTTCAACGAAGGGCCGACGAAGCGTCTGCGCCATGTCGCCTTCCATACCGGCCACGGCTCAACCGACAGGGTCCGTTCCGCTCTCCAAGCGGCCGGTATCGACGAGATCCACGACCGGGACGACGGACTGTCGATCACCGACCCGGACGGCAACACGGTTCTGCTCGTCGCCTCCGACCCGGCTCCCACCCGTGAGGTCGATACCCCCGCGACCAATGCCACGGGGGCCGTGGCTCGGGTCAATGACGCATTCTGGCGCCACGCACTCGACGATCCGCAGCCCTTCCGCCTTGGCCACAGCCTGATCTTCAGCCCCGACCCGGATGCCATGGAGCGGTTCTACGTGGATCTCCTCGGGCTCGGCCTCTCCGATCGCATCATCGGGAAGGTGACCTTTCTCAACGCCGGACCCGGCGACCACCACGTGTTCGGCTTCATTCGGAGCAGCCATCCGGGTCTCCATCACATGAGCTTCGAGGTCAACGGCCTCGACGGCATCGCCGGCTCGGCCCAACGGCTGGCCGAGTACGGCTACCAGGAGGGCTGGGGAATCGGCCGGCACAGCATCGGTTCCAATCTGTTCCACTACGCCGCCGATCCGTGGGGAAGCTGGTTCGAGGTGTTCAGTGACATCGACGCCATCGACGAATCCTGGGAACCCTCCGACTGGGACACGCCGCCCGCCATCTGGGGCGGCGCACCGCCCCCCGACTTCATCGTGAACAAGGAGCAACCCCATGGCTGAGATCCTGCTGGCCGGCATCACGCACTACCCACCACTGGGTGGCCGAGACGAGAACATGGCCGATCTGATCGAGTTCGCCCTGGCCGATCCGTCGATCCCCGACGACGTGAAGGACCCGGCGAGCTGGCCGACCCTGATGCAGCAGGAATGGGGAGCGGACCGCGGAACGACGGCGGCGGCCGGCCACCGGGCCGAGCTCGTCGAAGGACTGCGGACGGTACGAGAACGCATCGACCGCTTCGACCCCGACGTGGTGGTTGTCTGGGGTGACGACCAGCACGAGAACTTCCACGCCGACCTCATTCCCCCGTTCGCAGTGCTCGCCTACGACGACCTCAAGATCCAGCCGTGGAAGCACAACAAGGACGCATCGGCGATGGGCGGCAAGCCTAACGCCTGGGGCGAGCCGACCGACACCACCCGTGTGGTCCGAGGCGCACCACGATTCGGCCGGGAGCTCACCACGTCCCTGCTCGAGGCCGGCATCGACATGGCCTACGCGTACCGGCCGCTACACCATCCCAGCCTGTCTCACGCCTTCCTCAACACGGTCCTCTACCTCGACTACGACCGGATCGGGTGGAACTACCCGACGCTGCCGATCGCCATCAACTGCTACGGACGCAAGGTGGTGGCGGCCAAGGGATTCCTGACCCACTTCGACGCCGACCTGAACCTCGACCCGCCCGGACCACGACCCGACCGGGTCATGTCCATGGGCGCGGCGGTGGCGGAGGCCGCCCGGGAGTCCGACCTTCGGGTGGCGCTCGTCGCCTCCTCGTCGTGGTCGCATGCCTTCCTGTGCGACAAGACGTACCGACTCCGCCCCGACACCGCCGCCGACCACCGGCTCTACGAGGCTCTGGTGGCCGACGACACGGAGCCGTGGCGGTCGCTCACGACCGACCAGGTCGAGGAGTCCGGCCAGCAGGAACTGCTGAACTGGTGCGCACTCATGGGAGCGGTCGAGGCGCTCGACGCGTCGGTTGCGTGGTCAACCTTCGTGGAGACCGATCTGTTCAACTCCAATAAGGTCTTCGCCACCTGGGAGCCGGTATGAACCTCCGGCCGCGTTCAGCCTTGGGTCAGCTCGGCCCAGAGGCGGCGTAGCAACTCCGG
The DNA here is from genome assembly GCA_965216655.1 of Acidimicrobiales bacterium. Taxonomy (GTDB): domain Bacteria; phylum Actinomycetota; class Acidimicrobiia; order Acidimicrobiales; family SZUA-35; genus JAHELU01. Next base: position 55,652 of record CBDCGP010000005.1, read on the forward strand.
GCGCTTGGCGGCCCAGCTCTCGCGTTCGTCGGCGGTGAGCGTTCGGGGTCCACCGGCGGCCATCGCCGCCAGCGAAAACCGGCACGACCGTTCGAGCAACCACATCCGGCACACCGACTCCCAGGGCTCGGCCCCGACAACGACTGCGCCGTTACCTCTCAAGATCACCGCGTCGTTGGAGCCGAGTGTGTCGGCGACGGCTTCACCGGCCCCCCGATTCCGAACCAACTCGACGGACGGGTGCACGGGCACGATCGGCGAAACCCAGGCGCCTTGGCCGTGTATCGGCTCCAGCCGATCGGCCACGGCCGAGAACGGATGGCTCGACCGGGGCTGCGCCCGACAGATGGCCGAGACATCGGGACGGGCCCGGTAGATGGCCCAGTGGATCCAGGTCTCGCCCGGCACGTCGGGCGGCAGCTCGGGGGCGTCGAGTTCGACGGTGGTCAACTCGTCGTGATCGTCGATCCGCCCGAGTGCCTTGGGCGGGGTGATGGCGAACCGTCGATCGTCGATGCGCCGCGAGAGATGTCCGAACGCGTCGACCAGACCGAGGGCGGCGCACTGTCGGGCGGCGACGGCCAGATCAGCCTGGGCGTCGGCCACGGTCAGATTCCCGTGGAGGTGGGCGTCGAAACCATCGTCAACGCCCGCCGCACCGCGGTCGGTTCGTACTCCGGTGACAGATCGGTCAGAACCCGGAGGGCGGTACGGGCCAGGTGAGCCGCCAGCGTGGAGCGGGCCTCGGCCCACGCACCTTCGTGCAGCGAGGCCACGATCGCCGTGTGCTCCACGTCGCCCGGGGCGGTCCATGTCTGGGGTTGCGATCGCTGGATGATACGGATGTAGCGGATGCTCCGGTCGGCGAAGCTACGGAGCTGCTTGAGCAGCAGATCGTTGGCGCCACCGGTCAGTAGACCGTGGAACATCGAGTGATCGGCGAGCCAGGTGTCCACATCTCCTCGCTCGCCCGCCGCCCGCATCCGCTCGAGCAGATCGTCGAGGAGATCCATGTCGGCCGGGGTGAGTTCGGGGGCGGTCATCTCGAGCGCCAGCGCCTCGAGCAGGATCCGGCAGGCATAATCACTGTCGAGTTGAATCGCGTCGAACCCGGCCACCCGTGACCGCTGGTTCGTCTCCCCCTCCACGAGGCCCTCCTCCTGAAGCATCCGGAGGGCCTCTCGTAGCGGGGTTCTACTCACACCGAGCGCCTTGGCCAGCTTGACCTGGGACAGTTGCTCGCCGGGTGGCAATCGGCCGTCGAGAATGCACGCCCGGAGGTACTCGTGAATGAACGGGATGGCGCCACGACCCTCCGGAAGTTCGAGGTCGAGTGGAGCGATGGCACGCTCCACGGTCGCCGGTTCACTCATCGGCCCAGGTTCCTTGTGTACACACTTTCAACCGTAGCGTTTCGACTTGCCACAGCCGCTCGGACCGAGCAAGCAGACGAACGAGCCGGCGCCGGCTTCGAGACTCAGGCGCTCGGCGATGACGTCGGTTCCGTAGGCGATTCGGATCTCGGCGCATTCGACGGCAACGGCCATGGGACTACTCGCTTTCGGAGGTGGCGACGGAGTTCACGCCACCACCAGACCTTCGGTGGGCAACGGGGCGGATTCCGTGGCAATACCTATGTGCACAGTTTGAACCAAATCTAGCCCACAATGGCCCTTGTACTTCTCCAAACGGTGGATTCTCGACGCAGTACTGCACACAGTAGATGCAAACCTTGGGATGCACAGCACGGCGCTCCGCTCGCTCCAAGGTTGGGGATCGGATGGTCCTTAGTGGCCGGAACGGCCGAGTTCCAGAATGCGGATCCGCCAGGCGGCACGCCGCCCGGCGGCGCACAGGATCTCGAGCAGCGGCGAGCCGTTGGAGAAGTCCGATCGGGCCAGGGCCATGACCTGTCGACCCTCCCGCATGTCTTCGCGCGACTCCCAGCCCTCGTCGGCGGCCGACTGGTGCACGGCCACGGCTGTTCCGCCCTGATCTTGCATGAAGTCGAACGCCGGCAGGTCGCTGTCACCGTCGCCCACGAAGACGATCTGCTCGTACGGGACGTGCCACTCGCCGGCCGGAATGGGGGCGTCGACATCATGGTCGTCGTCGGATTCGATCGACGACAGCCCTTTCGCCAGCGCCTTCAAGTGGCGAACCTTTGCGTAGTGGCCGACGGTGTTCTTCGGGCTTGCGATCGAGCCGTCGTCGGCGAACGCCCAGTGACCGCCGATCAGCGTATCGAACCGATCGGCTATGGCCGTTTCCGACGGCACGTTCACGAACCCGGCGTTGACCAGGTGGAACTCGACGTCGATGTCATCGTCGATCTCCTCGACGGCGGAGACGACCAGGTCGAACATATCCTCCACACCGTCGTACAACGGCAGTTCGGCGGCCACGGCGGCAAACGTGTCGGCGCTGATGCCGTCCTCGCCGGACGCGATTCGTCGATTCGACAGATCCACCAGGGCACGGGCCTCGGCCAGCCGCTGTTCCCACCCGTCGGCCACCAACGGCTCGACATGGTCCGTGCGAAACGTCTCCGGCTCCTCGCCGAGATGGTTCAGGAGGGCGTTGGTGGTGTTGGGGGCGAGCGTCTCGTCGAAGTCGAAGACGAACAGCACGCGACGATGCAGCGCCTGTAGGACGACGTTGTCAGGTTTGCGGGTGGCCATTGCGCTCAGCCGTACCCGGTCGACCGGTCGGGCAAACGTTTGACGACAGGGACGCGGGGTACGGTGTGCACCATGGATTCCTCGCACGCCACCGGCCGTTCCGACCTGCTCGCCATTCTCGACGAACCGCCGTCGCGGTTCGCCACGATCTATCTGCCGTCGCCCAGCGCGATCGAGGATGCCGAGCAGCAGTTCGCGATCCGCACGAAGAACGTGCGCCAGAATCTGGAACAGACCGATGCCTCCGAGAAGATGGTCTCGTTGGTGGCCGACGCCCTCGATCGAGCCGATCATTCGGACGCCGCGGGCCGGTTTCTCGTGGTGAGCGACGAGCGGGTGGTGATGGACCGCGATCTCGTGCGGCCGGTCGACGAGGTCGACATCACTCTCGGGCCGCTACCGGCGCTCCTCCCGATGCTCGAGGTCTCACGGATCGATGTCCCCCATGTGGCCGTGCTCGTCGACCGCACCGGCGCCCACATCTACGAGCGATCCGGCGTGGCCGATCCGGTCAGCGTGGAGATCGTCGAGGGCGACGAGCTGCACGTCCAGCGGTCCCAGCCCGGCGGCTGGTCGCAGAAGCGGTTCCAGACCCGGGCCGAGAACACGTGGGAGCAGAACGCCAAGGAGGCTGTCGACGAGATTCTCGACGGTCACCCCGACGTGGAACTGATCATCGTCGGCGGTGACGTGCGGGCCGTCGGCTTCTTCACCGAACACACGCCCAACGATCCGACCGTCATCGAGGTCGAAGGCTCCCGTTCAGCCGAGCACGACGCCTTCCTCGACAACGCCGACCAGGTGCTGCGGAGCAGGGCCGCGGAGCTACAGATGGAGGCGCTCGGCCGGGCCGAGGAGGCCGTTGCCACCGACAACGGCGCCACCGGTGAGGCGGCCCTGCACCTGATCACCCAAGGGCGGGCGGCAGAGCTCATCATCGGCAACGACCACCGTGATCGTGACCGGCCGACCGCGGAGTTCGACCTTGCCATCCCGGCATTCCTTGGCGATTCGCAGGCCTGGGAGACCGAGCACCCGGTGATCGCGCCGGTCACCGATGCGGCACTGCTCATGGCCCATCGCCTCGGCACCGAGGTGGTGGTCGTCCCCGAGGGCGCCGCGTCGTCGTTCGAGCTCGGTTTGGCCGCGACCAGCCGCTGAGACCGGGCGCTATCGGGATGCGGTGGCGACAACACCGCCGGCCGGGGTGACGTCGGCCTCGTTCTGCAGCGCCGCCTTGAAACTGGGGGTGGCCTGCAGCGCCACGATGTCGGCCGGCATCTCGATGCCCTTCGAGTCGAGCGCCGCCTTCACGGCCTGGATGGCTTCGTCGAGCACCAACCGTGAATTGTGCTGGGGCGACTCGGTCCAGAAGCGGGCGTCGATGTCGACGGTCGAGACGTTGAGCTGGTTGACCAACGCCTCGGGAGCGGGATCGGAACGGATACCTTCGACGGACGCAAGGGCGTCGACCACCACTTCGCAGGCTTCGGCGGCGTCGTTCTCGTAGGCCACGCCGGCAATGAAGTTGAGCCGCCGCACCTCGAAATGGGTCTGCACGACGATCACGCTCTTGTAGACGTCGCGGTTGGGGATGATCACCATCCGGCCGTCGAACGTCTTGATCCTGGTCTCCCGGATGGTGATGGCCTCGACCGTGCCACTCTGACCCTGCACGTCGATCTGGTCGCCCGACTCGAACGGCTGGCGGAACAGGAGCAGCACGCCGGCCAGGGTGTTCTCCAGGATGTCCTGGAAGGCGAAGCCGACGGCGACCGAGAAGATGCCGAGCCCGGCGAGCAGATCGACGGGCTGGACCGACGGAAAGGCCACGGCCATCGCGATCAGGAAACCGAAGCCCAGCACGAGCCAGCCGCCGAGCTTGCTCATGACCCGCTGGAAGCTCGGTGTCTGATGGCCGTCCAACAGCCGGCGCAGCACCATCCGCACGATCCGGGCGATGACCCAGAACACGACGAGAACGATGAGCGCCAGGCCCAGGCGGGGCAACGTCTCCAGAAAGCTCTCGATGATCGACCGGGCCGAGTCGGTCACCTCTTCACTCGGTGGGTCGAGCCCAGGTTCGTCCTGCCATACAAAGGTCGGGTTCCACGTCATGCGGGCGGACCTACCCGCCCGGCCGAGCGGCCAAACTCGTCCGGACTCTGTGACCGGCACGACCCCTCGCGGGGTCAGCCGCCGGAGAGGATGTCCTCGATACGGGTGAGCACGTCGTCGTCGAGCTTGTCGAGCACGTCGAGTGCCTTCATGTTCTCGGTGACCTGCTCGGGGCGGCTGGCCCCGGTGATGACCGACGAGACGTTGGGGTTGGACGCGCACCAGGCCAGGGCGAGTTGGGCCAGGGTGCAGTCGAGGTCGGCGGCCAGGTCGGCCAGCTTCGACACGATGGCGTTGCGGTCGGGGTCGGTGAGCCCGTCGTGCAGCCACTCGTAGCCGTCGAGCGCGGCCCGGCTGTCGTCGGGGATGCCGTCGAGGTATTTGCCGGTGAGCAGGCCGCTGGCCAGGGGCGAGAACGTGGTCAACCCCAGGCCGATGTCGTCGTACAGCCGGTCGAACTCGTTCTCCACCTTGTCCCGCTCGAACATGTTGTACTGCGGCTGCTCCATCACCGGTTTGTGCAGGCTGTGGCGCTCGGCGATCTCGTAGGCGGCCCGGATCTCGTCCGCCGTCCACTCCGACGTGCCCCAGTAGTGGGCCCGCCCCGACGACACGATCTCGCTCATCGCGAACACCGTCTCCTCGATGGGGGTGTCGGGGTCGGCCCGGTGGCAGTAGATGAGGTCGAGGTGGTCGAGTTGGAGTCGTTCGAGCGACGGGCCGATGGCCTCCATCAGATACTTGCGGTTGAGCGTGTGGTGGGCGTTGACGGCGTCGGGACCGTGCATACCCCAGAAGTACTTCGACGAGATCACATAACTGTGACGGGGCCAGCCCTGCCGTTTGATGACCTCGCCCATGATCTCCTCCGACTTGCCGGCGGCGTAGGCCTCGGCGTTGTCGAAGAAGTTGACCCCGGCGTCGTAGGCCTCCACCATGCAGGCCTCGGCCCGATCGACGTCGAGCTGATTGTTGAACGACACCCAGGAGCCGAACGACAGCACACTCACCTTCAGGCCGGATCGTCCGAGGTGGCGGTAGGTCATGTCGGTCATGGGCTCTCCTGGTCTCGCGGGATGGTCCCTGATGACTCTAGCGGCGGTTGCTTGTCGCTGATCGAGCAGCCGTCGGCTGGGCGGAGCGCTCACACGAATCGACCACGTCGGGCCGAAACAAACCGAGCTGTTCCCGCTCGAGAACCGCCAGGAACCGGTCCATGGGCTGGGTCGGCGCCGACACCAGGTCGAGCAGCTCGGGATCGGTGTCGGGGTAGCTGCTCACGATGCCGCACACCGCGGCGTTGGCTTCCCGGGCCCGATCGACCATGTCCCGACCGTCGACCGAGCTGTACCCCTTCAACAGAAGCACGGCGCCGACGGCCAGGAACAACGGCGCACGCCCCCGGCTCCGAGCGGAACCGAAGGCGGCCACCATCACGATCACGAGGACCGCGATCCAGAAGTAGTTGGCGAAGGTGACGTAGCGCGAGGCCAAGGCCTGGGTGCTGCCGAATCGACTCCAGCGCCCGAGGGCGGTCAGCGCCCCCGATCCGACCGAGTACCCGGCCAGAGCGAGGAGTCCGCGATGGTTGACGACGGCGGCCGGTACCGGCCGTTGCCCCTTCACCAATACCACGACCAGGATGATCGCTCCCGTGATGGCCAGCACCGTTGCGACCGTCGATGCCGACCGCACGAGGCCGGCGCCCAGGTACGTGGTCACGTAGTCGACGTGGCCGACAACGACCCCGGGCGACCAGCGCCGGGGAGCGACCTGTGCGGCATACGGGTCATCGATCGAGCGATAGTGGGTGAGCAGCAGCCCGAAGACGCCGATCCACAAACCGCCGGCGACAAACCGCCGTGCCGTCGCGACGGCCGGGCAGGTCCACACCAGGAACAGCCCGACCGGCAACAGCGCCCAGGCCGTGGCGAACCCGTACACGGCCACCGTGGCGCTCACGCCGGCCAGGCCCACCACCGGCATCCGGAGACCTCCTCGACCGAGAAGCTCGATCGCCCACAGCGACATCGTGGTGGAGAGGAACAACGCCACCTGCCAGCCCCAGAGCCAGTTCTCGCTCTGGTCGAGGGAGAAGTAGAAGTAGCCGACGACGGCCATGATCAGCCACCGGCGGTCGGGACCGACGACATCGCCCAGGGAGCGGTCGACGATCCGCACCAGGGCCACGAAACCGAGGGCGGCGACGACGAGGCTGGCGGCGATGTCGATCCAGGGTGTCATGGCGGCCAGCCGGGCGTTGGCCAGCATCACCACATACCCCGATGCGTGCCAGTGGCTGCCGTGAAGCCCGAACAGATCGGCGACGGTGAGGTTTCCCGCCCCCATCCGTCCGACCAGCGGCGCGATGCTCCAGTGGTCGTAGTACGGGATCCGCACGTGGAAGACGAGCGCGTAGATCGAGACGGCGACGAACATGGTGGCGGGGATGGCCAGGTCGAGCATCGGTCGACGGGCCCGGCCGGGCGCGCCGGTGTAGGCGACCGGATCGACCTCAGGGCGCGTGTCGAGCATGGCTGGTACGTTCGCGGCGGATTGAGATGCTCTGAATCTAACCGCTATCCGTTCGCAAGGTGTGTTGTTCAGCCGTGAACCGCGTGGCCGAGCGCGGCGGCTGACGCCTCGGCCAGGCCCTCGCCCACGGTGGGGTGGGCGTGTATGGTGTCGGCGATGTCCTCGAGCCGGGCCGCCATCTCGATGGCCAAACCGAAGGAGGCGGCCAGTTCGGCCACCCCCTCGCCGACGGCCTGGATGCCGACGACGAGATGATCGTCGGCCCGGGCCAGAATGCGGACGAATCCCGCGTCGGCCGGTGAGGCGCTCTGGTCGGGTCGCAGCGTCATCGACCGTCCGTTGGCGGCCAGCGAGAACCGACCCTCGGTCACCTCGACCCCGTCGGCCCCCAGCACCTCCGCCGCCTCCTCGGGACCGAGGCCGACCGACACGATCTCGGGGTCGGTGAACACGATGGCGGGAATGGCCCGGGCGTCGAACACGGCGGGCCGACCGGCGATGGCCTCGGCCACCACCTCACCCTGCTTCATGGCCCGGTGCGCCAGCATCGGCTCACCGGTGACGTCGCCGATGGCCCACACGTTCTTCATCGATGTGTGGCCGCGGTCGTCGATGGCCACGAACCGGCCGTTCATGGTGAGACCGAGCTCCTCGAGACCCCAGCCGTCGGTCACCGGCCGGCGGCCGACGGTGACCAGCACCCGGTCGGCCGGTAGCGTGCGCCGTTCGTTGCCGTAGTCCGCCCCGCCGACCTCGATCAGCAGCCCGGTCGGATCAAGGCCTATCGCCCGGGCCCCGGTCAGCACCTCGACCCCGAGCGCCTTGAGCTTCCGGCTCAACGGCATCGTGAGGCGGCGGTCGTAGAGCGGAAGGATGCGGTCCTCGGCCTCGACGACGGTGACGGCCGAGCCGAGCTTGGCGAACGCCTCCCCCAGCTCCAACCCGATGTAGCCACCGCCGACCACAACCAGCCGTTCGGGGACGGCATCGAGTTCCAGGGCCTCGGTCGAGGAGATCACGGCGCCGAACGCCGTTTCACCGAACGGCAGGTGGGGCAGCTCGATCGGAGCAGACCCGGTGGCGATCACGACGTGTTCGGCGGTGATCGTGAGATCGTCGCCGTCGTTGGTGGCGATGCGGGCGGTCTTTCCGTCGATCAGTTCGGCCCGACCGGCGATGACCCGGGCTCCGGCTCGCTTGAGCAGCCCGGCCACGCCGTCGTTCAGGCGGCCAACGATGTCGTTCTTCCAGGCCATCGTGCCGGCCAGGTCGACCGAGACGTCGCCGACCGAGATGCCCATCTCCGGCTTGGCGGTCTTGGCCATGGCCGCGGCGTACTCGTCGGCGGCGTGGATCACGGCCTTCGACGGGATACAGCCGACGTTGAGACAGGTCCCGCCCATCGGCTGGGCGTCGACCACGGTGACGTCGAGGCCGAGCTGGCCGGCCCGGATGCCGGCCACGTAACCGCCGGGGCCGCCGCCGATGACGAGGACCTGGGTGGACGTGGTCGCCCCGGGTTCGATCGGATCGGTCGCGGTCATCGCGAGCCTCCCGGTGCGGGATCGACGAACAGGAGAGCCGGTTGCTCGAGTTGGGCTCGCAGCGCTTGGACGAAGTTCGCGGCGTCCCAGCCGTCGATCACCCGGTGATCGAACGACGACGAGAGGTTCATCATCTTCCGGGGGGTGAACTCGCCGGCGGCTTCGTCCCACACCGGCCGGACCGCCATCTTGTTGACACCGATGATGGCCACCTCCGGTTTGTTGATGACCGGCGTCGAGACGATGCCGCCCAGAGCGCCGAGGCTGGAGATGGTGATCGTCGATCCGCTCAGCTCCTCGGCGGTTGCGCGCCCGGTTCTCGTGGCGTCGGTGATCTCGGCGATCGCCGAGGCGGCCGACCAGATGGTGTGGGCTTCGGCGTGGCGCAGCACGGGGACGATGAGTCCGTTGTCGGTCTGGGTGGCGATGCCGACGTGAACGCCCTCGTGCACGGTGAGGACGTCGGCGCCGTCACCGCTGTCGTCGAGATGGGCGTTGATCTGGGGGAAGTCGGCGAGCACGTTGGTCAGGGCCCGGACCAGGAACGGCAGGAGGGTGAGTCGGGTCGCCGAGGGGTCGCCGTCAACCCGCTTGTTGAGCGTGGCCCGCAGCTCCTCGAGCGCGGTCATGTCGACCTCGTCGACGTAGGTGATGTGCGGGATCGTGGACGTGGACGCCACCATCTGCTGGGCGATCCGGCGGCGCAGCCCGACGACGGGGCTCTCCTCTGACGCCGGTGCGGGCGACCCGGGCGGGACCCGACGGCGAGGCCGGGCCTCCCACCGGAACACCCGAGTCGGCCTGGGCGGCCAGGTAGGCGTCGAGATCGTCGTGCGAAACGCGGCCGGCCGGACCGGTCGCTCCGACCCGTCGGAGGTCGACACCGTTGTCTCGCGCCCGACGGCGCACGGCCGGAGTGGCGAGCACCCGACCCTCGGCGGTTCGAGCGGGCGGCCTCGCAGAACGACCCGCCGGGCTCCCGGCGGGGGCCGGGGCCGTGACGGCCGGGTCATCACTCGACAGTGGTGCGCCGGTGGCATGGGGTCGGGCCTCCACCCCGGGTGGGTGCGGCGCGGAGCGAGCCGTCTCGGCGTCGTCGTTGTCCTCGGCGGCGTCGGCACCCTCGGCTGTGGCGGCGTCCGACGTCGGTGCGGCTCGGGAAGGCCGCTCGGGCGGTGGTGGCGGAGCCTTGGCGGGCGAGGTGTCGTCGGAGGGTGCCGGCGGCTCGGACGACCCACCGAGCCCCAAATGGATCAGCGGCGAACCGACGAGCAGGACGTCGCCCACCGCGCCGCCGAGTTCGGTGACCACCCCGTCGACCGGCGACGGTACCTCCACGGTGGCCTTGTCGGTCATCACCTCGGCCACGGTCTGCAGACGGGCCACGGTGTCGCCGACCCCGACGGCCCACGACACGATCTCCACTTCGGCCACACCTTCGCCGACATCGGGCACCTTCACGGTGAATGTGCCCGTGGGCGGGGTGCCCGTGGGCTGGCTGTCGCTGGCTGTCTGGGTATCGCTCATCTCGGTCATTCCTCGGCGATCAGTACTTGAGCACTTGTTGCATGGCTTCGACCACCCGGTCGGGTCCGGGGAAGTAGACCCATTCCAGGCCGACGGGGTACGGCGTGTCGAAGCCGGTCACCCGGGTGATCGGCGCTTCGAGATGGTCGAAGCAACGCTCCTGGACCTGGGCCGACAGCTCGGCGCCGAATCCGCTGGTGCGGGTGGCCTCGTGGACGATCACACACCGTCCGGTTTTCTTCACCGACTCGACGATGGTGTCGGTGTCGAGCGGAAGGAGCGTGCGCAGGTCGATGACCTCGGCGTCGATGTCGGACTCGGAGGCCGCCGCCTCGCAGACGTGAACCAGCGTGCCGTAGGCCAGCACGGTCACGTCGTTGCCAGGGCGGGTGACGCTGGCCGTGCCCAGCGTCGTGGTGTAGTAACCGGTGGGAACCTCGCCCGCCGGGTGCCGGTTCCAGGGTTGGACGGGCCGGTCGTGGTGGCCGTCGAACGGCCCGTTGTAGAGGCGCTTGGGTTCGAGGAAGATGACAGGGTCGGGATCCTCGATCGAGGCGATCAGCAGACCCTTGGCGTCGATCGGGTTCGACGGGATGACTGTCTTGAGGCCGGCGACGTGGGTGAAGAGGGCTTCCGGGCTTTGCGAGTGGGTCTGGCCGCCCCGAATGCCGCCGCCGACCGGCATGCGGATCACGAGCGGGGCGGTGAACCCTCCGGCCGAACGGGATCGGAGGCGGGCGGCCTCGGACACGATCTGGTCGTACCCCGGGTACATGTAGTCGGCGAACTGGATCTCGGCCACCGGCCGCAGGCCGTAGGCGGCCATGCCGACGGCCGACCCGACGATGCCGCTCTCGGAGATCGGCGTGTCGAACGAACGGTGCTTGCCGAACTCCTGCTGCAGGCCCTCGGTGCAGCGGAACACGCCACCGAAGTAGCCGGCGTCCTCACCGAACGACACGACGCGCTCGTCGCGGGCCATCATCACGGCCAACGCATCGCGGATGGCCTGAATCATCGTCATGGTCTTGGTCTCGGCCGCCACGATCAGAACCCCAGTTCCTGGCGTTGCTCCACCAGGTGCGGTGGCATCTCGGCATAGACGTGACGGAACATCTCGGCCGGCGACGGCTTGGGTCCCGAGTTGAGCGTGCCCAACTTCTCGGCCTTGTCGACCGCCTCGGTCACGGTAGCCGCCGACTCGTCGTGGATGCGGTCGATGTCGGCCTTGGTCGCAGCACCGGTGGCGAAGAGATGCTGGGTCAAACGTTCGACCGGGTCGCCGAGAGGCCAGGCCTTGGCCGCGTCCTTCGGTCGGTACCGGCTCGGATCGTCGGACGTGGAATGGGAGGCGGCCCGGTAGGTGACCCACTCGATCATCGTCGGGCCGTGGGCCGCCCGGGCCCGGGCGGTGGCCCACTGGGTGGCGGCGTAGCCGGCCAGGAAGTCGTTGCCGTCGACCCGGAGGGTGGCGATGCCGTAGCCGATCCCCCGTTGGGCGAACGGGGCGTTGGCCCCACCGGCGATGCCCTGGAAGCTGGAGATGGCCCACTGGTTGTTGACGACGTTGAGCATCACCGGCGGCTGATAGACCGACGCGAAGACGAGAGCCGAGTGAAAGTCGTTCTCGGCGGTGGCACCCTCGCCCGTCCAGGCCGAGGCCACGATACGTTTACCCTCGATGGCACCGGCCATGGCCCAGCCGACGGCCTGGATGATCTGTGTGCCGAGGTTGCCCGACACCGAGAAGAAACCGCATTCGGGCACCGAGTGGAGCACCGGCAGCTGGGCGCCCTTCAACCGGTCACCCTCGTTGGACAGCACCTGGCAGGTCATCTCGAACAGCGAGTGGCGGTTGGCCACCAGCAGCCCGGCCTGGCGGTAGGTGGGGAAGTGCATGTCGAGCCCGGGGCCGTAGCCGGGCGACGTGGCGTCGACGGCCATGGCGGCCGACACGGCGACCGCCTCCTCGCCGAGCGACCGCATGGCGAAGGCCGCTTTGCCCTGCCGCTGCAGCAACTCGAACTGCTCCTCGATCAGCCGGGTGACGATCATGTGGCGCAGTCCCTGGAGTTTGGCCTCCGTGGTGATCTCGGGCACCCACGGGCCGGCCGCCGAGCCGTCGTCGTTCATGACCCGGATCATTGCCGTGGCCAGGTCGTAGGTTTCGCTGGCGGCCACATCGATGTCGGGACGTCGAGCCGACCCCACCTCGGGGATGTCGAGGTGGGAGAAGTCGGGATCCTCACCGGGCCGGGCGGACGGTTCGGGAACGTGCAGGCGGACTTCAGCTTCAGCCACAAACCCAGTATTGCGGGTTTTGATCATCGAGTGAAGCGTGGCTCTCATCGTGAGGACGAATGATTACAGAAGCGGAGTCTGATCGAGAATCGTCCTAACTGATCCTTAATCTTTAGAATAACTGTCTAATCTGAGCAGCGTGCTCGCGAGATTGGTTCGCGCTGCGTCGAGATGGCTAGTCGAACCAGATCGCCGGGGGTTGCTCGTTCCAGGAGAGATGGAGTAGACGGTCGCCGGCGGCAAAGTCGACCCGGCGGAACAGGGGTTGTGTGACCGGGTCGATGTCGATTCGGGTGTTCCTCGGGGCACCGTGGTTCGCGTCGTGGTGCATCACCCAGTGATCGGCGTCGTAGGAGGACGCGCCAAGCGCTGCGGCAACGATGCCGCCGACCGTCTTCTGTGTCGAGGTCGGCGCGAGGAGGGTGTCGACGATCTCGGCAAGGGTACCGGTTGGCCAGACCCCGGGCCGGTACCTCCTGGCGATGTGGAGCATGACAGGATTGGCGATGGTCATGGCATCGATGGCGGGCGGGGGCGTATTCGTGTGCTCCACGAGCCAATCGACCGGCGCCGGTCCGACCCTGCTGCCTGCACCGCTCACCCGCCGCTCCGGATCGACACAGGTGAAGCCTGCGTCGAGCACCTGCTGGGAGCCGATCGGGCCGAGGTCGAGCGTTCGGATGCCTTGGGCCCCGAAGCCGATCACGTCGTCACCGATCCAGCCGACGGCGACGGCGGTCAGGCGACCAAGCCGCTTTCGGAACCAATCGACGTCCCCCTGGTCGTAGCTGGCCAGGTAGATCCGTTCGAGCTCGAGTCGAACCGTGGGGTCGAGGTCGGCCTCCAGACCGACCTCGATCCGCAGATCTTCGCTTGTCTCCTCGCCGGCCATACTGACTCCGCGTACTTCAATGTTTGAGTATCAGAATACTGGCCGCGCACCCGCAGTGAGATCAGGAATCGAGTTGAGGCATCCAGAAGGTGAACATACGCCGGGGGTTGATTCGCGCGTACCACGCACCACCATCATCGAGCATCTGCGCCCACTCCTGCCCGAAACGCGGGGTGTAGATGTCCAGGAGGGTCTGGCGGAACTCTGCATGATCAGGCGCCGTGGCGTCCACGAACTCGGCGTCGCCATGCACGGTGACGGCGAACGATTCGCCGGGCACATGGGTTGCGCTGACTGCCGGACGCTCGCAGATGTGCCGGTAGCGGAGTGACGTGTGGGCGGAGCCGAAATGGAAGCGTCCGCGATAGAAGATGCCGTCGACCGGACCGTTGATCGGCCGGCCGTCACGAGTGACGGTTGCGAGGGTGAGGAGTCGCATGCCGGTGAGTTGTGCAGCCAGTTGTTCGGCATCGAGACGACGCTCGGGGGTTGAAATGTCGAGCAGGTGTGGCCCGGCGGCCCGATAGCTGTCGTCGATGATGCGTTGCAGTTCGGCCAGGTCCGAGGGTTGCTCGTGCACTGTCGCTCCTTTTTGATTCCGAGGTGTTGATGTCGACGTGTTGATTCTACAGTGTAGAGCTGGATATTCTACAGCGTAGAAATGGATCGCCAACGCCCTCAACCGACCGCACGAACAGACCCGCTCAGTGTCGACACGATCGTCGATGCCGCGTGTGGGGTCATAGAGCGAGACGGTCTGGGCGGTCTGTCGATGCGAAAGCTCGGCCGAGAGCTCTCGGTTGACCCGATGGCTGTGTACCACCACGTCCCGAGCAAGACCGCGCTGCTGAAGTTGGTGATGGCCCGCACCGTCGGAACGATGGAACCGCCGGACGCCGACGCCCCGTGGGACGAGTCGGTGCGCCAGTGGGCACTCCGGTACTGGGATGTGGCGGTCGAGAATCGTGATCTGGTCCTCGCCGGGCTGTCCGAACCTGAAATCGGCGCCGGTGGATTGCCCTCGACGCAGCGGCTGATCGAAGCCATCGCCAACAGTGGACTGCCAGAGCGCCTACTGGAACCGTGTGCGTTCGTGATCGTGGATGCCGTTCACGGATCCGCTCTCGGGATCGCCGTTCTCAACGACGCGAGCGACGGCCGGATCGGCGCAAAGGACCTCTTCGAGGCCGGACTCGACACCATCATCGCAGGAATCGCCGCCCGCACCAGCTCACCGTCCTGATCCTGAGGGTCCCACCCGCCAACTTTGTGCACCTGACGACCCCCTGAGGGGTCGTGGACGTCCCAAAGTTCGGGCGAGACGGGTCGCACGCGTCCCAAAGTTCGGGATGGAGCGGGCGCGGCCGGCGCCAGGTCAGTCGTTCTCGCGCAGGCGCTCGAGTACCTCGGTGACCGTGGCCCGGATCAGGTCGATCTTGTAGCCGGTCTCCGGGAGCGGCTCCGCTCCAACGGTGCAGGCGTCGGCCACCGCGGCGATGGCGTCGGCGTCCAACCGCCGACCGACGAGCTGCTCCTCGGCCGACGTCATCCGCAGGGGAACCGTCGCCACTCCACCCAACCCGATGGCGCACTCGTTCACCACGCCGCTGTCGTCGAGGCGAGCCCGAACGACAGCCTCGACGAGCGGCCACTCGGCCTCGAACCGGCTGATGGATCGGAAGTAGGCGGCCCGCTCCCCCATCATCGGCGCCGGCAGATTCACCGCGACGATGACGGCGCCGTGAGGGAGCTGATGGTCGCGGGTCGGATCGACGCCGTCGCCCAGCAGATCGGCCACCGACAGCACGGACCCGTCGGCCAGGGTGACCGTGGCGTCGTAGGTCAACAGGGCCATGGCGATCGACGACGGGTGGGGATGGACACACTCCGAGCGGTCGAACACCACACCATACAGATGCCGGCCGGTCCGGGCCGGGCATGATGCACCGCCGGACTTGAAGCAGTCGATCTCGGGATGGCGGTAGTACCAGCAGCGCGTCCGCTGCACGAGGTTGCCGCCGATCGTGGCGATGTTACGGATCTGCGGGGTGGCGAGGCCCCCGGCGGCCAACGCGAGCGCCGGATACTGCTCGGCCAGGTTGCGGGCCACGGTGGCGATCGTGGTGCCGGCGCCGATCCGCACACCACCGTCGTCGGCAACCTCGACTCGACCGAAACCGGTCATGCGGGTGAGGTCGACGATGTCGGGTGCGGCGTTGTGCGAACGGAGCCGCTCCTGCAGATCGGTGCCGCCGGCTCGGATCACCGAACCGTCGGGCACCTCGACGTTCTCAGATGAGGCAGGAAATACGATCGAACTCATGCCAGGCCCTCCAGTAGCCGGTCGGGTCTGATGGGGGCGACGGTCGGCCGCCAACCGGTTGCGTTGAACACGGCGTTGGCCACCGAGGCGGCCGGGCTGATGGTGGCCACCTCACCAAGACCGACCCCGCCTCCGGGCACGTGATCCCAACCCTCGGTGTGGAAGTGCACGGTGATCTCCGGCGAGTCGCCGAGCTGAGGGATGCGGTAATCCTCGAGGTTCGAGGTGAGGGTCAGACCGCTGTGGGGATCGAGGATCTGGTTCTCGTAGAGCGCCAGCCCGATGCCCTGGATGACCGAACCCTCACACTGGCTGATGGCGAGGCGAGGCGCGTGCGGCACCCCGATACCCATGCCGCAGTGGACCGACAGCACCCTGGTCTTGCCGGTACGAGTGTCGACCTCGACCTCGGAGACGTGAACCGACGACGAGAACCCCTGACCGACCCTGAGGTCATCGCCGACTCCGGCCAGCCGGAACAGGGGATTGCCGTCGTCGGCAGGGCGCCCCACCGTGACGGAGGTTCCGTGGGGGGCGGCGCTGAAGTCGGCGCCGATCCTCTCCTTGAGCTGCTCGGCCGCGGCGACGGCCGTCGGCCAGATGGACGGCGTGACCCGGCTCCCGCCCGACGTCGGGCCGTGCGGCGCGCCGAGTCGGCTGTGACCGGCGTGAACGGTGACGTCGGTCGGGGCGACGTCGAACACCGAGGCGACGGCCCTGGCCAGCAGTGTCTTCGAGCCGGTGCCGATGTCCTGCGTGGCGTTGCGGACGAAGAGGCGGCCGTTGTCGACACCCACCTCCACCTCGGTGGAGGGGTCGTGGAAGTAGATCCAGTTGGAGGCCGCCATGCCGACTCCTCGCCGGTATCGGCCGGTCGCCGACCCGGCGGCGGATCGTGACCTCCAGAGGTCGAGATCGCGGGCCCACTCGTAGAGGGCCTGGCGGCGCTCGTTGCCGTCCCAGCGGGATCGAAGCTCGATGGGGTCCCAGCCGGTCTGGTGGGCGACCTGATCGACGGCCTGCTCCAGCGCCCACGCGTAGGTCGGACCGCCGGGACCGCGGAACGGCGACCCGGGAGGCGCATTGGTGACCACGTCGGTGTCGCGGGCCAGGCGGGGCGACCGGTCGTAGACCAGCATGCACAACGCGCCGTAGACGCCGTTGATCGCGGAGCCGGCATGGCTTTCGGCGTCGACGACGAGGGCCTCGATGTCACCGTTGTCGCCGGTGAGGATCGACACGTTGGTGCGGCTCCCCGGCCGGTTGCCGGTGCCGGTCAGCTCCTCGCGGCGATCGAGCACGAGCCGGACCGGCCGTCTGGCCTGGCGGCTCAGCTCCACCGCTCCGATCAGATCGGGGGTCACGACGTTCTTGGCCCCAAAGCCGCCCCCGACGTAGTCGGCGATCACCTCGATCTGACGGTCGGCCAACCCGTACCGCTCGATCAACTCGTGCCGGATGTGTTCGATGGCCTGGCTGCTGATCCACACCCGCAGCAGATCGGGATCGGACCAGTCGGCCACCGTGCAGTGCGGCTCGAAGGCGGTGTGGAGCTGGGGGTGGGTCTCCAGTTCGAGCTCGACGAGCCCGGGGGCCTGTTCGTCGCGGGCTCGACGGATCCGCCGTTTGGCCACCGTGCCGAGAAACGGCGTCGGCGACGGGCCGCGGCGGTTCCCCGACCAGCGGGCCGGAGTGATCGGACCCTCCGAGGCGTTGGAGGCCAGCTTGCGGGCGGCGCGGTCTTCATAGACGACGGGCGCACCTTCGACCCGGGCGATCGCCGGGTCGGTCACGAACGGCCGGGGCCGAACGGCGACGTCCAACTCGGCGGCCAGTCGACGAGCCTCGGCCAACGACTCGGCGGCCACCGCCGCGATCGGTTGCCCGGCCCAGCGCACTCTCCGATCGTCGGGCAGAAGATCGACGGTCCACGTCGGCCGGTCGGCCGGCAGCGCCCCGATGTCGGCGGCGGCCACCGGCGAGCGGACGATCACCGCGTGAAGCGTGTCGTCCGGGTAGACGTCGGCCGTGTAGACGGCCTGCCCGGTGACCTTGGCCGGCCCGTCGATGCGCTGGGGCTCGACCCCGCCGTCGTCGAAATCACCCCGGCAGGCCGCAGCCACGGCACGGTGGATTCCCTCGTAGGCGGCGCACCGGCACAGGTGGCCGGCCAGCGCATCGGCGATGGTGTGCCGGTCGGGTTCGACCGTTCCGTGCTCGGCTCGCCATCGATCGTGGAAGGCGACCGCACTGACGATGAAACCGGGCGTGCAGTAGCCGCATTGCAGGCCGTCGTGAGCCAGGAACGCCTTCTGGACCGGGTGGAGGTCGTCGAGTTCGTCACCGGTCGAGATCCCCTCGACCGTGGTCACCTCAGCGCCCTCCATCGCCACCGCCGGGGTGAGGCACCCTGCGGCCGTGACGCCGTCGATCTGGATGGTGCAGGCCCCGCAGACGCCACCGGCGCACACGAGCTTGGTGCCGGTGAGACCCACGTCGGCGCGGATCACGTCGACCGCGGCCTCGTGGCCCTCGATCTCTACTTGATGGGATCGGCCGTTGATCGTTGTCGTCAACTCCATCTGCGTCACTCCCCGCTACGTTCAGTCGGCAAAGCCGGCGATGTCCATCGACGACGAGTCGGCCTCTGCCTCGCCTTCATCTTGGCCGTCCGGTTCGTCCTCGGCGTCCAGTTCGTCGAGCAGCTTGACGACCGGGGCGGGAAAGCCGCCGGTGGCGACCGGGCCCCAGCGTTCGGGTTCGATCACGATCAGGCATTTGCCCTGCCGCTCCATCGCCGCCCGATACTCGTCCCAGTCGGAATGCTCACCCGAGATCGAGCGGAAGTACTCGACCAGCCCCTCCATCGCATCCGGGAGATCGATGATCGTGGCGGAGCCGTCGACCTGCACCCAGGCGCCGCCGAAATGATCGCTCAGCACACAGACGGTGACCTGCGGATCGCGGCGGAGATTGTGGACCTTGTCTCGGCTCGGGTACGTCGACACCACCAGCTTGCCCTCGTTGTTGACCCCACCGGTGACCGGCGACATCTGCGGGCGGCCGTCGGAGCGGACCGTGGCCAGGATCCACTGATGGCGGGGCCGGACGAAGTCCAGGAGCCCTTCGCGGTCGACGGTCTTCTCGGTTGCCACGGTGCGAGCCATGCCCTCAGGCTAACCAGCGTCGTCGCCCATCAGCCGCAGTCCGAGCCACAGCGGCGTCACCTGGGCCAGAGCCAGGCTCAGCCCGGCGAGGGCGACGAACACACGCAGCAGCGTCTGATCCCGGCCGAAGTCGTTCTGCGAACGATCGGCCACCAGGCGGGCCTCGGCCACATTGTCGCGATACTGGTCGAGCAGCCCCTTGCTCTCCACCAGGTCGTTGTTGACCCGACCGATGGTGACCGCCAGCCCGTCGACGTCGGCCTGCAGGTCCGTCAGCGAACCCTCGAACTGTTGGAGGCTGGCCGTCGTGGCCGCGAATTCCTCGTCGAGCGGTTCCAGATCGGACGCCAACCGGCCAAAGGTTGCTCCCAGGCCGGCGTCGGGGTTGAATTCCGGCGTCAGTGGGACCCCGGAGAGGGTTACCAGAAACCCGTCGATCTGCCCGCCTATCGACTCGAGTTGCCGCAGGGTCACGGCGGCGTCGGTGAGGGCCGGGCCCGACGTTTCGGTCAATTGGCCGGTGTCGTCGATGACGTCGGCGCCCGTGTTGAGGGCGCCGGAGAGGGTGAGCAGCGTGGTCTCGAGATCGGCCAGGGCCTCGGAGGTCGACGTCACCGTGCCGTCGGCCACGTCGATGGTGTCCTCAACCGAACCGAGTGCGTTCACGGTGACCTCGAGGGTGTCGGAGGTGGCGGTGTTCACCCCGCCGACGAGGCGCCAGCCGATGACCGCTCCGACCAGGGCGATCGCCATGCCGGTGAGGGCCACGACCACCAACAGGAGGCCGACCCCCCGCTCCGAACCGGGCGCGGCGATCCGGCTCGACCACCTCGGTGACTCATCCTCCGTTGCCATGGCGCACTCCCCTTCCTTCGAGAATCCATGTCGATCGTTCCGCTTCCTACTCCAGACGCAGCCGGCGCCGCATCAGGAGCCATGCCACCGTTGCCGCCACGACCGTGATGGCGGCCAGGCCCGCCAGGTCGACCAACGCCGGTTCCGCCCCTTGCAGCATCACATCCCGGAACAAACGCGTGCTGAAGGTGACCGGAAGGAGGAACGAGAGCAGTCGGATCGGATAGCGGATGGCGTTCAGGTCGAGCAGAAAGCCACCGAAGAACAGCCCGGCCAGCAACGCGAGCATGGCGAACTGCACCGCCTGGGTGTCGCTGCGAGCGAGAAGCGACAGCACCGTACCCCAGGCGATCGAGGCCAGTAGCAGGCCGAGGAGGCCCGCCCCCACCCACAGGTAGTCGCCGCGAAACGGCACGCCGATGATGGCCGTGACCGACGCCAGCAGGGCGGCACCGACGACCGCCCCCAACATCAGGTAGGCCAGCGACTTCCCGACGAGGATCGACGTCGGTCCGACGGGACCGACCCGGAAGAGTTCGAACAGCCCGAGGTTCCGGTCCCTCACCAGCCCGAGAGCGGCAAACGTCAGTGCCATGTGCTGCAACAGCAGGGCGATTGCGGCCGGGGCGAAGAAGTCGTTGGGGGTGATCGGATCGCGCAGCAGGTTCTCGGCGTCGGACCGGAACGGCCGGACCACGACCGCCGGGTCGAGACCGGCCGCCGCTTCCCGGAGCTGATCGGCTTCGTCGGCCGTCTGCTCGGTATCCTCCACCTCGACGCCGGTGAGCTGCTCCAGTTGCCGCACGATCATCTCGGAGTCGTCGAGCCGATCGTCGACGGGCTCCACCTCGGCCTGCACGTCGGTGACGACCCGTTCGAGAATGAGGGAGTTGAGTTCCTGCACCGCCACCTGGGCCGAGACCTGCACCGCCGTCTGCTGGATCGGATCGAGCTTGTTGTGGAGCACGGTGATGACGGCCTGCTCGCCGTTGAGCACCTTGTCGGCCGGCTCGGACGGCAGCACCACGATGAGATCGATCTCGTCGGCGGCCAGCCTCCGCTCCGCGCTGACGAGGTCGGTGGTGTAGCCCTCGTCGATGATGTATCGCTCCATCTCACCGGAGAACTGGCTTATGGCGTCCTCGTAGACGCTGTCCTGGGGACCCACGAACGTCGTTCGCAGCACGGACGCCGTCTGATCGAATCCCGCTCCGAACAGCAAAAGAAGGAGGAAGGGACCGATCACCAACACCGACAGCAGACGGGGCTGGCGGAGAACCGACAACATCTCCTTGCGCACGAACGCGAAGACCTGGATGAGCGGTCGGAGAAATCCGGCTCGCGGGGAGCTACTCATGGGCGTCGGCCTGGTTCTCGGGTTTGCTCTCGAACTGCTCCTCGTGGGCGTTGACGAGGCGGACGAAGACGTCGTCGTAGTCGCCGGCGACCTCCTCGGAGTCGACGATGGTCAGGCCCGACTGTTCGACGGCGGCCAGCGCGTTCGGCATCGCCACCCCGCCGTCCTCCACCACCATCCGTACCCGGCGGGGTGAGGTCGTCGAAACCGAACGGGTCGACGGAAGTTGCTCGAGCTCGGCCAGCACCTCGGACCCGAGCCGGCCGTCGACCTCTATCTCGATGATGTCGCCACCGTAGGCTCGCCGACGCAACGCATCCGGGTCGCCACTGGCGGCCACACGGCCGCCGGCCAGCAACACGACCTGGTCACAGTCAACCGCCTCACCGACGTACTGCGTGGCCACGATCAGGGTCCGACCGGCATCGCGCAGATCACGGAAGTGGTCCCAGAACTTGCGCCGGAGTATGGGGTCGATGCCCGCAGTCGGTTCGTCGAGCACCAGTATCGGGGCCTGGTGGGTCAAGGTCGCGGCCAGCGCCAGCCGTCGTTTCATGCCACCCGAGGATTCGCGAACCAGCTTCTTTCGGTCGTCATCGAGGTTCACGAGGTCGAGGAGGCCGCGCAGCATCTTGCGGCGCCGCAGCTTCACCCCGTTGAGCGACGCCAAGAAGTTGAGGTTCTCCCAGATCGACAGATCCTCGGTCAACACCGGCTCCTGGGGCAGGTAGCCGATCCTCATGCGGTCGGCACCTTTGAGTTGGTGCGGCGGTGTGCCGGACAGCTGGACCGAGCCCTCGTCGGCGTGATAGGCGCCGGTGGCCAGGCGGACCGTTGTGGTCTTGCCGCAACCCGAGGGGCCGATCAAACCGGTGATCGACCCCTCGGGAATACGCAGATCTATACCCCGGACCGCCCACACGTCTCCGAATTTCTTGCCGGCGTTGTCGAAGACGACCGACGTCGTCCCGACCGCAGCCGGCGGAGCCTCGGGCCCGACGGGTTCGGTTGTGGTCACGGCATGATCACGCTGTCGATCACGTGGATGACACCGTCAGCGGCATCGATGTCGGCGTTGACGACGTTGGCCTCCCCGATCGTCACCGTGCCACCTTCGGCCGAGACGGGAAGGCTGGTACCGGCCCTCGTGTCGACCGACGCCATCTCGGCCAGCTCGGTCGACACGACACGCTCGGTGACGACATGGCTCTGAAGGAGCGTGCTCAGCTCAGCTGGATCGCTCAAGAGGTCGGCCAGCTGGTCGGCGTCGAGCTCGAGGAAGGCGTCGTCGTTCGGTGCAAACAGCGTGAATTCGCCGTCGCCGAGCAACTCGGAGGTGTCGATCGACTCGACCGCCGATGCGAGACTCGTCAAGTCGTTGTCACGAAGGATCTGGGCGACCTGGGCCGCCCGCTCGTCGATCTCGGCGGCTGCGTCCTCGGCCGCCTCATCGACCTCTTCGGCCGCCTCATCGACCATCTCCTCGGCCTCTTCCTCGTCGACGTTCTCGGCCGCGTCGGCCGCATCCTCCGCGAGGTCCTCCGCGGCATCGGAGGCGTCGCCGGCGGCATCCTCGACCTGCTCGGTCGCTTCGTCGAGGGTTGCGTCGACATCGTCATCACCTTCGGCACATCCCGCGGCAACGAACGAGACCACCACAAGCAGTGCCAGCAGTCGTCGGGGCGCCGAGAGGGCGCGCGAATCACGTATTTTGGAAATCATCGGTAACTCACCTCAGTTCTCGCCCCACCGCCGAATTCGGGTGGGTTCCGAACGGTGGGTACCCCGACTCGCTGCCGTTAAACCCCTCCACCTGAAGGATGGAACGTTTTGTGCCTCCCGTTCGTCGGTGAGGTATGGGACAACTGTCCACCGAGTCCGAAGGGCGAGCAGCCGATGATGGTTGAAAACGTGGTCGATCTGTCGGCCCCCGCCGAGTTCGTCCAGCTGTACCGCGACGAGTTCGCGGCGATGGTGCGGTTGGCTCGTCTGATCGTCAGATCGCCCGAGCTGGCCGAGGAACTCGTCCACGATGCCTTCGTCAGCGTCTACGGCCGATTCGATCAACTCGACCGACCCGGTGCCTATCTTCGTCAAGTCGTCGTCAACAACTGTCGAGGGTCGCTTCGACGCTCATCGGTCGGTCAACGCAAACTGCTCGATGTGTCGGCCACCTCACGGCCGGACGACGACATCACGCTGCCACCCGAGTACGACGAGACGTGGCAGGCGCTGCGGCTGCTGAACGAGACGCAGCGAACCGCGCTCGTCCTGCGCTTCTATCTGGATCTTCCGATCGGCGAGATCGCCGAAACCATGGGAATCCCGACCGGCACGGTCAAGTCGGTCATCCATCGGGGAATCGCCTCATTGCGCAAGGAGCTGGAATCATGAGTCAAGCGACCCGTTCCGTCGAAGAACGCCTGACCGCCACGTTGAAGGCGGTGGCCGAGCAGACACCGATCCACGAGGACTGGGACCGGCTGGCCGCCGATCTACGGGGCCCGATTCGGCCGCTGAACAACTCGGACGGGAGGCCCGCTCACCGCAGTCACTGGTTCCTGCTGGCCGCCGCCGCGGTGCTGATCGTCGTGGCCGGTGGCGCCGTTCTGCTGTTCGACGATCAGCCGTCGAACGTGACCGCGACGGACTCCGCTCTCGATCTCGTCCTCCCGGGGGAGGAGGTGGTCGCCACCGAACCGCTCACCGTTCAGGCCGCGCCAGGGCCCGAACCCGACTTCGACACCGGAGCACTCGGCACCGAGCTGACCTTCGAACCACTGGCGGCCGACGATCCGACCGTGCCCGGACTCATCGAAGGAACCCAGTTCGGCGGCGAGGACCGGTCGATCACCAAGGTGACGCTTGTCGGGCAGGTAAACGGCGAACCGTGGATCTTGGTTGTCGATGACGCACCGAACGTGATGGAAGTTGCCGGAGCATCCAGCGACGACAATCTCCGGACTCGCAGCTTCTTCGGAACCCACGGCGGATCGGGCTCCGGCGACATCGTCCCCATCGACAGCCTGGACATGATCGCCCTGCCCGACGTCGACAGTCCGGAAGCTCAAAATGGGGCCGGATACGACGCTCCAACAGGATGGGTCACCTGGGGACCCGTTCCCGAGGTCGTTTCGGTCGTCGCCTTCGCCGATTCGAACACCGAGATGTGGATCAGACCCCGTGCCGGCATGGCCGTCTTCCCCGCCCAGTTCGACGACGGTGAGCAGTTCACCCTCCAGGCGCTCGACGCCGAGGGCAACCAGGTCTGGAGTCACACCGAAACCGTCCGCTACGGCGATGAGCCGGCGTCACCGGATCTACCGTCGGTCGGCGACACCCTCGGCGGGATCGCCGGCACGGACGAAACCGGACAACCGGTGGAGTTGGAACCCGGTGCGGGTCCGACGGCACTGCTGTTCGGCGCACCGTGGTGCGTGCCGTGCGAATCGGATCTGAACGATGCCGTCGATGCCCTACGCGCCTTCGATCCCGCGATCAGGATCGTGGCCGTTCCGCACTACGTCGACGAGGGCGACACCTGGCCCGACCGGCAGGATTGGGCCTACGAACGCCTTGTACCGGAGCGTGACAGCCCGCTGAATGAGGTGATGGTTCTACCGACCGTCATCGTTCTCGACGAGACGAACACCGTGGTCGGTACCTGGCGAGGTTTCGCGGAGACCGCCGACCAGCTCGAAGACCTCGGTCCGTGATTCGGTCCGGACGGGTCGGGTCGGTTCAACCGCCGGGCCGTTCGAGGCGGTCGAGTCGTTCGAGGCGGTCGAGTCGGCGAGACCAGAGTGTGCGAGTCTGATCCGACCACGACACCAGGAGGTCAAGGCGTTCGGGCACGGCCCGGTACCGGGTCTCGCGTCCGATCCGCTCGCTCTCGGCCAGGCCACCGTCGGCCAGGAGCGCGAGGTGCTTGGCCACCGCCTGGCGGCTGATGTCGAGCATGGGGGCCAGCGCGGTCGCCGTGGTCGGGCCGTGTTCTGCGAGTAGCTCGAAGGTGCGGCGGCGGGTCGGGTCGCCGAGCGCGCCGAGTATCGCCTCGACATCGCCGGGCGCCGGGGACACTTCCACCGGGATCAGCGCGCGCAGCCGGCCACGGCCGTTCCCGCGACCGATGCCGACGCCGTCGGGTTGGCGACCGAGCCGACAGCGAGGGTCGTCGGCCGCTCGACGACGGTGATCAGGGTGTTGCCGCCGAGCCCGTCGGATTCGTCGCCGACATCGGCAGGCAGCGGTTCGAGCTCGACCAGGACCTCGGTTGCCCCGCCCTCATCGGGGTCGTCACCGAGTGGTCGCCACGCCCAGCGCAGGCGACGCTCGGGATCGACCTCGAGTACACGACCGGTCTTGGGCACGCCGCTCTCGGGGTCGGCGGCCACGAGCTGCCCACCGGGCTCGGGCTCGATCGTGCTGCCGGTGCCCATCCAGTGCTCGAAGCCCTCCCGGCTGGTCAGCTGCTCCCACACCTCAGCGGGTGGGCGAGCCAGGTGCCGGTGCACGGTCGGGTCGTCGGTTGCTCGGTGCGACATGCCCTCATCCTATGTGCAACTCACAAGTTGCGCAATCCGACCGACAAGTGGCACACTCAGAGGTGACCGATGCGCAACTGATTAGTTGCGTTCCAACCTGAGAGGAAGCCCGTGTCCAGCTATCTGGTACCGACCGTGATCGAGAAGACCGCCAACGGCGAGCGGGCGTTCGATCTCTACTCCCGCCTTCTGGCCGATCGGGTGGTGTTCCTGGGCACCCAGATCGACGACGCCAGCGCCAACCTCGTGATCGGCCAGCTCCTCCACCTCGAGGCCCAAGACTCCGAGCGCGACATCTCGCTCTACATCAACAGTCCGGGCGGTGTGGTCACCGCGGGGTTCGGCATCTACGACACGATGCAGTACATCGGCCCCGACGTGGCCACGATCTGCGTTGGCCAGGCCGCCTCGTGGGCTGCTGTGCTCCTCGCCGGCGGTGCCCCGGGCAAGCGCCACGCCCTACCCAACTCCCGGGTGCTCATTCACCAGCCCCACGGCGGCGCCCAAGGTCAGACCACCGACCTGGAAATCCAGGTGGAGGAGATGAAGCACGCTCGCCGTCAGATCGAGGAGTTGCTGGCCAAGCACACCGGCCAGTCGGTCGATCGCATTGCCACCGATATCGAACGCGACTACATCGTCCGGGGCGCCGAGGCCGTCGACTACGGCCTGGTCGACACCATCATCGACCACCGCCGACAGCTACGAGCGGCCCCGGGATTCAAGACCCCGGCGCTCGACGTGGTCCCCGACGACGAACCCACCGCCTGAACTCTGTCAGCTGCACAAAGTTCGAGGCGGGCGGGTCAGGCGACGGCGATCACGTGGAGGACGGCCACAACGGTGAGCATCGCCGCCGGTGCCATGTCCTTGACCGCGTCCTTGGCCCGGGTGTGGAAGAACAGCGCGCCGAGCCCGACCAGGATCAGCCCGATCGCGGCCAGGAGCCCCAACCAGCTGAGGTCGTCGACCAACAGCCCGATCAGCACACCGATCGCCCCGGCCACCTCGGCGGCGCCGATGAGCTGGTACTGACTCACCGTGAAGCCGAGGTGCTCCGCGCCGTCGATCACCATCTGCTGCTTGGTGATCTTCGCCATTCCCGCCATGCCGAAGCCGATCAGGAGAAGAATTCCGGTTACCCATGCCAGTGCGGTCATATGACCACCCCCAAATTGTTCGCGCCCACTGTGTGTTTCACCGTACTTCAACCCGGTAGGACAGCTCGAACATTCCCGTGCCGATCCGGTACCGGTCGAGCACGTCGGGCCCGCAGCTCGCCGTACCGAGGCCCCGGTGGGCGACGTCGAGGTTGACGACGACCTTGTCCGACGACACGAGATCGGTGTGGGTGGCCGCCGCATACAACTCGGATGCATCATGGCGGCGGACCGACACGTGCATGGTCTGCGGTTTCACCACATCGACCCGGATGATCCGGCCGCTGTGCCCGTCGATCAGTTCGAGCCAGCGACAGTCGGTGCGCAACCCGTGCTCCTGGGGGACGAGATAGGGAGATCGGTCGGGGTCACGGTCCCACACACCGAACGTGGCGCTTCGGTTGCGGTCGGGATAGTTCTCGTGTGGGCCCCGGCCGAACCACCGGTATCGGCCGTAGGAGGCCGGCAACTCGAACGTCACACCGATTCGACCCAGATCGGCCAGGTCCTCGGGCACCTCGATGCGATGCCGGTAGACGGTGCCCGACTCGTCGTCGGTTACATCGACCCGGTGGCCGACGAACTGCTCGGGCGGCCGCTCGATCAGCCCCCGCTCCTGCCATCGATTCAGCGCCTGACCGCCCACCCTGAGCCGCAGAGAGAGCTCGGGCATGAGCTTGAACCCGTCGTTGTCGACCGGCGCCCGCCACAGCACCAACTCCGGATCGATGCCGGCCCCGGACTCGGCGCCGGACCGGGACGACGGACGAACCGCCGACGCCGAGCGGAAGCGACCACCACCCGGAGCCTTGACCTGATCCCAGGCAACGAGATGACCGGCCCGGGCAAACCACTCGTCGTTGCGGGTTGTCCATCGGACCGTGAGCCAGCGGGGCCCACCCGCCGCAGCCGCTTTGGAGCCCTTCGCCGACCGGGGCCAGGGCACGGTTGTCGCCGCACCCGGTTTCACCGTCGGAACCCGGAGACGACCGCCGGCCAGCGCGCCGGTCTCGTCGATCAGCTCCCAGTGGGCCTCGAGATCGCTCAGCGTGGTGAACGACCGGCGGTTCTCTATCCGGAGGCCGCCGCGGGTTCGACTGACGACCACTGGGCGGTGAACCCAGGCCACCTCGGCCATCGCCGGGTGAGGCTCGAGGTCGGCCGACATCAGCCCGTCGGCCACGAAGTTGCAATCGTGCGGCTCGTCGCCGAACTGGCCACCGTAGGCCAGGCGGGTGCCGCCGTCGGGCGTCGCCTGCCGAAGCCCGTGATCCTTCCACTCCCAGAGGAAGCCGCCCTGCAGCCCCGGCGTTCGGGTGATCACGTCCCAGTAGTCGGCCAGCGACCCGTTGCTGTTGCCCATGGCATGGCTGTACTCGCACATGATCAGCGGCCGGTCGGCACCCGGCCCGGTGGCAAGACCGTAAGCCTCGATGGCGGCGATCTCCGGGTACATGGGGCAGACGATGTCGGTGGCGGCCCGCCCACCGTCGACCCAGCCGGCGACCCGGATGGCGTCCTCATAGTGGAGCGGTCGCGACGGGTCGGCCCGCCGGATCCAGCCGGCCAGCGCATCGTGGTTCTCGCCGTAGCCGCTCTCGTTGCCGAGGCTCCACACGATGATGCACGGATGGTTGCGGTCGCGCTGCACCATCCGGGCTCCCCGGTCGAGCCACGCCGCCCGATAGCGGGAATCGTGGCAGAGGGCGAAGTTGTAGCCGTGGCTCTCGACGTTGGCCTCATCGATGACATAGAAGCCGAGTTCGTCGCACAGGTCGTAGAAGGCGGGATCGTTGGGATAGTGGGCCGTGCGGACGGCGTTGATGTTGTGGGCCCGCATCGCCGTGAGGTCGGCCCTCATGTCGTCGATGGTCACGGCCTTGCCCCGATCGGGATGGTGATCGTGGCGGTTGACCCCGAAGATCCACACGGGCTGTCCGTTGACCAGCAGCTGCCGGTTGCGTATCTCCACCCGGCGGAGACCGACCTGCTGGGTCTCCGTGTGCACCACGTTGCCGTTGGGGTTGATCAACTCGACCATGACCTCGTAGCGATCCGGCCGCTCGGCGCTCCAGGGCTTTGCCCCGGCGATCGTGAACCGCTGGTTGGTCTCGTAACCCGTGAACGAGTACGGCCGGGCGTGCTCGTGGGGGACCTCCGCGGTCAGGACCCGGCCGACCCGGCGACCGTTCGGACCGCGCACCGAGGCCCGCACGGTCCAGCCCGACGCCGGCTGAGATCCGGCGCCGGTTCCCGGGTCGATCACGGTCGTCACCTCGATGGTGCCCTCGCCGGCCTCGGGGTCGTAGTCGACCGCAATCGGCACGTCGGTGATGTGCACCGGCGGACGGGACTCGATCCACAGCGAGCGGTGGAGACCGGCCATCCACCATTGATCCTGATCCTCGATATAGCTGTGGGCGCTGTAGCGGACGACCACGATGGTGAGTTCGTTGTTGCCGGGTACGGCAGCGTCGGTGATGTCGTACTCACTGGGCAGACGGCTGTCGGTTCCGTAGCCGGCGAATCGCCCGTTGACGTACAGGGCGTGCACGCTGTCGGCCGCGCCGACGTGGAGAACCACCCGCTTCCGACCGGCCAGCCACGACTTCGGGATCTCGACGGGGCGACGGTAGACGCCGGTTGGATTCCGGGCCGGTAGGACCGGCGGCGGTCCGGCGAACGGCATCTGAATGTTCGTGTAGTGGGGCGGATCCACGTCGGGAAACTGCATGGTCCAGTTGCCGGGCACGTCCACCTCGGCCGACGTCATCGGCTCGGCCCCCGTCGACAGCTCCGCAGGGTTGGCGAACAGCTCGAACGACCAGGGCCCGTCCAGGGAACGGCGGCGGAAGCCATTGAGCGGCACGTGCATCGGCAAGCGCCCGATGGCCGTGACGGTCGGATCCGACCACGGCTCGATGTCACCGATCACCGGAAGCATCAACCGGTACCAGCGACGGAGGCGTCGATCAACGGATCGGATGAGAGGTCACCGACGCCGCTGGGCGATCCGATCACCAGGCGACCGACCCGCTCGGAGAGCACGCTGCGCGCGTCGTCGGCGAGCCCGCTGTCGGTGACGCACACCTCGGCGTCCTCCAATCCGGCGATGGTGGCCAGGCCGGTGACCGCCCACTTCGTGTGGTCGGCGAGAACCACGAGCTCGTCGGTGGAGGCGACGAAGGCCTGATTGGTTTCGGCCTCGAGCAGGTTCGGGGTGGTGAAGCCGGCCCGTTCGTCCATCCCGTGAACGCCCATGAAGACGGTGTCGAGGTGAAAGCCGGCCAGGGTTCGAACGGCGATCGGACCGACAAGGGCGTCACTCGGCGTGCGCTCACCCCCGATCAGGATCACCTTGCGATCGGGGCGTTGGTGGGCGTGGAACACGTCGGCGACCCTGACGCTGTTGGTCACGACGGTCAAATCGGGAACGGTGACCAGTTCCGCGGCCAGGTGGGCGGTCGTGGTTCCTGCGGTGAGACCGATGGCCGCTCCGACGCCGGTGAGAACGGCGGCCGATGCGGCGATGGCACGTTTCTCCTCGATGTTCTGGGACGCCTTCGTCTCGAAGCCGGGTTCGTCGGCGGCCCGTTCGTAGCGGATCGTTGCGCCGCCATGGACCTTCTCGATGAGTCCGTTGTCGGCCAGGATGTCGAGGTCCCGGCGAATGGTCATCTCGGACACGTCGAGGCGTTCGGCCAGCTCCGACACCCGCGACGAACCCTGGCGCCGAACGTGGCTCAGGATCAGAGCGTGACGTTGTCGGGCCAGTGACGGCCGCCCTCGCTTGGCCATGCCCCCATTATTGGTGTTTTTGGATATTTGTCAACAAATTCCAACAAAACGAGACCAGTTAGCCCCATATGACCGCTATTTATGTTCGTCACATCAATATTTCGAACTAAATTAGTTGACAATATCCCGGGTAGATGCCACATTCGACTAGTATCAGTCGATTGGGGGTGGGCCGTCATGGCGCCTCCTCGAAGTTCCGTTCACCAACAAGGGGAGAACCATGTCCGGACGCGTACGACGTTCACCAAATCCGAGTCAGGTCGGATTCCCGCTTACCCGCAGGAAGTTCATCGCCGGCAGTGCCTCGGCGGTCGGTGCAGCCGCCTTCCTTGCCGCATGCGGCAGCGACGACGACTCCACCGAAGCCGGCTCCAGCGGCGGCACCTTCGAGCTGGGAACCGCCTCCGGCACCCTGCGCGTCGGCTCCAACTACTCCGACGAGAAGCCCAACGAGGGGCTTCGAGCCGCCCTCGACGCCTTTCCCAACGAGGACGTGACCATCGAACTGAACGAGGTGGATCACAACACCTATCAGGAGCAGATCGTCGCCTACATGCAGGATCCGCCGGACGACGTCGCCCCGTGGTTCGCGGCCTACCGCCTGGTGCCACTGGCCTCCGCCGGCCTCCTGATGGACATCAGCGACGTGTGGACCACCGCCCTCGACGACGTCCTCTCCGGCGGCTTCAAGCAGGCCTCGACCTATGAGGACGCCCAGTACCTCGTGCCCTGGACCTTCTACTCCTGGGGCATTCACTACCGCAAGAGCGTCTGGGAATCGGTCGGCGCCACGCCTCCTGAGGATTGGGAGGGCCTGCTCGCCCTCTGCGAGGAGCTGCAGGGCCAGGGCATCACCCCCTTCTCCTCGGGCAACGACGGCCGCTGGCCGGCGATGGGCACCTTCGATCAGATCAACTTCCGGCTCAACGGCTACCAGTATCACGTCGACCTGATGGCCGGCCGGGAGAGCTGGACCGACGACCGGACCAAGGACGTGTTCGCCCGCTGGGCCGAGATTCTGCCCTACCACCAGGAGAACCCCAACGGTCGTGAGTGGCAGGACGCCGGTCAGGCCTTGGTCGACGGCGAGACGGCGATGTATACCATCGGCAACTTCGTCGGTGACCTGTTCCCCAACGAGGAACTCGAGGATCTCGACTTCTTCCCGTTCCCGACCCTCAACGAGGAGCACGGCCAGGACACGGTCGAGGCCCCGATCGACGGGTGGGTCGTGGTCGCCGATCCGGAGAACGAGCAGGCCGCCAAGGAACTGGTCGCCCACATGGGCACCGCGGCGGCACAGAACGCCTTCCTCGAAGTGGCGCCCGGTGTGCAGGCTCCGGCTGAAGGTGTCGACACCAGCTCCTACTCCGAGCTGCAGAAGAAGTCGGCCGACCTGGTGCAGAACGCGGCCAACGTGACCCAGTTCCTCGATCGCGACACGCTGCCCGCGTTCGCCAACGAGGCGGGCCAGGCGTTCGCCGACTTCCTGAACGACCCCTCCGGCATCGATGCGATCCTGGAGGATCTGCAGGGCAAGGCCGAGACGCTCCTCACCGAGTAGTCGGCGGCACGACAATCCACGGCAATCCGGCAATCCGATGGGCCCACCCTTCGGTGGGTGGGCCCATCGACAACACCACAAGGGGGATCGGTGACGACAGCAACGCCGCCCGTGCCTGAAGAGGCCACCGAAGGTATCGAAGCCGCCGACAACGACGCGGCAACCGCCGGCTCGTCGAACGGCCGGAAGTCCAGATCACAGTTCGAGGGGCGGGATCGGCGGGTCTTCCTCGCCATGTTGCTCATCCCCACGGCGATCCACGTGCTCATCGTGTGGATTCCGACATTGCTGTCGATCGTGTTGTCGTTCACCCGATGGAACGGCATCAGGATGAGCGACCTGTCGTGGTCGGGTCTGACCAACTACGACGACATCATCCTCGGGGCTTTCCAGCCCGATTTCATCCAGGCCGTGCTCAACAACGTGTGGCTGCTCCTGTTCCTCTTCCTGGGACCGACGCTGCTGGGCATGTTCCTGGCCTACCTGCTCGACAAGAACATCAAGGGCACCCGGGTCTACCAGAGCGTGTTCTACACGCCCGTCGTGCTCTCGCTGGCCGTCGTCGGCTTCATCTGGCAGAACATCATGTACGACCAGGAGTACGGTCTGGCCACCTGGGCCTTCGGCGGCGGCGGAACCGTCGACTGGCTGGGCAACCAGGACTTCCTGATCTCCATCGGCGACTACGGTCTGTCGAAGAACTTCATCGCCATCCTGGCCGCCATGGCCTGGCGCCACACCGGATACATCATGGTCCTCTACCTGGCCGGGCTCAAGAGCGTCGACGCCTCGCTGAAGGAGTCGGCCGCTCTCGACGGCTGCAACGAGTGGCAGACGTTCCGCCACGTGCTGTTCCCCACCCTCAAGCCGATCAACGTGATCGTGGTGGTCATCACCGTCATCGAGGCGTTGCGGGCGTTCGACATCGTGTACGTGCTCAACACGCCCCGCAACACCGAGCTGCTGTCGATCCTCACCACCGACAACCTCATCGGTGAGGGCGCCGACAACATAGGGCGGGGGTCGGCCTACGCCACCGTGCTGTTCCTGCTGTGTATCGGCTTCGTGCTCTGGTACGTCACCAACCACTATCGGAACCAGGAGACCTCGGTATGACCGACACCGACGCCAACGTCACCGACAGCGCAACCGACACCGATACCACCGGAGCCGACGTCGCCGAGGCCCAGAGCAATGGCGGTTCAGGCAACCTCGTCATCGACAAGAAGCCGACGAAACCGGCTCGCTTCGCCCTCCACTTCTTCCTGATCGCACTCGGCGTCCTCTGGCTGGTGCCGCTCGTGGTGTCGCTCTACGCGTCGTTCCGGCCCTTCAGCGAAACCCAGGCCAAGGGGTTCCTGTCGACTCCCGACAAGCTGGACCTCGAGAACTATCGATCGGCCCTCGACCAGGGCGACTTCATCGACAAGTACTGGAACACCGCGCTGATCCTCGTGCCGTCGTTGTTGCTCACGCTGTTCCTGGCCTCCCTGGTCGCCTTCGTGGCCAGCCGCTACTCGTGGCGGTTCAACATCTTCTTCCTCGTGCTGTTCACTGCCGGCAACCTGCTGCCGCAGCAGATCATGGTCGCACCTTTGTTCCAGGCGTTCCGCCGGATCCCGCTGCCGGAGTTCATGTCGAACTCGGGCAACCTCAACGGATCGAACTGGGCGATCATCCTGTTGCACGTCGGCTTCCAGATGGGGTTCTGCACGTTCGTGCTGAGCAACTACATGAAGCTGTTGCCCAAGGAGCTCAACGAGGCGGCGATGGTCGACGGCGCCAGTCTGTGGACCATCTACTCCAAGGTGGTGATGCCGCTGACCCGCCCGGCGCTGGCCGCCCTGGCCACCCTCGAGTTCGCCTGGATCTACAACGACTTCTTCTGGGCCGTCATCTTCGAGCAGCGGGGCGACGATCGCCCCATCACCTCGGCGCTGGCCAACCTGGGTGGCGAGTTCGTGACCGACACCAACGTGGTGGCGGCGGCGTCGATCTTCGTGATCATCCCGGTGATGATCGTGTACTTCGCCCTCCAGAAACACTTCATAGCAGGTTTGACCATGGGCTCAACCAAGGGTTGAGACCAGTCAAACACTCTGACCATGGGCTCAACCAAAGGTTGAGACCAGTCAAACACTCTGACCATGGGCTCAACCAAAGGTTGAGGCCAGTCACTCTGCACACACTGCTCTGCGCTCTCCCGATTGCATTGAACAGACTGTGCAGCGAAATAGCCGGCACTTGCGCGAAGTAGCTTTAGCTCCTAGAACTAGTCTTACACACTGCTAGTTCACCGCCGATTGGAGCACCATGACTCAGATCGCACCCGCCCCCACAAGCCCCGCCGCCCGACTCACCGGATGGGACTCGATCGAGTTCTGGGTCGGCAACGCCCGGGCCATGGCCGGCTTCCTCACGGGTTCGTTCGGTTTCACCATCACCGCGTATGCCGGACCGGAGACCGGGGTGGCCGACAAGGCCTCCTACCTGCTCGAGCAGGGCAACATCCGCCTCGTCGTCACCTCCGGCCTCACCCCCGAATCGGAGATCTGGAATCACGTGCGCGCACACGGCGACGGCGCCCGCGACCTCGCCTTCTGTGTCGACGACGCCACCGCCACCTTCGAGGCGGCCGTGGCCCGCGGGGCCCGCCCCGTCGACGAGCCCTACGAATTGACCGATGACCACGGCGTACTTCGACTGTCCGCGGTGGGAACCTACGGCGACACCAAGCACACGTTTGTGGACCGCCGCGACTACCACGGCTACTACTGTCCGGGATTCTCCCGCGACGGCGTGCCCCCGGCCCAGGTCGGCCCGACCGTCGGCCTGGTCGACATCGATCACGTGGTCGGCAACGTCGAGGAACGTCGGCTCGACGAATGGGTCTCCTTCTACGAGGAGGTGATGGGGTTCTCCCAGCTTCGCCACTTCGACGAGTCGCAGATCTCCACCGAGTTCTCGGCGCTGCGGTCCACGGTGGTGTGGAACGGCAACAACATCGTTATGCCGCTCAACGAACCGGCCGAGGGCAAACGCAAGAGCCAGATCCAGGAGTACATCGACACCTACCGGGGTCCGGGTGTGCAGCATCTGGCGTTCCGGACCGACGACGTCGTGCAGGCGATCGGTTCCCTCCGTCAACGTGGTGTACGTTTCCTCGAGGCCAACGACCTCTACTACGCCGACGTCATGACCCGACTCGACTTCCTCGATCTGCCGTGGGACGAGATCAAGAGGCTTGGCATCCTGGTCGACCACGAACCCGACGGCCATCTGCTGCAGCTGTTCACCGAACCCGTGACCGACCGCCCGACCGTGTTCATCGAGATCATTCAGCGGGGCGGAGCCCGAGGCTTCGGCGAAGGCAACTTCAAGGCCCTGTTCGAGTCGATCGAGGCCGAACAGGCGCGGCGGGGCAACCTGTAGGGGTCGGTCGAGCCCTTCCCGGTCGAACGAACCCGATGAGCTGGATTCCGGTTCCCGACGGCTCACCGTTCCCGGTGACCAACCTGCCGCTCGGTGTTGGTCGCCCGCGCTCGGGCGGCCCGGCCCGGGTCTGGACGGCGGTGGGTGACTCGGCGTTGGACCTGGCGGCGGTGGCGGCCGCCGGCGGATTCGATGGCATCTCCGGGTTGCCTGAGGGTTGCTTCGAGGAATCAACGCTGAACCGCTATCTGGCCGCGGGACCGGGCGTGTGGTCGGCCGTACGTACGCGGGTGCGGTCGATCGTCGACGACGATACGAACCAAGACCGATTCACGGCCGCCGTCTCGGCCCGCGCCGAGCTGACGATGTCGGTGCCGACCCGACCGACCGACTACGTGGACTTCTACTCGTCGATCCACCACGCCACCAATCTCGGTCGTCTGTTCCGACCCGACGGCGATCCCCTGCTGCCCAACTGGCGGCGGATACCGATCGGCTATCACGGTCGAACCGGCACGCTGGTCCCCGACGGCACCGACATCGTCCGACCGGTCGGCTATCGGCTCGTCGACGGCGAACCGTGCGTCGGACCGTCTCAGGCGCTCGACATCGAGTTGGAGGTCGGCACGGTCGTGGGCGTCGGCAGCGACCTCGGCGAACCGATCCCGATCTCGGACGCCGGCCGGCATCTGTATGGAATGTGTCTCGTCAACGACTGGTCGGCCCGGGACATCCAGGCCTACGAGTATCAGCCGCTCGGCCCGTTCCTGGGTAAGAGCTTCGCCACGTCGGTCTCACCGTGGCTGGTGTCGTTCGAGGCGCTCGAGCCGTTCCGTGTCGCTCCCCCACCCCAGCAACCGCCGCCGGCCGACTACCTGGCCACCGACGTGGCGTGGGGGTTCGACCTTCACCTGGAGGTGTGGCTCGAAACGGCGAGCATGCGAGCAGGCGGGGTCGAACCGGTTCGGGTCAGCGCCACCACCTTCGCCGACATGTACTGGACGCCGGCCCAGCAGCTGGCCCACATGACAGTCAACGGCTCCTCGGTGAGCGCAGGCGATCTTTTCGCCTCGGGCACCGTGTCGGGTCCCGACCATGGCACCGAGGGCAGTTTCATCGAACTGACACTGCGGGGCGAGCGGCCCGTTGGACTTCCCGACGGCACCACCCGAGGGTTTCTCGCCGACGGCGATCGCGTGGAGCTCCGAGGGTGGGCGGGGTCGGATCCGGACACCCGCATTGGACTGGGCACCGTCACAGGCACCATTCTCGAAGCACAAGGAGGATTCTGATGCCGCACTATCGCCGAGTTGGCGATCTCCCCCGCAAACGTCATACGACGTTCTTCGATCCCGAGGGCAACCGCTACCTGGAGCAGCTGATGGGCCAGGAGGGATTCTCGTCGCGCTCGGCCCTTCTCTATCACCGCAACGCCCCGAGCGCCATCCTCGCGATCGAGCCGATGGATGACCCGGTTGGGGCGGCGCTGACCGCCGATCACCCGCTGACCCCCCGTCACCTGCGCACGGGCAAGACGCCGGCCGGAACCGACGTGGTCACCGGACGGCATGTGCTGCTCGGCAACAGTGACCTGCGCATCGCCCACGTCCGCGCCGGATCGTCGAGCCCGCTCTACCGAAACGCCACCGGCGACGAGCTGGTCTACGTCCAGGCGGGAACCGCCACGGTGGAGACGGTGTTCGGTCCGTTGACCGTTGGGCCGGGCGACTACGTGGTCCTCCCGGCATCGACCACTCATCGCTGGGTCCACGATCAGGAGCTCGAGCTGTTGATCGTGGAGTCGAGCGGTCACGTCGAACCCCCGGCCCGGTATCTGTCGAGGGGCGGGCAGTTCCTGGAGCATGCTCCTTATTGCGAACGGGATCTGCGAGCCCCGGAGGAGCTGCTTGGGGTGGAGGGCACCGACGTCGACGTGATCGTCCGCAGCCGCGCCGGCCTGAGCCGCCACACCCATCGCCATCATCCCTTCGACGTGGTCGGTTGGGACGGACACCTCTACCCGTGGGCGTTCAACATCGCCGACTTCGAGCCGATCGTCGGCCGTATTCATCAGCCGCCCCCAGTCCATCAGACGTTCGCCGGGCCGGGTTTCGTCGTGTGCTCGTTCGTGCCCCGCCTCTACGATTTCCATCCCGAGGCGGTGAAGGTGCCGTACCACCACGCCAATACCGACTCCGACGAGGTGCTGTTCTATTCCGACGGCGACTTCATGAGCCGGGCGGGGTCGGGCATCGGTGTCGGCTCGATCTCCTATCATCCGATGGGGTTCGTCCACGGTCCGCAGCCGGGGAGCTGGGAGGCCAGCGTCGATGCGGACCGCACCGGCGAGACGGCGGTGATGATCGACACCTTCAGCCCCCTGATGGTGTCGGACACCGCCCGTTCCATCTCCGACCCCGATTACCCGTGGAGCTGGGCCCGCTGAGCGCGCTGAGCCGTGACGAGGTGGCGGAAGTGCGGGCTGCCACCCCGTTCACCGACGACCGGATCCACCTCAATCACGCCGGTGATTCACCGTCGTCGGCCGCGGTGCTGCAAACCCAGCTCGACCATCTTTCGAGAGAATCCGAGATCGGTGGCTATGAGGCCGCCGCGGAAGCGGCGGACGCAGACACCGCGGTCTACGAGTCGATCGCCACGATGCTCGGCTGCCTCCCGCACGAGATCGCCCGCCAGGAACACGCCACCGCGGCCTGGAACGCCGGCTTTTGGTCGCTGCCGATGGAGCATGGTCAGCGAATCCTGACCGCCGAGGTGGCCTACGGCGCCAACGCCGTGGCCTTCCTCCACGCCGAACGCACCAGGGGTGTGACGGTGGAGGTGATCCCGAGCGATTCGAGCGGACAGGTCGACGTATCCGCGCTGGCCGACCGACTGGGCGACGGGTCCGACGTTGCACTCATCGCCGTCACCCACGTTCCCACCAACGGGGGGCTGATCAACCCCGCCGCCGAGATCGGTGTGCTGGCCCGGGCGACCGGCGTTCCGTATCTCCTCGACGCCTGCCAGTCGATCGGACAGCTCGACCTCGACGTGACCCGGTTGGGGTGCGACCTGCTGTCGGCCACCGGACGCAAGTACCTACGGGGTCCGAGAGGAAGCGGCTTCCTCTACGCAGCGGGTTCGATCGTCGATCGCCTTGTGCCTGCCGTACCCGACCACCACGGCGCCGACTGGACCACGACCCGTGCATACGAGTTCCACCCCGGGGCCCGCCGGTTCGAGCACTGGGAATACAATCACGCCGCGTGGCTGGGGTTGGGCGCTGCGGTCGATGAGGCGTTGGCCATCGGTCTGGACCGCATCGAGGCCACGGTGCGCCGTCAGGCCGACCGGCTGCGGGCGGCGTTGACCGACGCCGGTTTCCCCGTCTTCGATCTCGGCAAGGATCGGTGCGGGATCGTCACCACCAACATCGACGGCCCCAACGGCATCGACGCCGCCAAGGCGAAGCGGTTGATGGTCGACGCTGGTGTCAACGTGTCGGTCACCTCCCCCGACTCGACCCGGTGGGATTTCGAGCGTCGGGAGCTCGCGCCGATGCTGCGGCTTTCGGTTCACATGACGACGACCGACGACGAGATCGAGCGGACGGTCGACGTCATGCGGTCGCTCCGATGACGCACCGAACCCGGGAGGCCACGGCGGCCGACGCGACCGTGCCTCCCGGGTTGCGATTCCGAAGCTACTGACTGAACTCCTGGGTTTGCGGGTTGAGCCGGTCGAGCTTGATTGCCCCTCCGGTTGCATTGTCACTCGCCCGGAAGACGTTGAGCCCCCGGGTGATGTCCGACTCGTAGATGAAGTTGTTGTACCAGTAGGTCGACCACGATCCGCCGAGCTGGCAGAAGCCGCCACAGAACGGGCCGGGGCCGAGCGACACGGGATCCGACCACGCCACCGGCACGGCGTTGGCCGGGTCGGTGAAGTCGACGACCCAGGTGCCGGCCTGGTAGTTGCCGCTCACAACGACATAGCGGCCGCTGCGGAGCGGCACGATGTTGTAGTTGTGGATGGTGCAGTTCTCGTCTTGACCTTGAGCCCGCGGAAGGACCCACTCACCGAGTTTGGCTCCCGTGTTGGCATCGTAGAAGAACATCGTCTTGTCGACGTCGGGATCGTCGGCCTCACACTCGCCGGCTCCGCCGCCGCCCGGCTCCCACCCGGCGACCAGTACGTTGCCATCCCAGGTGAAGCCGGCCGAATGCCACCGACCGTTCGTCTCGGAACCACCAACTCCCGGTTCGACGATGGATACGGTCGGCACCGGATCCCGGGGGTTGCTGATGTCCCAGATGTTGATGGTGTCGGCGCTGGCGCAGGCCGCCAGATTGACGTCGCCCAAGATCGCCGCCGCGTCATGACAGCCCGTGCGCACCAGAGGATCGGTGGGTCCGACCAACGGTTCCCGATGGATCAGGCTGATGGCACCGGGGTCGTCGAGGGGAACAGCCATGACGTCCATGAAGTCCCCCAAGGCGTTCTGGCCCGCAATGTCGAGTCCGACGCCGCACCCTGAGCTGCTCGAATTGTTGCTGTAGATGATGAGGTCGCCATCGTCCACTCCTGCCACTGTCGTGGTGTGGGAGCCGCAAGGCAGCTCGAGCGATCCGACGAGTACGGGATCGGTGGCATCACTGACGTCGAAGACGTGGACGCCTTCGAAGCCGGGCGGCACGATGCTGTCACCGCATACTCGAGGGTCGGCACGTTTGGTGTTCCACGATCGGACGAGGATGTTGTCCCAGATCGCAATGTCGCCCTGATCACCGTTGCAGCTGGGATGCGAGAGCAATTTGGGATTGCCCGGCGCCGAGATGTCGATGATCCGGAATCCGTCGTAGTTCCCCTGGTAGGCCAGATCACCCTGGAAGGCGAGATCGGAGCTGATGACTCGCTGGCCGTCGGGAACGGCGAACGTTGCCGGCTGGGGACTGTGGCCCAGCGCATGCATATTGTTTGTGCTCGGCTCGGTGTCGTGCTCGGCGCCCGCCGGTGTCAGCGGCGAAATGATGAGCACGCCGACGAGCAGGGCCGACACGGCCAGAACGTAGCGAACGTGTCGCATGAGATGATCCTCCTGAGGTTTGACCCGCCCGCGCTGGGATTGCCTGGTTGTCTGATGACGAGTTGACGATCAAGTTGCGGTGGCCTTGGCATCGACGAGCGTGTCGTCTCGATGGTGGCGGAGGTCATCTGACGGATGGGGCAGAGGAACGACCGCCCTGTCCCCCGTGTCTTTAGGCGAACGCCGAGCAGAAGCCGTCGAGCAGGATCGGGTCGCCTACGGTCAGCGGATCGATGCCGCGGATGTCGTGACGGCCCGAGATGCTCAGGACGCTCGGACCGTCGGGTCCGAAGAACAACACCACCCGGCCCGCATCGACAACGGAGTTGTCGCCTTGGTTGACGAGTACCGACAAGCCGTTGATCTCGATGGTCACCGAGCCGTCGTCACCAAAGAGGATCCGCTGGATGAACGAGTCCGGGCCCTCCTGCAGTGTCTCCCCGGTGTCCAGGTTGGTGATGGTGTTCGCCTCACGGACCTGGTCCTGGATGCGGACCACTTGACCGTCCTGATCAAAAAACAGGGTGCGCTCGACCGTGCCCTCGATGTCCCAGCTCAGCGGCAAACCGCACGAGGGGGCGACGCCGGTGATGGTCTGAGCAAACGTGAACGACTGGGTGACCGGCGGAACCGCTCCTGCTCGATCGCTCCCCGTGACCACAAACGCGGCGAGTAGAAGGACACCCGCCACCAACGTCGAAAGGCGACGCATCACGATTCCCCCATCGTTCGTATTTTGGTGGATCCACAGTGTACTACAGCGCTCCTGGTAGGTGCCAAGAAGTCCAACCTCGAACTTTCGCGAACCATCCAGCGGTGACGGGAAGTACAAGCAGACAGACACACCAAGGGAGAACTCGGCCATGGCCACGCCAGCCGGAACGACAGCATCATCACCGACAGCATCGACTTCACCGTCAGTCTCACCAAGAACGTCACACCGTGAGCCGGCCCGACCGGCACTGGCTCCACTCATCGCCGTCGCGGCGGTCGGCGGTGCAGTGGCGCTGACGCTCGGGCTCTACGGCCGGATCCACACCCCCACCGGCCAACCGATCAACGACCTCGGATTCTCATCGCTGCTCGCCATGAAGGCGTGGACCACGACCCTCGCCGCCACGCTCGGCCTGTGGCAGTTGACGTCGGCGGCATGGATGTGGGGTCGACTACCCGGTGTGGGATCCGCTCCCGGCTGGGTCGCCCCGACCCACCGCTGGTCCGGAACCGTCGCCTTCGTTGCCACCCTGCCCGCCGCCTACCACTGCCTGTGGGCGCTCGGGTTCCAGACGACGACCACCAGGGTGGTCGCCCACTCGCTGCTGGGCTGTGCGTTCTACGGAGCCATCGCCACAAAACTCCTCGTCCTCCGGTCACCCCGCCTCCCGGGATGGACGCTGCCTGCCGTCGGTGGACTGCTCGTGACCGTGCTCACGGCCATCTGGTTCACCTCCTCCTACTGGTACTTCACGACTATCGCCTTCCCCGGCCTCTGACGGCTCGTCCGTAGCAGGGGTCCCGACCGAACGTGTCGCCCCGACGCCTGCTTCGAGCTGCCCCAAAACGACCTGACAATCCGATGATTCGAGAGGACCCGAACAACATGAACACGCAACCCGAAGAGAAGAAGAGTCGCCTGACCATCACCGCCGCCATCATCGTGGCGGCCGGACTGGCCGCCGGGGTGGCACTGGCCCGACCGGCCATCGGTTGGCCGGATCCGGCCGGCGCCGACCTCCAGGCCGCAAATCAGGGGGAAGCACCCGTGTCCGCCTACGGCTCGGCGGAAGGCTACGGCTCTCCAGCCGCCGTTGACACACCGGTCGCCGAGACACCAGCCACGGCGACCCCGACGGCCATCACCATTCAGAACTTCGAGTTCGGAGCGCCGGTCACCGTTGCCCCGGACTCGACGCTGGCCGTCACCAACGCCGACACGGCCCCCCACACGCTGACCTTCACCGACGGGACCGTCGACACCGGAACCGTCGAGCCCGGTTCCACCGTGGTGGTCCAGGCACCATCGACGCCGGGAACCTACACGTTCTTCTGCGCCATCCATCCGTCGATGACCGGCCAACTGATCGTTGCCGGCTGACTCGAGGAGCAATCCAATGTCCACTCGACGCGCGTTCTCGGGCAAAACCGCCCGGGTTCGCGCGTAACTCTGACGTGCAGCGAGTCAACCCCGCCGCTGTTCGTCAGCGGTACCGGTGCTGAAGCCCGGTGATCTCGTCGAGTCCTATCAGGTCGGTGAAGTCGGCGAACGACGGAAGCGTGGCCTCCACGTCGATCGGCGTGCCGGCCGCCTTCACCGCCGCCAGCGTCGACCTGATCGCACCGGTTGCGGCCAGTAGGACCGTGATCGGCATGATCACCAGGGCGAACCCGAGTTCGGCGAGTTCAGCGAACGACAGAGACGGTGACTTGCCCCCCTCGACCCAATTGTGGAGCAGGGGGGTGTCGCCGTACTCGGCCACGATCAGCTCGATCTCGTCCCGGGTCTGCAGCGCCTCGATGAACAAGACGTCGGCCCCCGCCTCCACCGCGGCGTCGGCCCGGCGCCGGGCCTCGTCGAGTCCCAGCGGGGCCCGGGCGTCGGTGCGGGCGATGATCAGGAAGTCGTCCGACGCCCGGGCATCGACGGCGGCCCGGATCTTGGCCGCGAACTCGGCGATCGGCACCACCTCCTTGCCCTCCATGTGGCCGCACCGCTTCGGCAGCACCTGATCCTCGAGGTGTATGGCCGCCACCCCGGCCCGCTCGTACTGCTGCACCGTGTGGACAACGTTGATCGGATTGCCGTATCCCGTGTCGGCGTCGGCCACCAGCGGAACGTCGACCGCAGCGGCGATGCGGCGGGCGTTGTCGACCATCTCGGCCAGCCCCAGCAGACCGATGTCGGGGCGCCCCAGCAGAGAGGCCGCTGTTCCGAAGCCGGTCATGTACACACCGTCGAAGCCGGCCTGCTCGATCAACCGGGCGCCGAGGGCGTCATAGCAACCGGGCAGGAGAACCGGCCCGTCACCGGCCTCCATCAACCGGCGAAGACGATCGGGCGGCGCGGGCGACGACAAAAGATCAGCCATAGCGCCAATCTAGGACGGCCACTGCGGCCGGCGGCAACTTGAGCACCCTCCGAGGCCAACCTACACTGGCCCGGTGGCTGAGCCGGACTCCCGATCGGATTCGTTGGGAACGGCAGCCGGTGACGATCTGGCCGACGACTACCGGCAAGCCGGATTCGGTCAGGGGCTCGGAGTCGGCGACAAACTCGGCGTGCTGGTCGTCGACGTGTGCCGGGCCTACGCCGATCCGCAGTCACCGCTGTTCGCCGACTGCCAACCGGCCTTCGACGCATGCGAGAACCTGGTCGGATCGGCCAGGGCCAACGGCATTCCGGTGGTGTGGACCCGGGTTCGCTACCAACCCGGTGGCGCCGACGGCGGCCTGTTCTACCAGAAGGTCGGTGCGCTGTCGTGCTTCGACGAGGGAAACCCGTTCGGCGACTGGCTCGACGGGCTGGAGCCGGCCGCGGACGAGGTTGTGGTGACCAAACAATACGCCTCGTCGTTCTTCGGCACGTCGCTGGCGTCGTCGCTCAACACGGCGGGGATCGACACGCTGCTCATCTGCGGCGTGTCGACGTCGGGCTGCGTGAGGGCCAGCGCGCTCGACGCGCTCCAGCACGGCTTCCGCCCACTCGTCGTGGCCGACGCCTGCGGCGACCGCGACCAACGGGTGCACGACGCCAACCTGTTCGACCTCGGCGCCAAGTACGCCGACGTCATCGACCTGCCGACGGCGGTTGAACTCACAAACCAGAAGGGGAATTGACATGGACCTGGGAATCTTCATCCCGATCGGCAACAACGGGTGGATGATGTCGAAGAACGCTCCGCAGTACATGCCGAGCTTCGAGCTCAACCGCACCACCGCCGAACGGGCGGAGGAGGCCGGCTACGACTTCCTGCTGTCGATGGTGAAGCTGCGGGGGTTCGGCGGCGACACCGAGTTCTGGGATCACAACCTCGAGTCGTTCAACC
The DNA here is from genome assembly GCA_965216655.1 of Acidimicrobiales bacterium. Classification (GTDB taxonomy): domain Bacteria; phylum Actinomycetota; class Acidimicrobiia; order Acidimicrobiales; family SZUA-35; genus JAHELU01. The sequence continues at coordinate 100,582 of CBDCGP010000005.1, forward strand.
TGATGGCCGGACTGGCCGCCGTCACCAACGACATCCAACTCTTCGCCTCGGTGGCCCTGCCGACGTTGCATCCGGCCATGGTGGCCCGCATGGCCTCCACCATCGATGACATCTCCGACGGGCGGTTCGGCATCAACATCGTGTCCGGCTGGAACCAGAGCGAGTACGCCCAGATGGGGGTGTGGCCCGGCGACTGGTACTACGAGAAACGGTATGACTACGCCACCGAGTACGTCACCATCATGAAGGAGCTGTGGGCCACAGGGGTCAGCGACTTCAAGGGCGAGTACTTCCAGCTCGACGACTGCCGGCTGTCACCGCCACCTCGTGATGGCGCCGTGCCGCTCGTGTGCGCCGGCCAGTCGGATCGGGGCATGGAGTTCTGCGCCAACCACGGCGACTACCAGTTCATCATCGGCACCGGCGACCTCGACGTGGTCCGCACTGATGCCGCCCGCCTCATGGCGGCTGCGGAGGAGAGCGGGCGGGACGTCGGCGTCTACGTGTTGTTCCAGATCACGATGGGCGAGACCGACGACGAGGCCGAGGCCAAGTGGCAGCACTACCGCGACGGGGCCGATCTGGAGGCCATCAAGTTCATGACCGGCCAGGCCGAACTCGACACGTCGGGCGCCACCGCCGAGAAGATCACCGAGATGCAGGGGGCGTTCAACCTCAACATCGGCCCGATCGTCGGATCACACGCCACGATCGCGTCACGGCTCGACGAGGTGTCCGAGATCCCCGGGGTCAAAGGGGTGATGTGTGTGTTCGACGACTATCCGCCGGCCACGGCCGAGTTCGGGTCCGAGGTCATGCCCAAGATGGAGAGCCGGTCATGACCGACGAAACCGACGGGACCGACACCGTGGTTCGGACCGTGATCGGAAACCCGAATCCCGGCGGTCGCACCACCACCATCGGCGAGGCGGTGGCCGACGCCGTGGCCGATCTGATCGGCGGCAGTCGGGCCGACACCATCGAGCTGGCCGAGATCGGCCCCCACCTCTTCGAGTGGGGCAACGAGGACGTCAAGGCCCTCACGGAGGAGGTGGCGTCGAGCACGGTCAACGTGTTCGCCTGTCCCACTTACAAGGCGACCTACACCGGGCTGTTGAAGGCGTTCCTCGACAACTACAGCAACGACGGATTGGCCGGCACGATCGCCGTGCCGGTGATGGTCGGCGCCACCCCCCGCCACGCGCTGGCCCCCGAGGTGCACCTGAGGCCGCTCCTCGTTGAGCTGGGAGCCTCGGTGCCCACTCGGGGGCTCTACGTTCTCGATTCGGAAATGGACGGACTGGGCGCCACGGTCGAGGCGTGGATCCAGGGTGTCGACGGTCAGCTCGGCTGATCGCCGATCACACGGATCTCACTCGTCGACCTCCTCCTCACCCTCCTCGATCTCCTCCTCGACCTGGTCCTCCGCCTCATCGAGTTCGGCGTCGGCCTCATCGAGTTCCTCTTCCAGCTGATCGACGCCTTCATCGATGGTCTCGTCGATCTCGCCGATCTCCTCGTCGAGTTCGGCTCCGTCGCCGTCTTCGTCCTCGGCGCAGGCGGCCAGTCCGCCCATGCCGACAGCCATGACGGCAGCGGTCAAGAATCCGGCAAATCGTTGTGATCGCACGTCAACTCCTCACTGTTGATGGTTTGCCGTCTCGACGCGTACCCGGCTCCGTCCGACGTCAAACCACCGATCAGGACCGCCGTCACTACCCGTGCGACAGGTTCGTCCAGGCCTCGAGGATGCGGTCGGCCATCAAACGGTGTTCGCGGGCGATGCCCCGAAGCTCCCGGTTCTCGGTTCGACCGCCGATCGCCACCGCGCCGAACCGGTTACCCCGGAAGTAGGGCCACAGGTGATCCGGCTGGAAGAACCGGTCCAGGTCGCCCGGAACGTCGATTCCGGTGGGACCGCCGTCGGGCGGTTCGGCCAGGGCGGGAAGATCCAGCGCTTCGAGCGCCTCGATGACGTCGTCGTCGTGGGTCCGGTCGGCGAAGTCGCGGCCCCGGTAGCCGAAGGCCTCGTTGCCGCCCGGGTCGATGACGAGCAGTGCCGGCAATGCGATACCGCCCCGTTCCTCGGGATCGAACAGGCCGAGCGGTTGCAGAAGGGTCTCACCACCGGGATCACTCACATAGCGGACGTGAGGCGTCGGCCACCGGGCGAACATGCCGGCCTGGCGAACCTCGTCGTCGACGCTGACCGCGATGACCTCGGCCCCGGCCGCGTGAATCCGCTCACTGATGGATGCCAGCCGCACGAGCTGGCCGCAGCAATACGGTCACCAGTCACCCCGGTACGTCATCAGCAGCACCGCGCCACTGCCTCGACGTAGGTTCAACACATCGTGACGGGCGGTGCTCTCTGATTCGTGCATCGCCGAACCGTAGCATCGGCCCGTGCCGGGCCGGTTATCGGGGGGCGTTCGCCACTACCAAGTCGCGGTCAATCCGCTTCGTGGCGGACGGCCCGCTCGGCCGGGCCGATGGTGACATCGCACAGCGTGGCGGCGCTGCCGACGATCCCGATGTGGGAGAAGGCCTGCGGAAAGTTGCCGAGCTGGCGTCGGGCGCCGGGATCGTACTCCTCGGCCAGCAGGCCAACGTCGTTTCGCAGATCGAGAAGGTGCTCGTAGAGTTGCCGGGCCTGATCGCGACGGCCGGAGAGCGCCAGGGCATCGACCATCCAGAAGCTGCAGAGCAGGAACGTGCCCTCCTCGCCTCCGACGCCGTCGTCGGAGCGATCGGTGGCGTAGCGATGGACCAGTCCGTCGGTGGTCAGTTCACGCTGGATGGCTTCGACGGTGGCCGTGACGCGGCGATCGGACGGGGGCAGGAAGCCGACCACCGGAACGAGCAGGGCCGATGCGTCGAGTACGTCGGAACCGTAGGTCTGGATGAAGACGCCATCGGCGTTCACACCGTTGGCACACACCGTTTCGTGGATCTCGGCGGCGGTTCGTCGCCATCGGTCGGCGTCACCGGGAAGGCCGCCCTGGTCGATGGTCCGGGCGGCACGATCGAAGGCCACCCACGCCATGACCTGGGAGTAGGTGTGCCGGGCGGGCTCGCCCCGAGCCTCCCAGATGCCGTCGTCGGGTCGATTCCAGTTGCCCTCGAGCCAGTCCAGCATGGCCAGTTGCAGCTGCCAGGCGTTCTCGTCGGGTTCCATCCCGGCCTCACGGGCAAGATGCAGGGTTTCGGCCACCTCGCCGTAGACATCGATCTGTAGCTGATCCCAGGCGCCGTTGCCAGTGCGGACCGGCCGGGAGCCGGCATAGCCGCTCAGCCAATCGAGCTCGATCTCGGGAAGGCGGCGCTCACCGGTCAGTCCGTACATGATCTGAACCCGTCCCGGGTCGCCGGCGATCGCCCGCAGGAGCCAGTCCCGCCACGCGGTTGCCTCCTCGGTGCAGCCCGAGGTGAGCATGGCTCCGAGGGTGAAGGCGGCGTCCCGCAGCCAGCAGTAGCGGTAGTCCCAGTTGCGCGTGCCGCCGATCCACTCCGGCAGTGATGTGGTCGGTGCGGCGACGAATCCTCCCGAGGGACGGTGCGACAGTCCCTTGAGCGTCACGAGCGAGGACCGGACGTCGTCGGCGTAGGCTCCCGTATAGGAGATTCTCGCCGCCCAGTCCTGCCACCATCGGGTGGCGGCCTCCAGTAGATCGGCGGCGCTGCCGGCCGGTGGGGGCTCGTCGGCCGCTCGATACCAGGTCATCAAGAAGCCGACCCGGTCCCCTGCGCCGACCGTGAACTCGGCGACGGTCGACATGTCGTCGGGGTGCATGTCGACGTCGGACGTCAGGGTCATGGCGTCGGGGCCGCCGACGGCCAAGATCCCGCCGTCGATGCGACGGACCCAGGGCACGATGCTGCCGTAGTCGAAGCGGATCCGCAGTTCCGATCTCATGGGAACTTCACCACTGCGACCTTCGACGATTCGGACGAGCCGATGGGGCTCGGCGTCGTCGTCGGAGACGGTCAGGGCGTCGAAGACGCGGACCGTTCCCGACTCCGTGTTGTGTTCGGTGCACAGCACGAGTGAGTCCTCGAGATACCACCGGTTGGTTCGGACCCGGTCACCGTTGGCCGCCGGTCCGAGGCTCCAGTGACCGCTGTCATCACCGCCGACGAGACGGGCGAAGCAGGCCGGCGAGTCGAATCGGGGAAAACACAGCCAGTCGACCGATCCAGCCGACGACACGAGTGCACCGGAGCGGCAGTCGCTGAGGTACGCATAGTCCTCGATCGGGGGCTGTCGGAACGCAGAGCCGCTCATTACTGGCTGTCCATGGTGACCCCACCCATTATGGCGTCCGATACCGGGGGCGAAACGCCAGGAGTGATTCGCCGAGACCTCCGGGTCGGCTGGAGCCGAGCCAGGCGGCGGCCTGGGCGTGGCGGACGGCCTCCACCTCGTCGGCGCCTACCGCCTCGCCACGCAGATGGCGGAGCGCGAGCATGGCGGCGCTGCACGCCGCGGTCAGCTCGGCGGCGATGATGCGCCCCCGTTCGGTGGCGGGGCTGAGCTCGGGCCAGCGACGGTTGGCGTCGGTCAACACTTCCATCGCCGCTCGGACCGCCTCGTCGTCGAGGTCGCCGACCACGGGGAACAGCACGTCGAAGACGGCGGCGCCCAGCGGTGTGCCGTTGGCCGTCCACGCACCGAGGTTCTCGCCAAGGTGTCCAACGCGGTCGAGCAGTGCACCGAATCCCGGCCGGGCACCGAGGAGATCGTCCACGATCGAACCCACGTCGAGCCTGTTCTCACCGGGGCCGAGAACCGCGGCACCGTGCCACGCGGCGTGGGCGGCCCGGACGATCGACGGCACCGACACCACCAATGGTTGCCAGTGACCGTGGTCGCCCCAGTCACAGAGCATCATCGCACGGGCGCCACGTCGGGTGCCGACCGCCACCGCGTCGGCGATGTTGGCCGCGGCGTTGGCGTTGCGACCGATCAACGTGGCCCACGACGAGGTTCCGGCCGCCACCCGGAACGGCACCGCGGCATCGACCAGCAGTCGAACATGGGCCTCGAACCCGTCAGCGGCGTCGTCGGGCAACCCGAGACGGTCCTCGAACGCGGCCGGCAGCAGACCTCGCCAGCTGCGGCCCGGAGCCTCGTAGTTCCAGCCAACGACGGTCACCCCGTCGGGCACCCACTCCACCGCCTCGGCATCCCGGCGGAACTGGTCACCCCAGATCATCACCTCGAGGCCGTCGGCCACCAGCGGTTCGATGATGCGCCGGAGATGTGCTCGATAGACGACGCCTCGGCCGAGACGGTCGACTTGCGCCCGGGATCGGCCAAGGCCCAACTCGAACGGTTCGTCGCCGCCGATCATGACGCGACCGGCGCCGGTAGCCTCGACCAGCCGGCGGGCCAGGCCAATGGCGAAGTCGGCGTTGTCGGCCGTCGGCGCCAGACACGACGGCGGAGCTGTGCCATCGCCCACCAGCGAGGGATATCCATCGGGACACTCGGCCCGATCCCGGTACCGATCATGGGCCAGCCATCGCTCCATGTGCCCGAAGCAGTTGAGGCTGGGGACCAGCTCGATACCGGCGTCGGCCGCCCGCCGCCGGAGCCAGGCCATGTCGTCGCCGGTGAGGGCCGATGCGTCGGCCCACACGGTCTCGTGCCCGGGGTGGGCAAAGGTGTGTTCGATGTAGAGGTGAAGTTCGGTGTAGCGCAGGCGGCCCAGGAGATCGATGAGCCAACCGAGCGTGTCGAGGGTCGGTACCCGATCCCTCGACACGTCGAGCTGGAATGCCCGCCGGGTCAGGACCGGATCACCGTTGAAGTCCATCGGGGCCGGATGCCGTCAGGCCAGTTTGAACAACGGTTCGCCTTCAGAGATCGAGCCGATCCTGGCCGCCGTGTGGCCACTGTCGGCCAAAGCCCCCAGCACCGACTCGGTTTCACCGGGGTCGACGCCGAACACCAGCCCGCCCGAGGTCTGGGCATCGGCGATCAACAGCTGCGATCGCTCGTCGTGGGAGCCGGGGTCGAGCAGCTCAGCACCCCACGCCAGGTTGCGCCGGCTGCCTCCCGGCACCATACCTTCGGCCGCCAGATCGGCGGCCCCGGGCAGGAACGGAACGGCGTCGAACTCGACCGTCACCCGGACCTGGGACTCCACGGCCATCCGCCCGAGGTGGCCGAGCAGGCCGAACCCGGTGACGTCGGTGCAGCCGGTCGCCCCGGCCTCGACGGCCACCCGGGAGGCGACGTCGTTGATCCGGGTCATCGAGGCGATGGCCGCCTCGGCCACCTCCGCCGGCGCGACATCGGCCTTGATGGCGGTGGTGATGACGCCGACACCGAGTGGTTTGGTCAGGATCAGATCCTGGCCCGGCTGAAGGCCGGCGTTGGTGAGGATCCGATCGGGGTGGACCTCCCCGGTGACCGACATGCCGTACTTGGGTTCCGGGTCGTCGATGGTGTGACCGCCCACGATGGCGAACCCGGCGGCGGTGGCGATGTCCTGGCCGCCGGCGAGGAGTTCACCGAGGAGCGAGGTGGGGAGCGCGTCGGTGTTCCAGCCCACCAGGTTCAGCGCGAACAGGGGGCGGCCACCCATGGCGTAGACGTCGGAGACGCTGTTGGCCGCGGCCACCCGGCCCCACGTGCGAGCGTCGTCGACGACGGGGGTGATGAAATCGGCGGTCGAGATGAGGGCCCGGTTGTCGTCCAGTTTCCAGACGGCGGCGTCGTCACCGGTGTCGGTGCCGACCAGGAGTTCGGCCGGTTGGTCGGGGTGCAGGTCGCGCACGACGTGCGCGAGCTCGCCGGGGGCGAGCTTGCAGCCTCAACCGGCGCCGTGGCTGAACTGGGTGAGACGGTGGGTCACGTGTTCGTCGGTCACAGCATTCAGGCTAGCCAGGCCGGCACTGGTACGGTTTTTCCATGGCACTGGAGACCTGGGTCGACAGCGACGATCTTGCCGAGTGGGTGCAGGACGCCACCGAGTATCTGATCGGAACCGTGGCCGATTTCGACCACGACGACGAGCGCTGGATGGGCCCGTATCTGCCGATAGTCAACCCGCCCATCTGGGAGCTGGCCCATGTCGGCTGGTTCGCCGAGTGGTTCGTGCTCCGCCAGTTGCACGGTCGCGATCCGCTCATGGAGAACGTCGACGAACGCTACGACTCGGCGTTGGTGGCCCACAAGACCCGATGGCAGCTCGACTACCCCGACTCGGCCCGCACCATCGACTACGTCCGCCGGGTGGCCGACGGGTTGGTCGACGTCGTCGGCAACGACGGCGGCCTCGACTCCACCGCCTACTACGTCGCCTACGCCGTCATGCATCACGACGCCCATTGCGAGGCGCTCACCTACACCCGCCAGACCCTCGATTGGGGGCCACGCCCCGGCGGCTCCGCGTCTGAACCGGTCACCGGGGAACCGATCTCCGGCGATCGACGGGTGGGCGGCGGTCGGGTCCTCCTCGGGGCGTCCCGGAAGCAGCCCTTCGTCATGGACAACGAGAAGTGGGCCCACCCGGTGCAGGTCGACGAGTTCGATCTGGCTGTCGCCCCGGTCACCGTGGCCGATTTCGCAGCCTTCGTCGACGACGGCGGTTATGGCAACGACACCGTGTGGTCACCCGACGGCCTGACCTGGCGCCATGATACCGGCGCCACCGAACCGGCGTACTGGCGCCGTGGCGCCGATGGCTGGGAACGCCGCATCGGTGCCGACTGGCAGCCGATCGCCGACACCGCCGACCATCCGATGGTGCACGTCAGCTGGTGGGAGGCCGAGGCCTGGTGCACCTGGGCCGGGCGGCGGCTGCCCACCGAGGCCGAGTGGGAGGCGGCCGCCACCACCACGCCGTCGGGCGAACGGCTTCCCTGGTTCCCGTGGGGCGGACGGGATCCGCTCCCCTCCGAGGCGGCGCTCGACGGCCGGACCGGCGGCACCGTACCGGTCGGAGCCTTCGGAGCCGGCGACGGTCCGTGGGGCCACCGGCAGCTCATCGGCAACGTCTGGGAGTGGACGGCCACCACGTTCGGCCCGTATCCCCACTTCGAGCCCGACGCCTACCGCGACAACTCCGAGCCGTGGTTCGGCACCCGCAAGGTGCTGCGGGGCGGATCGTGGGCCACCCGCAACCGCTACGTGCGGTCGACCTACCGCAACTACTTCACCCCTGACCGGCGCGACGTCTACGCCGGATTCCGCACCTGCCCACGGTGACCACCAGCCGGCCCGTTCGCCCGGCGGTCGCAGTGACGTGAGCGGTCGCTCCATCGTCATCGCCGCCCCGATCCGGCCGACGGCCCGGTCGGGCAACGACGTGACCGCCGGTCGTTGGGCTGATCATCTCGAGCGGCTCGGCCACCACGTCACGGTCGTGGCGGCCGACGAGCAGGCCGACCGGCCCGACGAGGAGACGGCTGCGCTGCTCGACGCCGCCGACATGCTGATCGCCATCCATGCCCGGCGGTCCGCTCCGGTCATTGCCTGGTGGGCCGACCGGCATCCGGACCGACCGGTCGTCGTCGCCCTCAGCGGAACCGACCTCTACGGTGATTTGCCGACCAGCGATGGCGCAGTGGCCTCGGTGGAGCGCGCCTCGGCACTCATCGTGCTCCAGCGGGCGGCGGCGGAGCGAGTGGCCGGCCTGAGGGCCGAGTGGGGTGACAAGACCACGGTGATCCATCAGTCGGTGGCGCCGCCGTTGCCGCCCCGCCGACCGGCGGACGACGAGCTCAGGGTCGTGGTGCTGGCCCATCTCCGGTCGGTCAAGGACCCGCTGTTGACGGCAAGGGCGGCCCGACACCTCGACCCGGCGAGCCGGGTCACCGTCCACCACGCGGGACAGGCCTTCGACCGGCGATGGGAGGAGGAGGCGATCGAGGAGCAGGCCGCCAACCCCCGCTACCACTGGCACCGCGAACTCGACCGGGACGCCGCACTCGAACTGCTCGCCACCGGTCGCGCCCTGGCCTGCACGTCGCTGACCGAGGGAGGCGCCAACGTCGTCACCGAAGCCATTGGCCCTCGGCGTGCCCGTCATCGGCACCCGGATCGACGGCAACACCGGGTTGCTGGGTCATGACTACCCCGGGCTGATACCGGTCCGCGATGTGGAGGCCATGGCCGACCTGCTGCGTCGCCTCGAAACCGATCCCCTGCTGTTGGCCGAGCTGCAGCGCCGCACCAATGAGCTGAAACCCATCACCGACCCGGCCGCCGAGCGGGCCGGTCTGGCCGCGGTGCTCGCCTCCCTCTGATCAGCGGATGGATCGGCGAATCGCGGCCGACGCGAAATCGACGGCCACGGTGACCACGAACAGCGCCACGATGGTGGCCAGAATGCCGTCGTAGTTGAACGACGCCGTCTGTTCGTCGAGGCGGCGGCCGAGGCCGGCGGCGCCGACGACGCCCACGATGACCGTCTCCCGGATCGCCACCTCCCACCGGTAGAGACCGAGGGCGACGAACCGTCCGGCCACCGCAGGCACGGTGGCCAGTGTGAACGACCCGGCGGCGGTGGCCCCGGTGGCGGCCAGGATCCGGGCCGGGCGTTGGTCATGGTTCTCCAGCACCTCGCCTTGGAGCCGACCCAGCACGCCTGTGTTGTAGACCGCCAGCGCCACGGCCCCGGGCCACAGTCCGGGAAACAGCACGAAGACCGTGATGAAGGCCCACACCGGCGGCGGCACCGAGCGGGCCACGAGCAGGACGAACCGGACGATGGCGGCCAGTGCGCTGCGGACCGCCGCCCCCACACCGGACGCCGCCCGGCGGGGGCGTTGGGCGACGAAGGCCACAGGAGACGCCATGGCGAAAGCCAGGCCGATCGACAGGATGGCCAAGGCGATGGTGTCGAGCGAGTCGTCGACGAGTTCCCGCAAACCGCCCGCGCCGATCTCGGGAGGCCAGCTGTCCTCAACCAGTTCGCCGGCCAGCAGCCGGGCCCGGTCGTCCCACAACGTCGAGACGTCGATGCCGAGCCGCCAGTAGGCGATCGGCAGCGAAACGGTGAGCAGCAGCGCGCTGAAGCGCAGGAACCGGTCGTTGTTCGGACGGCCGTTGGTCCGGGTGGTCCGCGTGGCCGGGGAGGCCAGGCTGGAGCCGGTGGTCTCGGCCACCGAAACGTGGGTCTCGGCGGCCAGGGCGTTGCGCCGCCGCCGGACCGCCGATGACCAACGGTCGGCGATACCGGACAGGATGATGAGCGCCCACAGCAGGGTCCACATCTCGTCATAGCGCAGCGATTGGAATGAGAGCGCCAGCTGGAATCCGAGTCCGCCGGCCCCGACGATCCCGAGCACGGCGGCGCTGCGAAGGCTGCACTCGAAGCGGTAGAACGCGTACGAGAGCAGGTCGCTCAGCGCCTGGGGGATGGTGGCGAAGGTGAGGGCGACGACCCGGCCGGCACCGGCGGCTCGCATGGAACGCTCGGCGTCACCGGACACCTCGTCGATCAGTTCGGCGAAGACCTTGGCGGTGACCGCGCCGAACGGGATGCCGATGGCCAGCACGGCGACAAGGGGGTTGAGACCGAGGATGTTGACGAGGATCAGTCCGAACACGACCTCGTGCATCGAGCGGGGGATGACCATCAGGGTCCGGCCGACCATCCAGCCGAGCCGACCACGGCCCATCGTGCCGTGGATCGGCGTCCAGATCCGTTCGGTGAGCAGCGGGCCGAACACCATGCCGATGGCCACGGCCAGCGCGGTGCCCAGGAGCGCATAGCCCACCGTCACCGCCGACTCCCGCAGGGTCAGCTCCAGCATTTCGGCGCTGAGGTCGGGGCGGACCATGGCGGCGAAGAAGGCGGTGACCTGCGACCAGCCCCGTTCGTTGATCAGCTCGGAGGGATCGGCGCCGGCCTTGGCCACCGACCAGGCCACCAGTCCGGCGACGACGGCCGCCCACCATCGCCGGTCCCGCCGCACCGGGCGCTGCGCGATGACGACCGGGCGACGTTCGAGAACGGTCGTCACGCCGGAGTGGGCTGGTCGAGCAGGTAGAGCTCGGTCAGCATCGCCTCGTCGACCTCGGCCGCCGGCAGATCGAAGTGCAGCCGGCCGTCACGGAGGGCGACGATGCGGTCGCAATGCCGGAGGGCCAGGGGGGCGTCGTGCATGCTGGCGACCATCCCCCGCCCGGCTTGTCGGGCCATGCGGGCCAGCACCGTCATCACCGCGTCGGACCGGGAGGGGTCGAGCGCACTGACCGGTTCGTCGGCCAGCAACAGGTCGGGCTCCTGGAACAGGGCGCGGGCGATGGCCGTCCGCTGTTGCTGGCCGCCGGAGAGTTGGTCGGCCCGCTCCCACAGCTTCTCGGCGATGCCGACGGAGTCGAGCGCGGCCGAGATCTCGTCGATCGGGGTGGGGCGGACGAGAGCCCGAGCGGCTCTGGCCCACGACCAGCGTCCCAACCGGCCGGCGGCCACGTTGCTCGCCACCCGCAGCGGCCCGACGAGCGCGAAGTCCTGGCTGATCAGCCCGATCCGGCTGCGATGGTGGCGGTGGGATCGACGGCCGAGCGCGGTGCTGTCCACGCCGAGCACCTCGACCCGCCCGGCGCTGGGCAGCACGAGCCCGGCGGCCAGCGACAACACGGTTGACTTGCCGGCGCCCGACGGGCCGACCAGCGCGACCAGCTCACCGGCGGCGACCGACAGCGTGAGCCCGTCGACCGCCGCCGGGTCGGAACCGGGATACTGCACGGTGACGTCGTCGAACCGGACGAGCACGTTTTTCTCAGCCCTCGATGCTGCCGATCTCCCGGCCGACGGCCTCGATGCTGGCGTAATTGTCGTTGCTGGTCTCGATGAACGACCCGGCGCCGAAGAATTCGAGGATCTCGGCCTCTTCGGGATTGGACGGATCGAGCGAGGTGAAGGCCTCGATGACCGACGTCGTCAGATCGTCACCGAGCTCGGGGCGGGCCACCCAGTGGTAGTCGAAGTAGGTCGGGGTCTCGAAGATGACCTGAACCTTCTCGAGGTTGACCTCACCGGCTTCGACCCGGGCGTCCCACACCTGCGAATTGAGGGCACCGACCTCGAAGGTTCCGGCCTCGACCAGTTCGATGGTGGCGTCATGGGAGCCGCTGAACCCGGGCTCCCCGTCGAGGTCGTCGAGGCTGACCCCGGCGTCGCTGAGGAACGACTGGGGCATGAGCCGTCCGGATGTGCTCGACTCCGAGCCGAACGTCAGTGTGCGACCGGCGATGGCGCTCAAACCGGCCACGTCGTCGAATGGGTTCGATGCCGGTGTCGGTGCCGGCGATGAACACCGAGGTGAACTCCTCGTCGATGTCACGCTGGGCGATGGCATCAGCGCCGTCGACCTGCAGCCGAGCCTGAACACCGGTGAGCCCGCCGAACCAGACGAGGTCGAGATCGCCGACCCGGAAGGCGGTGACGGCGGCGTCGTACTCGGTGACCGGCTCGAAGCGAACCTCGACCCCCGGTCTCGGCGGCCAGGTAGTCGGCCACCAGCTGGTAGTTGCGGGCCAGGACCTCGGGGTCCTGATCGGGGATGGCCCCGATAACCAGCTCGCCGTCGAAGTCACCGGCGTCTTCGGCGGCGTCGCCGGCCTCGTCGCTTTCATCGGCTGCGTCGTCGGTTGTTTCTTCCGAGGTGTCGTCGGCGTCGGCGTCGTCAGCCGCTTCGGTGGTATCCGACGCTGCGGTGGTCTCGGATGACTCGCCGGCCTCGGTCGAGTCGTCGTCGGAGCCACAGGCTGCGGCCAGGAATGCCAACAGCACGAGGGGAACGAGAAAACGAAGATTGATGTGGCGCATGGGTGGACTCTTTCCGACAGCCGCGTTCAGATGAGGGACCGAGGATACCCAAGCCCCTAGTTGACAACCGCGGGACCGGCGTGTGAATTCCATCGCAGCTTTTGTCCGTCTACGACCCGTTACCGGGTCGTAGACAAGCAAAACCTCATAGATCCTGTCTTCGAGCACAAACCGTCCCGAGGCGTTCGCGGGTGATTTCGACCACAAGTGGTCGTTCTCGCCCGCGAATGATCAACCTTTCTGCAGGTAGACGAGTCCGCAACACCCGAGCCGCCTCACTTGGTCAAATGAGGATGTCTTTCATGGCGAAGAAGGAGGTACTCCTGATTGTCTCCAGTGACGGGGATCCATGAGAGATCTCCCCCTTGAGGCCCAAAGCAACAAAGACCAGGTACATCGTCCAAGCCATCAGGAACTTGGCCGATGTAACGGGGCCGATCCATCGTTCGTCTTCGCTCCGCACAATGACCTTGCGCAAGATGGCCACGATCGGAAATACCGCAATTCCGATAGGGATCACTATCCAGCCCAGCGATCCAGAGATACCGAACCCGACTACTCCTCGTGCCACGATCCATGCGTCTGAGAAAGCGCGCTCACAGGAGACGTCCAATCTGTAAATGGTGCAAAATTTCGAGGCCAACTGGTTCCGCTAACACCAGGGCTCAGCTTGTCCTACGACGACAACGAGGCGGCGGCCTTTCGGGCCTTGGCCGCACGGGCCCGTACGATCGGGTCGAGTTCGACCTTGCGGAGGCGGATCTCGTCGGGGGTCACCTCCACGCATTCGTCGTCGCCGATGAACTCGAGCGCCTGCTCCAACGACAACTCCCGCGGCGGCGACAGCTTCACCGTGGCGTCGGCCGCGGCGGCCCGGTGATTGGTGAGCTGCTTTCTCCTTGCCAGACGTTGACGTCCATGTCCTCGGCCCGGCTGTTCTCCCCCACGATCATGCCGCAGTACACCTCGGTGCCGGGCGGTATCAGCATCTGGGCCCGCTCCTGCAGACCGAGCATGGCGTACGTCGTGGCGGGACCCCGACGGTCGGCCACCATGGAGCCCGAGCGGCGGGTGCGGATCTCCCCGAACCACGGCTCGAAGCCATCCATCGACTGATTGACCACGCCGGTGCCGCGGGTCTCGGTCAGGAACTCGGTGCGGAAACCGATCAGACCACGGGCCGGAACCAGGTAGTCGAGCCGCACCCACCCCGTGCCGTGGTTGACCATCTGGTCCATCCGCCCCTTCCGGCCCGCCAACAGCTGGGTCACCGCGCCGAGGTGCTCCTCCGGTACATCGATGATCACCCGCTCGACGGGCTCGTGGACGGCGCCGTCGATCTCCCGGGTCACCACCTGCGGTTTGCCGACCGTCAGCTCGAACCCCTCTCGCCGCATCGTCTCCACCAGCACCGCGAGCTGGAGTTCCCCACGGGCCTGGACCTCCCACACGTCCGGCTTCTCGGTGCCGAGCACACGGAGGCTCATGTTGCCGACCAGCTCGGCGTCGAGCCGTCCCTTGACCAGGCGGGCGGTCAGCTTCGACCCGGACTGACCGGCCAGCGGCGACGAATTGACACCGATCGTCATCGACAATGACGGCTCGTCGACCTCGATCACCGGCATCGGACGGGGATCGTCGGCGTCGACCAAGGTCTCACCGATGAGAATGTCGTCGATGCCGGCCACGGCCACCAGATCTCCGGGACCGGCCTCGTCGGCCGACACCCGCTCCAACGCCTCGGTCAGGTACAGCTCGGCGATCTTCACCCGGTCGACCGTGCCGTCGATCCGACTCAAGCCGACCGACGCGCCCCGCCGTATAGTGCCGTTCATCATGCGACACAACGCCAGGCGACCGACGTAGGGGCTGACGTCGAGGTTCGTCACCCAGGCCTGGAGGGGATGGCCCTCGGTGTAGATCGGGGCGGGAACGACCTCGACGATCGCCTCGAACAGTGGGGTCAGGTCGGCTCCGCCGGCAGCGCCACCAACCGGGGAGGAGTCACCGGCGACCAGCTCATCCACGGCGTCGAGGTCCGTGGTGGCCCAACCGGTGCGGGCCGCGCAGTAGAGGATCGGAAAGTCGATCTGGTCATCCCGGGCATCGATATCGAGGAACAGCTCGTAGACCTCGTCGACCACCTCCTTGGCCCGGGCGTCACCCCGGTCGACCTTGTTGACGACCAGGATCACCGGGAGGTCGAGGGCGAGCGCCTTGCGCAGCACGAAACGGGTCTGGGGCAGCGGACCCTCGGCGGCGTCGACCAGGAGCACGATCCCGTCGACCATCGTCAACGCCCGCTCGACCTCGCCGCCGAAGTCGGCGTGGCCGGGGGTGTCGACGATGTTGAACGTGAGGTCACCCCACCGCACCGACGTGTTCTTGGCCAGGATGGTGATGCCCTTCTCCCGCTCGAGGTCGCCGGAATCCATCACCCGGTCGGCGACGTCCTCATTCGCCCGGAACACGCCGGTCTGACGGAGCATGGCGTCGACGAGCGTGGTCTTGCCGTGATCGACGTGGGCCACGATGGCCACATTGCGCAGGTCGGACCGGCGGCTCTCAGGTTGTGGTTCACGGCCAGCGGCCATATGGCGGTTCCTCTCACGAACCAATGCGACCAGACAACGATAGGGCCTCCCGCCGATGCGACCTACGTTGGGCCTCGACGCCACCCCGGCGCCGGAAGTACTCTGGATGAACAGCGTCCGTTGGAGGTCGACATGGCCGCCCGCCCAACCCCGGTGGAAGTATTCGGGGTCGGATCCGACGGCGAGTTGATACCGCTCACCCCCGGATCCTCCCCCGGCGACGACACGGCATCGGCGCGGACCGACGCCGACCGGGCGTGGATCCTCGGTCCGCTGGATGAGCTGGGCGGCATCGGCGGCGAGTCGGACGACGGCGCCGGGGGCTTGCCGTCGTACCAGGCCCGCAAGGCCCACCGACCGGGCGGGTTCGGCGACCGACCGACCAGAACCGGCGGACGCGAGGACGTGGTGGCGCCGGTGCACGTGCTGCCGGGACCGGCCAGCCGGGCACTGCACGCCGGCGACCTGTTCCGCGAACCGCTGCCCGGTCTCGTCGTCGACATCGACAGCCTCGAGGTCGATTCGAGGGGATCGACCTGGTCGGCCACCGTGACCTGCCGGGGATTCGGCGCAACCACCGTAAGGCGACGCTTCGGGCCTACCCGTCGCCGTCGGCCAACCTCACGGTGCTCGAACTCGTACCCACCAGGCGGCGGCTGGTTCAGACGAGGGCGTTCGTGAAGGCCGGGGTGCCGGCCATCGCCACCCTCTGCTCGCGTATCAGCCGGACGGCCCGGACCTGACCGGCGGCCTGGGTTCGGTCTGCCCCTCATCGGCGGCCGAGGGCGGCGCGGCCTGGGATCGGGACGGCGACGGCGGCGGCGACGTCGATGTCGATGTCGGTGTCGATGCCGGCTGCGAAACCTCGTCGGCGGTTTCCGACGCATCAGTGCCGGCAATGCTGTCGACGTAGCAGAGCCGATCGATGATGATGCCGGACTCGACGGGCACCTCGCCGAACTGGAGCCCGATGGTGTCACCGATGCGGCGGACCGTGCACTCGACCGGCGTCGGCATCCCATCGAGCGAGAAGCGAATCAGATCGCCCAGCTCGGCGTTGAGATCCTCGTAGATCTCCACCGCCGCGCCCGACGGCGACAGATCGGCCAGTCGACCGAGGATCACTTTGCCGTCGACCTCGAGATCGGCCCGTCGTCCCTCGACCGGGACCCGATAGATCCGCCGGCGCTGCTGATAGCGGAAGCCGTACCGCCAGGCGAGCGCCAGCTGACTGCCCTCCCAGACCGCCAGCAGGAAGGTGAGGGTCGCGGCAAACGGGGTCAGACCGTAGCCGGTGGCCTGGCGGGCGATCCCCAGGACGACACCGACCACGAGGATCATCGTCAACAGCACCAGCGACGGATTCGAGCGGAGGAACACACTCCAGTGGCCGGTGACGCCGTCCTTCACCGTCACCTTGAACACCTCTTTCCCTCCAGGGCCCGACACCAGGGTGCGCAGGGCCGACAGTTGGGCGGGCAGCGACAGGATTTCGGCCCGGCTCATGTCGCCGAGCGCCACCCGACCTCGGGACAGGGCGAGCATCCCGACGCCGCCGCCGGCGATCGCGCCCCCCAGGATCGTCACCATCACCACCGGGTCGGCCTGGAATGGAATTCGCCCGGAACCCAGGATCAGGGCCACGCCGAGGATGAGCAGAATGCGGCGCAGCCCGGCCAGCACGGCGATCAGTGTTGCCACGTACGAGAGCCGCTGGCGAAGGGTGAGCCCCGGGATGGTCAACGGGCTGTCGTCGGTGTGCAACAAGGCGATGTTGCCCGATCCCCACCGGTCACGCTGGGTCACATAGGAGCTGTGGTCGGTGGCGCCGAGGCCGAACGACAGCGCCACCGGGTGGTAGCGGCTCCGCCAACCCCTGGCGTGCAGCCGCACCGACGTGTGGAAGTCCTCGGTGATGGTCCCCTCGGCCACACCGCCCGCCTCCCTCAGGGCCTCGGTCCGCAGCATCCCGCCGGTTCCGCACCAGTAGGCGGCATTGTGCCGGTCCTTCCCCCACTGGATGATGTCGTAGAACAGCGATTGATCGTGACGGCCATGGGAGTAGTGCTGGAAACTGTCGGTGTTGTAGAAACCGTGCGGCGTCTGCACGAGCGCGACGTCCGGGTCCTCGAAGTAGGGGACGAGCGTCGACACGTAGTCGGGCTGGGGCACCATGTCACAGTCGAGCACGGTGACCAGCTCGGCGGTCAGATGGTTGAGCGCATTGTTGATGTTCCCGGCCTTCGCCCCCTTGTTGTCCGACCGGGTCAGATACGTGATTCCCAACTGTTCCGCCAGGTCGGCCATCTCCTGCCGTCGACCGTCGTCGAGGAGCCACACCTCGAGCGGTCCGTCGTAGTCCTGACCGAGGCAGCCGGCCAGCGTCGGGCGGACCACCTCGATGGGTTCGTTGTACACCGGTATGAGCACGTCGACGGCGGGTCTGGCCGTGCCCACCGGTGGATCGAACGGAGGCACCCGCCAACCGTCGAACAAGAGCGCCAGTTGGGCGATCATCGCCAGAACCTCACCGATGATGAGCACGAGGTTGATCGGCCAGAACGAGTCGGGATCGTTGAACGTGCTGAGCCGGAACACGGCGTAGTTGACCATCGCAACGACCCCGATGATCATGAACAGGTGGGCGAACGCCCACTCCCGGGCCAGCGGTTGTCGGTTCGGCTTGCCGTGCAGGGTCGCCTGGGAGTCCGGGAGGTCGTCGGGTGCAGGCGCGTCCGCGCCGGCACTCCGCTCGTTGGACGGACTCATGGTGGCCCCGTCGGCCGCCGCAACGGTGATTCAAGCGGTGGCCGGGGCCGAGGCCGCCCGCGCCGCCAATGGGCCCCAACGTTTGACAACGAACTATCATCGGCCCATGGCCGGTCCGTCCCGAGAGCTGTACCGTGCCGGTTCGCTGGCCGTCGGCACCTTTCGCTGCAGGCCGGGCGACGACGCCTTCGACGGCGGCTGGATCGAGCATCCCACGATCGTGTTCCCCCGAACCTGTGTGAAGATCACCCAGGAGGGAACCGACACCGTGCTGGCCGACCCCAACACGGTCGTGCTCTACCGCGGCGGCCAGGAGTACTCGCGGGCCGCCGTCGACTCGATCGGTGACCACTGCGAATGGTTCGAGGTCGACCCGGCGTGGATGCGGGAGGCGGCCGCGCCCTACGATCCGGAGTTGACCGCACCGGACGCTCCGGCCGTGCGCCACACCCATGCCCCGTCGCAACCGGAGGCCTATGTGCTCCAACGGTCCTTGACTCGGATGCTGGGCGCCGCCGGCCCGGCGCCCACCGGGCTCGTGGTCGAGGAGGCGCTCCTTCGACTCGTCGACCTGGTCATTCCACCCGCCTACGTACGACGGGCCTCCGTCGACGCCGTCGGGGCCGTCGGGGCCGAGCACGTGGGGCTGGTCGACGACGCCAAAGCCCACATGGCACTCAACTTCAACCGCCCGTTGTCGCTCTCCGACATCGGCGCAGCCGTCGGCTCCTCACGATTTCACCTCGCCCGCGTGTTCCGACGGACGACGGGAACGTCGCTCCACCGATACCTGACGTCACTGCGGCTGCGGGCCGCGCTCAACCGAATGACCGATTCGAGCGAGGGCCTGGCCGACATCGCGGTGGCCGTCGGGTTCTCCAGCCACAGTCATCTGACGCAGGCGTTCCGGCAGGCGTTCGGCACGACACCGAGTCGTTATCGCCGTCAGCCGGAGGCGTTCGCGGCGACGATGTAGGCCACACCGACACCGGTGAGCAGGTAGTCGGACCGGCCGTCACCGTTGAGGTCGCCGACGGCCAGCGCGTCGACCCCCAGGAACTCGCCTGCGGTCGTGCTGGTGATCGTTCGCAGTACGGTCCCGTCGACGCCGGAGTAGATCCGCACGGTCCCGGCCGATGGCGCCCCCTCCGACGACCCCCAGGCCGCCACCACCAGATCCCGGACGCCGTCACCGTTCACGTCGTCGATCGCCCGGCCCGGGCCGAGGCCCTCGCCGGTCACGACACCGGACTCGACCAGGATCCGTTTGCCGGTCGCCCCGGAGAAGACGTAGAAGGCACCGGTGCCGTTGACCGGCGTTCCGCCACCGGGGTTGGCGCTCGTACCGCCCTGACCGCCGCGGCCGGCGGCGTAGTCGGCCACGAACACGTCGGGGGTGCCGTCGCCGTCGACGTCTCCGGCGCGGCGGGCGAAGAAGCGGGCGAAGTTCTCGGCATCGACGGTCGGCTTGAGTTTGTGCACGATCGAACCGTCGGCGCCGGAGAGGATGTAGGCCTCTCCCCGACCGGATCCGGCCGCCGCTCCTCCGTCGCGGCCGGTGGCCCCCCAGGCGCCGGCCACCTGGTCGGGTACGCCGTCGCCCGTCACGTCGCCGATCACGTCGACGGCCGAGCCCAGGAGATCCCAGGCGTGTTTCCCGTCGACGCTCCACAGCTCCGAGCCGTCGGCGCCGGAGAAGACGGTGACCCGACCGGCCTGGGTCTTGGCGGTGCTCGCGTTCTCGGCTCCGACGATGAGGTCGGCGTGACCGTCGCCGTTGACGTCGCCGGCCCCCGACACCGCGGTGCCCATTCGGGTGAGCACAGCGGGCGTGAACTCATGGATGAGCGAGTGGTCGGCGCCGGAGAGCACGAGCGCCCGACCGAACGGTGTCGGGGTGACGGCGGCGAAGCCGGGGGCCCCGACGATGTAGTCGGGGGTGCCGTCGGCGTCGACGTCTCCGGCCGTGGCCATCGAGTAGCCCATCAGCTCGCCGGCCACACCGTCGATCGTGTTGAGCACCGAGCCGTCGGCGCCGGAGAACACGTACGCCCGCCCGGCCAGCGGGCCACCGGTCGGATCGGTGATGGCGGTCACGCCGTAGTCGGCGACCCCGTCGCCGTCGAGGTCACCGAGATCGGCCCCGACCCAGCCGAAGTTGTCACCCGGGTTGTCGCCGACGTGGGTTCGGAGAACGTCGACGTCCGGCTCGACGAACCCCATGGCGTAGGCCACGGTCGGGGCGATCAGGATCAGCGCGGCGGCGAGCGCGGTGACGATCGGCCAGCGGCGGGCCCGGTGCGGGTTGGAGTTACGGGGGTTGGAAGTACCGGGACTGGCGTGACGGAGCGGCATGGTGGTCCTCCTCGATCCGAACCACCATCATCGCTGGGGCCAGGCGTCGGAAGCTGTCAAAATCGTGCTCGTTTGGGCGGCGGGTCTCCACGTGTGTTGTGATGCTCAGATGGTGTCAACCACACGGACCCAGACCGATCCTCTCATTGTCACGGCCGTCCTGGCCGTGATCGCCATCGGCCTCTCGACCTGGCTGTACCGGTCGGCGTTCAACGACCAGTTCCGCTGCAACTACCTGATCGTCGACGGGGTCGACGCCCCGCAGTTCATGTGCGACGGGGCCGACATCGGTGGCGCAACCGGGGTGGCGGGAGCGGTCGACTCGGTGGCCGATGCGCTGGGTCTCGGCGGTGACGAGCCTGTTGTTGGCGATGCGTTGAGTGTGCCCGGGCTCTCCGGCCTCATCAACGGGCCGCTCGACGTGGTCCGCCGCATCGGCGTGGTCGTCGGTTTGCTACTACTGGCGGCAACGGCCGCGCTGCTGACCTGGATCAACCGCAACCTTCGGCGGCTCCTGCGCCTGCTGCGATTCGACCCCGAGGCGTGGCGACAGGCCGCATTCACCGGGCGGACGTTCTTCTCGATCTACCTCGTGTTGCTGATGCCGGTGGTGATCCTGGCGATCACTGTTTGATCGACGTCAGAGGTCAACGGTTCGGCCGTCGGCCAGTTCGACGACGGCCGTCAGTTGCCGCTCCCCCGCCGTCACCACAACCTCACCGTTGTCGAGCCCGAGGTCGAGCGAGATCAACAGATCGACGATCGCGTGGTCCGGGTGGGCGATCCGCAGCGCGGCCAGCCGGCCCAGACGAGGGGTCGACCGGGCCGGGGTTTCGGTTGCACCCCAGTCGATGACGAACGGGATGACGCCGTCGCTCGCCGGATTGGCCCGTCCGAGCGACGCCGAGGCGGGCCGGGTCAGCCGCCACGAGATCTCGACGCCGTCTGGTCGGCGGCGGCTCATCGCCGTGATCTCACCGGGATCGAAACCGGCCGCCCGCATCCGGTCGGCCACCGACTCGATCGTCTCGTCGCCGGTCGGGTGGATGGCGAACGACGCCATCCGCGGCGGGCCCAGGCCGTCGACTCCGAACGGCCGGGCGCCGGTGTGATCGGCCTGATCCGGATCGACCGAGATGATCTCGAAGTAGGTGCTGTCGTCGAACGAGGCCAGGGCGTTGCGGGTGCCGGCCCCCGGATGGGAGCCGCCCGCCACGGCCCGGACCCCGGTCAGCGACTCGACGGCGGCCGTACCGGCATCGAGATCGGGAACGGCGTAGACGAGGTGATCGATGGTTGGCACCTCGCCAAAATAGCGTTCTGCGGCCCCCCGACCCACCGAAACGGGGGCCGGGGAACCGCAGAACGGTTTGACTATTTATGTGTGACTGAAGCCGGCTAGCCGATCCCGAGATGGGTCAGCGAGCGGGCCATGACCTCGGTGCGCTCGGCCTCCGACGTGATGCCCTCGAAGCCGAAGCCGAAGTACAGGGTGTCCTCGGTGGCGACGATGCTGGCGATCTCGAAGAGGATGCCGACCCGCTCCCAGTCATTGGGGTTGGGGGCGCTGCCCTCGGGCGAGCCGGGAATGGTGAACCCATCCAGTCCGTCCTCGAACGACGTCTCGAGCAGCGTTCCGGTGTTGGCGGTGACCGACACGTCGTCGACGAAGACGCCGAGATCGCCGGTGGCCCAGTCGGTGGCGAACGTGATCGAGATCTCGACCTCGGAACCGGCGTAGGCCGACAGGTCGATCGACCACTGCTCGATGCCCGCCGACGGGCCGCTGGTGGCGTGCCACTCGCCGGTGGTACCGGTTGGGCTGCAGGTGCCGTCGGGGTTCAACGTCTGGTAGCTGAACAGCTGCGGATGCAGCTGATCGGCCCAGCCGGAGGTACACGACTGACCGGTGTTCTGGCTGGTGTGGCCGTTGGCATCGGGCAGCGTGGTCCAGTCGTCGCCACCCGCGGTGCGGGCCTCGACGAACATGAAGTCCCAGTTGGCTTCGGTGGAGTACGACGTGGCGAAGTCGAACGTGGCCGAGGTGGCTCCGGTGAGGTCGACGGTGGTGGCCAGACGCTTGTAGGCCACGTCGTCGTGCCCGGTGGCCACTTGCCAATCGCCGGTCACCGGCTCGAACGGAGCGCCGCCACCGGTCTCCCAGCGGGCCAGCCGCTCGGAGGCCGCGATCAGCGGGAACTCCTCGTTCGGAAGGATGCTGTCGGTGACCACGAACGATGCGGTACCGGTGCCGAGACCGGCATCGGTCGCACCCTGGTTGTTCGCCGAGTCGCCGCCGTCGAGGCTGAAGGTGTAGCCGTCGAAGGCCCCACCGGTCCCGGCGACGTCGTAGGACGTGCCGTCGGGAGCCAGACCGCCCCGCCGTGATCGACTGAAGGCGCCGAACCAGTACTGGTAGACGTCGTCGGTCAGGATCAGGCAGTTGTCGACGCAGGTCTCCGACGGAGCGCCGTTCTGGCCGTAGTTGAGCGGGAAGAACTCCTCGAAACCGTGGTTCTTGCCCGTGGCCAGGACCTTGCCGCCCTCGTTGACGTAGTCACGGATGTTCATGTTCATCTCGTGGGCGAACAGGGTGGTGTTGAGACCACCCTGGTAGTCGGTCACCAACTTCTCGCCGGTGTACCAGATGACGCCGTCGTAGTGGTTGAGCACACCCATGGGGTGCGGGGCCACCTCGTCGTCGACACCGAGCACGTCATAGCTGACGCCGTTGGCATCGAGGGCGTCGGTGTAGTACTCGACATACTCCAGCGGAGCGAGACCACCGAGTGCGGTCCCGGGGCTGTTGTCGGCCAGAACCAGGACCTCAGCGCCCGATGTGTTGACCACCTCGTAGGTGAAGTGCTCTGACTCGATCTTGGCCGCCGCCGGGTTGCCACCGCCTGACGGCGTGTCAACGGCGGTGAACCAGACCTCGACCGAGTCGCCTTCGCTTTGGCCGGTCACGGTGGCCCGATACTCGCCGTACCAGACGTTGCCGTTGTCGCCATAGCGCTGACCGCCGCCCCACTCGGGCACCGACTTGGTGACCTCGGGGCCGCCGTTGATCGAGTAGTGCATGCGGAGCTGCTTGTGCTCACGACGGGTCCAGACCGCAACCTCCTGGTCGGCGCCCCAACTCTCGGTGAAGGCGTCGACCTGGAAATCGGGAGCCGGGCTCAGCACCGCCGAGTCGGCCGGGTTGGCCGGGTCGGCCGCCGATTCGGCGATCGACAGCTGGTAGTTGATGTTCTTCTCGAACTCGAACTGAACCAGCGCCTCGGAGTCGGGGAACTCGAATCCGGAACGTCCTTCGTCCTGACAGTACGTCGGGCCGAACTCGTCGTCCGGGTCGTAGGTGGTGGCCGTCTGACAGGTGGCCAGCTCCGGTGTGTAGGCCATGATGCCGTGGGCACCGACGGCGTGACCGGTGGTGGTGCCGTTGGTGATGTACAGCTCAGCCGACAGATCCGGGTCGTAACCCTCGACACCGGGGTCGGCGTCGGTGCCGTTGATGGCGATGTTGATCAGATCATCCGGTGTCGGGCTGTCGACCTGGTTACCGGTGCCGTAGAGCAGCAGCTCGGCCGCCGAGTGGTAGTTGACCAGGAACGAGAAGTCGTACTGGCCCATCAGGGCGTCGAGAGCCTGGGTCTCGGGCTCCGAGGAGGGGGCCGTGCCCCGGTACACCTGGCTGGTCGGGTTGTCGGACGAACCCTCGTTGTCCTGACCCCAGTTGGTGGCGAAGTTGCGGTTGAGGTCGACGCCGTCGATTGTGGTGATCTCACCGTCGCCGTTGTTGTCGCGCAGGTTCTTGCGCCACAGGCGGTTGCCCTCGGTGAACGTCCAGTCGTAGCCGTCCGGGTTGGCGACGATGATGAACCAGATCTCCGTGGTGTCGAGAATCTCGGTGATCCGATCGTCGGTGCCGTAGTTCTCCAGGTAGTGGCGCATCAGCCGCCGGTTGACCTCGGGTGAGATCCACTCCCGGGCGTGCTGGGCCGAGATGTTCAAAATGGCGGGACGGGAACCCCGGCGCTTGGTGTCGGCCTTCTCGGTGACGCGCATCGCCCAGATGTCGTCGCCGTTGAGCGACTGGCCGATGGTGATGAGTTCGGTGAGGTCATCGTACTCGTTGGCGAGGAACTCCATCTCGTCCTTCAGACCGCCGGGTTCACCCCATTGGCGCCAGACCTCGAAGCCGTTCTCGGCCTCTTCGAACGCGGCCTGAGCCGTGGTCTGGCCGTTGCGGTTCCGCTTGAGCGAGATGTCGAGGTCAAAGGCCCTGCGGGCCTTGTTGGCCTCGCCCGGCGACATGATGACCTCGATCGTCACGACCTCGCCTTCGAAGCTCTCCGACACGACGTCGTAGCCTTCGGTTCGCATGGCGTTGGCCACGTCGGCGGTGGTCTCGATCACGTAGAGGTCAAGGCGTCCTTGACCACTCATTTCACTTGGCGACCCCTCCGGTGGGTCGGCCGATACCGCCGTGGGCACGGCAAGCATCGCGATGGCCGCAAGTACGGCCAGCAATCGTTTCAGCATGTTTTTCTTCCCCTGGATGAAGTTTGTGCGGCATAACGTCCCAACGAATCGAGACGTAGGGGAACGAACCTAGTTCATTGACGCTGTGACACCAAAGTGGATGGATCAGATTTACCCAACGACAACCAACCACCCCCCGATCTGCTCACCCTGCCGCGTACCCGCTGGTAACAAAGTGAACAGTTCGTTCAATCGTCGGCTTACACCCCGGGCGGGCGGCGGGCTCAGGCGACGTCGAGCGGAGCCGTGAGCCGGGTGTCGGCAAGCACGATCCCCCCTCGTTCGCCGACCTCGACCGAACCGTAGCGTTGGGCGAACACCGGCGGAAGCGTGCGGTCTCCGGGGAGTGACAGCCACATCCGCAGCAGGTGCCGTCGCCGGGCGGGTTCAGCGTGATCGACGAATGCGGTCCGGTCGTGGAGCAACGAATGGTTGTAGACGAACTGCATGTCGCCCGGCTCTAGGTCCATCGCCAGATACACCTCGGGCCGGTTGCAGATCTCGTCCCACACGTCGAGCGCTTCGACCTGCTCCGGTTTCAGATGCGGCGCGTCTGCGAAGCGCGACGCCGACTCGATGTAGGTTCGCTGGTAGAGCACCGTCAGCCTGTCGTCGTGCCACGACAACACCGGGATCTCGAACCAGGGGTCGGCACCAACCGGCACCTCTCCCCGCCGATCGGTGGCGATCGGCTCGAACAACACCGGCGCCAGATCGGGTCGCTCGTCCACCATGATCCGGTACGCCGTTTCGGCGCTCACCAACAGCGATCGACCACCCGATCGTGCGGTGGTGCGACAGAGCAGCACGACGCAGTCGGTCGAATCGGTGTGGAAGCTCTGCCGTTCGTTGGTCTGGTAGATGCGGGTGCCCGGGTCGGCAAGATCACCACCGACGTCTTTGACATGACCGAGGAGATGGCCGGAGGCGTTCTGTGACCGCAGCGTTCCGAGGAGCCGGCCGACGACGAGGAAGCCGACCGCCTCGAGGCGGCGATCGATCCGGCCGACCGGGTAGCCCTTCAGGAGCGTGAACCCGAGACCGTCGATGAGGTCGGCTCGGATGGCGGCCGCCAGCCGTTGCAGAGACTCGGGTACATCGGTTCCGAGGTCGAGGGCGGTCAGATCCTCGTCGAGGTGACGACGGGCGAGCGCCAACAGATCGTCGAGTTGTTCGTCGGTCCAGCGCCGGATCCAGCGCTCGGGGGACGAGGCGAGGTCCGACCCCATCCAGGTGGCGGGCCGATCGGGAGTCGATGTTGGAGTCGTGGTCATCGGTCTTGCCGCCTCGTCACGTGCGGGAGCGGAAGGCGTCGAGAATCTCCGACCCCGATGCCAACCAGACGTCGTCGGGGGCGACCAGCGCTTCCAGCGCCCGACCGAGGGCGGCGATGCGGTGGGGCTGGCCCGACATCCAGGGGTGGATCGTGACCGAGACGATCCGGCCGTCGGTGGCGGAACTCTCCCGGTGGACGACGGCCATCGCGTCGGTGACCTGGTCGACGAACGACTGCTCCGACTGCTGGTAGTGCATCTGAATCGTCTGGTCGTCGAGTTCGTGACTCAACGGCATGGCGTGGATGATCCCATTGGCCGTGGTCAGCGGGAACGGCATGTCGTCGTTGTACCAGTCGCACACGTACTCGACGCCCCGGGCGGCGAGCAGGTCGAGCGTGTTGCCGGACTCGGACCGGCCGGGTGAGAGCCAACCGGTGACCGGCTGCCCCGAGGCCGAGCGCAACACCTGCAGAGCCTCGTCGATGAGGGCGGCCTCGGCGTCGACGTCGAGGCCGCCGTGGTGCAGCGAACCCATGTCGACACCGTTGGCGACGACCTCCCATCCCCGGTCGACCACCTCCCTCATCAGCCGCGGGTACCGCTCCGCCACCTTGGAGTTGAAACTGACCGACGGTCGCATGCCCATCCGGTCGAGCAGCCTGAACACCCGGAACACACCGACCCGGTTGCCGTAGTCACGCAATGTGTAGTGCCGGAGGTCCGGATAGGGGGTGACCATGCCGCCCGGCGCCTTGAACGGCTGGGCCGGCTGGTCGAGGGGGAAGAACTCGAGGGCGACGTTCACCCACACGGCGACCCGGGCCCCGCCGGGCCACGCGACGGGCTCGCGGTCGTGCATCATCGACCACTCGTACCATCGGTGGCCCATGCCGTGGCCCCGGTTGGCGAACTGCATGTAGGAGTCGGGGAGGCCCGGATGCGGCTCGGCCATCGTCATGCCCCCTCCCCGTTCGCTTCCGCAATGGCGGCCACCGCGGTGTCGTAGTGGTGCTCGTAGTAGTACTCGGCGATCTCCCGACCGGTGGTGACCCACACGTCGTCGTGGCCGGTGATGTACTCGATCGCCTCCTCGAACGCGCCGATCCGGTGGGGCCGGCTGACGGCATAGGGATGCAGCGGAATACACATGACCGTCCCGTTCTCCGCGCCGTCGGCGTGGAGCTGGTCGAAGTTGGCCTTCAGCATGTCGGCGTAGCGTCGGGGCGACTGCTGGTTGACGTTGTAGACGATGATGTCGTTCATCTCGAGCGAATACGGAATGGAGATGAGCCGACCCGAACGAACGTTGACCGGCTGGGGTTGATCGTCGCAGAACAGGTCGCAGGTGTAGAGAATCCCGTACTCGGCCAGCAGATCCATGGTCCGCTCCGTGTGGGTCAGCGCCGGGGCCAGGTACCCGGCGATGCGTTGCCCCGTGGCCCGCTCGACCGTTTCGAGCGAATCCTCGATCACCGCTCGTTCCTGGGCCTCGGTCATCCCGTAGGAGTAGTGGGTGTTGTAGATGCCGTGGGAGAAGATCTCCCAGTCTCGTTCCAGACAGGCCTCGATCAGCTCCGGATGGTGGTCACAGACCGCCACGTTCAGCGACACGCTGCCCCGCACCCCATGGCGATCCATGGCCTCCATCATTCGCATCGTGCCGACCCGGTTGCCGTAGTCGCGCAGCGAGTAGTTCAAAACGTCGGGTTCCGTGCGGGCCCACGCCTTGCGGGTGGGGTTGGGTTGGGGGTGGAGCTCGTAGAACTCGATGTTGGGGGCAACCCAGAACGCCAGTCGGGCCCCGTTCGGCCAAGTCAGCTTCGGTCGGCCCTCCCACGGCCAGTACTCGTAGAGGCAGGGGTCGGCCGGATCGGAGAACGGCTCGCGCATGGGCACGACGGGGGTGGCGGCCGCTGAGCCGTCAGTCATCACCGCCTCCCGACTCGATGTACGCCAGCACATCGGTGAACGGCAACACATCACCGTACTTGAGGGAGATGTCGCACAGGTTGGCGAAGTGGGGGATCTCGTGTTTGTCGGCCACGCACTCCTCGGGCACGATCGTGCGGTATCCCCGCGACAGGCTGTCGACCACTGCGGCCCGAACGCAACCCGAGGTCGATCCGCCGGTGATGATCACGGTGTCGACTTGGTGCCACACGAGAAGACTCGACAGCTGGGTCTCGAAGAACGGCGACGGCATCTTCTTCTCGTAGATCACGTCCCGCACCCGGTCGACGTCGAGCCGATCGTCGAGCTCCGAGCGACGCGAGCCCCGCTTGATGTTCTGGAGTGAGTTCTCGGTGTCGGTGCGGGTGCCCCAGATGCCGCAGTCCTCCCCCGACTCCATGTAGGCCACGTAGGTCCAGACCACCGGCCAGCCCCGGGCCCTGGTGGCGGCGACCAGTTGATTGACGTAGTCGAGCTGGTTCGGGTCGGTCTGGTAGGCGGTGGGGAACTCGTCGACCCTCGTGTAAGCGTTCTGCAGGTCGACGTTGACCAGTGCCGCCTTCTCGCCGAACCCGAACCGGGCCCGATTGGGGTTGGCCTTGATCTGTTCGTAGTACTGGCGGGCGGTCAGATCCGACGACTCCATGTCATGCTCCTTGGGTGAACGTTCGGCTTGGTGGGGGCTGGTAGGGACGATCCCGGTCGATGACCACCGACTCGGCCAGGAGGTAGAACCGGAAGTCGGTGCGGCCGGCCGGCCCCCGCTCCGGGTCGATCGGGTTCTGCTCGAACCACTCCAGGTAGCGACGGTAGGCGTCGTGGTCGGCGAAGTGGAGTTCCACGATCCGGTAGAAGGTGGCCGGTTCGGTGGTCGTCTCGGTCCCGGCGCTGGTGGCGGTGATCGGACGCACGATGTCGTCGGCCACCAGTCGGTCGAGGTGGGGGTTGGCCAGCAGATCGGGAAAGTGGATCTCGGCCAGCCACCGCTCATAGTCTTCGACCGACACGCCGTCGACGATGTCATAGCCGAGAATCGCCTTGACCGCCGGCTCGCTCATTGCCCGGCCTCCCGTGCACCCGCTTCGGGCTCGGGTTCGACATCCCCTTCGCCGTGGTCGGCCGCGTTCTCGGCGATGCGGGCCTCCCATGCATTGGCCGCATTCAATCCGACCACCTCGTTGACCTCGGCGAAGGTGGCCATGCGGTCGAGCCACGACTCTGTCGAGCCTTCGGTCGAGAGGTCGGCCAGAAGCTGCCGGGCCACCGGGACCAGCGCCCGGGTCAGGGCCCCCGGGTAGATGACGAGATGGAATCCCAGCTCACCCAACCGCTTCGCCGGCAGGAGCGGCGTCTTGCCGAACTCGACCATGTTGGCCATCAGCCGGTGGCCGGCCAGTTCCCGGCCGACCCGCTCCAGCTCGCCCTCGTCCTGTGGGGCTTCGACGAAGAGGATGTCGGCCCCGGCCGCCGCGTAGCGGGCGGCCCGATCGAGCGCCTCGTCGAGACCGAGCGGGGCACGTGCGTCGGTGCGGGCGATGATGAGCAGCCCGTCATCGCCGGAGCGGGCGTCGACGGCGGCGGTGATTCGCTGCACCATCTCGTCGGGCCCGACGACGGTCTTGCCCTCGAAGTGACCGCACTTCTTGGGGAAGGCCTGGTCTTCCAGTTGGACCGCGGCAACCCCGGCCCGCTCGTAGAGCTTCACGGTGCGGGCCACGTTGTGGACCCCGCCGTAGCCGGTGTCGCCGTCGCAGATGACGGGCACGTCGACAGCGGCGCACACGTGCTCGGCCACCGCCGCCATCTCGGTCTGGGTGACCATGCCGAGGTCCGGTTGGCCGAGCACCGAGTTGGCCACGCCGGCCCCGCTGAGGTACACGGCCGGGAACCCCTCGGCCTCGATGAGCCGGGCGAACAGGGCGTTGAAGGCACCGGGGGCGACAACAGGCGGGGCGTCGTCGAGCAGATTTCGCAGGCGGGCGGCCGGGGTGGTCATCGACGTGCTCCGTTCATCCGATCTCGCTCACCGTCGCACCCCTCCGCCGCCGGCGAACAGCGCGGCCAGATGGTTCTCCAGGCCCCCGACGGCCAGGATCGAACCGATCTCGTCGGGTAGGGCCACTGCGTTCAGCACCTCGCCGGTGTCGACCACGGTGACGCGGCCCGCGGCGATGTCGATCGACAGCCGCTGCCCTTCCTCGATGCGATCGGCGGCCGCACACTCGACCGGGGCGAGGCCGACGTTGATGCAGTTCCGGAAGAAGATCCGGGCGAAGCTGCGGGCCACGATCGCCCCGACGCCGGCCGCCTGCAGGCCCCTCGGCGCCATCTCGCGACTGGATCCGTTGCCGAAGTTGCGGCCCCCGACCACGATGTCACCCGGCGCGATCTCCTGGGCGAAGCCGGGTCGTATGCCGTCCATGACGTGCCTGGCGATCTCGGGGAGGTCGTGGAGGAGGTATTTGCCCGGCACGATCACGTCGGTGTCGATGTCGTCGCCGAACGTCCACGCTCGACCCTCGATCGATTGACCCACAGAGTCACTCATCGTGGCCCCCCGTTCCAACGGGCTCGACGTGATCGCCGGTGAGCAGCTCGCGGGGATCGACGATGCGACCGGCGACGGCGGCCGCGGCCACCGCGTAGGGCGATGCCAGGTACAGGCTGGATTCGGGGCTGCCCATACGGCCCCGGAAGTTGCGGTTCGTGGTGGAGATCGCCACCTCACCAGCGGCGAGGATGCCGGCCCCGATTCCCGGGCAGGCTCCGCAGCCGGTCGACAGGATGTGGGCGCCGGCCTCCATCAGCGTTGCGGCCGTGCCGTCGGTCATGGCCTGCTGTAGAGCGGCCCGCGAGGCCGGCGCCACCTGGAGCACCACGCCGTCGGCCACCCGTCGACCGTGGAGAACCCTCGCCGCCATGGCCAGATCCTCGTATTTGGCGCCGGTACAGGAGCCGATGTAGGCCCGACCGATGGCCGGTTCCTCCAGCTCGGAGATGGCGACCACGTCGTCGTGTCGATCGGGGCGGGCGACCACCGGCTCGATCGAGGCGGCGTCGTAGCGCCAGACGTCGGAGAACATGGCGTCGGCATCGCTGACCGGACCCTCTTCGGCGCTGATACCCAGCGCGGCCAGGTGTTCGACGGTGACCGAATCCGCCGGAATCACCCCGGTCTTGGCTCCGATCTCGGCGCACATGTTGGTGAGCACGCTGCGCTCCTGCACGCTCATCATGTCGACGGTGGAGCCGGAGAACTCGAGCACCTTGTACAAGGCACCGTCCATCCCCCGGTCGCCGATGATGGTGAGGATCAGGTCCTTGGCCGTGACCCCGTCGGGCAGCGAGCCGTCGATGACCACGCTGATGGTGTGCGGCACCCGCAGCCACGTGCGACCCGTGGTGACCACACCGAGGATGTCGGTCGAACCGACGCCGAGCGCCAGACAACCCATGACGCCGGCGGTACAGGTGTGCGAGTCGGAGCCGGTATAGAGCATGCCGGGGCGGGCGTATCCCTTCTCCACCATCAGTGTGTGGGCGATCCCCTGCGCCTCGTGGAAGCGTTCGATGCCGAACGCGGTGGCGAAGGAGCGGGTGGTCTGGAGGATCTCGGCCGCGGAGACGTTGTTGGCCGGCACGTAGTGGTCGCACACCAGCACGATGCGGTCGGGGTCCCACACGCCGACGCCGAACCGTTCCATCGCCGGCCAGATCCTCCGAGGACCGCTGGAGTCGTGCATCATCGCCACGTCGACGTCGACCCACAGCACTTCATCGACGCCCACGTGATCCCGTCCCGCGGCCCGGGCGATGATCTTCTGGGCCACGGTCATTCCAGATGCCGTCGGCGAGGCTGCCGGCCGCGTCATCGGGTCACGCCTCCGACACGCCTTCGGTCCGAGCGAGCCGCTGCCGGAGTTCGTCGACCTCGGCCTGCAACCGGGCGATGGTGGCCGCATCCGCCGATCCACCACCGACCAGAGGATCGGCTCCCCACGACGCGTCATCGCCGGCGAGGTCGTCGACGAGATCGTCGTCGTCGCCCTCCTCGGCCGCCATCGGCGCCCGTTCGAGCACCGCCCGGAGGAAGGCCCGGGTGCGGTCTTCGCGGGGGTTGCCGAGCACCTGCTGGGCCTTCCCCTCCTCGACCACCCGCCCGTGGTCGATGAACAGCACCCGGTCGGAGACATCGGCGGCAAACCCCATCTCGTGGGTGACCACGATCATCGTCATGCCGTCCTGTGCCAGCCGCTTCATGACCAGGAGGATCTCGCCGGCCAGCTCCGGGTCGACCGCCGAGGTGACCTCGTCGAACAGCATGACCCGGGGTTCCATGGCCAGCGCCCGGGCGATCGCCACCCGTTGCTGCTGGCCACCCGACATCTGTAGCGGGTAGTGGTCGGCCCGGTGCGACAGCCCGACCGAGTCGAGCAACTCCTGGGCCCGGGCGACGGCGGCCTTCTTGTCGACGCCCTTCACCGCCATCGGAGCCTCGATCACATTCTCCAGTGCGGTCATGTGGGGGAAGAGGTTGAAGCGCTGGAAGACCATTCCGACGTCTTCGCGGATCCGGCGGACCTTGCCTTTCGACGCGAACCGTATTCGGCCATCGGGTCCGTTCTCGCACAGTGCTTGACCGTCGATCTGGATCAAGCCGGCGTCGGGGCGCTCGAGCAGGTTGATGCATCGCAGGATGGTGGTCTTCCCGGAACCCGACGGACCGATGATCGAGACGACCTCGCCGGCCTCGACGTCGAGGCTGATGCCGTCGAGGATCTTCAGGTCCCCGAACCACTTCTCCAGACCGTCGACTCGTACCAGTGGGGCCATGATCACACCTTCAATCGGAACGTACGCTCGAGGCCCTGCTGGGCGAGGACGAGCACGGTGGTGAGGGCGAGGTAGATGAGCGCGAGCGCCAGCAGCGGTTCGAGCGCCTTGAAGTCGCGGCTGATGATCCGGGTCGTGAGCAGCGCCATCTCCGGCACGGTGATCACGGTGGCCAGCGACGTCTGCTTCATCGTGTTGATGGCGTTGCCGATGAACGGCGGCACGATGATCCGCACACTCTGCGGCAACACGATCTTCCGCATGGCATGCGCCTTGCTCATGCCCAACGCCTCCGCCGCCTCGAACTGTCCCTGGTCGACGGCCAGGATGCCGGATCGGATCGACTCGGCCTGGTAGCTGGCCGTCCACAGCGACAGCGAGACGACAGCGGCCCAGAACGGCGACAGCAACAGGCTCCGTCCCAGCTCGGGGAAGGCGAAGAACACGTAGAACATGATGAGGAGCAGCGGCACGCCGCGAAGCAGCCAGGCGTAGAACGCGGCGAACCATCGCAACGGCGCCACCGGCGACAGCCGCAACAGGGCGAGGGCCAGGCCCAGCACGGTTGATATGAGGATCGACCATGCGAACAGCGACACCGTGGTACCGAGACCATCGAGGATGGCGGGCAGGATGTCGGCGATGTAGGCGAAGTCCATGGCCGTCTACACCTTCACCGCATAGCGACGCTCGAACCAGCTCTGCGACAGCGTCATGAGCGAGGTCACCACGAGGTAGATCACGCCGGCGGCGGTCAGTATCTCGATCGGCTGGAAGGTGGAGTTGGCCAACTGGCGCGACCGGCCGGTCAGCTCGGTAAGGCCGATGACCGCGGCCAGCGAGGTCGACTTGAACAGCAGGGTCGAGTTGCTGACGTAGTTGGGGATCATCACCCGGATTCCTTGGGGGATGACAATGCGCCGCATGTAGTGGGCCCTGGTGAAGCCGAGTGCCTCCGATGCCTCATATTGGCCGGGATCGACGGCCAGCAGGCCGGCCCGGATGATCTCGGCCTTGTAGGCCGCCGACGACGCGGCCAACCCGAGGATCGCCGACTGGAACGGGCTCCAACCCAGACTGTTGCCAAGCCAGAAGAACGCGAAGAACAGGATCACCAGCGCCGGCAGGCCGCGAAAGACCCACACGAATGTGGCCGAGAACCACCGCAGCGCCCTGTATCGAGACATGCGCATGAGCGCCAGGATCAGGCCCAGCACCGTGGCCAGCACCAGCGAGATGACGAACAGTTGGATCGAGATCCAGCTCGCCTCCCAGAAGATGGCGCGGGACCGCCAGACGATGTCCCAGCTCATCGTCTGGCGCCCCCTGGCGAACCGTCAGCAATCACCGGCCGGCAGCTCGTCATACGGCTCGGTGGCGTTGATGTCGCTCGGGACCGGGATGCACTGGCCGAACCACGCTTTCTGGATCTCGGCCAGGGTGCCGTCTTCGATCATCTCGTTGAGCACCACATCGACGGCATCCCGCTTGTCCTCCATCCCGAGCTGGAAGGCCAGGGACAGCGGATGGGCGGCCACCGTGGGACCGGCGATCGCCAGCTCGTCGTCGTTGGCCGCGGCGAAGGCCGCCACCAGCGAATCCTGGCTGAGGGCATCGACCCGACCCTGCTTGAGGGCGGTCAACGCCTCACCGGCACCGGCAAAACCGGAGTATTCGGCATAGCCGAGCGCTTCCTCGTTCTCGAGCAGGTAGCCCTCCTGAGAACTGCCCTGGATACCTCCGGCGTTGAGACCCGAGAGGTCATCGAGGCCGGCCGAATCGGCGTCCTCGGCCCGGACCTGGGCGATGATGCCGGTGGAGGTCATGGGCCGGGAGAACGCAAAGCTCTCCTGCCGCTCCGGTGTCGGCCAGATACCGGAATCGGCGATGTCGTAGAGGCCCTGCGACAGACCCTCGAGTTCGGCCACGAAGTCGACGGTCGGCAGTTCGAGCTCCAGGCCGAGACGGTCCGCGATCTCCTTGGCGATATCGATCGTGTAGCCCTCGTTCTCGCCGGTGTCGGGGTTGATGGCCGTGAACGGCGGGAAGTTGCCCGTGGTTACCACGATCAGCTTGCCCTCCTCGACGAGGCCCGGGACCTCACCGGCTGCGGCGTCGTCGGGTTCCTCGGCATCATCGGCCGGTTCCTCGTCCGTGTCTTCGGTCGGCTCGTCGGCGGCTTCTTCGGTCGTGTCGGTCGTTTCCTCGGTCGTGTCGTCCGATTCAGCCGCCGTGTCATCACCCGCGTCGGTGGCCTCGTCGTCGTCGGAACCGCACGCGGCAGCGATGATCGAGAAGGCGGCCAACAAGGCCAACAGGCGCCAGAGAACGGGATTCCCCGACTTCGCTCTCCCTACGTTCATGTCTCATTTCCCCTTTGTTTTGTGACTGTCGTGTGGCTGTGTTGTGGCGACGTCCGCCACCCTAGTTCGCCGCGAGACGACCGTGGAAACCGGTGGGAGCGAGTGCTGCACCGGGCTGCGCGGTCGACATGGCGGTCCAATGGCGGCCCAGATCGCGGGCCGCGTTCTTCAGTTCGTCGATCACGGTCATCATGTGGTCCAACCGGTCGTCCGGCGCGTAGAGACTGAGGGCGCCGATGGTCGCCCCGTCGTGATCGGTGACGGGGGCGGCCACGGCCGCCGCACCGTCGACCGTTTCGCTCTCGCTCGAACTCCAGCCCCGCCGGCGGGCGTCGGCCACCAGGCGGTGAACATCGACGCCGTCGGTGACGGAATTGCGGCCGAGCGGCCGGCGTTCATCCCGGCCGAGGAGCGCGTCGAGTTCGCCGTCGGACATGCCGGCCATCAACACCCGTCCGACCGCCCCGGACCAGAGCGGCGCGCTCCAGCCCCGACCCCTGAGCCAGCGGATCCCGCGCAGACCCTGCACCTCGGCCACACAGGTCCGGTGGTCGCCGGTGCGGACGTGCAGCGCCGCCGTCTCCTCGCTGATGGTGACGAGACGATGGAGGTACGGCTCGGCGATCGCCCCGAGGGTGGCTCCCCCGCCGTCCAGGGTTGCCGCCAACGCCAGTTTCGGCGTGAGGGCGTAGCCGCGATCGGCGCCGATCCGGTTGACCACGCCCGACGCCTCGAGCGTGTTGAGAAGGCGATGCACCGTGGAGCGGGGCAAGTCCAGCTTCTCGGCCACCGTGCGGGCCGAGGGGGGATGGTCGATCTCGGCGATGGCGAACAGCACGTCGAAGGCGCGCGTGACCGACTGCACGAGGCGGGCGTCGATGGCCGTCGTCTTGTTCACTCCTGCCGGCGCCTCCAGCCCGTGTGTCCACCGTTTGTGTCCACCGCTTGTGTTCACCGCCTGTGTCCATGATCCGGATTCTTGTCCGGATGGTGGACCGTACCGTAGACTCGGCGGCCATGGCGGTCAACCCCGACCACGAATCGTCACCTGTCGGCGTCGCCTTCACCCCGGTTCGACTCGGTTCGGTGGAGGTGCGGAACCGGATCTTCGTGCCGGCCCATACCACGAACTTCGGGGTCGACAACCTTCCAACCGACCGCCATGTCACCTACCACGAGGAGCGGGCTCGGGGAGGTGCCGGACTGATCATCATGGAGTCGCTCCGGGTCCACCCCACCAGTCTCGGCAAGCCCCAGGGCCTGGCCGCCTTCGACCCGCGGTGTGTGGAACCGCTGGCGAGAATCGCCGAGGCCGTGCACCGCCACGACACGAGGATCTTCGGCCAGATCATCCACTTGGGACGCCAGATCGACGGCAATGCCCTCCGCCTCCCGCCGTGGGGTCCGTCCCCCATCGCATGGGACGCCTCGGTTGCCGCTCCCCACGTGATGACCGAGAGCGACATCGCCGAGGTGGTCGACGGGCATGTGGTCAGCGCCGGCCACGTACTGGCGGCCGGGTTCGACGGGCTGGAAGTACACGTCGGCCACGGCCATCTCCTCCAGCAGTTCCTGTCGCCGGCCACCAACACCCGCACCGACGGTTACGGCGGCGACGACGCCGGTCGCATGCGATTCGCCGTGGAGGTGCTTCGAGCGGTGCGTGACTCGGTCGGTCCCGACGTGTGTCTGGGCATACGGATCAGTGCGGATGAGTATGCGGACGGCGGCCTGACCCTGGCCGACATGGAACGGATCGTGCCCGCCATCGCCGATCAGGTCGAACTCGACTTCGTCAACGTGTCGCACTCGGCCTACCACGGCAGCTACGCCCTCTCGACCCAGATGGCCGACATGACGTTCCCCCGCGACATGTTCCGCCACCTGGCCCCCGCCATCGGCCGCAGCCTCAAGGCCGCTGGACACACCATGGCGATCATGGCGGTGTGCAAGTACCGAACGGTGGCCGACGCCGAGGAGACTCTGGTCGACGGCGATGTGGACCTCGTCGGCATGGCCCGCGCCCACATCGCCGACCCCGCCCTGGTGAACAAGGCCGTAACGGGGCGGGTCGACGAGACGAGAACCTGCATCGGCTGCAACCAGGGCTGCGCCGGATTTCTGGAGAAGGGCCTTCCGATCACCTGCGTGGTCAACCCGACGGTCGGTCGGGAGCGTTCGTGGTCAACCGATCCCGTCGACGATCGGGCCGAGCGGTCGAAGCAGGTGCTGGTGGTGGGCGGCGGACCGGCCGGGCTCGAAGCGGCCTGGGTGGCAGCGGCCCGAGGTCACCGGGTCGACCTGATCGAGCGAGGTGATCGCCTTGGCGGTCGGATTCGCCTGGTCGACCATCTTCCCAAACGCCGCGATTTTCTGACCCTGGTCGACCAGCAGATCGCCGCCTGCGATCGCCACGGGGTGATCGTGCACTGCAACACCGAGTTCGATCCGTCGGCCTTCGCCGAGCGGTGGGCCGACGGCGACGGCTCCTTCGGTGGCCGCCCCGACCACCTGGTCGCCGCCACCGGGGCCCGCCCCCAACCGTTGGCCTTCCCCGGTGGCGGAACCGGTCTCACGCTCGATGAGGCGTTGTTGCGTCGCTGGGAGCCAGGCCGGCGGGTGGCGTTCTATGACCTGATGGGAGACTGGTCGTCGCTCGGGGTGGTGGAGCACCTAGCCGATTCGGGGGTCGACGTCACCTACCTCACACCCGTCGGCGGATGCGGCTGGAAGATCACCGTGTACAGTCGCACGGCTCTGATCTCACGGCTCCGTCAGGCCCGGGTTGCCGTCGGCCCGCTGCGGT
Organism: Acidimicrobiales bacterium; assembly: GCA_965216655.1. Lineage (GTDB taxonomy): Bacteria > Actinomycetota > Acidimicrobiia > Acidimicrobiales > SZUA-35 > JAHELU01. Next base: position 138,865 of record CBDCGP010000005.1, read on the forward strand.
CGGCCGTGTCCTATCGCAACGGCGTGTTCACCGTGGAGGACCTGTCGACAGGCGACCACGAGACGCTGGCCGTCGACGCAGTGGTGGCCGCCGGCAACCCGGCCGCCGACGAACTCGGGCACTCGATGGCGGCTCGGCTGGCGGCGGTGTCGCCGGAGACCGCGGTGACGGTGATCGGCGACTGCCTCGCTCCCCGCTCGTCGCTGGAGGCCGTCTACGAGGGACACCGGGTGGGCCGTGAGCTCTGAGCCGGTTCTGGTGACCGGGGCCAGCGGATTCATCGGCATCAATCTCCTGCACATCTTGACCGAGGCGGGTCGACCGGTCGTGGGGCTGGCCGATCGGCCGGTGCCCCGGCAGGCCCTCGCCTCACTGGCCGAGCTCGGCCCGGTTCCGACGGTGGACATCGTCGACGTTCGAGACGCCGAGGCGGTGGCCGAGGCCATGGTCCGACATCGGCCGAGGGCCGTCATCCACGCTGCCGCGGTGACCGCCGGAGCGGACCGGGAGGCAGCTGATGCCCGGACCGTGGTCGACGTCAACATCGGCGGCACCCAGTCGGTCCTCGACGCCTGCACCGCCGCCGGGGTGAAGCGGCTCGTCCACGTCTCCAGCGGTGCCGTGTATGGGCCGGCGACGTTCGGCTCTGCTCTCCTGGCCGAAACCACGCTCGTCGCCCCGACGTTTCCTCCGCCGTCGTACTACGGCATCACCAAGCTGGCAGCCGAGCAACTCGCCCTCCGCCACGGCGTCGTTCACGACCTCGAGGTTGTGGCGGCTCGTTTGTCGGCCGTCTTCGGCCCGTGGGAGTATCCGACCGGCGTTCGCGATTTCATGAGTCCGATGCAGCAGATGGTGCGGGCCGCCCATACCGGCTCGCCGATCCGTCTGGTGGCCGACCAGCCCCGCAACTGGGTCTACGCCCCCGACGCGGCACGGGTTCTCGTCGCGCTGGCCGACGCTCGTCGCCCGGCCCACGACTGTTACAACGTGTGCCCCGAGTTCACCACCACCACCGCCATCGCCTTCCTCGACCGGCTCGCCCGCCATCACCCCGGCCTCGACCCTGCGGTGGTCGACACCCCGGAACGGGCCACCATCGGATTCGACGCCGACCCGCACCTGCCTCGGGCGCCGGTGTCGGGGCGACGCCTGGCCGAAGAGCCGGCGCTAACCACAGCCGAACCGCCGTGGACCGACCCGCAAGATGCGTTTGACGACTACCTCCGATGGGCCGACGCAAACCCATCGTGGTTGGGGCCGACGTGATCGCGCCAGACGTCCGCTCAGATGGTGACGTCGGGCCGGTCGGCATAGACGAATCTCACGGCTTCCGGATCGGGGTTGCCTTCATCTGGCCCGACCCAGATCCGGGTGAGACCAATCCTCTCAGCGACCCGCCACGAGGCTGTGTTGTGTTCGAGCATGAAGGCGACGACCGGTCGCACGGGGTCGACCTCATTCGCAGCCGCGATTGCGGCACGCGCCAACTCGCTCGCATAGCCTCGACCGTGACACTCAGGGGCGAACCGGTAGTAGAGGTTCCACCGGTCATGTTCGGAGACCAGGCGGCAGCCACCGCAGCCGATGATCGGTCCGTCCGGCTCATCGCGGATCGACCAGTAGCCAAGTCCAGCGCCCTGCCAATCCGCGATACTCGAGTGGACGAACTGCGCAGTCGTTTCTCGCGACGTGTGACGCCCGGAGGGGAAGTGCGTCCAGACGCGGGCGTCAGCGTGTATCCGGTGCCACTCGTCGATATCAGACTCGTGGACGTGATCGAGCACAAGGCGATCGGTGCGCCGGTGGTCCCAACTGTTCGACTCGGTTGCGACGGCACCCGGCTCAGACATAGGTCCAAGAGTACGGGGTGGCGCGAGAGCTCATGGCTTCAACCGTCGCGCACTATCCGGCCATACCCTGAATCGGAGAGAGGAAGGGGCTGGTCGTGACTTGGGACCCTGCGATACCGATGACACCTCGGCTGACGAGAGTTCTGGAGACCGAGGCAAGGAAGGCTGCCGACCGAAGTGACGGCTACCTCGGCACGGAGCATCTGCTGGAAGCGCTGCTCGATGATCTCGATGGCATCGGCGGTCAGATCCTTGCTCGCCTCGGCGTCGTAGATGATGCCCGTGATGAGCTTGAACGACTCTGGTCATCGCCGTCGCACGGGTCGGTGCTGATGGTCGACTGCGATCCCGATCCCGCCGGTCGGCCGTATCAGATGGCGACGGTTGCAGAGCGACCTGGCGCGCCAGCGCGCCTGAATCTGGACAATAGCGGCCGGCCCCAGGTGAGACTCGATGGTGAGCTTGTGCCCGCTCCCGATGCAGTTGCTGAGGCGGCGTTCCGGTGGCAAGGCCGTGCCGAGGAGCCACACGAATAGAGCCACCTAAACGGTTCCGCGGAACCGCCGCAGCCGCGAACTGAGAGCGACCTCAGAGAACGCCGGATTCTGCGAGGTCATTCCACACCTTCTGGTCGACGATCACACCATCTCGTACCGTGAACCGGTCGATGTAGCGAACGCTGTCGAAACCCGTGCCGTCCAGCGCCTCGCCGCTCAGCGTGCCGAACACGTACACGATCGACTCCCCGCCGGACGGTGAGCCGTCGATCACGTCGAACCGATCGAATGTCTTGGTCACCGAGCGGAACCGACCGGCCGAGGAGGCAACCTGCTCCTCCAAACTCGTGAACCGACGACCGCCGGGAAAGGTGATGACCACGTCGTCGGCGAGATGCTGTCGGGCTGCGTCGAGGTCACGAGCCTCCATCAGCCGGAGGAAGGTCGAGACCATGTCAACGAGTTCGTCCGCAGTGGCGGCCGCCGGCTCAGCCATCGGATGCCTGCTCGGCGGCCGACGCCATGGCGTGGATCATCCTGGGCTTGGGCACCTGGGGACGGGGGTACGCCGACCGGCTGTGGGTCAACCCGAGCGACAGCATCGTCTGGATCAGCTTGTACGACAGCGGGCCCGGGTTGACCACCGGCACGTCGAGCACCGACGACAGGTGCCCGTGGGCCTGATGCATCGTGGTGGAACCGAGACAGATCACATCGGCCCCCTGGTCGACCAGGCGGCGACAGGCCGCCTCCATCCTGGGCAGCACCGCGTCCTCCTTTCCGGTGAGCAGGTTGGCGAAATCCGGCGGCGTGTCGAAGTGGTCGACCGCGGCGCACCGAGACCGCAGCCCCCACTCGTCGAGTACCTTCTCGTAGCGGGCCAGCGCCGGCTTCCACTGGGCCAGCACCCCGAATCGGCGACCGAGGCTGAGCGAGAACAGTAGCGACGCCCGACCGGGGGCGAGCACGGGAATGTCGAGCATCGACCGCAGGGCATCGGCGCCGCTGTCGGACACGGTGTCGATGACCACGGCGTCGAAGCCATCGGCCTCGGCGCTGAGGCCGGCCTCGAAGAGACCGAGGTCGAGCAGCAGCCAGTCGTGGGGACTCGTGAAGCTCGTCGGCCCGGCCTTCACCGGGCGGTACTCGAACGTGACGTCCGGGGCCATCGTGATCTCACGCGTCTGAGCGGAGCGATTGGCGATCTGCTCGTCGTCGAGGGCGAACGGAACCAGCACCAGAATGCGACTCATCGTGCGCCGCCATCCGTTGCCGGTGAATCGTCGATACCGGCGGCTTCGGCCGCAGCGGCACCGTCGAGCATGGCGTGGACCATGCCCCGTTTCGGCACCTGGGGCGGGGGGTAGGCGGCCGGACTCTGGGTCAAGCCCAGATCGGCGAGAGCCTCGGCGATGAAGTAGGAAAGCGGACCGGGGTTGATGACCGGCACATCGAGGTTGTCCTGTAGGAAGCGGTGGGCCTCGTGCATCGTGGTGGACCCGAGGCAGATCACGTCGGCTCCATCCTCGGCGACCAGGGCGTTGGCCGCGTCGAGCAGCAGCGGCAAGGCATGGTCCTTGCCCGCCATGAGCGTACGGTTGTCGGGGGTGACGTCGATCGAGCGGATCCCGGCGCAGCGGTCGGCCAGGCCGATCTCCGACAGCACCTTGTGGTAGATGGGGAACCACTGTTTCCACATCGTCACGATGCCGAATCGGCGGCCGAGCATGGCCGCCATCACGTATTGGCTCCGTCCGGGTCCGACGACCGGAATGTCGAGCATCGACCGCAGCGCCGCCACGCCGGAGTCGCTCACCGTGTCGATGCAGACGGCGTCGTAGCCGTCGGCCTGCGCTGCCAGCCCCGACTCGAACAGCGATACGTCGGCCAGCAGGTAGTCGTGGTGGGAGACGTAGTTGGCCGGCGCCGCCTTGGTCGGCTTGAAATCGACAACCACGCCGTCGGGCAGCGGCGCCGCGTCGAGTTGCTTGCGCCGTAACGCCAGCTGGTCGTCGTCGAGCGGGAACGGTGCCAGCACGAGAATCCTGGTCATCAACCGACAGTAACGGACGGGTTCCGCCGTGTCGCATTGCCGGCTGGTCGGACCCCTCGACTACCGTCGGACCATGACGGTACGGCAGCTTGACACGGATGTGGTGGTGGCGGGGGCCGGAGCGGCCGGGCTGGCGGCGGCGATCCGGGCCGCCGACGGCGGCGCCACCGTGGCCCTACTGGAAGCCAGCGCCACCTTCCGTCAGGGTTCGAACACCTCGATGAGCACATCGATGATCCCGGTGGCCGACACCCGATGGCAGCGGGCCAAAGGCATCGACGACGACTCCAACGAGGTCCTGTACGACGACATCATGACCAAGACCAAAGGGCAGGCCGACCCGACGGTGGCCCGGGCCCTGGTGGAGGTCGGAGCCGAGCTGGCCGACTTCCTGGCCGAGGACTGCGAGATCCCGTTGGAGCTGGCCGACGACGTTATCTTCCCCGGCCATTCCCGCAGGCGCCACCTCTGCGTACACGACCGGGCCGGCCGCACGCTCCACCGTCACCTCCTGGAGGCGGCCGACAAGCGGGAGACGATCACGATGGTGATGCCGTGGCGGGTGACCGGGCTCAGCGCCGTGGCGCTCGAGTCGGGCGACGACGGCTGGGTGGTGACGGCCGAGTCCCCGGACGGTGGCACCCAGGAGATCGTGGCGGGTGCCGTGGTGCTCGCCACCAACGGATTCGGAGCCAACAGCGAGATGGTGGCCCGCCACATTCCCGAGGTTGCCGAGGGCCTGTACTTCGGTGGCGACCACAGCCTGGGCGACGCCATCCGCATCGGCGAGATGCTCGGGGCCGACACCGCCTTTCTCGATTCGTATCAGGGTCACGGCTCGGTGGCCACGCCGCACGGCGTGCTGTTGACCTGGACCACCGTCATGAACGGTGCATTCCTGGTCAACATCGAAGGCGAACGGTTCGGCGACGAGAGTACCGGCTACTCCGAGTACGCGGTGCAGGTGATCGCCCAACCGGAAGCCGTTGCCTGGGCCATCTACGACGAGGCGATCCACGAGGCCGCGCTCGTGTTCGCCGACTACCAGCAGCTCATCGAGGCCGACGGGATCCGCTGGGCCGACGACGCCGCGGGGCTGGCCGAGCTGATCGGCTGCGACCAAAGCGCCATCGCCGACACCTTGCGCCTCACCGGCGAATATGCCGCCGGAACGGCCGACGACCCGTTCGGACGGACGTTGTGGCCCCACACGCTCGAGGCGCCCTTCGCCGCGGTGAAGGTGTCGGGCGCCCTGTTCCACACCCAGGGCGGCCTGGCGATCGACGGCGATGCCAACGTCTTGAGCAACAGAGAACCGCTACCCGGGCTCTACGCGGCGGGCGGGGCGGCGGCCGGCATCTCCGGACATGGCGCCACCGGCTACCTGTCCGGCAACGGGCTCTTGTCGGCGCTCGGCCTCGGCTACCTGGCGGCCAAGGCCATCACCCGAGCCTCATGACGGTGATCGGTTCCAGCGTGCCGCCGCTCGGCCGGGTGGGTGCGTGGACCGGGCGCCTCCAACGTCGACCGACGGCCCAGGCGGTCGACATCGTGAACGAGCTGGCCGAACTCGGCTACCGGTCGGTGTGGATTCCCGAGTCGCCGTTCGGCAAGGACGTGCTCACCTTCGCAGCGGTGCTCCTGGGCGCCACATCAACATCGACGTCGGCACCACCTGCGTCGTCGGCACCACCTGCGTCGTCGGGCCCCGGCATCACCGTCGCCACCGGCATCGCCATCACCTGGGTCCGCGATCCGGTCGCGATGATGAACGCGGCCCGCACCATCGGCGACGCCCACCCCGAGCGGTTCGTGCTCGGCATCGGCATCAGCCACGAGAGCACAGCCAAGGCCCGGGGCCACGCCTATCGACGGCCGGTGGAGGCAATGGCGGGCTATCTCGAGACGATGGCCGGGGCCCGGTTCGACGGCCATGACCCGCAGTGGCAGCCACCGGTGGTGATCGCCGCCCTCGGCCCCCGCATGCTCGACGTGGCCGCCCGCCTGGCCGACGGCGCCCACCCGTTCGTCGCTCCCCCGGAACACACCGCACGGGCTCGGGCGGCATTGGGGCCCGACAAGCTACTGGTGGTCGAGCAGGGGGTGGTGCTGGCCGGGGGCGACGAGGGACGACGGCTCGCCCGGAGCAACCTCGAACGGTTCCTGGCCTGGCCAAACTACCGGCGCCATTTTCTACGCCTGGGCTTCGACGAGTCGGAGTTCGCCGACGGCGGCAGTGATCGTCTGGTCGACGCCGTGTTCGCCATCGGTGACGAGGACGTCGTCGACCGGCGGATTCAAGCGCAGCTCGATGCCGGAGCCGACCACGTCTGCCTGCAGATCGTCACCGACGACCCTGACGACGAGGTGGCCGCCTACCGGCGCCTGGCCGCCTCCATCACCCTGGCGTGACCGTCACGACCCCGTTTCTGACTATTGGGACGGCATCCGGGCGACGAGCGCCGCGAGGTGCTCGTCGAAGTTGGGACGGGGTGGCGAGAGATCCGCGGCGTCGTGGCTCCAGCCGTGGCCGCAGAACAGCCGGTCGAACGGCAGTCCCGACGCCGCGAAACGCCCGAGCGACTCGGTTTGCGCCTCCCAGGAATACCAGCACGCCCGCCGAAAGGCGATCAGCTCCTCGGACCGCGGGTTCCACGCCAGCGAATCGCCGGAGAACAGCAGATGGCCGTCGACGTGATACAGAACACTCCCCTTCGTGTGCCCGGGCACCGGGTAGGCGATCACCCCGGGCGCCACCTCCACCGGATCGACGCCGTCGATGAGGTCGGTGGCGTAGGGCGCAGCGGAGGCGTCGTCGCTGTGGATCCAGACCCGGGCGCCGAAGGTATCGGCGTAGCGATCGGCGTCGGCCACGTCGTCGCGATGCGACAACAATATATGGTCCACCCCGCCCATCTCGGCCAGCGGGCCCGCGACCTCACGGGTCCAACGGGGGGCGTCGATCATGAGGTTGCCACCGCGCTCGGCGGGCCGCGCGACGAGATAGGAGTGGGCGCCGAACGAGTCACGGGAGTTGTGGCCGAGCCGGTACACGTCGTCGCCCAACGGCTGGGGGAACACCGGATTCGGTGGACGGCGCTCCGTCTCGTGGCCGACCGATCGGGTCGGGCACACCAGCACCGCCCGCCACGCCATCTCGATCTCCTCGGCCGTCTCGGGCTGACGGACAAAGAAGGACACACCGTCACCGGGGTTGCGTTCGATCAGCCCGGGAGCCACATGGCGGGCGGCGTCGCAGTCGATGCAGCGGTCGTCGACGAACCAGGGGCCGGGCGCCCCGGCCGGGTGGCGGGCGTCGAGTCGGGCCATTGGTGAACCCTACGACCGGCGTCGTCGCCAGGTCAAGGCGGTGGGGTCAAGGCGGTGGGGTCAACTCACCGGATGTCTAGAGTCGGAGCATGGATCTGATCGAGTTCGAAACCGAGCGTACGATGTCGCGGGAGGAGGCGGCCGCGGAGCTTCGGAAGCTGGCCGACGCCCTGGCCCGCAACAACCAGGTGCAGTTCGTCAAGGGCAACCTCAAACACACCGTGCGGGTGCCGAATCAGGTGACCGTCGAATACGAGGTGGAGGTCGGCGACGACGGCGGCCAGATCGAGTTCGAGATCACCTGGTAGGAGTCAGGGCAACGGCGGCCGATGGTCGCCGGCTACCCAAACAGGCGCCGGTCAGCTCAGCAGCACGTCGATGGCCGACGCCAGATTGTGGGTCGATCGCAGATCGGACCACTCGGCGATGTCGGCCTCGGTCGGACGCTCGCCGGTGAGGATACGCTCGAGCACCGTTCGCTCGGTCCGCAGGTTGGACAAGCCGACAGCCTCGGTGCCCTCGCTGAAGTAGACGACGATGGTGCCCCGCGTGACCTCGCCACGCCCGAGTAGATCCAGCCAGTAGCGGTTGCCCGCCGCGTCGGGCTCCCGGTTCAAGACGTTGGTGTAGAGGCGGTTGAGGAAGTCCTCGAAGGTGCCGCCGCCGTAGCGGCGCCGGAACTCGTCGGACTCGGCGAACCACTCGGCGATGTCCTCCAGCGATTCACCGCTGCCGCTCTCGGTGATCCAGTACTCGTAGCCACCGGCATCCGGCGTACGGCCGAAGAAGATGAGGTAGAGCCGGTCGATCATGGCCGCCGAGTTGTTGTCGGCCACGACGTCGGCCAGTGCTTGGGCGACGGTCTGATCCTCGAGAAGTTGCTCGAGTTCGTTGACCTCGGCCGCCGACGGATACCGCCCCTCGACCGCATCGACGATCTCGACGATCGCAGTGCCGACGTCGGGCCACGGTGCCCCATCGGGCAGCGGGCTGCTGGGTAGGTCAGGCTGCGGGTTGGCCGCCGCGGCGTCGACGTAAGGGGTCGGGTTGACGGGGCTGACCCCACCGTCGCCGTTCGGGGCGTAGATCTCGAAGTGGAGGTGTGGCGCGGTCCACTCGGCGTTGCCCGAATCGCCCAGGTAACCGATCAGCTCGCCGGCACGGAACTCGAGGCCGCGCTGGATGCGGTGGCCGTCGAGGTTGTTGCAGATTTTGGCGGCGAAGGCCTGCAGGCACGAGGCGTTGCCGTCGTCGGTGCCTGGCGTGTCGTTGTTGATGTGGATGTACTGGTACTCCCAGCCGTTGGTGTCCCGCAGCCGCACGATGTTGCCGCCGGCGTTGTCGAACTCGCCCCACGTGACGACCGAGTCGTTGGCCGCCACCAGCGGGATCATTCGGGAGCCCATGATGTCGACGCCGATGTGGCTACGGCCGCCGCTGCGGGCGGCACCCCAGGTGTCGGACCAGTACACATCGTCGATGTGATCGGCCTGGACCGGGAACGTGATGCGGTAGAGGGCCCCGTCGGCGCGCTGAACTCCGACGGTCAGCGAACTGACCAGTGCGGCCACAACCACCGACACGAGAACCAGAAAGCTCGGTTTGACATGCGGCGGATGGCCGATGAGCGCGGATGTGTGAAGACGCATTCGTAGGCTCTCGGCACGACTCCGGAAAATCTTGACCCGGAATCGTAAAGAAAGATTACCGGGTATCGCGCCGATAGATGTTGATTGTGGTCCGATTTGCCTAACGGTGTTATCGGCTGGGTGGGCGCGGCGAACGAGATCAATGGTTGAGCGCCTGCCGGATCGGGGTACGCGCCGACGCATGATCAACTCGGTGCCGCTCGCAGTCGTCGTCCTCGTCATCGCAGCCGCGGTGCTGGTGACGGGGGGCGTGAAGTTCACCAAGATCGTCGACACGCTGGCCGACCGCACCGGCCTCGGCGAGGCGGTTGCCGGCGCTGTGTTGCTCGGTGCGGCCACCTCGCTTCCGGGCCTCATAACCACGGTGATCGGAGCACTCGACGGGGAGGCCGGTTTCGCCGTGAGCAACGCCGTCGGCGGGATTGCGGCACAGACCACATTCCTGGTGCTGGCCGACGCCTTCTACCGCCGAGTCAACCTCGAGCACGCGGCAGCGTCCCTTCCGAACGTCGTTCAGACAATGGTGCTGATGGCACTCATCGGGGTGGTTCTCAGTGCAGCCGCCGGACCCGACCTGACCATCGGATGGATTCATCCGGCCACGTTCGTGCTGCCGGTGGTCTACGGCTACGGACTCCTGTTGGCCCGCCGGGCTCGGCAGAACCCGATGTGGCAGCCCGAGCAGACCGCCGATACGGTCCTCGACGAGCCGGAGCCGACGGACCACGACGCGCTGTCGGATCGCCGGTTGTGGACCTGGTTCGGCGGGCTCACGGCACTCGTGTCCGTCACAGGATGGCTGATCGGAACATCGGGCCTCGTGCTGGTGCAGGAGACCGGGCTCTCGGGTTCGCTGGTCGGTGCGGTGTTCACCAGCGTCATCACCTCGCTGCCCGAGCTCATCACCGTGCTCACGGCCATACGCATCGGGGCGCTCACGTTGGCCGTGTCGAACATCGTCGGGGGTAACAGCTTCGACGTGTTGTTCGTCTTCGCCGCCGACATCGCGTTTCGGCGAGGCTCGATCTACAACGCAGCCGACACCGGAGCGCTCTTCCTCATGGCCTTGACCGTGGTGCTCACGGCGCTCCTGGCCGCGGGCATGTTGAGCCGGGAAAGGCGGCACGTCGGTTTCGAAGGAGTGGCCATCCTGGTCTGCTACGTCGCCGGTGTGGCCGGCCTCGCAGCTCTTTCGTGATCGTCGATGGCGGTCGACGGTTGCGCCGCGTGTTCTTTGGGCGACTCACCGGCCTGCAGTTCGGCCACTGTCTGTTCCAGTTCGTCGATTCTCCGATCCAGCTCTCCGATGGCGGCAATGGCCAACACCGCGACGTCGAGGGCGCGCATCCCCAAGGTTCCGTCGGCAGCCGCCGCGACCAGATTCGGTGCGATCTTCTGGACCTCCTCGGCGATCAACCCGAGTCCGGACCGCTCACTCGAGCCCGGGGGCCGGTAGGTCACGGGACGGAGCCGCCGCGCAACATCGAGGGCCCCGGTCGCCTCGACCGGATCGGTAACCGAGGCGCGGTCGGAGCGCGACGCCAGCCGTCCGGTGCCGTCAGCCCCCAACCAGGCGGCCGGTCGACCGCCACTGTGAACCTCGAGCGCTCCCCCGAACCGTGTCGTACCCCCATTCGGCTGCACGTCCAGGGCACCGTCGGTCCCTCCGCTGATGGGACCGCCGAACGACGTTCCGCCGCCCCGCCACTGGATGTGGAGTTCGGCGGCCCGGGATCCGTTCCCGGCCATCACCTCGTTCTCGTCGAGCACGAGGTGATGCGACTCGGCGTCGCCGAGCATCAACACGCCCTGACCGCCGAGGGAGAGGTCGCTGCCGCCGACGACCCTCAATGGATTGCCGGCCGGTCCCCGCAATGGTCCTCCGAAGCGGGTCTCACCGCCGTCACCCTGCAGGGTGACCGGAGCCTGCCTACCGTCGTCTCGAGCCATGATCTCGTTCTCGTCGAACACCAGATTCGGTCCCGTCGACCGGCCCAGCATCAGAACGCCGCCACCACCGAGTGAGAGGTCGGAGCCGCCGACGACCGTCAACGGTTCCCGATCGGGTCCCTCGATCGGTCCGCCGAAGCGGGTCTCACCGCCGTCGGGCTGGAGCACGAGTTCCGCCGGCCGACCACCGGTGCGAGCGGCGATACCTCGCCGGTCGAGACGGACATTTTCGCCCTCGCCGCTGCCGACCACCACACACCCGTCGTCCTCCGTGGTGCCTGCCCCTGGTTTGACGACAACGGCGCCGAAGGCGACCACCGCACCGTCCTCGACCACGAGTAGCGGCGAACCGGGAGCGCCGATCGCCAGCCTGCGACCGTTGATCCCCGAGTGGATCGGGGCCACCTCGAGTTGCGACGAGGTCATCCGGCGAATGATCGCAATTCGGGTGGCGTGGGGTGGCGGGGCGGACCCCGATGGCTGCAGACGCAGGTCGAGGTCGATCGCCCGCTGATCGAGGCCGACCTCTCGACGATCGGCGGGGCAATGAAGCAGGACGTCGAGGGTCTGACCGACGGGCAACGCCAATGCCGCTGACGGGTCGGTGGCGATCGGGCGGCCGACAACGATCAGGCTCCCGTCGTCGGTCAACGCCCTCCCGGGTTGGGCAACCAGCACCCGGTCGTCCGGGCCGGCACCGCGCGGTCCGACCCCGATGCGGAGGTCCAGGCCGTCGATGATGCCGGGGGTCATCGTGGATGGCGTCGCAGTCGCCGGCACCGTGGTCACTGGATCTCTCCGAGGAACACGCCGAGAAGGGTCACGACCGAATCGACCTCGGTCGACGGGGTCAGCCTGACCTGCCCGTCGGTGACGGGAACGAGGTAGCTACCGAGCAGGCCGGGAGTGGTCGACGTGGAGCTGACCGTCACCAGTGCGGTGTCGGCCAGCGGCTCGAGACCATCGACGACCACGGGTTCGTCCGGTCGAAGGGCGCCCTCATGGAGTCGCCTCGGCCCCGACGGCAGATAGAGGCCGGCCGTCGAGACCGGATGGTTCTCGTCGGTGAAGTAGCCGACGACGTGGGCGGACAGCTCGCTCCCCCCTTCGTAGCGAAGATGAGCCTCACCCAGCTCGTTGGGCCGCAACAGCACGAGGCCCCGCCGCTGGCGATCCCCGGTGGCAGGACCCCACATGAGCTGTTGATCGTAGGCGTCGGCCGCCGGGCCGAATCGGACGACGCCGCCGTCGGCGCCGACATCGGCCCCGATGACGACGAGAACCGCGTCGGCGGCATGGATCGGAACGGCGTTCTTCAACGGCAGATCGGCTTCCCGTCCTTCGAGTTCGGTCGTGAGTCGGGTTATCTCCGTCGGGTCGACCGGCACGAATCGGCCGGCGTCGGTTGCGGCAGAGGCCTCGAAACCCCCGACCAGATCGATGATCACACGCCCGCCCGCCGTCGACCAGGCGCTCAGCGTGGACGTCGCCACCGGGAGGACGACGAGGTTCGTCGTGGCCTGGCCCGGACCATCGATCGCGATCGCCTCGATGGCGCCGGATCCGCCGTCCACCAGAACGGAGCCGCTGTCGGCCGGCGCGGCCAGCGTGATCGAGAGTGCCACGGCCTGCCAGTCGGTTTCCAGATCGACGGTGTACCTTCGCCCGATCGTCGACTCTTTGCCGGTGTCGAGGATACGCGTCGGGTCGAGGGGCACGAGGCGGGAGGCGCCGTCGGGCAGCGGGTTGGCGACCGGGGTGATCACCTCCGGCGCCGGTGCTTCGGTGGGCGGTGGGCCAACCGCAGGCGCACTGATCGGTGGAGGGACGGCCGAGGAGATGTCGTCCTGGGGCACCGTGAGCGCCGCAGTGGGAAGGGACCCGGTCCGCAGGACCTGGCGTCCGCCGACGGCGCCGATGGCCACCAGCAGGATCGCCGTGGCGGCCACGATGGCTCTGCGGGCCAGGTAGGTGCCGGCCGTCGGCTCCACGGATCCGATGATTTCATCGAGTCCGCGGTCGGGCGAGGGGGATGGGACCGACGGGAGGTCGGTCTGGTGGTGGCGGTCCGGATCCGATACCGGTTGTTCGGCCTGTTGGTGGGCCGGATCCGATGTCGATCGTTCGGACCGCCTGTCGAGTCGTTCCTTGAGGTTTGCCATTGCTCCTCCTTTGTCTTCTACTGCGTCGGCACGGTGCCGATCGGTTCGCGATCCGACCAGGTCGGCGTTGCGGGGGCAACCGACTGCACGGTCCACCCGGAGCCGACCGGCACCGCAGCCGGACGAGCCGGGATGCGTGGCCCGTAGCCGAGGAGGGACAAGACCCCGCCGACGGCCACGCCATCACGGCCGGGGTCGAAAGCCGGCTGCAGCGGATCGGGCACGCCGATGCCCGGGAGCTCGACAACCGTGACGGTACTGCCGAGGTCCCGGCCCATTCGCAGCGCAGGTTGGGTCGGGCCGCCGACGATCCGCCGGCTGTCCAGTCGCCCATCGACGACGGACGTCGTCCACCCCTCGTCGGCGTCGAGCGCCACCGCGGGGGCACCGAGGAGCCCACCGAGTCGCGCCAACGCGGCCGGTAGCACGTCGACGGTCCGCACCGTCAGCCCGGCTCCGGCCACCACCTCGTGGATCCGATCGTGGGTTCGGCTCGACACGTCGCACGCGGCGGGGGCCGAGACGCCGATGTCGATCAACGTGCTCCCGGCGAGTGGATCCACGACGACGGCGGTCGGCGTACCTGGGGCGATCCGGGTCTCGGCGATCAGCAGCCGCAAGGTGGCCACCAGCGGCGCGACCAGCCGAATGTCGCCGTCGACGACAGCGGCTTCGGTGACGGCCCGGCGGCCGACGGCCACCAGTCGGAGCGGACGGCGGCGCAGGGCCACGAGCACGAGATGGGACGACGTGATGTGAAGCCCGGCGACCGGGCGGCGGGTCCGGAATCCGAGCCATTCGAGATAGGGGTCGAAGATCATCTGGGGCTCCTGCGGTCTAGAAGAGTTTCTCCGACGAGTCGGGGACGGTTAGTCGGCCTTTCCTGTCGACTTCCGATGGGCGGCCGTCCCCGATGAGGCTTTCGTAGATGCTGTTCGGTGATTCGGCGGCGGCGTTGCCGCTGATGATCGGGACGGAGATCTCGCCTGCTATGTCCGGACGTCCGTCGCCGTCGTGATCGCCATAGGAGATGCTGCCACCGGCCCCGACCCCGAGACCGATGTCGCCACCGATTGTCGGAAGATCAGCCGTGTCGGATTCGAGGGTCTTGGACGAATCGAACTTCACCGACCCGACCCCCGCTTGGGCCCCCGCCCCGACCTTGGTGACGTTGCCTTGTTCGACGGCACCGATGTGGACACCGGCGGTCTTGCCTGAGGCCACCACCGGCCCGACCTCGGCTCGGCCGCCGGTGAAGGAGGCGGAGGCGCCGAACGGATCGACGTCGCCCTTGGCCTCCACCGCCTCGATCTTCACCGGTCCGAGGTTCAGACGGCCGGCGGTGAAGTGCCCGTCGGTCGGATCCGTCGGGTCGTCGTCGAAGATACCGGTCTGGAACACATCGTTGCCGCCGCTGACCGTCTCCGTCGTTGGAGTGAAGTCGCCGCCTGCGGCCGGTGGGAGGACCGCCACGTCCCGAAGCACCTGGAGTTGCTCGAGCCGTTCGACCTGAGCCTGTCGTTCGAACGACGTGCCGATGGCCCCGGGCCCGGTCATGCGGGTCTCGAGATCGGCGATCCTGGTCTCGGCATCGGCGATGGCGTTCTCGACGGTCACCCGGTCCCACACCTCTCGACGCTTTCCGTAGTCGACCTCGACGAGACCGTTGCCCAGGGGGTTGAGTTGGTGGCGGATGCCATCGATCTCAACGACCCGCGATCCCGATTCCGGCAACTCGCCCGGCAGGGCGCCGGCCACGAGCTGGTCCACGAACTCGGGATCCACCGGACCCATGGCCGCGGCTCCGTTGACGGCCGCGGCTCCGTTGACGGCCGGGTCGCCGGGCCGGGGCGGGGACGGTTCGACCACGGGGCGGGCCGGGGACGGGTAGAACGTCGGTTGGGCTTCGGGGGGCAGGGTGATCGACTGTCCGGCCTGGATGCGGTCGGGGTCGGTGATATCGGGATTGAGTTCGAGTAGCCGGTCGACCGAGACGCCGTTGTCCTGGGCGATCTCGGAGAGGCTCTGGCCGTCGGCAACCTGGTGCAGCGGGCCGAGTTCGATGACCTCGATCGGGCCGCCGGGAGCCGCTCCCGACACCGGTTGGGACGCCGGGGTGATTGCCGCCAACGTTCCGTCGGCCAGCCGCACCAACGGCAGCCCGCTCGCCGTGGTTCCGACAACCTCGGGCGCACCAGCCTGTGAGGTCGGTGCCGGTTCCGGGGCCTCTGGGATCTTGCTGATATCGGTCAACGCCTCGGTGATCTCGTTGGTCAGACGGCTGATGTCGGCCGGGGCGCCGTCGTAGACGGATTCGACGACCTTGGCCACGTCGAGCACGCTGTCGGCCGCCGTGAGTTGGCCGGCCAGCCGGGACTTGTCCTCGGCGCTGAGCTGGCCCAGATCGATGGCGCTCTCGACGATCCGGAGAACGTCGCCTCCGGCCACGGCCCCTCCGAGTTCCACGGTCTCGGCCAGCCGTTCGGATCCGGTCGTGGCGAAGTCCGTCAACCGTTTCGACGTCTCCCGGTCGATACCGAAGAGACCGCCCACCGCTCCCTCGCTGTTGCCGACGACGTTGGCCGCCTGACCGGCGAACCGGAAACTGTTGGACAACGCCCCGACGAAATCGTCGTTCTCGATGGCCTCGATGGTGGTGACACCACTGAGTCCGGCCTGGCCGATGTCGGTCAGGCTGGTTCCGACCTTGGCCAGATTGCCTTCGAGCCCTTCGGACAGGCCGAGTCCGTCGTCGATGATCCCCCGGTCGTCGGTGGCGGCGTCGAGACCCTGGCCGACCACGGAGATTCCACCGAGAATGGCGCCGGCGATGTTGCCGTCTTCTGCGGCCGCGATCGTGGTACCGACTCCGACGGTGAGGTCCTGCAGTTGGCTCGCGGTCGTCGCCACCTCGCCCGCGGTGTCGACGATCGTCTTGGCCGTTCCACCGGCGATGGCTCCGAGGTCTCCGGCGAGGTCGGCGCCACCGGAAACGACGTTGGCCGCGTTCCCGAGCAGGCCGAAGGTCGATCCGGCGATGCCGAGGATGTTTCCGTCATCGATGGCCTCGATGAGGTCGTCACCCGCCTGAATCCCGTCGACCACGTTCTTGCCGATGTTGGCCGCCTTGACCACGTTGCTGGCGGTCGAGCCGGCGGTGGCCGCTCCGGCGAAGTTGCCGGCCACGCCGCCGATGGCGCCGAACGCGCTGCTCAGGGCGCCGAGCTCGTCGCCCTCGGCCAATGAGATGGCGGCATCCGCGGCCAGCACCGAGATGGCGGCGATTCCGGCGCCCGAGGTCGGAGGGAAAACGGTGGCAACCACCGAGGCGGCGATCTTGGCCGTCTCGAACAGCGCTTTCCACGGGTTGTCCTTCCACCCCTGGACCCACGCCTTGCCGATCGCCTTGAGCGTGTTCTTGAACCGCTTCCACTTGCTGATCTTCTTCTTCTTGATCGAGATCAGCTCGCCCGACTCGTCGAATCGGTATTTGAACTTCCGCTTCTTGGTCTTGATCTTGTCGTCGCCCGGGACCCCCCAGGCAGCGAGCAGACTGAGATAGAAGGGCCGTTTGGCCACCCGCTTCGATGACCGGGAAGTCAGATCCTTGTAGCCGAGCTCATCGGCGACCTCCGGGCCGACCGCCTCGTTGATCTGGCGATAGGTCATGGCCGGTGCACCAACGACGGCCAGGGAGCGAAAGGCCTGGATCGAGTCGGCGAACACCCGACGTTGCTGCTCAACCGTTGGTTGCCGTCCAACCATCAGCAGGGCCGCCACGAGCTGGCGTTGAATGTTCGGGTCGTCGACGACGAACTCCTGTCCGTTCTGCTGGACGACGGCGGTGATCAAAGCTTGCTGATGCTCGTCGGTCAACTCGATCGGGTTGCCCGACCCGTCGTCGGGAAGGATCAACTCGGCGTACTGCTGGGCCCGGAGCCGGGTCTCGTCGTTGAGAACACCTCGACGTTCCCCGGCCAGAATGGCCATGCCGAGCCCCTCGACAGTGATCGGGATCATCGGGCTGTCGAAGTCTTCGAACTCGCCGGGGATCAGTGATCGCTGCATGAACCGACCGTTCACCAGATACTGAAGGGCGGCCTCGACCTGGCCTGGGTCGGTTGTGTCGACGGCATCGATGCCGTCGACCCGCGTCTTCAGACCGAACGCTCCGAACCGCTCGATGTCGGGTCCGCCGTTCCAACCGGCGACTTGTGCGAACGCCATGGCCAGGGCCAGCTGTTCCGGATCCTCCGACGGCGGGCCCTCTCCGGCAAGGTAGGCGGGGAGCCAGTCGTTGAGGCTCTCCCACTCCGCCGGCATGGTGAAGTCGAAGTCACGGTCACGTTTGATCTGGTAGACGATGTCCTCGATCAGAGGCAGTCCGGCCGCTTTGGTCAGTCGGGAGTCGAGCTCGTACGACTTCTCGATCTGCGTGAACAGACTCTCGCCCATCTTCTGAAGTGCCTCTGCGCTCACACCGTCGAGCGCACCCGTGGCCGCGGCGAAGGCGGAGCCGAACAGGAGACCGACTGCCACCGGCTCGCCGTCGCCCGCCTCCACCGGATTCACGAACTGGTTGAGCAGCGCCAAATCGGCCACCTGGGTTCGGTCGAGGTCGGTGGGGAGTTCACCGGTGTCCAGAGCGGTGAGCAGCCATCCGCCCATTCGCGCGAGTGCCTGATCCAACTCGACGTTCTCGCCGACGTCGGGCAGGTTGACGAAGGTGTGGCGCAGAATGGCGGCTCCCTGCTTGTTGGCCACCAGTGCATCGATGAAGGGGGTTATCTCGGCCACCTTCCCGTCTTCCACCGCATCGAAGGCCTGTAGTGCCTCCTCGGCCTGGGCCACCGTGATCCCGAGGTCCGAGGCCAACACGGTCGGATCGACCACGAACCCTTCGGCCAGATCGGCCCGAGCCGAGATCACCACTGCGACCTGGTCGAGTTCCTCACCGGTGCCGATCAGCCGGCCGGGCACATCGGACTCCAGCTCCGACAGCGTGAGCGCCGCGGTCACCTCGCTGCTCAATCCGTCGGCGGTGGCAGCACCGGCCTTCATCGTCGTCGAGAAATCTCTCGCTCTCTCAGGATTCAAACCTACGAAGGGCATCGGACTCATTCCTTTGTGTGCGTGCACAGTGGGTTCGAGAATGAAGTTGATTTCGGTTCGCGATTTATGAATAAAACTTTTGGTTGTCTCGCAAGCTAATTTGTCTAAATACGAGCACGAGAAAGACCGCGCAGAACCAAGGCCTGCGCGGTCTTTCCGGTTGGGGATGGGTTGCTGGGGGACGACGATCAGATGTCGACGTAGGGCGGCGGCTTCGGCGGCGGTGTCGGGGCCGTCGGGGCCGGACCGGGATTGCCGGCCGTCGCGTCGGCCGCGTAGGCCGCCGACCGCTCTCCATGTTCGACCATCGCCGTGTCGTACTCGGCGCTGGCGGCGAGGAACGCGTCGCGGGCCGCGGCGGCCTGACGGCACTCCTCGGCCCGCTTGCGACATTCTCGAGCCAGCTCCCTGAGGGACTCGGCGATGGAGTCCAGGATGCCACCGGTGGCATCGATGAAGCCGTTGACGTCCGCCGTCAGCTTGCCCCCCTTCAACACGTCGGGCCCAATGGCCCGTCGTGTTGGACGGAGCAGCTCCTCGGTGTCGTCGGCCAGCACGAAGAATCGCACCTTGGCCTGCTCGAATTGCTCTGCGGTGGGCATATCAGGACTCCGTAGCGTCGTCGGGAGGCCGGGCTCAGCCGTAGTTCATGCCGGTCATGGCCTGCTCGAGGTTGTCCCTCTGCTGGGCCATGGCCTGGCTCATGCTGTCACCCGATTCGGCGGCCTCGGCCGCATAGCGGTCGTAGCCGGTGGCGATCTCCGTGAGGTTCTCACCGAGGCCGGTGATCTGTGTCCGGAAGTTGGCGAACGCCTCCGACATGTCGGCCACGGCCTGAGCGCAGCGCTGATCGAGTTCGGCACCCGCCTGGCGGGCGGTGTCGGCATTCTTGCCGACGTACTCCGCCGCCTCGAGCAGTTGCCAGGTGTTGGCCATGTCGGCCTTCATCGCCTCGATGGAGTTGATGCAGGTCGTCTCGGCCCGGGTGGTCTCGGCCTGCAGAGCGCTGACCGCCCCGTTGACCGTGGTCACCACCGTGCTCCCGGAGTCACGAATGACACCGGTCGTGATCTTGTATTTACCACTTACGTTCGCCAGGTCCTCCAGCGAAGCACCAATCATGGGCATTTTCTTTCCTCCTGATAGAGCCCCGGGGATTCGAGGCGATTTGCGTTGATGGCACTACGATGAACCCATCACCAACGGTTCGCGATCCGAACGAGAAAGTCGGGATTCCCAAGCCGCGAACCAATACAGCGTCCCGGTCCGTAGCAAGGAAGACAGACCGAGGAGGCTGACCATGAACTCGACAATCAAGCGGACGATGAACGAATCACACGACAACGACGGTCAGGTCAACGACGCCGACCTGGGCGAGCCGACCTGGATCGAATCGGGTCGGGGATTCCCGCCCGGCGGTTTCGGTGATCGACCCGACCTGCGCCCGGATCCGGACCAGGTGATCGTGGCCACCGAGCCGACGGCCGACGGGACGATCCGTGAGTTCACGGCCGGCTATGCCGCCGATGTGGTCGCCTTCACCGAGTTCCTGGCCGGAACCGCCTTTGACGCCACCGAACGGGACTGGCTGATCGAGGCCATGGGCCGGGAGTTCCTGAAGGAGCCCGAGGCGGCCATCGAACAGTTCGCTCCCATCGCCAACGCCGTCGCCGCCATTCCCGACCTCGAACCGGTGGAGCGGGCCAACAACCGCCACAAGGCGCTGACCACGATGTATCGGGCCGAGACCGTTCGCAAGGAATCCGGTCTACCCGAAACCCCGATCATGACCATGATCCAGGCCCACAACCCCGCCGTGTTCACCGACAAGACCGGCCTCGTCGTCGTCGCCGACGCATTGGAGGCCCGCACGTTGCTCAACGATCTGGTGCTGAGCCTGGGCGGCCACCGCCGTGAGGACCAGCCGAACCTGAGGACCGGCCTCAGCGGCAACTACGGATCGATGCCGTCACCGATGCTGGTCGAACTGGCTGGAAGCCAGATCCGTCTCGTCGTACTTCGGGCCTGGTTGGCCGATCTGCCGCAGTCCGACATGGACCAACTGCAGGCGCGGTTGTCCGAGGTGATCGACACCGCGACCGACCTCGACCTCGTGACCCTCCAGCTCTCCTTCCGGTCGATGATCGAGGCCTTCGAAGGCGTCCAGGACCACGACGACTGACCGGTCCGTCGGGCGGTCGAAGCCGCCTGATCGTGACCGCGAACCGTTCAGAGGAGTCGACCGATGAGAGTCTCGCTACGTACTGAAACCAACGCGCTCGATGTTCAGGTCACATCGGCCGCCGACACGGTGACCGTCGCCGACCTGTTCGTGGCCGCCGGCCTCACCCGACCCGACAGGCCGCTCGGCGTCGGAGACTTCCGCTTCGACCCGTCGACACCGCTCGATGCCCTCGATCTCGACGACGGCTCGATGATCGTGAACCCTCGCGGCGATTCGACGATGGGGACCGACGACGGAAACGAGGACGCGGCCGTCGTCGAGCTGGTCTGCATCGCCGGGCCCGGGACCGGCCGCCGTCAGCGCTTCGGGGCCGGGACGTTCGACGTCTGCCAACTCCCGGCCGCCGGGCAGCGGCACTCGCTCACCCCACTGTTCCGGATAACGGTCGAGTCCGACGGTACCTCACGGGTGGGAGAACTCAGCGGCTCGGAGATCCTGGTCGACGGTAAACCCGCCGAGCCGATCCCGAAAGCCGGATCGTGGGTGGCGGCCGACCGGTTCGTGTTCCGTCTCGACCGCCTCGATCCCGACCGTATCCGACGTCGCCCGGCGCCGACCAACGGCGGACGGACCTCGTTCGTGCGCCCACCCCGGGTCATCGAGCCGGTCGAGGACAAGCCGGTGCTGGCTCCCAAACCGCCGAACGCGCCACGAGACCCGGAACCCCTGTCGTTCCTGCTGCTGCTGTTGCCGCTACCGGTGGGCCTCATCATGGCGTTCGTGTTCAAGAGCCCCTTCTACCTGATCTTCACCGGGCTGTCGCCGATCATGGCCATCGGCCGCAACTACGACGGCAAGCGCAAGAAGCGGAGACAGGAGGCCGACAACGAGGAGGTCCTGGCCCGGGATCTGGCCGAGTTTGCGACCGCGCTGGACCAGCGTCGAGCCGAAGCAGCCGAACGGGCCCGACAGGACCGACCCGATCTGGCGGCGCTGGCCGAGCTGGCCCGTACCGGCCACCCCGACCTGTGGCGCAGCCGAAGCACCCACGAGGACTTTCTGCAGCCGGTGATCGGGGTCGGCCCGACGCGCTGGCAGCCCGAGATCCTGGGGGATCTCGCCACCGACGCCCTCAAGGCCGTCGCCCGCGACGCCACCGTCCTGCCCATGACCCCGTTCACCGCCGATCTGCTGAACGGACTCGCACTGGGCATCGTCGGCCCGCCGGAGGCTCGGCGGGCACTGGCCGCCGGCGTGGTCTGCCACCTCGTGACCGAACACGGACCGGGCGACGTTGAGCTGGCGTTATTCCTCTCGCCCGACTCGGCCGACGTGTGGGACAACCTCAAGTGGCTGCCCCACCTCAGTGACGAGTCGGGCTCACCGCGTCTCGCTCTCACGCCGATCGAGGCCGAGCATCTCGCCGGTCGGGTGCTCCCCGAGCGGGAGAAGACCGTGTACCGTCCAACCGACCAGGATCTCGAGACGCCGGTACCGGTGTTCCTGGTGGATTCGGACGATGTCGTGAGCGCCGGTGTCCGGCCGCTCGCATCCCGCTTCCCCCGGCTCTCGGGTCGAGCGGTGGTGCTGGCCGACACGGTCGACGAGCTTCCCGCGTTCTGTACGACCGTGGCCGACGTCAAGCCGTCGGGCGAGATCGTCGTCACCGACGTGATGGCCGGTCGTCGTACCGACGGCATCATCGGCGCCTACGCCGACCGGGAGGTCACGGCCGACATCAGCCGGGCGCTGGCCCGCTTCACCGATCCCGAGTCGCCGACGGCGGCGACCTCACTCCCCGAGTACGTGCGGCTCACCGACATCCTCGCCGTCGATCATACCGTCGACGCGCTCACGAGATCGTGGACCGCTCCCCCGCCCGGCTGCGTGTCGATCCTCGGGGTGGCCGAGACCGGTCCGATGCGGGTCGACTTCCTGGCCGACGGCCCCCATGCTCTGGTCGGTGGTACCACCGGTTCCGGCAAGAGCGAGCTGCTGCGGTCGATGATCGTGTCGATGGCGGCGTTCTACGGTCCGGACCGGGTCACGTTCGTGCTCGTCGACTTCAAGGGCGGCGGCGCATTCGACGTCTTCCAGGACCTCCCTCACAACGTGGGGGTGGTCACCGACCTCGACGAGCACCTGTCGGCCCGGGCCCTGCGCTGCCTCCAGGCCGAGCTGAAATACCGTGAGCACCGATTGCGGGACGCCGGGGTGAGCGACCTGAAGGACATGCCACCTGACGGTGATCCGCTTCCCCGGCTGTTGATCGTGGTCGACGAGTTCGCCACGCTGGCGGCCGAGCTGCCCGATTTCATGACGTCACTGGTCGACGTGGCTCAGCGGGGTCGCAGCCTCGGCATCCACATGGTGCTCGCCACCCAGCGCCCGACCGGTGTCGTCGACGCCAAGATCAGGGCCAACACGAACCTGCGGGTCGCCTTGCGGGTGCAGGACGACGTTGACTCGATGGACATCATCGGAGCCAAGTCGGCTGCCGACATCAACCGCCGGCATCCGGGCCGGGCGTTCGCCCGCCTCGGCGCCAGTGAGCTGGTGGGGTTCCAGACCGCGCTGGTGTCGATCCACTCGGAGGGCGACACCGGCCCGCCGCTGCATGTCGACACCTTCACCCTGCTCCCGTCCCGACCCGACGATGCCGACGGCGGCGCCGGGTCCAACGGAGGTGATAGCGGACGGACCGAGGCCGACGACGGTGACAGCAGACCCGATGATCTGGCCGCCTATGTGATGGCGGCCGGTGTGACGGCGGAACGCCTCGGATTACCCGCGCCCCGTGTGCCCTGGCCCGATCCCCTTCCATCGTCGTTGGCCGCCGAGCACCTCTTGGCCGACGCCGACGCCTCGACGACCCCGGATTCGCCGCAGCCTTGGTCGACCCCGTACGGACTGATCGACCTGCCCGACGAACAGTGCCAGCGGCCCGCATGGTGGGGACCGGGTGACGGCAACGTGATCGCCTACGGAATCGAACCCGGTGCCGCTCCCGGCGCGGTGGCGACCATCGTCGTCGGGCTCGCCCACCGCCACTCGCCGGGCGAGTTCCACCTCTACGTGATCGACTTCGCCGGGTCGCTGGCTGCGCTGCGGGCGATACCTCACACCGGCGGCTACGTCAGTTCCGACGACGACGAGCGCCTCATGCGCAGCCTCCGTCATCTCGAGAGCGAACTCGATCGACGGCGGCGGCTCGTCGAAACGGCCCAGGTCGAGCGGATCGAGCCCGGCGTCGACGTCGGCGAACCGACGCCGCTGATCGGGCTGGTGATCGCGAACTACGGAGCGGTGCTGGAGATGTTCGAGGAGCTGGGCGAGCACGGCGGGCCGGGACGGCTGGCCCAGATCGTGCGCGACGGTCCCGCACTGGGAGTGTTCGTGTTCATCGCGTCGAGCTCCGAGCGCGACGTTCCCAACCGGGTGGCCCAACAGATCGAATCAAAGTTGATCATGCGTATGGCCGACCCCAACTCCTACATGATGTTCGGGCTCAAATCGAAGGAGGTGCCCGACCTCGTGCCGGGCCGGGCGGTCGATGTCCGCACCAAGGAGGAGCTCCAGATCGCCCGATTCGGCCAAGGAGACCTGCGGACTGCGATCGCATCGACCGACTGGGCGACGGTCGCCCCGTCGTCATCGGCCGCCGGTCCGGGTCCTACACCGATCGAGGTGCTGCCGGCCACCATCGGCTTCGCCGACATCCGATCCCGGTCACGGGCCATCGACAACGTCTGGCACCTGTCCGTGGCCATCAGCCACGCCGAGCTGGCCCCGGTCGGAGTCGATCTCCGCGCCGGCCGCCATGCCGTGGTGACCGGTCCGACGGGGAGCGGCAAGACCACGGCGCTCAAAGCGCTGGCGGCCGCCGCCCGGGCCGCCGATCCCGACGCCTACGTCGCCGTGGAATCGGCCCGACCCGAGGAATGGGACGATCTACGAGATGAACTGGGCCTGACGGACCTCGAGTTCCTGATCGCGCCGGACAGCCCGTCCGAGGCGGGACGCCGCACGCTGTTGATCATCGACGGCATCGAGTCGGTACCGGTCCCCTCCGACACGTTCAGCCAGCTCACCGCACAACCGATCCCCGGATTCCACATCGTGGTCTGCGGTCGCGACGACAGCTTCCGGACGCCCGATCCGTGGGTTCGCTCGGTTTGCTCGCACCGCACCGGCATCGTCCTTCAGGCAACGCCTGATCACGGCGACCTGTTCCGCTGCCGCTTCCCCACACCGAAGAGCCCGGCCCCGGCCGGGCGTGGGTACGTGGTCAACGAAGGCACCGCCACCCTGGCCCAGATCGCCGTCGTGTAGGACCGGACGCCGGGTAAGCCGGAACCAACCCAGACTCGGGCGACTCGGCGCGATGGTCAGCCGCCGGTGAGGCGGCCGGTCATCACGACCTGGTCCGAGGCGATGGGCGGGTCGTCCTCGTTCTGGAGGGTGACGATGAACACCGGGAAGCGATCGGTGTCGACACCGCTCCACAACTCGATGGGAATGCCGCCCTCCCGCCAGTGGAAGCTACCGGCCGGGACCATGGGGATGTCGGCCATCGAGTCTTCGTCGGCCATGGCACCGCCCTCGGCCATGGCACCGCCCTCGGCCATTGCATCGCCTTCGGCCGCTGCATCCATGTCGGTCATCAGCCAGGCCGCGTAGTACGTGCCCTCCTCGGCGGGGGGAAGACCCGTGATGTAGAGGGTGATCGCCACTCCGGCGGGGAGAGGTACGACGTCGACGGTGGCGTCGAGGTCCGGCGTCAACGGCGTGGCCGCCAGTTCATAGGTCGTGATGTTGGTCTCGTCGGCCGGTTGAACGGCGAACATGAAGACGGCGACCGCGGCAGCCGCGGCGACCAGGCCCCCACCGACGATGCCGAACCGGCGGCGGGATCGCCGCTCGGCCAGCTCGTCGCCAGGCTGGATCGCCGGCGGCGACGATCGATCGGCGTCGACCGCCGACTCCTGTTCCGATCGGGCCTGGGCCAGAAGCCGGTCACGAAGACCGGCCGTCGGCTCGCCCCACACCGCTTCGTCGGCCAGGAGCCCGCCGACCCGATCGAGGGCCGCCGTCTCCGAGTCGTCGAGATCGGAGCCGATTTCGGCTTTCACATCGGGATGGGTGTCGGGGTCGAGGTAAAACGCCCACTGGTCCTGGGCGTTCATGAGTCTGCTCCTTCGGATACCACGTGCTTCAGTAGAGCGGCCAGCCGCTTGTGGGCACGGAACGATCGGGACTTCACGGTTCCAACCGGAATCCCGATTTGATCCGCAATCTGAGGATGGGACATTCCGTGATAATGCGCAAACCAGACGACCTCCCGCTCCTCGGCGGGCAACTGTTCGATCGCCGCTTTCACCTCCCACGTCTCCCACGCCCGCTCGATGCCGGGGAGGTGGACCACGACATCCTGTTCGGGTTCGTGATCTCCCCGGGTCGGGCGGTTCTCGCGCCGCAGCACGTCGAGGGCGGTGCGGCGGGCGATGGTCATCAGCCACGGCGCCAGGGACCGCTCCGGGTCGAACCGGTCGGCGGCCCGCCAGGCCCGCATGAACGCCTCCTGGGTTGCCTCGTCGGCCATTTGCCGATCGCGCAGCACACCCATGGCAACGCTCCATACCGGCCGGGAGAACAGATCGAAGACCCGACCGAGCGCGTCGACATCGCCGCTTTGAAAGGCTCGACGCAGCTCTACATCATCTCGAGTCGCGGTGCCGTCGGCCGAATCGGACGTGGTCCGGTTCTGTGAAGCCTCCAATGTCACCCCAACCGCTCCCTCGGCCCGCTGCTCGAATTTCTCGACAAACCGCACCGGACGTGCCGTTGGCAACACCCGAGGGGGCACCGGCGGTGCCATGACGATGTTTGCCAGCATATCCACAGTACGTTCCGTCGACCAGAGTCGGTTCAGCGGATCGGCAAACACTACGATGGTTCTCGGTTCTGCGAGGGTTGTGCATGGTTCGACAGATCACGCGATGGTTGGGATACGGTCCGGCGCCCGTCGTCGGCCTGGAGTTCCGTGACGACGGCGTGTATGTGGCGATCATCCGTCCTCCGGCTCGGGTGGTCGGGCTCGGGGTGGCACGAGTACCGACCGGTGCCATCATCGACGGCCGTGTCCGCCGGCCGGCAGACGTCGGAGCGTCGGTCGAGGCGACGCTGTCGGCGGTCCACTGGCGGCAGCCGCCCACGTTGAGAATCGCCGTGCCGCCCGAGGCCTGGTTGGGGGTCGATCAGCCCGGGCTGGTCACGAGCCATGTGTACGACGGGCCTGCGGTCGAGGCGGTCGACCGGGCCGTAACCGCAGTCGGAACGATTGCGGTGGCCGAACCGATCCTGGGCTCCGTCGTCGCAACGGTCACCACGATGACCGGCCGTGTCGGAGGCATCGAACCGAGCCCGGTTTCGGTCGCCCGCTTTCTCCGGTTGGCCCAGCCCGCCCCGTCATTGCGCTTCGTCCGCCTGACCGAGTCCGACCGGCGTTGGACCTTGTGCGACGCCATCGGTTCGTTCGAAGTGGAGATCGGACCGGCGGCGGCCGACGGCACCTCGCTGGCCGCGGGCGACGATCCGGCGCACCTGGAGCCGATTCCCTGGGGCTCCGTCGACGCCGAGCCGGCGGTGAAAGACGCCTTCGCCCAACCGGGCATCTTCACCGCCGCCATCGGTTCGGCGTTGGGCGCCGCAAACCCCGGCATCACCGCAGACCTCCCCTGGCTTGCGACGGAACCCGCCCGATGATCACCACCGAACCATCTCCTCGTACCGTCCGCGCCCGCCGGGCGGGCGTCATCCTGTCGGCAATGGCGGTGACGGCCGGCGCGGTCTACGCCGCGGTCGTGGTCGGGTCGACAGCAGCAACGTCGGACGTGGCGACCGACGCCGGCCGGACCCTCGTTTCCGACACGACGTCAACCGTTCAGCCGGAGGCAGAGCCGGAGCCGGAATCCGAGCCGGAGGCAGAGCCGGAGTCAGAGCCGGAGTCAGCGACAACGGAGGTTGCGACAACGGCCGCCGTCGGGACCCGGTTCGTCGACCTGCCGACCACGCGGATCCTGGACACCAGGGCCGGCGACGGCGCGGAACCCGTACCGCCCGGTGGTTCGGTCGACGCCGAGTTGGGAGATCTGATCCCGACCGACGAGGTCAGCACCGTCGTGTTCTCGGTCAACGTGGCCATGGCCCAGGGCCCGGGTCCGATCACGATTTCGGCCGGCGGCGACGACGTCAACGCCATCAACGCCGCGGGACCCGGTCAGATGACGACGAACATGGTGTTCGTGCCCTACGAACCGGGTGAGGAGGTCACCATCTCCACCGCCGGCGGTGGCCATCTCGTGGTCGATGCCGTCGGCTATTTTGCCGAGTCGGAGGTTGCCAGCGCCGGTCGCTTCGTGCCGGTCGCCACCCAGCGAATCGCACGTCTGGTCACCGAGGTCGACGGACGGGAGGCCGTTGTCCGCCCGCTGGCCAACCCGGCCCTTCCGGCGTCCGGCGTCAACTCGGTGCTGGTACGGATCACCGCCGACGTCGGTGGTGAAGGCGGGATGGTCCGCCTTGGCGACGACCTCGACGTCCTGCCCAACACGATGATGTGGGCCGCCACCAGCGGTGATGACCGAACCCGCCAAGGCGTTGCGGTCGTGACCTTGAGCGACCTCGATGAGCTGGCCTTCACCTACAACGGTGGCACCGTGCTCGACCTCGACGTGCTGGGATACTTCACCGACGAGTCTGCTCTCGAGACGAGCTCCGGCCTGTTCGTCCCCGCCGCCGATGCCGAAGCGGCCAATATCGAGATCAACGTGACCGCCGGCGAGCCCACCACCATCGATGTGGCCGGCGTAGTCGCCACGGACGGTGCCACCGACGGGGCCGCCATCGGGGCGGTCCCGGTGAACGCGTTCGCCACGGCGGAGGCGCCGGGTGAGCTGTACATCTACGGTGCGGCCCAGGACACACCGTCGTCGGCCACCGTCGGTTTGGGAGCAGGAGGACCGCGATTCGGGTTCACAGTCGCCGAGATCGGCGACGACGGGGAGATCGTGGTCGTCTCCGATGTCGACGCCACCGTGAGCTTGGTCATGCCCGGCTACTTCGTCCGTTGACTCGCCCTTCGAAAAGGCGATTCCCGGTCGTGGAGCCGGCCGAGCGGCTAGGTTTTGACCTATGGATGCACAGCCGCTGCCCACCGAGCTGGTCATTCCGCACGGTGATTCGACCCTCGTCTGCCGCCTCCCGACCCTGGATGACATTCCTTCGATCGTCGAATCCTGCCAGGATCCGGAGATCGCCCGCTGGACGATGGTGCCGGCCAACTACACCGAAGCCGACGGTCGGGAGTTCATCGAGCTGAGCCTCGGCGGTTGGGCGAGGCGCGACAACCTCGCCCTACTGATCACTCCGGGCGACGACCATCCGCTGTCCGAGCTGCCGGTCCTCGGTTCGGGTGGCGCCCGTCTCGACTGGGATGGTGAGCAGGCGTCGGTGGGCTACTGGATTGATGCGGGCGCCCGCCGGCTCGGGGTCGCCCGGGCGGCCCTGGGCGGTCTCTGCAGCTGGCTGATCGGTCAGGGTTTCAAGCGAATCGAGGCCGAGGTCCTGGTCGGCAACGCCGGGTCGTGTCGCACCCTCGAGTCGGTCGGATTTCAGCTGGAGGGCACCCGCCGAAGCCTGGCGGCCGGGCACTGCGGTGTCGGCGCCGATCGCAACGACCAACACACCTACGGGATGCTTCCCGACGAGTTCCAGGATCCCGCCGATGACTGACCGAACGTTCACCGTCCATGTGGTCGACGGCACCTATGAACTGTTTCGGCAGTTCTTCGCCCCCGGCCGTCCGGCCCACGTCAACGATGCCGGAATCGACGTCGGCGCGGCCAGGGCGGTCGTCCGCAACATGTTGACGATGCTGGAGGAGGGGGTCACCCATCTCGGCGTCGCCACCGACCACGTCATCGAATCGTTCCGCAACGATCTGTACGCCGGATACAAGGACGGCTCCGGTCTCGACCCGGCCATCACCGACCAGTTCGGTCCACTGGAGGACGCGTTGATGGCCTGCGGGATCGCCACCTATCCGATGGTGGAGTACGAGGCCGACGACGGCATGGCCTCCCTCGTTGCGCTGGCGGCAGCCGACGACCGGGTCGACAAGGTTCTGATCTGTACGCCCGACAAGGATCTGGCCCAATGCGTGCAGGCCGGACGGGTGCTCCAGTTCGACCGCCGGAACAATCGTATTCTCGATGTCGACGACGTGATCGAGAAGTACGGCGTCGAGCCGGAATCGATCCCCGACTATCTGGGCCTGGTCGGCGACTCGGCCGACGGCTTCCCGGGCCTTCCCGGCTGGGGGGCGAAGTCGGCGGCCACGGTGCTGAAGCGTTACAAGCACATCGACAAGATCCCGCTGGCCGCCGGGCAATGGGACATCACCGTCCGGGGTGGCGCCAAGCTGGCGAAGACGCTGGCCGACATGTTCGACGAGGCGCTCCTGTTCCGGCGGATCGCCACGCTGGAGGCCGACGCCCCGACGGCGTCATCGATCGATGACCTTCGCTGGACCGGCCCCGCCGACAACGTGGCCGAGATGGCCGACTGGCTCGATGCCCCCGACCTCGTGAAGCGCACGGCCAAGCTGGCCGAGCGGGTCGGGGCGCAGGGTTCGTAGTCGGGTTCAATGTAATAGCGAAATGCAGGAGCAAGATGTAGGAGCGAAACGGGGAACATGCAGCACGGTGACCACCATCGAACGCTTCGATGTCACACTCTGGCCGCACACTTGGGTCATGACCCATTCAGGGAGGCCTGACGACCCGGGAACCGAGGGATACCACGGTCTCACATGGCCCACGGCGGTACATCCACTAACCGTCGGATCCTACGAGCTTCGATACCTTGCCGTGGCTGAATTGGTCACGGCCGCCCGACCTCTGACGGCCATCGAGCTCGCAGAACGGATAGAACGGCGTGGCGTGACAATCCACGGATCGATGCCGAACAAGGCTGTGGCCGATGCCCTGAGGTGGGAGATTCGGAAGGGCCGGGTCAAGAAACCAGCTCGAGGGATCTTCACCGTCGGCACGATGCCCAAGTCCACGAAGTCTTGGATCTGCGGCCGTGCCCGGAACCACTATCGGATCGCGGCCGAGCAGGCCGCCGACAGCGCGGCATAGACGACCTGGTGCCGCCAACCCTTGCTGGCTCCCAACCCCGGGATCTTCAACCGTGATTTCGCTATTACGTTGAACCAACGAACACCAACAGCGTCGGCCCGCCGCCCCGCTACGGTCGGTACCGATGATCCGTGACTTTGCCCCCGATCAACCGCACGACGTCGTCCAGGTGCTCGCTCTCAACGAGGCGTGCGTTCCGGAGGTCGGACCGATGGACGAGGCCAAGCTCGAGGCGTTCGTCGAGTGGGCTCCCTACTTCCGCGTGGTCGAAGTCGACCAGCGCATCATCGCACTCTTGATCGGGCTCGATCACACCGCCCCCTACGGCAGCCCGAACTACGGCTGGTTCATCGAGCACCTCGACCGGTTCGCCTACATCGACCGCATCGCCGTCGATGAGTCACAGCGGGGAATGGGATGGGGTCCCGCGCTGTACAAGGACTTCGAGCGCTGGGCCGTGACCGCCGGACTACCGCAGCTGTGCGCCGAGGTCAACGTCGTCCCTCCCAACCCCCGCTCGATCCGGTTCCACGAGATCTTCGGCTTCGAGACTCTGGAGGAATTCGAGCCGACCGGATCGGCCGACTACCGGGTCGCGATGTTCGCCAAACAGTTGCACTGACTACCCTTGATCGTGTGAGACACGAGGAACCGATCGAAGTCGCCGGTTCGGATGAGCCGACCGTGGACTGGCGGAGTCGAGTGGGAACGGTCGGGCTCATCGTCGGCTCAGCGATGGTCGGGTTGGAGCGCATCTTCCTCCCGGAGAAGCGCAAGGACGACACCGAGCAGGTCACCAACGAACCGCTCGACCGCTGGCCCCGGCTTCGGTTCGGAAACGACGATCTCGATCAGCTCGGCCCCGACGAGGACGGCTACTGGCCCAACTGAGCGGTCGGCCGACGGTCGGCACCGGAGCCGTTCCAACGCCCTGCGTTGACGGCGATCGCATCGGCCATCTCCTCCCAACGGGTGCGAGGCAGATCGTGGCCCATGTCGGGATACATCACGAGCCGGGAGCCGGGCACCGCCTTGGCCGTGGCGATACCCCCCGACGGCAGAATCAGCCGATCCTCCATCCCGTGGATGACGAGAGTCGGAGCCGTCACCGAACCGAGATCGCCGGTGCGGTCCGGGCTGGCGGCGATGGCCGCCGTTTGACGTTCCACCCCCTTCGGCCGCCAGCTGCGTTCGATCGACCGCTCGGCTCTCGCCAGGTGTTCGGCTCGATCCCAGGCCGAGCCGGCCCACGACGAATACATCTCGGTGCTGAACGCCGCGGCCTCGTGACGAGGCACAACCGGACGACGGGCCATCTTGGCGAAGACCCGCCCATCCGACCGACCGTTACGACCATCCCCGGTGGCGGACATGATCGACGTGAGCGATCGGACCTTGGCCCGATGCTCGAAGGCCATCGTCTGGGCGATCATCCCGCCCATCGAGACGCCGACGATGTGCGCCGACTCGATCGACAGGGCGTCGAGCAGACCAGCGGCATCGGCCGCCATGTCGGCTAGTCGATAGCCGACCTCCAGCGGTCGCTGAGCCAGGAACGCGGCGATGATCTTCCTCCGGGGAGGCACCGGCCAGTCGAACTCGGTCGACAGGCCGATGTCACGATTGTCGAACCGGATGACGCGGAAACCTCGGGCGGCCACGGCGTCGACGAAGCCCTCGGGCCAGTCGACCAGCTGGCCACCGAGGCCCATGATCATCAGCAGTGGTTCGCCGTCACCACCACTGTCCTCGTAACAGATCTCGATGCCGTTGGCAGCAATCATGGCCATTGATCGAGTCTACGAAGAATCGGCTCCGGCTTCGATTCGGGCCTCGGCGAACCGTGCACTCGTGAGGCGGGGGGCGGCGTAGGCCAGGAGTCCGAGGTGACCGATACCGAGCACGAGGAACGGCATCCGCAGCGAGATCTCCCGGTCGCCTCCCAGGCTCTCGGTGACCGTGACGATCAGACCGCCGATCAACGCCCCGATGGGGATCATGCCCCACCCGAACAGCCGGTAGACGCTGTTGACCCGGCCGAGCAGCTCGTCGGGAATGACCGTCTGCCGGAAGCTGACTGTGATCACGTTCCACAGCACGGCGAAGATCGTGGAGACGACGAACGTCAGCCAGACGATCGGCCAGTCGGAGACCAGGCCGCTGATCACCGTCATGGCGCCGTTGATGCTGATGCTGAGCCACAACGACGGACCGTCGCCGAACCGGCGGGCCAACCACGACGCCGACCAGCCCCCGATCACCCCTCCGAACGCCCCGCCCGTCATCAGGAGGGCGAACTCGGTAGAACCGGTGTCGAGCACTTCCTGAGCGAACAGCACCATGACGGCGAAGACGCCGTTGCCCAGCGCGTTGAACAGGCCGAGCGAGATGGCCAGCGGTCGCAGCAGCGGATGGCGCCACAGCCACACGAACCCCTCCTTGGCCTCAACCACCCAGCTGGTCGAGGCGCCCGCCGCCGGCTTGGCCCGCGCCCTGGGTTTGGTGGCGATCAGGGCGATGAGCGCAGCCGAGACGGCGAACGTGGCGGCATCGACGAAGAACGGCAACGAGAACGCGACCACCAGCAGCACGCCGGCCAGCGGCGGGCCGAGGAACTGGTTGGCCACCATCTCCACGCTCCACAGCCGACCGTTGGCCTTCTCCAGATTGGGTTGGTCGACGATCGCCGGCATGAAGGTCTGAGCCGAATTGTCGTAGAGAACCTCGGCCATGCCCAACAAGAGGGTGGCGATCACGATCACCAGGTAGAGGCCGATGTCGGTGCCGATGACCCGGCCGTCGACCGCCCCGGCCGCCGCCTCCTCGGCCGACGGAAGCGAGCCCTGTCGCATGAACACCGCGGCGGCCACTCCAAGGGTGAGCACGGCCCGGATGATATTGGCGCCGACCATCAGCCGGCGGCGATCGCTGCGGTCGGTGATGACGCCGGCGGGCAAGGTGAACAGAAGCCAGGGCAGCCGCTGGGCCGCCGCCACCCCGGCGATCAGGATCGGGTTACGGGTGACGGCCGACGCCAGCCATGGGTAGGCGATCACCCCGATACCGTCACCGAGATTGGAGATGGACGACGCCGCCATCAGTTTGTAGTAGTTGGCGCCCAGCTTCGTCTTGGCCCTGGTCACCGTCGGAGAGGACACGTCAGTCGGCCGACTTCGCTCTCGACGGGGCCACCCGGGGCGGCTCGTGCGGCATCTTCGGGTAGACCGGGGGCCATGGAGCGTCGCCCAGGCCGGCGTCGAGGTCGGCGGCGTGCATGGCCAGCAGCGGCTCGATCGAGTTGGGGTTGTCGTACATGTCGGCCCACGGATCGCCGTCGGAGGCGAGCCGGTCGGGCACGATGTCCATCGTGAGGTGGTCGGGATGGATGTCGTCGATCTCCTCCCACCGGAACGGGGTGGACACCTGGGCCCCGACCCGCGACCTCACACTCCACGCCCCGAACACCGTCTTGTGGGGGGCGTTCTGGTTGAAGTCGATGAACACCCGCTCCCCCCGTTCCTCCTTCCACCACGCTGCGGTCAGGCGCTCCGGGTGGCGGCGCTCCAGCTCCCGGGCCAGGGCCACGGCCGCGGCCCGCACGTCGTAGCTGTCCCAGCGAGGCTCCAGGCGCACGAAGATGTGCAGCCCCCGGCTGCCGGTGGTCTTCGGATACGCCGTAATCCCGAGTTCGGCGAACAGTTCGTTCACCCGGAGTGCGGCCCAGCGGATGTCGTCGAAGCTGATGCCGGGCGACGGATCGAGGTCGATGCGGAGTTCGTCGGTGTGAGCCGGGTCGGCGGCCAGGAGCGGCCAGACGTGGAATCCGAGGCAGCCCATGTGTGCGGCCCAGGCCAGGTGGGCCACATCGGCTGCGACCATGGCGTTCGACGTGGTGCCGTTGGGGGTCGACATCGTGGTCGTCTGCAACCACTTCGGCGCCCCCTTCGGCACCCGCTTCTGGAAGAACGACTTGCCCGACGCACCGTCGGGATATCGCTCCATCAACGTCGGCCGCCCACCCATCACCGCCATGATCGGCTCCGACACCGCCTCGTAGTAGTCGATCAGGTCGAGCTTGGTTTCGCCGCGCTTCGAGAAGAACACCTTGTATGGACTCGAGATCTTGACCTCGTGACCGGCGATCTCACGAACGACCGGCTCGCCATGCTCGGCTACCTTCGCCAATTGTGCATCTCCCCTTCACCCTTCAGAAGGAGCGTTCCGGGAAACACCCGCAGCCGCCACGGGTCCAGCCGCAGCACCGCGAACTCATCGTCGGTCGGATCGTTCCACTGAGGGATCAGCGAAGGGTCGTAGCCGACCGGTTCCGGGCCGTTGAGGAAGAGGTCCCAGACCCGGGCGCACGTCTCGTCGTCGAACGCCCACTCCACTGCGCACTCGGCCTGGCAGGTGTCCTGGTTCTCGGCCCAGTACGACAGCGACGCGAACGGGCTGTGGCTGACGTGGGATCGTTTGAGTGGCGTCGGCACCGTGGCAATCCAGCCGACCAGGTCTGTACCATCCCACTCCCAGATTGGATGCAGGATCCGGCTACGGGGCCGGTTGTGGGTGTCGACCGTGGCCGCGGAGCACCAGGCGATCTGATGAGCCATGGCCACGAAGGCCGGGGCGGTGGTGGTCAGTGGGTCGAGATCGCTGCTCATTCCTCCGAGTCTTGCACAACCGGTGCGGGTGGGGGCGGCGATTTCACCGCTGAAGCGGCGTCGGCCATCGGTGGTGGCGGGGTTGACGACTTGCGACGGGCGGGCAACCACCGACGTCCGAACCAGAGCAGCGGTCCGAACACGGCCAGCAGCACCAGCATCGGAAGGGCGAATCCAACGAGCACCGTGATCGCCGTCCACACCGCCCGCAGCACGCCGACACCGGCACCGAACCCGTCGCCGAACCCGGGATCACGCTCGGGCTCGAAGGCGTCGATGAATCCTTCACCTCGGGCGTCGACCGACGGTCCGGCCGGCTCCCCCTCGGTGGTGATCGGTGTGCCGGTGACCTTTGGTCGCAACTGGGTGCGCCGGTCGGCCGTCCCCTCCCAGGCCAGCATCAGGCTCTGGCCGCCGTCGAGGCGGTCGAGGTCGCCGAAGACGAGGATCAGATCGTCGGTGGAGTCGACGCCGAGGGCAGTGTCGATGAAGACGATGTCGGTGATCGGTTCCTCACCGGTGTTGACCACCTCATAACACACGGTGATGTCGGTGCCCGACTCGACGCTGGAATCGTCGTTGCCGGGGCACGAGGCGCCGTCGTCCTGGGCGTGGTAGATCGAGGTGCTCAGCGCCATCGAGTGGTTGACCGCGTCCTGCACCAGCCGGAGCGTGATGGTGGCCAGATCGATACGGTCCTGCAGCGTGCGGAGCTGGCCCCGCATGAGTTCGAGTTCGCTCTCCCGTTCGAGCAGGAGCCGCTCGAGCTCGGCGTAATCCTCCAGATCCTGCGTTCCCTCCAGGGTGGTCCGCAGCCGGTTGACGCCGAGTTCCGCCACCTCGATCCGGGTTTCGAGATCGACGACCCGCTCGGTGACGTCGTCGGCCGAGATGACCTGGTTGCGGAGCTCGCCGACCCCGCCGAGCGCCTCGACGGCCCGGTCGAAGTCCTCGGGCAGAACCTTGAACACCAGCACCGACTGGGGTTGGCTGCCGCCCTGGGTCTCCTGGCCGAACACGAAGCCGCCGACCGAGGCGATGATGTCGGTGGCCTGGTCACCGGCGGCGGCCACGTCGTCGACCTCGACGGTGATGTCGGCGGTGAAGATGATCTTCCGGCCGAAGTCGGCGGCGGTCAGGGGCGTGGCCGCGCCACCGGCGGATCCGAGGTTGGACCCGTCGCCACTGCCGCCGGCGGCCTCGCCCTCATCGGCTTCCACCTCGGCCTCCTCATCGGCGGGTGCTTCCTCGTCGGCGTTGAAGTCGGCCGACTCGTCGCTCCCTGCATCGTCGACCTCGAATCCACCCTCGTCCTCTTCGGCGAAGTCAGCCGCTGTGTCCTCCCCGGATTCCTCGGTTGCTTCCGTGGCTGCGTCCCCGGAGTCCGAGCTGCCGCATGACGCGGCCAGCAAAACGACTGTCAGCAGCAACACCAGATTCGTGAGTGGTGATCGGAATGAACGTCGGCGCCTCATGGCGAACCCTCCCCTGTTGAGGTTGTATACCCCGTCCGACGACCCTATCGGCCACCGGGTTCCACCGATTCGGCACCGACACACAAGTGCAACGGTGCCGTTAGAGGCGGTTTCAGCGGCTTACTCCAGCACCGCTCCGGCCAACTCGTCGAGTGTCGGCTGGACCAGGTCCGACATCGCCCACAGATCGGGCACCAGGTCACGGTCGGCCACGAACCCGAAGTCGAGGTTGTCGTTGGTGGACTGCACCGTGACGTTCAGACCCACGCCGTCGACGATGGCCGACACCGGGTACTGGGCCACCATCTTCGCCCCGGCGATGTAGAGCGGCACCGGTGGACCGGGAACGTTCGACACCACGAGGTTGAACGGCGGGGTGACCCGGTCGGCGAGGCGGGTCGATGCGACCAGTCGGGCGGCCAGCGCCGTGACCGCCGGTGGCGCCACCTGGGTGATGTCGGTCAGCAGATCGGCGGGCAACGCTCCGTGCTGGGCCTTCGCCGACACCATGCCCTCGTGGATCTCCCGAAGGCGTTCGGCCGGGTCGTCGACGTGGGTGGCCAGCGTGGCGATGGTCGACGACACGAAGTTGCCGATCTGTTTCTTCTGGGAGTCGGTGCGGACCGACAGCGGAACCATCGCCGTGAGCGGACGGTCGGGCAGGCCACCGTTGTCGGTCAGCCAGGTGCGGAGAACCCCGGCCACCACGGCGAGGACCACGTCGTTGACCGTGGTACCGGCCGCGTTCTTGATCTCCTTGACCTTCGGTAGCGACACCGAGGAGAAGCTCCAGCGGCGGTGTGGACCGATCGCCTTGTTGAACGGCGTCGGCGGAGCGCCACCGAATCGGGCCAGTAGCTCACGGGTCGACTCGTCGCCCCGGGCCAGCGGACCGGCCTTGCCCAGCATCTCACCGAACACGGGCAGGCTGCGGGCCAGATGTACGGCCGCCCGTCCCATCCGGATCGGTGATCCGGCGAGGTTGATGGCCGCTCGGGCGGCGATGGCGACGTCGTCCGAGGTGTCGGTGAGGGGTGTCAACCCGACGTCGTCGGCCAGTGGCGCCTCGGGGTCGGTGTCGACCAGCGTGGCCAGGATCTCCTGACCTGACATGCCGTCGATCGCGGCGTGGTGGATCTTGCCCACCAGCGCCCGCAGATCGCCGTGGGCCCGGTCGACCACATACAGCTCCCACAGCGGGCGACGGCGGTCGAGCGGTCGCCCGTGGATGCGGGCCACCTGCTCGGCGAACTGTTCCCGGGTGCCCTCGCCGGGGAGGCCGATGTGGCGCAGGTGGTAGTCGATGTCGAAGTCGGTGTCGGGCACCCAGTAGGGGCGGTCGAGTCCGAACGGCACCTCGACCAGCCGCTCACGGAAGATCGGGATGTGGTTGAGCCGCGACAGGAGATGGCGGCGAAACACGTCGAAGGTCCACTCGTGGGGTGCGGTCGAGGTGTCGAGGATCGTGACGCCGGTGATGTGCCCGACCGTGCCCGGCCCCTCCATCGCCAGGAAGCTGGCGTCGATACCGGTCAGCTGTCGCATCAGGGAAAGAGTAGCGACATCGGCAGACCCGGTCGATAGGGCGACCAGGTCCCCGGCTCCTGAGCGAGCCGGTCGGCGATCAGATGCGAGACCGACATGTTGACGCCGAGCCCACAGTGGCTGCCCCACACCTCCACGTTCTCCGACTGATGATCCTCACTCTGCAGACACGTCTGCCAGGGAACAACGCCATCGGTTTTCGTGTAGACCGATGTCGACGGACGGGGAATCGAGTCGAGATCGACCGACCCCCGGTGATAGGCGAACCGGTGGCGGCGGTCCATCTCATCGGCCCAGCCGTCGGTACGGGTGGGGTCACGGTGGTCGAGGTTGATCGGGCTGCCGAGCGAGATCACCTGTTCCACCAGATTCGGATGGCGTTGGGCCAGGAAGCGGCCGTACAACCCGCCGAGTGACCACCCGACGATGATCACGGGCCGGCGCCCGGACCGCCTGACGGTGTCGACGAGAAGGTGGTCGAGGCCGGCGATGATCGGTTGCGTCGGTCCGACGTTGCGGCCGAGCCCCCACGCGTGCGGATGGTGGCCGAGGCGGCGGAGCAGCCGCCGCAGCGGTCTCGTCGACACGTCGGACGCTGCCAGCCCGGGTAGGACGAGCACGTGCCGGGGGACGGCCTCGGGGATCGCCAGGCCGCGGGGTGACCCGACGATGTTGAGCCACATCTCGAACGGGGCCCGTAGCTCGAGGAGGGCGGAGGCCGGCCTGCGACCGGTTTCACCGGGCGAACCGTCGGCCTGCGTGGTGGCGACCATCAACCAGTTGTACCACCACCCGGTCATCCCATGCGTGGTCGCCTCAACCGTCGAATACTCGAGGAGACGACGATCGTGTGGCTTCGGTGCGACTAGGATTGACAACGATCCACATGGGCGGCATACGACAGTTTCTGGTTGACTCCCCCAGCTCGCTTGGGGCGAAGGCGCGAGCCCGACGGGCTGACCGCATGCTCGCCACCTTTCCCGATCTCCCCGAGATGCACGTCATCGACCTGGGCGGCACACTCGACTTCTGGCAGCGGCTCCCCTACCGGCCGGCGCGCCTCACCACCCTCAACCTGTGGGACGATGTCAACGCATACAGTCCTGCTGTCGACTGGCACGACGACCGCACGGGTGATGCCTGTGATCCTCCGGCTGACGTGCTCGCCGGGTCCTATGATCTGGTGTTCTCCAATTCGACCATCGAGCATGTCGGCGATCGTGCCCGACGGCAGATGTTCGCCGACTCCGTCCGCCGGCTTGCCGACAGGCATTGGATCCAGACACCCAACCGGGCGTTTCCGCTCGAACCCCATGTGCTCTTCCCCGGCCAGCAGTTCCTGCCTCGCTACGGGCGGGCACTGGTCGAGCGTTATTGGCCACTGGTCCACACCCGGTGGTCCACCATGGAGCAAGCGCTGGCCGCCGCCGACAAGACCGACCTGATCGGCCGTAAGGAGATGATCGAGCTGTTCCCGTCGTCGGCCATCGAGGACGAGACGGTCGTGTCGTTCCTCCCCGCCAAATCGCTGATCGCCATCCGCCGCTGACGGCCAGCCCACCCCCTGGTCATTCGCGGGTGATAACGGTCAAAAGTGGTCGTTATCACCCGCGAACGCGCAGGAGAGCGTGGTCGGGTTGGGCGATCGCCGGCGGGCTACAGGGCGCTCTTGGCCGCCCGGAAGCCGTTGTCGAGGTCGGCGAGGATGTCGTCGAGCGACTCGAGACCGACTGACAGCCGCACCAGACCCGGGTGCGTACCCGTCGACGCTTGCTCCTCTGGCGTCAGCTGACTGTGGGTGGTCGATGCCGGGTGGATGACCAGCGACCGCACGTCGCCGATGTTGGCCACATGGCTGTGCAGCTCCAGCGCGTCGACGAAGGCCCGACCGGCATCCAAACCGCCCTTGATGATGAACGACGGCACCGAACCGGCGCCGCGGCCCTGCGAGTACTTCTCGGCCGCCGCGTGCCACGGCGATGACGCCAAGCCGGCGTAGTTGACCGACTCGACCTCGTCGCGAGCCTCGAGCCACTCGGCCACCGCCTGGGCGTTCTCGACGTGGCGCTCCATACGCAGCGACAGCGTCTCCAGACCCTGTAATAAGAGGAAGGCATTGAACGGGCTGACGGCGGCGCCGATGTCGCGCAACAACTGGACCCGCGCCTTGGCGATGAACGATCCGGCTCCGAGCATCGGCCAGTAGTTGAGGCCGTGGTAGCTGGGGTCGGGGGTGTTGTAGTTGGGGTAGCGGTCGGCGTCGGAGAACTCGAACGAGCCGCCGTCGATGATCGCCCCCACGATCGAGTTGCCGTGGCCGCCGAGGAACTTGGTGGCGGAGTGGACGACGATGTCGGCACCCCAGTCGAGCGGACGGATGAGGTACGGGGTGGCGACGGTGTTGTCGATGACGAGCGGCACCCCGGCGTCGTGGGCTGCACCGGCCACACCCTCGATGTCGAGCACATTGTTCTTCGGGTTGCCGATCGACTCGCCGTAGAACAATTTCGTGTTGGGACGGACGGCGGCCCGCCACTCGTCGAGGTCGTCGGGATCCTCGACGAACGTCGTCTCGATGCCGAACTTCGGGAGGGTGTAGTGGAGGAGGTTGTAGGTGCCGCCGTAGAGCGCGGCGGACGCCACCATGTGGTCACCGGCTTCGGCGATGTTCATGATGGTCATCGTCTCGGCCGCCTGGCCCGACGATACGACCAGGCCACCCGGCACGCCGGCTGCGGTGGAGGCCAGACCGTTTTCCAGCGCGGCGAGCCGGATCTCGGCCACCCCCTGGGTCGGGTTCATGATCCGGGTGTAGATGTTGCCGGGCTCGGCCAGGGCGAACAGGTTGGCCGCGTGTTCGGAGTCGCGGAACTGGTAGGCGGTGGTCTGGTAGATCGGCACCGCCCGGGCGCCGGTGGCCGAGTCGGGCTCCTGGCCGGAGTGGATCTGGCGGGTCTCGAACCCCCAGGAATCGGGGCTGGAATCGGCTGATGCGTCGGACACGGTTGGGGCTCCTCGGAGTTGGGTCGGGGACGGAGATCTGGTCGCCGTTGACCGAATTCCCGATCACTTTAGTCGGGAATGATGGAGGTGACACATTGGCCTCCGACGCCGTCGACAGTAGCGTACGTCCATGATGACGGCCCTGGCCATAGCGACCGCCGTTGTCGCAGCCGTGAACTGGTACAGCCGACGGCCCGGACAGGGCGGCGCCGAGACGAGCCCGTGGCTGGGGTGGCTGACGAAGCCTGTCGTCACCACCGGACTGTTCGCCCTGGCCGCGCTGGCCGATGCCGCCGACCCGACCCAGCAGCGGTGGTTCCTTGTCGGACTGCTCCTGTGCCTTGGCGGCGACGTGGCTCTGATGTGGCGGCCCGAGCTGTTCCGGACCGGGCTGGTCTCGTTTCTACTCGGACACGTGGCGTTCGTCGTCGGATTCATCAGCCGCGGTGAGGCGGCGCCGGCCTGGGCGGTTGCCGTGGGCGCGGCGGTTCTCGCCGGCTGTCTGGTCATCGCACTGCGACACCTGCTGCCGTCGGTTCGGCGAAACGCCCCGCAGTTGTTTGCACCGGTGATCGCCTACGTTGCCGTGATCGCCACGATGGCGGTGGCGTCGTGGTGGGGTGGCCATTGGGCGGCCCCCCTTGGCGCGGCCACGTTCGCTGTATCGGATCTGACCCTGGCCGACAACAAATTCGTGGTGCAGCGCCGGTGGTCCCCTCTCGCCGTGATGGCCACCTATCACCTGGCTTTGGCACTGCTCGTGATCTCGCTCCACTGAATCACCGCCGATTCACGGCTCTTGACAATCGATTTCTGAAAAGTTATTTTCGAAAAATGATTTTCAGAGTTTGCAGATCGTCGCTGGGGAGCCACCCATGAGCATGGGAGGCTACATCGAGATGACCGATCCCACGGTCATCCGCGCCCTCTCCCACCCGGCCCGCGTTGCGATCATCTCGTACTTGGGCGACGGGC
The DNA here is from genome assembly GCA_965216655.1 of Acidimicrobiales bacterium. Taxonomy (GTDB): domain Bacteria; phylum Actinomycetota; class Acidimicrobiia; order Acidimicrobiales; family SZUA-35; genus JAHELU01. The sequence continues at coordinate 181,520 of CBDCGP010000005.1, forward strand.
CGGCCACGGCCACCGAGTGCTCGTCTGCGGTCGATCTCAGCCCGTCGGCCTGCAGCTACCACCTCCGAACCCTGGCTGAGCTCGGCTTCGTCGAACCCGATGAGCGGAGCGAAGACGACGATGGGCGCAAGCGGCGATGGCGCCTCAAAGCCCGCGGCCACGGCATTCCCAAGGAGGCGCAGGACTCCCCCGAGGTGCTCGCCGCCGCCGAGCTGTGGGGCCGGCAATGGGTGGCGGTTGAGCAGCGGATGCTGGGCGATTACCTCGAGCGTCAGACCGACAATCCGATCGAATGGCGGAAAGCGTCGAGTTTCGTCAGCGACGAGATCCATCTCACGCCCGACGAACTCATCGAGATCGTCCAGGGTTTTCAGGCATTGCTCGCCCCGTACGCCGAGCGGACCATCAACGAGTCCCAACGGCCCGCCAGTAGCCGTCTCGTGCATCTTGCGCTGACCGGGTTCCCAACGGTGAAGACCGACGACCGTGGAACCGATGGTTGACACCCCGACCACCCCGACCACCCCGGCGGATCAAAGCCCGCTTGGGGCCAACTTCTGGCGCCTGTGGTCAGCCTCGGCGGCATCCAATCTGGCCGACGGCGTGTTCCGGGTCGCACTTCCCCTCCTGGCCCTCACGATCACCCGGTCACCGTCGGCCGTGGCCGGCGTGACGTTCGCCGCTCGACTCCCCTGGCTCCTGTTCGCCCTGCAGGCCGGGGCCCTGGCCGATCGTCTGGATCGGCGGCGGACCATGGCCGCGGTGAACCTGACCCGGGCGGCCACAATCGGCGGGTTGGCCGCCCTCGTCGGCGCCGACATGGTCACGCTGCCAATCCTGTTCGCGGTGGCCTTCGGTCTCGGCGTGCTGGAAACGCTGTTCGACACGGCGGCCCAGTCGATCATGCCCACTGTGGTCGACCAGAGCCAACTCCCCAAGGCCAACGGGCGGCTCGGGGCGATCGAGTTGTCGATGAACCAGTTCGTCGGCCCACCGCTCGGCGGCGTCATCGCGGGGGTGGCCTTGACCTGGGCGTTCATCGGCAGCGGCGCAGCCTACGTCGTGGCCGCGGTGACGCTCATGGTCCTGACTGGCTCCTACCGGCCGGTGCGCTCCGGTTCACGGACCAGGCTGCGGGCCGACATCGCCGAGGGGCTCCGGTACCTCTGGGCCAACCGCCTGCTGCGAACGCTGGCCATCCTGGTGGGCGGTATGAACTTCGTGTCGAGCGCCGTCGAGGCACTGTTGCCCGTGTACGCCGTGGCTCCCGGTCCGCTCGGTCTGAGCGAGGCCGGCTTCGGACTGCTCTGGGCGACCGTCGGGGTCGGCTCGCTCATCGGCAGTGTGGTGGCCGACAGGGTCTCGAAATCAGTCGGGCGCCGGCGCCTGCTCGTGCTCAACGTGGCGTTCGCAGGCCTGTTTCCGGCGGCGCTGGCCGCCACCTCGTCGGTGGTTGTGATCGGCGTCGCCTTCGCCGCCGTCGGTGTGCTCGGCATGATCTGGAACGTCATCACCGTGTCGCTCCGCCAGGCCATCGTGCCCGACCACATGCTCGGTCGCATCAACGCCGGCTACCGCCTCATGGCGTGGGGCAGTATGCCGGCCGGTGCGGCGGCGGCCGGACTGGGTGCCGAGTTGATCGGCGCCCGAGGCGTGTTCGCCGCGTTGGGCGGGCTGGCCTTCCTCCTCGTCATCCCCATGCTCGGCATCACCGAGGAGACGATCGAGGAGGCCGGCTACTACAGCTAGACCCGAACGGCGCGAATCGGAGGGATTTTCGCGCGCCCGGCGCGCAAGGAATCTGCCGGTTCGCCGGTGGGTGCCGGGCTGTTCGGAGGTTTATCAGGCGGCGGATTCGTGATGCCGGACCAGGCGGCCGAGTTCGGTCATGAAGGCGTCGACGTTGGCCTGGTCGTCGTCGCCGGTCATCTCCAGCGGCTCGCCGAACCGGATCTTGACCTCGGGCCGGGGCCATTGCATCCGGGGCAGCGAACCTCGGGGCCACACCCGGTCCGTGCCCACGAACGCCACAGGGATAACCGCGGCGCCCGACCGGCGGGCGATGCGGGACAGACCTGGTCGACCCGGGCCGACTCCGGTTTCGGAACGTTCGCCGGGTGGAACGAGCCGCCCCTCGGGCATCAGTGACACCGTCTGCCCCTTGTCGAGCGCCTCCACCGCCGTGTCCTCCGCGGCCTGACGGTTGATGCGAGAGGTGGCGATCGAACCGAGCCGGCGGAGCAACACGCCGGTGGCACCACTGTCGACGAGGTCGGCGCGAATCAGAATCCGGCTCGACACCTCGAACCGCCCGAGCACCGCCAGGGTGGCGAACACGTCGAACAGGCTGCGATGGTTGCCCGCGAACAGGATCGGCCGATCACCGGTCAACCGGATCGAGTCCGGAACGTCCAGACGGGCCAGCGGTGTGATGATGCGATCGCTCCATCGGCCGGCGGCCAGGAACTGTTCGTGGTGATCGGTCGGCTGCACGGTCCTCCTGTCCTCCCGAGCCTCTCCTGTCGGTTGAGAGTTGGACCAGATTACAGTCGCTCCCGTTACCGACGCCGCTGAGATACTCTGATTCGCAATGACCAGCGCCTCGATCACGGCCGAGCTCGACGCGGCCTACGACAAGAGCGAGATCTTCGGCTGGAAGATGTACGACTGGGGCTGGTCCGCCCACACCACCACGGTGCTGACGGCGCTGCTCGGCCCCTACCTGTTCGAACTGGCCGAAGACAACGGCGGCGTCGATCTGCTGGGATGGACGATCGACGAAGCGTCGTTCTTCCCCTTCGCGGTGGCCCTCTCCGCCGTGGTCCAGGTGATCCTGCTCCCGCTGATCGGAACGGTGGCCGACCACACCCCGCACAAGAAACGGCTGCTGGTCACGCTGGCCTACGGCGCCAGCCTCCTGACCGCCGCATTGTTCTTCGTGACCGGCGCCAACGTGTTGCTCGGCGGGGCACTGTTCGTGCTCGGCGCGATCGGCTTCGCCGCAGCCGGCGTCGTCTACAACTCCTACCTCCCCGAGATCGCGCCGCCCCAGCTGCGGGACCGGGTGTCGTCCGACGGGTTCGCCTTCGGTTACGTCGGCGGCGGCATCTACCTGGCACTCAACTTCGCCCTCATCGCCCTGATGGACGACACCGGGCTGGCCGTTCGCATCAGCCTCGGCGGTGCCGGTGTGTGGGCTGCGGTCTTCATCGCCTTGTTCACGCACCGCCGGTTGAGGAACCGGTTGCCGGCCCGCACCAAGCCTGCCGGGCAGGGCTGGATCGGGTTCTCGCTCCGCGGTGTTGCCTCGACAGGCAAGGAACTGTGGACCCGCTACCCCGTCACCTTCCGCTACCTGATCGCGTACATCATCTTCAACGACGGCATCCAGACGGTGATCGCCGTGTCCACGTCCTTCGCCGCCGACGAACTCGACGCCGAGGCCGAAACCCTCCTCCTCCTCGTGCTGATGATCCAGTTCGTGGCCACACCGGGGGCCATGGGCTTCGGCCGGTGGGCCGAGCGGATCGGCGCGAAGAAGGCGCTCATCATCAACCTCGCGGTGTGGGCCGGTCTCGTCATCTACGCCTACGGCTTTCTCGACTCGATCACCAAACTCTGGATCATGGGCGCAATCCTCGCCCTGGTTCTCGGCGGCTCGCAGTCCATCGCCCGCTCGCTGTTCTCCCAGATGATTCCGTCCGACTCCGAGGGCGAGTACTTCGGTTTCTACGAGATCGCCTCCCGGGGCACGACCTGGATCGGACCCCTGCTGTTCGGTGTCGTCAACCAGATCACCGGCTCGCAACGTCAGGCCATCATCTCGCTCATCTTCTTCTTCGTGGCCGGTATCGCGGTGCTGGTCACGGTGGACGTGCGACGAGGCATGAGTGACGCCGGCCAGAACCCCGATCTCGTCACGATCTGAGCCCGACCGCCGCATGAGCCCTCGGCCCGAAACCGGTGACGGCGTCGAGCGGACCGACGATGGCCGGTACATCATCGTGAACGGGCGGCGGTGGCGGGCCAGCGACCCCACGATTCCCGAGCCGTTTGCGTCCGAGCTCGTCCGCGAGCTGATGGCGGCTCGCCGGGCCGTGCGGGCAGCCGGCGAGAACGAGGCTGCGGTTCGGTCGGCGAGGGACCGGGTGCACCGGGCCAAGATCGCGCTCGGGGAGCGGGGTGAACCGTGGTGGAGCGAGCCGACGGCCGAGGGCCGAGACGCACGTATCGCCGCAACGGTGCTGGCGCTGCTCTCGGCCCGCGGCGACGACAAGACCATCTGCCCCTCCGACGTCGCCCGTTGCGTCGCCTCGCCGACATGGCGGCCGGTGATGGACGATGTCCGCCGGATCGCACGGTCGCTGGCGGACGACGGATCCATCGAGGTGGTGCAGAAAGGGGTCGTTGTCGAGGACCCGGCCACTGCCCGCGGCCCGATCCGCTACCGACTCGTCGCGGGCGACGGTGAATAATCGCGACGGCGAATGGGTACTCGTTCAGCATCGAATGCCAATGAAAGGACACAACCAATGGCTGGTGAACGAGACAAGGTCGAAGGACGACTCAAGCAGGCCGCAGGCGATCTCACGGGTGACGACGAGCTCAAACGCGAGGGCGAGCGCGACGAGATGGCCGGAGAGGCCAAGGACAAGGTGGAGGACGCCAAGGACAAGGCGGACGACGCCATCGACTCGGTCCGCGACTCCCTGGACTAGATGATCTAGTCCAAGGGCGGCGAGGGCGACGACGCCCCTGTGCGTTCGCGGGTGATTTCGACCACTTGTGACCGTTTTCGCCCGCGAACGACAGGGACCCGGTGTGGTGGCCGGCCTGCTCAATTCCACCTTGGCACGCACCGATGGGACCTGTATCTCTGGTATCTCTCAAAAGGGCGCGTCCGATGAGCCCAACGGACCCTCGTCGGTGGCCGGGGTGCGGGTCGGCACCGACGGCGTCGACGTCGAACAACTCGAAAGCGAATTGCTCGACGCGCAGCACTCCCGTGTCGGCACCATCGACACGCTCGGGATCCTGGCGATCGCAGCGCTCGTTCCGCTCGCGCTCCGCGGGTTGGTCGATCCCCGGCTGCTGATCGCGTGGTCGGGGCTGGTGGCGTTGACGACGCTCGGCTGGTTCAACCGGGTGTGGGGCAACGGGGATTCGGCCCAGGCCGCCGGCGTCTGGCTGTCCGGCGTGGTCTGGGCCATGCTGCCCATCTTCTGTTGGACGAGGCTCGACGACTCCCGGGTGGCATGGGTGGTGCTGTTCGTTCTGGGCTACGGCCTGGCCACCGACGCCATCCTTCTTCCCCAGAGCTTCAAGGTGTCCGCCCAGCCGCTGATGTTCGCCTACGCGATCCCCTACGTCGTCGCCTTCGTGAGCCATGGCCTGGTGCTCGAAACCCTCGCCGTGTTGACCCTGTCGGCACCGCTGGCCGCCGGCATCCTCGGCTTCGAGCGCATCAAAGCGAACCTTCTTCGGGAGCGGGCCCGGGCCGCCACCCTTGCGCTCGTGGATCCCCTGACCGGGCTGGCGTCGCGGCTCGGTGCCACCGTCGAGCTGGATCGCCGGGCCGCAGCAGGCGAAGAGACACACGTGGTCATCTGCGACCTGGACGACTTCAAATGGATCAACACCCATCTCGGCCACCACCACGGCGACGAGGCACTGCGCCAGCTGGCCCGAGCCATGGCCGACCAGCTCGACGGCTGGTTCCTGGCCCGGCTCGGGGGCGACGAGTTCCTGGCCATCAACAACCGCTGTCTCACGACCGAGGAACAGGATGGAATCACGTCCATCGTGCTCGACCACAACGGACCGTTGGAACGCCGGATGGCGATGAGCCTCGGATCCACATGGCGGCCGGCCGGGGACGTCGACCCCGAGGCGCTGCTGGCCGAGGCCAGCCTTGCCCTGCAGGAGGCCAAGAAGAAGGGCAAGGCCCAGATGGTCACCGCGACCGCGGACCTGATGCGAGCAGAGATCGAGCGCCACTCACTCGCCGATCGGGTGCAGCTTGCGCTCGAGCGCAACGAGATCGTGGCCTGGGCGCAACCAATCGTGGACATGCGAACCGGCCGACCGGCCGGGGCCGAGCTGCTGGCCCGATGGCCGCAGGCCGACGGGTCCACGGCGATGCCCGATACCTTCGTTCCCGTCATCGAAGCCCACGGTCTGAGCCATCTACTGGGCCGCTCGATGGTCCGTCAGGCGATCGAACTGCTCCAGATACTACGTCGAGAAGATGAGGATCAGCTCTTCATCAGCGTCAACATCTCGGCGTCCCACATGGCCGATCCCAAGCTCGTCGAGTTTCTGGAGGCGCAGCTGACCCAGGGCGACGTCACCCCGTCGCGGCTGATTCTCGAGTTGACCGAGACCGAGCGGCTGGCCGACGCCAAGCTGAGAGCGCAGGCGTTCGAACGGCTGCAGTCGCTCGGTGTCGGCGTGGCGACCGACGATCTCGGCTCCGGCTGGTCGTCGATCAACCAGATGATCGAGTCACCGTTCACCCACGTGAAGATCGATCGATCGTTGGTGAACGCCATGAACCGTCAGGGCGGCAGCGAGCTGGTGGCCTCGATTTGCAACCTGGCCCGCGGCACGATGCAGCAGCCGATCGCCGAGGGGATCGAGACCGAGGAACAGGTCGATCAGCTGCTGACGGCGGGGTTCCGCCTCGGCCAGGGATTCCTCTTCGCCAAACCGATGCCCCTGGTCGAACTGTTCTCGTACCTGCGATCCGGCGACACCAGGTCGATCGTCCGGTCCGATGACAAGCTGCACGGCCGGGCCCGAACCGACGAGAGGACGCTTCCGACGACGGCTACCTTGGGTCCATGACCAGCACGGACGAGGCGACCACATCCGACATCGACCCGGAGGAACTCCGACGGTTCGTGGCCACCTACCACCGGTTCATGCAGGAGATCCATCGCATCGGTCCGCCCGAGGGGGGACAAGTTCGGGATCGGGTGGTCGATCACCTGGGTGTGGATCCCGCGGATGTGGCTCCGGTCGGGCAGGAGCTTCCGGCGGTGGAGCGACCGAACTTCCAGTTGGCGATGGATCATCTGCTGGCCGACGACCCCGGCGCCGAGTGCCTGGGGCTCAGCCCCGAGTTGCACCATTGGGGAGCGTTCTCGTTCTCGGCGCTGCTGAGTGGCCGGTTCCGGGGACCGGGCGACATCATCCCACCCTCCTATCAGGAGCACCCGATCGCCCGCGACCAGAACCTCCGGTGCGTGACCATGGCCATCTGGCTGGTCCATCTCGACGGACGGCCGGCGGCCGTGTGTCTCGATCCGGGCGACAGACACGAGCATGGGCCTCGCATCGAGGTGTTCGCCGCCGACGAGGCGACGGCGACGGCAATGCTCGGCGAGATCGAGCGACTACGGCTGCGCTTCAACGTGTACCGGGCGAAGGTCCTGGCGTTCCGGGTCGATCGTTACGGACAGTTCGGCGTCACGTTCTGGGACCGTCCGACGGTGGCCGCCGATGACGTCATCCTGGCCGACAGCGTGCTCGACTCAATCGAACGGCACGCCATCGGTATCGGTCGACGGGCCACACAGCTGCTGGCGGCCGGCCAGCACCTGAAGCGAGGACTCCTCCTCCATGGTCCGCCGGGGACCGGGAAGACCCACACCGTCGGCTACCTGATGAACGCCATGCCCGATCGCACGACCGTGGTCCTCGAAGGAGCCAGCCTGGGTGCCCTCGGTTACGCCGCGGCCATCGTCCGAGACCTGACCCCGGCGATGTTGGTGATCGAAGACGTCGACATCATCGCCACCGCCCGCGGCCACTACGACGAACCAGGGCACCCGCTGCTGTTCAACCTGTTGAACGAGATGGACGGACTGGCCGCCACCGATGACGTGTTGTTCGTGCTCACCACGAACCAGCCGGGGGTGTTGGAACCGGCGCTGGCCGCCCGGCCGGGCCGCATCGACCATTCGGTCGAGATCGGCCTGCCGGGCGAGCGGGAGCGGCGGCGGTTGCTCGACTTGTATCTCGGAGGGGTGGAGTGCGAGCTCACGACCCTCGACTCGGTCGTCGGGCGGACCGAGGGGGTGACGGCGTCGTTCATGAAGGAACTCGTGCGACGATCGGTGCTCGTGGTGCTCGACCGCTCCGGTCCGGACGGCACCGACGAGCCCGTCATCACCGACGGCGATCTCGAAGCAGCCCTCGACGAGCTGCGTGAGAACGCGACGCCGGGTCTTGGTGACTTCTAGTCGCGGCCCACGAAGAGGCGCAGAACGTACCAGAACATGAGCATCAGCGAGCCGAACAGGCTGACGGCGGCGCCCACATAGGCGCCCGCCGGATACTGGCGCACGATGGTCTGGGTCTGATACAGGATCGACGCTCCGGCCAGGGCGATCATCGCCACCGAGAAGATCGGACCGAGCGTGAACCCGAAGATGACCGCTGCGATGATCAGACCGATCGCGGCGATGCCGCCCCACATGATGAGGGGCCGCATGAACGACAGGTCCTTGCGGGTCACCATGGCCACGACGGTGAGAGCGGCGAAGCCGATCAGCGTGGTGACGGCGGCCAGCGTGACGTCGGTCGTGCCCGACTCGGTGTTGAACACGAACCACAGGAACGGGGCGAAGATGACGGCCTCGGCGGCGGCCAGCCCGAACAGCCCGGCGTACTGGGCGTTTGGACTGGCGAAGTTGTAGGCCGCCCGTGACGTGATGGCGCTCACGATGGCGAAACCACCGAGGATCAGCAGCCAGGCGAACCCTCCGGTCTCGAACAGGAACGTGGCGAATCGTTCGGCCACTCCGGTCGTGAACAGCAACCACTCGAATCCCATGAAGGCGACGACGGCGAGCGCCAGGTGCTGGTAAACCCGCACCAGGAACTGGGTGCGTGTCGCCTCATCGGTCTGAATGACGGGAATCGTTGCTGAAGTTGATGAATACATAGCCATGTCTGGCTGGAACCTCCGTGCCGGGCCTTGTTTCTCCGGGCTTTGTCTCTGTCCAGTATCGGCCGAAAATCGGCCAATTTGCTCGACAACAACTACAAAACACCGAATTCGGGGTGTTTGTTCCCGGTTCGAGCCGTCGCCACAAGCATCAAACCGGCACCGATCATGATGGTGGCCGCCACGAACCCGAGCGCCGTCGTGCCACCCTGGTCGAGGGTGAACCCGCCGATCGTCGGGCCGAGAACCCGACCGGCGGCGAGATAGGCCTGGGCGTCACCGGCTCGCTCCCCGGGATAGCGGGACTTGGCGGCCAGCAGGCTGAAGGCGGCGGGCAGACCCATCCAGAAGCAGAAGCCCCACAGCACCATGGCTGCGAGCTGGGAGGTGCCGTTGGCGTAAAGGCAGATCACGAGAGCCAGCCCGCCGGTGGCCGCAACCCAGATCCCGGCCGGGCCTCGCGGTCCCTTCCAGCGGGCGCTGATCACACCGCCAACTGCATTCGCGCTGTAGGCCCACGCCAGCACGGTGATCGACAGGCCCCGCTCCTCGGCGAACACCGCGGTGAACATCCACACCGACGACCCGCCGGCCGAGAACAACGCGAGTCCGATCAGGATGACCAGGGCGACCGGGACGGGTGCGTGGCGCACGCTGCGAGCCGAACCCGAGGCGTTCGCCGTTCTCGACCGCGGCGCGGACCTCGCATCCGGCACGTCGGGCGCTGACAGGAGCCAAGCCAGTAGCAACGGCAGCGTCGCCCAGGCGGCCAGCATCGAATAGGCGGCCCCGATGCCGCCAAGCTGCACGACCGGGGCGATGACCGGAGCGGCCACCACCCCGACGAGCGGCCCCACCATCGAGACCTCACTCGTGTCGTCGTCATCACCGAACACCATCGACCACGCCATCCAGGCGGTCACCCCCATGGCCAGTCCGGCACCGATCCGGAGCGCCACCAGGACCGGGAAGGGCGGCACCAGCGCGGAGGCGAGGTTGATGGCGACGAGCGCGGCCGAGGCCATCACGAACACATGGTTCCGCCCGGCCAGAATCCGGCCGGCGCCGAACGACGCCAACCCGAATCCCCCGAGTTGGCCCGTGCTGATCAGGGCGGCGGACGTGAGACCGAGCGCGTAGTGATCGGCCACCTCGTCGATGAGGAACGGCGAGGCCGTGAAGACGACGGTGGCCACGCCGACGGCCGACAGCACCGCCGCATGCACCTGGGGTCGAAGAACGGCGACAAGACGAACGGGAACCTGCACGAAGGACTCAGCCCTCGGATTCCACGATCTCGACCGTCGCCGACGCCACCGGATCCACGGCGCTGTTGGCGACGACGATGTCGTAGGTGCCCGCATCGACCGTCCAGCCCGGTTCGGTGCGCCGCTCCTCGCCCTGCAGTTGCGGGATGGTGGCGGCCGTCGCCGCCCGAAGATCGGGCCACTCGGGTTGGGCCGGGTCCCAGTAGGCGAAGCTGCGGTCATCGAGGTGGAGCATCACCGTGGTCGTCTCCCCCGGATCGAGGGCCACCTTGGCGAACGCCTTGAGCTCCTTGTCGGGCCTGGCCAGGCGAGCCTGGTGGGGACGGACGTAGCACTGCACCACATGACTGCCGCGGCGATCACCGGTGTTGGTGATCGGGACCTCGACGGTCACGGCCACGGCACCGACCGTCGACACGGCGTCGGTCGTCACGACCGGCGACCCCACGTCGAACGTCGTGTAGGAGAGGCCGTGTCCGAACGGGAACAGGGTCGGTATGCGCCGGCTGTCATACCAGCGGTACCCCATGAACACGCTCTCGTGGTAGGGGACCTGTCCGTTGTCGCCCGGGAAGCTGCCGAAGCTCGGGGTGTGCTCGATGCAGGTGGGGAACGTCGTGGGCAGGCGTCCGCCCGGGTCGGCCTCTCCGGTCAACACGTCGACCAGGGCATCGGCCATCTCCTGGCCGCCGAGCCACGAGTGGAGGATCGACGGGACCGAGTCGGCCCAGGGCATCATCACCGGGGCGCCGGTGTTGACCACCACGACGGTTCGGGGATTGACGGCCACCACCGCGGCCACCAGGGCGTCCTGATCCCCGGGGAGCGCCAGCGACGCACGGTCTTCACCCTCGGTCTCCCAGTCGTCGTTGGTGCCGACGACCACCACGGCCACGTCGGCCCCGGCGGCGGCCGCCACCGCGTCTCCCAGGGGGTCGGCAGGAAGCGGCGCCCGAACCCGCAGGTCGAGGCCGGTGTGGTGGACGCCGTCGACGGTTGTGTACTCGGCCACGATCTCGTAGTCAGTGCCGGCCGTCATGTCCATGACGTGGGTCATCGGCTCCGATCCCATGCCGAAGAACGCGCTGCCGCGAGGAGGTGGATCGGTGATCCCGTCGAGCAGCAGTTCACCGTCGACGAAGAGCCGACTCGGTGATGCCTGGACGACCTGGATCTCGAATGTTCCGGAGACGCTCGGGGTGTAGAGGCCATGAGCGCGGACCGAGTAGGCCGTCGTCTTGTGGCCGGTCACCGGTTCGTCGGACGACACGAGTCTGCTGGTGTCCCGGGTGGCGCGCCCGAGGGGCTCCCCCTCCCAGCTCCGGTTGTCGAACACGTCGAGCACGAAGCCCTGATCGCCGTCGGGGGTGCGGATCTCGCTACCGGCAAGGAGCGGCGGCACCTTGTCGATGTTGCAGCCCTCGGCATGGGTGACCGTCACCGTGTCGCCGAGGCGGGTCCGCAGCGCTTCCAGCGGGCTCGTGCGGTGGAAGGGCCGTAGGTTGGCCGAGCCGCCGCCCATGATCTGGGCCCGACCGGCGTTGGGTCCGATCACGGCGATCGACGACAGCGTCGCCACGTCGAGCGGCAGGATCGGACCACCGGATTCCGCCTCGCCGGCGGGCGGATCATTGCGCAACAGCACGATGGACTCGACTGCGGCCCGGCGGGCCACCTCCCGATGTTCGGGCATGTCGATCGACCGCTCGACCGCAGGTTCGTCGTCGAAGGCACCGATGCGCTCGAACACCGAGAGGAGCCGCCCGGCGATCCGGTCGAGTGTCTCCTCCGGCACGCGGCCGTCGCGCACCGCCTCGGCCAGCACGGAACCGTAGATCCGATCGCCGACGGGCATCTCGATGTCGAGGCCGGCCTCGGCCGCCGACTCGGTGAAGGCCCCGGCGAACCAGTCGGTGGTGACGAACCCGTCGAACCCCCACTCGTCGCGCAACAGGTCGGTCAACAGCCACCGCTGCTCGTTGCAGTAGCGTCCGTTGAGGCGGTTGTACGACGTCATGACGCCCAGGGTCCCGCCCCGGGTCACTGCGTACTCGAACGGCACCAGGTACAGCTCCCGCAACGCCCGGTCGTCGATGATCGAGTTGCTGGTCAGCCGATCGGTCTCGGCTTCGTTGCCGACGAGGTGTTTGACGGTGGTGACCACCCCCTCGGACTGCACACCACGGATGTAGGCGGCAGCCAGCACCCCGCTCAGGAGCGGATCCTCGGAGAAGCATTCGAAGTTGCGGCCCGCCAACGGTGCCCGGTGCAGATTCACGGTCGGGGCCAGCAGAACCCGGGCCGCCTTGGTACGGGTCTCCCGTCCGAGCATCGCCCCCACCTCGGCGACCAGACCGGGGTTCCAGGTGGCACCGAGGGCGCTGCCACAGGGCACGCACGTGGCCTTGGCCTCGCCCGATCCGAGCTGCGACGACCCTCGGGCTCCGTTGGGACCGTCGGTCGTCAGCCAGTCGGCGATACCGAGCCGGTCCACGCCTGTCATGTGGAAGAATCCGGATCCCGACGTGAGCGCCGCCTTCTCCTCGACGGTCAGCGTCGGCAACAGCTCAGCGGTCCGGGGGCCGAGTTCGGTCATGGGGCCATGCTCCTTGGTCGTTCGCACGCGGCCGAGCGGGCCCGACCGCCGAGTGCCATGATGGCAGATGTCTGGAGCAGTTGACCTCTCCGGCACATCACCGAAGCCGAAACATTCGCGAAACGAGCCGGGCCACCGGAATCGCCCGCCGTTAGGGTTCGGTTGAGTCGCTTGGAAGAACGTCAACTCACCAGAGGATTCACACATGTCACTGTTCACCGAACGCAAATGGCTGGCCCCCGCACTCATCGCCGGAGCCGCCCTCGTCGCCTTCCTGGCCTTCGGGGTTTTCGGCGTTCACACCCTGTTCATCGACGATGAGGTCTCCGAGGCCGCACCGGTCTTCGCCACCACCGAGGCGGCCCCGGTCGATGACGCCGCCGCCGAGAACGCCGCTGCCGACGGGGCAACGACCGATGACGACGCCGAGGATGGCGCCGCCGCAACCGACTCCGCCGACGACGAAGCCGCTCAAGGCACCGGCGACGAGTCCGGACCCGGGACGGCGGCCACCGGTTCCTTCGTCGACGGCGATCATCCGACCGCCGGCACCGCGGTCGTCCTGACCGACGGCGGCACCCAGCGCGTGCTTCGCCTCGAGGAGGACTTCGCCACCGACAACGGCCCGGATCTCAATGTCTACCTGGCCTCATCGGCCGACGACTTCGGCGACGAGTACATCGATCTCGGCGACCTCAAGGGCAACATCGGGTCACAGAACTACGAGATACCGCCCGACGTCGATCTTGGTGTCCTGGACACGGTCGTGATCTGGTGCGTGCGCTTCGGTGTCGGGTTCGGTTCGGCCGAGCTGGCCTGAGGTCCACAGCCGACCCCCCACCGAAGTTTTCCGCTTCGTCGACCGTCGCGCACGCAGGTTTGGCGGGTCGTCGACCCCCTGCCGGGTCGACGACCCGGAAAAGTTCCGAGTGGGGGTGCTGGTCGGGGCCGGTGGACGGACACGCCGCCGCGAGTCCGACCGGCCGACTCGAACCCTACGGCTGGCCCGACAGCTTGAACGTGACGGAGCGCCCGGTGGCGTCGTCGGTTGCGGTCAGCTCCCACACCGTGTCGGCCTGATCGGGCGAGCACGACCAGCGCATGGCGCGGGTGCCCGCCTCATCGGCCGTTCCCGGGCTGATACCACTGGTCTGTGGCGAGGTGAAGGAGATCTGACCGTTCGGCGTGGCCCCGGAGAGCGTTCCGAAGACCCGGGCCCCGCCGTCGCACGTGAACGGGTTCTCGGTGAGAACGACCGTGAACTCGCCGGCCTCGCCGGCAGTTGTGGTGGTGGCCTGGGTGGTGGTCGTCTGCTGCTGCACGATCTCGGTTCCCTCGGGCACACCGGTGAACGATGTCGTCGCCGAAAGGGCGGAGGTGGCGCCGGTGGCCGTCAGCTCCCAGACCGTGCCGACCTGATCGGCCGTGCACGACCACCGGATCGGCAGCCGACCGTTCTCGTCGGCCTCACCGGCGCTGAGGTTGGGCGACTGGGGTGAGGTGAAGGCGATCTCCTCGTTGGGGGTGGCGCCGGTGATGAGCCCGAACTCCTGCACGGCGCCGTTACAGATGAACTGGTCGGACACGAGCTGGATCTGCATGCCGACCGGAAGGGTCGTGGTGGTGGTGCTCTCCGTGGTGGTGGTGGCCAGTGTGGTGGTGGTCGTGTCCTCGGCGACGGGGGCCGCTTCGAACTCGTTGGTGTCCTGGAGAACGGAATAGACGGCGTAGCCGCCGGCGGCAAGCGCCACGAGGATGGCGGCTCCGATGAACGCGGCCATGAAGCCACCGCGGCCGCGCCGGGCCGAGAACTCGTCCTGGCGGCCACGGTTCGGATCGAACGGATCCTGGAACGGATCGGCGGGCTCGCCCCATTGCTCGTCGAACTGATGGGGGCCGGTGGCCAACACTCGACGACGGGCCTCCTCCCGACGCTGGGCCTCGTAGGGGTCGGCGCCATAGGGGTCACCCTGTGGATTGCCGCCGTAGGGGTCACCCCCGTAGCCGCCCTGGCCGTAGGGATCCTGACCATAGGGGTCGTGGGGGCCCTGGGCACCAGGCTGGCGGGGCTGATCGAACACCGAGTCTCCGTAGTAGGGCGACTGCTCGGTAGGTTCTCCTCGATCCTGCTGCGAACCGGACCAGAAATCGTCGTTGTGGCTCACCGCGACCAGCGTACTTGCTCGCCGTCGACTCCGCTGTCGGTGAGGTCGGGTCGTGCACTCCCTATTCGGAATCCAGCCCCAGATCCGACAGCAGCATCTCGGTCTGCTGTGCCACCAGATCGGCGTCGATCACCTCACCGGACAGGAGATGGCGATAGAAGAACGGTGCGACGAACCGTTCGACGGCGTGGTCGGGATCGACTCTCGGATCAGCGCCAACCGCTGTCACGACCTGGGTGGCGATGTCGGTCAGCGGCACTCGACGAGCTCGCCCGAAGCGATGCAGCGCCTCGGCGATGGCCTCATCGTGCCTCGCCTCGGCGACGATCGACCCCAGCGCCGCTCCCAGAATCGACTGGCGGAGCGACATGAAGCGATGGCCCTGGGCGTCGACGACCCGGCGAAGGTCCTCGACGGTTCGGGCTGGTGACGCGCCACAGGCCTCGCCGACCAGATGGTCGCCGCTACAGCCGAAGACCACGAGCGGACAGTCGAGCCGGGCCACCGACTCGAACGCCGCCAACAACAGGTCGGCCCGCTCGGGCCAGTTGCGGTAGATGGTGGAACGGGCGACGCCGGATCGTTGGGCGATCGCGTCGATCGTGAGCCGGCCGATTCCCTCGGTGGCCAGCAGCTCGGTGGCGGCGGCGACGACGGTGGCGCGGGTGCGGACGATCCGGGGATCCAGCGCTTCGTGCGACGGCGACACCCGGGTCATGACGAGATCGGCTCGGCGTGACGACCCGGGTGGGCCCAGGCCACGACGACGGCGGTGACCAGCGCGATGGCGGCGGCGACGGAGAACGCCAGTTGCATGCCGTCGGTGTAGGCACTGCCGGCGGCGTCGAGCAGTTGCCGTCCCACGTCGCCGGGTGCCTCGGCGGCCACGAAGTAGGCGCCGCCGATCGAATCGGACACCGCCTCCCGGGCCGGCTCGGGCACGACCCCGAGCACGTCGGCGATACCGTCCCGGTAGCCGGTGGCGAGCAATGCGCCGATGAGGGCGATGCCGATCGATCCGCCGACCTCGCGCACGGTGTCGTTGACCGCCGAGCCAACCCCCGCCTTCTCCCGGGGCAGGCTCGACACGATGGCCTCGGTGGTCGGCGGCATCATCATGGCCATACCGCCGGCCAGCAGCACGAGGGCGAGAGCCAGCAACCAGTAGGGCGTGTCGGGGGCGAACGAGGCCATCAGGGCAAACCCGGCGGCCTGGAATACGAACCCGATCGGCACCACCCGGTGGGCGCCGAAACGCTCGACCAGGAGAGGAGACCGAGGGGCGACGATGATCATGGTGGCCGCCGCCGGCAGCTGGCGGACCGCCGCTCCGAGGGCGCTGTGTCCCTGGACGAACTGGAGGTAGAGCGTGATCACGTAGAACATGCCGAACAGCAGCATGAAGGCGCTGGTTATGGTGACCGCTCCGATGGTGAAGCCGCGGATCTTGAACAGGCGAGGGTCGAGCATCGGGTTGTCGGACTGCAGTTCGTAGGCGACGAAGGCGGCGCCGGTCACGGCGGCGAAGGCGAACACGCCCAGGGTGCGTCCGTCGGTCCAACCCCATTCACCGCCCTCGATGATGCCGAGCACCAGCGAGCCGAGGGCCAGAATCGACAGGATCGCACCGACCGGATCGAGCGCCACGCCGTCGCCCTCTCGCGACCGGGGCACGACGATGGCCACGGCGATGAGCATCCCGATGACGATCGGCACATTGATGAAGAACACCGAGCCCCACCAGAAGTATTCGAGCAGGGCGCCGCTGGCCAGGGGGCCGATCGCCCCTCCGGCCCCGGCGAATCCGGCCCAGGCGGCGATGGCCTTGGCCCGCTCGTGGGGCGGGAAGACGACCGTGATGATCGAGAGGGTGGCCGGCATAATGAAGGCGGCGCCGATCCCGGCGACGGCCCGCAGGGCGATGAGTTGTTCGGGGCTGGTGGCCAAGGTGGCGGCGAGGGCGGCCAGGCCGAAGATCACGAGCCCGAGGAGGAGGGCCTTCTTCCGACCGTAGCGATCGCCGAGTGCACCGGCCGGGAGCAGCAGCCCGGCGAACACGAGGGCGTAGGCGTCGATGATCCACAGCTGCTCGGACTGGGTGGCGTCGAGCGCCCGCACGATGGTGGGGATGGCGACGTTGAGGGAGCTGACCGATGCGACCACCAGGATCAGCGCACCGCACATGATGGCGAGGATGAGCCGGCGGCGGGGATGACCGACCTCCGGGTCGAAGGCGAGATCGCGCACGTCGGCGAACGAGTCGTGGCGTGGACGGTCCGCCGACGCGGTCTTGATATCGGAACTGTCGGACATAGTGTTGCATAGTAGGGCGGACCGCAGAATTGTGCAACAGAATGTTGCAGAGTTGGTTCGTGGCGAGTTACGCGCGAAGTCGGGCGATATCGCCCCGGTTCGCGCGTGATTCCCGTGCTTCGATGAGCGTGGCGCCCGGATCCAGCCAGGATGTGGCCGCGTCGCTCGGCAATTCCCGGCACGCCACACCGGACCCGTCGTAGGCTTGGTTCATGAGCCATATCGCGGTGAGTGATCTGGGGTACGCTCACCCGGGCGGGTCGATGCTGTTCACCGACGTCTCGTTCACCCTCAGCCCCGGTTCGCACGCGGCGTTGATCGGCAACAACGGGGTCGGCAAGACCACGCTCATGCGGATCCTGGCCGGTGAACTGAGCCCGGTCGACGGCGACGCCAACATCGGCGGACGGGTGCGATACATGGCCCAGGATGTGGGCGTCGGCTCGGGGACCGGATCGTCGTCGGTGACCACCGTGCGCGAGATGCTCATCGATTGCTCGCCGGAACCGTTGCGATCGATCGGACGCCGTCTGCTGACCGCCGAGGCCGAGGCCGAGGCCGACCCGGAGGCCGCCTCGGAGGCCGGCTCGGCACCCGATCCCGCTGCCGCCATGCGGCTGGCCGAGATCATCGGCGAATGGTCGGACTGCGGCGGCTACCTGGCCGAGGCCGACTGGGATGCCACACTCAGCCGCGTCGTCCGTTCCAGCCTCGACGAGACGGGGCGCCGGCTCACCACCCAACTCTCGGGCGGCGAGCGAAAGCAGATCGTGCTCGACCTGTTGTTCAACTCCGACGCCGACGTGTTGCTGCTCGACGAGCCCGACAACTACCTCGACGTGCCGGCCAAGCAGTGGCTGGAGGAGCTGATCCGAACGACCCGAAAGACCGTGCTGATGGTGTCGCACGACCGGCAGCTGCTCAGTGACTGCACCAATCGCATCGTGACCCTCGAGGCGTTCGGCGCCTGGGTGCACGGTCAATCGTACGCCACCTATCCCGAGGCCCGGGAGGCCCGCCAGCAGCAACTCGGCGATGCCCTCCAGCGGTGGAAGGACGAGGAGCGGCGCCTCTACAAGTTCTACAGGGACATGAAGTTCAAGGCCTCCTACAACGCCGACATGGCCGGTCGGGCCAACGCGGCCGAGAGTCGCTGGGAACGGTTCGTGGCGGCCGGCCCCCCACCACCACCCGCGCCCGAGCAGAACGTGCGGGTCCGCCTGCGGGGTGGAGACTCCGGGCGGCGGGTGGTCGCTCTCGACGCGGTCGAACTGCCCGACCTCGTCTTCCCGTTCTCCGACGAGGTGTACTTCGGCGAGCGGCTCGGTCTCATCGGCCCGAACGGGTCGGGGAAGACCCATCTGCTTCGGCTGCTGGCAGGCCACGCCATCGACCATTCCGGCTCTGTGAAGCTGGGGGCGCGTGTCGAGGCCGGCCTGTTCACCCAGGTCAACGACAATCCCGAGTTCACGGGCGGGACGGTGCTCGACCCGGTCATGAACCGGCTCGGCAACCACGAGCGGGCAATGGGAGCGCTGGCCCGCTACGGACTGGCCTCGGCGGTGGCCGGAACCTCGGCCCAGTCCTACGAGACGTTGTCGGGCGGGCAGAAGGCACGGCTGGAGATCCTGTGCCTCGAGCTCGACGGCCACAACCTCCTGCTGCTCGACGAGCCGACCGACAACCTCGACATCGACTCGGCCGAAGCGCTCGAAGCCGCGCTCGACACCTTCGAGGGCACCGTCATCGCCGTATCGCACGATCGGGCGTTCCTCGCCAACTTCGACCGGTTCTGGATGGTGGGCCACGACGGCTTCGTCCACACCCTGCCCGACTGGGAATCGGCGCTGGCCGCCGTCAGCGCGCCGACGGACGTGGAAAGCATCAGGCTGGCCAAGCTGCTGACGGTCGTCTGAGTCACGAGGTTTGAGCCACGAGGTCTAACCCACGAGGTCTGACCGGCAGGCAACAGTCGAGCACTTCTTGGGTTCACCGATCCCCCACCGGGGTACGTCCACCGGGAAGCGACGGCCTCACGTCGTCGCCACGGTTCCGGCATGGTTCAGACCTCATCAACTCCCAGCAACTCCACCGGCTCGATGGACGCCAGAGCCACGACGCTGGATGCCTTCATCCGCAACGCCGAGGGGGCAACCGGCGCAACCAGGCTCTACGTGATGGCCCACGATGTCGGCCATCTTGCCCCCGTGACCGGCGGCGACGTCATCGACGACCCTGCGGTCCTGGAATCGATGCTGGCCGGCCGACCGCACCCGACCGGTGGCGGCACGCTGATACCCCTGCCCGACCGTGCATTCCCGATTGCCGCTGCGCTGCTGGACGACGGTTCGAGCATCGTGCGACACGCGGACGTGGTCGGTCAGCTGATTTCACACCAACTGCCGCTGTTCGAGCAGATGGAACGCTCCCGCCGGCGCGACAACATGGGCCCGGCCGCCCAGCTCCAGTGGGATCAGCTTCCGGTCCGAGCCGCGGTGCTCGGCGACTATGAGATCGGGGCGACCCTGGAGCCGGCATTCACCGTGGCCGGCGATCTCTACGATATCGCGGTGGCCCCATCGGGGAATCCAACAGTGCTGTCGATGGATGCCATGGGCCACGGCGTCACCGCCACGCTGTCGGCCTGCCTCACACTGGCGGCCGTCCGCAGCGCTCGACGGGAGGGCGCGTCACTGGCCGAGCAGGTGTCGGCCGGTGATCGCGCCGTCTTGAGCGAATACGACGGCGATCGCTTTGTGACCATGGCCGCCGTCGAGTTCGGCGATCAGTCGATCCAGGCGGTCAACGCCGGCCACGAGCCGCTCCGCCGGGGTACCGCATCCGGATCGATCGCCCAGCTCGAGGTACCCGCCGATCCACCGCTCGGCCTCGAAGGAGCTACCGACTATCGCGTCCACGACCTTGAGCCGCTCGCGGCCGATGAGATCTTCTGTCTGCTGAGCGACGGGGCGGCCGGATCCCGGAACAGCGATGGCGACGTCTTCGGCGACTCCGCCATCGGAGAGGCCCTCGCCGACGTCGCCCACGACAGTGCGTTGGTGACCGCCATCCGCCTGGCCCGACGGGTGATCGAATACACCGGCGGTGAGCTGCAGGACGACCTGACGTCGGTGGTGGTTCGACGGCGACCCGACCCAGGCGGAACGCGGCGATGAACAACGGTCACGTGCAGCCGATCGAGTTGTCGTTCGACCCGAACGCCTCGATGGACGTGGTGTACCGGAGTATCAGCTCGCTGATGGATCTCGCGCTGACCGACGCCGGGTCGTCGATCGCCGGTCTCGACGCCGCGGACCTCAGCCTTCGGGAACTCTTGAGCTGCTTCGGTTCGGCGACCCACATCGATCGTGTCGGGCTCGGCGTGGAGGCCGCCGGAACGGTCCTCACCATCGGCCATCACCCGAACCTCGGTCCGGTCATCGACGACGCGAGCAAGGCGATTCTCGACGCCGGCCTGCCCGCCGTCGATCTCAACGAGTCCTGCGTGAGCGTTCGCATCGAACGGTGTGATCGTGGAACGGCTTGACCAGGACCTCCTGCAGCTCGTGGAGGACAACTACGAGCTGGCCGAGCGAGTGGCCCGCCGGTACTCGATCGGCGGTGTCGGCGATCCTGATCTCGTCCAGGTCGCCGTGCTCGGGCTGATCGGCGCCGCGCAGCGCTACGATCCGGCGATCGGGCCCTTCGCTCCCTATGCGATCGCCACGATTCACGGTGAGGTCAAGAAACACTTCCGGGCCCACGGGTGGACGGTCCGGGTACCGAGAAGCCTGCAGGAGGCGTCGATCACGGTGGCCCAGGCGGTGGCCGAACTCGAGCAGCAGCTGGGACGGTCGCCGAGCCCGACCGAGGTCGGGCGGCACGTCGGCATGGAGACCGAACGCGTGCTGGCCGCGCTCCGAGTGCGCCACGCCCGTTTCCCCTCCGACCTCACCGACGCCGATCGGTCGACCGGGGCCCAGACGGAGCGGGTCGTCGATCGGGTCGACCTGGCCCGAGCAGTTGACGAACTGCCGCCCGAAGACGCCGAGCTGCTCTCCCTGCGGTTCGAGGAGGAGCTCACGCAGCGGCAGATGGCGACCCGTCTCGGAACATCGCAGGCCCAGATCCACCGCCGGCTCGCGTCGACGCTCGCCCGGCTCCGTTCCACGCTCAACCGGGAGGGAGGGGCCGGCTCATGAACCCGCTCGTTCATATGAGCCTGCGGCCGGAGATCGAGTCGATCCCGTACGCCCGCCTCGTCGCTCGACGCGTCCTGTGCGATGGCGACGATGACCCGTTGTACTTCAGCGCCTTCACCGAGATCGTGGCCAACGCCGTACACGCCCACTGCCAGGCCGGCATCGACAGGCCCATTTCCGTCGACGTCGTGCTGGAACCGGATCCGATGGTGGTGGTGTGCGACACTGCCTTCGGCTTCGACGTCACCGACCCGATGAAGAACCGATTTCCCGGTGGCCGGGGCCTCGGCCTCACGATCGCCAACGCCGTGTGCCCGGGTTTGACCATCGACAGTTCGGGGCATGGCACGAAGGTGAGTCTCCCGTATCCATCGATCGACACGCGGTAGACCGGTCGCCATGCCCCGGGTACCCGACCAGTTCGCGGTCACGATCATCAGCGATGATCGGGATCGGACGATCACGGTCACGGTGGTCGGCGAGTTCGACGTGGTCGCAGCGTCGACGTTCGACAAGGCGACGGAGCGGGTCATGGAGCTCGACCCGAGCAGGCTGGTCGTCGACATCAGCGGGGTCACGCTGCTCGACTCGGTCGGCATCGGCGCCATCATGCGTTTGCGCAAAGCGGCCGACGATCGGAAGGTCGGGTTCGGTGTGCGGGCCCCCGCTCCGTTCCAGCAGCGGTTGCTGACGATCACCGGTCTCGATCACCTGATGCTGTAGGCACTGCATGGGCACTGCATGGGCACTGCCTGGGCGAGGCCGCGGCAGCCGGCGGTCAGCCTCCTGGTGGCTGGACCGCGATCGAATCTGAATCAGATCACCGCTGCCGGGTACCGCCTCTCCAGACGGAGCAACCGACGACGGAGGCATCATGACCGACACGACCCGCACCTCGACGCCGACGGGCGGCGGCGGCACAACCGCACCGGAGGCCGCCAAGCAACATGCCGCCGACGTTGCCGCCACCGGGCAGGAGAAGGCCGACGAGCTTCTCGACGAGGCCCGCAACCACGCGCAGGAACTCGTCGACGAGACGAGACGAACCGCCAGGGCTCGGGCCGAGGAGCAGGGCAACCGCTTGGCCGACACGGCCCGAAACACGGCCGGTGATCTACGGTCGATGGCCGACGCCGGCGAAGGTCAACTCTCGGGTCTGGTCGAGCAGGGAGCCGACTATCTCCAGAGGTTCGCCGACCGCCTCGACCACGGAGGACTCGACGCCGTGCTCGACGACGCCCGCCGTCAGGCCAGGCGCCGGCCGTTGGCCTTTCTGGCTTCCACGGTGGCCGCCGGTTTCGTGACCGGCCGGCTCCTCCGCAACGCCGACACCGAGCAGATGACCGACGCCGTGCGGTCCGAGATCGATGACGGCGCAGCTCTGCGAGCCGACCCACCGCTGGCAACGACGAGGCCACTGGAGGGGACGTGATGGACAATCCGTCGTCTCCCGACCACCAGTTGCGGGAACCGGAGCAGTCACTTGGCGATCTCGTCAACAGGCTGACCACCGAACTCGGAGACCTGATGACCGCCCATGTCGATCTGGCGAAGGCCGAACTTCGCCAGGAAGCCGTCCAGGCCGGCAAAGGCGCCGGCATGTTGGGCGCCGGGGGTGTGGCCGCACTCGTGGCCGCCGTCATGCTCTCGGCCGCTGCCGCCTGGGCGCTGGCCGAGACCATGGCCCCCGGTTGGGCCTTTCTCATTGTCGGCATGGTGTGGGCCGCAGCGGCCGGTGCGCTGGCCGCCGTGGGACGCAACCGGCTCGCCGACGTCAATCCCAAACCCGAGCAGACCATGACCGAACTCAAGGAGGACAAGCGATGGCTGAAGAACCAGGCGAACTGAGAAACGAGATTGCCGAACACCGAGCGGCGATCGGCTCGACCGTCGATCAGATCGAGAACCGGGTGAGCCCGTCGCGTGTCATCGCCCGACGCCGCGATCAGGTTCGTCGGCGGCTGACCGACGTGGTCGACTCGGTGCTCGGCAACGACGAGCCCGAATATCGCCGGTACCGATCCCGGCGCGACCACTGGGAGCCGGTCTCATCCGACCGCGCCCACGACGGGTTCGATGACGACTTCGGCGACGATACGTCGCTGACCGACCGGATACGCGGAGCCGGTGAGGCGTTGCCCGACACGGACGAGGCGACCCGCCGCATGCGCCGCAAGACCAGGGGCAACCCCGCAGCGGTCGGCATGATCGGGTTCGGTGTCGGCCTGCTTCTCGGCTCGGTGCTCCCCGAGACCGAACGGGAGCGTCACCTGGCCCGTCAGGCCCAGTCCGATCTCAACCGCACGGCGGCCGACGCCGCTCGAACCGGACAACGGATCGCTGAAGATGTGGCCGAGCCGGCCCGTGACGCGGCGACGGACTTGAAGGAATCGGCCAAGGATGCCGGGCGGGAACTGAAGGACGAGGCGGCCGACGCAGCCCGCTCGGTGAAGGACCAGGCCACGACCTGACCGCAAGGGTGGTCGTCCCGGCGTGTAGGCAGACACCCGGGGCGACCACAGTTGCCGCTATTCGGCTGCCACCAGATCAGGAGGAGTGTGTCCAGGAAACGACGCGGCCGATCGGCCAGAACACCACTACAGATCCCACTGGCCGGCTGGAAGGACATCGCCCTGCGGGTCAAAGACGAGTTCGGGCGCGACCATGTCACGCTCGCGGCGGCCGGCATCGCTTTCTTCGCCTTCACGGCCATCGTGCCGCTCTTCGCCGCCTTGTTGTCGATCTACGGCCTGGTGGCGGACCCGGCCAACGTCGACGATCTGATCGAGCGGGTCCAGGGTGCCGCCCCATCCGACGTGCTCGACGTCATCAGCCAGCAACTCGAGGCCGTGGCCGGCGGCTCGAACAACGCACTCGGCGCTGCCGCGCTCATCGCGCTCGCGTTCTCGCTGTGGTCGGCATCGGCGAGCGTTGGCCATCTGATGGAGGCCATCAACATGGCCTACGACGAGGACCCGGACAGCCGGCCCTTCTGGAAGAAGCGGTTGCTGGCGATCGGGTTCACCCTGGGGGTCGTGCTGCTCATCGCTCTGACGGCAACGCTGACAACCCTGGCATCACAGGTCGGCGGCGGTTCCGGCCTTGCGCTGGCCGCTCAGATCGGGGCCTGGATCGTGGTGGCCGTTCTCCTCGGGTTCGGCCTGGCGATGCTGTTCCGCTACGGCCCCGACCGGGCGGATCCACGTTGGCAGTGGGTCACACTGGGTTCGCTGTTCGCCATCGTCGGCTGGATCGCCGTGTCGGTGGGCTTCCGGTTCTACGTTTCACGATTCGGTTCGTACAACGAGACCTACGGGTCGCTCGGCGCTGTCGTCGTCACGCTGATGTGGCTCTATCTGTCGGCCCTCATCGTGATATTGGCAGCGGAGATCAACTCGGAGGTGGAGCAGCAGACCACCCGCGACACCACCACCGGACCAACGCAACCAATGGGGCAGCGAGGCGCGGTCAAGGCCGACACACCGCCGCCGTCCGGCTGATCCCCGCCCGGCCTTGGCGCCGGCCTGTCAGTTGGTGTGCACCAGGCTGCTGTCGCCGTCGTTCTCGCCCAATGCCACCAGTTCTCGCACGGCATAGTAGAGCATCAGGATCACGGCGATGAACGTGCCGCCGGTCGCAGCGCCGCCGAGGAGGATGGCGTAGTAGACCCACTGGTAGTAGTTGCGCTCGACGTCGGCCTCCTC
Source organism: Acidimicrobiales bacterium (assembly GCA_965216655.1). Lineage (GTDB taxonomy): Bacteria > Actinomycetota > Acidimicrobiia > Acidimicrobiales > SZUA-35 > JAHELU01. Next base: position 206,721 of record CBDCGP010000005.1, read on the forward strand.
CAGCGGGAACGTCAAGAACATCAACAACAGCACCGAACCGACGATCACCCCGCTGGTCAGGGCGGCGATCTGGCGGATCCGCTGGTAGTGGGTGGAGCGGAACTCGAGATCGTGGGTGATGCTGAAGGTGAGTAGGGTGAGCATCAGGGCGAGAATGGCCGCTCCGCCGGCCACGTAGGCCGACGCGGCGAAGCGGACCGTTGGCAGGACGGTGTCGAGCAGCCGGCGGGCTTCGACACCGGATACCGAACCGACGGTCGCCATGGTCCCGAACCCGACGACGGCGGCGGCGAGGCCACCGAGCGCGGCATAGCGAAGGTCGTGCCGACGCTCGTCGCGCTCATCGGGGCTCTCGGATTCAACCATGTGCTGGGAGGATAATCGACGGTCAACGGCTCCAGCAGCGAAGGTCGCCGCAGGCGTCGAAGAAGGCCTCGGCCGCCTTCTTCGTGCCGTCGATCGTGTGGACGCCTGCGACCGACGAGGGGTCGTCGACGAGGGCCGTCGCCCAGAGGGCCTCCGCCGCTTCGGTGGTGGCGATGAATTTCTGGTGGGTCAACGCATCGGTGAGGAAGGACCGGGCCGGGGGCATCTCGGCCAAGGCGTCGGCGCCACCGGCCGACGGGACGAGGGCGACGGCGTCGAACAACACCGACGGTCCTCCATCGATCTTCTCGGCGATCTCGAGCTCGTTGCCGTCGGAGTCGCTGACGCCGTGACGGGTCGGGGCGACCAAGGCCACCGTGGCTTCGGCCTTCTTGGCTGCCGTACGGAGGGAGCGCAACGTCTTGGCATCGGCACCGTCGGTGACGAGGATCCCGAGTTTGCGACCGGCGAACGAGTCGGGGCCGTTCTCGACAATGCTCAGCGCCGGCGACGTCTCCAGGTCGCCGACCACCTCCCGGGCCGGGGGCAGCGCGTCGGGCAGATCGGCGAGGCCGAGTCCGTCGGCCACGGCGCGGGCGAGGTCCTCGTCGACGTTGCGCAGCCCGGCGACCATGCGGGTCCGGATGGCCGGCGTCTCCACCTTGGAAAGTTCGAACGCAAAGGCGTCGGCGATGTGCGTCTGCTCCACGTCGGTCTGGGACCGGTAGAACTGGCGGGCCTGGCTGTAGTGATCGGCGAACAGCTCCGGCCGGACCCGTCGCTTGTCGCCCGATTCCGGGGCCGGGAACGATCGGAATCCGGTGTCCGGGTTCTCCCTCGGACCACCGTCGGCTCCCCATGAGTTCGGCTCGTAGTTGGCCCGACCAGTCGGGTTCCGCATGGCCATGTGGCCGTCCTGCTGGAAGTGGGCGACCGGGCAGCGAGGCGCGTTCACCGGGATGTGGGTGAAGTTGGGTGACCCCAGCCGCTTGAGCTGGGTGTCGAGGTAGGAGAAATTGCGGCCCTGCAGCAGGGGGTCGTTGGTGAAGTCGATTCCAGGCACCACGTTCTGGGTGCAGAACGCCACCTGCTCGGTTTCGGCGAAGAAGTTGTCGACGTTGCGGTTCAACGTCATCTTGCCGATGGGTCGGATGGGCACGTCCTCCTCGGGGATCAGCTTGGTGGCATCGAGAACGTCGAAGGGGAACGAGTCGGCGAAGTCGTCGTCGAACACCTGCACCCCGAGCTCCCATTCGGGATGGTCGCCCGCCTCGATCGCCGACCACAGGTCACGGCGGTGGAAGTCGGGGTCGGCGCCGTTGATCTTGACCGCCTCATCCCACACCACCGACTGCAGGCCCTGCGTCGGCTTCCAGTGGAACTTCACGAATGACGACTCGCCGTCGGCGGTTACGAAGCGGAACGTGTGCACCCCGAACCCCTCCATGAACCGTAGCGACCGGGGAATCGCCCGATCGGACATGACCCAGAGCAACATGTTGGTCGTTTCCGGCATCAACGAGGCGAAGTCCCAGAAGTTGTCGTGCGCCGACTGGGCCTGGGGAAAGCCACGGTCCGGTTCCGGCTTGACCGAATGGACCAGGTCGGGGAACTTCATGGCGTCCTGGATGAAGAACACGGGGATGTTGTTGCCGACCAGGTCCCAGTTGCCCTCGTCGGTGTAGAACTTGACGGCGAATCCGCGCACATCGCGGGCCAGGTCGGGGCTGCCCTTGTTGCCGGCCACGGTCGAGAAACGGACGAAGACTTCGGTCTCGTTGCCGGCCCGCTGGAACAGGTTGGCCGAGGTCAACTCGGGAATGGGCTCGTAGGTCTCGAACACCCCGCGGGCGCCGTATCCCCGGGCGTGTACGACCCGTTCCGGGATACGTTCGTGGTCGAAGTGGAAGATCTTCTCCCGCATGACGAAGTCTTCGAGCAGCTGGGGACCGCGCTCACCGACCGTTGCCGTGTTCTGGTCATCCGCTATCGGAACACCCTGGGCGGTCGTCATCGTCTCGACCTCCCCGGACGCATCGTCGACCCGCTGGCGGGTTTCGCCTCCCGGGCCGCGTCCGACCGTGGTGTCTCCCAACTCGACGGAATCGATCTCAGCCGGGTTGGCTGAAATGCTCTTCTTCGATTTCGAACGTGAAGTCACGGATCTCCTTGGGGACGGGTTCACTCGGCGAACATGCCGCTCGGAACCGTGCAGTACCCCGGTCACGGATTCTGATCCACATCCGATGCCGGTGATTCCATCGGCTGATCAGCGGTGCGGACCGGGTTGGCCCCCACCGACTCCGTGACATGGACGGCCAAGGCGACGAACGCCGTAACCTCGACGCGTCCTGCCAGCATGGTGGCGATCAGCACGAGTTTGGACCCCGCCGCAAGTTCATGCCCGGCCACGCCGCGACTGAGGCCCACGCCGGACAGCGCCGTTATCGATTCGAACGCTGCATCCATCGCACCCACCCCGGCCGCAAAGGCCAGACCGAACGTGGCCGCGACCGCCGACACCGCCCAGACGGCTATGAGAGTTCCGGCACCGGTGATCCGGTCGGCAGCCTCGTCGGGGGGAGACCGCCTCGCCGTCCCACACGAAGGGCCGGTCGTAGACCTCGCCGCCCTGGGGGAGCCGCCGGCGGCTCGCTTTGGCGATCCATGCGATACGGGCGACCTTGACCCCTCCGGCGGTCGAGCCCGCCGCACCACCGATGAACATCGACACGAGTGTCACGATGGCGATCGGCGGTACCGTCCGATGGCCATCCCCGGCCGAGAAGCCCGCGGTGGCCGAGGCCGAGACGGCGTTGAACACGGTGTCGCCGATCGAAACCTCACCGACGGCGGCGACTGCGGCCATGGCGCCGAGGACGGCGATGAGGAGCAGCGTGGTCCGCACCTGGGTTCGCTTCCAGATCGGCGGCCCTTTACGGCTCACCGCGCCCCACAGCGTGGCGAAACTGACCGACGAGAGAAGGCACACGAACGCGAGTAGCACCCGAGCCGGGGCTGGCGAAGCGCCGGCCGAGTCGCCATCAACAGAGAAACCCCCGGTGGCGGCGGCGGTCATCGCATGGTTGAGCGCCACCCAGGGCGCATCACCGAGCGTCCACAAACCCAGAAATCCGAACGTGGTGAGTCCGGTCAGCAGGCCGACGATGATCCACACCGATCGTCGTACGCTCCGACTCGGGCGTTCGGTCCACTCCGACTCGAGCTGGGCATCTCGGTCACCGGATTGTTCGGCCACGACCAGGCCGAATGTCACAACGCCGGCAGCACCGCCCCACTGGAGAACCGACCGCCACCACTGCACGGTCGGCGTGAGGAGCGACGGATCGTCGACCATGGTCAGGCCCGTCGTACTGACTCCCGACGTCGCCTCGAAGAGAGCCGACACGGGGTCGCCCAGCGCAGCCCCGTTTGTGTCGACCAGAGCGAGGGCCATGGTCACGACTCCCGCTCCCAGCGCCACTTGCATCCACGACATGGCCACCTGGGCCATCTTCGACCGGTCGCCGGCCTCACTCGGCGCAGGTCCGGTCACGTAACCGGGCAGCCATGCGATGACAGCGGCGACGGCGAGCACGCCGGCGGCTGACCAGTCACGGTCGATCAGCGCCACCGGCAGCGTTGCCACCGCGAGGAGCGACACAATCCGCAGTGCCTTGAGGTCGATGACATGAAGCATGCGAAAGACCAGTACCCAACCGAGCGGATTTGATCGACAACTGCATCCGACGTAGGCCCATCGGATCATCGTCCTCCATGAAACTGCCCGGTCGTCCGTTACCGAGGGGGATGCCTCGACGAGTTTCTGTCTTCCTGTCCGTGTTCATGATCCTGGGGACTCTGGCGATCGGCGGAGCGACGGACCAGGCCGGCGCCACCACCGACTGCCGGATCTCGGAGCCCTCCGCCGAGTTCGACAGTGTCGTCGGCCTCTCCCCCGATCACGCTCGGGTGTGGCGCCTCTACCAGGCCACCTTCCTGCGCCAGCCCGACTCGGCCGGGCTGGCGCACTGGGTGAAGGTCGCCCAGAACGGCGAGAGCCTGGAGAAGATCGCCTCGTTCTTCACCGACGGCACCGAGTTCCGCAATCGTTACGGCAACGTGTCCAACGCCGAGTTCGTGCGGCTCGTCTACAGCAACGTGCTGTGTCGAGTCCCCGACGGCAACGGCCAGAAGTACTGGGTCGATCGGCTGGCCTCGGGTTCGCTCAGCCGCCACGCGATGATCGTGAACTTCACCGAGCTGCGCGAGTACCTCCGCTCCACCGGCACCTGCCACTCGATCTACGACGCCGAATCGGCGGCCGTGTCGCACTGCGAGACCGAGGGCACCGTGCCGCTGGCCGGCGCGACGTTGGCCGGCAACGGCTACCGGGCCTTCAACCGCACGATCGGCGGCGGGTCGTTCCAGGGTGTGGAGGTCGACCTCGACCGGGTGCTGGCCGACGGTCGATTCTCGACCGGCAACAACCGCTGTTCGGTTGCCTCCATCAACGCCAACTGGCTGGTGGCGTCGCAGAAGGACTCCTTCGACCCCGGTGCGCTCGGCCTCGGCGTGGTCGGCGGGGTCCACGTGAAGAACTCGTCGGATCGTACCGATCGAGGGGTGTTCGGCATCCGGGTCGACAGCCAGCCGAAGTCGGTGGCCGAGGACTGGCCCATCACCGGCCAACCATGGCCGAGCCCGAGTCCGTCCGACACCAAACTCAACAGCGTGATGCACACCAAGGGCAGCCTGGTGCTCGAGCAGTGGCACGCCTCGGCCGAGACGTCGATCTACCTCGATCAGCTCGAACCCCAGCAGAAGGTCGGGCCCAACGAGTGGATCTGGGCCGCCGCCGGTATTCCGCTGCGCATCGACGGGCAGCTCGACGAGGATCTCAGCAGCGACTACGCCAGAGACCCCTATACGTATCTGACGTACCGACATTCGTTCGTGGCGGTCGACCAGAACACCGGGCGGCTGGTTTTTGGGGCCACGGCCAACCTCCGGGTTCCCGATCTGGTCAACTGGGCGGTCAACAACGGCTACGAGGATCTGATCAAGTTCGACGGTGGCGCTTCGGCCGAGTTCAACGTGGCCGGACAGGCGAAGGTGGCCGGGACGAGCCGCGACGTTCCGGTGTGGCTGGGTATCGGCTGCTGAAACCCCTCGTCGGGAGAGCAGCGGCCGAGGCGCCGAGGTAGCCTACGGACCGTACCGACATGGCGGGGCAAGAGTCTTGGCGGTGAGCGTCTCACCACCGCGCCTGGATACCGAGGGGGTACCACCAATGTCAGACCAACCCGCCCGCGCCGTCGGCGATCCCGAACGTCGGCCGCCGCGGCTGTCGATCCGACGAGCAGGTCTCGCCGTCGCGTTGTGGGTGTCGATCGTCGGATCGATGCTGATCCTGGCGTCACCGGCACTTGCCCAGGACGAGGATGAGACCCCCGAAACAACTACGACGACCGTCCCTCCACCGGCCGATGAGGAAACCCCGACGAGCGAGGCGGCGGCGGACGAGCAATCCGAGCAGGTCGCCCCCGAGATCACGGTCGAACACACGGCGTCCCAGGCCACGGCGATCGGACCGGGCGAGAACATCCGCTTCACCGTCACCGTGGCGAACAAGGGCCGGAGCGTCGACGACGAGTTGGTCGTCGAGATCACCTACCGGCAGGGCGTGTTCAGCGTCACCGCCGAGGAGGAACCTCCAGGCGAGGTCGACGCCGACACACCCGGAATCCTCCTGTGGACGATCGGCGGTCTCGAGGAAGACGAGGAGCTGTCTCTGACATACCGGGCCACGGCCGCTGCGACATTCCCGGCCGGCGTCAACGTCGTGCAGAACGGGGCAACGGCCATCATCGACGGCACGCCGGGCCGCACGCAGATCGTCTCCGTGCCGCTCGCCGCCCCCCAGCCGACGGTGTCCGACGACCGGGACAACGTGACCGAACTCGACGCCAACAACGTGATCCTGATCATGGCGATGCTGATCGCGCTGGCGGCCGTCGTCTCGGTGGTCGTCGTGTGGCAGACAGGGAGGGTGCTGACCGACCACGCCGACGAGATCAAGCAGTGGAAGTCGGTGATGTCGAACGTGTTGAGCGCCGTGGCGGTGATGGTGATCGCCACCGCCGTGATCCTGCTCGCCATCCGGGGCACCATCGGGGAGGACGGGGCGGTATCGATCCTGGCCGGCATCGCCGGGTACGTGTTGGGGCGAACGACCTCGGACTGACAACGGCCTCCCTCCCCGCGGATGCGAGCTCGCTTCCGTACGGTAGGGAGCGGGCGATTAGAGTCGAGCCATGAGCCAACCACTGAGCGACCGAGTACTGATGGGCCCCGGGCCGTGTAATCCCTACCCGGAGGCGATGGCGGCGCTGGGCCGGCCGATGCTGGGTCACCTCGACCCCGAGTTCATCACCCTGCTCGACGAGACCAACGCCCGGCTCCGCACCGTGTTCGGCACCGACAACCGCCTGACCTTCCCGGTCTCGGGCACCGGGTCGTCGGGCATGGAGGCCGCCCTGGTGAACGTGTTGGGACCGGGCGACGTGGTCGTCATCGGTGTCAACGGCGTGTTCGGCAACCGCATGTGCGACGTGGCCGGTCGGGCCGGAGCCGAGGTGGTGAGGGTCGACTTCGACTGGGGCACGCCGGTCGATGCCGAGCGACTCCTGGCGGCCCACCCCGACCCGACCGCCATCGCCATGGTCCACGCCGAAACGTCGACCGGTGCGCTGTCACCGCTGGGCGACATCGGCGCCGGCAAGGGCGACGCCTTGTTCATCGTCGACTGTGTGACCTCGCTCGGGGGCACACCGGTGAACCTCGACGCCAACGACGTCGACATCGCCTACTCGGGCACCCAGAAATGCCTCGGGGTTGCCCCCGGGCTCGCCCCCTTGAGCGTGTCGGATCGGGCGATCGACCGGTTGAAGCCGAAGCCCCAGTCGTGGTACCTCGACCTCAACATGATCGCCGACTACGTCACCGGATCAGGGGCCCGGGCCTATCACCACACCGCTCCGATCAGCATGATCTTCAGCCTTCACGCCGGGCTCGGCGCCGTGCTCGACGAGGGTCTCGACGAGGCCGTCGCCCGCCACGAGCGCTGCGGCCGGATGCTGCAGGACGGCCTCGAGAAACGGGGTTTCGAGCTTTTCGCGGACGAGGGGCATCGCCTCCCGCAGCTCACGTCGGTCGTCATTCCCGACGGGCGGTTCGGTGCGCTGGGCGAGGCCGACGCCCGCCGCGCGCTGTTGGAGCGATACGGCATCGAGGTCGGCGGTGGTCTCGGCGAGTTCGCAGGAACGATCTGGCGGATCGGCTGCATGGGCCACACCGCCCGGGAGCGCAACGTTGCGCTCCTACTTGCCGCCATCGACGAGCTCTCGGCGTAGCGCCAGGCCACGCATCCACCCCATCCGCTCGCCGAGGGGGGTCCGGCGGAGCGCAGCGCCGATGCCGAGCGGACAGGTCGGACCCGATGCCGGATCGAATATCGAAGCGCTCGGTGTCGACGCGGCGAGCACCCCGAGCGCGGGCGGCCGCCGACGCCGACCGTACCAGGCCCGCCGGTCCGCACACCACGACACGGGTGTCGGACAGATTCCGGCCGCCCGTCACGTCCGCCAGCAGTGCTCCGGAGAACCGGGTGCCCTCCGATGAGACCACCATGTGGAGGTCCAGCCAACCGGCATCCGCGGCGGGCTTCGAGCCGATCGAGGGCAACAGCGTCGTCGCGGCTGCGCACGCAGTAGATCAACGTCGGACGTTCAACGATTCGACGGTCAGCGGGAAGCGCTTCGACGGCGCTGAGAAACGGGGTGATGCCGACCCCGCCGGCGATCCACAGCGCAGGTCCGCCGCCTTCGGGAAGCGGTCTCAGGTGGCCGTACGGCCCCTCGACCAGCACCCTGGCCCCGAGAAGATCGTGTGTCTGCAGGCGACCCGTCCAGTCGCCGAGGTCTCGGATGAAGAATCGAAGATTCGGTGACCCGGGAGGCGACGCGATCGTGAAGATGTGCGGTTCGGACAGGCCACGTTCCCTGAATCCTCAGGACGGCGAACTCACCTGCCTCGTGCTCGATGGCGCGGCGTTTCGGTGCCAGCTCGAACTCGAGGGTGCCACCCTGAGCGGCCGCTCCGACGACGGTGTAGGGCCGTCCCCGCCGGATGATGTCCCGGACCACAACCCGGTACAGATAGGCCAGGACGCCGACGCCCATGACGGTGCCGAAATACCAACCCCACGGCGACCCATTGGCAAACGTCTTCTCCGCGGTCACGAAGTGCCAGGAGGCGAAGGCGAAGGGGATGCCGAGCAGCTTGTGGGTGAGGCGCCACAATCGGTACGGAAACCAGCGGAGTGCGCTGATGGCCACCAGTACGTAGATGAGGTACTCGGCAACGCCGGCCAGACCTTCGGCCGTCTCGGCCACCGAACGCGATGCACCGAGAATCCCGCCTTCGACTTCCGGTTCAAGCCGGACGTGGAGAAACATCATCAGAACCGACAGAACGCCCGCCCACCGGTGGGCGACGTACAGACGGTCGAGGCCGGCGAATATCGTCTCGAGCAGCCGTATGCGTACAGCCAGGAGGAAACTCCAGGCCATGAGGGTGATGGAGCCGGCGCCGAGGAACAGACCGAGGGCGACCGTACGTCCCCCCTCCCCGGTGGCTCCATCGAAGGCGAACCACCCGACGACGACCGAGACGGCCATGATCAGCAAACCGATCCAGCCGCCTGCGGCGATCGAACCGGAGATCGAGCGGGAACGAGCGTGTGTTGACATGGCTCCCGACCGTAGGAACGCCAACCTGAAGGCGACCTGAACCCCACCGCCCGACTGGTTCAGCGGAGCTTCAGGTTTCACCCGTCAACGTGACGAGAGGTCCATGAGGAGGACGATGACCGAACAGGCGCTTCACCGAACAGGTCTGCGACCAATGCCATTGCCCGATCCTCCACTCCGCCTAGGTTGATGTGGATGCGACTCCTCGTCGTCGAAGACGAACCGGCGATGGCCGACTCACTCAAACGGGGCCTCGAGGCCGAGGGATTCGCCGTCGACCTCGCCACCACCGGCACCGACGGCCTCCATTTGGCCCGAGAGGTCGACTACGACGCCATCGTGCTCGACATAATGCTGCCGGGCATGAACGGCTACCGCGTCTGTCGCACGCTTCGAACGGAGGGCAACCTGACGCCGATCCTGATGCTCACCGCCAAGCAGGGTGACCTCGACGAGGCGGAGGGTCTGGAGACCGGTGCCGACGACTACCTGACCAAGCCGTTCTCGTTCGTCGTACTGGTGGCCAGGCTCCGAGCACTGCTCCGCCGGATCGAGGCGAGCGAGCCGGCGTGCTCCGAGGCCGGCGATCTCTCGATCGACGTCAACGCCAGAACGGCCACTCGGGCCGGCGAGGAGATCCGCCTCACCGCGAGGGAGTTCTCGGTGCTCGAGCATCTGATGCGTTCGGTCGATGCGGTGGTGTCGAAGCGAGACATCGTCGAGCACGTGTGGGATCTCCACTTCGACGGCGACCTCAACATCGTGGAGGTCTACATCCGTTCGCTGCGCAAGAAGATCGACGAGCCGTTCGGCCGCAGGTCGATCGAGACCGTTCGCGGCGCCGGCTACCGGCTGCGGGCCGACGGCGGATGACGATGTCCACCCCGACGAAGGATCGTTCCGGGCTGAGCCTCGTCGACCTCGGTCGTTCGCTCCCACGACCGATTCCGGCCTCGGTTCGTTTCCGGGCGACGGCCTGGGCGACGGCGGCCCTGGCGCTCCTGCTTCTGCTCAGCGGCGTGGCTGTCGACCGGCTGGTCACCCGGGAGGTCCGCACGGCGGCCGACACGGTACTGAACGAGCAGGCCCGGGATCGTGCCACGCTGCTCGCGGGCGGGGCCACACCGGAATCACTGGTCACCGTGATCGGTGAGGAGGCGATCGCCGCCGTCTTCACTCCCTCGGGCGCCGTGGCCGCCTCGGCCGGCACGCCGGAGCCCGAGTCGCTGCTCGATCTGGCCGCCGGCGTTCAGACCGCGTCCATCGTCGTCACCGAATCCGAGGACGAGCACGACGCCGAAGACGACGAGGACGAACGGGCCGAGACCCATCACACCGAGGAGCTTCGCATCGCCGTGATCGACCTCGATGACGGATCTCGCATCGTGCTCGGATCCGAGGGAGAGCAGACGCGGCAGACGATCAACAACGTGCGGGGTGTGTTGATGATCGGGGGCCCGCTTCTCGTCGGCGTCGGGGGTCTGATTCTCTGGTTCCTGACCGGTCGAGCATTCCGCCCCGTCTACCGGATGCGCGATGACCTGGAACGGGTGGTCGAGCAGGGCACCGAAGGACGGGTGACCGAGCCCGGTACCCGGGACGAGATCGACGACCTGGCCACGACGCTGAACCACGTCCTCGAGCAGCTGGAACTGCAGTCGGCGGCGCGACGGCGATTTGTGGCCGATGCCTCCCATGAACTGAAAAGTCCCGTGGCCAACGTGCGGGCTCTGATCGAGACAGCCGGATTGCTCGGCGACGACCTTGAGTGAGGTCGACCGCCTCCAGTCGCTCGTGGACGACCTGCTCTTCATCGCTCGAACCGACGAAACCAACCCGGGCGATCCAACACCTGTCGACCTCGACGATGTCGTGTTCGACGAGGCCGAGCGGGCTGCGATTCGCACCTACGTCGACATCGACGCCTCAGGTGTGCAGCCGGCGCAGGTCTTGGCCGACCATGATCAGGTGGCCAGGGCCGTGCGGAACCTCTTGGAGAACGCCGTCCGCCATGCCAGGTCGCGCGTGACGGTTGCCATTGAAACGCACGACGATCGCTGCATCGTGGTCGTCATCGACGACGGACCCTGAATCCCGGAGGCTGACCGACAGCGGATCTTCGAACGTTTCGCCCGTCTGGACTCGGAACGATCTCGGGGCGATGGTGGTACCGGGCTCGGGCTCTCGATCGTGGAGGCGATCGCCCGACGTCATGGCGGCTCGGCGACGGTGGCCGAGGACGAGCGGCACGGAGCCCGTCTCGAACTGTTCATGCCCACAGTTCCGTTCGAGGGGGTCAGCTGACGAGGGTGGCCCGGACAGTCGGCCAGCAGCTCAATGGAACGGAGGGCGGTGCGCTGGTCGACGGCCATGGTACGTACCACCACGTCGACCTCGGTGTCATGGGTCGGAGCCGATCTCCGCCAGGACAGCCATGCCCTCGGCGACCCGATCGACGCCGCCGAACATCAGCTGCTCGGCGGTGAGGCCCCGGTAGCCGGCGGCGATGAGCGCCCGGCCCCGACGTAGCTCCCTCATCGTCGTCGTCGGTCACGAGCACATCGCGCCGTATGGCCAACCGTGGAGTCGTGCTGTACTCGGCGCACAGCTCCCGGTACCTGGGCAGGGCGGCAGCGAGGCCGTCGGGTGTGGCACCAGGAGCCACGTACCAGGCGTCGCCCTCGCGAGCGGCGCGTGCCAGCGGTCGATCGCCGAGTCCGGACCCGATCCACCATTCGACCGGCCGGGGAGGGCGGGGCGCGATCATGGCCCCGGTCAGGCCGAACGAGTCGCTGTCGACCCGCTCCCCTGCCAGCAACGCTTTCATCACCCGGATCGCCTCATCGGTCCGCCGGCCTCGGGTTGCCATGTCGGCCCCCATCGCGGCGAACTCCGCGGCGCGACCACCGACGCCGGTCTGCACGATGAACGGCGCGCCGGATCCGACCAGGGCGGCCAGCGTGCCAACCTGTTCGGCCGCCAGCACCGGATGCCACAGCGGCAGCACGAACAGCAGACCGATCGACCGGTCCGCCGGCCAATCCGCCGTGATCCGGCCGATCATCGGAACGTTCTGCACATAGTTGGACGTCGGGCCGGAGGAATGGTGATCGCCCAGTGTGAGGTGATCGAGGCCGGCGTCGGCGGCGGCCCGGGCCCGCTCGAGGACATTGGCCACCGCCACTTCGGGCGCCACGTCGGGGTGGGTGCTGCTGATGCTGATGCCGATACGCACCCCACCACGGTAGTAGCCAGGGCTCACGCCGGTATTCTCGGAACCGACAGGGGACGGGAGGGAGCCTCGTCGATGACCACGACCCACACCTACGCCTATCGACACGAATCCGGGTACTCGACGGCGGCCGGGCTCGGTCTCGCCACGGCCGGCGGTCGCGAGGCGCATCCGTTCTTCTTCCGCGGCTTCGTCGACAACGCGGCCATGGTGGCCCGCGGCCTGCTGGCGGTGGCCGAGGTGTCGCGCACCCGGTACTTCGACGCCGGGGCGGCGCAACGGATGCGGGATCCGGTGGTCACGAGCAATCGCTCGGTGGTGCGGTTCGAGGCGTTCTCGGCGTGCAACGGCGTCTACGCCCGCCTCGATGTCGACGACGACGGATTCGACGCCGAACACCTCGACTGGGGCACCACCAACGTCGACGTCAACGAACCGCTGCGCGCCGCACTGAGCGGGATCATGACGGGCGAGCCGCTGCGGTTTTCGGTGGGTGACGACGCGCTAGCGGTCGATACGATGGACGCCGCCGTCATCGAGCGGCGGGTGCCGCTCCCGAACCGCTGGCTACGAGGCTTCGCCGAGGTTCAGATCGACTCGTCGCTGATGGCGCCCGTTCTGGAACTCGATGCGGCGGCGGCCCGGGTGGCGATCCGGGACCTCCCCCGGCAGCGCACCGGCAATCAGCCGATGTGGCTGAAACGGACGGGGCGAAGTGTGAGGCTGTCGCCTCGCCCGGACCCGGGCGCACCGGCGATCGTCGGCCCCCAGCGTCTGGCCGCGCTGGCCCGGCTGCTTCCCGACGCCCGATCGCTCACCGTGTTCGCCCCGCCCCGATCGCCGCAGCCGACGGGCCAGGATCCAGCCATGACCGCCTCGGCGTGGACGGTCGGCCTCGACCACGCCCGCCTCACCGTGATCGTCAGCCCGGAGCTGTACCGGGGATTCTCCGGCGAGGGCGCGGTGCTGTCGGCGCTGGCCGACGCCGACGACGCGGCGGTTGCCGTCATCGGCGACTCCCTGGCCGGGCAGGCCGGCATCGATCCCGACTCCTTCGCCGCCATCGACCGCCGGGCGGCCGCCGATGCCCTCGTCGTGCTCGGTGCCCTCGGCCGGGTCGGACACGATCTCCACGGCGGCTTCTTCCACCGCGATCTTCCGTTCGACCGGACCGGACTCGACGACATGCATCCCCGCCTGGTCGATGCCAAACGCCTGGTGGCCGAGGACCGGGTGCAGTTGACCGACGCCTACGGTGCGGCCCTCGTCCGCAGTGAGTCGAAGCGGGGCGGTGGCACCCCGGGGCGAACGGCGAACCACACGTACGTGGTCGGCGTGTCCGATCACGGTCCGACGTGCACCTGCCGTTGGTTCGCGAAGCACGACAATGAGCGTGGGCCGTGCAAACACATCCTGGCCGCCCAACTCGTACTCAACGCCGAGCGAAGCCAGATTCTCTCGTGATCTTCGGTTCGAAATCGAGGTCGACGTCGCGGCGGCTTCTCGAGCTCGCCTCCTCACCCGGCGGACACGACGAACTGGTCGAGATGCTCATCGCCATGACCGAGTCCGACCGGCGGGACCTGTGGCCGTCGTTGGAGGACGAGATCAAACCGAACGCCTTCCATCCCGTCGACTCCGATGCCACCGCCGCCGGACGGTCGATCCTGCTCAATGCCACCGCCACCGCCGCGGTCATCAAACGATCGTGGTCGACCAGCGCCGACCATCACCCCCGCCTGTGGGAGGTCGTCGCCGCTCGCCCTGCCCGGATTCGGGACGCCATCGTCGCCGGCGAACTCGACCGCGAGTGGCACGCCAACTGGAAGCTGGTGCGCGACCTGGTTCGAAACGGGGTGATCGACCATCCCGACTCGGAGGGCTACTACCGGGGCCTGGTGCTGGCGGCCCCGTGCGGCCGCTGGGAACACGAATCGCAGGAGTGGGTCACGTCATCGGACGACGTCGACGCCCTGTTGCGCCGCGACCTCGAAACGCCGGGTGAGGTGCTGCGGGCTTTCGAGTTCGAGGAGCCCGTCAAGATACTGTCCGAGAAGCCCCATCGTGAGGTGTGGCCATCGGCCCTGCTGACGGCGATCGACGATGGGCTCTTCGAACGGGCGGCGCTGCTCGATCAGGCGATAGCCGGTCAGCTGCGTGACTTCCGCAAGTCGTCGATCGGGTTCTTCCGGACGCTGCTGAAGGCGCTCGATCCGACCGTCGACGAGTTGGCCGAGCGGTCGAACGACCTGATCCGCGTGGTATCGGCATCGCACCCCACCGAGCAGGCGGGGGCGGCGAGGCTGTTGATCCGGGTTGTCGACTCCGGCACGGCGATCGACGGGTCGGCCGCCGCCGCGGCGGTGCTGACCCCGCTGTCGGGCACGCAGAAGAACGCAGCGGCTCAGGCCATGAGGCTGCTCGAACGGCTCGACATCGCCGACGCCGAGAAGGCACGGGCCGCGGTGAGCGGGCTCGGACACGGGCACACCGATATCCAGCAGGCGGCCGTGGAGCTGCTCTCCGAAATGGGCGACGCACTGCCCGCTGACGTCGTGGCCGACATCGCCCTCTGGGCCGACTCGGTGGCACCCGTGCACCGGCGTCCGCTGCTCGATCTGATCGGCGGCGACCAGGCCGAGGTCGAGGTCGAGGTCGAGGGCGGGGACGCCGCCGGCAGTACTCCGGGCGCCGCCGTCGATCCAAACGCCGATCCCGTTGACGACCTGGCCGACATCGACCTCGCGTCGTTCGAGCACAGCAACATCGCAGCGGCCATCGGCGACGCCCGGTCCGGTGTCGTCCCACCGCCACTCACCTTCGACCCGTACGCCCTGGCCACCCCCGGCGATCCGTTGCTGCCGCTCGCCTCGCCCGACGAGGTCGTGGCGCGGCTGATCGAGGCGTTGGCCGGTTCGGCGTCGGCCCTCGACCTGGAGCTGGTCATCGACGGACTCGCCCGCTTCCGTGCCGCCGATGCCTCCCCGGCGCTTCGGTCGTCGTTGGAGGCCTCGATCTCGAACGACACCACGTGGTTCCCGGTCGGCCGGTATCTCCAGGAGGCGGCAGGATGGTGGCTGAAACGCCGACTCCCCGACCCACCTTCCTACCTGTCACCGAACGGGGGTGGGCTCAGCCGGCTGTGGCGGCGCGGTCCGGAGCTGGCTCACGATCTGGTCGCCCCGTCGGCCCGGACCGACGCCTACGGAACCGCCTTCGACCAGTCGATGGAGGCCGCCGGATCGCTCGGCATGATCCGGGCTCGCATCTGGGAGGCCGTGGCCATCTCCGACGATCGCCCCCAACCCACCTTCGCCCTGCCGTCGACCACCGACGGATGGCTGGAGATCGACGAGCTGACCCGACGGCTCGACGCCTGGGGTGACGAACCGGTGCTTCGCTTCGACATCACCCAGGCCCTGTTCCGCCTCCGACCACCGGCGGCTCCGATGGTGGGGGCGAACGTCGGCGCCTCGAGCGGCAACGGCAACGATCCGATCCACCACCCCACGATCGCCGAGGCCGTGAACCGGCTGGTCGCCGGATCCGGTCCAACGGCCGATGACGGTCTCAACCGGGCCACCGACGCCATGCCCTGGCTTTCGGGCTTCAACCTGGTGAAGATGCCGGCCGACCGGGGGTTGCCGAGCGGCCACATCCTTCGCTTCACGATCGATGAGAACGTGCCGCGACAACGGCGGGACGACCCGGCGTCCCAGTTGCTCGACGATCTCGTGCTGTCGCGGGCCCGGCACACCGGCAGCGAGGCATGGTCGGGCACGGGAGCGTTCTTCACCGGCGACGACGTGGTGACCGACTGGATGATGATCGGCCTGCCCCGGCACCGGCCGCTGGTGACGGCCCGGATGGCGATGTCGGCCGCCGGCGATCTCGACGCCAACCGGGCGACCGACACGGTGCACCGCCTGTGTTCGGCGCTGGCCGCCCGACCCGACGAGCCGCTCGACCTCGGTGGTCACAGCCTGCTGGCGGTTGGCCTGGCCGACCGTAATGTGGTCACGTCGGGAGCGGCCGGCGACCTGTTCGTCGAGTGTGCCCTCGACGGTCGTCTCGATCCCGCTCTGCTGGGGGCGATCCTGAGCGATCTGCACGCACGGGATCTGGTCAAGGGGGCGCGTTTCGCCCAATCACTGACGGTGGCGGCCGAGGTGTCGCCGTTGACGGCGGAGCGACTCCGGCAGGTCATCGTGCGGTGGCTGGCCGGGCTGTCCGGGCCGGCCGGGCTGACCGGGCCCGTCGACATCCCCCGCGATCTGCACGCCGTGCTGGAAACCCTCGAGCTGGCCTGCGCCGCAGCCGGTATCGGGATCGACGACGCCACCGCCCGTGCCGTTCTCGGCGAGGCGTCCAACGGAAGCTCGAAGCGGGCGAAGTCGGCTCGCCGGCTCCTCGAACTCGACGTCGGCCCGCCTGCAGGCTCCCCGGCGGCCGCTGAAGCACTCCAACACCTGGCCGCCCGGGCCCGCCGCTGGTCGGAGCATTCGGCACGCTGAGGTCGACCGATCGTCACTCGTCGGAGCAGGTGAGGATCCGATAGTCACCGGGAGCGGTGTCGCTGTTCTGGACCTCTACGATCATGGTGCCGTCGGCGTCGAAGCCGAACGTGGTGTGGAGGTTGTTGTCCGTGCTGACGACGGCGGGGTCGGCCGCCCGGGCCGCTTCGGCTTGACTCAAACCCGAGCCCTGCAGCAGTTCGGTGTCGGGTGGGCCGCCCGAGCAGCTGAGGGGACCGATCGGCGCGGAGGCATCCGGTTCGCCGTCTCCGCCGGGCGCTCCGCCGATGCGCACCAGCACCAGTTCGCCGCCTGCGCTGCTCATCGACATCGTGGACTCGTCGTCATCGAACTCCACCGCGAGCGGTCGCTCGGCGAGGACCGTGCGTATCCTCTGCTCGGACCTCATCGCCGACTCGGCGTCGAACTCACCGTCGATCTCGAGTTCACACTCCATCTCGGTCACCGACGAACCGAACTCGGTCAACCGGTCGCCGTCGAGTGCGTACGGGCCGGGGTCGACGGTGTTGCAGCCGAGGTCGCCGCCGGCCAGGTACTCGCCGTCGCGCCGCTCGAAGGTGAAGGTCGGCTGATCGGCCGTGTTCGCCCCGACGACGACCGGTTCCGGCTGCCCGTTCTCGTCGGTGAACGACACCACCCGCCACGACCCCAGCAGGCGGCGCTCCCCCGGTTCGGCGCCCAACGAGCACCCGAACGCGGCCATCGCGACCAAGGCCGCCACCGCCAACGTCACGGTCGCTCCCCTCCTGTGCATGGTTTCCACGCTACCCACCGGGAGTGGTGAACGGGATTGGTGAGGTCACCGAAGCGGCGAATAGCGTGGTGGCGGTGAACGTGTCGACACAGCGGATCTTCTACGGCTGGATCATGGTGGCGTTGACGGCCCTGATCCTCCTGGTCACCGCCGGTACCCGCTCGGCACCCGGCGCACTGCTGGTCGACATGGAGCGCAGCACAGGACTGGTCGACGGCGCAACTGTCGCTGGCCGCCGCGCTCGGGCTGCTGGCCTACGGGGCCGGCGGCCCGGCGGCGGGGATCGTCGCCCGCCGAGTCGGGATGCGCAACCTGGCGCTCGGGTCGCTGGTCCTCACCGCCGTTGCGCTCTACCTGTCGAGCCGGGTGCAGAGCCTGTGGACGCTCACGATCTGGTTCGGGCTGGTGTCGGGCATCGCCGCCGGGCTGGTGGCGTCGTTCCTCGGGGCCGCCGTGGCCAACGGCTGGTTCGTCGACCGGCGGGGCCTGGTCACCGGAATCTTCGGCGCCTCGCAGAGTGCCGGTCTCCTGATCTTCGTGCCGTTCTTCGCCGCGTCGGCCGCCGCGTTCGGCTGGCGGCAGGCCATGGTGTGGGGATCGCTCGCCGCCGCGGCGCTGATCCCGATCACGTTCCTCTTCTTCCGAAACGCCCCGGCCGACGTCGGCGTCGCACCCCTCGGCGGACGGCCCGAGCCGCCCACCCCACCGGATGCCGACCTCGGTCGCCGCATGGTCCGCCGCCCGGAGTTCTGGCTGCTCGCCTCCACCTTCCTGGTGTGCGGGGCGACCAGCAACGGACTCGTCGGACAACACTTCATCGCCCATGCCCAGGACCACGGGTTCGACGAGGTCACGGCGGCCAACTGGCTGGCGGTGATGGGCGTGTTCAACTTCATCGGCACCGTGGCCTCGGGCTGGTTGACCGACCGCTACGACCCCCGCCGACTGCTGATGGTCTACTACGGCTTCCGCGGTGTATCACTGCTGATGCTGCCCTTCGTTCACGACAACCTCTCCATCGGGGCGTTCGCCGTGCTGTTCGGCCTCGACTACATCGCCACCGTCCCCCCGACGATCATGCTCGGCGCCAAACTGTTCGGCCGTCACAACGCCGGGGTCGTCTACGCCTGGGTGTTCGGCGCCCATCAGATCGGTGCCGCGGTGGCAGCGTGGGCCGCCGGGCTGGTGCGGGACGAGGCCGGCAGCTACGACTGGGCCTTCAACGCCGCCGGGGCCATCGCCATCACCGCCGGGTTCGCCGCGCTGTTGATCACCGACAAGCCGGCCCGACTGGTCAAGCTGCGGGCCCGGGCCGCCACCTGATCACCGGCTGCCCCGTCGCGACCATGCGAACAGCCAATCGTGAGGGTGAACGGACAACGGGCCGGACCTCAACTAGAGTCGTGCCGATCGGGCGCTGTGAGGGCGTCGAACGACAAGAGGTATGTGGTGCGGGCGAAGAAGCACCACCGGAGGAGAACCTTTCAGATGCAACGACTTCTACTGACCGTGTCAGTCGCCCTGCTGACCCTGGCGGCGGCCGTGACGCCCGTCCAGGCCCAACCCGAGGACGAGCTGGCCGAACAACGCGAAGCAGCCGCTTCCGTCATGGAACAGATCGACGAGTCCGACGACGGGCTCGCCATGGACGACATCGACGACCTCGACGACCTCGGCCCCATGCCGTGGCTGTCGCTCACCGAGTCTCGTGATCCCGAAGCCGTCAAGGCCTGGACCGAGGTGGCCGCCCAGCTGCCCGACCACGTCCAGATCCCGAAGGGCAAGAAGAACATCGGCGGGCGATCGCTCGTCGTCACCGAGTCCGAGGCGGTCGGCGAGGTCGGCGTCAACGACACCCCCGAAACCGGGGAGCGCATTCCGAGTCGGTTCGGGACCCGACCGGGCCAGAAGGGGGTCGTGACCATCAACGGCTCGCTCTCCGGCGGCATGTTGCGTGATCCCATCGAAGGCGATTGCGAGTCGGTCGAGGACGACGGCTCCATTCCCCAGGCCAACCCAACGCCGGCGGCCGAGATCCAGGTCGCCTTGTGCGTCGGTGTCATCGGCGACGGTCCGTTCGGTGAGACGTCGGGTGACATCGACTTCTACTCCTACGGCGTGGTCGAGGAGGGTTCGACACTGATCCTCGACACCTGGCACATCTCCAACCCCCTCGACCCGGTGCGGTCGATCATCGGCATCTACGACGCGGAGGGCAACCTCTTGGCCGAGCTGGAGGACGGCGGTCTTCCCGGCGATGATCCCTTCCTCGTGTTCACCGCCCCCGCCACCGGCGAATACTTCGCCGCCATCGCCGGCTGCTGCGAGCTGTCGTCGGATCCGTTCGACTCGGCCAGCGGGCCGGGCGTCGGTGACACCGGCACCTATGAGCTGTTCGTTGTCGCCTTCCCGCCGCCGTGCATGTCCACCGAGGACGACGGCAGCATCGGCCTGGCCAACGACACCAACGTGGGTGGCAACGGCTTCGACTTCTGCACCGGCATCATCGGCGACGGACCGCACGGCGACGCCGATTCCGACTTCTACTCCCTCGGCACCGTCGAGGCCGGCGCGTTCCTGTTCTCCGACGTGTTCGCTTTCGAGGCGCCGCTGCGTTCGGTCGTGGGCCTCTACAACTCGGCCGGCGAGCTGCTCGTGTCCTACGAGGACTCGGGCGATCCCGAGTCCGGCGAGGAGTTCCTCGAGTACGAGTTCACCGAGACCGACGAGTACTACCTTGCCATCTCCGGTTGTTGTGACCTGCCGGCCGACCCCAACGATCCGGCCAGCGGCACGCCATCGGACGAGGCCGGTCTCTACGAGATCCTGATGGAGGTCTTCATCCCGATCCCGCCGTGCGAATCGATCGAGGACGACGGAAGTATCGGCCTGGCCAACCCGGTCAACGGCGTCGGTGACGACTTCCTGTTCGTGGCCGAGTGCTTTGGCTCCGTGGGCGACGGACCGCAAGCCGACGGCAACGGCGACGTCGACTTCTTCACCACCCGGCCGCTCCCGGCCGACCAGGTGCTGCTTGTCGACTTCTGCGACTTCTTCGAGCCGACCAACGCCGGAGCGCT
>CBDCGP010000006.1:0-41243 GCA_965216655.1 Acidimicrobiales bacterium
GTGGGCAAGAAGCGTGCCAGGGTGGGTTGGCATGGATAATGCTACAGCAAGAAGCGTGCCAGTCGCGAAATGCACGGGCAGGGTTGTAAAATGCGGCTGGCACAGGAGTTGCGTACAGCAAGAAGCGTGCCAGTTGCAAGGGGCACGGGTGGCGCTGCGTTTTGCCCGGCCTGCGGGCGGGGGGACTGCCCCAAAGCTGGATACCTTTTTTCTTCGCTTCGCTCAGGGGCCCCAAATCCCACGAGACGAAATTTTGGGTGCACCGAAATTTGGAAGGTCGCCTTCCAACTTTCCAGGTTTGCAGGAATCATGTCATGACCGGTAGAAAGTGGATTAATTACGCAGCAATGGATAGGTTGCTGCAACTACGTCAGTTAGGCCGAAAGCACAAGGGCAATAAAATCACGTACGAGTACATTGCGGAAGAATCCAACTGCTCTGTCCGCACCGTGCTAAACCGCTCCAAAACCTTCGACTCCTCCGCCAAAATCATTACTGAGGAACAACTTACAGACGAAAAACAAACCGCCACCGACAACAAAATCCTGGAAGATTACCTTCCAGGAAAAGTCCTCTCTCCGGAAGAATCCATGCGGCTTATGAGCCACCTGGCTACCCGGGTAGATCTACCCGAACAGGTCCGCATCGCGGCTGACAAGCGCCTCAGCGAGCTCCGGGCCGTCCACCAAAAAAGGGACGCCTACCGCCCCGACGTACCACTAAACAAACGTGAACGTATCGCACGAGGATCCGCCATCATCGATTGCCTGGGCCCTGAGGAAACCGCGGCGGCCATCAAACGCCTGGGCTGGAAAATCCAAGACAACAAAATCATTCAACCCGCGGCCCCCTTGGTTGAGGTCACCCAAGCCACGGAGGAGGCCCGTAAACCGACGTAAAAGGGAGTAAACCTCCGTAATATTAATATCCTTCTCCCGAGTCCCGATCAAGGCGGCGCAGCCGCCGCCACTGCAAGGATACCATGAAGACCTACCTTAAGCAACTAAAAACTGTCAATCCTGTCATCGTGGTTTGGGAGGACGCCATCGCCCTTCCGCACAGCCACGCCTGTCCCACCGACACCCGCGCGGGCACGGATGACCTAATCCCCCCTTGCCAGCGCTACACAATTGGATACCTAGTCCGCAAGGACGCAGACGCTCTCATTATCGGCCAAACCTACGACCCCACCGGGTCTCAAGGGGATGTGCCGTCAATTGACACTCTAACCCGCATACCAGCCGGTATGATCTTAAAGGTAATCAAATGCCCACCTTCCCAGCCGAAGTCACGGCCATCCCGTCGGTCCTCAACTTCTCCATCATTCTCAGCGAGCCTGTCACAACTGCCGTTATTCTCGCAGCCGGCGTCTCCTTCGTCGCCTACCACCTCTGCCGCGCCGTTGTCTCAACCTGGGACAAAGGCACAGGAGAGGGAGAGTAAGGCGGAGAGGGACAAGGACACCTTCCAACTCCCTTAATACCAATGCCTCCTTCTCCCGAGCCCTCTAAGAACTGGCCATTAGACGCGGAATTGGAAATCCTCCGGGATGGGTGCCGCCGCAGCTACAGGCTATTTGCCCTATACTGCTACGGCATCGCCCGTAACCCTGAGGGCAGTTGGTGGACTCCGGAAATTCACGGTCCTTGGTGCGACTGGCTGGGGGAGAAGGTCCTAGACTGGGAAAAAACCTACCAAGGCAAGCGGGCCCCCCGGCGCCATTATCTGATGATCGACGCCGCCCGCGGGTTCGGCAAGACGGTGCTGGTCACCAAAGGTCTGACGCTTTGGGCTATCTTACGCAACCCAGATCTAGCCACGGTAATAAGCAGCCTTCAACAAGGCCAAAGCGATGAGTTCGCGGAGGTCATGCGCCACCAGCTTGAAGGCCGCGATAAATACTGTTGGTGGCTACCGCTCTACGGCAATTGGGCGGACAAACGCGGTGTGTGGACACGTCAGCGGTTTATCACCTCTACACGTAGCGTAGTCCGGACAGAGGGTACCGTCGAAACTACCTCAGTTGAAACCGGTATCACCGGCCGCCACGTGAGTTTTTTCATCCTCGACGATCCCATCTCAGAAGAAAAACTCCGCGAACAAGGTAAGTGGTTGCGGATCGTTGAGAAGCACCTAAAATCCATCCGCCCGGCCCTAAATAATAACGCCCTATTTATTTTCGTCGGCACGCCCTACCGAGACGGGGATTCCCTCACCTCTGAGATGCGCAACAACGGTGTCCGGGAGGTGTGTGGCGTGCCCCTTCCGCCAGAGTACGAGTCTTTTACCCGGCCTGACGGCCGCTGGGACCTGTTTCACCTCCCCGCTCGCACAGCGCAGGGCGACGTACTCGCGCCCCGCATATGGCCAAAAAATGAACTAGATAGTTATTTAGAAGAGCATCCCGCCGAAGCCGCCAGTCAGGTACTACTTCGCCCGGGCTCGGGAGAGGCAGGTCTATTGAGCTTCGAGCGCATTGAGGATATGTATATTGACTATGAGGATATGCCCACAAATTTACCCATAAGTATCCACATAGACACGGCCTTCAAACATCAGGCTCGCATGGGGGCCGGGGACTACTCATGCCTAATCGTAGCCGCTCACGATCATGACGGGACTGTTTACATCCCCGAAATTCGCGCCTCCAATCGCTGGACGGTTCTAGATTTTGACAAACATTTCGTTGAAATCCTCCGGAAATACCGCCGCCACAGAATTAAAGGGATCACTGACGAACGCGAGATCGGTGGTAAGGAGGGCGTCTGGCTCCACCACCTTCGCACTATCGTACACGAGGCGGGACTCCGGCTCCCCCGGTTCCTCACCCTAAGCCGGGCCGGGAAGAATAAAGAGGAAAGAATTCGTACTGCCGCGGGTTTCTGGGCGGCGGGCTATATCCGCCTAATCAACGGCGTAAAGAACACCTCTATGCTCGCCTGGCAGATGGTCCGCATCGGCGTTTCAGAACACGACGATCTGGCGGACGCCGCCGCAGATATTTTCATCCCGCAACTTTTCTCGCCCCTAAACAAGCCGGAAACACAGCCTACAGCGCCAAAATACCTCTTCGAGGGAGAGCTGCAAGGGCGGGACACCTATCAGGGTTACGTAGACGAATCGCCTTATGAGTGACCCGCAGACACGTCTTTTAATTGGAGCCCTAATGGAGTACTCCAAGAAACAAGACATAGGCGCTCACTCTATCAAAGCCACTTGGGTTGTTCGCAGCTACCTCTGTCGGGCTTGTTTGCACGTCAACATCCAGATGTTCGAATTAGGGGCCGATGAGCGGTCCCTAGCTTGTCACTATTGTCATACACGCGGGAGCTTGCGCAATGTCACGCCAACAGATTTCTAAAACCATCTTCTTTGACATCGAAACCCGCGCCCTAGCCAGGGATTATGGCAACTCATGGCCGCGATTCATCGAAGCCGGCGGCGGGGGCATCTCGGCCGTGGCTATGATCCAAGTGGAGTCGGCCCGAATGGAGTACAACCCCACCAAATTGCGGATGACCCTACCTAATATCCCTCTCCCGAGCCCTGTTCAAGGTGCCGAAGGCACCGGCACCGTCTCGATTTCCTTTTGGGACGATAAGATGCCTTCTACAGACCTAAAGGCAGCGCTGGAAGGGGCCGACCGGGTGGTAAGTTTTAACGGGATCGGGTTTGACATCCCCTGCCTGGAGGCATTTATCGGGGAGGAGTTAGAAATTGCTGAACACTACGACATTTTCGCTCAAATCAAGGCCGCGGGCGCAGGCATGCGCGGTAACGGGCTTGGGAAAGTCGCCGAAAGAACCCTAGGCTTGGATAAGACTGGCGAAGCAACCTTTGCTCCTGAACTAGCCGCGTCGGGACGCTACGCTGAGCTGTGGGAGTACTGCCTAGCTGACACGATTCTGACTAAAATGTTGTATGAAGAGATCCTGGCCGGCCGCGGTCTGGAGACCTCCAGCGGCCCCATCGATCTGGAGTTGGAGATTTGACACCCACACAAAGGTGTGGTATACTTATTTATAGGTAGTGGACGTACAAGATACTCCACTACCTAAATTCTTGGATGGAGGAAAAAGGTGTCTAAGAAGCAAGCCCGAAAGCGCGTTTTAGTTCTTGGCTGTAACCAGCGGCCCATGAAGTCAGATGCTAAGACTGAGTATGTTAACGTCGATTATGACAATAGGGGTCTGAAAGGGATCGTTGAAGCTGATTTAAATAATGTCCCGTGGCCTTTCAAGGATGACGATTTTGACCAAGTTGTGGCTGTAGATATTCTTGAGCACCTCGTTTCGCCGGCGGATTCTATGCGGGAAATCCACCGCGTTTTAAAGCCAAACGGCTTGGCTGAGATTATGGTCCCCCATGCTTTGGGGCAGGGGGCGTTTCAGGATCCAACACATATTTTTAACCCTAGCACAAAAAAGCCGGGAAGTTTCTGGGTGCCTAACTCGTTTTTCTACTACTCTCGAGTTCCGGATCCCAACAAGGATCCCCGCAATCCGGCCACACCTTTGGTCGATCATCCATGGAAGGCTCTGTACCCCGAATTGATCCCCTTCGCTTTCCTTCCGTTTGTACAGGAAGTAAACCCGTCTGGGATTTTGTATGTCCAAGCTCATTTGTATAAATTGGTAGAGGAACAAACGACTGTAGGGGACGTTCCCGTGCTTATGGAGCAAATCCAAGAAAGGAATGCCAGCTAACAAGGATCAAATTATTACATTCGTCAATGAACGCTACCGCCATAGTCGTAGTGCCTTCTCTCGTACACATCAAGAATTCCTGGCGCTGTACAAGACCTACCGCGCTTGGCGGTCTCGTCCCCTCCCTCGACATCGTAACAACGTTGTCCTGCCTTTCGCATTTTCTTCGGTCAACACCGACGTAGCCAAAAAGCTCTCGATTAGTTTTCCCGCCAACGAAGACTCTATCAAAGCAGTTCCGACCGGCCCCGAAGACTCCCCCCGAGCCCGCAAGCTCCAAGCGCTCTTAAACGAGCAACTCATCGATATGGACGTCCGATCCAAGGCCGGACGCCTTATCACAATGGCAGACGTGTACGGCACGGGGTTTTCCCAGCTTGGCTGGCGCTTCGAGGAGCGCGTAATCAAACGGCGCGTACAGGCTACGAGCCAGCGTGAGCGTACAATCCTAGAAAACAGAGTAATGTACGACGGCCCAGAGCTTACGATCTGGGATCCCATGGATATTTTCCCGCAACCCGGTGTCGCATGTCTGAAGGAGGCCGACTGGGTTATAGTAAAATATCAACTCCACATTGACGACGTTAAGCGTGATAAGATTAAAGTCACTGAAGACAATGAAGAGGTAGGCCAGTGGGACCCAGCTGGGGTAGCCGAACTAGAATTGGGTAGTCACCTTCACGACGTAAACCGCCTGGGCGAAGACGAGGCGCTGCGCACCGGCGGCATCGGCAGCCTTAAACACACTCGCGTCAACAGCGAAATCCACAGAGGCGTTGACGACAAGGCGGTCTCAATCTTGGAGTACTGGGGCAAGGTTCCTGACGAAATGGCTCCCGATGGCGCCATTTGGCGGGTCATTACAGTGGCGAATGGTCACATAATTCTGCGCGATGAGCCTCTTCCCTATTGGCACGGCGAGATTCCCTTCCAAAGCTACGCCCCACTACCTGACCCCCACTTTATTTTCGGCGTGAGTAAGGTTAGTATCATCTCTCGCTTCCAGCACATCGCGTCACGCTTCGCCAGTCAGAAGCTAGATGTCCTCGAAATGTTCGCTGATCCATCTTTCTACGTCAACCGAATGTCGCAGGTGGATACAAAAAATCTGTTCATGGCTCCTGGCCGTTTGTTCTTCGGAGAAGGCCCCGCTGGCGAGGCCATGCAAGCCATCCATCCCGACCTCCGGGGCATGCAAAATCTCTATAGCGAGATCGAACAACTCGACAATTGGCAACAGCGCGGCAGCGGCATTACTGAAGAACTAGGCGGAAGCGGCACCAGCCGCCAAACTGCCAGAGAGTTCCTGGGGAAGCAAGAAAATCTGGGCGTCCGAATGGCCGTTGAATCTCTTTTGTTTGAAGATCAATGGCTAATCCCATTAGTCAACCAGCAACTGCAACTCAACCAACAATTCCTAGAGTCAGACCGTGAGGTGCGTACCGTCGGCGGCCATATCGCTAACCCGTATACCGGAGAGCTGTTACCAGTTGAGCGGGAGACCATCGATCTAGAGGACCTGTACGGAGAGCTGGATATTCGCCCCGTCGGGGCATCGGAGTCTGTTCCACGGGCCGTGAAACAACAGAATTGGTTAGCACTGAGCCAGGTGTTGCTAAATAATCCGCTAAGCGCGCAGCTCCTTAACCACGTAGCCTTCTTCCGAGAGACCCTACGCCTATACCAAATCCATAACGCTGATGAGTTCCT
The DNA here is from genome assembly GCA_965216655.1 of Acidimicrobiales bacterium. Classification (GTDB taxonomy): domain Bacteria; phylum Actinomycetota; class Acidimicrobiia; order Acidimicrobiales; family SZUA-35; genus JAHELU01. The sequence goes on from CBDCGP010000006.1 coordinate 6,417, forward strand.
TCAGGTCCCTCCGACTCAGATGGACGCGCTGAATCGCCTGGAGCAGCAACAGCAGGGCGCCCCGGCTACCGGAGGCGCAAACGCCCCGCCTTCGCCGCTTGAAGCCACAGACGCCAGCACGCTCCCTCCGACCGGCGGTCTTGAGGACCGTAATCAGGGACTCGGAGGGAGTGGATTGGGCGGACCAGTTTTGGGACAATAACTATACCTTCTCCCGAGCCCCCTAGGAACCGGCATGCATAACGAACAATACCAAGCTTACGTTGATGCTCTCCAATCAAACGCCTGGCAAAAAGTCTTAGAACCGGCCCTATTGCAGCGACAGGAGCAGCTACAAAACATCCTAGTTAAGCTCAGCGCGGAGGGAGAGCGCCCGAACCGCATTCTAGCAATCGGTGCTAGGCTTGCTGAGCTGAATTGGGCCCTACAGTTTATGCGTGAGGCAGTTGTGTCTCACGATCACGAGGCGGCCAAGTCTGAGGAATTGGCAGCCGAACAGCGCGAATTTGACATACTAGACGAAAGTTTGGTATACTCAAGGCAGCGTTACTAAACCCTAGGCAACCTAGAGGAAAACATGCCTGACTACACCCCGGACAACCCGGAAGAAGAAACCGAAGAACACATCGAAACTACGACGGAAACGTCCGCCGAAGAAACTCCCCAAACCACCGAAGACCGTCTGCTGGCTGGCAAGTATCGGGATGTTGCTGCCCTCGAACAAGGGTATATGCATTCTAGCCGCGAAGCGTTACGGATCAAGGAGGAACGGGATTTCCTTCGCGAGCAGCTTCAGAGATCAGCCACGCCCGAACCGGCACGGGCTGATACCGTCTCGACTGCATTAGAGGCCGCCGAAGCGGCTGGTATGGATCCCCAAGTAGTTAACCTTGTGTTCGAAGCGGCCCGCGCTGAGGCGCGTGAGCATGCCGTTCAAGAAACCCAAGCGCTACTAAACCCCCTGCTTAACGCCGCTCAGGCTCAGCAAGGGCTCAGCGCTGATGATGCGGTACTGTTTAACGAAGTACTGCAAGACCCGGGTTTTTCAGAACAATATCAAGCGTTAGCGAGTAACAATCCAGAAATGGCTCGTTACGTGCGTGACAACGCGATTTCTCTTAAGCGTTCGCAGCTGGAAGTAGATTCCAGGGCTTCCGAAGGTTCCCGGCGTCAAGCTAAACGGCGCGCAGGTACCAGTGGAGGCGGCAAAACGGCCGCCCCTACGGACGTCGAAGCTGCGGCTAAACAAGAAGCTAGAGCCAAGAAGCTACGGGATGCCGCCAACACGGGCGATCTTGATAGCATGTCCGATTTTCTAGGTCCCATCAGGGTCTACGGACCAGAAGGGCTCACAGAACTCTAAGGTAAACTAACAGTGGCAGACACCACATATACTTTCGGCTTTGATCCCGGCGACGGTGCGAACCGCGAGGATCTTGTCGATCTTGTTTCAATCATCACTCCGTCGGAGACCCCTTTGGTCTCTACGGCCCCCCGCGTCAAGGCGACTCATGTTCGACATGACTGGCTCGCGGACCGGTTGCGTGCGACTGCGACCGCTGGCGCTGTAGAAGGCGCTGACTTCGCCTCCGCTTCGGCCTTGGCTCCCACGCGCCTTTATAATGTTTCGCAGATCTATAAGGAAGGCGTGAAGGTTTCCAATACGCAGCGTGCTGTGCATCCTGCCGGATTCCGAGATACCTACAAGCGAGAGGTCTCCAAGGCCGCGCGTGAGATTGCGCGTAACTTTGAGCGGACTATTTTTGCGGCTTCCGGCCAGTCGGCTAGTGGCAATGCTACTACTGCCCGGCAGATGCGACGTCTCAAGGACTACATTAGCAAACACCAGCGCTCTGTACAGGCGTGGAACAGTGGCGTTACCGGCGTTGCTACGGCATCGGCGGCTATGATTACTGAGCTGGGCCTTAATAATCTGATGCAGGACATGCACTATGACGGTGCTAATCCTGACAGCATCCACGCCAGTGGTCCGGCCAAGCGTCAGCTTTCTATGGCGTTGCAAGGTCCGAGCCAGGCTCGACGTACTATCCCGTTGGTTGATAAGCGTATGTCCGTTGAGGTCGCCCTCTATGAGACGGATTTCGGGGCGGTCGATATTTCCCTAAATCGGTGGGTCAGTCGCTCGGCCAACACCGTTGCAACGGATAACAGTGACCTGAGCGGTGACGTGTTCGTGCTCGAACGCGCGCTGGTCCGCGTCGCTACCCTGCGGCCGTTCCAGTACAACCCGTTGGCGTCGCCGGGCGACTCTACTCGCGGCGAGGTCGTGGGCGAGGCGTGTATCGAAGTGTTAAACCCCACCGGCTGTGGCCGTATGTGGGGCGTTAACAACCGGATCACGGCCTAGGATGCACGAAAAGCCGCGAAATCAACGAGACATTCGTCCGGCTGGTCAGACTCATTGGCCGCCTTCGCCCGACGATTGGGCTTTCTGGGGGCCCCATATGCGCGATGCGTTGGGGTTCCCGGAGGGGCCCCCGCTGTTTGATACAGCATCATTCTCCCGTGAGGATCAGGGCGTGGCTCCTGATGCCTCCCCTACTTTCTTCCGCAAACGAGGTCGATAATGGCTAAGAAAAAGGGTAAGGGCGGACAGGGCCCGCTCGCTTCTCAGAAGGCGACTCCTGTCGCTCCTTCCTGTGAGTTGGAATTCTTCAAGTCTAAGAAGGATTCCAAGGTTACGGAGGATGGGCCCATTAAGTGTGAACTAAAGGGCTAAGATCCTAGAGGGCTCGGGAGAGGAACAATAATATCCTTCTCCCGAGTCCCGATTTTAACTATGTCTGATAACAAGAAAGAATACAATCCGTTGAGTGTGGGCGGCTTTGCTGCGCCCTGTCATGGTGCGCTAGATCCCGAGTTGTTAAGTGAGCGCATCGGCGGCATGAAGCAGTTTTTTGACCTACAACGCGAGCGTCGCCGCATTGCCGCTGAAAACGCCAAGATCACTAACCACGGCCGCGTGCACAACATGTCTCCTGGAGATACTTGGATGGAAACCGCTCGGTTCCCACTAGGTGTCTACGCTGTGTTATGCAGACAATTTCCCGGGTTCCCTAACGACCCGGATGTTCGCAACCTTGTGTTGCGCTTGTATCCAGAGTATTCGTCTAAACCCATGGTTTCTGACTAGGGAGGGACACCTTTTTGTTTGGCTTGCCCACTCCTAACATCCTCGCGCCCTGTAAAAATAAAAGAGAATCGGCTTGTACTTGGCAGCGTATCGGTCTGCCTCTAGACACGCTCCAAGAGATGGGGCTGGCTACCCCGTTGTATGATGATGGGATTAATGTCGATCCTCAAGCTCGAGAGGACGCGGAGTTTGCGTGGTACTACCTCCTTATCGATGACCTCATCGCACACCGCATGGCGGACGCTAAGCGTCGCGGGACCGTTTGGTCGCCCTATGGTCCCAAGCCACGCCAGACAACCATTTATTCACTCGACGATTCTATCGAACACGTCTCCATCTTCAATCCACGATTTGGCCGTCTAGGTACTCAAATGCCTGACGGACGGCCGGTAGCGCCGGGTTCTGTGGTAGAGGCAGATTTTGGCAGTGGCCAGCGTCAGGTGCTTTGGCGTGACGGGCAGCGGATTCCGGAAGGGATAATGTCCTTAGAGGACAACCACCGCCGTTTAGATCTGTATAAGCAGTTGTTACGGGATGCAGATGGTGTCGTTGTCACGACGCAGGCGTTGGGGGATCTGATTCGATCCTATGGCGCGCAGAACGTGTTCGTTTATCCAAACGTCCACGACCCCAGAGACTTCCCAGAAGACATCCACCTTGACCGGTCCAAAACTCGGATTCTTTGGCAGGGCGGTCATTCGCATTTCACAGATTGGCAACCTATCGCCGCTGCCGTAGGGAGGGCCATCGCGAAGCGGCCTAATGTGGAGTTGGTAGTCTTCGGGCAGATGTTCCCAGCCCTACAGCGCGCGGTCCCAGCCAAGCAACTTCGTCACATCCCCTGGGGTAGCTACGACAGGTACTCTGTACGCCTGGCCACTATCGGGCACCAAATCAATCTGGCCCCGCTTAGTGACGACACATTTAATCTCTATAAGTCTCCGCTAAAGATGACGGAAAGCGCCCGGCTGGGCAACCCTGCGGCAACACTAGCGAGCGACCATCCAGTCTATCGTCAGGTAATCGAGCCGGGCAAGACGGGCTGGTTAGCCAAGTCGGCGCAAGACTGGGAGACTCGCCTGCTCCACATGATTGACAACCACAGAGAAACCCGACAGCTGGCCAAGGCGGCCCGCGCTCAAACTATATCCCATCTTTCTCCCGAGTCCCATACACTCCGCCTGTTTGAATGGCTAATGGCCACAAGGGAGGCATTGAAGGCAGCCTAATTGCAAGTATCGGCACTAATCACAGACGTCGCCGCGCTGCATCGTAATGGCGCGCTAGACGAAATAGTTAGACAAGACGCTCTTAGAGCGATCAAGTCGGCTGTCCGTAAGCTAAACACTCGGAACTGGTCAAATATGCGTCAGTCGGAAACGTTAACGGCTACCGCAAACGTTAGTGCTATGAGCCTAGCTGGCCAGTACCGAGATATTCATTCAATTTTATGGCAGGGAGACGGGGCGCAAGCTCTGCAGTACCGACCCTACCGAGCGCAGCTCCGCACCGAAAGCCTACCGCGCGCTGTTGGTACTCCACGTGCTTACTTTTGGAACCCCGCGGGCGTCACGGGGAGCACGTTAACGCTGGCCCCGTCTCCCGCCAAAGCTGGTACCCTCACAGTAGAAGGTTACGGCCTTATTGCGACGCCCACTGCGGACTCTACAGCAAGTATCGGCTGGCCAGAGCAGTGGATTACGTGGTTGGAATACCAAGCTAAAGCTAATATGCTGGTAGAGGCCAACGGCGTTAATTTTGGCCGCGGGCGCTATTTTCAACGGCTAGCTCACATGGAGTGGGCGCGCATGGTCCATGATGATGATGTGCGAGAGGATCACGACATTAGATTTTACTCTCGGTACGAAAACCATCCGCACCCGCATCCTGACAGACCTTCTTACTGGGAAGAGTACCCATAAATGGCTGGCGGTTACTTTCAAGAGGGATTTAATGGCGGCCTTGTTAATGCCAAGGACGCCAGTTTGCTACGCCCTGGAGAGCTGGTCCAAACCGTTAACGCGCACTACCGGCCCCATTCGGATGCTATCCACAAAATGGGGAGCCGTAAAGCCCTAGCTTCAGCATCGGCTAGTGCAAGTGGCGCAGCGTTAAGCGGTATTCAGTACCTCCAATACGACGCCCCGACAACGGACAAATTACTCTGGTCTTATAACGGCCAGTGGCTGCTAGGGTCAACCGCGACGGCCACGGCTCAAGCGGTGGTACACAGCGATGCGGCTACCGGGCGTGGTCTTCGTGCGGTGCATTTCGAGAACCAATATTACATCGGAGACGGCGCCAGTGACGCGAGAGTTATTACGTCTGCGATGGCAATTACAGCCACGTCTACTGCGGTTGGGGTGTATCCTATGGGGCTACAGCCGCCCTATCTTCGCCCGGAAGTCTATTATATCTCCAGCGCCTCTGCTGATTACGTTTCAGCTTGGAGCGAGTCCACATTCCCAGGGACCGCTTCGGCCGCGGGCAGCCGGAAACTTCCGTATTATTGGATTACTGAATACATTACTGGACTAGGCATGGAATCAGGTATAACCGAAGTTATACCAGCTATTCGGCCTTCGTCCCTAATTGGCGGATTTGAATCGCGTAATGAAAACATAAAAATTGAGTTGCCAGGGGCATACACTAATTCTGAAACACATAAATTTAGACTATATCGCAGCGATGTTTTTTATACTCGAGATGAGTTAGAAGCTATTGAAGGGCGCCTAAATGTGTTCGCGTTCGCAGCGTCGGCCCTGGCTCCGATTGGGAGGCTGGTAGCCACAGCTACGGCCGGGCAAGATTGGGTAGATCGCGGGCTTCCCGGAACGTCCGAGTACCCCACGTTTGAAATTTCACTGTTAGGTGTTAGTAGCTTTGTGCAACGAAACGGCCTGCCGCCAACATGGAATACCGGAGACATATACCACGATTGTCTAGTGGTGAACGATGTTTCTAAACCGCATATTATTCGTTATAGCTATCCCGGCTCGCCGCACGCATTCCCGTCAATCAATTTCCTCCCCTTCCGCTCCGACAAGGCCGATAAGGTGACGTTCATTCGCCGCGTAGGCGACATCCTTCTAGCAGGAACTACCAACAGCCTGTGGCGCATTAACTACCTACCGAATCCCTCTGATACGTTTTTACAGCAGGGCCGTGCGATGGAACCTATTAGCACCGAGCATGGGATTGTGGGCCCCCTAGCGGCAGATGTGTTTACCCCAGAGGGCGCTAACCCGCACCTGCTGTTCGTGGCTAAAACTGGTATCTTTATGACCGACGGGTTCCGCCTGCGGGAAGTGACGCGAGAGTTCGCCTTCTCCCAAACTATCGATCCTCACGAAGGTACTGTGGTAAAGACTGTGCCTAACCTGTGGCAGGTCCGAGTCTACTACAAGAATGGCTAAAATCTACGCCGACAGATTTACCGGCACCGCTGGCGGAGGGTTATCTACGCCATGGGCTACTTTGGGAACTCGGGAGGGGATAACCCTGTCAACCGCTTCCGCCTGCGCTTGCCTAACTGCGGGCGGCGTTTGGGCGATGGAGCTAGTTAGCGCTACAGGTATCGCAACCGGCGTTACGGACATGGCCGTAAGTGTTTGGATGCGCACTCCCAACACTAGCTCCAATTCCGGGTTGATTATTAAATGTCTGGATGAGAATAACTTCTTATATCTCCAGCAAAATTCCAGCACCCTGGAGCTACGAAACCGTATCGGCGGTACGTGGAACCTTATGGCTACCGTAGTGGGCGGAGGGTCAGCGGCATGGCGTCGGTACACAGTTCGCTTGCGTGGCACGACTGCGGAAGTGTATCTTGACGGCCTAGTACATCAGACCCTCGAAGGACCTCACCTACGGGAAATTGTCACCGCCTTTGCGACCGCCACAGGGCGGGCTGGAATCATTACTACAGGTTCCCCTGCCGGCGCCACCGGAGAGAACGGCCCTAGATGGTCCGGATTTTATCAGGGCGACCTACAGCACGGGAGGGTGTACTTCTCAACGGCCGGTGCCGCTACAGGTACTGTAGGTACTATTGATTCGCCGGATAGCTCTATCGGATTAGCCCTAAATCACTGCGACTTCGCAAGCGGTTCAACGGCAGTTGGTGATGGGGCGTTTGGGGCTAACGATTACCAGTTTTCTCAAGGCAACAAGCACCAGTGGAATAGCGGGATGGCGTTCCCCGAGTTTAGTTCCGCCGGAGTCATAACTGACCCTGGCGCTTGCTCGATCGTTCGAGGCAACGCAACCGCCACTTTTGAATGTCGTGTAAATAAAAGCGAACACTATTGGGAAATGCGCGGCCGCGCTAGCCACTTCTTCCTTTTGGATACCCTAATCACGGACTACTGTTCCGCCAATAATGGAATAGGAATTCACGGTCATCCCTCGAATAATATTGGCGGTACCGTAGACCGTTCCTTTGGTGCTGGCCGGTGTAAGTTTGTCCTAGGTATCGCAACAGGCACTAATTTTAAAGGCATCCAAGCTAATAAAGCAGCGAGCGAGATTTTACTCTCGCATAATTACCTCACAGCTGGGGCGAAAGAAGCTCATAGCCTGGCGCGGTTAGTTTCAAACGTAGATCTAACTGCCGTCACTATTGAACGTACGGTGGCCGTGGGGCAGCCCAGAGAGCTGGCCTCGATTGGCGCGCACCAGCACGGGCCGTGGTTGTTCGACCATAATAGTTGGCTAGTTTCGGGATATCACTTTATCGATTTTGAAGGCGCCTACGACAGCGACGCCGGAACCACGGCGACAGTCAGCAACAACCTTATTGTAGGCTCCAGCGCTACCGGGGCGGCTAGTGTTACGGCCATCTCTCTCTCCAATTCGGCCGGAGTCAGCGGCCTATTACATTCCACAAATAACGCTTTTTGGAACGTCACTCAACCGCACACCTCCAACATCACCAGTATTGTCGCTACCGCCAGCGCCGCGCCTGAATTCGGCACAGCCACCGGCGGGTACACTTGGTCAGAGGGCGGCGGCTGGACCCTAGATACCGACTATCGACCAAGATCCACCACGCTATACACGTGGGGAGACGACGGATTAACGGTCGGCGCCCTGCAGGGAGTTACTGCTGCTGCTACTGCCGAGCCCGCTACTGGTGGGTTGTTCACGAGCTTTGACAATTACCAAGCGTTAGTGTTTCACTACCAACCGATCCACCGCAAAGAAGGTGGGTTCCTAAAAGTAACCGGCCCCTTAGAGCAGCTAGACGAATCCGATGCAACGGGGTGGGCTACGCGGCAAGCCGATTACGGTAACGACACCCTATTTATCGCTGGGATCCAATCCTCTACGGCTCACACGGCTAAGGTATTCTGGGACGAACAAGCCCGCACCAATACCCGCCCTTACCGAGTACGTAGCCGTCTGATTTACCCGACGTCCCCGGATCAAGATAGCGAGATCGATCGCCTGTACATTCTCAGTGAGGAGATTTCCACTGCCTTTACCGATCAATCTAGATTCCGCTGGCGCAAGGCCGACGCCACCGCTAGCGGCGCTAGCAGTTATCGAGAGATTCGCGCAGGGATCCTTGACCGCCAACCCCATCCATTTTTCGCGGAAGGGTTCCAGCTCCAAGTTACAGGCAATAACAGCCTAGTGTACTGGGGCGCGCGTATCTCAAAAGACGAGCCAACGCGATGAGTTGGACCTTTCGTGGCCTACAGACTAACGCTATCATCCGAGAAGACGGCGTTATTGATCCCCATGTTATACGTAATAACCTAGTAGAGATCGAGCGAGCCCTACGGCAGCTCGCCTCTACCACGGTAGAGCAAACTGAACCCCTTATCCAGCGCGCTATCTTAGCAGCGCAGAGCGATCCTGTGACGCACGTAACAGCGGCTGTATCCAATGTAGTAACAGCTACACCATTAAAAACCTACACTTATCACAAATTTGGGCGTAACCCCGATGTGGATACCGGTAGTGTTCCAGAAGACGTTTGGGCTTATGGGGGAGAGTATGTCTGGGCAACAGCTTCCGGAACGTTAAGTCTACATTCTTCCTCGAACCAAGATACCGCTACCGGTACAAATATCCGTAGCGTACACCTACAAGGCCTTGACGAGAACTATGCTTATCAGACCGCCACAGCTAGCCTAAACGGGGCCGCTTCCGCCAGCGCTTCGGGCAGTTGGACGCGTCTCTTTAGGGCCCGCGCCCACACCGGAGGTAGCAACCACGTCTTGGCCGGAAACTTTACAGTGACGCATTCCAACACAGGAACACCAATAGCATACATCGCGGCGGGAGGGATTCAAACTAACCTAGCATTATACACCGTTCCCGATGGTGTAACTGCTCAGATGTTAGAATGGAACCTGGCCGCCATTGGTGGTGCTGGGGCAGAGGTATACGCACAACTAGAATGCAAGGCCGCTACAGGCGATATTTGGCGAGTACTGTCCAACAAAGATTTTGTCACTAGGGCTCCCTACCGGATAAATTTCAAGCCTCACGGGCTAAAAATATCACCCAAAACCGACGTGCGTGTCCGTGTTTACAGCGTCGGGGCTAACAATATACAGATTGACAGCCAGTTTAACTTACTCCTCAACTCTTGATTAGTATACAAACTTATGGTACAATTATAGTATGCCCATCCTAAACCGCCAATACCGCAACCTGGCCAGCCAGGCCCCGCAACAAACCAACGCCTTCGGGGTGCCAGGTCTAGACACCCTGGATCCGTCAAAACGTAGCCGCACCGGCCAGCTCCATAACGAGCTGTTCCAACTACTCGGCCCCCATCAGCTTGCCAGGCACACAAACCTACTGCTGCCCCTATTACAGCAAAGCGCCTTTGGCCAAGCCCAGCGCGCCCAGTCTACCCAACTCGGCAACAGTACTCAGCAAGCCATCGCCACACAACTAGGGCGATCGGGGCTCGGGGGGAGTGGTGCAGGGGCTATTGCTGGGGGCATCGCTAACACGGCAGGTCAACGCGCAGACCTGCAAAATCAGAGTCAACTGTTCCAGCTTGCCATGGAAATGGCGCGGCAAAACCTTATGGGCCGAATGAATATCGCTCCCAATATGCTAAACGCCCAAGTTGGTCAGGAACAGCATGCGGCGTCTCGACGTGACCGGACCGCGAACGCATGGGGCTCCGCCTTCACCGCCCTCGCCGGGGCTAGGCTGCCAGGGGGCGACGACTAATGCCCGACCGAAGACTCTCTAGCCTAGACGGCACGCTAACTCCCCGCCCGAACCCGCACGCGGCCCCCCAAGCTCCGTCGCCTGTTGTCACGGGTAGCCCTCCAGCTAGGAATAATACACTTCCCCCGAGTCCCGATCAAGCTCCCGAAGGGAGCGGCTCTGGGATGGCGGGCTTGTTAGGTAATTTGTTCCAAACCGGCCTACTCGCTGCGGGCGCCGGGCTTATGGGCACGCCCCAATTTGCTCTGCAGGTTCAGGAGCGACAACGCCAAACACGCCTAGCGAATGCGGAGGCGGCACGGAAAGAAGCAGATAAAACTACCCAGGCCATGCTACAGGACATTAAACTGCGCCAGTCGCTTGCTGCAACCCAGTCCGCGGAGCTGCAGGTGAAGGAATTACAGCTCACTCTCGATAATATGCGGGCCAAGGCCGTGCGGGATGCGGAGAGCCATAAGTCTAAGTTGGAGGATACCGCTGCGGATAACGCTAGAGCTGACCGGACGGAGGACCGGCTACAACGAGAGTCCGGTACCCGCATCGAACGCCGGACGGCTCTGACCGAACAAGGCAAGGCCCGAATAGATCAAGGCGATCAACGTCTAGCGAATCAAACTCGGGGATTAGATATCCAAGAAGCGGGCCTCTTTGGATCTTCAAAGGAATCGTTGGCCCAAATTCAGGCAGACCGGCAGGCCGCCCAAGAAGCCGCGGAAGCCGGCTTAGAGTCCGCAGAGCAGTTTGAATCTGCGTTGATGGGGATCGGAGATATCTCCGAAGAGGTTGCCGCAGAACAAGCGGCCACATACCGAGGCGTAATCCCGGAAATTTTACAGATGAAGACCGAGCTGCAAAGGCAGCTTCAAGACCCACGCGCCGTGACTTGGACCATTACCGGAACGGACGATCAAGACCAGCCGCTCCCTATCACTACACGGCAGCAATTTAATCAACACCTATTGGAGGACCTGGCTCCTGTATTAAGTGAGTTGCCGGATGCTCAACGCAGCGCTGCGCTGCAGCAATACCTGCAGTTAATCGAGCGGTTCCTCGCGCCTGAATGGGCCCGGTTCGAGGCGCGGGCTAAGAGACTCCGTAAATAGTGGGCCTCCTTAAAAGCACAAAATCCGCTCAGGGTGCGGGCAATTCTTCGTATTTAGCGGGCCAAGTGGCTGAATCTGAAGCGGCGCTTGGAGAGTTGGATCCTAACGCCCCGTCATTGCAGGCGCCGGACAGTCACCCCACCTTACTCCAGAAAGCAATCGACATTATGGAGCGAGGTCATTATACCGTCGCAGGGGCAGTGGATGAAGCCGTAAATCAGCGCGGATCGTTACTTGATATCGGTATACGGGCCGGGCGAGAATTTTTTAGTGGCCTGCCCGGTATAAAGGGCGACAAGGAAACCTTCACAGACGTAGCCCGGCAAGCTGGACTACCGGAAGGCGGATCCCCTTCCGATGTAATACCCGGCCTGTATAACGCAGACGGTGAAGGATGGCGGCTGGCTAAGGATGGTCTGTTGGATCCGTCGGTGTTAGAGGCAGGCGGCTTGGGCGCTAGTATGGTGCTTGATCCCGGCACATACTTGGGCTTCGGCTTTAAAGGCGCTACCAAACTACTAACCAACCCCGCCATCCGCAAAGAAATGGTCAAGCTTGTGGGCAAGAAGGCTACCAAGCAAATGTTGGCGGAAGGTAAGGTGGTACTCAATAAAAAGGGCCTACAAGTATTTGAAAAAGCGTATGCGGAGGTGCTACCTAAGGAAACTCGCACAGCACTACGTCTGGCGGTTAAACAACTTGGTGGAAGCAAAAAAGAAGCTAAGAAAATCGCCAAAGAGGGTGTAGACGCTTTTAGAGAGTTCATTCCGGACCGCCTGAAAAACTACGGACCAGAGGAAGTGATTCGCCGCGTCACCGCCGTTCAGCAGCACGCGGAAACTTTGGCGAGTAACCGAGTTATTCGCGATTTGGGAGCGGAACTAGACGAGCTAGTTGATGCGGGAGGTATTAAATTAGGCGGACACACTATCCTTAGTCATGAAATCATGGCACCTATCCTGGCCCCTATCAAAGCTTCTCTAGCTAAAGCTAGAAACTCTATCGAGCTGACCGATATTGTAGATAGAGTCTTCAACGCCTCTCAACGTGGTGCCCGGCTTGTCCCCGGATACCAAGTTGCCCACGCATCCCTTCGAGCCCATATTAGACAACTCGAAGAAGTCATGGATAAGGCGGTTACGGAACTAATCCCATCTAAAATGGATTCAGAGGCGCTTGGGAAGGCTTTGTATGGTGTCGGAGAGGTGCCTCCCACACAGTCTCCCGCTCTAGACGCGGTACGGCGGCAACTACAACACTGGTCAGGGGAAGTAGGCGCATTACCAATCTATCTAAAAGGCTCTTCGAGAGAGTTACAACACCTGGCTGAAGCGGTTGGAGGAACCTTACAGGCGGACGGACAACTTATAACACACCTACCTCTATCTGAGGTGCTTAGTTTCGCTAAACAAGCCCGCCTAAAATCGGTTAGCGCTATTACAGATGCACGGTTAGTGCTACAAAAAGCCGGACGCCATGGCGCACGCCAAGAAGCCTTCGATTTTTTCCAGCAAGAATTAATCAATAATTCTGGTTTGGCCCCTGAAATAGTAGATAAACTCACAGCCCAGCAGCTAAAAAAGCACTTTGCAGCCCTACAAAAAGACACCGCCAAGGCCTTAGCTAAAACGCAAAAGAAACTTAATGCAAAGTCTATTGCCCCTGATGATCCTCTTTTTGGTCAGGTGGCCAGTGCTATACGTAAAGGCGCTACGACAGATCTAAACGTCCAAGGGAAAGAACTCTATTACTTGTACAAAATTCAAAACACCAAAACCACGAAAGCCTTAGCAAAACTAATTCGAGAATATCAAGACGACGCGACTTCCGTTTTGCCTCATTTTCGTAAGGCCGTAGGTTTAGACAGAGCTAAGGCCGTAAATCAATGGGGCGAGACCTTTAAAACCCTCAAGAGTGGCCCTTTAAAAGGCGCCGCGCTGCCCGCTGCCATTGTAGATGATTTAGCCGAATTTGGCACGCAGGTTTATAAAGATCCTACAACTAATGCCCTCCTCAAAGCGTACGACCTTTTCACGAACGTTATAAAAAGCACCCAAACGAGTATAAACCCCGCGTTTAATACACGAAATTCCTATAGCAATATCGCTGCTAGTTTCGTAGAGTTGGGGTTATCGGCTTTTCATCCGGGCACGCGAAAGGCCATCGTAAACTTAATGCGCGGCAAAGACTTTACGTTCTACACGCGCGGCAAACACCGCTACACTTCCGCCGAGCTGAAAGCGTTGATTAATCAATACGATATCGTGCCTCCCGGGGGGAACATGATGGATTTAGTGGAACTCGGGCCAGCATCAAATAAAATCGTAAAGGGTGCGCACAAATTTATGGCCCCGTCTCACTTTATTACAAATAAAATAACCGGCCCCCTAATCGAAAATTTTGACCGGCAGGTTATTTTTTTAACTCACCTGCGGCGTGGACTAGACCCACGGGAAGCCGCTTTGCGGACGCATAAAGTTTTATTTGATTACGGAGACCTCTCGCGTATTGAGCAGAGCTGGTTTAAGCGTATTTTCCCTTACTATACATGGATGCGGAAAAACCTTCAACTCCAAGCTGAAAACATTGTGTCAGAGCCCGGCCGCGTGTTGAGAACCCTCAAACCATTCACAGAACAGAATCGATCAGGGCCAGAAAATGACATGCTTCCCGCCTACTTGACTGGAGACCTTAAAATCAAAGCCCGAAAACAGGGAAAGGATATCTTCCTAACTGGAATCGACCTGCCGTTTGTTTCAGCCCTTGAGGCGCTCGGAGGAAATGTCTCAGATAAAAACCTGCTGGCGGCTTTTGCTCAGAGTGCGGTATCACAAACCAACCCGCTGATACAACTGTTTCCAACCCTTGCCACCAATGTGCAAGCCTTCGCACAACGAGATATCACCAAACCCTCGCGGCTAACCCCGGCACAGAACGCGGTAGTCAAAAGGCTGCCTAAAAAAACGCGGCAATGGTTAGAGTATTTTCCTGACCGCTCTGGAAATCATACCGTCAACGGTACCAAAGCCTGGCTCTTTTTACGAGCCCTAGGAACAAACCGCCTGCTGGACAGCGGGGAGACCTTCGTCAAGACCCGTCAAGACAGCGACACCTCCACTGCCCTACTCAAATTTTTCACGGGTGTGCAGGTTCGAGAGTACGATCTAACAGAAGCTGAGCACGGGAGACTCCGTAATCGGTTAGAAACGCTACACCGAGACCTGGAAAAGCGTAACGCTTTGAGGGTCACAAAAAAGCCCAATATCCGTAATATTCCGAAGGATTGACAGTATGCCCGAATCATTGTATACTTCTTTAATAGAGCAAGTCCCCGCTGCCACTGCCGTCATCGTCATTGTAGTGCTATTCCTAAAGTTTCTCGCTGAGGAGCGGAGCGCACGAGCCGAACAGATGCGTGAAGCCACAACCCTCATGCGGGACGTCCTTTCTAAAAACACCGAGGCGCTCCACCACAGCGCTGTTCAAGGCGGCAAAGTGTCCGCGTACCTAGCGGCTGTCCTAACTCGCACCAATAACTCTGATTCGAGGTAACCAATCTATGCTTGAGTTTCTTGTCCCTTTTATCCAGCTCACCCTTGTTCCTGCCGTCGCCGGTTGGATTGTTTCTCGGCTCCGTAAACCCAAGGATTGGGAGCGGGCCGCAGAAATCCAGGTCATCGCTCGCGCAGCCGCAGCTTTGCTGGTCATCCAGTACCCTGACAAGCCCGCCAGCGAACTAATCGCCAAGGTCGTAGAGCAGATTATCAGCCGCATCCCCACCAGCAATCCTGACGTGGCCAAGCGTGCCGCCGCGGAAGCTGTGAAGTATACTTTGGGATACTAGCCGAACACATAAAAGGGCTCGGGGAGAGGGTGATAGTGTCTTCTTCTCCCGAGCCCCGATATTGGCCCGTCGTGTATTTGCGGCGGGTTTTTACGTATCCCCAAACAAGCTAAGATACCCCTCCTTCGTATCCACAGACAAATTTAGGGGAGATGTATGGCTTTGGGCCTCAAGTCGCGGCCGCTTCGCGCAGTGGTTTCTTTGCGTATAGACCGCCGGCCCGTGAGTTCGCAGAAAAGTGTCCCATTCTAGAATTAGGTCTAAATACTCGCCCGACAAGCAGCGCACTTCCTGTCCAGAGTGCTCCCCGTTCACAATGTAAGCCGGCAGTTGAGTAGGCATACGCAACTTATAGGCATAACTAAGCGCTTTTGGATCGATTAGCGGCGAGTCCCCTGTGACGTGTAGGTATAGCTTAACGTCTTCTGTGGCCCTTCTCAAGTGTTTAAACTCCGCCATCAAATCCGGCCGGTTAGCCACCCTGACAAACAACACTGGGTAATCGCGACTGTGACAAAAGCTCTCGACCCCCACACTTGGCGTTAAAACCCTGAATGGCAGCCCGCTTTCTCGTACCCTGCTGACTACCTTGGGAAGTAGCTTTACATATTTATTAGGCCACCGCGCACTACTTGCACGAGCGGTAATAACCACTAGGACATCAGATGTTTGATCTGCCTTAGTGTTCATTTTAATGCATCCTTTGATGTTAACGGACCTAAAAGGTCATTCGTACCCTCGTGAGGCCAAGGACGAATAACAAGATGATTAGGGTACTCATCAGTATGCCGCCGCTCATGCTCACCAACGAGGGTTTCATACATCCTTTCCCCTTGTCGCAAGTCAATAGGGTATGTCTCTGTACCTTTAGGTAACATGTCCAAGACCCGTTTAGCTGTCAGTTTCGGGACGTAAATCTCGCCTCCAGTCATATCTTCCCAAACAAACGAGATAAACTTTACAGCCGCTTTGAGAGTGACCCAAAATCGAGTCATATCAGGTGACGTTAGTCCGAACGGCTTTCCTTCTGGCCAGTTTGTAATGCTACCTCTTGATCCGATTAAATTCCCGAAGCGCACAACGGAGACTGCTGTCTGCGGGCTGGCCCAGCTATTAGCCGCCGTCGTTAGCGCCTCGCCGACCATCTTAGTAGCCCCATAAACATTGGTTGGAGCCACCGCTTTATCTGAGGAGATGAACAGCGCTTTAGATACACCCCCAGCGATTGCCGCTTCTAATACGTTTAAGGTTCCTTGGATATTCGTCGCCACCAATTCATCCGGATTGAAGGCGCCCTCCGGCACCACCTTTAAAGCTGCGGTGTGGATGATCCCGTCCATTTGCGTAGCAACGCGGCGGAGCTTCTTCGCGTCTCGAACGTCGCCCAGAATGAAATTAACGCCGGGAAGTTTAAGTCTCCGTAGAGCGTCTTGCTTTTGCTCATCTCGTGAGTACACGTATAAGCGGGCGTCCGTAGGAAAATGGCTAAGAATAGCCCGGCCCAGACTTCCCGTGCCCCCGGTGATTAAGATTTTCTTCACGGCAAATCCTCCATAATCCGTTCTATCGTCCCTTGGCGAATACCCCAGTAACGTTCCTGCCCCTCTGATAGCTTCACAGGGGGCGAGTAGGCCGCCTTATAGAGTTCTTGAGCGGCCAATACAGGGCTAAAAGTACAGTAGATGCCCTGATAATCCCCCTGCGAGAACGGCCGGGTATCCACCACTACTGGACGATGCCCTTTTGCCAAACCGTCAACCGCCACGCCCGAGCGCGGACAAAGTACTGCATCCGCTGCCTCTAATAGAGCGAAAATATCTTCGGTGTCTGGGAGTAAGACACACTCTGGGTCAACACCGAAGCGGCGAAACATGTCCAGCATTTCCGCGTCAGCCGAGTTGCGTAAAACAGACCAGATGAAAACGGGCGGCTCTTGGCCTTGTTCTACAAAATAGCGAGAACACTGACTCATAGCCGACAACACGGCCTCTTGGATCGTCCGAACTATTTCCGGGCCCGTAAATGCGTGATAATCGTTCCCGTAGGTCCCCGTCACCAAAATCTTTTTACGATCGTCGCCAGTTTCTTTCGGAACTCGGGGGAAGATGTTATCATATACAGGACACCCGATAGTCCACGGGCTGTCTACTTCCGTCATGACCTCCGCCATGTGGGGAGAGCAGACCATTTTAGTAGCCAACGATCCCCGCTCGAAGTGTCCCACAAGCGGCGTGCCCAGACGGGAATGCTGGATTTCGTAGACGGGGATTCCTAACGATCGGGCTGCGATCGCCGCGGCTGCCTGCTCGGGCAGTACCGTGTTCCATAGAATAACCGCCTCTGGCCGACTGTCCAGTATTTGGTCAACGATGCCGCAAGCGTACTGCAGGGGCCCCGGGACGATCCCGTCCATGAACGGCCTAAACGCTTCCCGGGTAGCGGAGTTTGGAAAGGCACACCGGACAAACGGAACGGTCGAAGCGACGTTTGAGTTGTTAACTGTGGCGGCCTTACCTGTAGTTTCCAGCGCCTTAATAAGTTCATTATTATCCCCACGTAGGCTATAAAGAATTTTGTGGTGCATACCGACTCCTAATGAGGTGCGCAAACGCCGGAGCCAAATTCAGTCCGCTATAGGTGATATCAACTTCTCCCAGCCAAAATTGGTCTTGCAAGACCTTCGCCGGTAGTTCGTTTTCACACAACATGCATGTATTGGTTGTTCGCCATTCAAACTGACAGTCCTGACAAACCGCCTTATCGTACTCAGTTCTAGGGTCTGGGTTATCCACGATCCCTCCTATACATAGATAACGCGTAAAATTCCCTTCTCAGGAAGCTGCTCAAACAGCGCCCGAGTATCTTCGATTTGTACGCCGATACAGCCTAGTGTACCGGGTAGATTGCCGTCGGGATGAATACCGAGGCCGCTACGACCAGTGTTGAAGCAGGGCTTCAGAGGTACCCACCAAGCAAATCCCCGGGAGTCAGCATAAGGGTCTGTAGTGGGCTCGCCCCCGGGGAGAATAATTTTACCGACCAAATCGTAGAGACCCTCCGGTAAAGCACCGTTCCGGTACGGCCCCGAAACTGCGGGATATTTGTTCCCATAAGGATCGACTAGCCACCCGGAATCGTCGGGTTTGTGAATGTAAAGCCAGTTCATTCCGTCAACTCCTCAATTACAACCCTATAGTGCTTACTGCCTACAGAAATGATGGCATCGGTCAGGCCGTCACCGCCAGCCACTACCGTCACGCCCTCTACGTCCTCTAGCAAGGCCGCAAGCTCCTCCACAACTTCCTCCGCACTATCTGCCACTGAAAAATCAAACACAACATCCTCCTCCCTAGTGCCACGGCGGTACGTTAATAATACCCGGAGCAGTTTGGTCCCATAACCGGCCCACTTCGTCCTTACGTTTGCATTTAGGGCAGGCGGGGCGATCTTTTCTAGACACGGGGACTATTAGTTCAAACTGATAATCGCAGTGCTTACATTTATACACGTAGATGGGCATGCCAACTCCTAGAGGGCTCGGGAGAGGGTGTGGACTGAGTCTATCATATACAGTCACTCTTGTCCAGTAGAATAACCCCTCTCCCGAGCCCCCTGCGCACCTACTTCAGCGTGCCCCAGCTTGCGCCAGGTTCGCCGATTGATGCTTTGGTGGCGACGGAGAAACCGGGAGCGACTTCCGGAAACTCTTGCTCCATACACTCCTGTGCAAGGGTGGCAGCAGCTCCCGCCGAGGCGTTTGGCGCACTAAGTAGAACCTCGTCATGGATTGTAGTGGTAATGTATGCGTTTAAAGGTTCTAACAGTTTGGGGAGCTGGCCAAGAACCCGCCACAACATGGCGGCTGCAGTTGCCTGGGGCATAAACCCAATAGCTGCCGGCGCTTTTCTTTTAGAGTAGAGCCGCAGAAGACGTCCGAAAGGGCACCGTACTAGTTCTTTACTTTCCGCCTCGGCAATAACTCGTTGTCGCCATCTGGTCCAGTCAGGAAAGGCGTTGAACAGCTGCTGTTGTTGAGCCCGAACCTCAGACGTTGTAACGTGCGGAAATCCCGCCGCCTGCAGAGCCTCCGTGATTTTCTTGGCTCCCCCTAAGCGGCCCGTAGTATAAAAGATGGCCTTAGCTCGGGTTCTGTCGCAACCCATTGCTTTCGAAGTAGTAGCGTGTAGGTCTCTTGACAAAGCTTCCATAAGTAACTCATCGCCGCTCAATGTAGCCTCAATCCACGCTTCTAGACTACTCCAGTCTATAGAAATAAAACTGTATCCAGATTCGGGTATGTATAAGTATCTTGCCTCTGGCGGTTGGTTCGACAAGTTAGGGTTTCGAGGTTGAATGCGACCAGACCGCGCACCACCGCCACCGGAAGGGTCTCTCCCTGATGGAATATACCTGGGGTGAACACTTTTTTCAAACCCCTCCGCTGCTGGGGTATACGTTGATAGGAGCTTTTGATGGTGTCGGATTTTCAGCAGCAGTTCTAGACTCTCGCGCGTGCTCTGAGGTAAGCCAGACCTCGTAAGATGGCGTCTAATGGTGCTTGCATCGGTAGATAAGCTACCTTTAGCGCTACGAATCGGGGGAAGCTTGAGCACACTATATAATAATGTTTGGAGTTGACGCCAGCTACCTGGATTGATACTAGGATAGCGCCATTTCCTCATAGCTCTAGATAGCGCCGTTGTGTGCTCATTAACGAAAGCCTCGGCAGCTTTACGATCTACGTAAATACCGCGTAGTTCCATGGCGGCCAGTTCCGGCAAACCACTCATAATGTCGTCAAACACAGCACGTTGTCCGGTATCCTCAATAGTATCCATGACGACTTCGCCAAGAGCGTGTTGTACTAAAACGTCTTTAGCGTTGTAGCTGGCCGCTAGAGCAGGATCCTCGCTCTCGGATTTCCATGGTTCTAAATCCAAGTAACGCGGGGCCGACGCTCCCAAACCTTGTAAGAGATCGCTATCTAACAATTTGACTCCAACCATAACATCTTCAATGGTGGCCACAGCCGTAACGTTTAAAGCTGCCTCCAATCTGGGGACGTCAAAATTGGCATTGTAGAATCGTAACGTAACACGTGGATCTGTGAGTAAGTCTGTGATAATTTTCCGAGCGGTTGTGTTAGCCCATTCAGCTGTCCATGCGTACTCACCGTCATTTACTCCTAAACGGATGATGGTCCAATCATTAGGAGGTTGAAGAGTCTCGATATCTACAGTAATAGGCAGAGCTAGATTTGGGGCTCGGGGAGAGGTGTGCCATGGCCGTGACGTGACCAACTCCAGCTCGTCATCCAAATAGCGCGTTAATTTGTTGGGTAGTTCATTCCATACCGGCGTCATAGTGAAGCCGCTAGTCATCAAAGAGTCCGGAGCAGGAAACGGTAGAATCCACTGTACAGACGGGCTCAGTTTAATAGATGCTTTACTTAACTTCCAACCATAACGAGGATCGCCGACCTTCCGATTAGGTCCCTTACTTTTGTAGGTTCCGATTTGGACATAACGCCGGACGTTTACGTCTTGTATCTTACTGGGTGCTACAAAGTAGCCAAGGTGTTTGGTTAGGCCGCCCGGGAGGTTGAATAACGCTTTTAATGGCTCGGGCCCCAAGGGTACTAAGACCTCCGCAGGGGTCGTCTCCAAAAAGCTAACCGCAACACCCAGGTGCTTACGCAATTGTTTTTGCGACGGTCCGCCCTTTTTAAGCTCGCCAGTTTCTGGGACCAAAGCGAGGATGCCGTAGTCATCCACGTGTAGACCGGCCTTCCTCAGAAAGGCAACAACACTAGCGCGTTGTCCCATTAGACGGCCGGCTTTTTGTTCCTTTGGAGTAATAGTGCCGGCAATGAACAGGACACGAGCATCAGGGTTGCCTAAAATTACGGGAGTCGTCGTTACCATAGCATGCAATCTTGCTCTGCTGCGGCCCTTGCCGCTTCAATTCGTTCTTGCTCTGCCGCTTCCGCTTTATACTGAGCAGTACCAGACTCGTCTAACCAAGTTAGTTCTTTAGGACGTAAACGTCCCTCCCAGTATTGCAAGGCATTTGTTAAATACTGACTCCGGGTCAGGTCGGCAAAATGCTTAGTGCCTTGAAATAGATTACAGATGTGGCAGATAGGGATAAGGTTGCCTAGTTCGTTATTGGTTCGATCTGAGTCTTTGTGCCCGACTTGCAGCCATTTGCCGATCCATTCTGGATAGCGATAACCCAATTTACCCGTTTGATATAGTAAATTCTGGACATGATTTGGCATCCCACATCCGCGGCACACGGCGTCAACGATTGCAAATTTTGCCATAAAGGCCGGTTTTTTGTCATAAGTATGGCCGTAATATACAGCTTGTTGGTTGTAATACAGCTCAATGTCAACATCACTTAATGCGGCATACTCGCGTCCCCGACCTTGTTTGTACTCACGATCGTTATCACGGCAAGGGGCGCAGTAGGCGTAGTCTTTTACAACAGACCGCGTGCAACACTTAGTACAGTTTCCGGCCGTTTTTGCAGTGTCGCGCCGCCTGCAGGCATAACAGTTTAAACATAGGCCCTTCACGTAGACCCCGAGCTCACATCCCTTCGTTTTACAAACCTGCCCGGCCGCTAGCTTCCGTAAATGCAAATCATGAGTATAATGAGGCCTACATAAATTTTTACAATAGGCTGCCTTGGCGCAGCCCTCCTCAGCGCAGATGCCCTTACCCATTAGAGGGTAGCCACGAATCTTTGCGAATAGGGGGCGCAAAGAGAGGCTCCTCTATCGCGCCGTTATAGCGGCGCAAGCGCTCTAGTCTACCAAGGAAAGTACGCATTTTTTCTGGATCTGTAATATCCCAACTGTGCTTTCCGGCGTCAGGAAGATATGCGGGAGTATTGTTGCCTTTGACATGGAGCTCTAAATAATCGACCTTAGGAGCCACGCTACAATAATATTGTAGAAATGTTGGATCCGCTGTATGGTCCGAGAGCCCATGAAATTCCTCCCAATATGTCTGGAGCTTCAGATACTCCTGCGGGTCAGCGGGGTACTTAGATACAGCTAGAATGGGAATAAAGACCCCACCAAGCTCTTGCGCCTGCGCCGCGGTTCGAACGGAGACGATAGTTGGTTTACCTAGGCCAATCACACTGGCTAACAACGTATCGCGATTAGAGTCATAAGCGCTGACCTTGAAAAAATCACAAAAGCTGACTAAGCTACCACCATGTGATGTACATAGCCACTCGCCAAAGATAGAAGCGCCCAGACGAACCCAGCAACGGCTAGCCATCTTGGCCAAGCGAGGAAGATCCTCTATACGAATGGATCCATTAGACAACCCTGGGGCAGCGTGTTCTTGAACGTCTACCGGGTGGTAGATTTGAAACTTAACCGCGTCAAAACCTGCCTCCGCGGCCTGCTGAATAAGCCTCTCGGCTTCAGCAACATCGCCGCCATGATTACTGCCGATTTCCGCTACTTTGAACATCGAATAGACTCCTGCTCTCAAATCGGGACTCGGGAGAGGGGTGTATAGCCACTACCCTTTCCCCCGAGCCCCGTACGCTGTAGTCGAGGCCCTTAGGAGGTGATGAACTCAGGCGCTGTCATATCTAGGACTGCGCGTGCCCCGTCGGTCCGCTCAATGTGTCCAGAGCCCCAGTACTTAAAGGGCTCAGTTACAAGCGGGTTTAGCTTTAGGCTAGCCAACACCGGCGGAGCGTCATCTATCTGCATACTGAACTCCACGCGGTTGCCTGCCCGAAACGCCCATCCCCACTTCATCGTATGCCACTTATTGGCCACAATAGATCGGTTTAGCGAAGTCACCGGCTCCCGGCCGTCCCAAAGTTGGGCTCCGTTCTTCCGGCTGTGCCATACGATACGCGGTCGCCAGCCCAAGTCAGAGAAGTCCGCGCGGAGCATAGCCGGTTCCTCTGGCGAGCGATTACTAAAGCTTAGCACTACGTTAGCCAGGTTGAATCCGTGCTGCCCGGATGCGCGGCCTGCCAAGAACCCCTCGTTAACCCGGAACTGCCACTTCATCAAACCCCGTGTACGATAAGGTTCGGGAATAACTAGAAGGGTATCATTACTGTGAGCAGGCTCAATGGTAATGAACTCTCTGCCGTCCTGTCGAGCCGTAACAATGCGTTCGGGATTACGGACCAACCAGTCGTGACCAAGCATCTCAAACACGCGACCGCGTGAGGGATCCACATAATCAAAACCTTCATAGCCGTCCACGTGTTTCGGAAGGCCTGGCGCCGGCTCCTCCGGAATACCGGGGTCTTCAGGTTCCTCCGGAGTGGTAGGATCCTCTGCCGCACCTAGGCGGTCAATCAAATCCTGCAGCATATCTTCGGCCGAAGCTAATTCCATACGGGCTTCCATAACTAGGCTGTCCACCAATTCTACATCCTCAGCCAGAGCTTCCGCGAATCGGCCCAAAATTTCTGCCTTACTCTGCAGGTTATTTAGGTCGTAACTTTGATTGAGCCGCACCCTGGCGCGGTCGAATAGCTCCATCGCGTGGATCAGCTGTAATACTACCATTTCTCTATCCATCTGACTACCATCCTCCGCTAGTGACACGCTTACCACAGGCCGCGTAGCCCGCGATATCACGCCACGATTCTGGATTAAAATCTTCCCAAGTAAGACGAGACAGCTTCAACGCCACCATACACGTCGCTACTTGCGCCGGGTTGACCGTACAGTCCAACAAAACACTCCACATTGCGGCTGTTCGCTCAAAATCATCCACAGGGTCGCCATACGCGTCGCCGCGATCGCGAGTTACCAACAACTCCGCCTGGCGCAGCAATGAAAGCTTATCAAACTCCGGATCACCTTGATCCTCCAACTTTACTCGCTCTGCCTTTTTAGGGGGCTCGGGAGATGGGTAAACATCAACAGCGTCGAGCTTACGTGTCTCGTTAATCTCCGGCGCCATGGCGCTGATCACCGCATCATAGAGATTAGGTTTGGTACTATGTTCGGACATGTTTTGAATGTACTCCTCTAACGGAATTGTCGGCGTTCCCAGGGCGCGGGCTATGTGGACTTCTAATGAAGCGCCCGCGGATTTCGCCCAGCAAGGCAGCATTACGACAGTGCGCGCGGCCAATAGGTGGGGAATGTCTGCTTCGAGGTACTCTCTCCATGAAAGTCCCAGCGGCTCATTTTCCGGCGGGGAGAAGACCGTTAAACCCTTATCCCGCAAGAGCTTAGCGGCCTTCTGAAACGCTATCAAATTTTCGGCGTGATCACCGAAACTTGTCAGCGGGCCCGCCAAGTAAACGTCATAGACACAACCTACCGCTGCCACGCCAGACCCTCAACAGTAGCCCGCGTGCGGTCTTGGTAGGTTTGAGCGACCATGCGAACAGGGTGCTCAAGGCCGGCAATCTCTGCAGCCATTTGTTCGATACCCTCCGTACCGTCTGACAGGTCGAGAGTATAGTTCGCCGCCTTAGCGATATCGACCAGCTGACGGAACGTAATGCTATTCATCCGATCATGTGGATGCTCTTCTTCAACCGTAAAGGCGTTTGGATTTACGAACATACTCTGCCAGGCAGCGACCCCGTCATTTGTACCGCCCACAATAGACCACATTAGGCTGACTTTAATACCAACCTCACCGTTCGACTTAAACGTATGCTCACCAACGGTCATTGACCGCAGAACAGCATCTTCGGTCCAGACGGGTTCGCCCTTTTTGTTAGTGTCCGCGCCCTCCGGAACCGTAGCGTTTACGATTCCCTCCGCCGCATCCTTAACCGCTTGTGGAATATCCCACCGAGGCATAACTCGCTCCTTACTTGTTGAGGTACTCAGCAAACGACTTCCACCAATCGGCGGGGTCGTCTACTACATTGGGGCCCATAGGCTCATTGTGAGGCACACGACACCGCGCCAGCCATTTGCCCACGGGTACATCACTGATAACATACTGCTCCTTACCACCGGTTTGTTTGTTGGTAATACGTAGCAGGTATGAAAACATGCTTCCTACGGCACTGATACTCGCCGAGCCACTGGTTTCGGGACCGCCGATTACCACGGTGCCCTTGACGTCTGTCTTTTGCTTCTCATGACAGACGAAGATTAGGTTGAAATCTCCAGCAAATAAATTATTCAAAAGGGTCAGCATCTGTTGCTGAGCCGCCCCGATATCCGCCCGACTGGGATTTACATAGTAGCTCGCGGTACCCTTCTTACCGGAAACGAACCGCCCGGCAGTCGTATCGGCGGGCATGAATCCAAGCTGAGCCGTAAACTGCAGAAACTCCCTCGCAGTGGCCGTGCCGGTGTCCCAAATCACTGTATCGTATTCCTGGGTCTCTGGGGAAGTAGCCAGCTCCATGGCTTTACGGAGAGGGTCGTACCCCTTCCCGATGTATTCACCGGGCTGACGGAGTTGCTTCACAGTCAATTGAGACGTATCTTCGGGCAGCACCGAAGACAACTGCTCTGCCTCCGGATCAGTCGCCACATACAGGACACGATTCCCGAATAGCTCAGGAGCGCCGCGTGCGGCTGCGGCCACTAGGCGTGTTTTGCCCGTCTTGGGGGCACCGTAAATACATACACGTGTCGCCATTAAACCCGTTCCTCCGAGTGATAAACCTGTTCCCAAATGCGCCGGGCTTCCGGCCAATCCAACCCGCAGCCCTCCGCGCCCTCCTTTAGAAATCGCCTAGCACGGGCGCTTTCAACACCCAGTTCCTGCAGCGATTTTGCGGCCGCATACGCAGCTTTGTGCCGCCCACCTTCGGCCACGTCGCCCTCCAGAAATTGTCGGGCCGTTAGGGTGACCAAGCCGCGGAGCATCTTGAAGGGGAGAAATTTTCCCATCTTAATCCCGCCCGCAGAGGACTCGGGAGAAGTAATATGCTTAGGTTCCACCACTGCGTGCGCGTGGGCCTCTAGCCAGTCCCAGTCGGCGCGAAGAAACGGTTGCCGTATAACCGATGCGCGGCGCCCTGTCTTAGAATTGATGGTTCCCGGGACCCTGGCCAGACGGGACAGGTCGCTGGTAGAGGTATCGATCTTCCAGCCTGGCAAATCCCATTCCTCAGCAAGCCAGCGTAGCCAGCCGGCCACCAAGGGCGCGTCCGTATTGCGAATCTCGCGCGGTACACACCCCAGCCAAGCCTGCACACCTCTCCCCGAGTCCACAATGAATAAGGCGGCGGCCAGATCTGCAGGTAGTAAACTAATTAGGTGTTCGATCGGGGCTCGGGGAGAGGGGTTATCATTGTCTTCTGTGGGATCAATATCAATTAGCACATGTTGGAGGTGGGTCACGTGTTTGGCGCGGCGGAGTTGTCCTGCTTCTATCGGGTTGATTGACACGTAGATATCCAACTCTGGATGATCTTCAATAAGCGCCGCCAGGTCCTCGCCCCGCTTTAGGGGTATGTGTACAACACTACCCCCGCGGCGAGCCATTCCATAGCGCCAGCCCGGCCCGGTTAGGTATCGGTTCCAAAAAGCTTTAGGCTCCATTATAGCGCTCCAAACTATCCCGTTCAGGAAGATCCGTAAGGTCCCGGTAGCCTTGGCAAACTTCAAGGAACTCACAGGGCCGATTCCAACTATAGCACGAATCCATGTTCTGTGTCAAGGGATATTGTTCCATACGATGCGCCACGTTCCGGATAGTATCCATCCAATGTTCGTCGCGTGGATTAGGGCGGATAATCGACGCAAAAAACAAGGGTGAGCCTTTGCTGTACGCCCGTTTAGTGGTTTTGCGAAGGCACGCGATTATTGACCCGCCCCACGGTTCGTACCCGGCCTGGCGCGCCAGCCAGCCGTAGACGTGTTCATGCAGGCTGCGATGTTGCTTGGCTGTGAAGTGGGCTACGGACGTGGACTGAGAGCACGTCTTATGTTGGAGGTGGTAAAAGGCGCCGTTGTAGTTAACAATTGCATCCAGGCAACCGAATAGCACAACTGGCTCTGCCGAACGCGCAGAGGACTCGGGAGAGGGAGGTAATGTGGCTTCTAGTGGGACCTCTGTACCGATGAACTCCAGATCCCACTCTCTTAACCACTGCCGATACTTTCGTAGGCCGACCGTCAGCTGGAACCGCTCCGCTTCATTTTGTCCACGGTGGATGAGTCTGTTGTGTTCAAGGTTCTCATGGTATTCGGTCCCAAAGCTGAGAGCACGGGTCACTTCCTGCCCGCGATTGGCGACGTAACTGTAATGCCATTTTATGGGGCAAGCGAGGAAGGTTTTTATAGCGCTAACGTTTAG
Organism: Acidimicrobiales bacterium; assembly: GCA_965216655.1. Classification (GTDB taxonomy): domain Bacteria; phylum Actinomycetota; class Acidimicrobiia; order Acidimicrobiales; family SZUA-35; genus JAHELU01. Next base: position 33,996 of record CBDCGP010000006.1, read on the forward strand.
TCTCATCTTGTCCTTCTCTACAAGGGAATCTCCCCCTCCTGTTATGCTAAAGATCGCAAATGCGCGTATTCCAGCCCTGGGGTAGAACTGGCAGCTCATCCGCTCTGTGGTAGGTGCCCTTGTGGTCCGCCCTAGCCTCGGTGCCAGGAACCCAATTACCTGCAAGGTAGGCGTGGATAAGGCCTACCAACAACCCGTCAACTAAGGTGTAGACCTCATGTAAGGTGTGATCTGGGTTTAGTTTAGCCCGAAGTGTGGTTTGTAGTAAGACGGGGCCGGCATCTAGTTTGGGCACAACTTTGAAAAGACTGGCGCCGATTGGAGTACCTTCTTTTAGTGCCCAATAAATGGGATCGGCGCCGCGGTTCCACGGCAACAAGCTGGGGTGCGCGCAGACTAGGTTGGGGTGATCACAGGTGGCCGGCGCCAGAACGTAGCGGTAACGGTAGCAGATTACTCTGGAATAACCTTGAATGAAGCCCTTAGTGACAAGACCCTGCATACGATCTACGTTTTCTAGTCCCGGCACCGATTGGCCAAGTATTAGTGTAGTGTTCAAAGTAGGTAACACTCCTCTCCAAAAACCTTCTCTCTCAGTTAGGAAAAAGAGCACCGTTCCGGCCCAAAAAAGTCTTTTGGAAGAGGCTCCGGCTCTGTCACACGACGTGCCCATACAGTTTTACCCTCACCGGGCCAAGGCAGGCCAGTACCAATAGTCCAGCAGACAGGCCGCCAATGCGGTGAGATCCGAAACGGTACCCAACCCTTTTCATGCGGTTCCGGTTGAAGTAGATTGTATTCAAACCGCGCGGTTGTGTTTAAAGGTAAGACCGGCCGAACAGCTCGTAAGAGGTCGTAGAATTCGCTGAATAGACTCTTTTTATTAAGATCCAGACCTAGCGTAACGCTAGCCACATGCTGCAAGCGCTGCTCTAAAGAGAGGCCTTCCGAAGGCGCCCAGCACGGGTCGCTGTATAAATTGTCGGTGTTGTACCGCGGGCCCGCGCTATCAACACCAACGGCGTGCGCTACAAAACGATACAATCGAACAAAACTGCGCGCAGTACACGAATGTAGCATTACTCCGTATCCCCTTTTAGACAGTCAAATGTAAGCCGTTTGAACACTGCCGTCGGGTCCTCATCATTTACCTCCCAAGCATCCGCTTGAACGGTATATAGATTATCGTCAAAAGATGCGGGTACCTTATCGCCAAACCAGGTATCTGGGAGCGCCACGGGCAGCGTAACTCGGCGGGCCCAAAACGAGGCGCCTGCCCCAGGCCACCGCAACTGTGTCACTTTCTCCCAACAGTTAGCAGACCAATACTCCTCTGTAACACAATGCACCCAGCCCAATCCCGCTGGCTGCGATCGACTAAGACTATACTCAAACCATGCGCCGTGGTTTATGGGGAGTTGAGGGGTAATCGTGTCTAAAAAGGTCGTGTTTATTGTGCCAGGGACGGTATCCCGCCAAACGGAAACGACCATGTGCAACTGTTCCCTGAAAGTTTTGTCCGATCTCATCTCCTTTGGCCCGCCCAATAAAGCCTCCCCCTCCGGATGCAAGACCCCTAGTCTACTGAGAGTAGCGTCTATAAACGCAATCCGATATAACCGAGTATACCCTTGGGTTTTTAGCTGTTTTTGATGTCGTGCGCTCATTTTTAGCTCCTAACTTCCGCGACTTCTACTTTAGCACAAAAGGCATACCGCTGTCAACACCCTAAACAGACTTGGGTGCGGAGATACGACGAACCCAGACGGTAGCGCCCACGCCGGGCCACGCCGGGCCACTCCATACCAGTCTCCTGTTTCCAACACCACGGACGCCACGCCGGTAGTAGACGCCTAATAACAGACGCAAAACGAGACAACGGTACTGGGAATTCTTGCTCTTCTCTCTGCACGTCTATCGGTGCTGGTCTTTGTGGGTTTCGAGGATTCGTTAGTTCGCCAGGGATTAAGAACTTTGCAACGCCCCCGTATATATAGTCAACCCTACTACTCGAATAACTGCATCCCCATACTACGCGACTCAGATAAACGATTGCGCGACGAGAATTAGACATGAGGATAGTCCTTTCAAAGCTTTTTTCCTATGGGGCTCGGGGAGAGTGTATATCTATAGACCCCAATCTTCGTGACGCCAGCGCCCTTCCAGCTAGTCAACCTCTCCGACGATTTTGTAGCCGCCCACATGTTGTCCACTCATGTAACATGTAGCTGCCTTAAGATCGTAGGTATGTCGCACCGCCTCCAACAATGCCCGCATGGGCACCCCATGCTTTGTGGCAACAGGCCCCCACTGTAATTTGGTGGCGTACTTCTTCCCGATTTCCAGTGATTCTACAAACTCTCCGAAAGAAGAGTCTGCCAACAGCTGCGTAATTTGAGCTTCTAGCTTACTTTGGGCTTTCGACGCCGAACCGTACCCCGAGAAAGAGAAATGTAATCTGGTGTCATTCCAGTGGGTGAAATAGCGTCGCTGTTGGCGGCCGGAGTATCCGCGGGTGCGCATGTGATGAAGGGTTAGGTTACGGGACCTTGCGCCTTCGTGTTTGCCTTGAGGCGCTGCAGCTGCGAGATAGTACCCTTCCTCGATTGCCCCAGCAATCGCGCTGTGCCCGCGCATGACGAGGGAGAATGGGGTGTCGGGCGTGATAGTGGGCGGCTTTTTACTTGGATGGTGAATTACCACCACGGCCTTGCCCGAGTCGCGCCAACCGAATAGAATAGGTTTGAGGGCCGCCCAGCTATAACTATCGTTCTCGTCAAAATTGCCGAGGCACGCATTATACGTGTCCACAACAATAACGTCGGCAGTTTTGACGGACTCTGGGGGAGCGTCCAAACCCTCGCCACCGTGGGCTAGCAACACCTCATCCAGCGGCTGGTACTCTAGACCGTTAAGTAGCCGACAACCTGTATCTTGGTAGCCGGCTAGGCTCATATCGTGGCCGATTACAAGAGTTTTGATAGGTTTGGGTGGGGTTCCGAAGCCGGGGACCTCCTGTCCCTTGGCGGCTTGTAGAAGTAGCCAAAATAGCCAGCTGGTTTTGCCTGCGCCGGGAGCTCCGGAGATGGCCATGACGTCACCCTTTTTGATAAAGTCTGGAATGAGCCAGCTGGGTGCGGGTAGCTCTTTGTAGGCCGCTAGAGGATATATCTTTACAGTCACTTTGACGCTCCTTTTAAGTGTAATTGAAACCGCTTGAGAAGTGTAACGTGATTCAAAAGGAATGTCAAGAAGGTTTTTGGGGGTAAAAATGGATCAAAAAGTGCTTTCTTACAAAAGGCGGTAAGTGCTTGTCGTTACTCGATTTAATAACGTAATAAAAAGAAGACCCCCCCAGGGGTAGTGAGCGACTTTTAACCCCTCCCAGGCGACGGTGTTAAGGGGGGAGACGAAGTCTCTCCCCCCCCACCTTACGCCGGGATCCGCTACCGAGCGGCTGGGATCTCATGCCGGTCTTAAGGCGGCATGCGTTTACTATACATGCGGCGTTTTCTATATAAGAACACCACAGCCATACCCCCAGTGCCGGGCCCTGCGGGCCCTTGTACGGGGCTCGGGGGGAGTAGGTATTATTACTACTACACATACGTTACCATATACTATACACTATACCCCCTTCTCCCGAGCCCCGTACAAGGGGAGCGAAGCTCCCCGGTATTCGGTGTTTTATATTATAGGCTACCTATAATAACCAGCTGTCCAGTATCCATATTGTAGGCAGGCTTTGGAGGGCAAAGTAAAGCGACCTCTAAGGGGTCTCAGAGGCCGCTGACTGCGTTTTACTGTGGTTGGCTGGGTTTCCGCTTAGGGTACTCTCGGCAGCGCCTGACGGAGTCTGAGATAGCTATCCCGCAGTTGGGGCATTCGGCGCTGAGTTCCTCCTGTTCCTCGGTGGCGGCGTGCCATTTGCCCTTAACTTTGACGGTGGTTTGGTATCCCAAACCGGCGAGGCATTTTGGACAGATCCACTGTTTGATAGGAACGCCGCCAACGGCGGTGGTGATTAGTTTAGGACGTGCCATTGGACTCTCGCCAGGTGTCGCGAAGGGTTATAAACTCTCTTGCGAAGGTTTCGGCTTGGGATATGGTCACATGCAGGCCTAGGGGCAGGGTCACCAACTTGGTCTGTCTGTAGTGGGCCGGGCTGTGCCAGCTGGCACGGGCTCTAATCCACTTTGCCTGTTCCAGATTGTCTGCTGGTGTTTGAGCTAGATGGTAATCTGGCGCACAGTCTAGGATCGACAGGCCGACAGTTTTATAAGTGGCTACGACTAACCGGCAATGGTTCTTGTAGGTTGCAAGCGACTTATAGGAGTATAGGGCCCCGGCCGCCTCGATTTCGGAGATTCGTCCGATGTTGGGTAAGTGGCGTAAGACTTCATGATAGATGTCTTTCGACTCCGTGGCGATCGCGCCGCCGCCATAGGATGGAACCGGCTTTTGAGGCCCAAAGCTGTATACACAAAGCGCGGCTTCGGGGTAGTAGAGTGTGGGCGCGTGGGCACAATCCACAAGATCCCCTGGCTTGGGTGTGTATTCCGGAGGGGCTCCACGCAGCGCTGCGTGTACAGCGATACCAGCGATGCCGTTGGGATGTGTGTTTTGTTGGCAGATGTTAACAATTTCGTCGAAGGTGTTAGGAGAGAACCATGCGACGCCCCGTCGCTCCGCGTACCAACGGATCGCCGCCCGAGCGGAGGTGACTGGCACTACAAACGTGGCGCTTAACCGCCCCTCCATGAAGGCGGAAAGGTGGCCTGCGTACCCGTCTGTGGGGTCTGTCTGGACCAGTTGCCCGGTCTGGGTGGTTTCCTTGATGACAGTCTGCATTTGGGTGATCCAGCCGGGCTCGAATTTTGGTTGAATGTACGGGGTTTTCTGGGTAGTCATGATATTTCCGATACGCGCGCGTTACAGTCAGCGCAGGTTGGGGTGTTTGGGAGCGGCCCATGCTCGGGAATTCCGTACATGTGACAATATGTGATAACCTGATCAGTGGGCACTACGGTGCCATCGGGGCGGTGGTGGTATGATTGTCTGTAAACTACGTGCGTCTCGCCAGCGAGCACAATGTGGGAGCGCTGATAATGGACAGCAGGCATTGTAATACTCCTCCTTCCCCCGAGCCCTAATGTGGACTCGGCGGGTTGTAGTAACCAAAGTCGTAATCGATCTGGGTTTCGAGCCTTTCAAATTCCGCCTCGCGATTGATAGCTTCCACGGTACACTCAGGGCACAAGGGCGGGCAGGGTGTAGGTGCAGCGCATTCAACGCAGGGTTCGCAGTTGCAGACGGCCGGGCCATCTTCGCAACTTGGACAGGTACACTCGTCACAGATCAGGTATCCGCCGGCGTCGCAGCGTTCGGCTGGGCTGTCGCAATAGTTACAGTAGACGGTAATCATAGTTATGATCCTTTCTTCCATTCAAGAGGCGGGAGATTGACGGCGTGGATGTCGTGACACAGTGCGTCCAACTCATCGGATGTAAAGTATACGTCCGGAATCTCATAACCTTTACTCCACAGGTGATAGGCTGTCTGCGCGTCCCAACAACCGGCGCTCATCCATTTTTCAGCCGCTCGCGGGGTGAACAAATCGCTCCACTCCTTAACGATGTCATCGATTTTTTCTTCCGACTCGTAGAACCTCACTCCGTGGTGTCGGATGTTGTCGCGGATTTCTTCGAAAGTAGTATACTCGTCAAAGTTACCAAAGGTATTGGGGTGTTCGTCAAGCTTAGTTTGGTCGGTCATGGTTCTTTCCTTTCCGCTGCGTTGCTAAGACGTTCAAGTAGTGGTTGCAGAGAGTCTAGCCAGGCTTGGTGCTCTCTGTCAAGCTTTCTTTTCGCGGCTTCGAACTCGGCCTGGGCTTGGTCAACTGTAGCGCTCATGACTAATCCTTTAAGTAGGTGGTTAGGGTTTCCAGAGCTTCGGCTACGGTCTCGGCATGGAACTCCTCAACCAAAGCACCTCTGAGGTCGTGTTTAGAGTTTCGGGGGCTTCTCTAACACTCGGGGCAGCATAGTTCGGGACCGGTGTCGCCGGCGCGGTAGTCGGTAACCTTGCCGCATACCTCGCAGGTTCCGGTCATGTTGGAATAATTGAAACAGTCTGCCCAGTAGTTTTCATCGTCGGTAGTCATCCCGTCTTGTAGGTACTCCATGGCGTACTTGATAAAATCTACGTACATAGCTGAGTTACGCTGGTCAGCATCTAGGTCGGCGATAAAGTCGTGAGTAGTGTAGTTCATTTTACCCTCCAGTTGTAGCGTACTTTGTGTTTGTTGAGCATCGTCGCGAGCGCGGGATCTTCTCTCCACACTTGCTTGATGTAGTCTAGCAGACCCTTTAAGTCGTGTCGAGCTACAAAGTGTTCGACGATTTCTTGGGCTTCGGTGTCTCTAGTGTAGTTCTTCATTTTCTGTCTCGCTGGTAGAGTTAATCTCATCAGCGCTACGGCGTTACTCCCGCGCCGCGCTACTCCCTGCTGTTTCGAGGTGTCCGTCATGGTCATGCCCTAAACTAATTGCAAGTGGCGTGCCAAGCCGTTAGGGGCGCTAGACTGCCGGAATCATGGGCTATACGGCGTCTCCGTTGTGTTTCGCAACCCTTGGTCCGTGCGGTTTGCGGTTGCTTTCGGGTCGAAAGTGTGCTATACTTGTTGTGTTGGGTGTAGAGCGCTGGCACGGAGCTTGCAATGTCATTCGGGTGTCTGGCCGAAAGGGAGCTTAAAATGTCACCGGATTTTTTGTTTAGTGCGTTGCAGGCGTTAGCCGTTGTTGGCGCGTTGTTGGGCGCTCGTGAGGCGCGCGGCGAGCCTGCGTCTGAGGTGTTGTTGAGTATGGGTGCGGGCTTTGTGCTTGCGCCTTTCGTTGGCATTGTATTAATGAACATTGTATTTTGGGGATTCGCCTTGGTTTGTGCGGTGTTGTAGGAGCATATACATCATGTCACTTGAGCGCCTTCTTACTGTGTTATGCCTTTATGGCGTTCTGGCAGGCTTGTATTGGTCCCGAGCCCGCAAACCTGCGACGCCGTTGTGGACACTTACTGTTATTGCTAATGTCGTGACTCTCGTTTACGTTGCAGGTTGCTGGTCTGTGTAACGGGCATCGGCGTGCTTTTTGCATTGTCCTCCCTCCTCGCCTCATCTTATTTCGCAACGGGCTACTCGCATTTCGCAACGGCGGCGGAGTTGGCACGGTTTATGCTGTGGGCAAGAAGCGTG
>CBDCGP010000007.1:0-14533 GCA_965216655.1 Acidimicrobiales bacterium
ACTCAGCGTCGTTGGATCGGCTCAGATTCTGTCCTACAGCGCCCTGTTCCTCGGAACTGCGAGCGGTAGCGCAACTCTCTTCCTCCCTGCGCCGAACATCGCAATCATCATCGCAACGGCACGAGCGGCAAATCCTGCGGTTGTGGGCTTGGTGGGAGGGCTTGGCTGGGGCATTGGTGAGGTTACCGGATACCTGGCGGGTCGCGCTGGACGAGTTCACCTCGATGATGAACCGGGACGCCTCGAGAGCTCCTCCAATCGCTTCCTCGCAAAGATCGGCCGCTGGATGTCGCGTCTAGGTCGCCCGATCTACAGTGCCGCTGAGCGCCGGCCGGGCCTGATCCTCCTGGGCTTGGCCGCCATTCCCAATCCGGTGTTTGATATCGTCGGTGTCCTTGCCGGATCCATTGGAGTCCGGCTGTGGACCTTCCTAGCTGCGACCATTACAGGAAGGGTCGCACAAGCGCTGGTGTTCAGTTTAATTGCGAAGAAGGTTCTATGAGGCTTGGAGCCAAGGCGGCCGTTAGGTTCGCTCACAGGGTCATCGCTGCGCCCACGGACACACCAACCTGGGCGCAGGTCTTTGTGACTCGCCGCTGCGATCTGGATTGCAGCTTCTGTACAGCGCCTAGTAACGATGCGGATGAGCTGACACTGGACGAGTGGCGACCGATCCTCGAACGGCTCCGATCTTGGGGCGTACTGGGTGTCAACATCGTCGGAGGTGAGCCGACGTTGTACCGCCATCTTGAGGGGTTCGTTGAGATTGCGATGGATCTCGGGATGGCGACGATTCTTCATAGCAACCTCAGCTCACGAAACGCCCGCCGCCGTGTCCTGGCCCTGAGCGATCGATGCACAGCTGTCGCAGCCAGCATCGATAGTCTCGACGGATCGGAACCCCAAGTCCGACCTCGAAGTCTTTGACCTTCTGTCCGAGGTCTGGAGTCGTGGCGCGCTACCGATCGTGTGTACGGTCGCCTCCAATTCGAACGGCAGCGACGTTCCGGCAATCGCACAGATGGCTACTGAGCGAGGCTTTCCGCATACCACCGCTATCTACCAGGCAGTGGGCGGTCTCTTCTCAACCGTCGACCAAACGAGACGTCTAAGCGAAGCGGCCGTTGAACGTCTGTTTGAAGAACTTGAAGGATTGAAACGCAACACGGGGCTCATCCGGAACACCTGGAGATTCCTGTCTGATCCCGGCGTCCATGGTGATAGCGGATGGCATTGCAACCCGTACGAGGATCGGTGGATCACTATCGACAGTGATGGATTACTGATGCCTTGCCAGGAGTTCAAAACAACGCTCCACACATTGGACATTCAAACGCTGAGCGATAGCCGCTGGCGAGCTGAGAAGGTCGACTTAGCCTCCAGCTGTGACGGATGCTCATACCATTGTTACATCGAGACTCAACATCTTGGTGTTGTCGATGCTGCCCGGGAGATTTCAAGTTGGGTGCGCGGAATGCGGCAAGTGGGGCGAGTTGACGTCGAGATGCCGTCATCCATTAGCATGAAGAGCGACGGGACTCCGGTGAACTTGAGGTCTAGGTCCGATCAAGACTTGAGTCAGATTCTTACCACCGTACTGCTAGGAATCGCAGTCCTACTAGACGCGTTCTCGTCCTATTTCATAGATATCGGTTGATTCCATCTTTCGCGGAGTCCATCCTGCGGCAGCTTATCACGGCCCTCCTCGCTGTCGCAGTGGTTCTCGCAGTAACAGACACCCCAGGTGGGAGAGACGAAGAGATCATATTCGGTCTCGGCGTAGCGGGATTCCTCTTGTTCTTGCTGCACGTCATACAGATGGACATATACCGGCAGCAGAAGGCACAGAACAGCAGCTATCTTCAGGACTACTTGGGCAAGGTCGGCCTAGGGCCAAGGACCTCGATATTGCTGGCAGAGCTTATTGATGCAGACCATCAGCCTGACTCGCCTAACCAATAAGATCGGGTACGGCGAGCGGAGACGCCTCCGCACGCTGGCGATTCGGGCAATCGAAGAAATTGTCGGCAAGTCTTCACTCGACATGCAGGAGCGATCGTCGTCGGCTGTCGTCGACGACGAGACAAACGAAGCGGCTGTAGGCACCGCTGTCGAAGGTGTCGACGAATCGGAGCTGCTTAGTCTGTCAGAAGCAATGCTGCTGGTGCCAGAGTCGGAGCGTCAAGGTGTAAGGACCCAAAAGTTGCTCGCGGTGGTATCATATATGGCCTTAGCAGCCTACCTCGCCGCTCTGGTCCTGATTGGCGCAATCAACACTGGAAGCTCAACGCCGGACTCTCAAGGCTCCGAGGTTGAATCTGGCGAGTAGCGAGAGCCTTCGACCTCCAACATCTCGACTGACCCGATCGTTGCAACGGCCGAAAGACGGTGGCGATAGATGTCCTCTATCATCCGTCCGCTCGTTCCAGCCCAGTCCGAGACTTGCCACGTTTGATGGCCAACGTCGATCTGAAAGGTGATGGCGCTGTGGCGGAGTTCGTAGGGGACGTAGCGGTCGATACCCGCTTCGTGACACGCCGCTTCCGTCATGCGTCGGAGGTTGGGGGCGTTGATTGGGGAGCCGTAGCGGGTGGTCACGACGAGGTCCTGGTCTTGCCAGCGGTTGCCGGCTCGGTGCCGCTTCTCGTCCTGTGAATGCCTCCAGGTTGTAAGACAGTCGACAGTCGTTTCGTCGATCGAGATCGTGCGTATGGAGCGCTTGGTCTTCGGTGGGGCCAGCTCGTCGTCGGATGACATCTGACGATTGACCGTGATGGTCATGGCCTCGAGGTCGACGCAGCTCCATCGGACTGCCCGGGCTTCGGACGGGCGGAGGCCGTTTCGGCCACAGAGATCGACGACGACACGAAGAGGGAACCGGGCGGCCTGCCACAGACGCCGGTACTCGTCGTAGGACAGCGTTCGGCGGACGCTCATGCTGCTGTCGCCGTCGTCATCGGACACGACCAGGCGCTTTTCGATGTCGGGCATCACGGAGAGATCTGCGACGTTGCGGTTGAGGTTGCCGAGACGCATTTCATTGCGGAGGGCGTTGATCAGGAAGCGCCGGATTCGGCGCACGGTTTGGGCGCTCATGGTTCGTGATCCGTATTCGCCAGCGGCTGCCTGCCTCAGGAACCGATCGCAGTCGGTCACCGATAGCTTGCCGATCTGCTTGCGGCCGAGCCCTGCGATCACGACCTTGCCTCGCCACACCTCCATCACAACCGTCTTTGGGGCACGGTTCGCCTTCGGCTGATCGGCGAGGTACGTCTCGACCGCCTGCTCAACGGTCCGGGTCAGACCGTACGGATTGTCGAGTTCGGCAACCTCGGCCTGGAGCTCCTTGAGCGCCTTGAACGCCTCGGTCTTCGTACGAGCCCGACGTTTCCGGCGGCGACGTTTGCCGTCCGGCCCGATCGGCAGGTCAATGCGCGCAATCCAGCCGTCACCGTCACGCAACACCGTCCCTTCACCACGGGCACGTCGGCTCATGCCGCTTCGAGGCTGTCCAGGTAGCTGATGAGGTCGGCCTGGCGGATCAGTCGACGGGTGCCGATCTTCACCGACCCGAGTTCACGAGTGCGCAACAGCTCGTAGATCGTGCGTCGGCTGATGCCGATGAGATCCGCTGCTTCCTCGACGCTGTAGGCGAGCTTGTCCATGATGGTGGTCCTTTCCAGGTTTACGGAAGTGGTCGACGCTGGCCTTTCGGCCAAGGTGGTTGATCGCTGTGGAGGTGGCGGGCGAGCTGGATGGCCAGGAGCGGGGCGTCGTTGACGAACACGCTGAATCCTCGTTCGCCGTCGGTGGCCGGCCCTTGCGGACTGAGCGACCGGAGTCGCCATCGACGGTTCACGGTGCGATACCGACCAGGGGTCTTGACCGGGATATGGCGGCTCTGCCGCCGCAGTGTGAGTTGCTCCCACGCCGCCTGGGCGATGGTTTCGCCGGTGTCGGCGTCGACGTAGGTGGTGGTGACTTGGCGGGGGACTCGCCGGGGTGAGGTGCGTTTCTGGGCTCGGATCATCTTGCGGATGATCCGCTTGATCTCGGTCACGTCGTCGGTGGTGAGCGCGACTTCGGCGGTGGCGGTCTGGAGGCCTCGTCGACCCCAGAACGCTCCGATCGAGCCGTTGTCATTCGCCCAGCCGTCGGGAGCGACGGCCTGGTAGGTCTTGTCTTTGGTGGTATAGCCGGCGAAATAGGCAGCGGCTCGTTTGGGGTCGATCGAGGCCCGGAGTCCGGCTTCATAGTCGACTCGGGTTCCGGCTCGCAGGTGGCGTTCATCGCCCGATCCGACGGTTTCGTACCAGGCCTGAGACTGCCACTCGGCGAACGTGCGGCCCTTGATCCGATCCGGCACGCAGACCAGGAGGTGGAAGTGTGGTGCGCCTCGACGTTGGAACTCCCGGACCCACACGCAGCGGAGGGTGCGGCCGGTGTCTCGCTTGAACTTCTTGGCCATCGAGTTCAAGTGCTCGATCACAGCGGCGGGAGTGGGGGCGACGTTGCGCCAGTCGTCGGGGTAGGTCCAGGTGGCCATGACGAAACGCTCGTCGTCGTAGCGGAGCCCGGCCCAGTCGACCGAGGCGACATAGCGCATCATTCGGCCCCGTGAGCGGTTGGAGAACTCTCGGATGACGCCAGTGTCGTCGGCGATGAGATCGTTCATGGCTTCCTCGGTTTCAGCGTCGACACAGCGGTCACAAGCACAGTCAGGGTCATGCGGGCAACAGGCGCAATCGAGCGGGCACGGCTCTCGCCCAGCGGGGCCGGTGTTGGCGAACTTCACCGACAACAATCCCGGAGCGATCACCAGCGCCGGTCGTCGTTTCGGTGGTGCACCGTTCGGGAACACGACGTCGCCATTTGGCGTACTTGGATCGACGATCAGGTCACCGGCATACCGGACGTAGGCGTCGATGCCGTCGAGGTACCGGGGCGAGCTGGGCCACATGCCGGCGGCAGCCTGCACGGCTTGGAGGCCGTGGAACCCGCTCGTGCTGGTGTCGTCGAGGTCGGGCCACATCGGCTGGCGGGCCGGAAGGACGAGAAGATCAGCGGTCACCGGTCACGCACTCCAGTGCACAAACGGCGTGATATGGCATAAGAACAAGCCCAAGCGGTCGTCCGTTGCCGTGTCGAAAGCTGGCAGAGAAGTAGGAGGGAAGGCAGGAGGAGTGGTGAGAGGGGAGGGGGTGGCTGGGTGGGGCCGGGCTCCGGGCTCCGCCCCCGCCCGGCCCCCCGAGAGGTAGCAATGCAGATCAGCTCGTTGCTGCCGGCGCTCATCGAATGCCACGCTCTGCTCGATCGTTCCGTCGCTGTCGAGTTACCCGCCAACACAACACCGCGACGGAGACGGCTGAGACGACGGCCAAGCCCGCAACGGCCAACACGACATCAGCGGCCTTGTCTGCCACGGCGACCAGGGCGACGACAGCGAGGACCAGGACGACGGTGGTCATGGCGATCAACGCGGTTGCTTCGCCGGGGTTGACGGCGGTGAAGGTGAGAGGTGTGGGCTGCCGCTGAGCTGTGGTGGAGGCCGTCCGAGCGGGTGCGGGCGCGGATCTTGTGTGCGTGGTGGGCGGCGCATCGCCGCCGGCTGTCGCCGTCGGAGCGATGAATCCCGGTCGGGGGTGGGCGACCAGGGCACTGTGAGTGTGTGGAGGGTCGGGGAGTACGCCGAGGATGACCAGGTCGTCATCGGGTTCGCTGCGGGTGGTGGTCATGGCGAGGGTGATCCTTGCGGTTAAGAGGCTTCGGGCAGGTCAATGGCAGGGCCGAAGACGGCGTGGTGGGGCCAGGCGAGGTGGGCGGTGGCGGCGGCTCGCGTGATGATGTAGTCGTCGGTGAGGTAGTGGGCTCGGCCTCGGACGGGTTCGGGGTGGTCGGGGTGGCCGACCAGCCACAGGCCGCCGGGTTGGTTGGCGGGGATGGAGCGCACGTCGATACGAGAGCCGTAGCCCCGGCCGAGGCACACGTCGATCTGTTCCCCGGAGGCGACCCGCAGCATGATCCGCATCGTGAGCTGGGTGCGGATCTGCTGGTCGATCACCTCGTAGGACGGGTACTGGGTGGCGGCTGCAATCGTGATCCCACAGAAGCGGGCCAGGCGGGCGAGCGACCCGAGGAGCGCGACGCGAATCTGGGCGGCGTTCCGGCCGTTGCGGATGGCGTCCCGACTGTCGCCGGTGGTGGCGGCGGTGATGAGGTCGTCGGGGTCGTAGCCGGCGAGTTCGGCCAGCTCGTCGATGGCGACCAGGATCCACGGCCCGAGGTCAGCGCTCCACATGCGCCGCCCGATTGACTGCAGCAGCGCGGCCCGTTGTTGGATGAGTGTGCGGAGATCGGCCAGAAGCTGGTCGGCTTGGCCGGTGGTGGTGGCACACGTGGTCATGCGAGGTCGCCACAGGCTCTGTTCGACGAGCTTCAGGTCGATGCCACAGATGGCGGTGTCGTTTCGGCTGGCCACCGCGGCGATGAGGGCGGACATGACACCGGACTTGCCGCCACCGGTCAGCCCGGCGATCAACAGGTGCGGGCACGGGGCCCACGGCAGCATCAGCGGTTGGTTGTCGAACCGGCGGCCGATCAACAGCATCAGTACGCCTCCGCTTCCAGGTCATCGAGAGGAACGAGCGACAGTGTCGGTAGCACTTCGACCGCTGGGGCCGGGAACTCGATTGCGGGATCGGCGGGTGGGAGGTCGGGGTCGACGGTGACGACCAGGAGGTCGGCGAAGGTGGCCACGAGGCGACCGTGGGAGTCGGAGTGTCGATCGAACTCCACTGCCATGTCGACGCAATGGGAGATGTTGGCGGCGAGCTGGCCGGTGACTTCCTCGAGGGCGGTGAACGAACGACCGGGCGGTGGGCCGACCCACCACGACACCACCGGCCAATCAATGCGAGGCCACCAGCTCATCTTCGGATGATCGGCAATCGGGCGAAGGCGAGCCGAGGCGATCGGTTCTTTCGAGGTGCCGACCTCGGCCTGCACTCGCATGGTCTTCGCAGCGACGATCGACCAATCGGCAGGCCATCGGCGTCGAACCCGCCACGCTTCACGCCAGCCGACCAGCCACACCAACACTGGGTGCCCTCCCTGGGCTCGAACGAACTGGAACACCAGCTCAACGGCAACGGCGGCGGTTGACCAGGCCAGGAACCCCCAGGCGAACGAGCCGGCCATGGCCCAGACGGTCAGCCCGTAGATACTGACGAGGACCTGGGCGACGTTGCCGACGGCCAAGTGGGCGAGCGTTCGGGTGCGGACGGCGATGGGGGAGAGGTGGGGGAAGCGTTCCGCCAGGTAGCGGGACAGCGGGCGGAGATCCAATAGGACTCGCCACCAGATTCGATACAGCAGGTTCATTGTCATTCAGACCACCTCCAACCAGCGGTGCTCGACGTCTTCGTGTTGTGGCCGGATCGGGTAACGCTCCCGAACACCAGGTGGGCACTTGCCCCGGCCGACCAGCCCGCAACCAACCAACTCAGGCGGCCGCAGCCGTAGGCTGAGACGGGAACCACACCCGATTCGCCGTCAACGACAACCCGGAGCGGCCGTTGAAATCCCAGTAGCGGGCCGTCAACGCCTCGAACTGAGGAGCGGCGCCGGGCTTGACCTCGGGGGCGGTGTCGGCGGCGAACCCGACAGTGACCACGCTCTTGCGGTTGGCGTCATCGGCCACCAGGAGTTCGAGCCGCCACTTCGGGCGGTTGTCGCGGTCGGTCTGTTGTTCCTTGGTTCGATTGTCGACCACCGGGACCACGTCCAAGACGGCGACCACATCGGCCATGAACAAATCCACGTCAACAGGTACTTGATTCATTGTCATTCTCACTTTCCGTTGCTGTTCAACATCACCAACGACCGCACCGTGCGATCGTCAGAACTGGTTGGCGCCAGGCCGTTGCTCGAATGGTTGGCCGGCGGTGGTTCGGGTGCGGCGCTGCGGTTCCGGCGGTTCAGCTCGATCAGTCCGGCGGAGCAGACGATGGCCAGGCCGTCGACCGTCAATGGGAACAGGAAGGCCACGAGTTCGGACTCGCCCGCTGCGAGGGCGACGGATCGCATGTGGGAGTAGGAGGCCACAGCGGCGACCAGGGCGACACCGCCGGTGGCGGCGATCACGAGATGCCCGAGCGAACCCGGTGAGCGCGGAATCCTACCGAGCACATCGACCACGAGCATCAGGGCCAGTGGCGGCCAAGCGGCAACGGCTCGACCCACGGCGCTCGGTTCGGCGGCGAGAACATTGGCCGCTACAGAGACGGACAGGGCGAGTGCCAGGACGATGCGGACGTGGCGTCGCAGATCGTTGCGGTCGGTGGTCATAGGGCGATCCTCGCGTAAAAACTGTTTACGGTCAACAGTTTCATGTCTAGATCTTTCGGTGGCCGTTGCCGTACGATGTTTTTCTGATGGCCGGCTATCGCGAAATGCTGAATGACGGAGCGCAACGGCGCGAACAAGCCGCCGATCGGGTCGACGAGGACCTGTCGAATCTCCAGCCGCCCGACGACGAGCTGATGGCCATCGCCTATTGGGACTGCATGCGAGACGCTCTTGCCGATCGGGTCCAAGAGGCTGTTGCGGCTGCTCGCGAAGCCGGACACCCCTGGGCCGAGATCGCCGGGGCGCTCGACACCTCCACTGAATCGGCCCGAGGTCGGCACCAGTACTACAAGGATCGCCAGTGACGAGCCAACGGCCGATCGTGCGATGGGATGACGGCGGGTCACTGGGTGCAGCAGGTGCATGCTTGCCACACAACCGCATTCAGGATCAGCCGTCACCGGTGAGTGCCGTTCACTCACGATTCACTCACGTCAGTCACGGTGCCCGTCGACGTGGCCGACGACCCTGAACTGACGGCCGAAGTGGCGTACGCCGCCGAACTTCGACACTGGCGCGAACGTCGCGGAATGTCTCAACAGGCCTTGGCCGATCGCCTGGCGTATGACCGCTCCTACGTCAGTCACATCGAGGGTGGCAGCCACCTGCCGACGGAAGGATTCACCCAACGAGCCGAGGAAGTGCTCGACACCGGTGGCGCCCTCTGGGCACGGTGGGACTCCCTGCGACTCGACAATGTAAACGACGGCGATGGCAGGGCCAGGCGATCGGATCGAGATCTGCAAACGGTCGAGTTCGTGTCGTGGATCTCCGACCACTCCGACCGCAGCTTCAGTGACGTCTACCAAGACGTAGCCGTTCTCGCCGACCGACACGAACAAGAATCCGCCTCGGCGCGTCACACTCGCAGCCACGCTCAGGCCAGCAT
This sequence comes from Acidimicrobiales bacterium, assembly GCA_965216655.1. Taxonomy (GTDB): domain Bacteria; phylum Actinomycetota; class Acidimicrobiia; order Acidimicrobiales; family SZUA-35; genus JAHELU01. The sequence continues at coordinate 9,296 of CBDCGP010000007.1, forward strand.
CAGCCGGGCAAGCCTGGCCGACGCCATGATCGACTACTACGGTCCACCTCGGGACGAATTCGACGTCTTCCGAGTCAATGTCGGCGAGGAGGAACTCCGACTCAGCCTGCTCACCAGGCCGACTTGGTTTGAAAGCTCGGTTCCACTCGGAACGTCGGCCGAACGGATGGCGCTACATCTCGACGCACCAGATTCGACGGCCGAGTTGTCCGGCCCCACCTATCAGGGGGCCATTTCTCGACTGGCCCGGGCCGAGATCGATCCGAGGGTCATGGTCAACAGCCCGATCTACCGAATGACGTCTGTCCAGTTGGACTCATCGACGTTGAGCGCATCGTTCGCCCTGTCGGACTTTGCGTCGTTCGCTCTCACCAGCGACCTCATGGAATCCGAACTCGTCAATGCCCTGTCCGGTGGCACTGGCAGCCCGCCTACTTTGGATCTGCCGCTACGAGCTGCCTACCTGCCGACGATCGACAACACACTCAATCCCGCAGTCCGGGAATGTGCCGGAGGGCCAGCCGCACTATTGGCCATCGCTCGACCAGCCAATGGTCGTCGACCGGCCGACTACGTTCTGTTGATCCAGGAACGATCGGGTCAGGTGGTCAACGCGGCAGGCAAGCTCGCTGTCATTCCCAAAGCATTCCACCAGCCAGCTATCGAGCCGGCCCGAGAAGTCGACCTCAGCGCTACCTTGATCCGAGAATTCGAAGAAGAACTCCTCGGCCGCCAAGACCTCGAGCACCTGTCGCCCAAGTCATGGCGGCGAGCCGACACCCTCCACCGCCACCACCGCTCTGAACCGGTGGCCTGGCTGCTCGACCGAGCCGGCGACGCATTCCGAACCGAATGCACCGGATTCGGCTACAACCTCATCAACGGCACCTTCGAGTTCCCCTGCCTGATCGTCATCGACGACGAATCCTGGTGGACGCAATGGGGTCACATGGTCGAAGCCAACTGGGAAGCGCTACGAGTGCACCGATACTCATCACTCGACAGTGACGGACTAGCCGCCCTCGTACACGACCCACGATGGAGCAACGAAGGTCTGTTCGCCTACCTCCAGGGCCTGCGTAGACTGACTGAACTCGACAGCGGATCACGAGTTGCCGCACCACCGATTCAGATCGAGGGGAACGGACAATGAGCACCTGGACCAGTGGCAACGCCATCAAAGACGGCGAGGACCGGCGAGGATGGATCGTCGGCTACTTCATCGACGAAGACCCGACCAAACTTCGCACCAGCAACGACGTCGAAATCAAATGGGCAACCCATCCGGCAGGGGACACGCGCGATGCGTGGATGACCGACGAATACCGAACCACGATTGTCATTCTCGTCCGAGGCCGATTCCGAATCGATCTGCCAGGAAACAGCGTGCTGCTGGAGACCGAGGGCGACTACGCGACTTGGGGTCCTGGCACGAATCACTCCTGGCGAGCCGACGAGGAGTCGGTAGTTGTCACCATTCGATGGCCATCTGTAGATACCGACTCCACGGTTGGCCAGGACTTCTAGTGGAAACCGCCATCAGTATCCTTCAGTCCGTGCTGATTCTTGCCTCGGCCGTAATAGCCTGGCAGACAGTTCGGATGCTTCGCGACTCTCGGAAAGTGGACCTAATGGTTGCGGCCGAGAACTCGGCTGAGGCAGCCTTCATTGCGCTACAAGGTCAAGAAATCGCAGTCTTGCGATCAATTTTCCAAGACCAGGGCCTAGGTGATCTAAGCGATCATGACCTCGCAACCGTTCCATTTTTCATAACGATGTACTCATCAGTAGCCCGCCTCCACTACTTCCTTACCGACAACAATCTGGATCTTGGGATGTCAAAGTTAGATCGTGAACAGCAGCTTGAAAGCTGGATGACATCGTTGCAGCGCTATGCTTCTCACCCAGCTCTTACGGCTATCCACCTCTCGGCAAGAGAACGAAGGGACTACGATCCGATGTTTTTGGATCGATTCGATGCTGTGATCAACGCCGTTGAGGCACATTCCTCAGACTCGAGTACTTTAGAATCGAGCGAAGGTGACATCGATGGCCACCGCTGACAAGACAACGAGCGGCAAGCATCTCAGACGATCTACCGTGTCGATCTGATCGATGCGGACCGAGTCATCATTCTTCCTGCCAGGACCGGCGAGAGAGCAGCAGTACGTAGATCTCCTCCAAGGCTCTACACTGTTGACCGTCGGCGATCCTCTCGGCGACGAGCCTGCCGGAGTTACAGGCGGAATGCTGGTACAGCCAAATGAGGGCGCGATATTCAAGTTTGCCGATCCTCTGCCCGACACTCCTGTGCTCCACGGCGTAACGGAGCAGAATATCCCGCTCACCATTGTTAACGCTCGCGGCAGTAGATACTTTTCTAATTGGATAAAATATCAGGCTGATTATGTGCTCGTGGGAGCCGGGCTCCTCCTGGACGAACTACCCTTTCGGCATGTTGCACTTGGGATTGACGGTGTCGGCACGTTAATCGGAGATCTCCCAGCAGGCCAAGAGGTCGTGTTCCAGGGTTCAACTGAATGTGAAGTGGAAACTGTTATCTTCAGAAGGGATGATGTCGGTACCGAGTATGATCGAGCCGCCGCAGCGTCGATCGAAGTGATCCTTCGAAACGAAATCATTGCAACCGAGTGGACGCATACCCACCTTTCCGGACTGAGAAGCCTGGTTGAGTTTGCAACAGGTGAGCGATCGCAAATCCGGTGGATGGCGCGTGTAAGCAAACCTGAAGATGGCCAACGCTCGGAAGCGTTTTTCTTGATGAATGCCATCTCAAACGATCTTCGACCAGAAGGAGGTCCGGATCCTAGCACGCCTGCGAACTTTGGGATCCACACATTGGACGAGGGTGACGGAGGGTTCGTCCAGGTGCTGAGGCGGTGGCACGACCTGCGTTCGAGGGCTGAGACCTCGACCTCACTGTATGCACTATCGCTTGTCGATCAATCTAGTCGTATCAGCACGAGAGTGCAGTTTCTCAATCTTGTACAGGCTGCGGAAGCGCTCGCGACAGTCATGTACGACGGTCCGCCTTTCGATCACGACGCATGGTCAGATGTCGTCGAAGAGGTTCACAGGGGCTCCGAGGGCTTCTCGGCAGAAGCGCGCCGCATCGCTCGGTTGGGTGCCGATGAACGAGGAAATCGGTACGGCCTAGGGCGCATCCTGAAGGATCTTCATCGCGGTGTTCCTGAGTCGATCCGACCTGGTGAGTCCGTAAAGAAGTGGGCCAACTCGATACGCGAAATGCGCAACGACTTCTCCCATGGCGAGGTCTCCGGAGCCGGAGATGCCGCCGAAGGCGCGGCTGAGCTTCGGCTGGTATTGGCCAACTTCTACCTGGAACGGCTTGGGTTGAATGAACGCAATCGGCAAACGGCCTTGGCTGGACATTTTTTTGCAGCTGGAGGTTCTCGCCGTCGGTCATCTGAAAGGGTATAGCGCACCGGTCGCCGTTGCGGAGACCCTGACTAACGTAGCACTTGCGATGTGCTAACTCGTGGACAGCGGCGAGCGACCATCGAGGACGTATGCCACTCTGCCGCGGCGAAACTTGACCTGCAAAGGCAGCAACCGGATCAGCAGCGCCCGGAACAGGCGTTCGGCCTGGTCGCCCGCATATCGGGCATCTCGGGCCGCGACGGGAAGCTGACCAGCGCGTCGGTGAGACAGTCGGTTACGAACATCTACGATTAGCTTCTTGAGGTCGTCATCGAATTCGTCGGGAATGGTGACGTTGTCTGTCGAGAGCTGCTTTATCACGGCCCCGAGCTGATCTGACAGTGTCGGACGAACCAGCGCACCCTTGACCTCGCCCACCAACTGCAGGTCCAGCTCAAGTGTCTTGAATATCTTCCGAAGCTCAGGTTTGAGACGACTCCACTGGCCCTCGTTGACTTGGTCCTCGAGGTGGGAACTGCATTGCGCGGACAGCCCTTCGAGAGCGATTGCAAGAAGCCGCGCTCTTTCCGATGCGTTCGGTGCCCCCAGCGCCTGGAGGCCGGCGGCGATTGGTTCTTCGTACTCGACATGCATTCTCATCCACGAGCGGGCCACTCGCGGGAAGTGGTAAGCTCCCAACTCGTTAATATAGAAATTGACCCTTCGTCCGTCGAGGTTCGGGCTATAGGTACTTGCGGATTCCAGCTCACTATGAAGGATAGTGACCGGCCAATCGACGCCATTAACCGAGGCCGAGATGCCGATCCAACCGCCTCGTGCGTTCGAGGCGAATTCGATCAAAGATCCGAAGGGGTAAAGCTCATCCCGCCAAAAGTCTTGATAGCTCTTGGGTGTCGACGATTCTATAGTTACTGACGGCAGCAGCTTGATCGACATCCGCTGCCCGTCCCGTTCGGGCTCCATAACCCCCGGGGTCGAGAAGCTGAAGCCGACCTGAAGCCGTGTTTTCCTGGTCAGGTTGACCGTTGACGGATCGGGAAGTCGGTAGTTCAGATCCATCCCCATCCCTTCGGGCGCATTCTGGTTCCAATAAACGCGATCCAACCCTTTGGGTGAGACTGCGGCGACTAGGCTCGAATGCTTGGCGTTAATCTCCGTGACAGATTCGAGATCGAGAACATGGGCTCCCACAACGAGAAGTCCTGAACGAAGCCTTCGGTTATGGTACGAGTACTTTCGTCCAAATCCAGTCGTCGATTGCCCGTCGAAGACGTTGATCAAAGAGAAGGGCTCTGATCGTGAGCCCACTGTCGCGCCCCACACAACACCGCGAACTACGCTCTCAAACTGGTATCCCGTCAGTGTCGGTGTCGATTCGTCATCGGTCTCCGTCGGTCCAAGTGGCCATCCTTCATCTACCGTCGCGCAAGGATTGGTGCCCGGTTCGAATTCGAGCACTCCGGCCCGCTTCTGGTCCTCATTGTCGGGTATCCAGAACATCGCTGACACTGAAAGCGGTTCGGCGAGACCATCAGCAAGCATGGCCATCACGGTAGACGTTGCGCAGGTAGTCCTGCTGAGAATTGCATTTGTGCAACTTGTCGGTCGAAACTTGCGAGCCGAGGTCGCACTGCCTGAAGGAGGTTGAGCGGTAGGCGGATCAGATGGTCGAACATTGGCGCCCGCGTCTTGAGCCGACACGCTGCAGGTCGGGACCCAGAACCAGCACCTCCGTACGGCGCCCGACGACGAGCTCCACTGCCTGGACATCTCGTGTTCGCTGGACTCGTCGTCCCTCACCTTCGTCTGCGGTGC
>CBDCGP010000008.1:0-4594 GCA_965216655.1 Acidimicrobiales bacterium
GAGGGTCGGCTCCGACAGCAGCGTCGACCGGATTCGGGCCAATGCCTCGAGCCAGCGTGTTCCGTCGTCACGCTCGCGCTCGATCTGATGACGACGGCTGACATCGCGGGCGAGGGCGACCGCCCGTCGGGCCTGATCGGATCGGGCGGGCCGTGGACAGTTGATGATGACATCGACGGGAACGTCGACGCCCTGGCGACTGCGGTGGGTCGTGGTGAAGTGCACCGACTCCACCTCCTCGGCGAACAGCGGTTGCAGTCGAGCCACCAAGGCCGCCCTTGAAACATCGGGCATGAAATGCAGAGGCGTCATTGTTTCCAGCTCTTCGCCGGTGTAACCGAGTTGATTGATCAGGCCGCGGTTGGCGTAGACGAGGCGCAGCGACTCGGGTTCGAACATGTAGAGGGCGTCGTGGGCGGAATCGATCACGTGGCGGATGGCGTCGCTCTCGATTTCGGCGGCCACCCGCTCGGAGACGTCACGCACCGCGGCAAAGAAGCGCAGGTTGTCACCCCTGCCGATCGGGCTGAGCGAGATCTCCACCGGGAACTCGTGTCCGTCCCGGTGACGGGCTCGTAGCTCCAGACCACTACCCATCGGACGGGTGACGGGATCGGCCCCGTACCGGGTTCGGTGGGCCGTGTGGGGCCCTCGCTGATGGTCGGGCACCAGGAGCTCCACCGGACGGCCGATCAGGTCGGCCCTGGCGTAACCGAACATGGTCTCGGCCCGATTGTTCAGCAGCAGGATGGTCCCATCGGCGCCGGTGACGACGATCCCGTCGGGCGACGATTCGATGAGCTCGGCCGCGTCGAGGGGCAGGTGGTCCGAGGGCGCCTCATCTCCCGCATCCGGATCGGTGTCGTCGTGGCCAACCACGGGCCAAGTATCGCACGGGCTCGGCCGGTCCGGACAGCCTTCCGCACAACCCGGCCAGTAGCATGGGGACGAGGACCGTGACTGCCATGAGCGACGATTCACCGATCCGCGTTTTCCTGCTGGATGACCACGAGATAGTGCTGCGCGGCCTCGTCGATCTTCTGGAGGACCAGCCCGATCTGACGGTGGTCGGCCAGGCAACGAGCGCGGCCGCAACCCTGCGAACGGTGGAGGCCTGCCGTCCCGATGTCGCCGTGCTCGATGTGCGGCTCGGAGACGGTAACGGCATCGAGGTCTGCCGCGACATCCGGTCCGCCCATCCGGATGTGGCCTGCCTGATTCTCACGTCGTTCGCCGATGACCATGCAACCATCGACGCGGCCATGGCGGGGGCGGCAGGCTACGTGCTGAAACAGCTCGGCGGCAATGAGATCATCACCGCGATCCGCAAGGTGGCCGCCGGAGCGAAGCTGCTCGACGCCGCCGTGGTACGTCTGACGCTACGGCGGCTCCGAAGCACCGACGAGGGACGGGTGGAGTCGCTGTCGGATCAGGAGCACCGGATTTTCGAGCTGATCGGTGAGGGATTCTCCAACCGTCAGATCGCCGACGAGATGCACCTGGCCGAGAAGACGGTGAAGAACTACATCTCGAATCTGTTCGTCAAGCTCGGCATCGATCGCCGGACCCAGGCCGCTGCAATGGCAGCCCGTATCGAGGAGCGGGAGCGCAACCGGTTCGGCTGAGGGCCGGTCGCCACAATCCGCCCCTCCGGTGTCGACCATCGGCCCGGTGTCAACCGAGGGTGGTCGAGGCCTTGTCCTCTCCTCCCGGACCGATGGCGATGAGCGAGATGGTGTCGCCCTGCTGGCCGCAGAACGCCTTCACTCCGGACGGCTTTCCGGTCACGCTTTGACCGTTCGGCATGAAGAGGGTCACGGAGTCGGTGTTCTCGGTGGCCCAGATCGCGTCGTAGGGCCGCCGAGTACGACCGCAGCGGATGGTCGCGTCGCTCGGCCTGCTGGTGAAGCGAACGATGGTCGGTGGAGCCGGCGGGGGTTGGGTGGTCTCGGTCGACGACGAACTCGACGAACTCGACGAACTCGACGTGTCCCGGTCGGTCGACGTGGTGTCGGTGGTCGTGGCCGTCGTCTCGGAGGTGGTCGACGCCGTCGTCTCGGTGGTCGACGATGAGGTGGCGGTGGTGGGCGTGGTCGGCGTGGTCGCCGTGGTGCGGGTGGTACCGGTCGTGACGGTGGTCGATTCCGTCGACGATGGATTCGCGAGGTCGTCGTCGATGGCCGATGCGTCGCCTGCCCCTGACGTCGGAGCGGCGACCGTGGTTGATGCGGTGGTGGTCGTCTCGTCGGTCGCCGGGCCGGCGAGGGTCTCGGATCCGATCGAGGCCGACTCGCCGCCGAAGGGCCAGAGATCCGACAGCGCAAGGCCGGGCAGCAGAGCGATGAGGACGAGGCCCAGGACGAGCGCCGCGGTGGCGCCGCCCAGCGACTTGAACCACGCGGAGCGGGCGGTTGTCCACCCGAATCCCCTGGTCAGTCCGTCGGTCGAACGAGGGATGAGAGTCGGGTGACTCGGGGCTGCGGTCGATTCCTCCAGCACCGGGGGAGACCCTGCCAATGGGAAGGCGGCGGGTTCGGCTGGAACGGGCGACGGCGCCGGGGAAGGGCTGGTGCCGGGAGCCGACGGCGATCCCGGTCCCGACGACGATCCCTGCCCGGAGGAGCCCTGCCCGGTCGAGGTGTCGGATCCGGACGACGATCCCTGTCCGGTCGATGGGTCCGAGCCCGAGGTCGGACCGGATGGCGGTCCTGACGCTGTGATGGCGGATGGGTCGATTGGAACGCCGGCTTCGGCCAGTGCCGCCGCTGCCTTCACCTTGAACTGGAACGGGACGACCAGGAACGGCGCCGAGGCGAACAGCTTGGTCGGGCTGACGAGACCGGCCCGGCGCTCGGAGCATTCCTCGCACGTCTTCTGGTGTTTGGCCACCGCCTTGGCCACCGAGCGGTCGAAGGCCACCTCGCCGGATACGGCGGCGGCCAGGCCCCGGCACAGGGTTCGGCCGTTGCGCCACAGCAGGTAGGAGCCGATTGCGTCTCCCAGCTTGTTGCGAAGGCGGAACAGCTGCTGGTGGGCGGCGTTGGCCTCGACCCCCAGTTCGGCGGCGATCTCAGCCGGGGTCAGGCCATGACGGAGATGGAGGTCGAGGAGGCTGGCGTCACGCTCCCCGAGTGCGGCCGACGCGGCCCACACGAGCTCCTGGCGATCGTGGATCTCCATCGCCGACTCGACAGACGGTTGGGCCTGCGCCCCGAGTGGTTCATCTTGGCTGTGGGCGATGTTGCGGTCTCGCATGGCGCTCACGATTTCGTCTCCGGTGGCTCGGCTCCGGCCTTCCCGCTCGAGGCGGGTGAGGGCACGGTTCCTCGTGATGCGAAGCAGCCATCCGCCGAATGCGTCGGGATTCTCCAGCTGGTCGAGGCGCTGCCAGCCCGCCAACATGGCATCCTGTGCCACTTCGGCGGCCAGGTCGTCGGACCGCATGATGTTGCGGGCGACATTCCAGCAGCGGTCATACCACCGGTCGAACAGGGTTCCGAAGGCGTCCGGGTCCTGACTGCGAGCAGCCAGCACGAGCTCGGTGTCGGTCCGGTCATCGGTTCGAACGCCGCCAGTAACCATTGGTCCCCTCATTGAGCCGACCCCACGGGGCCTGGTACAGAACTGTAGCTTCCCCGTGGAGGTCGGCATCAATTTCTCGCTTTCGCTTTCGACGGTGTTCGCAGGCTTGCATCGGTTCCGTCGCCTCAAACCACGTGCACCGGGGTTCCGAGAGGCAGGACGTCCGCCAACATGGTGACGACCTCATTGGGAAGCCTGATACATCCGTGGCTGACGGCTTGTCCCAGCGAGCCGGGATCGTTGGTGCCGTGCATGCCGATCTGACCGTTGCCGCCACCGAATTCGGACAGGGTCTCCGAGTAGCCGGAGAGTCCGAATGCGAACGGTCCGTAGGCGCCGCCGGCATCAGGGGTCTCGAGCTTGTCGGTGACGTAGAAGGTGCCCGTCGGGGTCGGATTCTCGTCGCTACCGACGGCCACCGTGGCCTGGGCGAGAACGTTGCCGGCCGAGCGGACGACCAGCGTCCGAGCCTCGAGATCGACCTCCACGACCGGATCGACATTCTCCAGTTTGACGGCATCGGCCGCCACCCATGCGGTGGTGTGGTTGGGTCGCATGGGGAGGCGAACCTTCACCCAGTCGCCGTCCGTGGCTTCGGCCAGCAGGACTCGCACCGAGCCGTACTCGGTGGCGGCCGACATGGTGCCGATGTGGGTACCGCCGGGTGCGTCGTAGACGTCGATCTGGTCGCCGAGCACGATGGCCCGGGTTCGGCTCGACGAGTAGTCGGCGGCGGCACCGTAGCTGGTGGACGTGTCGGTTCCTGCGTCGTCATCCGGCGTGGCCGCCACCGTTCCGAGATCGACGGCTTCGCTGTTGAGCGAGTCGTCGCCGGTTCCGGGGATGCAGGCGGTGGCGAGGACCGCCATGATCAGGCTGAGAGCCAGGACGGTCAGTCGACGACGGGCCTTGCTGTCGGTTGCCTCGGTGTTGTTGGTGTGGGTGTTGGCAGTGGTTCGGGTGCTCATGGTCTCGTTCTCCTCGTGTGTGGGGCGTTCGGTTGGTCGTCGGT
>CBDCGP010000009.1:0-449831 GCA_965216655.1 Acidimicrobiales bacterium
CGTCATGGATCGATCCTGATGGGTTCCGGGCCGGTGCCGCCGAAGCGTCAGCCGGCGGGCCAGCTGGCCTCGATGTCGGACAGGATCTCCTCGGTGCCCTCACCGTCGGCGGCGACCCAGTCGATCATCCCGGCCCAGAACGTTCCGGCACCGACCTCGGCCGGCATCGTGTCGGACGCATCGAACCGGAAGGTGGTGGCCTCGCTGAGAATGGCGGCCAGATCCGTCTGCGGATACTGGGTGTACCAGTCGAGCGGGACACTCTGGTTGGGTGACAGGAAGCCGCCGGCCTCGATCCAGCCCTTGGCTCCATCGGCGGTGGCCAGGAACTCGAGCACAGCCCGGACCTCGGGGCGATCGTTGAACATCACGAACTGATCGCCGCCGCCGAGCACCGGGTTGCCGTACTCGGACTCGATGGGCGGGAAGTAGAAGAAGGAGCTGTCGACACCCGGTTCGTAGAGCGGGTTCTCATCGGCGTCGGTGGGCCAGAAGCCGGGGATCCACGCGGCCTGCTTGTGCATCCAGCACTGGGGCCCGGCCTCGTCGAACATCGGGGTCTGCGTGTCGCCGACCCAGATCGAGTTGATGCCGGTGCTGCCGCCGTAGACGTAGTCCGGGGCGAACCACACCTCGCTCATGTACTCGGCGGCCTCGACGACCTCTTGGTTGTCGAAGGCGATCTCGTGCGCAACCCACTGGTCGTAGGTCTCCGGCGGGGCGGTGCGCAGCAGGATGTCCTCCATCCAGTCGGTGGCCACCCAGCCCGAGGCGTCACCGTGTTCGATCGACACGCACCACGGGTTGCCGTTGCCGTCGGCCACGATCTGATCGCTCAAGGCGATCAGGTCGTCCCACGTCTCGGGGATCTCGTAGCCGTTCTCGGCGAAGGCCTCGACCGGGTACCACACGATCGACTTCAGGTCGGCCTTGTAGAACACGCCGTAGACATCGCCCTCGTGCGAGCCGAGCTCGACGAACGACGGCAGATAGTCGGTGTTCAGCTGATCGGTGTTCATCCAGTCCGAGATCGGCACCAGCTGACCCTCCGACGCGAACGTACGCATCAAGCCGGGCTGGGCGATCTGGGCCAGGTCGGGTGCGTTGCCGCCGTCGACCCGGACGGTCAACACCGTCTCGTAGTCGGTCACGCCCTCGTAGTTGATGTCGATGCCGCTGGTGGCGGCGAAATCGGCGAGGGCGGCATTGAAGCCGTCGGCCTCGGCCTCGACCCATTGGCCAAGGATCTCGACCTGGGTTCCCTCGTATTCGCCGGGCCAGTGCGGCGTTCAGGTGTTCATACGGCGTGTCGCCGGCGGCTGAGGCGCCGTCGTCAGCGGGTTCCTCGTCGGCCGACTCTTCGGCCTCGGCGTCGGCGCTGCCGTCGTCGGTCGAGGCGTCTTCGGCTGTTTCATCGCCGGCGTCGGTGTCTTCGGTCGAGGTTGCGTCCTCGGCCGAGTTGGCACACGCCGCCAACAACAGCATCAGCGCCAGCAGCGCCGCCATTGGTTTGCTAGTCATTCTCTCCTCCTGATGTGGATGTGGGAATCTGCTTTGTTGTGTTTGGATTTGTGGTGATCGGGTCGGTGGAACCGGGGTGGTCGGCCAACATCGCAGCACCGAGGCAGCCCGGTTGGGCGTCGGGTTCGAGTTGGCGGAGACGTCGGACCGCTTCGTGGGGCCCGGGGCCGACGGTGGTGGGCCAATCGGCTTCGATCCTTCGACGGGTCAGGTCGAGGAGTGCGGGAGTCGACGCCCCGACGCCGCCGCCGATCACGATCAGGGCGGGATCCACGAGGTTGACAACCCAGGCCAGCGCACGGACGATCTGGCCGATGACCGGATCGGCGACGGCCAGCGCCGCCGGATCCTCGGCGGCGGCCGCTTCGAACAACCGGCGGGCCGATTCGCTGCCCGGCCAGCCTCGCTCCAGGGCCGGACCGGCGACAACCGATTCGAGGCAACCACGGCGGCCGCAGCCGCACGGCTGGTCGATCGTGGCGCCGAATGCGGGGAGGTGGCCGATCTCGCCGGCGTGCCGGCTCGAGCCGGTCCAGATCCTTCCGCCGAGGACCAGCCCGACGGCGAAGCCGGTTCCGATCCCGAGATAGGCGAGGGACGGGTGCGGGGTCGAGCCGTTGTCCTCCGGCATGCCGGCCAGTAGGGCGAACGCGCCGAGTGCGGCGGCGCTGACGTCGTTCTCACAGCGGATGGGCACACCGAGCCGCTCGCTCAACCGATCGGCCAGCGGGTACGGCCCGGCGACCCCCAGGTTGAGCGCCGACGAGACCCAGCCGCTGTCGTCGACGATGCCGGGAATGGCGACTCCGATGCCATCGATACCTTGGTCGTCTTCCATATGGGGGAGCCGGTTCACCAGCTCGGTGGTCCGTTCGACGAGGCCGTCGCCTCCGATGGACCCGCTGGTTCCGAACTCGGTCGCGGCCGGAACCAGATCTCCGGGCAGGAACAGTGAGGCTCGGATCGATGTTCCGCCGATGTCCACGCCGACTCTCATGACCGGGGGATCCCGGGGCGCAGATGTTCATTGAGAATGGCGTTGGCCGCACCCCGCAGTGCGAGATCGGGGTCGTCGAGAACACAGAACTCGAGGTCGCTCTGCAGTGACGACAGCACTCGTTTGGACACCTCGTCCTCCAGCGCGGCGGCCAGCGGAGGGCCGAGGTCATCCGGTCGGGTCGACAGGGCGATGGCCGAGACGTCGAGGGCGTTGATCAGGTGGGAGGCGGCGATACCGATGGCTCGGCCGGCGGCCCGGATCGTGGCCGAGGTTCGTTCCTCGCCGGCCACGGTCAGCAGATCGTGGTAGGTCCAGTCGTGAGGGGCGGGCTCCCCGCCGGTGGCGGCGGCATAGATGGCAGAGCTGGATGCGATCGTCTCGAGGCAGCCGCGGTTGCCGCACCGGCAATTGAGGCCGTCGGGGTCGATGACCGAATGACCGATCTCGCCGGCGGCCCGGTGGGCGCCGAGGTGGAGGCGGCCGTCGAGGATCACGCCGGCGCCGATGCCGTCGGTCACCCGCACGAACAGCAGATCGTGGTCGGCGGCCCGGTCGCTGCCGCGGGCGTTCTGCTGATCGAGCTGACGTGCCGCCAGCGCCCCCGCATGGGCGTCGTTGACGACGCGCACCGGCACGTCGCCCAGGCGTCGGCTCAGCAGGTCTCCGAGCGGATGGCGAAGCCAACCGAGATTGGCGGCCTCGATCACCATGCCGTCGCCGTCGATGATGCCGGGCGAGGCGACGCCCACCCCGAGGAGGCGATTCCGGCTGAGCCCGACGAGCCGATCGATGAGTGCGGCGACATCGGCCTCGGGGTCGGTGGTGCCGTCGCCGGTGATGGGCGTGAACCGCGGGTTGCCCTGCAACCCGAACACGCTGCCTCGGAATGGGCGGTGGCTGAGATCGACCACGATGATGTCGCGGCCGTCGTCGGCCAGACCGATGAGGGTGGGCGGCTTGCCGCCGGCCGATTCGCCGACCCCGGTTTCGACCACCAGCCCGTCTTCCATGAGTTCGTTGACGAGCGTCGACACGGTGGCCCGGGTGAGGCCGGTGCGCCGGGCCACCTCGGCCCGGGTGGTCTCGCCGTGGCTGATCAGTTGAAGGATCGTGCGTCGGTTGTGCTCCTTCGAGTCGGCGCGGGTCGCCTTTCTGGCCCCGGATCCCGACGTTTTTCGCCTCGGAAGACTTTGCATGTTTACTAAACAAACATACTTGGCGGACGATGTCAAGAGCCCTTGTCGCCGTCGATGTATCAGATCATCGAGGACAGCGTCGAGTTTGTGATGGATCTCCTGACCCAGCTCAAGATCGCCACCATGCCTCGTTTCGTCAAAGCGGCGCTGGCCTTCATGCTTGTCTCGATGTTCTTTTTCAACGTGGCCATCGTGATTGCCGGAGCAAGGGATGCGAGTCGAGCGGGCTGGATTGAAGCCGGCGCCAGCCTCATGGCGGCCCTGCTGCCCGTACTCGCCCTTTCTGCCATTGTTCTCTTTCGTGATTCCGGGATCGAATCGTTGGAGAAACGCACCCGGTGGTACTTGAACTCGTTCCTACCCCAACGTCTCGGCACCTCGATCGAGACCGACATCGCGGCCCGCGAGGCCGTCGTCCACACGGTGACCGAATCCCACCGACCGCTCGGGGACTACAGCACCGAGTATTGCGTACGGTCGGTCGTGGATGAGACGTGTCGAGAGCTGAAGTTCGTGCTCGAACTCAAGACCTATCGCATGAACCTGATCTTGCTCTTCCCTGAGACGAACTTTCAGTCGTCGGATCTTGCCGACTGCTTCGAAGAGATACAGGCGGGCCTCAAGGCCACCATCGACGGTGCAGTACAGGAAGGCTTCGAGCTGTCAGCCGGACTCATTTCGGACATGCGGGCCTCAATCTGCTATCTCCGAATGACGCTTCGGAGGGAGCTGGTGAGGGACTTTCTCTGGGATCCGGTCGAACAGCTCTATGTTGCTCAGGACATCGGTGTCATGCTCAAGGACCGCACTGTTCGAAGACGAGCACCTGTTCGTGGCACCGTGATCCGATGCCCTCCCGACTAGGGAGATCTCGCCGGATTGAGCGGATCGAGTCGGGCCAGTCGAACGCCAAGACGGGAGCGGGCGATCGCGTGCACCGAAACACCACCGCCGATCACCAGGATCACGTCACCGATGCTGAACACGTTGGCGAATGGCACGCCCTCGGGGATGGCGAAGATGTCGCCCAGGAACCAGAGTCTGGCGTCGTCGACCACCGCCGAGTTCTCGAACTCCGGCGAGTCGACGATGATTCCCGCGGTCTCGAGTGCGCTTCGCTGGGCGGGCATCACCCCGCCGTTGGCGGCAATGGCGGCCAGGTTGAGCAGGCCCCCGGCCACGATGAGGGCCATGCCGGTGACGTGCCGGTTGTACCAGACGAACACCAGGGCGAGAGCGTAGCTTCCCAGGTGGAGGGCTGCGGCCAACACCCCGCCGAACGAGCCGGCGAACACCTCGATGAGAAGGACCTGGATCACGAGCGCGGCGATGATGCTCCACCACGCCCGAAGTCGAACCTCGCCGAGCCGGCTGAGCCTGCCCCCCAGCAGCGGCACGGTGGCCGCCAGAAGCAGGAAGCACACCGCCGTGATCATGGTGCCACCCCGTGGGCGGCCGGGCCCTTGGCCGTTGCCCCGGCCCGGGCGCCCGGATCGACGATCAGCCGCCCGGCCCGAAGCATGGGCTCCAGGGCCGCGGCCGCCTGAGGACGGGCGAACAGGAATCCCTGCACCTCGTCACATCCCAGCGAGTGCAGGATGTCGAGGACTTCCGGGGTTTCGACCCCCTCGGCCACGGTCGTCATGCTCAGGTTGTGGGCCAGCTCGATGACGGCGCGGGCGATCGTCAGGTCACCGTCGCTGGTGGCCAGCCGGGTCACGAACGACCGGTCAATCTTGATCCGGTCGAGGGTCAGGTCGCGCAGCGTCGACAGCGACGAATATCCGGTGCCGAAGTCGTCGACGGCGACGGTGATGCCGAAGTCGCGCAGCTCGGCCAGCACCTTGGACGAGCGGCTGGGGTCCTCCATCACCGAGTTCTCGGTCACCTCCACTTCGAGGAGCCTCCCGGGCAGTTCGTGTCGCTCCAGCGTCAGTCGAACCCGTTCGGGGAACCGGAGGTCGTGAAGATTCCTGGCCGACACGTTCACCGCCACGGGCAACTCGATACCGTCGTCGAGCCAGGCTCGGATCTGAGCGGCGGCCATGTCCACGATCTGGTCGGTGAGCAACGAGATAAGATCGGTCTGCTCGGCCTGAGGCATGAACCAGCCGGGCGGAATGATCCCATGGTCCGGATGGCGCCAGCGGACCAGCGCCTCCACGGTTGTGACCCGCCCGCTGGCGATATCGAACTGGGGCTGGTATTCGAGGAAGAACTGGCTGTCGGTGGTCGCCGCCGCCAGATCGGTCAACAGCCCGATTCGGCCCGGTCCGTCACCCTCGTCGGTCGGCTCGTAGAGGCACACCCCACCGCCCTGTCGTTTGGCCTCGTACATGGCCATGTCGGCGTGGTGCATCAATCGCTGGGGATCGTCGCCGTGGTCGGGGAAGATGGCCACGCCGAGGCTGGCGCCGACCCGCAGTGGAACGCCGTCGATGTCGAGCGGCTCCCGGATCCGTGACAGCACCCGTTCGGCCACCTCGCCGGCATCGGAAGCCGATCCGATACCGACGAACAGCAGGGCGAATTCGTCGCCGCCGAGCCGCGCGCACTTGTCGTTGAGGCGCTCGTTCGACACCAGGCGGCCGGCGACCGCCTTCAGTACCCGATCTCCGTAGTGGTGGCCGAGGCGATCGTTGATTCCCTTGAAGCCGTCGAGGTCGATCTGGACCAGCGCGAAGGGTCGTTGACCACTGCGCGACGCCTCGATCAGCAGATCGAGATGATCCTCGAACATTCGGCGGTTGGGGATGCCGGTGAGCTGATCGTGGGTGGCCTCGTGCTTGTTGCGAAGGGCGAGCGCCGCGCTCTTGAGGATGATCCAGACGGTGGCCAGCAACAGCGGAACGAGGAGCAACGACTGCGTCCCGACCACGACGAAGATCGGAGCGAGGGCGAGGAGCAGGCCGTCCATGCCGAGGTTGATCCCGATCGAACGGCGCAACATCTCGGCGACCGGCAGTCCGGAGTGAAAGCCGACGGCCACGCTCACGAAGGCGCTGTTGAGAGCGAACCCGACGACGCATGAGACGAGGACGGCGACGATCCAGGTTGGGGTGACCGGCCCGCCGTCGGCCACCAGATGCAGATCGGTGACCAGGGAGCCGACCCACCCGCCGCAGGCCAGGGACAGGGCGAACTGGGCGGCGTTGAACAGGGTACGATCCAGCCGCTTGCGATTGGCGAGGTCGATGATCGTCGAAGTCGCCATGACAGCCAGCACGGCTCCGGCCAGCGGCGCGACGAACAACAGAGTGAAGGCGAACGCCCAGGAGGCGGTCAGTTCGGTGTCGTCGGTGAGCGACGGAATCGGTCGGAGTTCGGTGCCCAACAGCAGGACGGCGAACACGAGATACATCGCGCCGTGGTCGCCGTAGAAATCGGCTCCGGCCAGGACACGAAAGGACTGGACCAGCAGTGCCACGCCGGCCGCGATCGTGCTGTAGAGGAGGCCGTTCAATCGATGGGTTCGCGCCACTGTGGCGATGGATTCGAGCATTGTCGTCCTCGTCCGAACGGGTCCACTACCAATCGGCTCGAAACCGCCCGATGTTGAGCGGGGGTGCGGACGCGGCGAGGACCGGCGGCGGTCGGCCGACGGTCCTCGAGGTGCTGTCAGAGTTGGGCTGGGCGGATCAGGTGAACTTCCACGGGGCGCCCATGGTGAGGATCAGGCTGCTGAGGCCGATCATCGCGGTGGTTGCGTGCAGTCGAACTTTCATGGTGTTGCTCATTGTCTGGTCGTCTCCTACCACTTGCGAACAGCCGCAAGGCCGTTCTGGTCGTCGGACTGGGTGGGTTGCATGTCCAATCCCTTCTGTCGTGTATGGGCGGCGAATGCGGTTCTACCGGGGTGGGTTTCACGCCTTCGCTGATGGAAGGAACGACAACCATGGCTGCGTTCTGTATGGGCAGAGATACCCGCAGGCATGGGACTCGGTGCTCGTTGTCGGCGTCGCCCCGGTCAGAGCCGTTCGCCTGGCAGGGCGCTTGCCTGCTCGATCCACGACAGGAGCTGCTCCTCGTCGAGGTCGTCGTCGTTTCCGATGTCGAGATAGCGGACCTCGGGATGCTTCGACCCCTTGGGTGGCACTGGATCCAGTGACGTTCCCCGGAAGAAGGCGATCTGTACATACCTCGTGAAGCACCGGAACGACAGGAACCAGCCTTCGTCGACTCCGTAGAACGGCTGATTCCATTTCACCGCCTTGTGCACGTCGGGGACCGTCCTGACGATGAGGTCGTCGAGATACCGCCCGAGCTCATGCTTCCACTCGGGCATGGCCGCGATATAGGCCTGGACGGGGCCGTCGCCCTCGCCCTTTCGGATCTGGGGATTGCCTCCGGCCAGGAGCTTCGGTTCGTCGCCGGCCATCAGCGTGCGGTCACCTGCGCTCCGCCAGCAACTTCTCCAGCTTCTCGAGCTGCTGCTTGTAGCCCCACTTCATTCCGAAGGCGGCCAGCTTGGCCTTGGGTCCGATCTCGTTGATGGTGACGTTGAGCGTCACCACCGTCGCACCACCCTGCTCGGCGAAGGAGAGATCGTTGACGTGGCCGATGGTCGTGCCTTCCTCCTCGCCCTCGGTCCACGACCGGGCTTCGTAGGTGAGGCGAGCGTGGGGGTCGACCACCGTGAACGTCCCCTCCATCGGCCATCGAGTGCCCTCGTATTTGCCCATCGCCGCAGTGGCTTCGGTGACGACGCGGAGGCGCCCGCCGACCCGCGCGTCGATCTCGCACTCCGACACCATGGTCTTCTCCGGACCCCACCACTGGCGGAGCATGTCGGCTTGTGTCCAGGCCTGCCAAACCAGCTCGACCGGCGCCTCGTAGGTCCGCTCGAAACCGAGTTCCTTCTTCTTCTTGAACAGCTGGGTGATCATGGTTGCTTCCTTTCGACGTCCAGTGAGTCCAGATAGTGGCCGAGCGAGTCGAGCCGGGTTTCCCACAGCTGCTCGAACGACTCGAGCCAGCCGGCGATCTCCTCGAATGGCTCGGCGGCCAGGTGGTAGACGCGCCGGCGAGCCACCGGTTCGGCGACGACGATCCCCGACTCGGCCAGCACCCTCAAGTGTTTGGAGACCTGCGGCTGTCGGATGCCGAGCGCGTCGACGATCTCGCCGACCGAGAACGAACCTGTGCGCAGGAGTTCGACGATGCGAAGTCTGCTCGGCTCCCCCAAAGCACGAAATGTCAACGCCTCCATGGGGAGAACGCTACCTGCGAGGACATATTCCTGTCAAGGAATATATCTCCAAGGATTACATCGTGATGGGTCAGGTTTTGACCTAGGGAATCGGCATCACACGGAGGGTGTCGGTGGCCCTGGCCCTCGTCGACTGACCGGAGATGACCACCACCCGATCGCCGCTCGACATGCCCACCTGATCGCGGGCCAGGCGCAGCGCGTCGTCGCGGACCTCGACCGCGGTGGCCCGCTCCTCGGCGAGCACGGCCCGGGTGCCCCAACTGACTCCGAGCTGGCGGACCGACGCCTCGTTGGGGCTGAACGCCAGGATCGGCACGTTTGGACGAAACCGGGTGACGGACCGGGCGGTGAAGCCGGTCCTCGACAGACACACGATGGCTTTCGCCTCGACCCGTTCGGCCACCTTGCATGCGGCCATGGTGAGGGCGTCGGTGGTGATGGACGCCGCATCATGCTGGGACCCTCCGTAACGCAGATCGTCGATCACGTCGGCCCACCCCTCATGGTCGAACTCCTCGTCGGCCCGCTGGACGATTTCGGCCATCGTCGCCACGGCGTTCACGGGGTCGACGCCGATGGCGCTCTCCCCCGACAGCATCAACGCACTCGATCCGTCGAACACCGCATTGGCGACGTCCGAGGCCTCCGCCCTCGTTGGGGTGGCGGCGTAGACCATGGACTCGAGCATCTGGGTGGCGGTTATGACCGGCCGACCCATGGCGATGCACCGCCGGATGATGTGTTTCTGCAGGTGGGGCAATTCCGAGAGGGCGTAGTCGGTGCCGAGATCACCTCGGGCCACCATCACCGCGCCGGCGGCTTCGACGATGCCGTCGAGGTTCTGAACCGCGGCGGCGGTCTCGACCTTGGCGACCAGAAGCGGACCGGCCGGTGCCGCCTCCACCCCGACGCTGCGAATGTCGTGGGCCGAACGTACGAAGGAGACGGCGATCATGTCGACCCCGGCGTCGACGAAGGCATCGGCCAGGCGGAGATCATCCGGGGTGGGCGTCGGGAGCCGAAGCCGTTCCGAAGGCACCTGTAGGCCGGGTCGTCCCTGCACGTGACCGCCGCGCACCACCCTGGTCGTCACCCCGTCGGATCCTATGCCCTCGACGGACATGGCGATGTTGCCGTCGCCGAGGGCCACCCGGTCGCCGACCTGCATGCTCGTGATCAGCTCGGGATAGTCGACCGAGATCGCCTGGGCGGTACTTGCGTCGTCGCCCGAGGTGATCGTCACCTCACTGCCGCCGGGTAGATCCACCCCGCCCTCCGGGAACGGCGCGCAACGGATCTTGGGCCCGGGCAGATCGACCATGATCGACAGTTCGGCACCGGCATCGGATGCCGCCTGCCGCACGAGGTTGTAGGTGGCGAGGTGGTCGTCGAGGGTGCCGTGGGCCAGGCCGATCCGAGCGACATTCATTCCCGCCCGGATCATCTTCTTCAGCACCTTGGGCTCGAACGATGCGGGTCCCACCGTGGCAACGATTTTTGTGCGTCTCATCGGGCTCCTGTCTCGAACGGATCGAGCCCACAGTACATCGGGCCGAAAATATTCTCCGAAAAACGAGTAAGGAACGCCGGCGGCAACGGTCAGGACGGGCAGAACCAGCCAACACCAGGAAAGGTGCCTCACATGTCCGACACTCGCCGCCAAGGCAACATCGTCCTCATGTCCCTCGCCGTGCTCGCTCTGTTCGCGGTCTCCCACTTTCTCGGCGACCCGGCTGACGGTGACGTCGGCGAGTCGTCGCAGAGCCATGCCCTTGTTGACGAGGTGGCTGACCCCGCTCAGTCGATGTGAGGATCTCTCTCATAATCTGTATCTTCCGCCCCCCGAACGTAGTCTCTCCTTGTAACCGACCACCCATAGGAGGGGAACCATGGCCAAGAAGGTAATCGTCGAACTCAAGGTCTCCCAGCAGGAGATGGCACAGGGGACGTTCTCCCTCGACTCCGAAACCGGCGGTCTGCCGGTCGATGTCGACTATGAATACGCACCCCAACCCGTGCCGCCGCCCACCGATGCAGAGGCCGCCGCCGCCCTGGCGCTCGAACCCGATCAGGAACTCGTGATCATGCGTGGCGAAGTGGCGGACGACGTCGACTTCGACGACATCCGAGCCCATGACTCGGTGGCCGAGGTCTGGACCGACGCCGAGGTCGTGCCGTTCACCATGACCGAGGCCGACGAGCACACCAACCTGCTCGACCTGTCGCCCGCCATGGCCCCCTGCCCCTGTCCGGGCAGTGGTTGTGATTGCAACGCCCGCCCCGACGGCGCCCATGGCACCGACGCCGACGTCGCTCGCTACCTCGGGGCCAACACCTTGTGGAGCCAGGGTATCCAGGGTGACGGTATCGTCGTCGGGGTTGTCGACACCGGCGTTCGTGCCGGCTCGTTCCCGGGGAAGGTGATCGGCGGCTGGTCGCCGGCGGGCGGATCGGCGCCGGGAGCCGACGACGCCCACTACCACGGCTCGATGTGCGCCAACGCCGTGCTGGCCGTCGCCCCCAACTCGAAAATCTACGACCTCGGCCTGCTCAAGTCGACCGGGTCGATGAGCGGCTTCCTCTCCGATGCCATCGCCGCCTACAACTGGGCGCTGGCCCAGCATGCGGTCGACGGAACACCGCAGATCCTCACCAACAGCTGGGGCATGTACCAGAAGGCCTGGGCCGCCGACTACGCCACCAACCCGAACCATCCCTTCACCCGGAAGGTCGTGGAGGTCATCAACCGTGGCATCCTGGTCACCTTCGCCGCCGGCAACTGTGGTGAGGTGTGTCCGTCGGGCCGCTGCGGTTCCGACAACGGCCCCGGCAAGAGCATCTGGGGAGCCAACGGCCACCCGCTGGTCATGACCGTCGGCGCAGCCAACATCGACGAGGAATGGATCGGCTACACCTCGCAGGGACCGGCGGCGCTCGCCCCCGACAAACCGAACTTCTGCGCCCCGTCGCACTTCAAGGGGTACACGTCGAACGACAACGGCACCTCTGCCGCCTGCCCGGTTGCCGCCGGCGTGCTCGCGCTGTTGAAGTCGGCCCATCCCTCACTCACCCAGGGCCGGGCCAAACTCCAGCTCCAGCGCTCGGCCAAGGACCTCTGCTCCGGCGGGTGGGATGCCAACAGCGGGTGGGGCATGATCAACGCCGCGGCCGCGCATCGCTACCTGAGCCAGGCGGCCGACTATCCGATCTGCGGCGTGCAGTTCCGTCGTCGGATCCCGGCCAACGCCACTCGGCGCTACTTCACGTTCAACTGGCCGGCGATCTGGCACGTGGGCTGGACGGTGGTGCCGACCAGTGTCAACCCGGGCGCCCCGCAGCTCTCCTGGGGGGTCGAGGTCGAACGGGCCAGCGGTGACCACATCACCTACTGGATCACGGTCGAGAACCTCACCGACGTCGAGGTCGATATCGAAGGCCGCTACTGCATCCTGGGGAGTGAGTGAGATGAGGATCACGATCGTCATCGACGATGCCGACGCCGCCGCCGCAACCGAGGCCGCGCAGGCGATCAGTCGGGCCTTCGTGCGATCGGGCGGTGCGGGGACACCTGCCGACGGCGCCGCTGTTGATGCGCCGTCCTCCGACGCCGGTGCCACCAACGTCGGCGAGGCGCCTCGCTTCGACTTCCGCGGATCGGCCCCGTCGCCCGCCCCTTCCGGCAACGGCTCGAACCCGGCTCCGGCTCCGTCTCCCTCGCCCGCCCCGTCTCCGGCCGATCCGGAAGGGGAGTCGGCCGGGGCGGCCCCCGACATAGCGGGTGGATGACCACCGGTGGGCGGTCTGCACTAGCGTGGATGGTGCGTGGCCGTAACCTGGTGGGCCCGAAAGATCGGAAAGGTTGAGTAGATGAGCGAGCCGGATGGTTCTCTCAAGCGGTTGCTGATCGAATATGTGCTGCCGCCCGAGGTGGCGTCGCCGGGCGCCGAGGTTGACGTGGCTGAACTGGGGATTGAGGTCTCCGGATTCACCGTCGACCCGGCTCCCGGCCCGGTCTCGGTGTCGGAGAGCCGGCACGGTCCGCTCATCCTGATACGGGGTGTGGCCGATGACGTCGCCTCCGTGGGATCGAACCCGAACGTGGTCGGCGTGTGGCTCGACAAATCGCCGACGGCGACTGACGATACAACCGGGGCTTCGGATGCCGCCCCTGAATGGGACGACCCCGATGTCGAGGGTCCGGAACGTTACCTCTTCTGACGGCGCCGGGTCGGCTCGCCTGCGGCTGACCAGCCGACAGGTCAATCTCCTGCTCGAGGTGCTCGTGGTAGCCGCCCTTCTCAGCGGGCTTCTGTCGTGGGTGGTGCCGCTGTCTTCGGCTCGGCCGGTGATGATCGTGCACGCCGCGGTCGGCCTGATGATCCTGGTGATCACGCCGCTGAAGCTGCGGGGTTCGGTGAAGGCGGGGTTCAAACGCCGGCGTTCCACCCGCTGGCTCTCGGCAACCTTCGGTTTGATGGTGCTGGCCACCATCGGACTCGGCGCCGCCCACGCCACCGGTCTGTGGTTCGGCGTCGGTTACTGGAGTGCATTGTGGACCCATCAGCTCATCGGGTTCCTACTCTTCCCGCTGCTGATGTGGCATGTGTCGACGCGGCCGGTGCGTCCGTCGGTCACCGATGTCGATCGCCGAGGTTTCATCGCCACCGGGCTCACCAGTGCGGCCGCACTGGGTGTGATCGTTGCGCAGGAGTCGGTTGCCACGGTGTTCGGCACTCAGGCCGCCGACCGGGTCGGCACCGGCTCGCACGAAACCGGATCGTTCGACCCCGACGCCATGCCCACCGTGCAGTGGATCGACGATCGTGCGCCCGCCGAGACGTCTCCCGAGACCTGGGATCTGTCGGTAGCCGGTGCCACCGTTCCGATCGCCGACCTCTGGGCACAGGCCCGACCCTTGGTGGCCCGGCTCGACTGCACCGGTGGCTGGTTCGCCGATCAGCGATGGGACGTCGTCTCCCTCGCTGACCTTCTCCCGCCGGCGACCGGTCGCAGCATCATGGTGACCTCGAGCACCGGATACCGACGGCTGTTCCCGCTGGCTGATGCCGCCGAGCTCTACCTTGGTGTCGGTTACGACGGCCGCCCGCTTCGCCGGGGCCACGGCGCGCCGGTTCGGTTGGTTGCTCCGAACCGACGCGGCCCGCAGTGGGTCAAATGGGTGATCGACGTGTCCGTGGTCGACCGCCCAGCCTGGCTCCAGCTCCCACTGCCGCCGACTTGACGTCGCTCTCTTCAATTGTCAAGTAGCAGCTGCCCTCACTTCATCTATGCGGCCTTCGGTGATCCTCTGGCCGGGGAGTGGACCATTCGATCGGGCCTGGTTGTGGCGAAATGCCGACCGTCCGGCGTCACGATGTCGAGGCGGCGATCGTCGGCATTGAGGTTCACCGACCAGCCGCCCTCGTGGACACTGTGGTGATGCCGACTGCAGAGCGGGATCAGATTGCAGAGATCGGTTGCCCCGCCGTGCTCCCACTCGTGGACGTGATGTAGCTGGCACCAAGCGAGCGGGGCGTCACATCCGGCCCAGGCGCACGTGCGGTAGGTGGCGCGGATCGCCTGCCATTGAGCATCGGTGGCTGTGCGATACGTTCGTCCGACGTTGATCGGGACACCGGAGGTATCCAGAACCACACGCTGCAGCACGGCATCACAGGCCAAACGAGAAATCGACTCGAGTGGCAGATCATGCCCGTCGGCTGTTTCCCGGATCGAGCCGGCATGGGGCCGACCCATCAACGTCTCCCAATCGACCACGACACTTAGTCGCGGGCGCCCCGAAGCTCCCGATGTCGAGCTGCCGGTGAGGAGCGCGTGGGCTGCGTCGGCGGCGAGGCGGTGGCCCTTGGACACCCCGCCGTGGTTGGCCAGCCGGGTCAGCTCGGCTTCAACCGACGAGATGATCTCCTCGTATCGCTCGGGGTCGAACTCTCCGTGAACATGGCCCATGCCGCTGCGCTCGTCGAACCAGTGGTTCCACGATGATCGCTCTCGCTTGGATTTGGTGTCGCCGAGGCCGTGGTCACCCTTGATCTCGTCAACCATCCGACGGACGTGACGAGCGAACAGGTCGGCCGGCATAGTGATAGCCGCGTCGATGAGATCATCGGTGTTCAGGAGATCGCGTTCGGCAGCAGTGAGGCTGCGACTCGCCCGGGTGATTGCGTCGACCTGTTCTGCGCCAATGCACCCGGCCATCATGGCCTCGCCGACCTTGCTCAACTCGGCGGCCGCTTTGGCCCGGGCCGCTTCTTGTCGAGCGGCCCGCCCCCGAATCGACCGCCCATCGCCGAGCAGCGTGCCGTGCGCCCCACGGCCGGTGCCATCCTGCGCCCGCTGTTCGGCGACGACCGCAATACGCATCAGGAGTACGTCGAGAGCCTGCTGGCCTTCGCGCACCGAAGCGGTCAGCGCCGCCAGCTCCTCATCGCCACAGCGGCCGATGTCAACACCGACGACCAGCGGCAGCAACGAACCGAAACGTTCGATCGCTGAAGCAACCGAACAATCCGATTCGTTCTCGAGAACGCCTACCGCCATGGGACCGCCGCAACAACATCGAACCGACACACGTCACCCGAAGGTGAGAGAAGGCGGACCCCGATTCCGCTATTGGTCAGCATAGCCTGGTCCGACGGAAAGTGCAAACAAATGTTCGAAATTCTTGGGAAGTCGTCAGGCCGCGGCCGACCCGGACGCCCCCGATCCTGACGGCAACGCTCCGTGACTCCGGGCTCGGCCGGCGGTCACGGACGTCAATTAGCAGTCGACGGATACTGGTCCCGGAATCGGGAGTGGACCCAGAGTTGCTGCCGTGTGCGCCGGTGGCGAACCGGAACGAGACCGCCGAAGCCGGGGTCGTTCTCGTCCTCGGAGATGATCTTGTGCAGCAGGGTGAGGGTGCCACGGTCGACCACGTCGTCGAAGGGATCGGATCCACGACCCGGGCGCACATCAACCCCATCGGGTAGCGCGTTCTCGGCAACGCCGAACCCTGCCGAGAGCGCGCTGACCGTCTTGGATGCGAGATCGAGTTCGTCCTTGGCCTTGTTCCACGTTTCGGCCGGCAACTGATGCTCGCTGGTGAACATGGCCAACGGGGCGAAGCCGGTGAGTAGCTTCGTGGCCACCGAGGCGATCGGCAGCCACTTCTTCACGGCTTCTCGTCCGATGCGTACCGTGTACCGGCCCTTGTTGACGTCGTTGTCGAGGACCCATACCGGCTGCCGTGAATGCTCGCAATACAGCACGAGCCGCAGCTCGGCCTCCTCCCACACGCTACGCAGGCTCGACGGTTCGTTGACGTAGGGCACGATCAGCCGTGGACCCTTCAGCGAGTCGGCCGCCTCGAGCAACACGTCGATGCCGAAGTTGAGTTGGGCGGCCAGGTCGAGGAGGCGCTCGTCGAGGCTGTGAGCGCGTTCCTCCACCCGGTCGAAGTTGGCATCGAGATGGGGCAGCAGTTCAGAGGCAATGGTGGGAGCGAGGTCGTCAGCGTCGATCGCCAGGGAGGCGATCACCCTGGTGAGCCGGTCCGCCTGGCGCTCGATCAGATCGAGCTGCTCCCGGTGCCGCCGCTCCGCCCCTACCTCGATGCGCTGCACGCCGTCGTCGAAGCGGCGGCTGAGCTTCTCGATCTGCTGAGCCACGGGATCGACCGAGGCCGAGTGCCCGATCATCAGCGCCTGGGCGTCGATGTCGGTCCGACAGCCCCGCTCCCGGCACCGAACAGTCGGATACTGATAGTCGAGAAGCTCCTCCAGCGGCAGTAGACCTCGGCCGGGCGCGTCGAGTCCACACGGCTCGATGCAGGTCACGAAGATCTCGGTGTCAAGCGCCTCCCAGAACTCGTTGACGATGTTCTGGACGTCCCGCACGATGAGCTGCGCGAACCAGTCGGGTCGGGTGCCCGTGGCCCGGATGCGGATGCCGGTCGACTCGGACGTGACGATCGCTTGCCCGTACCAGGGGTGGCGCAGCACGATGCCGTTGCGCCAGTGCACGGCTTTCGTGTAGTCGCCGGCGCCGAGGCTGTACGGGTGGAGGCGGACGATCAACCGGTAGAACAGCCCTTCGGCCGGCTCGGGCCTGTTGGTGCCGGTGTCGTAGAACTCGACGAACACCGTGTGGGCACGCTCGCCGGCCAGCGCTTCGGCCTCGGCGGCGGCCAGCGAGTCGGAGTCGGGTTCCTCAGCCACCAGCTGGGCCACCAGCCACAGTTCACCGTCGTCGGCCCGCTGGGCCGCCGTCTGGTCGACGGCGTATGCCAGGTCGAAACTGTCCATCAGATCGAGGAAGACCCGGTACAGCTCGGCCGGATACTGCTGCTCGCGCTCGGTGTCGTCCCAGATTGCTGGTAGATGGTCGATGGCCAGCAGTCCATGGGCCGCTCGGGTCCGTTCGTCCTCGAGGACGTAACTGATCGCTTTCGCCAGCCAGTCCGGCCGAGTGACGATCAGATCCTCCGACCCCGGCGGCTCGGTTCCGTAGTGGATCCACTGCCCCCGCCGCGACGCGATGGCAGTGACCGCGGTCGCCGCGTCCCGATCGAGCTCGACGTCAGTGGCTTTGGACATCAGCTGGTCGAACCGGTGATACGGGTCGACGGTGCTGCCGGCGGTGTCCGGTGTGAGGGAACAGCGGAAATCGGTCCAGGAGGACGGAAAGGCGTGACCCATCTCGGGCATCGCAGCAGCCTCCGCGGCAATGGCGTCTCGCACCGTTTGGAGGCGATCGTCCTGGATCTTGCTGTCGACGGAGAAGAAGCCGGCGATCAGGTCACCGTGGGCTTGGCGGAGCGCGGCCTGATCGAGGTGGGGCTGTGGTCCGTGGGGCCCACCGTGGGAGGCGACGACGAGCGCCCGCGACCCTTCGGGCGCCCGAAGCCGGATCATCCGCAGCCAGTAGTCGACGGCTCCTTGCTGGCTGCCGGCCCGGGGTTTCCAGACCACCACATACACGGCAGGACCGGTGAAGAACAGCTGATGGGTCGGACGGTAGACCTCCTGCCCGGCGAAATCCCAGGCGTTGAGGTTGAGGGTGGTGTCGGCCATCTCCGGGTGGGGGAGGTTCAGCTCCTTGATCTCGAGCCCGTGGGTCTCGTCCCGGTCCTCGATCCACGGGTCGCCTCGCAGCGCGCCCAACAACGAGGTCTTGCCAACCTCACCCTCACCGACGAGTAGCACCTTCCCTTCCCAAAGCGGAACCCCTTCCTCCGCCACCCGCCGCAGATACTCCCCGAGTACATTGATCCCGGCCGAGGCAGCTGCAAGGAGTTCGTCGCTGAGGTGGTTGCCGAAGATGTAGAAGGTTTCGAGGTGGGTGAGTTGCCCGATTTCTTGGGGGAGGGTGGTCAGCTGGTTTCCGTTGAGGGTGAGGTAACTGAGTTGGGTGAGTTGCCCGATTTCCGGAGGAATGGTGGTCAGCCGGTTGTTGCTAAGCCAGAGATCGGTGAGTTTGGTTAGTTGCCAGATTTCCGGTGGGAGGGTTGTGAGCTGGTTGTCATCCAGCCCAAGGGTTTCGAGGTGGGTGAGTTGCCCGATTTCCGGAGGAATGGTGGTCAGCCGGTTCTTGTTGAGAACGAGCCACCCGAGCTCGGTGAGTTGTGCAATTTCCGGTGGGAGGTTGGAGATCTGATTCCCAGCCAATCCGATGGTGGCCAGCCGAGTGAGGTGCTGGATGTGCGACGGGAGGGTGGTGAGCCGGTTGTCTCTGAGCCAGAGCTCGGCGAGTTGGGCGAGTTGTCCGATTTCGGGTGGGAGGGCGGTGAGTTGGTTGTAGTCGGCATCGAGGCGAGTGAGTGCCGTGAGTTGTCCGATTTCGGGTGGGAGGGTGGTGAGTTGGTTGTAGTCGGCGTTGAGGCGAGTGAGTGCCGTGAGTTGGCCGATTTCGGGTGGGAGGGTGGTGAGCCGGTTTCCGAAGACAGTGAGCTTGGTGAGCTGGGTTAGTCGTCTGATTTCGGCTGGGACCTCACGGAGCCCAAGTTCAGCCAAATCGAGAGTCGTCGCCCCGGTTCGCTCCGCGTGCTCGATCCTTTTCAGCGCTTCCTGGTGGCTCATCGTTCCCTCACGGTCAGCGTCGTCGTCGGCATGGACTGCCCGCTGGTGGTGTAGGCAGATGATAGTTCCGGTTCGAGCTGTATCTCCCGCCGAGACTTAGGCAGGATTTAAGGTCGACTTAGGCTGCCGGGACGAGCGGTCACATAGTGTCCACGGCTGTAGCCGTTCCACGCATCGAGGGAGTCCACCATGTCGCGCCACCATCGCCGCCCGTCGGCCCTTCTCGCCGCTCTCATCGCTGTCATCGTGATGCTGACCGCAGCCCCGGCCTCGGCCGACTCCGGTCGTGGCGCCGAATCCCGGGTCCGGAAGGCGGCGGAGGCGTTGGCCGACGGTGACGAGGACCGCATCGCCGATCTCGAGAGCATCGTCAGCAACGCCGAGGGAACCCGCTGGACGCTCGACGAAGGCCCGAACCCGGGCGAAGGCGCCACCCAACCCGGTCCTTACACCGTCGACCTGACCTACGACATCGACGACGATGTCTTCCGCCTCGACTATGACCTCGTCTCGTTCGGCTTCGTCGCCCGCCAGGTCAGCGAGATCGTGACGGGCGACGCCGGCTACATCATCGGTCAGGACGCCAACTTCGGCCCGCCGGTCGAAACGGCGATGCTTGCCGACCGTCACGTGTCGACCCGGCTCCACCAGCACCTCATGAATCCGGCCGCGCTGATCCAGATCATGATGACGCAGGATCTCGACATCGACCGGATCGGCCGGGCCAAGGTCGACGGCCTCCGCCAAGACGTGCTGGCGATCCGGCGACCTGATGCCCCCGACCTTCACGTCTTCCTCGACAAGCGAACCCACCTCATCACCCAGGTCACCACCAGCGAGAGCGATCCGCTGCGGCGTGATGTCGGGTGGAGGGTCCGCTACTCCGACTGGGCCGACACCGATGCCGGCATCCTCGCTCCAGGCCGGGTTACAGTCCACTACGACGGCGAGCTCGTGCAGGACGAGACCCGCACATCCACCACCTACAACTCGTCCATCGACCAGGCGCTGTTCGAGCCTCCGGCCGGCGCCGTCTTCCAACCCGATGACTTCCTCGCCCGCCGCGGTTTGCTCAGCCACCAGCACCTCCAGAGCTTCGCCGCCCTCGGCTTCCCTCGCGACGGCGTGCAACCGACGGTCGTGGCGACCGAACTCGCTCCCGGCGTTCACCACCTCACGGGCGGGTCGCATCACTCGCTCCTGGTGGAGCACGACGACGGACTCGTGCTCGTCGACGTGCCGCTCGATCAGTACCGAGCCGATGCCCTGCTCGCCTTCATCGCCGCAGGATTCGACGGCGAGATCACCCACGTCGTGCAGAGTCACCATCATGCCGATCATTCGGCCGGGGTCCGCACCGCATTGGCCGATGGAGCCACGCTGGTGGTGGAGGAGACCGCCGCCGACTTCTGGGCTGGTATCGTGGCCGCCCCGTCCACCATCCTCGCCGACGGACTCTCGGACAGCGGCGTCGTTCCGCCGATCGACACCGTGCCGTCGGGCGGGTCACTGTCGATCGACGTGGAATCGAACCCCGTCGGCATCCACTCGTTCGCCAACGGCCATGCGACCGACCTGGTGTTCGTCGAGGTCGGAGGGGTCGGCTTCATCGTCGACCTGTTCAATCCCGGCCAGGGTCCCGTGCCCCCGGTGCTCCTCGATCTGATCTCGGAGCGGGGCCTGGAGATCAGTACGATCGCCGGCGGCCACGGAGGATTCGTGGCACTCTAGATCTCAGCCTTGTTCGAAGCAGAGATCAGCCGCGGCGGCGGCCGAGCTGCTCGCGGGCGATCTGTTTGGCTCGCTGGGATTTGCGCATGTCGTCGAGCATCGCTCCCGCGGCTTCGGTTGCCGCGGCCATGTCGCCGTCGTGGGCCGACGCGAACGCCGTGCCGTAGCTCACGTCGGTGGCGACCTTGTCGAAGTACACGGCTTTTCGCAGATCCTCGGCCCCGTCCATCAGACGTTTCTTCACCAGTTTCACCTGACCGGGGGTGATACCGGAGATGACCATCGCGTAGCGGCCCGGCCCGATGCGGAAGAAGTGATCCGTCGGCCTCCACATCTTCCTGATCACCTCGGCATACGACTTCAGATAGCGGTCGCCCGCCTTGTTGTCGTACTCGTCGTTGACCCGCTCGAGGTTGTCGAGATCGGCGATCACCAGGAGCGCATCCTCGACGGCCCCGGCCCGGAACGCCTTGGCCACGGCAGGAAGGTGTTCGTCGAAGGCCGCCCGGTTTCCGAGACCGGTCAGCGCGTCGATCATCGCCGCCGACCGGGCCGCGTTCGTGCGGTCCCGTTGTTGTTCCAGCTCCAGATGGACGCCGATGAACTGACTGAACAGACGGAGGAGATCCTCGATCACCTCCCGCGAGGTGCCGGCCTCGTCGTGCATGGCGACGATGTGGCCGGCCGCCGTGCCGTCGACGTTGTAGGTCAACCCGGCGTAGGACTTCACGGGGTAGTCACCGACGGCGTCCCAATCCGGGAACCGGCGGCGAAGATCGTGTTGGCCGTCGTAGTAGCAAAACTCCTCGGTGGCGACGACGACCTCATCGGCGGTGCCCTCCAGGATTGCCTCGAACTCGGGCTTCAGCTCGGCGGCGTCCCACCAGCCGACGAAGTCGACCGTGCCCGCCACCCCGTCGACGGCCTCGCCATCGTCACCGTCCGATCCGTTGGAGGTGTCCGAGCCGCGGAACCGGCTCACGCCGATCCAACGCCAACCGCTCGCCCGACCCAGGGCGAGTGCGGCCCGGCGGTAGATGTCCTCGTCGGCGAGCGCCGGGTCCACGAGGGAACCGAAGGCCTTTTCCCGGATGCCGAGACGGTCCGTGGCCGGGTCGGTGATGATGCTGAACCCGCCGTCGATTTCGACCAGCTTGACGCTCACGCTGCTGACCAGATCCTGTTGGATGTGCACCAGCCCCGTGTCGGAGTTGCTGCAGGCCTCGCGCAACTCCGTCCCCGAGGGAAGGTCGAGCCGCATGTAGGGTTCGTTGGCGAAGAGACGTTCGCCTCCGCCGGCGAAGACGGCTACGCCCGCCACGTTCTCGTCGAGTAGCTGTCGCAGCACCCGGGCCTCACCGGAGCGGCGTCCGTGCTCGCCGAAAATTCGACGCAACAGCGCCTCCTTGTCGGTCACCTCGATGGGCGCCGCTCCGGCGATGAGTTCGGTGGCCGTCGGCAAGCTCACGGGAGCACGTTCCGCCGGCGAGCTCTCGGCCTCCACGGCTTCTGCCTCCACCGCTTCTGGCTCCACGGTGTCGGCCCGGACCGTGGCGTCCGGGATGCTGTCTGCCTCGACGCTGTCTATCTGCATGAATGGACCTCCGGGCTAGTCCGGCGGACGGGATGGTGCGTCGGTCGACGCGTTGGTGGAGAGAAAGGCGTACAAGCATTTTCGACGCCTGGGGGCGACCACTTGAGCCACTCGGGCCACTCGGGCCCACCCGCGCAAGGTGGGCTGACCCCCGCTCCCTGGGTCCGCCGCCCCCGTTCGCTCTGAGCAGTGCTTCCGGATTGGGGTAAACGCCTCTCAAGCCGCTCGCGGAGCCGCCATACCGTCGTGAACGGAAAGGCGGAATCGGAAGATGTGTGTTTGGCGGAACGGGCGACCCTGGTCGTCGATTGCGGTCATGGCGCTGGTCGCCATGATGTTCTCCTCGATCGTGATACTGGAACCGGTCACGGCGGATTCGGCGCAGGCCGCGCCGGCCGCACCGATTGCCCGGGATCCCGGAGGGCGATGGGGCCCGGTGGAGGACTGGCCGATGATGGCCATCCACGCCGCGCTCGACAGCAACGGACGGGTCGTCACCTACGGCACCAATCCCGACGGCAGGCAGACCGGTCGGTTCATCTATGACATCTGGACGCCGTCGCCGTCGGCCGCCTCCGGTCACAACACGCTCGACAACACGACGCGAACCGACATCTTCTGCAGTCTGCAGCTCAACCGACCCGACACCGGGGACATGGTCCTGTTCGGCGGCGACAACTGGACCGGCACCACGACCAACAACCTGGGCAACGCCGACATCACCCAGATCGACGCATCGAGCGGGGCCATCGCACCGCTGCCCGGGATGAACCGGGCCCGCTGGTACGCGACCGGCACGACCATGCCCAACGGTTCGTTCTACGTGCAGGGCGGAAAGGGCGGCGCCGATCGGCCCGAGCGCTGGTCACCGCAGCGCGGTTCGGAACTGCTGTCGATCAACACCTCCGCCATCGGATGGTTCTACCCCCGCAACTTCGTCGCTCCCGACGGCCGGATCTTCGGCTTTTCGAGTGAGGGCACGATGTACTACGTCTCCGAGGCGCTCAACAGGTTGGACGTCGTCGGCCGGCTGCCCGCCGGCCATCGCGGCGACACATCGGCCGCGGTGATGTTCGAACCCGGTCGGATCCTCCTGTTCGGCGGGCCTTCGCCCGAAGCCCTGGTCATAGACATCACGGGCGGCGGCGCGCCGGTGATCACGTCCGCCGGGACCATGAGCTCCATCCGCCGCTGGGCCAACGGCACGATTCTGCCCGACGGTCGGGTTCTCGCCACCGGCGGTGCCGTGAAGAATTCGGTCGGCAACGTGCCGGAGCCCATCGAAACGTACGGAACCAACTTCACAGCCGAGATCTGGGATCCCCGGACCGGCCGGTGGACGGTCGGCGACGAGGCCCAGGTTCCACGGCTCTACCATTCGACGGCGTTGCTCCTGCCCGACGGTCGGGTTCTCACGGCCGGCGGCGGTTCACCGGGACCGGTGACCAATACCGACGCCGAGCTCTACCACCCGGACTACCTGACCACCGCTTCCGGCAGCCCCATGCCGAGACCGCAGATCACGGCGCTCTCCAACGACACCCTGACTGCCGGCCAGCGGTTGGCCATCACCGTTCCTTCGGGCACCGACGTCGCCAGGGTGACCCTGGTGAAGACGGGTTCGGTCACCCACTCGTTCAACATGGAACAGCGATTCGTCGAACTCGACTTCCGGCTCAACCGAGCGGCCGGTGGCGACATCGTCGTCACCCACCTGCCCGACAACGACGCCACGATCACCCCCGGCTACTACCTCGTCAGTGTTCTCGACGGCAACGGGATCCCATCGCCATCGAAGCTGGTCAAGATCGGTGTGCCCGATCCAACCCGGCCCACCAGCACACTCGACGGACAGATCGTGCGCCTCTACCGGGCCGCGTTTCAGCGGATGCCCGACTCGTCGTCATTCGTCTACTGGCGCCGGCAGATGCTCCATGGCATGTCGTCGGACACCATGGCCGCACTGTTCGCGGCGTCGCCCGAGTTCAACGCCCGCTATGGCCGGCTCGGAAACGGCGGTTTCGTCGATCAGCTCTACACGAGTGTGTTGGGCCGCGGCGCAACCACTCCGGAACGAAACTTCTGGATAGGCCAGCTCGACGCCGGCCTCTCGCGGGCCGACGCGCTCCTGGCCTTCGCCGACTCGGCCGAGTTCCAGAGGAGGACGGGAACCGCCGGACTTCGGCCGACCGGTATCGCCAGCACAGGAAACCCGACGCCGCCACCGGCCCCTGCTCCCGGGCCCGGGAGCAGCGACCCGGCGGCGGCCTCCTACGAAGGGGAGATCCGCCGCCTCTACCTCGGCTACTTCGGACGTGAGCCGGACCGCAGTGGCCTCACCTACTGGGCCGCGGTCAGGGCCGGGGGCGTTCCGCTGGTCTCGGTCGCCAACGAGTTCGCAGCGTCGGCCGAGGTGAGGTCCCGCTACGGTCAGACGACCTACGGCCAGTACGTCGATCTCGTGTACAACAACGTGCTCGGACGCGCTGCGGACCGGGCCGGGCGCCAGTATTGGATCGGCCGGTTGGCGACTGGCGTGACGCGTGGTGAGTTGATGGTCGCGTTCACCGAATCACCGGAGAACGTGGCCGCCGTCGGCTGAGATCTGCGGGTCCACGCCTCTCGCAACCAGGCGTGGACCCGCAAAGCCTCGTGGCCAACCCGTCGAGCCGGCCTTGTCAAGCCGGACCTCTCCAGGGCAGTGCGCTCAGGCCGGGGCTGGTGCTGGTGTGGCCATCGGCTTCCCGGTCGGTTCGGCCCGCCGTATCGCCTTCACGATCGGCGTCACCGGTTCGACTCGGCCGGATAAGGCGTCCTCCACCAGGTGCACGTACCGTCGGTCGATCGTCATCACCAAGCCGGGTCGACCGGTCGCGAGTTCGGTGGCGCCGGTGGCATCGTCGATGACCCACGGAGCCGCGATGACGGTGTCCTCGACGGCGAGTGGCGCGGTCAACCCGATGAACAGATGGGTTCTACCCCACGGTTTCGGATTGACCGTCCGACCAGCGCCGACCTCGCTGACCTCGCCAACACGGGTGAGGCGCACCGTGGCGTCGTCTCCGGTGCCGAGGGCGGTCCGGATCTGCTGATATTTTTCGGTTGTCTGTATCAGGCGCCGCTGCCGCCGCCCGATGCGACGGGCGGCCCGGAGCCGTTTCGTGTCTTCTCGCATGTTCTTCCCTCCTAGCGAGGCGGTCGCCGGCAAAGGCTGCCGACGAGCCGCTATCTCCTAGACGAGGGATTGCGGGCACTGATACATCGCGTGGCGCCGCAGCGGCCCCGGTTCAGTCGAACATCGAGTCGAGGACGTCCATGTTGCGCTCCTCGACGACCTTACGTTTGACCTTCATCGACGGCGTGAGTTCCCCGGTTTCCACCTCGAACTCCCGACGGCAGGATCGACACCTTCTTGATCGTTTCGTAGGAGGCCAGATTGGAGTTCGCCTCCTCGACCGCGGCGTTGATCGCCGCGATCATGTCGGGGTGCTTGGCGACGACGGCGGGATCGGTTCTCGACACCATGTTCGCCGGCCCAGTTGCCGATGGCATCGGGGTCGAGCGTCACGAGTGCCACGCAATATTTACGACGATCCCCGTGTACGAGCGCGTTCGACACATAGGGCGAGGCGGCTTTGATGAGGCCCTCGATCTTGGCCGGCGCAACGTACTTGCCGCCGGAGGTCTTGATGAGCTCCTTCTTTCGACCGGTGATACGGAGGTAGCCGTCGTTGTCGACCTCACCGAGATCGCCGGTGTAGAGCCAGCCGTCCTTCAAGGTGGCCTCGGTCTCCTCGGGCAGCCCGTGGTAGCCCCGCATGATGCCACGGCTCTTGATGAGAACCTCACCGTCGTCGGCGATCTTCAGCTCGGTGCCCTCGAGCGGCGGGCCCACGGTGCCGAACTTCGGCTTTTCGGGCAGGTTGACGAAGGTCGAGGCCGACGACTCGGTCAACCCGTACCCTTCCAGCACGGTGAGACCGGCGGCGTCGAAGAACTCGCACAGCTCTTCCGCCAGCGGCGCCGAACCGGATATGAAGTAGCGAACCCGGCCGCCGAACCGATCCCGCACCTTCGAGAACACGAGCTTGTCGGCCAGGGTCGCCTGCAGCTGCAGCGCCCGGCCGGGCACCACCCCGGCCCGCTCCTTGCGGGCGGCCTCGGTGCCGACCTTGACCGCCCAGTCGAAGATCTTGGCCTTCGCCCCGCCCTCGGCCTGAACGGTGGACACCGCCACGTTGTGGACCTTCTCGAAGATGCGGGGGGCGGCGGCCATCAGCGTTGGACGGATCTCGGCCAGGTTCTCGACGATCTTGTCGACCCGGCCGTCGATCGCGGTTTCGACCCCGGCGTCGATCATCAGGATCTCGAGCACCTTGCCCATCGAGTGCGACAGCGGCAGCCACAGGAAGTGCACGTCGTCGGGTTCGAGGATGCCGATCCGTGACGACGCCTCCGAGGCGTACAGCCAGTTGTCGTGCGTCAGTTCCACGCCCTTGGGCCGGCCGGTGGTGCCCGACGTGTAGATGAGGGTGGCGAGA
The DNA here is from genome assembly GCA_965216655.1 of Acidimicrobiales bacterium. Taxonomy (GTDB): domain Bacteria; phylum Actinomycetota; class Acidimicrobiia; order Acidimicrobiales; family SZUA-35; genus JAHELU01. Next base: position 26,875 of record CBDCGP010000009.1, read on the forward strand.
TCGTCGCGGTCGATGGCGTCGACCACGGAATCGATCGTGCTCAGGTCGCCCTTGGTGGCCAGGTCGTCGAGTTCGATGACGTGGTCGGATGCCCCGTCGGGGACCGGGCCGTCGATCAACACCACAGTGCGCAACTCGGTGAGTTCGCCCGACACCTCCTGGATCTTGGCCAGCTGGTCGACGTCTTCGACCACGACGACCTTCGAGCCGGAGTCGTTGATGATGAAGGCGCACTCCTCGGCCGTGTTCGACGGATAGATCGTGGTCGTGGCGCCGCCGGCCGTGAGGATCCCGAGATCGGCCGTCACCCAGTCGACCCGGGTCGAGCACAGAAGCGCCACCCGATCCTGCGGCTGCACGCCGATGCTGCGGAGCCCGGCGGCGATCCGGCGCGCCTTGTCACTCAGCTCGCTCCACGTGAGTGTTCCCCACGAGGCCCCGTCGGGGAAGCGGAATGCGATCTTGTGTGGTGTCTGCTCGGCCCGCAGCCGGAGCAATTCGGGGATCGAGCGGACCTCCCGCTCCTGGAGAATGTGGTTCATACGCTCGTACCTCGCACGACGTCTCGGATGTTGTAAGGGAGTTGTAAGGGATCGGTCAGGCGGCCCACCACGGCCGGGTGCCGTCGAACAACTGTAACCGCTGTTCATGCACCGACGCTGGTCGAAGAGCTCCTGCCGGCGCCGATCAACGGCGTTTTGAGGTGCCGGGCCGGGCACAACTAGCATCGGCACTGGAGGGAAGCCAGGAGGGAACACTGAAGCCGCCACCGGATCCATCGATCGCCTCGGTGAGCCGTCGATCCGACGGGTCGACGCCGTATGAGTGCCTTCACGTGCGATCGGCGCCGGCGGTTCGGGCTGAGGCCGCCCAGCGGCGCTCGGCGAGCAGCGATCCGGGTGGCGACAGCGACGGCCTGGCGGTGGCCATGACGGTCAGGCAGCGGTTGATCGATTTGGTGAAGACGCTGCCGAAACCCGACCATCGTCAGGTCTACCGCACCGGTTCCGCCCGCGTCGGGATGTGCTTTCTCGATCTCGGTATCACCAACTCCCATATCGTCAGGGAGTCGGAGTCGTTGCACATGAGCGATCGGGATTTCCTGTCCCGCACCCTCAACCTCGACGTCAGTCTGTCGCTGTTGACCCACGACCAGTACACGACGGCCAAGTCCTACAGCCTCATCCGCCGCCGCCCGAACCGTGACGTGATCCCGCCGACGGCGATGTCGGAGCAGCCGAACCTGGTGTGGGTGCCGATCACCCACACCGACCGCATGGCGTCGTCGAACCTCAACGTGGTCAACCAGGCCGGCGACCGGGTTCCGCTGCTCACCCAGACCGAGCTGCTGGAGTTGTTCGACGCCGCCTTCATCTCGCTGCTCGAGCTGATGCTGCGGTTCGCCGGCCGCTCGCCGGACCGGGGTCGGCCCGACTCCGGCGTTTTCAACCCGGAGTCGCCGTCGCGGTGGCTGGTCGAGGCGGCGCTGACCGCCCACCTGTACCGGGCCGACATCGTCGGTAGCCGGTTGAGCAACCAAGGTGACGGGACGGCAGGTGGCTCGGGCTGGGCCGACGATCCGGTGCGTGAGGGGGCCGTCCGATTTCTGCACCAACTGATTCAGCCGCCAGGCGGCGCGCCCGATGCGATCGACACGCCCGACGCGACCGGAACCGGCGGCGGGGACCACGGTCGGGCCGGTTGGCACGCCGTCGTCGGTGACACGAGCTGGGTGCCGTTTCTCCACCTGCTCGAACAGGTCCGGTCGAAACAGTTCATCGTCGTCGGCCTCGACGCGTACGGCAGTGATCACAGCCTGACGTTCTCAGCCCCGGATCTGCCCAACCGGGTGACTCCGGCGGCTGGGCGCGAGGGAGTGGCCGGGCTGGTCGGACGGGTGATCCGCGGGGTCGGCCGTGCCGCAAGCTGGCTGCCCGGACTGGGCACCCTTCGCAAGGACCACTACATCGTCGAATACACCCGGCCGTGCAAGACGTCGCTGCAGGCCTTCCATCTCGATTTCGAGGCCGACGACGAGGTCAATGTGCGGACCGCCGTGCTGTTGTCGGACCGCGACGTGCTGGAGATGGGGCGGACCGTCGGTCAACTGCGTTCGTGGAGTTCGTCGGCGCCGCCGATGCCCGACGTACCGGCCCCGGCCCCGGCTCCCGTGGTCGGCCGGATCCCGGGCACCGTCGTCGGCGGTCTCGATCCACCCGTGCTCGTGAGCGGGGTGCCCCGGCACCGTGAGGCGATCCGACGCTATGAACGGCGGCGGCTTCTGCTCGACGGATTGGCGCTCGTCGCCCGCCGTCGGGCCCAGTTGGCCCGAGCCAAGTCCGTTGTGCCGTTTCCCCGCCCGGGTCGGGGTGACCCCTCCGCCGAGGGTGACGGTGAACCCGTCGATGACCGCAGGGACGAGGGCCTGTGCGATCGCTGCCCGTACCGCCTCGAATCCATCGATACCCAAGACTCCCTGGATGAACCGTGCGATTTGATGGCCAGCTGCCTGGAACACAACCAGATGGGTCTCGGTGTCGTGTTCGACGACGATCCGCGCCCCAACCGCGCCCATGTGTTCTGGAGAGCCTCGCGCCGCCAGCTGACCAGCCGCTCGGCGACACGATCCTATGAGAAGAGGGTCAGGCTTGTACTGGCCGACGACGCCCCGTCGCTGCTGGGCGATGTTCTCGAGGTTCTGACCGCGATCTTGATCGCCGTGGTGATCATCGCCTGGTTTCTCGTTCCCGACTTCGTCACCACGTCGTTGAGCGACGGTGGATTCCGGCTGTTCGGCCTGGTGCGAATTCCCGACTGGGCTCCACCGCCGGGCCAGCGGCTGGCCAGGTTCTCCCAGGATGCGGTGGTTGCGATCCTGCTGCTCGCGCCCGGTCTGCTCCTGTCGAGGTTGGAGATGCCGCGGGGCAACCGGCTGCTCGCCCATCTCCGAACCCACTCCAAGCGGCTCGCCTACGGCGGTGCGCTGGCCGCGGCTCTGCTGGCGATCGTGCTGGCCACGACGTTCTCCACCGAGGACGACGTCCGGGTCCTCCAGCTGATGTCACGATGGGTGGCCGGCGCACTGCTTCTGCTGCTCGTCACGGCACTGTTCGCCCACCTGCGAACCAGGGTCCGGCGGCTGTGGGGTCACCGGCCTGTCGGGCTTGGTCCGGTCTGGACCGATCAGTGGCTCCACACCCCAGGGTTGCGCGACGTGGTGTACCTCCTCATCACCGGCCGCCAACCCGAACCGCCGCGGTGGCCGAAGCTGTGGGTGCCGTTCGAGGCGGCGGCACGAGTGGTGAGGCGGATGCGCTACTGGGTGTTCCGCTGCCTCGACATCGACCCGAGTAGACCGGATGCCGTGTTCTTCGCTGAGAACCCGTCGGTGTCCAACCCCGATTTCAACCTCGCCGACGGACGAATAGAGGAGAAGACCAGTGAGCTGATCGTGGCCGCCGCCGACCGTCTGCTGGCGGCGGATCGGGCCACGGCCATCGATGTGCTCCACGAGCCGGCCGAAACGATCGATGTCCGACAGAGCACGATGAGCAGGCTCGGTGACATGGTGGCGGTCGGGCGGTCCGCCGTCGAGAGCCGGCGCCGCAGTGGCGTCGAGGAGCTGCCGGTGCTGGGTCGGAAGTTCGTGCTGTCGACGGGTAAGTTCGCCGGACAGGTCGTGATCACATCCCAGCGGCGTTCCCTGGCCGAGAAGGGGTCCGGCGGAGGTGACACCACGAACGGCGACCGCCGATCGCTGCCGTCGGTCACCGTCACCAACGAGGGGGTCGACGAGACCTTCTACTTCGGTGGTCGGGTCCGACTGGAGTTCTTCGTGGTGGCCGGTGCCCGGTATCGGGCCGAACCGGAACCGTCGCGGGAGCTGGCGCTGATGGTGTACAACATTGCGTCGTGCCTCCTCGACACCGACGCCGCATTCGTGTTCTGTGAATGGCCGGCCGCCTGGCCTCCCGGTGTCGTCCGACCGAATTCGGGTGAGGGCCCAGGGGCCCGCGATGTGTCCCGCCTCGAACGTCACGGTGTGCGGTTCGCCATCGACCTGCCCCGCAGCTCGAAAATCTCGGGCGTCGATGAACTCGAGCGGATCGTCGAGCACATCGGCGGGGCCGATGCGATCTGGATTCTCGACGGTCGTGACTCCCGATCGTCGTGGAAGCGGTTGCTTGGTCCTGATGGCCGCGAACCGCACGGAACCGGGGATGATGCGACTACTCCGCGGCCGGCGGCCCCGTCAGGTGGGTCGAGCGGGGCGGCCGACCGACAGCGGGTGCTGCCGATCTCGCTGGTCGGCTCACTCAGGATCGGCACCACATCGTTGCTGTTGGAGTCGCTGCTGACGGCGGGTTGTGAGGTCGTCGGGTTCAGTGAACGCTGGATCGACGGGACCCTCGTGTTCAACGTGACCCTGGCCGTCGACGGAGGCGAGAAGGAGGAAACCGGTGAACGGGAGCTCCCGGCTCGCGAGTTCCACTACCGGGAGGACCGAGCCAGTGAACACCGCAACGTGCTCGCAGGGTTCGTCGCCACGAACGGCGATGACGGGTCGATCACGCTGCTCGAGCTGCTCGACTCCCTGGGCGGCGTCTGGATCTCACCACCGATGGACGGTCCGTTCCACAACGACCCCGAGGGGCGCCGCTTCGGCCGCTTCGCCTCCTTCAAATCGGTGCTGGGATCGGTGAGCAGGGAGCGGATGATCTCGGATCGGCTGGTCGTGTGGTGTCGGTGGGACGCCGACGTGAGGTCGGAGTCGGTGGTCAAGAGCGCCGTCAGCGACCTCCGCGAGACGTTCCAGGATGCGGCGATGCGGGTCGTCAGCGGGCCCGAAGCGGGTCGACCGGTCCTCGACGTGGAGATCGAGTACCTCGAGCTCGCGCCCGATGGACCGGGTCGGATGTCCGGGTTCGCCCAGGTCTCGATCGGCGCCACGCGTATCGACCAGGTCTTCGGCCGTCTGACCGAGATCTGCCTGTACGCCGAGGACGCCCTGACCAGGCAGTTGGCCGAGCGGTCGTCGATCCCCACGGAGGTTCACGTGAGCTGGGACCGGCCGCTTCAGCCTTCAAAATACGCGGCCCTGCGCTCCTGAATCCGCTGTAGTTCGCCCCGGACACATTTTGGACACATTTCGGACGAGCTTGGACCTCATTTCACCGTCATGGGAGAATTCCCACCAGGAGGAGCCATGATGGGTGAGAGACCACCAACCGAAGCGAGCCGTCTATCTCCGTCAGCCCATTTGTCCTCTTTCAGAGCACAGCTACTCGCTGTCGGACGAGACGGAAACCACGACTTCGGCCTTGTTCAGCAACTGTACCGCAAGGAGGCACTGGTCTATGACCGTGCCATCAACGATGTCGCCCGAAGAATCGGTCAAACAAACAGCCAGCAGGGACAGGCCGAGGAAATCGTGAGCAAGGCTCGGGCATCACTCGGATTGACGCTGTTTCCGTACGTCGCGCGATTCTGCAAAACGACCGGAGCGAAGGCCCGGGATGACGATGAAGTTCGCTTCCGGACGTTCGCCCAGGAATGGGCGATAAAGCAGTTGAAGAGCTGCGCCGCGGTGATCTGCGCTCTGACCATCGGTGACTACCATCGGTTTCTCGCCTCCGAACTGCTCACCGACATGGAGGCGGCAAAGCTGAAGGAGGTCCAGGATCAGATCGATCAGTTCGAGTCGAGGCCCGAGGCCCGGCGACTGGTCGAGAAACTTCGTCGCCAATACGAGGAGATCCTCCTGGTGATCGAATCGAGGATGTCGGTCGATCCGGGAACCGCCCGCTGCCTCAGCTACTTGATGAATTGTACTTCGGAGGGATTATTGACCGATGCGGCAACGGCCGCCCTGATCATGCGGGGAAATGACTCCGCCGGATCGCGGGCTGTCCGCAACCCGCTACAAGTGTTGGATGTCGCCGACGTGGCATCCATCTTCAACCAATCACCCCGAAAGATAACAAGCATGGTTTCCAAGATCCGTCGGGCTTCACTCGAGCACTCCGAGATCGGCTACTTCGCCGATCCGTGTGATCCAGCTCTCATGTGGGTTCGAGTCGAGCCGTCCGACGATCTTGCCATCGACGATGAGCTGGGAGGCGCATCATGAGTAGTGAGACCCTCAACGACGACGGTCAACCGGTTACGTACGGGCTCACGCCCGAGGACATCGAGATGCTGGAGGCCGAACGCCGCGACCTCGTCGAGTGGCTCGTCCGAACCCCGAACGGTCGATCGCTGATCAAGGAGTCATGTCCCGAGATCGACGGCCTCGGTCGGGCCCTCACCGACGAGATCGCCGATCTCGGCCAGGTGGCGCGAAGCGACGACGTGCTCAAGGCTCGGGCGGCGTCGATCCTGTTGAACGAGATCGTGCAGAGGGGCTACCGGGAGGCCACCAACGACCTGTACGTGCACCGCTCCACGCTGTACCGGCTGGCTCAGGACGCCCATGTGTGGTTCGACCGCAAGATACGCGCCCGAACATCCGGCAAGGAGTCCCGCCGCCGGCGGGCCATGGCTGAACGGTGGGGCTGGTATGGCAATGCGTTGACCTTCGGGGCCGCCGTCGTGCTCGCCGTGTCCGGCTCGTTCGGTGTGGCCGCCCTCCTCATCCTGGCCCGGATCGTCACCACCGCCATCATCTGGTCGGTGGCGTCGTTCCCGGCCGACGACTCGCCCGACAAACCGGTCCTCGACAGCGACCCCCGCATCTGCGTCCTGGGTCACGGCGGCGACCTCATGTTGTTCGCAGCGTTTGCGTACGCCATGGTGCAGGCCAACCATCAAGGCGCCGGCTTCCTCGTCGTGATGGCCGGCTGGATCATGATTCTGGGCACCATCTTCCGCATCGGCGCCAGCGCCTCGGGCTACCGGGTCCCCCGCCTCCACCTCGAACGAATGGTCCGAGGCTTCTCCACCTGTACCGCAATCGCCCTGGCCGCCATCCCATCGATCGCCTGGTGGTGGTCGGCCGTCGTCATGATCAGCCTCCCGACGTTCTTCGCCTGGATCGAGGGACGAGAGGCGTGGCGGGCCATGAAACTGAAAGTCGCCGCCCCCTTCGACCCGATCATCCCGTCAGCCGAGATGCTGGCGATGGAGGACAGCGTCGAGGCCCACCGGGTCGTCTGATTCGCCGCCGATTCTCCCCACATCCGCACGTCGGCGGGTCGTCGCACGGGTGATACCGACACCGGGTCACCCGTGCGACTGACGCCCAGGCACATGTGGCCCCGGGCGACATTTGATGGATCTTTCGCAGAGGTTATGACGACCATTAAGCGACGATCTGACCGGTTTGCGGGCATGCTTGGTGCATGGTACGGGTAGCTTTTCCGTGAACCATTTACCGTAACCTGGCGGTCCATCACACTGGCCACATGAGCCCGTTACGACTTGTGTGGTGGAGATATCTGATGGATCTGAGGCCGCTGGTCCGGTATGTCACGATCCGCCACTGGTCGCTGCGCCAGATCGGTGTTCACTCGCGGATCGTCGCTCACCTGCTGGTCGGCAATCCCCACCAGGTGATCATCGCCTTCTACGGGCTGGCCATCTGGGACGCCTACAACTCCTTGTTCGCCGGCCTGGCGGCCTGGGCCTCCACGGCGGTGGCCGCCGAACTCGTGCTCCAGTTCATCCGGCTCCGGGGTACCAGCCCGACCGGCCTGTTGCTGGTCGGGTGGCGGGAGGCGTGGAGAGTTCGTCGGCGGTGGCCGGCCGACTGGGCTGTGGTCGCCGCCAAGACCAATGCGGTCCAGGCAGAGGTGGGAACCAGCGAGGAACCCAAGGCGCCTCCGTCTCGCCCGGTGCTCGACCACCCGAAGCTCTCGTGGGTGCCGGTCATCAACTGGCCGGTGGTTTCGTGGTGGGTCGGCCCACCACCGGGCCGCTCGTTTCGGGCGCTCGAGGTGACGACGGCCATCCTGGCGGCGAACATATCGCACTGTCTCGATATCCGGGTCGACTACGACCGACCCTCCGACTCCTACGGCCGCTTGTTCATCACGTTCGACGAGGTGGGTGCCGAAACGAACCAGATGCCCCCGGTCGACGACGATCCTGGTCCCGACGTCACGATCGGCGGACCGCCGACAGACCCGATGCCCGTTCCTCCGCCGCTCCGGCTCGTGCGCCAGGACGCTCCGCCCGATCCCGGCGACCCCCACGAGCCCGACCCGATGCGCCAACCGAACCTGATGCGATGACGAGATGAGATGAGGAGAACCGCGATGAGCCCAACCCCCGAATACATCGAACAATACAGCCGGCCGGCACCGCTCGGCGGGAGTGACCATTTGGCCGACGTGATCGACATCAGCCCGTGGCATGAGTCGGACACGGTGACGGCCACGGTCCAGCGTGCAAATCAGATCCGACCTCAGATCGGGCATGACGACACCGTCGTCCTCGGCCTGCTCGCCGGTCGGAGAGGAGGCTTCCACTCCGCCCCGCCGCCGGCCCGGCTGCAGCATCGGGCCTGGATGTTGTCGTCGCTGGTGATCGCCGGTGGCGGCGTGGCCGCCGTCATGGCCGCCGGCGAGATCGGTGGTGGATCCTTGATCGCCACCGTCGCGGTCATCGCCACCGTGGTGTGCGGAGCGATCCTGGTCGCCGCTCAGATCACCGACGAGGTGCGCAGAGCCCGCCGCTGAGTGGTCCATCCTGCCTGATCCCCCCTGATCGGGGTCGGTTCCAGTGGCGTCCGCCCGCCACCGGGGCCGGCCCCAGATCGGGCTTAGTCGGGATCGGCGAAGTCAGGTGACCGTTTCTCGAAGAACGCCATCACCTGCTCGATCTGGTTTGGCGACCCGATGAGCTGACCGATCTCCTCCCGTTCCCGGGCGAAACCATCGGCCACCGAAACCTTCGGTGCCTCGTTGAACAGTCGCTTGGCGGCGCGGATGGCGTGGGGTGATTTCGAGGCGATGTCTGCCGCCATCTCCAGCGCCGCCGACCGCGGGTTGTCGCTCAACTTGGTGGCCAGGCCGAGTTCGTGGGCCTCGACGCCGGAAATCATCCGCCCGGTGAACGTCAGCTCCTTGGCCACGTCGACACCGACCAGGTTGACGAGCGCCTGTGTGCCCGTCATGTCCGGGATCAACCCCCAGCGGATCTCGAGCACCGACATCGTGGCGTCGGGGGCGACGATTCGGATGTCGGCACCGAGGGCCAACTGGATACCCCCGCCGAGAGCATGACCGTGCACGGCGGCGATGACCGGCACCGGGAGCGACGTCCAGCCGTACACCGCCTGCTGTGCACCATGGGTGATGCGGCCGTCCAGCGGGGCGGTGATGTTGCGGACCTCACGGCCGTTCCCGCCGTCACTCGATCGGTCCCCACCCCCGCCGTTCGATCCGTCGTCGCCCATCCGCTCGAAGCTGGCGAAGTCGAGCCCGGCGCAGAAGGATTTGCCTTCGCCCGACAGCACCACGCAACGGAGGGTCGGGTCAGCCGCCAGCGCATCGGCAGTGTCTATCAACGCGGCGAACATGGCGGGGTCGAGAGCGTTCATCTTGTCGGCCCGGTTGAGGCGGACGTCGGCCACGCCCCCATCTCGTTCCACCGTGATTCGATCGCTCATGGGATGCGTCCTTTCGGCGGCCGTCCGGCTGCCAACCCGTGAACGGAATCTACCTGAGTTCGCCCGGCGCGGCGAGATCGGATCGCCGATGTAGCGAGCCGTAGTCATCATCAGTCGTCGTCATCCTCCGTGGTCTCCGATGACGAGGGTGAGGAGGTCGTCGTGGTCGTCGATTCCGACGCCGACGGCGACGTTGGCGGTGGTGTGGTGGTGGAGCTCGAGGTCGACGAGGCGTCGGACTCCGTCGAATCGGGGATCGGTGCCGTCGTCGTTGACGTCGTATCGGCCGTCACGTTCCTGGATGTGGTCGTAGTGGATGACGTTGTGGTCGTTGTGGTCGGTGCGGCCCTGGTCGATGATGCCCTGCCGGTGGTGGATGTGGTTCTCACCGTGGTGGACGTGGCTGGAGTTCGCCCCGTCGTCGAAGCCGACAAGGGGGCGGGCGATGGCGAGCCGGCTGTGGTGACGTTGAGTACCGGGGTGGCCCCGCCGTTGGCGGTCGCCGACTCCGAGTTGAGCTCGCCGGAGGAGCGGTCGTCACCCGATGCCTGCGCCGCCGTGTTGTCGGTGCCGACGTCGACGCTGGAATGGATGGCCGGAGACTGGGCGGTCGCCGTCAGAACCAGCGTGGCAACGGACAGGAGCGCGCCGCAGGCGGCCACGATCTGAACCGTGCCGCTTCTCCTGTCCATCCAATCCAACACGGCCCGACCACCTCATTCGAATGATGGTCGTGCCGGGCTCCGCAGGGCAGTAGGAAACGCCGGCACGACCAGCCCCTAAGGCGCACGGGGCCCAATGAAGGAGTCGCTGGGCGCACCCATCGCGATACCAGCGCCGACGAAATTGTCTCTGAACTGTCAGGAGCCGGTCTCGATCGTCAACGTCAGCTGGCCGACGCCCAAGTCGTGGCGGGTGGAACCGATACCGCCCGAACCCACGAATCGGATGGTCAGGCGCTGGGATCCGAGCGTCGTGATCTCCGGGGACCAACCGGGCTCGGCCACGACCTCCAGGCCGGTGAGACCGTTGGCATCATACGCAACGTCGACCCGGCCGGCCGACCCAAGATCGAACCGCCGACTGGTCGCCGAGGTCGGGCGATAGTCGGAGTCGGGGTCGACAACGAGACGGATCACCGTCGAGCGACCACGCTCATCGTCCTCCGCGTCGTCGTCTTCCTCTTCATATTCCTCGTCGTCGTCATCACCGTCATCGCCTCCGTCGCCCCCGGCCGTCGGTCGGTCCGGATACTCGACACGGACTGCCGCCGAATCGTTGCCGTCGGAGAAGGCGACGTCGACGCCGCCTCGACCATCGGCGCCGATGGTGTGGGCCCAGCCCGGTTCGGGCACGACATCGAGGACGGTTGCCGACCCCTCGTCGATGCTGAGGGCGACGGCTCCGGCCCGCCCGGCGCTGATGGCGACGCCGTCCGAGCTCAGCGACCTGCTTGCGGGTGGCACGGCCGTCGTTTGGGCGGCCGGTGAGGCCGAGGCGCCGCCCTGTCCCACCGTGGTGGCCGTCGCCCGGGTGGTGCCGTCATTTCCATCGGTGTTCGTAACGGCAGCGTCCGTATCGTCGGATACGACCGGCCCGTCCGCGATCGTGGTGGAGGGTGCGGTGATTCCTGCCCGCCGGTCGTCGACAGATGAATCGTCGGTGACCGTGGCGGCGGTCGACGTCGGATTCATGACCTCCGGCGTCTCGATCGTGCCCGTCGTGCTCGGAACCAGCTCGGTCTCGATCCGCCCCGTGTCGGTCTCCGTCGGTTGGGCCGTTGCGGCGACGATGCCGTAACCGGCGGCGAGAACCAGCACGGCCGCGGCCGCCGCGACGGCGAGCCGGCGTCGGCCCCGACCCGGAGCCGCCGATTCGGTGCCGGCCGTGGGCGTCAGCGGTCGGGTCTCCGATTCATGAGCGATTGGAACCTCGTCGGGAGGACGGTTCGAGCGGCCGGGGATATCGGCTGCGATTCGAGCCGCGTCGTGGGCAATACGGGTGGCGACCTCACCATCGAGGTGTGTCTCCTCGCCACCGACGACGGCCAGGACGTCGAGTGCCTCGGTGACCGTGACGGGTCCGGAACGACCGCTCATCGTGTCACCCCGAGCTCGGTGGCCAGCTCCGCCAACATCGGCGCCGTCGTGTCCGCTCCGGTCTCGGCCAGATGGCGGCGCAAGGAGGAGATCGCCCGTCGCTGATTGGCCTTGACGGCCGTTTCCGACGAGTCGATCACGTCGGCGACCTCCCGCACCGTCAGCCCCGACACGATGCGCATCGTCAGCACGTCGCGCTGAATCGGGGTGAGGACATCGAGCAGCTCGAGCAACCACTCCCGATCGAGATTGCTCATCGCCTCCTGCTCCACGTTGCCCCCGATGTTGCGCCCGTCGAGGTCACCGGGGGCGTACGGTTCGGTTGGCCGGCGGGTGTTGTAGCGAATCACGTCGACGATCCGGCGCCTGGCGATCACGAAGGCGAGTGTCCGGAACGTTTCCCAGTCGCCGTCGAGATCATCGATACCGCGGGCGAGGTCGAGAAAGACCTGGGCCAGCGTCTCGTCGGGGTCGTCCGATCCTCGGAGACTGGCGAAACCCCGCAACGGCGGACCGAGAATGGTGACCGCCCGCTGCCAGGCCTCCTCCGATCCCGCTTTGAGATCGGTGATCGACGGTGTAGGCGGCGAACCCTTCGGTCTTCGTCGGGGCGCCATCGCCACAACATACAGTTGCCTGGATGTATTCGCACCGGAAGTCGGTTGGTGTCGCTGCCGCCGGCGTTACGGTCAGTCGGCCGGCTTCCGCCACACCGAGACGGCCGAGCGGCTGTCCCGGCTGAATGGGGTGCCGCTCCAATCGGCCACCCGTCGATGGAGGCTCAGCCCGGCGATCCGGGCCATGAGATCGAGTTCAGCGGGCCAGATGTAGCGATGTTCCGACGCCGATTTCGACCAGGTGCCGTGCTCGTTCATCCGGAAGTGATGCGACGTCAGCCGCTGTGTGACGGGGTCCACGGTGTCGATGTTCAGATGGTCGTCGGTGAACGTGCACGGAACGGCCCCCTGCCCCGGCGGGAGGCGGCGTAGGTCGGGGACGAAGTTCTCGATCACGAAGTAGCCGCCCGGTACCAGATGGCGGCCGGCGTTGACGAAGCAGTCGACCTGGGCGTCCTGGGTCAGGAGGTTGGTGATCGTGTTGTAGACGAGGTAGACGAGGCCGAAGCCGCCCGGTCCTGGTGGGGGAGCGTCCGCGGTCGACATGTCACCGATCACCACCGGGATGTCGTCGGCTGAGACCTTGTCCCTCAGCTCGATCACCATCGGCTCCGACAGCTCGATCCCGGCCACCGCCACCCCCCGCCGTCGCAGCGGCACAGCCACCCGGCCGGTGCCGATGGCAAGCTCGAGTGCGTGCGCGTCGTGGTCGGCGGCCGCGGCGTCGGTGGCGAGATCGAGAAGGTACCCGACCGTGTCATCGAGCACGCTCTCGTCGAACATCGACGCATGGTTGGTGTCGTAGCGGGCGGCGTCGTCGGCGGTCCACAGCTGAGATCTCATGTCCTCGATTGTGGTTCGTCCCGGTTGTCGGTGTCGTCGATTTACGGGTCGGGCTCGGAAACCGCCGTCGGTGCCATCGGCCGGGTCAGCGCGTCGTCGATCCAGTCGTCGACCCGGCGCCATTGATCGAGCAGCCACTGTGATCGCCCGGCCCGATCCGACGGGAGGTCGTGGAGTGACACGGTCCAGCCATGGGCGACGACCGTGCGGTGGAGCGGCATCAGCCTCCAGAGTGAGCGCAGACCGTGGATGTCGTCGAGTCCGGCGTGGCCGAGGAAGACCACGGTGGCGTGAGGCGCGCCCTCGATGGCGGCCATGACCCCGCCGGTCTTCGGCAGCAGCGTGTGTTTCAACGACTCGGCCAGTTGGGCCCGGTGTTCCCGCCCCCGCGATCGCTCGAGTTCGATGCGCTCCGCCCGGCGCTTCGTGGTGAAGTTGCCCCCCTCGGGACACAGAATGAGGGTCTCGGTGTCGCCCATGCCCGCGGTGAGGCGCCGGATCTCGTCGAGTTCGGCCACGGTGTCCTTCGGGGTCTGCAACAGATAGTGGAAGCCGAGTCGTTCGCCTGCGATGTCGAGGAAGGGGTCCCACTGCAGCTTGGCGGCGCCGATGGCGTGGCAGCGACGGTCCATGTCACGGAACACGATCTTCATGAGCCGGAGCGCATCGCCCGGCCCGACGTGTCGGGCGAACACCAGTTGCGGCCCGTCGGGTTCGGCATCGAGGGTCAGCGAGAAGTCGAAGCCGACGAAGAAGACGATGGCATTGGTCACCAGTTCCATGTACTGCCCGGTGAGCAGGTTGTTGGCCTTCACCCAGATCGGGCGGTCCATGAACAGGCCGAACCCGCTGCCCACCCAGACCGTGAACAGGGCGAAGAGGCCGAAGACCTCGGCCACACAGAAGGCGAGGCAGATGCCGACCAGGCGGCTGACGCGCCATCGCCTGCGATCGACGATGAGATCGATGACGGCGGCCGCCAGATGGATGGCCGGCGACAGCACCGTGAAGATCAGCGCTCCGACGAACACGACCGGTGTGATGATGAGACGGCGGATCCAGCGTGGGGGAACGAAGTCCATGAAGAACGCCTGTGACTGTTCGACGATAGGGAACGTGTGGACAGTGATGTTGACAGCGATTACACGGGCTCGTTCACGTCCACAGTAGTTTGTCGGAACCGGACCGGTCCACAGCCGTACACGCCGGTAGCCTGATGCCATGCCTCGCCACCAACACAAGGTCGCCTGGGTGCTGGGTGGTGGAGGTCTGCGGGGTGCCAGTGAGGTTGGCATGGCCCGGGCCCTCGCCGAATGGGGATCGGCCCCGGATCTCATCGTCGGAACGTCGATCGGATCGCTGAACGGCGCGGTGCTGGCCTCGGGACCGATCGAGGACTCGGTCGGCCGGTTGTCGTCGATGTGGGAGCGTATGCAGGCCGGCTCGGTGTTCGGTGAATCGTTGTTCAACCGGGTGCGTCACCTGTTCAATCACTGGACCCACTTCCACTCGAATCTGCCGCTGCGGTCCCTGGTCGAAACGTGGGTTCCGTACCGCAAACTGGAGGAGGCGCATACCGAGATCCAGACGTGCGCGGCCTGCATCGAGACCTCGTCGGAACACTGGTTCACCGAGGGCCCGGTCGTCCAGGCGGTCCTGGCCTCGTGTGCCCTCCCCGGGGTGCTGCCTCCGGTCGAGGTCGGTGGACGCCACTACATCGACGGCGGCGTCGTCAACTCGATCCCGGTGTCGCGGGCGATCGAGCTCGGGGCGACCGAGATCTACGTTCTCCACGTCGGACATATCGACGACCCGCTGACGGTGCCCCGGCATCCGTGGGACGTCGCCATGGTGTCGTTCGAGATCGCCCGCCGTCACCGGTTCCACCGGGAGCTCGAGACGGTCGACGACTCGGTTGTGGTGCACGTGTTGCCCACCGGCAAACCGCCGGGGCGATACAACGATCCGGCCAAGCTCCGCTACAACCACGACAAGGCCATCCGGGCCCACATCGACGCAGCCGAACTGGCCACCCGGGATTTCCTCTCGGATCTCGATATCGGGTGACCACGATCGACGCTTCGCGCTGAGGCCCCTGGGGCCACCGAAAAACCGGCCTCCAGGGCACCCCTGAAACCCATACGAGTTTGCGGCAGCAAACTCCAAGCGAGGCGCTCCGCGCCGAAGCCGTCTAGGGGCCACCGAAAAACCGGCCTCCAGGGCACCCCTGAAACCCATACGAGTTTGCGGCAGCAAACTCCAAGCGAGGCGCTCCGCGCCGAAGTCGGCTAGGGGCCGAACAGGTCGAGCACGATCACCTCGACCTGACCGTCGTTGTTGCGGAAGAGGCTGACGGCGTACCACTCGATGCAGCTGGTGGCGCCGACCGGTTCGATGTTGACTTGTGAGAGCGCGTCCCACTCCGTCGGCCAGTCGACGGGCGGACCGGCGCAATGGGGGATGGATCCGGTACTGAAGCTGACCTGACCGTCGGCCAAGCGGTCGAGGACGTCGAACGGGCCGGCGAAGCCCTCGAAGTCGTCGACGTCGATCACCCAGTTGTCACGGTCGGCCAGCTCGGCGCCGGTGAACGTCTCCTGATGGTCGACGCCGAGGCTCAAGGTCACCTCGCTCGCCAGGTTCACGTCGGTGAGCAATCCACCCTGCGCGAACTGCACGAGGGCTTGGGCGGCGGCCTGGTCGTCGGCGCCGGGTTCGCTGGTCGACGAGTCCGGTCCGTCGGTGATGGTGAACGGGACTGCGGTTCTGGTCGGGGTGTCGACGCCGCCTTCGCCGTCGAGCAACATGGTGTAGTCGCCGGGCTGGAGATCGGCGGCCGTGACGGCGAACCGGCCCCAGGCCTCGGTCCAGTCGTTGGTCTGCACGCCGTATTCGGTGCCTCGAAGGGTGCCGAGACCGGCGCTCCCGCTGTAGAGGGCCGCCACCGGTTGACCGCCGTCGTCGATGATCGACACGCCGAGGTTGGCCTCGAACGGTCGGGCCAGGCCGGTCACCGTGACCGTGCCCGAGCCGACGACCGGGTCGTCGGTCAGCGCCACGAACCGGCCGGTCAGCGGTGCGTCGCCGGCGATCTCCATGTCGATCACGACGATGCCGCTGTCGGCCAGTGGGGTCACGCCGACCCGACTGACGGGGACCGGGCTGATGAGGTCGACGGTGCCGTCGGAGCTGCGGGCGATGTAGACGTCGTCGTCGGTTTCGGTGGCGCCGGTCCAGACCGACGTGATGTTGTCACCGAGTTCGACGCTAACGCCCGTGCCGCCGCTCGAGCTGACGAAGGCGTCGGGTATGGCGGACGCCGGACCGGTTCCGGCCGGTACCTGATCCCACAGGAAGGGGTTGGAGCCGGCGGCCAGGGTCACGACCACCCGCAGGCAGTCGGTGCCGCCGCCGACGAACCCGCTCTCCAGACCGTACACGTAGCCGGCGGCGCTCAAGCCGCCGAACGTGCGCCTCTCCTCGGGCGGAAAGGCGCAGGCCGGGACCTCATCGGTGCCGACCGCGATGCCGTCTCGCAGCGGGACGAGGAAGGCGGCGTTGACCCAGCCGGTCGGCAGGCCGCCGTGCAGCGGCTCGCCGAGGTTCACCCTCACGGGATCGATGAGCTGGACCTGTAGCCAGGTCGCGCCGTCGTCGGTGGTGGTGGCTTCGCCGGTGGCGACCACACCCCGGTAGTTCGGCGGCAATTTGGCCAGGATGTCGAACTGCGCTCCGGCGTCGAGGCGCACGTTGAGGAACGGGTCGCTCGAGTCGGCGGCCACTTTGGCGGTGTCGACCCGGTACCGGGCGCCCGGTTCACCGGGGGCGGGGGCGGCGTCGGTATCACCGTCGTCGGTGTCGGTGCCATCGCCGTCGGTGGTGTCGGTGCCGTCGGACGTGCCGTCGTCGGTCACGATCGCGCCGTCGTCGGTCGTGCCGTCGCCATCATCGTCGAAGCCGCCCTCGGTGGCGATGTTGGGCGAGTCGGAGTCGTCACCGGGGAGGAGCTGCCAGGCGCCGAAGCCGGCGATCGCAACCACCGCGGCGAAGGCCAGCGCGGGGATGAGGCGGTTGTCGGAGCCTCGGCCGAACGGGTTGCGGCTCCACCGGCCACCACCGCCGGCAGCGGCTTTGACGTGGGGGCCGTGGTCGACCGGCACGACACCGCTTCGGCGGCTCAGGTCCCGGAAGGCGTCCTTGATGTGATCTTCGGTCATCGGATTGGGGGTGAAGTCGTTGGTGTTCGGGCTCATGCTGAGGCTCCTTCCAGCAGCGAGGCCAGCGTGGTGCGGCCTCGGTGAAGGTGGACTCGGGCGGTTGATTCGGAGCAGTCGAGGATCTCCGCGATGTCGGCCACCGGCCGGTCCTCGAGGTAGTGGAGGGCCACGGCGGCTCGCTGTTGACCCGGGAGCTCGGCGACCGCCGACCACACGTCGTCGAACCGAGGGGGATGGGGTTCGACGACGTGGGCGGCGCCGCGGTCACGATTTCGGAGCCGGAGTTTGGCCTTGAGTTCAGCCCCGGCCCGTTTGCGGCTGTTCAGCGCCAGGTTGATGGTGACCCGGCGGACCCAGGCCCCCGGCTTCTCGTAGCGGCCGACTTTCTCCCAGCGGTTGTAGGCCCGCAGGAGCGCTTCCTGGGCCAGGTCCTCGGCGGCCACGGTGCCGCCGGTGATGGCCGCGGCAAGTGCGACCATGGCGGGAAGCTCCTGCCGGTAGAAGGCGTCGAAGTCTGCGCTCAGCGGATCGTGGACCGGGGTGTCGGTCATGTTGTCGATTCTCGCATACACACCACCCACACCACTCGGGCCCTTGGAAAGGTTTACCGCTGTGACCCACGTCACTCACCGTTGGTGCTTTCTGAACCCCAACATCGCTTCTGTGCCTGTGAACTCCAGGTTTTGGGAGCTCACAGGCACAGAGTGACGATCGCGGTGGCTATGCGGCGTCAGGTCGGAAATCGGCCCTACCAGCGGCGCGGCTCCTCGCCGCCACGGCTGCTGCCACCTGGTCGGCGGTCTTGGTCGGCTCGTCGGTGAGATCGGCCGATGTCACCCTCAACACCTGCCAACCGTGGGCGGCCGCCGTCCGATCCCGCCGCCGGTCCTCAGCCATGGCCTGGCTCGTCGTGTGCCACGGTCGTCCGTCGACCTCGACAATCAACTCGATCGCCGGGCAGGCGAAGTCGACGACACCCCGCCGGCCGTCGTACCAGGGAGGGCATACCTGGCGGCGGAAACCGGTGATTCCGTGATCGACGAGCAGCACCTCGAAGCGGCGTTCCAGTAGTGAGTCGGCGACGGGCCCGTCGTGGGGAGATTGGGAACCGGGTAGCGGATGTCCTCGGCGAACGGCCGGCGCGTGCGGTGCACGACCACACCGGGCATCCCGGACTGCGGCCCGCCGTACGGAGCGACGACGTGAACGGGGTCACTCGCCTCCGCTGCGGGAAGCGGGGCGTGCCAAACCCTGCCAGCCGACTCCGTGGCCAACGCCGAACCCAGGGTGGATTTCACTGCTCTGAAGAGCGGTGTGTTGTGGTCGGTCAACTCCGGAATCTCATACAAACCCCGCCACACCACTGAGAGAAATCCCTGCCGGGCCAGGGCTGCGATTGTGGAGGACGCCAGCCCGGCGTTGAGCAACTCCGCTCTCGTCACCACCCCGGAGGAACGAGAGGCCAGAGTCAAGGGGCTAGAGGTCGGCCTGGTCGGGAGTGAGGAGATCTGTCTGGACCCGCGCCGACGAGCGAAACGGGTTGCGGTACAGCCCGCGGAAGTGGCTGCGCACACCGACCTCCAGCTCGCAGTCCGACAGAGGTCGGGCCACACACGTGAGCACGTAGCCCGCCTCGGCCATGTAGTCCTTGAGTCCGACCGCGTCGGGTTGCTCCACCGAGCCGGCCACCAGGAGCGCGGCGCACGTCACGCATCCGCCGTAGCGGCAGCCGAAGGGCAAGACCATCCCGTCGGCCTCCGCCGCCTCCAGGATCGTCTCACCCGATTCCACCTCGATCACCCGCCCGCCGCGGTTGGCGAGAACGACCCGGGTCAAAGCCAGATGTCCGACGTGCAGTCGCCGCCCGGGTAGCGGGTCTCGTGACATCGCGCCGGTCCGTGGGGCTCGTTGCCGAAGTCGACGAAGAAGTCGGGGTTGATCGTCATGCCACCGTTCTCGACATCGCAGTCGACCATCACCATGGCCGATCCGACGTCGTTCATGGCCGGGTAGAACTGGTTGTCCCACGTCGAGAACAGCGATGTCGTCACGTACAGACGTTTGCCGTCGAGCGAAAGCTGGATCATCTGGGGAGCCCCCTCGATGCGGTGACCGTTGACCTCCGGGGCCTTGTCCAGCAGCCCGCCCATCCACACCTGCCCGGTCAGCCGTGGTGACGACGGGTCGCTGATGTCGTACTGGCGCACGTCGCCGTGGAGCCAGTTCGAGAAGTACAGGTAGCGGTCGTCCATCGAGACGAGGATGTCGGTGATCAGGCTGGGCACCGGGAAATCCCAG
The DNA here is from genome assembly GCA_965216655.1 of Acidimicrobiales bacterium. Taxonomy (GTDB): domain Bacteria; phylum Actinomycetota; class Acidimicrobiia; order Acidimicrobiales; family SZUA-35; genus JAHELU01. The sequence goes on from CBDCGP010000009.1 coordinate 46,559, forward strand.
CCGTCGAGCTCGACCGGATCGACGTCGATTACCTTCTCCACGGTGATGTCCGAACCGTCGGCGGCGTCGCCCGACCCGTTTTTGTGGTAGTGCCAGATGTTCGACGCCAGTGTCGCCCCGACGAATCCATGGGACGAGTCCGGGTCGTGGTGGAATCGGACCTCCAGGGGAATCATGCCCTCGGCCCCGAGATCGACGGAGCGGACGATGCGCTTGCCCTCGAAGTCCCAGAAGTGGATCGACTGTCCGTACTTGCCGGCCTCGACGTCGGCCAGGTCGAATCCGGGCATGAAGGTGTTCGGTGCACCCCATTCCGACGACACCATCATGTTGTGCCGCGGCTGATACCAGAAGTCGTAGTTGAAGTTCATGCCGCTGATGTCATTCTCCCATCGACCCACGATCTCGAAGTCCTCGTTGAGGTGGAGGAATCCACCGGGGGCGTTGCCTTCGGCGTCGCCCAGCATGGAGATGATGATGTCGGAGCCGAGGCAGTGCACGGTGTGGGGAGCCGACAGGTTGGTCTCGGCCTTGATCTCGTCACCCTCGATGACCTTGTAGAGGCGGGGGTTGGCCGGATCGGTGGCGGTGTCGACGATGTGGATTCGAGACGACCGCACCCCGGGGATGATCATGTACTTGCGTTCCTTCGACGCGTCGTCGTGACACGAGGAGCAGGCGTTCCATCCGGTGTGGTGTAGCTCATCACCGATGTTCGGCATCTCGAGCCGGCTCACGACCTGCGAGTACGTTGGTGACTCGGGGTCGGCGTCGATGGTGGCGAGGTAGTCGGGTGCCTCCACGCCGGTGCCGGTGTACAGCGCAGCGGTGTACAGAAGTTTCTCCCGCTCGGCGGCCATGGCCTCGTCCGGGGACGCGTAACCCGGTCCGCAGCAGGTGTCTTCGTCGTCGCTCATTGCATCAGTCCCGTCGAGTTCGAGCGCCGTTGTCTACCCGTCACCAGCCTAGTCGAGGTGGTCGAACGCGTTCCCTTCGAGGTCGAACAGGTGGGCCCGCCGCCACGTCATGGACACGGTGGCTCCGTTGGTTGGTGGCGGCGTCGGGCCCATGGCCTGGAGGGGGATGCCGTCGGCGTCGAGGGTCACGAGGGAGGTGCGGCCGAGAATCGATGTCGATTCGACGACGCCACGCAGCTCCCCGGGCTCACGTTCGGGCTCGTCGGTCACCACCTCGAGATCCTCGGGACGGATACCGACGATCATCGGCCGATCCGGCAGGCCGCGCCACGTGCGGAGCGCACCGGCGGCGGTTACGATCTCGTCTCGTTCACCCTCGACGGTACGGACGCGGCCGGCCAGGCGATTGATCTCCCACCTCCCGGTCAGGCCCGCCACGTCGAGCGTCGACGGTCGATCGAACAGTTCCTGCGGAGACCCCGTCTGGCCGATCAGTCCGTCGGACAGAACCGCCATCTTCTCGGCGAGCCCGGCGGCGACCTCCCAGTCGTTGGTGGCCACGAGCATCGTCGTGCCATCGGACCGCTGCCGCTCGCGGATTTGGCGGATCATGGACCGCCGGGCGATCGGGTCGAGGGCGATGACCGGCTCGTCGAGCAACAGGACCGAGGTCTGGCGCACCGTTTCGCGGGCGGTCGACGCCGTCTGCTGCTCCCCGGCCGACGTCTGGTCAGCCCGCCGGTTGCCAAGCCGGCCGATCCCGAACCGCCCCAGTTCCCGGAGGGCCCGGCGCCGGCGCCGCTCCTTCGGGTGTTCCTCGGCGAACCTCAGAGGGAGTTCGACGTTGTCCGACAGGGTGAGGTTCGGTTGGAGGGCAGGGTTCTGCGATACGAGAGCGATGCCCCGCTGGTGGGTCGGCTGGTTGGTGATGTCGTGATTGCCGAGGATGACCTGGCCGTTCGACGGCTCCCGGAGACCCACGATCGTCTGGAGCAGCGTCGTCTTCCCCGCGCCCGACGGGCCGAGCAGGGCCAGCGACGTTCCCGACTCGACGACCAGGTCGACTCCTCGCAGAACCTCGACGCCTCCGAGTTGAACCTCGATCGAACGCAGTGACAGTGTTGTCACGCACTCAGTCTCCCACGGCTCCGGGGGCGGGTCACGCCGGGGTATACGGCAACGGGCCGGGGAGGTACCCCTTTTCGCTGTCACCGGACGTGAGTAGTGTCGAACCTGTGGCCCTCATCGAGCCTCCGCAACTGACGTCGGCCACCCCGGCGGGCGAGCAGCTCAGCTTTGGCGCGCTCGACGGCACGTTCGACGAGGCCATCCGCCGACCGCCGGTCGAACTGCGCCACGATCTGGTGCCCGGTGTCGGGTTCCACCCCGCTGTGGCCCGATGGTTCGAGCAGCGGTTCGAGGGTGGCCCGACACCTCCCCAGGTCGAGGGATGGCCACCTATAGCGGCCGGCCGCAACACGCTCATTGCCGCTCCAACCGGGTCGGGAAAGACCCTGGCCGGGTTCCTCATGTCGATCAACCGGCTCTACCTCGAACACGCCTCGGGTGTCGAGCAGTCGGGAACGAGCGTTGTCTACGTCTCGCCACTGAAGGCGCTCGTGGTCGACATCGCCGAGAACCTCGAACGGCCACTTGCCGAGATCGCGACCACCGCTCGGGAAATGGGGTTGTCCGCACCCGAGCTCACGATCGGCGTCCGCACCGGCGACACCCCGTCGAGCGAGCGTCAGTCGATGGTCCGGCGGCCCCGCACCTTCGTGGTCACGACACCCGAGTCGCTCTACCTACTCGTCACCGCGGGCAAGAGCCGGGAAACCCTCCGCACGGTGGAGACGATCATCGTCGACGAGATCCACGCCATGGCCCGCGACAAACGCGGCTCGCATCTTGCGCTCACGCTCGAACGGCTCGATCACGTCTGCCGCTCGCATGGTGGGGTGTCGCCCGTTCGGATCGGGCTGTCGGCCACGCAGCGGCCGATCGAGACGGTGGCCCGATTGCTCGTCGGCACTCGGCTGAACGCGGAGGGGGCCATCGACTGCGCTGCGATCGACACCGGGCACCAGCGCGCACTCGACCTCGAGATCGAGCTACCCGACAGCGAACTGGAGGCCATCGCCTCCCACAACCACATGGACCAGGTGCTCGATCGCATCGCCGAGTTGGTTGCCGAGCACAGGACCACCCTGATCTTCGTCAATACCCGCAGCCTGGCCGAGCGCCTGGCCCATCAGCTCGGTGAGCGGCTGGCCGACTGCGACGATGATGCCATTGATGGCACCGCCCAAGGCAGCCCACCGGCGGCCGCCGATGCGGTCGTCGCCGCCCACCACGGGAGCCTGTCGAAGGCCCGTCGTCACCGTGTGGAGCGCCGGCTGCGGGCCGGCGAGCTGAAGGCGCTCGTGGCCACGGCGTCGCTGGAGTTGGGGATCGACGTCGGTCCCGTCGAGCTGGTGTGCCAGATCGGATCGCCCCGCTCGATCGCCACCTTTCTCCAGCGGGTCGGCCGGTCCAACCACACCCGCCACGGCACACCGCGGGGCCGGCTGTACCCGCTCACCCGCGATGAACTGGTGGAGTGCACGGCGCTGATGGCGGCGGTGCGGCGAGGATCGCTCGACGTGCTGCATCCGCCCGAGGCGCCGCTCGACATCCTGGCCCAGCAGATCGTGGCCGAGACCGGTGCCGAGGATTGGCGCAGCGACGACCTCTACGAGCTCGTCACCGGGGCCGCGCCGTTCGCCGACCTCCCCCGGGAGACGTTCGACGAGGTCGTCAAGCTCACGAGCGACGGGATCATGACTGGCCGGGGTCGGCGGGCCGCCTGGGTCCACCACGACCAGATCAACGGCGAGCTGCGGGGCCGCCGGGGTGCCCGCTACGTGGCACTGAGTTCCGGCGGTGCCATCCCCGAGATCTATCACATGCGGGTGGTGGCCGAACCCGACGAGCTGTTCATCGGCACGGTCACCGAGGACTGGGCGATCGAGTCGGCGGCCGGCGACATCTTCCTCCTCGGCACCCACTCGTGGCGGATCCGGCGGGTGGCCGGAGGTGAGGTGCGCGTCACCGACGCCGGAGGCCTGCCGCCCACGGTGCCGTTCTGGACCGGCGAGGCGCCGGCGCGCACCGCCGAGTTGTCGGCCGAGGTGTCCCGCCTGCGAGCCCGGGTCGACGAGTTCTTGGCGGCCGACGATCCGTTGGGGGCGAAGGCGTGGCTCGTCGACGAGTCCGGGGTTCCCCCCGACGCCGCAGCTCTTGTCGTCGCCTATCTGACGGCCGCCAGAACGACGCTGGGGCTGCTGCCGACCGGCAACGACCTGGTGATGGAGCGGTTCTTCGACGGAGCGGATGGCATGCAGCTCGTGATCCACTCGCCACTCGGCGGCCGCATCAATCGGGCCATGGGGTATGCCCTGCGGAAGAAGTTCTGTGTCGGGTTCAACTTCGAACTCCAAGCGGCCGCATCCGACGATGCGGTGGTCATCTCGCTCGGCCCCCACCACTCGTTCCCTCTTTCGGATGTGCAGCACTTCCTCCGGCCGGAGATCATCCGGGAGACACTCACACAGGCGGTGCTCGACCAGCCGGCGTTCCAATCCCGGTGGCGGTGGAACCTCAACCGGGCCCTGATCGTGCTGCGGATGCGAAACGGTAAGAAGAACCCGCCGCCGATCCAGCGGATGGAGAGCGACGATCTGCTGGCGGCACTGTTCCCCGACGCAGCCGCCTGCCAGGAGAACGTGAGCGGCCCGGCCGAGATCCCCGATCATCCACTGGTCCGTCAGACGGTCCACGACACGCTCACCGAGGGGATGGACGTCGACGGTCTGATCGAGCTGTGGGAGCGGCTGGGGGAGGGGAGCGTGCGGTTGCATTGCGTCGACAGCACGGAGCCGTCGCTGCTGGCCCATGAGATCCTGACCGCCCGTCCCTACGCGTTCCTCGACGACGACGCCGAGGCGGGCGAACGCCGCACCCGGGCCGTGCCGCTGCGGCGAGGCCTGCCCGTCGACCCCAACGACATCGCGGCGCTCCACCCGGATGCGATCGCCGAGGTTCGGGCCGAGCTCGCCCCCGATCCCCGTACCGCCGACGAACTCCACGACCTCCTGCGAGACGTGGTTCTGCTGTCGCCCCGGGTCCAGTGGCAGCCGTTGATGGACGAGCTGACGGCCAGGGGTCGGGCCGCCGAACGCAGCGGTCGATGGTACGCAATCGAGTCGGCCACGGCCGTCGAGGTGCTGCTCAGCGGCACGCCGTCGGGTCCCGACCACGGCGATCTCTTCCCCGAACAGGTGGCGGCCACGCTCCTGCGGGGGCATCTGGAGTTGTATTCACCGGTCACCGTCGTTGAGCTGGCGGCACTGACCGGCCTCCCGGAAACGCTGCTGAACGTCGGGCTGCTCACGCTCGAGGGCGAGGGTTCGGCCATCCAGGGGCGGTTCACGGCCGGCGGCGCTGATGGACCGGTCGAGTGGTGCTCCCGGCGGCTGCTGGCCCGGATGCACGGCCGGTCCCGTCAAACCCGTCGCCGGTCGGTCGATCCGGTCACACCGGAACAGTTCATGCGGTTCCTGTGCCGGTGGCACCACGTCGCTCCCGGCACGCAGGTGACCTCCGCCGGTGGGCTGCAGCGGGTGCTCGAACAGCTCCAGGGGTGGGAGGCCGCGGTGGCCGCGTGGGAGCCCGACATCCTCGGCGCCAGGGTGAAGGGATACAAGCAGTCATGGACCGATCGCCTGTGTCACGACGGTGAGATCCAATGGCTCAGGCTCAGCCCCCGGGCGGTCGACGACCCGGACCGTCGTGGGTCGGGGGTGTCGAAGGCAACACCGGTGAGCATCGTGTACCGGCAGGATCTCGCCTGGCTGCTGGCCGCCCACCGGGGCGACACCGAAGTGGCGGTGCCGTTATCCGGTCCGGTGGCCGAGATCGTGGAGGCGCTGGCCGAACACGGGCCCCGATTCCTCACCGAGTTGGCCGCCGACACCGGACGGCTTCCGACCGACATCGAGTCCGGCTTGTGGGAGGGGGTCGCTCGTGGTCTGCTGACCGCCGACGGGTTCGAGGCCGTGCGGTCGCTCACCGCACCGCCGGCTCAGCAGCGGCGCGACGCCCGCCGGGCCCGGTCGCTGTCCCGCCTCCGCCGCAGCGGCGTCAAGGCCGCCCACTCCGCCGGTCGGTGGTCGCTGGTTCCGCCTGCCACCTCGGCCGCCCTCGCCGACACCGACGCGCCCGAGCACGATGATCTCGTGGAGGCCTTGGCCGACCAGCTCCTGCAGCGCTGGGGCGTGCTGTTCTACGACCTGTACGCCCACGAGCAGGGCCGTGGCCGCTTGGCTGTGCCGTGGCGCGAGCTCCAGTGGGCGCTCCGACGGCTGGAGGATCGCGGTCTGATCAAGGGCGGTCGGTTCGTCAAGGGGTTCAGCGGCGAGCAGTTCGCGTTGCCCGAGGCGGTCGAGTCGATGAAACTGGTTCGCCGGGCCGCGGGCCGCAAGGGAGAGACGAGCGACGAGGCCGGACCGGGCCGCACGGTCACCGTCTGCGGTTCCGACCCGCTCAACCTCACGGGGGTGATCCTGCCTGGTCCACGGGTCCCGGCTCGCCGCACCGAGTCGGTCACCGTGCCCTGCTGACCGCACGGGGCACCCGGCCGACGCCCTACGATTCCTCGATCCGCTGGCGGCGGAACGTGACCATGTCGTACAGGCCGGCTGCGACCAAACCGATGCCGCACGCCAGCAGCACGCCGGTGCCGGCCGGCGCCCTGGCCAGCGAGTGGAGGGCGTCGTCGATTCCCGCCGCCTTGTCGGGGTCGTAGTTGCGGGCGGCGCTGATGAACAACCACCCCGTGGTGAACAGCAGCAGCGCCCGTGCCGCGAACCCGGCCGTACCGGCGATCTTGAGGAAGCGCCGGTGGGCTGAACTCAGCTCGGAGGTGTCGATGTCGGCCAGGTACCCCTGGCGCAAGCCCTTCCACAGGTGGTAGGCCCCGACCACGCCTGTCCCGATGCCGATGACCACCACTATGACCCTCCCGCCGGGAATTCCGAACAGCATCTCGGTCAGTTCTTCCGGGTTGGCCTTGCCCGATGCGCCGTCTCCCGAGCCCGAGCCCGAACCGGAGCCGCCGGAGAACGCGATTTGGAGCCCGGTCACCGCGATGAACGCATACACCAGTCCGAGGAAGAACCAGCCGATGCGGCGCACGATGTGGAACACGGTCTCGAATTCGATGTCGTCGCCGGAGTCTCTGGCGAAGGCAATCCAGATCTGCCAGGCGGCGTAGAGGAGGAGTCCGACCGCCACCACCATGACCAGGGCCTGACCGGCGGGTACGTCGGCCAGCGCCTGCATCGCCCCGGTCTGATCGGCGTCACCACTCGCTGTGTATCCCCGGCGGGCGAGTTCGATGGCGAGCGCACCTATCAGGGCGAACAGGAATCCCTTCGCCAGCCAGCCGTACATCAGATACGACTTGGCGTCCGACTCCGACGACCGATCCTCGCTGCCCATTCTGCTCCTCGCCTGCCCGAATACGGAATTGCATCCGGACACGGCAATGATTCCCCGAATGGTGGGCGTCCAACCGTCGATGTTCTCTGACGAGGTTTTGTGGGTCTACGACCCGGTACCGGGTCGTAGACCCACAAGAGGTTGCGGTGGCCGGGCCGGGACGAGGGCCGCTCGTCTAGGTGACCTCGCAGGCGATGCCGTCGTTGTCGCGGTCGAGCGCCGACCGGTAGCCGGGCTCGCCTCGGAGGATCGGGGCCGCCCCTGCCTCTCGGGCCTCGGTGCAATTGGCGTAGTACGCGTTGGGATCAGGGGTCGTGCAACCGCCGTAGGCCACACCGTCGCTGGGCAGTGGATGGCGCCGTCGGAACTCGTCCCCCACCGAGAAGTAGAGCATCAGCTCGGAGCGTGACAGGCTGCCGGCCGACAACAGACCCAGCCAGTAGCGATAGCCGGCGTCGTCCGGGGTGCGGTCGAGCACGTTGTTGTAGACGAGGGTGATGTAGTCGCGGTCGCTCAGCGACCCGTAGGTGTTGACGAACTCGGTGGAGTTGCCGAACGACCAGGTGATGTCGAGCAGCGTGGTGCACTGGTCGTACTGGCCGACCCAGTACCGTGCTCCACCGACCTCCGGTTTGCGATCGAAGAACGCCCAGTACAGGCGGAACACGTCGGCGTGATCCTGAGCCAACGTAGGCGAGGAGGCGTAGTCGTCGAACGTGTCCGCTTGCGCGGCGACGGGCCCGACGGCAAGGGTGGTGGCAACGACGAGCGCAGCGGCGGCAGCGCACAGGCAGGTCGAAAGACGGGTGCGGAACGAGGACATGCGGCGGTCTCCTCTGGGTTCACGGTGGATGCGGCGGTGTTGCCCCGATGTGGTTCGATCGGGGTGGGCCGAGCGTAGCGGATGAGGTGGTGACTCCGATCAGCCACGGGAATCAATGCTCACGTCGCCACTGGTGCCGGTTTGTGACGCAGCGGGAAGATCGGCGGCCCGGTGTGCGTCTAACCTTTCGATGATCCTTCTGACGACCGAGCATCGCGGCGTGGCGTGATCATGCGTCCGTACGACACCGACGACGACCGTGAGCTCGTCGCCCGGTCACTTGATGGCGATCGTCGGGCATTCGGCCGTTTGGTGCGCCGCCATGATCCGGCCATGCGCCGCCTTGCCGGGCGCCTGGTCGACTCCGGCGCGGCGATGGACGACGTCCTGCAGGACGCCTATCTCAAGGCCTTCCGGGGTCTCCCGGCGTTCGATGGTCGATCGAGCTTCGCCACCTGGCTCTACTCGATCACCTATCGCACAGCGGTCGACCATCTGCGTCGAGCGAGCGTGCGGCAAACATCACCGCTGACCGAGGAGATGACCGAGGCCGGCCCGGGCGGTTCGCCGGATTCGATCGCTGATCGTCTGGCGGAACGCTCCCTGCTGCGTAAGGCGTTGTCCGAGCTGCCGCCCGATCAGGCGGCCGCCGTGCTGCTGGTCCACGGCGAAGGCCTGAGCTATCAGGATGCCGCGAAGGTGCTCGAGGTGGCTCCGGGAACGGTGGGTAGCCGAGTCAACAGGGCTCGGGCTGTGCTCAAGGACCAGCTTGGATCGATGTACGGAGGAGGCGCGTCATGACGGACTCCTACGGCCCGATCGGGGGATCCGAACCCATCGCCGATGTGCTGCTGACAAGGGCATTGGGCGAGCTTCCGGTTCCGGAGCACCGCCCAACCTTCTGGGCTGACCTCGAGACGGCTCTCGAGCTGGAAGACGAGCTCCCGTCGGCCGTTGCCGACGAACACCGTTGGCCGTCGGAAGGACGCCGATACGCCGTTGCCGTCGCCATTGCCGCAGCCACCCTCGTTCTCGTGCTCGCTCTGGTGGCGTTGTCGGGCCGTCAGCGGATCGTCTCCCAGGATCCGGTGAATGCGCCATCGCCAGCGGAGAACGACGTCGGCACAACGTCGTCGACCGACAGCTCCCAACCGACCACCTCGTTCGAGGAGGAGACCTCGAGGCCGGACTCCGACCTTCCGTTCGACATCGCCGGCGTCGACGTCGACGTCGAGGTGTCGCGCTTCGTCACCAACCACCCCTGTTGTCAGCGCCGCGTGGTCAACATTCAACGAATGGCCGACCTCGTCCAGGGTGCCGTCATTCGACCGGGCGAGTCGTTTTCCCTGAACGAGTACGTTGGCAAGCGCACCGAGGCGGCCGGGTTCGTTGCGACCGAATCCATCGAGGAAGGACTGCTCGACGACCTCGTGGGTGGAGGTGTGAACCAGTACGCCACGACCCTGTTCAATGCCGCGCTCTTCGCCGGGCTGGAGATCGATGAGCACCGATCTCCCGATCTCTACAGTTCCCGCTACCCGCTTGGGCGCGACGCGGCACTTGGTTGGCCCGATCCGGATCTCGTCATCACCAACTCGAGCGAGCACGACGTCGTCATCTGGAACAGCTACGACGAGACCTCCATCACGGTCGCGCTGTACTCCAAGGCCGGGGTCGACGTCGAGGTCGGTCAGCCCGTCGGATCGGTTGACGGTGGTTGTCAGGTGGAGACGTCAACTCGGACCCGCACCTGGCCGGACGGGCGGGTCGAGCAGGACGAGATCGTCGCTCGGTACAGAACCGGCGAAGAATCGGAGTGCGATCCCCAATCCGTCGCCGACGACTGAGAATCGGCAGTCATCCTGTGGCATGATCGGAGCAGAACGACAGTCCGCCGGATCGACGAGGAGCTGATGCATCGTGTCCTCGGTATCGGTCAATGCGCTTGGCCACTCCGACTATGACCACCCCCTGAGCGACGACGGGCGCCAATTCCTGCGCGCCGCGTCCGAGCTCGAATATCACGCCCGGGTTCTTGCCGGGGCGGCCGACCGCGAACAACCGCTTCTGGAGAGGGTGCGCTTCTGTTCCTTCTTCACGACGCTCACCGATGAGTTCTTCCGGGTCCGTCTGGTCGTGCTGAAGGAGAAGTCGCGTCTCGGTGGCCCCGACGGTGCGGTGGCCGCCGACCGGCTGGCCCGGCTGAGGTACCGGTTCCGGCAGCTGTCGGCCGAGCAGCACCGGATCTGGTGGCACGAACTACGACCGGCGCTGGCCGACGAGGGAATCGTGCTGGTCAGCTGGGATGAGCTCGACGAATCCGACCGTATCGTCGCCGCCGACAACTTCCGGGAGCGGATCTTTCCGCTGCTCACGCCCCTCGCCGTGGGGCCGGCCCACCCGTTCCCGTTCATCTCCGACCTGAGCCTGTCGGTCGGGGTGCGGATGGCGGAGTCCGACGGCGGTCCCGAATTCGTGAGGGTCAAGATTCCCGAGTCGCTGCGCCGCTTCATCGAGCTGCGCAACGACTCCGACGGCATCCGGCTGATCAGGGTGGAAGAGGTCATCGGCGCTCAACTGAGCCTGCTGTTCCCCGATCGCATCGTGCGCGATCATCACCTGTTCCGGGTGACCCGCGACGCCGACTACGAGGTCGACGCCCTCGACGTCGAGGACCTGCTCGAAACCGTTTCCATCGAAGTCCGGGACCGAAAGTTCGGCGACGCCATGCGCCTCGAGGTTGCCGACGGCATGCCGTCGGAGATCGTGTCGTTCCTGGCCTCACAACTCGAGCTGTCGCTCGACGAGGTCATGTACTCGCCGGGCCCGCTCAATCTTGGCGAGGTCGGTGAACTCTACGATCTCGACCGCGCCGACCTCAAGCGGCAGCCGTTTCAGCCGGTGGAGGTGGAGGCGCTTGCCGGCGACGAGGTGTTCGCCCGTATGCGAGAACGCGACCATCTCGTGCAGCACCCCTACGAGTCGTTCGCCTCGTCGACCCAGAATTTCATCGAGCGGGCGGCCGACGACGACCGGGTGCTGGCGATCAAGCAGACCCTCTATCGCACGTCCGGCGACTCGCCCGTGGTCAACGCCGTCATCCGCGCCGCCCAGGAGGGCAAGCAGGCGGTGATGCTGGTGGAGCTGAAGGCCCGGTTCGACGAGGAGGCCAACATCGGATGGGCCGAGAAGCTGGGGGCGGCCGGGGTGCATGTCGTCTTCGGGTTCGTGGAACTCAAGACCCACACGAAGACCGCGCTCGTGGTGCGCGAGGACGAGGATGGCCGCGTTCGCTGTTACGGCCACATCGCCACGGGCAACTACAATCCGACGACTGCACGGTTCTACGAGGACCTCGCGTTCTTCACCACCGATCCGGTGATCACCAACGACCTGCTGCGGTTGTTCAACATGTTGACCGGACACACCCGCGGGCTCGAACCGGAACGGCTGTTGATCGCTCCGACCACCCTCCGGCCGCGTCTCGTGGAGCTGATCGAGTCCCAGGCGCATCCCGAGGGTCGAATCGTCATCAAGGTCAATCACGTCGCCCATGACGAGATCGTCGAGGCGCTCTATGCGGCGTCGCAGGCGGGAGCGTCGATCGACATGATCGTGCGTACCACCTGCACACTGCGGCCGGGCGTGGAGGACATGTCGGAGAACATCCGGGTCAAGTCGGTGGTGGCGCCGCTGCTCGAACATTCGCGTATCTTCAAGTTCGGCACCGACCCCGAGCCCGGCGGCTACCTGATCGGATCGGCCGACCTGATGGTCCGCAACCTCGACAATCGGGTCGAGGCCGTGGTTCCGATCGATCAGGCCGACCTGAGGGAGCGGCTCGACGAGGTGCTCGATGAACTCCTGGCCGACGAAGCCCGTTCGTGGACCCTCGATGCCGACGGTACCTGGCACAAGGTTGCCGGCGACCGCAACGCCCAACAGAATCTCGCGTCGGCGGCAATCAAACGTCAGCGGGTCGAGCGACGGCTCTGAGGCCGCCCGCCACCGGGTCCGCCCACAGCGAGGCGGGTTTCACCGGTTCACGTGACGTTCGACCAGGGTGAGGAACCGCTGCCAGTCGCCGTCCGATTCGAACCATGACCGTCCGACGATCACCGCGGCCTGATCGGTCATCATGAGGCCGACCGCACGGTCGGTTCTGATGACCTTGATGAACGCCGACCAGTTCACCGTGGACCGGCCGTCGCGGAAGATCATGACGATTCCGGTGTCATCCGCCGTCCCCGTCACCCCGCCGGCCTTGGTCCCCCGCCCCGCCATTCGGGTGCTCAGGGCGGGAAGACCGTAGAGAACCAGGAGCCCCAGGACAACGGTGATGATCCCGGTGGGCAGCAACGTGTCGGAGCTCGAACCGGTCGCGGAGGCGACCACGGCCAGGAGGACAAACAGACCGCCGAGCACGACGACTGCGATGCCATACCGCCGGCCCGCGGAGATACGGCTGATGATCCGACGGTGTTCCGCCGGATTGAACGGCCCGCCGAATCGAACACCCTCGGGCGCCGGCGTCTCCGGGTTGGCCTCGTCGATACGCCCACGCGTGTCGGCTGAGCCGGTCGAGCCGTCAGCCGTGCCTCGGCCGGCGCGAGCGATCCGGTCGGGGACGGCGGCTGTGAACGCATCCCACGACGCGTCGTCGGGAAACCAGTTCCGCAGCACCAGCAGGCAGGTTCGCTGACGGGTGACCAGTGCCGCCGCCGAGTCGTTGAATCTCATCGATTTGAACTGCGACCACGGCGCATGAGACGACGAGTCACGGGCGTTGACGACGAGGGCCTCGTCGGTTATGGCCCCCTGCACAGGGCCGCCAAGGGAAGGAACGTCGATGAGTTTTCCGATCTGGCGGCGTACGCCGACCGTTATGGCGAGGATCACGATGGCGGTCAGGATTGCGAGCAGCACGGCTTCGGTGATCCCCGGATCACCGCCCGAATCCACCAGCATCAGCACGGCGATGCCCGCGACCAGGGCAACCGGCATCAGCCAGACCCAGGCCGGGCGTGCCGCTCGCAGCCCGGCCCGAATCTCGTGTTCGTCCCACTCGCCCTCGAGTTCGATGTGCATCGGTCGATTCGGAGGTCAGCCGCCGAACATCATCAGCCACTGCTCCACCGAGGACGGCTTGTACACCACGTTGCGGGCCCGGGTGTCGCCCATCGACCGTGAGGTTTCGGGCGGTGAGTAGAGGTGGCCGGGATAGAGCACGGCGGTATCGGGCACCTTGGCCAGCCGATCGGTGAGCGAGTAGTAGAGCTGTTCGGCGTCGCCGCCGGGCAGATCGGTTCGTCCGCAGCCGTCGAGGAACAGGGTGTCTCCCGACACCAGGTGATCGCGCACGAGGAAGCACTGGGACCCCGGGGTGTGGCCGGGGGTGTGGATCAGTTCAACGTCGATGGAACCGACGGACACGACATCGCCGGAAGCGTGCCCGACGAGATGATCGGCGCTCACCCCGGTCACCTCGGTCACGTAGGCGACCTCGGGCTCCTGAAGGTGGATCGGCACGTCGACCCGTTCGAGCAGATCGGCGATTCCGACAAGGGTGTGGCCCATCATGTGGCCCCCGACATGATCGGGATGGTAATGGGTTCCCAGCACGCCGGTCACCGTCATGCCGTCGGCCTCGGCGACGGCGAGCAGGTCGTCGACGTCGTAGGCCGGGTCGACGACGAGAGCCTCGCCGGTCTCACGGTCGCCGATCAGGTAGACGAAGTTCACCATCTGCTGGGCGATCATGTCGTCGGTGGCGAAGTCCCGCCCGCTCAGCAACTGCCGGAAGTAGAGCCGATCGTTCATGGTCCCACTGTAACGACGACACTCCGACCACCCCGCACAGGCGGTGCAGCCGGAGGACCACCCCGGCCTCGGCCGGGAGGGACCTCCGGCTGTCCATGACGCCCGACCTTCCCTCTGATCGTCGGTTCGTCGAGTTGAACAGCGTACCGTACATTTTGCTGCATTTGTTGGACAGATTTGTTGCATGCGACGCCACAATTGCGCCACACTTTGTTGTGGCCAATACAACCGAGGCGGAACTTCGACGACTGGTCGCCCACGGACTCGCCGCGGTCAACCAGCGCAACGGCGGCCGCTACCTGAGCACCATCGCCCGCCGGGTGGGCGTCGATCGCACGACGGTGACCCGCTGGTCCAAGGCCACGAGCACCGCATCGGTCGATCACTGCCGGATCCTGGCCGTGGCCTACCCGGACGACTTCGACGAGGCCCAGCTGCTCGAGCTGCACGCGGCCGCTGCACTCGGTCACCCGGATTCCGCCGCCGATGGTGTGCTGCGCACAGCCGGCCAGGCCATCACCATTGGAGCGTCCGTTCACTGGAGCGCCGAGGAGATCCACCGCGAGCTCACCTCCGCGTTGCTCGCGGAACCGGTCGCACCTCAGAACCGGGTTTGTTGCATGACGGCGTTCCATCTCGATCGGCGGGGCCTGGACACCGTCACGCTCGACCCCGACCTCGATCAGCCGACCCGGGACCGGATCATGGGCTGGCGGGAGGCATTGATACAGCGGGCGGCTGAGGGTTGGAAGATCCGGGTCGTCGTGTCGTCGTCGAACCTCGACCGACTGGAGACGATACGGGGCATGGTCGAACTGGTCGACGGAGCCAACGTGGAGATCCGAGCGTATGACCGTTCGACACCGATGACGATGACCGTGCTCGTCGTCGCCAACCGTCACGTTCTCATCGCCTACGACCACCGGCGCTGGGAGCGTCCGGACGCCGCGGTCCTGCTGACATCCCGGTCGGTTGTCGACTGGGGCAACCACTATTTCGACCAGGTGTTCCACGACGCCCCCTACCAGCTTCGCTCGGTCGAAGGGCCCCGCTGGGACGAGTTCGAGCGGCTTCGGGATCGGGCCCAGGCGCTCCGAAACCCCGGGCCGTCCGAAACCCTGGGCCATCCGAAATGAGGAATCGGCCTGGTGAATGGTCGGTACAGTGAACGGGTGACCATGAAACGAATCGCGTATCTCGGGCCGTCCGGCACCTTCACCGAACAGGCTCTGCGCTCGGAACCGGATCTTGCCGCAATGGACCTAGTGCCGTTTCCCAAGTTCGTCGACGTGTTGGATGCAACCTCCAACGGCGACACCGACCTTGGTTTCGTGGCCATCGAGAACGCCATCGAGGGAACGGTCAATGTCACGCTCGACGCCCTTGCGTTCGACCATGATCTGATCATCCGGCGAGAGGTGGTGCTCGACATCCACCTCAACCTGATGGCTGCGCCGGGAACCACGATCGCTGACATCACGACCGTTTCGTCGCACCCGGTGGCCAGCGCCCAGTGCCGCAAGTTCCTCCACAAGGAGTTGCCCGATGCGCCGGTCAAGGCGGCCAACGCCACCGCGGAGGCCGCGGCCCAGGCGGCCACTACTCCTGGTCTGGCCGCGATCGGCCCGGCGCTGGCCGCCGAGAACTACGGGCTGGAGATGTTGGCCACCGACATCGCCGATCACGAGGGCAACCAGACGAGGTTCGTGCTCGTCGGCCGCGACGGGGTGCCCCAACCGTCCGGTCACGACAAGACCACGGTGGTGCTCCGGCAGCGGGAGAACCGTCCCGGTTCGCTGGTGGCGATCCTCCAGCAGTTCGCGGCCCGCAGCATCAACCTGTCACGGTTGTCGTCACGGCCGGTCAAGCGTGGCCTGGGTGAGTACTGCTTCATCGTCGACTTCGACGGCCACATCGCCGACGAGTTGACCGCCGACTGCCTGCGCAGCATCCACGCCAAACACGCTGACATCAAGTTCCTGGGCAGCTACCCGACCGCAGGTGAAGGATCGACCGCCACCAGGGCCGAGGCGGAGTCGGCGTGGGCCGACGCCAACACCTGGATGGAGTCACTCCGCCACCAGATCGCCGACGACGTCTAACCCCCACTCGTTCTGTGCGCCCCAGCCCTCGGTTCCGATGCGGTGAGCGCACGGTTCGCCTGCGGTCGTCGTTCTGTGCGCTCCAGCCCTCGGTTCCGGGGCGGTGAGCGCACGGAATGGCCTGGTCAGCCGCCAGGTAGGCGAGTGACTTCGATGAGCGTGTCGTCGGCCAGGAGGCGACGGGCCATCGCCGAGACGTCGGACGCGTCGATGCCGGCCAGGGCGGCGGGATCGGCGAACGGGTCGTCGGCCGTGCCGTCGAGGTGGCCGGTGAGCAGCGCCTCGAGCAGATCGAAGTTGGTGAAGAACTGCAGGTCGTTGCCCAGCACCGCCTTGGCCTCGGCAAGATCGGCGGCCGACGGACCGTCGGTCAACAGCACATCCAGCTCCTCGTCGACCGCGGCCTTGATCTCGTCGAGGCGGGCCGGGTCGCCGTCGACGGCGACGATGAACGAGGTGTCTCCGGAATTGAGATAGCCGGTGTTGATCACCGCGTCCCCACCGCCGTAGGAGGCGCCCAGCTCCTCACGGACCCGGCTGAACAACCGGTCGTTGATCACGGCGGCGACCAGGTCGGCGGTCAGTCGATCCCGTGCGCCGAGTGATCCGGCGAATACGTGATGACGATCGAAGCCGGCCCCCGAGTCGTTCTGGCCGGCGCCGACCGTCAACCGGATCGGCCCTGAGGGATAGGGTTCGCGATCCGGGCTCGTGCCCACCCCGCCGCCGGGTAGCGAACCCAGATAGTCGGCTGCTGCGTCGCCGACCGCATCACGGTCGACATCGCCGACCACGAGGAACACGAAGTCGTCGACCGATCCGAACCGGCTACGGAAGATCGAGAGCAGCTCTTCCGGTGCGGCCGCCTCGACCTCGGCCTCGGTCGGCACGGCGAACAGGTTCGGCGTCGCCTCGAAACGCGCCTTCTGCTCGGCCACGAACGATGCGATCGACGGGTCGGTCTCGATCGTCCGCAACTGGTTCTCCATCTGATTGCGGGCCTCGGCCAGACCGCCGCCGTCGATGCGCGGTTCACTGATGTAGCCGGCGAGCAGCTCGAACATCACGTCGACATCGCCCGCCGCGGCCGACGCGCTGAAACCCTGGAACCTGGTTTCGACGAACGGGGCGACGAACACCTGACGATCGGCCAGGTACCGGTCGAGGGTCACCTGGCCGACATCGGCGACGCCGGAGGTGGTCACCGCACCGATCGCCATGTCGGCCAGCGCACTCTCGTCCACGGTGAGGTCCTGCCGACCGGTTCCACCCACGGCCAGGACGTCGACCTGGTTGGACGCGATGGTCGAATCCCAGAACAGCACGGTCAGTCCGTTGTCGAACTCCCAGCGGTAGGTGCCGTCGAACTGGTCGTAGAACTCACCCTCCGATGTCGGATCGGGCCCGTCGGGCCGGGCCAGGAGTTCCGCCACCTCCTCGGCCTCGACGTCGACCAGCGGGTCGGCCGCCAGCCCCTCGGCCACTGCGGCCTCCAGCTCCGACTGCGACGGCAACTCGTCGGGGTCGGAACCGAGCAGGGCCAGGATGGGCACGGTGATGCTCATCTCCCACTGGAAGATGCGGTTGAGTTCGTCGACCGTGAACGACTCGATCTGATCGGTGGTGCGGGCCGCCCAGTCGTCGATGTTCTCGAGCGGTGCGCCTGTCAGGACGTGCTGGGTGATCTCGTCGGCGAACTGACGGTCCTGCTTCGTCGGCGCGGCGGCCACGGTCTGCTCGACGAGCGCCAGGGCCTGCTGCCGGGCGAGGTCGAAATGCCGGCGGCTGAAGCCGTTGACCTTCGCGGTGCGCATAGCCCGCATCAGATCGGCGGCGCCCTGCCGGTAGTCGTCGGCCGCCACGTTCAGGCCGAGCAGACGGCGGCTGCGGGCCACCGGCGCCACGCCGGCGAACGGCCGGATGATATCGATGTCCGGGTCGGCCGAGAGTTCATCGAGGTAGGCGCCGAGCATCGAGGCGATCAGCTGGTCGGCCAGGAGCATCCGCTGGCCGCCGACCGTGGACGGATCCCAGACCGGCCACAGGTAGTCGAGCGAGATCGACGGTTCCGGCCCACCTTCGGCGGTCAACACATCGATGATCGGCTCGGTCATCGGCGGCGACGCCACCGGAGTTCGGGGCGGCGACGAGCCGCGGTCGGTCAGGCCGGCCAGCTCCTGTTTGATGAGGCGTTCCACGGTGCCGGTGTCGATGTCGCCGACCGCGATGATCGCCATGTTGTCGGGTCGGTACCAGTCGTCGTAGAACGCTCGGAGTTCCGTGGCGTCCGTGGCCAGGATCTGCTCGGGCGACCCGATGGGCAGGTGGTCCTCGTAACCGCTGTTGCGGGTGTAGTAGTCGAACAGCGTCTCGTTGATCTCGGCGTCGCCCGTCTCGTTGCGCAGGCGATGCTCCTCCCGAACCACCCCGCGCTCGGCCTCCACGTCGTCCTGGTTGATCGTGGCCGCGCCGCCCCATTGGGCCAGCACCCGGAGGCCGAGTTCCAGGTTGTTTTCGTTCACGGTGGGCATCGACAGTTGGTAGACGGTCTCGTCGAAGGACGTGAACGCGTTGAGGTCGGGCCCGATCTCGACGCCCAGGCCCCGCAGCACCGCGTCGAGTTCGTTGACCGGAAAGTCCTCGGTCCCGTTGAACATCATGTGTTCGAGAAAGTGGGCGTTCCCGGAGTCGGGCACAGGCTGTTGGGCCGATCCGGCGTCGACGGCCAGGAGCAGTTCAACCTGTCCTCCCGGGGAGTCGTTCTCGACGATGAAATAGCGGAGCCCGTTGTCGAGCTCGCCGATCGTGACGTCGGCCGAGATGTCGATCGGTGTGGCGTCGGGTGGTGCGACCCCCTCGATGTCGGGTCCGGATCCGAAATCCATACTCGACGGCACCGAGCCGCTCCCGACTCCATCGTCACCACCAGCGGACCCACCCGAATCCCCCCGGGCGGGGCCATCGACGTCGCGGGCCGCGTCGCCGCCGCCGATCGCGCTGCAGGCCGCCGCCACCAGCGAGAGCGCCACGGCCAACGCCACGGCGGCAACCGCCGACCGGGGCCTGGATCCCGACCCGGTCGACACCGGCCTCGCCGAGGCGGGCGTCCTACTGTCCAACTGGATCGGAGCCCAATTCTGCGGCGACGGCGCAACCGCTGTCGGTCAGGTCACCGTCGAACGGGCGGCTCGGTGGTCGCCGCTGGCTGAAGTCCCAGAAGCTGGCGCCGGCGATCGTCAGGTTGCCCGAGTTGTTGGCCGTCCAGAATCCGGTCTTGTCGACCTTCAACGGATAGAACACGTCATTGGAGGTGTCGCCGGTGCCGTGCCACCACAGGAGCCCGATCTCGGAGTTGCGGGCCACTTCGAGCGCCGCGTAGTAGCCGGACTCGTTCCATTCGGGGTTGCCGGCGGTGCCGGCGCTGGGCGGATCGGGAACACCGGCCTCGCTGATGATGAGGGCGAGATCCCGCTCGACCAGAGCGTTCGAGAACTCGACGTACTGCTCCTGTGTGGCCTGCTCGCCCGACAGCGACCCCCAGGCGTGCCACCCGAACACGGTGTTGCAGGCCCGACCCAACGGTTCGACGAACTCGCCCTCGGCCGCCAGGTGAATGCCTTGGGCGTAGAGCGGGAGGTCGAAGACCATGATGTTGTCAACACCCTGATTCCGGTATCGGTCGTAGTAGAACTGGTGGAGTTCCATCCACGGTTCGGTGTCTTCGGTGGTGTACGGCTCGTTGAAGAAGTTGAACCAGACGTAGGGGTTGTCCTTGTAGTTGAGCACCACCTCATCCCAGAAGGCCCGCACCTGCACTTCGAGCGGACCGTTCAGTTGAAGGTCGGATCCGGTGCCGTCGTGGCAGGCCAGCATCACCACGATCCGCTCGTCGGTCAGCTCCCGCACCGTCTCGTCGATCCCGTCGATGATCTGCCGCTGGCTCGGCTCACCACTCTCGTCGTGGCAGACCAGGGTGGCCCGAATCGTGTTCCAACCCCAGGCCTTGATGCTGTCGACGCGGCCGTTGACGCCGCCGTTGCCGCCGTCGTACACGTAGGGGTAGTCGGTGGCCCGGATCGCGGCGTTGGTCCCGACCGGCACGAAGACGTTGCCGTCGGGGTCGACGATCTCGTCACCAACGACGAGGAACGGATTTGGTTCGGACGAGTCGGGTTCCGGTGGCTCGGTCGTGGTCGTCGACTGACTGCCGGCCACCGCCCCGGCCACGACCGAATCGGTGTCGGCGGAGACCGTTCCGGTCCCGTCTCCGCCGCCGCCGAACGCGAACCAGATCAGCGCCACGGGCGCGGCCAGGAGAAGAAGGCCGTAGACGGCGAGGGTGATGATCGGTGTGGTGTCCCAGAACGCATGGAAGCGATCTCTGATTCCCTCTCCGACGGTCCCGACCATATGGTTCGAGACTAGTGGGCCAAATGCCCTAAGCGCGGGTCGCGGTCTGCCGATAGGCCGGGTATGGCCGTGCGCTGGCGACTCTCCGTGTGGGTGCTTGTCGGGCTCGCGCTGGCAGTCGTCGCCCTCTGGGATGATGCCACCGTGTCGGCCGTCGCCGACAGGGTGGCCGAGCGGACCGAAACGATCGGGCGAGTCGACGGCGGGCACGGCACGGTCGACGACCCGGGGCCGTCCGAGCTTGGGCTGAGCGAACTCGACGGCGCCGCGTACATCGAATCCGGCGCCGGCAACCTGCTGCGTCCGACCACGACAACGACGAGTCCACCGACGACAACCGCGACGACCGCGACACCCACCACGACTCCGACCACGTCAGGCTCGACCCCCCGCGGCGCGGATGACCCCACCGAGTCGAACGGTACGTCCCCGACGGTATTCGGTGGACCCACGACGGCCGGTGGCGACGCCGACGGGGCGCCGCCGGACACCACCTGGTATGAGGAGTTCGCCGCCGGGCCGCTCGATCCCGGAGCCTGGCGGATACACGACTCCGATGGTCACCAGGAGGGTGTGGTCCTGCGGCCCTCCGCCGTGTCGGTGACCCCCGAGCCGGAGGCCGCCGGTGGTCACGCGCTGGTGATCACCGCCCAGCCGGGATCGGGCGACGCGGCCGGTGAGCTCATCACCGGTGGCTTGAGCCTGCTCGGGTACGGCATGACCGACGGCCGCCTGACGTTTCGAGCCCGCGTCGACGCCGGGGCCGACGACACCATGCAGGGATTCGTTCGGTTGCAACCGTCGGGCGGTGAGCGGCTCGCCTCCGGGCCGATCGACATTGCCGTCGGTGGAAGCGGGTGGCAGACCTACGTCGTGGAACGGGCAACCCGCCGGATCACCTTGTCGGTCGACGGGGGTCTGCCGATGGAGCTGGTGGACGATTCGGCTCTGGAGGCCGCCGGTCCGCTCGGTGTGTCGATCCACCTGGATCCGGCGACGCCTTCGCCGGAGCCCGACCGGATGCCGGCGCCCCAGGGTGAGGTGCGGTTGATGATCGACTGGATCCGTATCCAGAGCAACAACACCCCTGGTTTTGTTGCTCTACGACCCACAAACGGGTCGTAGAACCGCCAAACCTCGTGGTGTGTGGTCGACCGAGCGGTGACCCGACTCAGGCCAGCGCCGCCTCGAGCGTCTTTGCCGCCTGCAGCAGATCGAGGTCGCCGTGGGGCCGCCCGATGAGTTGCGCGCCGACGGGCAAGCCGTCATGGAATCCGGCCGGAAGTGACAGGGCCGGAAGCCCGAGCGCCGTGATACGGCTGCAGATCCGCATCCACTCGATGTAGCTCTCCATCGTCTGGCCGGCCACCTCGGTCGGGTACTCCTGGTCGGCCGGGAACGGCATGACCTGGGTGACGGGGGCGATCAGCAGGTCGTAGTCGTCGAAGAACCGGTTGGCCCGGTCCCACAGCACCTTCAGATGACCGATCGCCTTCGCCAGTTGCTCGCCGGTGAGGGCCAGACCCCGTTCGACCTCGGATCGCACCGGGGCCTTGACCTGATCGAGGTACGGCATGATCTTGTCGGCCTGCCCGGTGTAGGTGAACGACCGGAGTGTCTCGTAGGTTTCGTCGGCTCCCGACAGGTCCGGCTCGGCGGCCGTGACCGTCCACCCGAGATCGTTCTCCATGATCGGGATGAGCCCGGCGAGCGCCTCGGTGATGGCCGGCTCGACCGGCAGCCCACCGAGGTCGGAGCTCCACGCCACCCGTAGCGGATGGTCGAGAGGGTGGGTGGACGGTCGGATCGACGGAAGGCCGCGCCCGATCGGATCCCGCGGGCTCGGCTGGGCGATCACCGACAGCAGCAGCGTCATGTCGTCGACGTTGCGGGCCATGGGGCCGTGGATCGGGAGCGGATCCCAACGGTTGCCGACGCTGCTGACGGGAACCACGCCGGCCGACGGTCGAAACCCGACGACGTTGTTCCAGGCCGCCGGGTTGCGCAGCGATCCGCCGGAGTCGCTGCCGTCGGCCACGCCGATCATGCCGCAGGCGAGCGCGGCCGCCGCACCGCCCGAAGAACCGCCGGCGCTGCGGGTGGGGTCGAACGGGTTGACGGTGGTGCCGTAGACGGGGTTGAAGGTGTGTGAGCCCGCGCCGAACTCGGGCACGTTCGTCTTGCCGACCGCCATGGCCCCCGCGGCCTTGATGCGGGACACCGTCAACGAGTCGGCGGCTGGGCGGTTGCCAGCGTGGGCGGGGGAACCGTAGGTGGTGACGAAGTCGGCGGTGTCGGTCAGATCCTTGAACGCCGTGACCAGGCCGGCGAGTGGGCCGAGGGCCTCGACCTCAGCCTCGGTCACGGCGTTGGCTCGACGGTCGTCGAGCTCCGCCGCCTGCCGCCGGGCCACGTCGGGGTCCATGGCGACGATGGCGTTGATCGCCGGGTTACGTTTGTCGATGCGGGTCAGGTGGGCGTCGAGCAGTTCGGTGGCCGACACCTCACGGTGGCGGAACATCCGGGTCTGCTCGGTGGCCGACAGGTCGTTCAGATCACTCGGACCATTCAGTTCATTCGACTCGGTCATGATCGTTCGGCGCGTCTCACGTGGGGTTCAATTCCGTCTGGGCGGCAACGTTCGGGGCGTCGCCGTCGCGGACAAGAAGATGGTACAGGTCGGCGTAGAGTCCGTCAGCGGCCAGCAGCTGGTCGTGACGCCCGTGTTCGACGAGCCGGCCGTCGTCGAGCACCAGGATCTGGTCGGCTTCGGTGATCGTGGAGAGGCGGTGGGCGATGACCACCGAGGTACGCCCGCTGAGCGCGCGGGCCAGCGCGGCCTGCACCAGCGCCTCGTTCTCCGAGTCGAGGTGGCTGGTGGCCTCATCCAGGATGACCATGGCCGGATCCTTGAGGAGCATCCTGGCGATCGACAACCGCTGCTTCTCACCGCCCGACATCCGGTAACCCCGCTCGCCGACGATCGTGTCGAAGCCGGCGGGCAGTGCCTCGATCACCTCGCTGATCTGGGCGGCCCGGCACACCTCGCGCAGCTCGGCGTCGGTGGCGTCGGGTTTGGCGTAGCGGAGGTTGTCGCCGATCGACTCGTGGAACAGGTGCGGATCCTGCACCACCACGCCGATGGCGGCCCGCAGCGATTCCTGCGTGAGGGATCGAACGTCGTGGCCGTCGACGAGGACGGCGCCGCCGGTGACATCGTAGAGCCGGGGGATGAGCGACGTGAGCGTCGTCTTGCCCGCGCCCGACGGCCCGACGACGGCGACCAGTTGACCCGGCTCGATCGCAAAGCTCACGTTCTGGAGCACCGGTGCGGTGGCGGCCTCCGAGTCGCCGTTGGTGGAGGCGCTCGGCGTTTCCAGGCCGGGCACGATCAGCTCGTCGGAACGGGGATAGCGGAACGACACGTCGCGGAACTCGATGCGACCCTGCGGCCTCGCCAGCACGCTCGCGTCGGGAGCATCGATCAGGGGGCTCTCGGCGTCGAGCACCTCGAAGACCCGATCGAACGACACCATCGCGGTGAGCACGTCGATCCGGGCGTTGGTCAATCCGGTGAGCGGCATGTAGATGCGGCCGACGAGCAGACCCATCGCCGTGAGTTCGCCGACCGAGAACGAACCGTTTAGGGCGAACAGCCCGCCGAGACCGTAGACGAGGGCGGTGCCGATCGCTCCGAGGAGCGACAGCACCGTCATGAAGCCCCGGGTGAAGATGGCCGACCGGATGCCGATGTCGCGCACCTCGGAGGCCCGGCTCGAGAACAGTTCGAGTTCGTCGTTGCCCCGCCCGAACAGCTTGACCAGGAGTGCGCCGGCCACGTTGAACCGTTCGGTCATCGTGGAGTTCATCGCGGCGTTGAGGTCCATGCCGTCGCGGGTGATGCCCTGCTGGATCCGCCCGATGCGGCGGTAGGGGAGCACGAACATCGGGGTCAGGATCAGCGCCAGCAACGTGAGCCGCCATTCGAGCACGAACATGGCGATCAGGGTGGTGACGAGGGTGATCACATTCGACACCACGGTC
This sequence comes from Acidimicrobiales bacterium, assembly GCA_965216655.1. GTDB lineage: Bacteria > Actinomycetota > Acidimicrobiia > Acidimicrobiales > SZUA-35 > JAHELU01. The sequence goes on from CBDCGP010000009.1 coordinate 71,215, forward strand.
CCGAGTGTGGTCGTGAGTGCCCGCTGGGCGCCGATGACGTCGTTGTTGAGGCGGTTGGTGAGCGTGCCGGTCTGGGTGCGGGTGAAGAACGCGAGCGGCAGCCTCTGCACGTGATCGAAGAGCGCAACCCGCAGGTCGTAGATGACACCCTCGCCGATGCGGGACGACCAGAATCGCTCGAACAGGCCCACCACACCCTGGAGGAGCGCGGCGGCCACGATGGCGATGGCGAAGATCAGCAGGAGGCGGCGGTCCTCGTTGGGGATGGCCCGGTCGATGATCGAACCGAACAGCAGCGGAGGCACGAGACCGAGCACGGCCTGGAGGATGACGGCCGCCAGGAATCCGACGACCTGACCTCGGTAGGGGCTGGCGAACCGCCAGATCCGGGCCGCCGTGTCCGGACCGATCCGGACGTCTTTGACCGACTCGGCATCACGGGGCCACAGCATGTGCATCGACATCATCAGCCTCCAGCGTACGGCGGTACGCTTGGTGGACCTCGGAGGGATCGACGCGCCCATGGCATTCCGAAACAACCAGCACTCCAAGGACGGTCCGGTCCAGTCCCCTCGCCTCGATCGGTTCGATCCCTTCCTGGCCGACGTCGAGCTGCGCAACGCCTATCGCCATCTGGTCGACGGTGACTGGCGCCGGCTCGAGGCGTTCCTCGAGAACTCGCCGAAGTACTGGCTGTATTCGACGGCGATCACCGGGCAGATCGTCGGGATCGAGACGATCACCTTCTCCCGCTGGGCCGAGACGACGAACTCGCCAAGGGCTCACAGCTATCATGCCGCGGCACTGATCCGGGACGCCCACGAGACACGGGCCGCGGTCGAGACCCGGGTCGCCACCGCTGCCTTCCGGGCCGAGCACGGCGACATCGAAGCGGCCCGCCGGGCGGAGGAGGCCGCCGCCGACTACCAGGATTCACTCAAGCGAGCGGAACGCCATCTCTACGACGTCATCCGCGACCGACCTGGTCTGTCGGATCCGTGGGTGTTCCTACTGATCAGCGGCCGAGGGCTTGGCGTACGCCTGGAGGAGTTACGGCAGCGGTTCGACAACGCCCACAGCCGCGACCCGTTCCGCCCCGATGCCTGCCGTGAGTACCTGGAGGGGTTGACCGAGAAGTGGGGCGGCTCGCAGGACGCGACGTTCGATTTCGCCCGCTGGATCGAGCAGGAGGCCCCGCCCGATTCGCCGGCCCGGATGTCGCTGCCGATCGCCCATCTCGAACATGGTCTGCTCGACGGGGAGGGCGCCAACCTCGCCGCCTACCTCAACGAGGAGGCGGTTGTCGGAGAACTGGCCGGCGCGTTGGAGTCGTTCCTGTGGGCCACACCGTCGCCGGCGCCGACCGAGGTTCTGCCCGTACTGAATGCCTACGCGCTCGCCGTGAGTGCCGACAGCCCGGTGACGGCTCATCTCGTGGCGGAGGCGTTCGAGCGGATCGGCAACCGTCCAACGGCCTATCCCTGGTCGCTCTACAAGGAGCACATTCCGGAGGTGTTCTCCGAGATCCAGGTGGACCAGCTCCGGTTCGCGGGCCGCTACTGATCGGTCGGGGCGGTCACGTCGGCCAGGGCGAAGAGGTCGCCGGGTTCACAGTCGAGGGCCTCGCACAGGGCGGTGAGGGTGGAGAACCGGATGGCCTTGGCCCGGTCGTTCTTGAGCACCGACAGGTTGACGACGGTGATCCCCACCTGGTCGGCGAGTTCGGTCAGGGTCAGGTCGTTCCCGTCGAGCAACTCGTCGAGCCGGCAGTGGATGCGGTGGGGGATGTCCGGCGGCATTAGATCGTCGCCTCCACGTCTTCGCGGAGCTCGACGCCGATTCGCCACACGGCGGCCAGGAGAGCGATCAGCAGGCCGAAGACGATCGGCAGGAAGCTGAGGGTGGCGGTCAGTGCGAACATGTCGGCGGCCGCCGACCGTTGGATCAACAGCATGTGAGTGAATCCGGCGATGAATTGATGGACGGTGCCACCGACCGCCACCAGGGCGGCCAGCGCCCACAGTCGCTGCTCGTTGAGGGTGGTGAACGGATCCCCCCGGCGGGTGGAGCGCACGATCTGGAGTACGAGCCAGATGCCGGCGGCGACGAGGAGCGGGGCCACGATCTGACTTACGGCCCAGATCGTCCGTTGGGAGGTCGTGGGATCCAGGAAGCTGAGCGCGACCTCGACGGGTCCGCCGAGTTCGACGGGGGCCAGGCCGGTGGCCGCATCCCGGGTGCCGTCGTCGGTTTCGACCCAGGTGAGGCGGTCGCCGAAGTCGACCGGGAAGTCGACTTCCGCCCGCACGTTCATCACCGCGTCGGAGTCGAAGATGTTCATCCCGCCGGGGCGGATGTCGAGAACATACGGCCCGGTGAGGACGAGCACGATCTGGAGTGCGGCGGCGGCGAGGCCGACGATGGCGATGCCTTCGAGAATGGTTCCGAGGCGGGTTGATTGGGTTTGTTGGCGCGTCGAAGCAGATTGGTTCGACATGGGGGGTCTCCGTCAGGTGTCCGAGGGGATGGGGATGGCTGATCGACTTATCGACTTTCGATATGTCTGAGATCAGACGATACATATCGAAAGTCGATAAGTCAATAGCTTTCTCGCCACGGTCGCCGGCGTCGTCTCCGGGTCGAACGCGTGCTAGGTTCAGGCCCCATGTCGATCGTGATCTGGCTGGTCATAGCCATCGTGGCCAGCGTTGTGGTGTGGCGGGGATCCGACCTCCTGGAGACCTCCGCCGAACAGCTCTCCCTGTTCTACGGGCTGCCCCCCGTCGTCCACGGGGCCATGGTGGTGGCCATCGGCTCGAGCTTCCCCGAGTTGTCGTCAACGGTGCTGGCCACGCTCATCCACGGCGAGTTCGAACTCGGCCTGAGTGTGGTGATCGGCTCGGCCATCTTCAACATCCTCGTCATCCCCGGGCTGTCGGGCGTGATGTCCGAGGAAGGCGTGCTGAGCGACAAGGAACTGGTCTACAAGGACGCCCAGTTCTACCTGATCGCCGTGGCGGTCTTCGTTCTCACCTTCAGCTTCGCCCTCATCTACAACCCCGACACATCGACCAACGGGGTCGAGACCCTGACCGGCACCATCACCCGGCCGCTCGCCCTCATACCCATCGGCCTCTACGCGCTCTACGTCTTCATCCAACAACAGGAGGTGGCCGACACCAGGCCCGAGGCGCCGCCGAGCGATCTGCGGGTCGCACGGCAGTGGAGTCTGTTGGCTCTCAGCCTGGTGCTGGTTGTGGCCGGGGTGGAGGGGCTGGTTCGTGCCGCCCTGTTCTTCGGTGACACCACCGGCATCCCGCCGTTCGTCTGGGGCATCACCGTGATCGCCGGTGTCACCAGTGTGCCCGACGCCCTGATCTCGATCCGCCTGGCCCGCCGGGGCGAGGGCGTGGTCAGCATGTCGAATGTGTTGGGGAGCAACATCTTCGACCTGCTCATCGCGGTACCGGCCGGTGTGCTTATCGCCGGCAGCGTCGCCTTCCAGTTCGGTGTGGCGGTGCCGCTCGTCGGCTTCCTGACGCTGGCCACGATCATCCTGTTCGCCCAGCTTCGCACCGGTCTCGAACTGAGCAAGCTCGAGAGCTGGCTGTTGCTGGTGGCCTACGGGATCTTCGTGCTGTGGATGGTGCTGGAGCAGGTGGGCGTCATGTCGCTGCTGCCCGGCTCGCCGGCGACGTGATCGTCTCGCGCCGGTGGCCCGCTACCGCAGGGAAATGCCCGCGACCTTGGTCTCCAGGTATTCGTCGAGGCCCTCGTGGCCGCCCTCCCGGCCCAACCCCGAGTCCTTCATGCCGCCGAAGGGCACCGTGGCCGAGGTGGGGTTGACGTCGTTGATGCCGATGATGCCGAACCGCAGCCGCTCGAACGCCGTGATGGCGGTGCGCATCGAGTCGGTGTAGACGTAGGCGGCGAGGCCATAGTGCGTGTCGTTGGCCAGCTCGATGACCTCGTCGACGTCGTCGTAGATCACGACGGGCGCCACCGGGCCGAAGGTCTCCTCCCGGTACACGGTCATCTCGGGGGTCACATCGGTGAGGACGGTGGGAGCGTAGAAGTAACCGCGCTCCAGACCGTTGTCGGTGAGCCGTTGCCCACCGACGGGCACGCCTGCGCCCTTGGCCCTGGCGTCGTCGACCTGGGCCGCGACCTTGGTGACGGCCGCGTCGTTGACAAGGGGCCCGACACCGACGCCGTCGTCCATCCCGTTGCCGGTCACCAGCCCCGACACCCGCTTGGTCAACATGTTCACGAACGCATCGGCGGCGTCGCGGTGCACGTAGAGGCGGTTGGGGCTGATGCACGCCTGACCGGCGTTGAGGAACTTGAGGGCGGCCGCCCCCTTGGCCGCGTTCTCGGCATCGGCGTCGGGGTAGACGATGAACGGGGCGTGACCGCCCAGCTCCACCGACACCCGCTGGAGGGACGCGCCGGCCTTGGCCGCCAGTTGGCGACCGACGGCCGTTGAGCCGGTGAAGGTGAGCTTGCCCACCCGGGCGTCGCCGGTGAACACGTCGCCGATGGGGACCGGGTCGGCGGCGGTCACGAGGTTGATGACGCCGGGCGGCACACCGGCCTCGTCGAAGATCTCGAACACGGCCTTGGCGCACAGTGGAGTGGCCTCGGCAGGCTTGAGCACGAGGGTGCAACCGGCGGCCAGGGCAGGGGCCATCTTGCGGGTCAGCATCGAGATCGGATAGTTCCACGGGGTCACCGCGGCCACGACACCGATCGGCTGACGGACCGACAGGAACCGCTGATCGGGGCGCCCCGAGGGCAGCCACTCGCCGCTGAGACGGCGGCCCTCCTCGGCGAACCAGCGGATGAAGTCGGCGGCGTAGCCGACCTCGAAGGTGGCGGCCTTGAGGGGTTTGCCCTGCTCGGTGACCATGAGCCGGGCCAGCTCATCGGCCCGTTCGTTCATGAGGTTCCAGGCCGTCATGAGGATGTCGGCCCGCTTGAAGGCGGTGGTGGCCGCCCAGCCGTCGAAGGCCGCGTCGGCCGCCGCGATGGCGGCCTCGGCGTCGGCCGCTGCGCCGTCGGGCATGGTGCCGATCACCTCGCCGGTGGCCGGGTTGGTGATCTCGAACGTGGCCCCCGACTGTGCGTCGATCCATTCGCCGTTGATGAACATGAGGCCAGCTTAGGTTCGGGTCGGTTGCGTCGGCGACTCGCCTACGGCTTTGCCCGGTCCGGCGACTTCGCTGCGGTGGCGGCCTTACCGAAGCCCTCGTTCTCTTGGCCGATGGCTCGCCGGATCTGTCTGCCGGCGAGCATGGTGAGCAGCCGTGCGCCTCGGCCCGACATGGCGACCGAGAGCGTGTTGCGACAACTGGTGTCGATCGCTTCGAGGCGGTGCGATGCCGCCATCCGCACGCCCCAGACGGTCGCCTCCCACTCGAAGAGGGTCGGTTCCTCGAGGCGGGTGACCGTCCAGGTCGTCGGACGCTGTGCCGGTTGCTTGACGAGCGCCCGGCTGCCGACCTGCAAAGGGCCATCGTCGAGGCGTTCGATCGACGTCATCGTGGGGCTCATGTCGGGCCATGACTCGATGTCGATCGTCAAGGCCCAGACCGTGTCGATCGGGGCATCGATGTCGAGTGTGTGGGTGATCGGTTCGTGTGCCATGAGTTGAGTGTACCATTTGGTACAGTTTTTTGGCTAGAGTGGATTTCATGTCCGAAGCCCGAGCCTCGCTGCTGCAGTCCGTGATGAACCACGTCGCCGAGCAGGGCCTCAGCGATCTGAGCCTCCGGGAGATCGCCGCCGGGGTCGGCACCAGCCATCGCATGCTGCTCTATCACTTCGGCTCGAGGGAGGGACTGGTGGCGGCGATCGTGGCTGCGGTGGAGGAGGATCAGCGGCGCACGCTGGCGGCCCTGGCCGAGACGGCTACCGATCCTTCGGAGCTGATCCGAGCGCTGTGGGCGCGTGTCTCGGATCCGGACTTGCGACCGTTCGTGCGACTCTTCTACGAGGTGGTGGCCCACGCCTTCCACGGACGCCCCGGCACCGAGGGTTTCCTCGACTCGTTGACCGAGCCGTGGCTGCAGCAGGCGGCCGAGATCGCCGAGCGCCTCGGCACGCCCCGATCGCCCGAGGACATCCGACTCGGGGTGGCGGTGACCCGTGGGCTGCTCATCGACGTGCTGGCCACTGACGACGTCGGACCGGCGACCGCATCGCTCGAACGCTTCATCGAGCTGTGGGAGCGGGACGGCTAGTTGTTGGGCCCGAGGTGGTTGACGTCAGTCCTCGATGCCGAAGTCGAAGTCGGGCGGGAACGCGCTGAGGTCGACGTCGTCTTCGTCGTCGTCTAACCTGCGCTGCGGGATCTCGGCCACCACCCTGGCCACCAGCAGCCCGGCGATCACGCCGAACAGGTGGCCCTCCCACGAGATGCCTTCCTGGGGGACGAGGCCGACGATCAGGCCGTAATACAGCATGATCGCCACGAGGGCCGGGGCGAGGGCGGCAGGTTTGCGCTCGAAGAACGCCGCGCCGAGGAGTGCGCCGAAGTAGGCGAAGACGACACCGCTGGCGCCGATGTGATTGCCGGTGCCGCCCAGTAGCCAGGTCAGCCCGCCACCGATGAGCGCGCCGGCCACGGTGACGGTGACCCAGCGGGCCCGTCCCCGTATGGCCACGAGGCCGCCGAGTATGGCGATAGGGGCGGTGTTCGACAACACGTGGCCCCAGTCGCTGTGGAGAAACGGGGCCCAGAGCACGCCGTCGAGGCCTTCGGTTTCCCTCGGGCGGATGCCGCCCCGCTGGAGGTTGCTGCCGAGGAGGAAGGTGTCGACGATCTCGATGGCCCAGATGGCGACGATGTAGACGGCGATGAGGGCGAAGGCGGATCCGGCGGTGAGCCGCACGACACGTTGGCTGATCGACTCGTCGTGGTCGAGCTCGGTGCCGTTGGCCGAGGGGTGGTGGCCGTCGCCGAGATGGTAGGGCATGCCGCCGGTCATGTATCCAGGGTAGTCGTCGTGATCTGCCGAGGCGACCTCGCTTCTGCGTGTGCGAAACGTCGCTGGGCGACGACTGGCACACGCAGAACCGAAGAATCGCAGGACGATCACGTTGTGATCGCGCCTGTTGCCGTTGGCCCTCGATGTAAGGTGGGCGAGAGTCCGAACCAGAGCTGGGGACGGCCATGCGCGATGGTCCAGTCGAGTTGTCAGCTGACGACACCGTTGAAAACGACCTGCCGGTCATTTCGTCGCCCCTTGGCCGTTGGCGACCGCTGATCACCCGAGTCGTCCTACTGCTTGCGGTGCTCGTCGTGGGTCTACACCTGGGCGGTGGCTGGTACTTCTCGAACCAGATCCGCTCGGGCGCACTGACGCCGATTCCACCTCCAGAACCCAACCGCCAGTTCGAGGTACTCGCCGTGACCGAGGACACCGTCGGGCTGAGCGCCACAAAGGGCCAGGCGGGTGACCCGGGCGTTGAGGGCATCCGCGGTGTGGTCTGGCCGACTGGACACGGGATCGTGGGCGACGTCTTGTCTCGTGACGACGACCGCGTTGACCGTTCGTTCGAGCCGGTGTCAGGGACTCCTGCGCCCGGTTCGCTGGTTGCTCTCGATGTCTTCGTCCACCAAGGTGACCCGTTGACGGCGTTGGGCCTGTCCTTCGACACCGTCGCGTTCGACACGCCATTGGGGCCGATGAACGCCTGGCACGTGCCGGCCGAGGGAAATGGCTGGGTCATCTTCGTACACGGGAAGTCAGGATCGTTGCGTCATGCGCTCCGTCCCCTGACCGCTCTCCACGATGCCGGAATGCACGTGCTCGTGATCAACTACCGGAACGACCCGGGCATGCCGGTCGACCCTTCCGGTTACTATCGCCAGGGGTTGACCGAATGGGAGGACCTCGCCGGAGCTGTCGACTACGCACGAGCTCAGGGTGCGGATGACGTTGCGGTTCTCGGCAGCTCCATGGGCGGCGCCATCGCCGCCAGCTTTCTTCGCGAGTCGGACGATGTTGGCAGGGTGGACGCCGTTGTGCTCGATGCCCCGATGCTCGACTTCGGCGCTGCCGTCGACCATCAGGCGGACAACGTGTCGATTGCCGGCTTGGGTGTTCCCCGGACCCTGAGGTTCGTTGCCACGACACTCACCGGCTGGCGTTTCGATGTCGACTGGAGTCAACTCGATTACACGGCCGATGCCGCCGAATACGAGACTCCGATTCTCATCTTTCACGGTACGGCCGACGAGAGCGTGCCAGTGGAACCGAGTCGCCGGCTGGCCGAACGTCGCCCTGATCTCGTCGAGCTGGTCGAAATGGAAGGAGCCGGCCACATCGCCTCGTGGAACGTCGGTCCGGAGGTTTATGAGACGCGGCTCGTCGCGTTCCTCGAGAAGTCTTTCGGGTAGCACGGGACATGTTGCGGGTCTTGTCGCCTACCGAGAACGGATCCGATCGGCGAGCCGGAGGACCTCGTGGAGGATCTGGTCGGGATGGGTATGCGTGCCGAGGTGGGTCGAATCGAGCGTGGCCGTCGGCCAGTGGCGGGCGACCGCCTCATCGAGTTCTCCGTCATAGCCGGCGCTGAGGCGGAGGTAGGCGCACGCGCCCTCCGACCAGCCTGGCGGGGCGTCGACGGCGACGTCGTAGAACGATCGCGGGAGTCGAGGCATGTCCGACATCAGTTCGGCCCGGTCGCTCGCTTCGGGGAGGAGTTCCGACAGGACCTCGTGGGGCCACCACATGAGCCATGGTCGCAGGAGGCCGTCCTCCGTCTGCTCGTCGAGGATGTCCTTCATTGGTGCGGGCGTGGTGTGAGCACCTTCCCGGGGCGGAATGACGGCGTCGACGAAGATCAGGGCTGTGTCGGCGGCGATGCTGTCGTCGATTGCCGGCAAGAATGCGCCGGCACCCGAGTGACCAACGATGGTGAGTTCGGTCGAGCGAACTTGTGCTCCGGCGACCGCCCTCCGGAGATACTCGTGGTGCGGCTGTACTGCGGTGGCCGTGGGTGTCAGGTCGGGTAGAGCGACCTGGTGTCCCAGAACCGATGCTGCCAGCGCGAGGCGCCGGAGGGAGGACGGACCCACGAGGGGACTGTGGACGAACAGGAAGGAGTGGACGGTCACACGACCGTCTCACGGCGCGTCGAGGTCTCGGATGTCGCCGCTGGACTTACCCACACGCTCATTGGCGGCCGTTTTCGGTGGATGTTCCGCCAGATATCGAGCGAGCTGCTCAGCAGCGGGGTGGCCCCACCCGATGCAAAAGGGATGACCGGCCGGATCGGCAAAGACGTGGTGTCCCTCCCCACCAGCACCAGGATCGGCATCGGTCAGGAGCGGCTTCGCGCCAATGGCGATGACATGGGCGATGCTAGCTTCAGGGTCCGTCACGTGGAAGTCCAGATGGACCTGCTGGGGGTTACCATCCGGCCACTCCGGTGGCTGGTGATTCGGGACGTGTTGCACGCCGATCACCCACTCTCCTCCGGCGTCGATCACGCAGTGGAAACCATCGTCGTCATCGACGACCCCGCCGCCGAGCAGCTGGGCCCAGAATGCACTGACCCGGCCGACGTCGGCGGCGTCGAGAACGACCACTTTTCGCGTGAGTTCCATTGCGAGCCCGACCATAGCCGATCCGCTTACGGGTCAACGGCCGGCCTTGGCTCGCCGGTTCCTTTGTCTGGCAGTGGAGACCGACCAGACGGCGGCGACGGCTCCGGCCAGAGCTGTGATGACCACAAGGGACTGATAGATGAGATCGAGGGCTGGGTCCGCGGCGTCGAGATCGGCCATCAGCGCGTACATTACGACCGCTCCGGCCGGCATGCTAACCAGTGGCAACAGATCGACCAGCCGTACCCGACCTGCGTTGGCCGCCAGCAGGGTGGTCGCCGAGTCAAGTTGCGGGCGCGACCGATGCAGCAGCCACACCAGGAGTCCAACGAAGGCGGCGAACTTCAGTGGAGCGTAGGGGATTGCGACGGTCCACAGACCCAGGTAAGCGACGAGTGCGACGGCGACGAAAATCGTCCAGGCCCGGCTCGGTTTCCAATCACGGGGCCACACAAATCCCAACAGCCAGTGGCATGAAATCACCAGGGCGGTGAAGCCGAACGCGAACAGGGCGAACTTGGGAACTGACCACTGGCCGATCTCCCAGAATCCCGCTTCCTCTCGGTTCTCGGCCGCCTGTTCGGCGATCGTCACGGGGCGCCAGTAGTTCGTGGACCACAACCCCCAGGCCAGGCCCAGCAGACCTGACCACAGGGCGAGGCTTCGTCGCCGCCCGTGAAGCGCCCAGCGGTGGACCGTGTACCAGAGGAACACCACGCTGAGGAGCCCGTGCCAGCCCAGGAAGTAGAAGAACATGACGGGGAAGGGGCCGTCGCTGTAGACGACAGGGGTGATGACGCCCTCGGTCACCATGGCGAAGATGCCTGCAGCCAGCACCAGCCGGCCGGTTGTGTCGACTTCGTATCGGCCCATGGCGTACAGCAGCGGCATCACGGCGAGCGAGTAGAACAGCGTCAACTCGATCAACGGCCCGGCTCGGTAGGCGCCGGTGTACCAGAACATCTTCTCTGAAGCGACGACCACGACCGCACTCGTCAACATCACGAACGCTACCGATCTGGCGAAGTGGCTCAGCGCTGCGTACATACCTTTCTGTCGAAAGCGAATGTGTCCCCGGTTCGGGGCGTACGGCACGAACAACCGGGCGGTCGGCGTCGACGTTCTCCGATATCGGGCCTTTCTCTCGAACGTTTGTTGCATCGATCGTTTGTTCGTGGTAGGGTGGGTGTTGTCAGCGGATCGGGGCCGCTTCTCTCACCTTCGGGTGACCTTGTTCTTGGTGTTGTGTTGACGATTGGCGGCTCTTGTGGCGGATTGTGGTTTCGATGGTTCGGTGTGTGTTGCCGATGCTGTTGAGGTGTTCCGGTCACTTGGTCCTCTTGCCGCTTCGATCGATGTCGGCTCATGCGGGCCGGATGATCTCGTCGTTCTGATTGAGGGCGTTCGGTCTGGGCAACAGGCGTTGGACGGGGTGGTGATGATGATCGCCGCGGCTGCTGATGCGCAGGCGGCCGAAGGTTTGGGTCGTGGTGCTCATGGCACGCTGTTGGGTGACGGCCACGCGGTTCGTGGGCGGGCGGCTCGCCGGGAGGCCGACCGGGCCCGCCTGCTCGGTGATCTACCGCTGGTTGCCGCCGCTGTTACGGCCGGACGGATCGGTGCTGGGCAGGTTGACGCCATTGTGTTGGCGGTCAAAGGCCTGACCGGTGATGACTTGGCGATGTTGGATTGCCAGGCGTTGGTCGATGCTGCGGTGTCGATGCCGGTTGATACCTTCGCCCGCCGCGTGCGCCTGATGGTCGAGGCCATCAAGGGCGACGACGGGCTCGGTGACTCGAACGATCGGCGGGCTCAGTCGACCTGGAAGCACTGGTTTGACGAAGCCACCGGGCTGGGGCATGTGCATGGCGAGTTCGACCCGGAACGCTACGAAGCGATCCTCGGGTCGGTCGAAGCCGAACTGACCCGGCTCGCCAATCAGGGCGAGGTCACGAAGAGCCAGTCGTTGGCGGCCGACGCCGCCTACAACCTTCTTACCGGAGTGTCCGGTGCCAGCGGTTCTGGTCGACCCCATGTTTCGGTGGTGGTTGATTGGGAAACGTTCAACAACGGTTCCCACGGCCGGTCGGTGCGGGAAACCGCCGGCGGTCACCGGTTGGCTCCGGAGTCGATCTCTCGGTTGGCCTGTGATGCGGTGTTGCAGCGAATTGTGCTTGACCCCCTGGGGGTGCCGGTCAATGTGGGCCGCAGGTATCGCACTGCTACTGACGCCCAATGGAAAGCCACTCGAGCCATCTACCGCAGCTGTGTGTGGGCCGGATGCGACGCACCGCTGGCGTGGTGCCAGTTACATCATGTGCACGAGTGGGAACACGGTGGTCCAACCGATCTGTGCAACCTGATCCCCCTTTGCAGTGAGCATCATCACGCAGTGCATGAAGGCGGATGGGTGATCAAACTCGACGGCGATGACCGCACCGTCGATATCTGCTGCCCTGATGGCAGCCACTACGCCACCACCCGACCCGACCGGATCGGGCCACCACCGGTGAGGGGATCACCCAAAGCGGCGTAATCGATGTGAGGGCAGCCAGCTACTTGATAACTGAATAGTGCTACACGGGTGGGGCGGGCGCCCTCGCTACTTACGTTGCTCTCGGTAGCGACGGATGATCACGGTGGCGTCCTTGCGGTTGTCGCCCGCAGTCTGGCTGGCGGTTAGGAACTTCCTGGTCATCGCGGTCAGGGGGGTGGGGGCGCCGATGGATTCGGCTTCGTCGGCGACGAGGCCGAGGTCCTTGGCCATCCAGTCGACGGCGAAGCCGAAGTCGAACTCGTCGGCCAACATCGTCTCCGCTCGATTCGACAGGTACCACGACCCGGCCGCCCCTTGCGATACGGCGTTGAACACCAGGTTCATGTCGAGGCCGGCCTGCTCCCCAAAGGCCAACGCCTCGGCCGCTCCCTGGATCGCCCCGGCGCACAGGATCTGGTTGACCATCTTCGTCAGTTGCCCGGATCCCGCCGGGCCTACGAGGGTGATCGCCTTGGCGTAGGAGTCGATCACCGGCTCCGCCCTGGCGAAGTCATCGGGATCGCCGCCGCACATCACGCTGAGCTGACCGGCTTCGGCGCCGGCCTGACCGCCGGAGATCGGGGCGTCGATGAAACCGACGCCGACCTCCCGGCACGCTGCGTCGAGTTCGCGGGCCAGGTCGGCCGACGCTGTGGTGTGATCGATGATCACGGTACCTTCGGCCAGGGCTCCGAGTGCGCCTTTGTCGCCGTAAACCACGGATCGTACGTCGTCGTCGCCGCCCACGCAGATGAACACGAAGTCGGCGCCCGCCGCCACTTCCGCCGGTGTGGCGCCGATGGTTCCCGAGCCGTATCGCTCCAGCCACCGCTCGGCCACCTCCGATGTCCGGTTGTAGGCCCGAACGTCGTGGCCGGCGGCGAGCAGGTGACCGGCCATGGGGAAACCCATGTTGCCAAGGCCGATGAACGCACACGTCGAAGAATCACTCATGTTCCAAGACTCGCAGCAAAAGCGGTGGTTACGACGTGTCCCGTCCGGAAATTACTGCGGTTCCGGTCGCATGGGAAGGTGCCGGGCCTGGCCGTCACGCAGCTCGATCACCTGGTCGGCCACCGCCGTGATGGCGGCGTCGTGGGTGGCGATGACCGCGGCGATCCCGTCGGAGCGCACAAGGGAGGCCAACAGATCGATGATCTCCCGGCCGGTCGACGAGTCGAGCTGACCGGTCGGTTCGTCGGCCAGCAGGAGCCGGGGTCGATTGGCCAGCGCCCGGGCGATCGCCACCCGCTGCTGTTCCCCGCCCGACAGTTCGGTAGGCCGGTGTTTGCCTCGGTGACCGAGTCCAACGGACTCCAGCAGCTGTTCCGCTCGATTCTGCCGCTCACTGACGTCGGCCCGGATCAGGCGCATTGGCAGCTCCACGTTCTCTACAGCCGACAGCATCGGGAGCAAGCCGAACGACTGGAAGATGAAGCCGATCTTGGTCCGACGCGTGGCCGAACGCTCGGCCTCGCCCATGGAATGGAGCGGCTCACCGTCGAGCGAGACCGACCCGGCCGTTGGATTGTCGAGGCCGCCGAGCAGGTTCAGCAGGGTCGTCTTGCCGCTACCCGACCGGCCGCGCACCACCACGACCGATCCCGGGGACGCGGCGAGATACACGTCACGCAGCGCGTGGACCTCGGTCGGCCCCTGGTCGTAGGTCCGGCTCAGGTCTCGAGCCTCGAGAACGGGTGCTGCGTTCACTTCGATGCCTCCCCGTTGTCACGGTCGGGCCACACGTTGATGTGATCCGGGTCGAGCGTGAGGCGCACCCGCTGGCGGAGTTCGAGGGCTTCCATGTAGTCGTGAGGGAGCTGGAGTCGGCCGACCCGATCGAGCACGGCAAACTCCTCGGCAACGAGTTGTGAGCCACCGAAGCTGTCGAACTCCGTACGGCGCAGCACCTCGCTCGACGTACGGCCGTCACGGATGGCAACGGTGCGGTTCACGTGATCGGCGATGAGGGGGTCGTGGGTGACCACCACGATCGTCACCCCGTGCTCGTCGTTGACCGTTCGTAGCAGCTCCACGATCTCGTTGGCGGTGTCGCTGTCGAGCTCGCCGGTGGGCTCGTCGGCCAGTAGCACCCGAGGCTCGTTGGCGAGAGCCACCGCAATGGCCACCCGCTGCTGCTCGCCACCCGACAGCTGAGCCGGCCGATGCCCGAGCCGATCGCCCAGCCCCACCTGTTCCAGCAACTCCGTGGCCCGTTCGCGCACCGACCGGCGGGAACGACCGTCGAGCGCCATCGGCAGCTCCACGTTTTCCCGGGCACTCAGATACGGGAGCAGGTTGCGGGCCGTCTGCTGCCACACGAACCCGACGACCCGGCGCCGGTAGTCGACCCGGTCCCGTGCCGACATCTTCAGAAGGTCCGACCCGTCGACCTGCGCATCGCCGGCGGACGGCACGTCGACGCCACCCAGAATGTTGAGCAGCGTCGACTTCCCACTACCGGATGCTCCCACGATGGCGATCAGCTCGCCCTCGTCGACCTCGAGATCGAGCCCTTGGAGGGCAACAGCCTCCAGCTCAGCGGTCTTGTAGATCTTGACCAGGTTGTTGCATTCAATCAGCGCACTCATTCGAACTCCATTCGACTCGCCCATTCGACTCGTCGCCCGACCAACCACCACGTCGACACCAACACGGCAACGAACACCGCACCCACCACCGCAACCGCCGGAGCGATCAGCGCCACCACCGCAGTACCCGAATCGACGAGACCAACCTCCACCGGAAGCGGACCACCGGAGAAAGCCGTCAGATTCAATGCGGGCACGATCAACCGGACCAACGCCGCCGCCACGGCCGCACCGGCCAGAACCGCCACCACGATCGGTACCAGTTGCTCGATGGTGGTCACCAGCGCAGCCTGTCGGGAGCCGAGACCCATCGTCGTCAGCAGGCCGAGATCACGCTGACGTGTGGGTGCACTGATGGCCAACGCCGACACCACGGAGAGCACAGCCAAAGCAACCGCGAATCCGGTCAGCAGGCGCATCCCGACGTCGGTCCAACGAACGAAGGGATCGGCGGCCAGGGTGTCCAGATGTTCGAACCGGTCGGCGATCCGAACGGTCGAGTCGAGTTCGGCCACCTCGGCGCGGAGCGCAGCGGTCGCCTCCGGATCGTCGTCGGTGCTCACGAACAGCACCGTGGACGGCGCGAGCGATGGTGGACCGGCCGCCCGCAGCCGCTCCAGATCCACGAGCACCCCGGGTCGACCAGCCGGGCTGGCGGGCAGCTCGCCGACCACGCCAACAACCTCCAGAGGGATGCGGGTGGTTCCCATCTGGAGATCGATGCGGTCCCCCCGGCCGGGCCGATCCGCGGGCGTCCAGCTGCCCGAGACGACCGCCGGGATCACGTCACCATCCGGTTCGTCGCCAGCAGGCTCGTCGGCGTCGATCAGGAGATCGACGACCGTCGACTCGAGTGGCGATTCGGCGAGCAGCGACCGGTAACCGCCGGTATCCACCGCCATCAACTCCACGGCCGGCAGACCGGCGGGGGCGATCACCCCGGTACTCGGCTGCTGGAACCCGGCGACGACCGTCGACGAGCGGGCCGACGCCAACTCCACCACCGGAGGTGGGACCGGGGCGTCGAGGGTCTGACCCCGGAGGGCCAGATCGGCCCCGACCAGCTGCCAGCCGTTGACCATCTGGGCCTCGTCGACCGCCGCCGTCGTCGTGGTCGCGAACCCGGCCATCCCGACGGCCAGCACCACGATGGCGACTGCCGAACGGGCGGCTCGGCCCTGGTTGATCAGCCGCCGGAACCCGACGAAGGGAACCATCCCCCGCAGCCGTCGGCCGAGCGCCGCAAGGCCTCCGAACAGCGGAGCCATCAGCCGAATCGTCACCACCCCGGCCGCGAGTCCTACCAACGGCGGCGCCACCGCCAACAGCAGGTCGAGGTCGCTCTCCGCCGCGATGTCGAACTCCGCCCGCCGCCGCACCAGCACCACCGCACCCACGGCGAGAATCAGGAGAGCAGCGTCTCGCACCACTCGCCGGGCCGACGCAATCAGCGACTCGACGAGCTGCCCCGCCGCCCGGTTGGTGGCCAGCCACACGGCGGCGGCAACGGCGCCGACCACGGCAACAGTCAGCACAGCGCCCGCCACGAACGGCCTCGACCAGCGGCCCTCGTCGATCAGCCAACCGGCCACCACCAGCGCCAGAACCACCGCCGGCAGCGCAACCACGAGCCCGTGCCACAAACCCGTCCACCGCAATCCACCCCGCCCGACACCCCGGTCGAGCAGCAGACGAATCGAATGGTGTTGACGATCGGCACTCAGCGACGCCAACACGAACGCGGCCGCCGCCGCCACCACGAGAACCCCGGCGAACGACGTCGACATGAGCCCAACGGCAAGCGCCCGTTCCCCGAGATGCTGAGCGACGATCTCCGGAATGAGCGTGACCACCTGATCCTCGTCGGAACCGAGCTTGCCGATCTCAGCGGCCAGGTCGGCGGCCTCCGTCTGGTCGATCCGCTCCGGGTCGACGCGGTACCGCCAGGCGAAGTCGAAGTGCACGTCCTGGATGTCGCGCACCATCGGCCGGTAGTCGACATCGGGCGTCACGGCGGAGGCGAAGATCAGCCGAAAGTCTGGATTCTCCGCCACTCGGGGCCGGTGGAGCGAATCGTCGCCGAACCAATAGTCGTCCGACGGATCGGTGAGTTCGAGTTCGCCGACGATGTCGACCAGGATCACTCGATCCAGAAGCTCGGCTCGGATGAAGGCCCAGCGGAGATGCGTCAGCTCGGGGCGCAGCACCACCGTGTCACCGACGTTCACCATGAGGTCCTCGAGGGTGCGGGCCGTGGCTGCGACCTCGTAGACGGGAACGTCGGTGACACGGCAGTCGACGTCATCGGCGGGCTCGAAATCCGCCACCGCGCTCATATCGGGAGGGCAACCCGACCCGAGTAGCACGGAGCGCAACTCCCGCCCAGCCGGGGCGCGCCCCTCCACCACGGCCAGGTGCTCATCGAGTTCCGACTGGAACCGGAATCGCAGCGTTCTCGTGAACGGACCCTCGTCCTGATCCGGAAACGAGCTGACGCGAAACGGTGGCGACTCGATCACGAACTGCTGATCGGAGATGATCTCCCGGATCGACTCGGGAAGCTCGTCGTCGAAAATCGCGTCACCCCGATCCGCTATCTGTAGCAGCGGCTCCTCCTCCGAGCCGACACCGATGCGGCCGTCGCTCACGTACTGGATGTTGGCGGCCCGGGGCTCGGCCGAGTCGAGTGCGACCATGAGATCGTCACTCGACACCCGATCGAGGAGTCGGGCTCCCGACGTCACCAACACGGCCGCCACGAAGGTCACCACGAACATGGCGAGCGCGATGGCGGGCCGGGTGCGCACGACGCGACGCCACAACCGGAGGCCGGCGGTGAGCCAGATCCTGATGCCGGTCATGTCGTTCCCTCGCGCAGGCGGCTACCGAGCGAGTCGCGCTCACGGCGCAGCGCCGTGGCAAGAATCGTGAGCGCCAACGCCGCCAGAGGGGCCAGCACGACCGCTGCGATCGTCGACCACGGATACCGGGGCTCAGCGGGCGGTACCGCCGGTGTTCCCTGCTGCCCGATGGAGATGAGCGGCAGAACTGCCGCCGACAGGGCGAAGCCGACGGCGGCGCCCAGCAACACGCTGACCACCACCATCGCCAGCTGTTCGGTGGTCATCCAGCCCACGAACTGGCGCGGCCCGAGCCCGAACGCCCGGAGCAGCGTGAACTCGCTGCGTCGCTCCCGGGCCGAGACCGCGGTCACGGCCACGAAAACCAACACCGCGAACACGGTTGCCACCACGAACCCGATCGTGAAGGCCCCGATGGTGGCGAGCGCGGCGGGATCGGTCGTGAGGCTGACGTAACGCCGCTGCCGCCCGTCGACCGCCACCGACTCGAACGGCGGTGCGGTGAGAGTCGCCGCAACCTCGGTGGTCGGCGACCCGCTGACGGCCAGCCAGTACTCGTCGGCGGTCCGGATCGGCCGGCCGAGCTCGTAGTCGATGATCTCGATCGTCGGCAGATCGATGATGACGGCGTCGTCGGTCGCCGGGTTCACCGTCGGGAACACATCCACCGCTCCGACGATCGTGGCGGCATCATCGAGGGCGCGGATCGACGTGAGGCTGACGTCATCGCCGACCTCACTTCGACTGTCGCGCAGCCACCGTTCCGAACCGACGACAGGGAAGGCATCGGGAAGCGGCCACGGTCCCGGGCGGGCACTGAACAAGACGTTGGTGGCGCCGAACGACGCAGCGACCGCCGTGTCGATGTCGAGGCGGACGGTGCCGTCGCTCGCGGTCACGTCGATCATCGGTTGGCCGGCGCTGCGACCCTGGGTGACGATCGACGGTATCCAGGGCTCCTCTCCCGGAGGCTCGAGATCGATGGAGGTGGCCACACCATCCTCGTCGACCGCGTCGAACCGCAGAATGTCGATCGTTATCTCACGGTTGAGAAACAACGGTGCCGTGACCCGCAGCTCGATGTCGATGATCGCCAGCGGATGAACCGGAGCGAACGCGGCGCCTCCGGCCGACTCGGTCAGATCGACCACGAGGCGTTGCTCACCGGTGTTCGGCTCCAGCGTTCCCAGCGGGAGTCGGTGCAGATGGCCGGTTCCGTCCTGAACGACCACGTTGATCTGCCCGACAAAGGCCGGTGGCAGGAACTCGCCGTCGATGAGTAGACCCTCGAAATCGATCGGTTCGCTCTCGAGGATGTGGACGACGTCCGGATCATCGGCCGGGATCAACTCCTCGTTGACGTCGAAGACGAACTCGAGCCGTTCGGGCTGCCCCGGCACGGCAATCCCCGGAAGGCTCGGGCGAGCGGCGGCCAACTCCTCCATCAGGCGGGCGAACTCGGGAGCCACGTCGGGCCGTAGCGACACGATGTCGGCGGCCTTCGCCGCGTCGAGTAGCAGGAAGGTGCCCTGCCGCTCGGAACCGGGTAGCACACCGCTGATGCGCTGCACCGGCATCGATGCGGCCACCTCGTCGAGCTGTTCGTGGGCGGCTGTCAGATGGAGGTCGGTGACCGAGTCGTTGGTACGACGGTTGGGCGTGGCCCGCAGGTCGGCACCGACCTGGAAATCGGCCTGGTCGGCCTGCGAACTGTCCCACGTGGCTGCGTAGCTCGCCGCGAAGAAACCGATGCTGACAGCCATCACGAGGAGGAACGCGGCCCGAGCCTGACCTCCCGGGCGACGGGCCAGCTGCCAGCCGGTCAGCGCCCCGATCAACGACCGCCCGGCGGTGGCCAGCCGTTCCCCGATCCGAGCCATCAACGGCACGATCCGCAGGGTCAGCACCGCTCCGGTGAACAGACCCAGCGCCGGGGTGACCACCAGCACGGGATCGACGGAGAAACGATCGGCGAACCCCGCGATCGGGGTGGCGCTGATGGCCCGGAGCTGCCAGAACGCCACCGCGGTCACGGCCAGAAGGGCAACGTCGACGCCGAAACTCTGGGTGAGCTGGCGAACCCGTTGGCGACGGTGGTGGCTCAACGGGTTCGTGATCGATGTGTTGGCCCTGATCGACGGCCACACCAACAGCGCGACCACGAAGACAGCGGCAACGGCCACGGTGAGCAACGCCTCGGTGTTGACCGGAGCGTCGACGGCCAGGTCGATCACGGCCAACGGCCCGAATCGACTGAGTAGTCGGAGCAGCGCAGCGGCCACCCACGGCGCCACGATCGCCACCGGGACCACCAGCACCACCGCTTCGAGGAACGCAAAGCCGATGATCTGCCGGCGGCCGATCCCACGGGCCTCGAGCAACGTCGTCTCCCGTTGCCGGGTCTCGATCAGGAGTCGGGCGCCGATCGCCAAGGCCATCGCAGCCAACAGTGCCAGCTGCCCGACCACGGCGTACAGGCCGGAGCGGGTCACGGCCAGCGAACGGTTGGTATCGATCAGCAGTTCGGGGAGGAACGACGTCACCTCGAGGTCCGAGGTGGTCGCCGACGCGTCGGGCGACAGCTCCCCGCCGGCCTCCTCGAGTCGATTGGGGAACCGGCTGAGTGACCGGCGCAGATCGTCGACCGCATCGACCGTCAGGAGATCGAGCCGTGGTTCGGCCAGCCACGTCACCTCCAGGCGCCGGGGGGCAATGGCGGCGGAACCCCCGAACATCACCGACGGGTCGACCACGAGTGGTCCGATCGCCCGACTCGAGCGGGTCTCGGAGACCCCCGCCGTCAAGAGATTGTCATCGAGCCAGAACGAAGCCGCCGGGTCGGTCACCTGGAACACGCCGATGATCCGGGTCGTGAAGTCATCGCCGGTCTGCCGGTCGGTCAGCGTGATGTCGTCGCCCACACCGATTCCCAGCTCGTCGGCGGCCCGGTCCGAGATCGCGGCGGCCAGGGCGCCGTCGACGTCGGCCGCGGTGGGCCAATCGCCGTCGAGGAGGTCGGCGTGATCCACGATGCCGATCGGAGAACTCAGCGACGAGACCGTTGGTTGATCGCTTGCGGGCGCCTTGAGGTCGTAGCTTGCCGCGCCGTCCAGCCGCCGGGTGATGAGCACCCCGGTGGTCGATCCGGCGCGCTCGGTGGCCGCGGTGACGGCCGAGTCCAGCTCCTGATAGTGGGCGGGAGCGGTTCGGGTGTCGACGACGATCGTGGTGTCGGCGGGCGGTGCGTCGGTGAGGATGCGCTGCATGGCCCCGGTGGTCACGGCGTCGTTGTACATGGGGGCCGCGGCGAGCTGCACCATTGCCGCCATCACGGTTGCGGTCAGCACGGTCAGCATCAACCAGTCGTTGATCAGCCGGCGCACCACGATACGCCCCGCAGTGAGAACGAAAGCAGCCATCAGGGAATCCCATCAACGCTACACCCGGGGGCGCAGGCGCTCTTTCAGCTGTAGCGGGGCTGCAACCTAGATTTCTTCACAGGTGTCGGGGGCGACGAGGATCACCTGTGACTCGTTCCCGACCGTCAGATAGAGCGCCTCGACGACCCTGGCCGTCTCGCCCGATCCGTCGTCGGCCGGTATCTCGATGGGGAGGTAGCCGATTATCTCGCCTCCCGGTGGAAGCTCGGCCTGTCCTGAGCAGTTGGCGAACTCGGGATCGCGCCACGGAAGATCGACCTCGGCCAGGAGCTCATCGCTGGTCGGGATCTCGGAGTAGCTGACGACGGGTTCGTCGCCGAAGAATCCCTCCTCGGCGAGGTCCTGGATGACCGGAGCATCGGCGGCGGCATCGTCGCCATCGGCCGCTTCCTCGTCAGCGGCCTCCTCCTCGATCTCGGCGCTGTCTTCTGCCGCGAAGTCTCCTTCGGCGTCGGCCGGCATGGCCTCGCTGGCGATGGCGGCATCGGAGCCGTCATCGGCAGCTGTCTCATCGGCATCTGTGTCATCGGCCGCTGCGGGGGCCGACTCGGCCAGCTGAGCCTCGGCGGAGGCGTCGGTCTCCCCGTCGTCGGCCACGGCACCGGCGAACTCGTCGTCGCCCCCACCGTTGACCTGGCTCACGAGGAACACCGCCCCGGCGGCGAACACCAGCACCCCGGCCACCGCCGACAACCAGCGCATTCGGCCGGCGGCCGCGGCTTGCTGCTCGGCCCGGCGCTCGCGGTGTTCGCGGAGATCGACGACCGGGCCGGTGTGATCGGGTTCGGTCGGCTCGGCCGGCGTTTCCACCGCCAGCAGCGTGGTCGGCCGGTCGTCCGCTGCGCCGGTTGCGTCGAACGCGGCGAGGGCGGCGGCCAGGTGGTCCTCCTTCAGTCGCATCGACGGCTGAGGGACCGGAGCACGGACTGCGGCCTGAGCAACCCGAAGTTCGTCGATCCGGGCCAGGAGTTCCGGGTCGCGCTCGATCAACGCCACCTCGTCCGGGGTGGCCTCTCCATCCAGGTAACTGGATGCAAGAAGATCGAGTTCTTCGTCGTTCATCGGCTCTAGGGGTCGGTCCTTTGGGTTTCAGGTGTATGACGATGCTCGGGCGCCGCTGGTTCCCGTCCGCCCGAAATATCCGGGGTCAGGATGTCGGCCAGTTGCCGGCGACCCCGGGCGATCCGGGAGCGCACGGTGCCCGGCGGGATGTCGAGCGATTCTGCGATCTCGGCGTAGTCGAGCCCGCCGACGTCGCGCATCACGACCGGCACCCGGAACTCCTCGGACAGCTGGCGCAGCGCCGCGTCGAGCCGAGCGTTCTCGGTGAAGCGATCCTCGAACGACGGCTCGTCGCTCGGCGCATCAGGGGTGTCGTCGGTGTCGACGGCGAGAGGGCGGCGTTTGCGCCGGCGGAGTTCATCGAGGGTTGCGTTGGTGGCCACCCGGTAACTCCAGGTCTTGAACGACGAACGCCCGTCGAACCGGGGGAGACCGCGCACGATCGCCATGAGCGCCTCCTGGCAGGCATCGGCGGCGTCGGCGTCGTTCCCGGCGACGCGCCGGCACACGGCGTACAGCCGGTCGTAGTGGCGTCGAAGGAGTTCGTCGACCGCTTCCCTCGCACCCGCCTGAGCCTGAGCGACAAGCTCGGAGTCGGATCGTTCGATGGGGCGAAGCATAGCTTGCCGGGACTTGCCATCGGAGACACACTGGGACCATGACAGCCGGACCAACGAAGTGCAGGATCGTGGCCGAGGTGATGATTCCCGGTCGGGGCGAACCGGTCGAGAACGCCACCGTGTGCATCGACGATGACACGATCACGTTCGCCGGCCCCACGGGCGATGCTCCGTCGGCCGACGGCTCCGAAACCGTCGCCGAGGTCAACACCGTGATGCCCGGTCTCTGGGACTGCCACGCCCACTTCGTCGGACTGCCGGGCGTTGACCTCGAGGCCATGGGAACGACGCACCCGATCACGGCAACGGCCCGAGCCGCCGCGGATGTGACCGCCACCTTGCGGGGAGGTGTTACCTCCGTACGCGACGTCGGCGGGCTCGGCCTCCGCATGGCCCCGGCCGTTGATGAAGGTCGCCTGCTCGGACCGACGATCTATGCGGCCGGATCGGTCCTGTCGACCACCGGCGGACACGCCGACATCCACGCCTACCCGCTCGACTTCGTCCACGCCATCAACTGCTCGTTCGACTTCGGCCTCCTGTGCGACGGCGTACCGGAGGTGCTCAAGGCGGTGCGCACCAATTTGCGGGCCAACGCCCGCCTCATCAAGATCTGTGCGTCGGGTGGGGTGATGTCGGAGGTCGACCACCCCATCCACCAGCAGTTCTCAGACGAGGAACTGGCCGCCATCGTGGCTGAGGCCGGCCGGGCTGAGCGGATCGTGGCCGCCCACTGCCACGGCAAGCCGGGCATCATGGCCGCCCTGCGGGCCGGGGTGCACACTGTCGAACACGGTTCGTATCTCGACGAAGAGGCCGCCGACCTCATGGTCGAGACCGGGGCCATGCTGGTGCCGACCCGCTTCGTCGTCGACAAGCTGCTCGGCATGGAGGATCAGCTGCCGCGCTACGCCTACGAGAAGGGCCTCGCCATCGCCGATGTGCACGAACAGGCGATGAAGATCGCGGTGGCCAAAGGAGTGCGGATCGCCGCCGGCTGCGACATCTTCGTCAGCGGTTCGCCGTTCTACGGGCAGAACGGCCAAGAGATCCAGCACCTCATCAACGCCGGAATGACCGACCTGGAAGCCATCGAGGCGGCAACTGCCAACGGACCGGAAACACTTGGTCCGCAGGCCCCCCGCTCCGGTCAGCTGGTTGCCGGCTACGACGCCGACCTCATCGCCCTCGACACCAACCCGCTCGATGACCGCTCCGTCTGGGGCGACCCCGGGCGGCTCACCAACATCTGGAAGCGCGGCGTTCCCGTCGGATGAACCTGCTCATCATCCGACACGGGCTTCCCGAACGGCTCGACCACGGCGAGGGTTCCGACCCCGGCTTGACCACGATCGGTCGGGCCCAGGCTCTGGCCATGGCCCGGTGGCTGAGTAGCGAGCCGATAGATGCCGTCTACACGTCGCCGCTCCGTCGGGCCATCGAGACCGCCGCGCCACTGGCCGACGAGCTGGGGCTGGAGCCGATCGTCGAGCCCGGGGTCATCGAACTCGACGAGGGCACCGACGGCTACATCCCCATGGAGGATCTGAAGAGCGACAAGACCCGGTGGCACGAGGTGATCGACGTGCTCGAGAACGGCGACCACGGCGAGTTTCGCCGCACCGTCCGCACCACGATCAACCGCATCATCGACGACCATCCTGCCCAGACGGTGGCCGTGGTCTGCCACGCCGGGGTGATCAACGCCTGGGCCGCCGAACTGCTCGGGATCGACAAAACCGTGTTCTTCGGGCCCGAATACACGGCCATCAATCGCTTCCGGGCGGCCCGTGGCGGCCGCCGCTCGCTCGTCTCGTTGAACGAATCGGCCCACCTGCGAGCCGGTGGTTTGCACCGGATGCCGTGACACCGCACCGCATGCGGTGAAGACGGCTCAGGAGATGTCCTCGAACGACGGCACGTGGGTTTCGCCGAGGTGCGACACCTTCTGCATCTCGTAGCGGGGCCTGGTTCCGGCTCGAACGATGTCGGTCCAGTGGAACTCGGCCCGGTAGCGCATGATCTCGGTGAACACGTCCTGCCGGTCGACCAGTTCGATGCGGGCGGCCGGTGGACCGAGCGCATAGCGGGGACACGACACCGTCTCGCCGTCGCGGCGAAGCAACGCGTAGGCGGCTGTCGTCGACGGCGGCTCCTGGGATTCGACGAGCGTGAAGGGGGCGACGAAGGAGGTCGATCCATCGGATCCGGTCAGCGCAGTGTTCGCTCCGGCCGTCACCTCGAGCCGCACCTCGGAATCGGCGTTCAGGACGGAGGCCAGCTCGATCTCGCACATCCAGCGTGCACCATCCGCGGCGGCGACGGTCTCGAGCCCCAGGTCGGTGACGGCGGGCGGCTCGTCGGGCCCGACCAGCAATCGTGCCGTGACGTCCACGTCGTTTGGCACCGCGTTCCCGTCGGGCGCCAGAATCTCGATTCCGATGAACGCGGTTGCCCCCGGCACGTGGGCCGTCCGATCCCGGGACAGGATCACGCGACACCCCTGGACCGTGGTGCCGGTCTCAGGCCCGCCCGTCGTGAGCGTCACGCCGTCGACCACCGTCTTGGCCACGCCTGTCGAGATCCGACGGTTGTACTCGGGGTCCTCGAACCGGCAGAACCGCGGAACCGACAGCAGGGGAAGATCATCACCGGCGGCCACCGTCAGCGGTAGCTCCACCGTTCGTCGCTCCTCTCCGCCACCCTCGTCGTGGGTGATGTCGAGTCGCAGTCGGACCTCGGAGCCGACGGGTGTTCCCCGGAGAAGTGACTGGAGCCACTCGTCGACCGGAACCTCGATCGTTTCCTGCCGGCGCGGATTGTCGGCATCGGTCACCGTCACCGTGTCCTCCAGCGACGGGGCGTCGATCGTCCAGACGTTGGTGCCGGAACCGGGGCCGATGTGGCGGGCCGTCAACCTGATCGGTTCGGTGCGGTCCCGGGTGATCGTTCCCGCTGCCGGGTCGTCGACCTCGATCAGCAGGGCGGCCCGGTCACGAACCTGGACGATCTCGAAGCGATTCGAGCGAACCCAGACACTCTGCTGGCGGTCGAACAGGCCGCCCCATGGACGCACGGCGTCGGTGGGATCGGTCGAGAAGTGGGTGGTCACCGGCCGAGGCACCCGGAGCGTGGTGGGCAGGGTGTCGGTCGAGTGGGTGATCCCGTCGCGTCGTTGCTGTTGGATCGGACGGGCCTCGGTCATCGCCCCCGGTCGGCTACCGGTCACGATGTGCCGTACCTGGTCGACGGCCACGTACTGAGCGGCCTCGAGCGCGGCTGAGACCGAGAACTCCGATGCCGTTTTGGGCGTGAGCACCGGTAGTGGCGGTGCGGGTGCCACCGGGGCCAGCGCAGCCCGATCGGCCACGTCGAACCCTTCCGGTTCGCCCCGGCCGTCGGAGCGACTGGTCTCCCGGAACCGAACGCGCCGGGCCAGACCCGACCACAAGGCCACGCCCTCGCTGTCGCCCGGCGCCAATCCGGCCGTCGATCGCAGCGCCACGTCGAACACCAGCCCGCTGAGACGCCGACCGTTGTCGCGCACCGCCTCGGCTCCCACCACGAGTGGGGCCACCACCTCGGCAGGGCCGGGCGAGGACGGTAGTGAACCGTAGTGGCGCTCCGGATGATGGGACCGACCGGTCCGCATCGGCAGCGCCTGCCAGCCGAGACGCGGAGGCAGGGCGCGAGGCGGCAACACGAGGAAGCCGAGCTCGGCCGCAACCGCTGTTCCGTCCTCGGCCGCGGCCACGACCCGTCGGGTCCGGACGACGGTTCGCCGCGTGTATTCGTGTTCTCGGGTGCGTACGGCGGTGGCCCAACGTTCGATGACGTCGTCGCCAGGATCGCCGTCCCAGAGCTTGCCTCCGACCGACACCAGCCCGCCGTCGCGGTCCTCGGTCAGCAACTCGGCCACGGTCGCCACCACCGTCGGGGCGTCGTCACCGCTCGGCACGCCGGCGGCTTCGACCACGGCGAAGGAGGCGTAGGGACTGGGCACCAGATCTCCGCCGCCCTCCACGTCGACCGGGAGTATATTGGTCGCCACGTGATGACGGGCCCGGTTCGGCATGGTGCCATCGAACCCGAGCCGGATCTGGGCGCCGGTCGCCAGCCACGGCAACGGTGAGCGGCCACCGCTGCTCACCTTGCCGGAGGCGAGATCGTCCGGCGTCACCGCACCGGCGTAGACCGCAACCCGTTCCCACGCCCCGAGCCAGCGCCGGTGGCCGCTTCGCTCGTTGCCCAGCACGAGGTCCATGCCCTCTACCGACCAGCTGGCGAAGTCGATCTTGCGCCGCCGACGCCGGGTGTGGGTGGACCGTCCGACCGTGATGGCAACGGCTTCGCCGTTGACGAAGACACGCTCGTACGTGCCGTCATAGACGTAGGCGATGTCGACCCACTCGTTGCGTTTCAAGTGGTGCGAGTCGGCCATCACCCAGATCTGCTCGTCGTCTCCGTTGAGGTCGTCGCCGTTGCTTCTCACCCGGATGACCAGGTGGCGCTTCTCCTGCCCAATGGTGAACAGTCGGTACTCGACGGTCGATGACAGGCTGAGTATGCGGTCCGGTCCGGACTGGATGGCCCGGTCGGGCCGGATCCGTAGATGGATCGAGAAGGCGCGGGCGGCGCCGATGGCATCCACGAGCGGGCCTGCGGCGCCGACGACCTTCGCCACCGAGTCCCGGCCTGCGTTCGACGTGTGCTGCAGGAAGCGGTCGGTCAGCCTCCAGCCCTTCGCCGGGTACTCCAGCGAACCGGGGATCGACCCGAACGGCTCGGTACCTCGACCGAAGTCGAACCCGACCAGCGGCCCTCCCGTCACGGTGCCCGAACCGTCGAAGGCCACGAAGCTGTCGGGTCGTGGTTTGTGGTTGATGACCGCGAGCCCGACCACCCGGTCGAGCGCCACCGGGTCGCCCATCCGGCCGAGGGCGTCCGGTTCCGAGGCGAGGATGCTGTCGACGCCGGCCGTCCTGTCGATCGAGGTGTCGGCCATGGCCGTCCAGGCCGAGATGATCCGGCGTTCGGCCGCGTGGTCGAACCGGCGACGTTTGCCATCGAACGACCCGAGATCGATCGTCGCCACGTTGCCGTTCTCGTCGGGCCGGACCCGACTGGCGAGCATGGCCGCCAGCTCGCCGTCGTCATCGGTCGCTCCGATCCTCAACCAGTCGACCGGATCCCTGGACAGCAGTGGCGGTGGGGCGGCGGCCGACGACTCGTCGGGTGGTGGGGCGATCACGGCCAGGAACGGCAGGTTGAGTTGGGTGAGACCACCGGTCTCGCCCCGGACGGCCGACAACGGGGCGGAGTCGAGATGGTCGCTCAACGCCACGCGGGCTGCCTGCACGGTTCCGGTCGGTATGGCCCGAAGCAGTCCTGCGGTGACGACCTCGAGCACCTCGCGTCGCACCAGGGCGGACACGGCGGCGTCGATCACCACGGCGTCGTCGGGCAGGGCATCGAGTGCGCCCGCCAACAGGTCGGCCACCGGAGCTGCGGCGAAGCCCCGGATCGGTTCGGCGGAGTCGACCTGACGTTGGAGGTCGGCCCGGGCGTCGTCCGGCCGTCGCAGATGTACCACCTGCGGAACGGCGAACCGTTCGGAGCCGAACTCCAGATACCCGGGGCCGTTGTGATCGGGCACGATGTGGGTGAGCACGTGCTCGACGACGGCGTGGAGTTCGATCGCCCGGTCCAGACCGACCAGCGTCGAACCGTCGGTCACCCGGAGATCGGTCAGCCGGTGCTGCTGGAACAGGATGCGGGCGACGTGGCGGATGAAGGAGGCTCGTTCGTCGACCGAGGCCGGGGTCACCATGCCGCTGCCGTCGGGATGATCATTGCCGGCGTACGACACCAGACTGGCGACCGACACCACACCGTCGAGCAGGAACGACGAGTTCCAGCCGTCGTCACCGTGCACGCCGAGATAGCCGATGCTCAACGCTCCTTCGAACCACGATGCGGCGCGATCGACGCTCAACTCGTCGGCCCAGCGCTCGTCGGCGTTCCACGAGCAGCCGAACACCAACTCGGCGTGGGCTCCGACGACGTCCAGATCCGGCCAGCCCCGTTTGGTGTTCGGTTCCGGAACGAATGCCAGCGACACCACCCCGGGCCGCCGATCGTCGGTGAGGGTCATGCCGGGGAGGAAGTCGACGAGCCCGTCGGCCTCCTCGACGGCTCCGGCCTTTGACCAGGCGAACTGGAGGCTGCGGGGTCCGATGACGACGTCGGTGTCGATGGCTTCGAGCCGGCGATCGAACCAGAACAGCTTGGCCCCGGTGGAGGTGGTCGGATCGGTCAGGTGTTCGGAACCCGGATGGACGATCAGGGCGACTTCGACGTCCCGGCCGCCCAGACGGGCCTCGAGGTGAAGGTCGGTCTGGTGGTGGCCCCGGCCCGACGACAGATCGATGGTGACCACGAACCGGGTCCAACGAAGGCCGTCGTCGCCGACCTGGCCGTCCGGGGTCGTCGCCTCACCGACCACATCGCCGTGGGGGTTGTTCAACTCGAAGCGCAGCGGTTTGTCGATCGGTAGCAACCACGGCTGGTCGAACAGGTGGAAGTGGGCGGTGACCCCCGAAACGGTGAGCCCCTCGTCGACCAGTTCGATGCCGCGCCACTGCAGCTTCACGCCGCCGTCGCCGCTGTCGTCGCCGGCTCCGACCGGCCAGACGCCGACGTCGTCGAGCATCTCGACCCGTTTCAGGGTCGGCGAGAAGTGCAGCCGTACCAGACCCGACAGTTCCGGACGGGGCCGGCGTTCGGCTCCGGCGGGGAGTTGGAGGCGGACGTCGATGACCACATCGGTCACGGTCCCGTCGCCATCGACCGTCACGGAGGTCAGCCGAACGGGGTGGACCTCCAGGCCGCCGAGGTCGATCGGCTCATTGCCGAGCCACCACCGGTGGGTTCGGAAGCTCTCGTTGGCGAGCAGATCATCCCGGTCGTCGTGCTCGAACCTGCGCTCGCCGTCTGCCGCCACCCGCATCGGGAGGCCGCGGAACGACAACGGCCAGTCGACCGCCGGCCCGATGAGCCGATGGGGTTGCAGCGTCGAGACAGCCTCGTGGGACAGCTCGGATCCGTCGTGGACCGGCACTCGGGCCAGCGTGCCGTCGACCGTCGTCTCGCCCCGCCCGACGTCGAGCTGGTCCCGGGTGCGAGAGTCGGCGAGGTCGAGGCGGATGGAACCCGATCGCATCCTGGCGTGGCCGTTGGTGGCGGTCGACTGGGCCGCGTCGATACCGGCCTCGGGGTCGACGGTTGTGCCGTCGAGCGACAGAGAACCCGGGTACGCGGAGAGGTCGACGGCGACCAGCCGCTCGCTCGTTGCGTCCCGCCGTTCGTCGGTCACCGGTCGTCGGTCGTCGGTCGTGTCCTGCCCCGACGGTGGGTCCAGATCGAACGCCACCGCACCTTCGAGCGCGGCGAGGTCGGCGAGTTCGGACAGTCGATCCCAGCTCATCAGCGGTTGAACGGTCGGATCGAGTACCGGGCCGGCGCCGTTGGTGTCGTCGATGGTGGCGAAGCCGGCCCCTTCATCGAGTAGCGGGAGATCGTGGCGGAATCGGAAGGCCGGACCGTCGGCCGTGGGAACGAGTTCGGCTCCCGGCATCGACAACAGGGCCTGGGTGAGGTTCACGTCGCTGCGCCCGCCGGCGGTGATCCAGGGGTCGACGGGTCGCAGGCTCGCCCGGCCGATCTCGAGCCAGTCGGTCTCGTTCCCGGACAACGACCAACCGGTCGCCGTCGAATTGAGCGTCAGCGGCATCAGTTCACGGGTCGAGCTCGGTTCGGAGCCCGGCCCGCCCGGATCGTTCAGGGGAAACGCTTGCACCGTCGGCAGCACGGGATGGCGACACCAGGCTGTGTCGTTGCCGGCCTCGAAGCCGAGGTCGCCGGCCACACCGGCCTCGACTCCGGGGTTCAGCATGATCGTCGTCAGTTCACCGACCAGGCGCGTGTCGTTGGCCAGCGGCCGTGGGGCGAGCCCGGCCGTGACCGCAAAGGACACGGCCGACGGGCGGCGCTGGGCCAAGGCCGAACCGGCGTGCAATGCCACCGAACCGAGCGCGCCGACCCACGACGTCGGCTCGGGGAGCCGACCAACGTCGGCCCGGTTCGCCCGCCGCGTCTCGGCGATCCACCAGAATCCATCGGCCGTGCACGAGACGCCGAAGAGCTCGAGTGTGCCCGAGTCGACCGTCCGGCGGTCCCCGTCCACCGTGGTTCGATCGGTGAGCGTCCAGGATCCGGCAAACGCCGCGGTGTCGACCACGGTCAGACTCCAGCGGGTGCGACCCTCCAGTTCCTCGACGGCTGCGACGTCGTCGTCCGACCCGTCGTCGCGGGCGGCCGCCCGGAGGGCTGGATCGTCGTTGCCCCACACGACGGCACCGGTCAACAGACCCGAAGGTTCGGCTCTGGAGACCTCGATGTCGGCGTCGACATAGTCCTGGTCGGTGACGGCGGGGACAGTTGACACAAGCCAGCCGTCGGCGAGCGCGGTGTGGATCGGCAGAATGTGACCGGGACCACGACCGGCCCGCCCGAGAGGGTCCAACCGGCGGGTCAGCGCCACCGGATCCGGTTCGAAGGTGACGTCGTCGAGGTCGACCCGCTCGGTCCACCCATCGGCGGCATCGAGCGTGGTCGTCACGACCACGTCGTGCGTGTCGCCCGCCTGTGGCTCACCGCCCTCGATGTGAATGCCGGTGTCGGTCATGACCACCCGGTTGCCGTGCAGGCGCATGACCGACCGGGTGGGCCGCTCATCGTTGCCGGGGGCGGCGTCGGTGAGTTCGACGACGAGGCTGCCGATGGGAAGCGACAGCCGCTCCGACCTCGTGGTGTCGTCATGCTGCACGAAGAAGGCGACGGCCGGTATCTCGTCGGGGCTGGGCACGACCAGTCGCATCCACTGCGGGCCGTCGTCGGCCGCCAGCACGTCGGCGAAATTCTGCCAGGATCTCAGCCACTCGGATCGCTCCTTGGCGGTCAGCCGGGCCAGCTCGGGCGTGACCCGAATCTCGGATCCGGCCGGGTGGGCCGTGAACGGGCCGGAGACGGTGCCGGGATCCCATGGCAGCGATCGGCTCCCCCGGACCAGCACGCCGTCGGGGGTCAGCACCGGAGCCGCTCCCTCGGCCGGCTCGAGACCGATGAGTGTGTGAAAGTCGTCGAGGTCGTCGCTGTCGTCGCTGACGAGCCCGATCAGGTCGATGGAGCCGGCGAGTGGTGTGGCCCGGCGAGGGGCCGAGCCGCCGGAGGCGGGCTCGGGGTCGAGCGCGACGACCAGGTCGACCAGCACGGGCTTCTCGTCATCGGCCGACCATGCCCACGATCGGCCCGTCAAGACGATGGCAGCGCGATCGATGTGGATCCGGGCCACGGCCGCCACCGTCCGATCGTCGGCCGGATCCCGCTCGGCGGCGACCCGGAGGAGGTTGACGGCCCGCCGGTCGGCGGCCGCCAACTCCTCGACGATCGTGCCGGTCGCCGACCAGCCGGAGCCTCGTATGTCGAGCACGTTGCCGTCAGCCATTGGAGTCCTCCTCGGTCGTCGGGATGGGTTGGGTCGGTTCGCCGGCCACGAAGGTGACCGGACTGCTCGGCGGCGCCGAGCCTCGCCGGGTTCGCAGTTGCAGTTCGCCGCCTGCGAGGTCGAACCACAGGGCGCGCTCGTAGAGCGCGGAGATGGCGGACCGGTCGATCGCCTTCCGTTGCTCATCGGCGCTCGACGCCTCCACCGCGTCGAGCAGCAGGTTTCTGTCGGCGGTTGTGACCACATCGACGGCCTGCAGTCGACGATCCGCCAGCCGCTCGGGCCGCTCGGAGGCGAGGATCGGGCCGGTGAAATCGACGGCGAGCCCCTACCCCCCACGGCTCGGCTGCCGCCCGGAGTGCAAGGGCGAGGTCGGGGTCGACGAGCTCCGAGTCGGCCCGCTCGAGGTGGGTGGTGGCGTTGTCGTCGAGGTCGATGTACAGCCAACCCTCCTCGATCTCGACCCAGGGGAGGATCTCCCTGGCCCGCCGCCGGTACCACGGCTCGTGCTCGGGGTCGACCACCGCCGACCAGATCGGGCCGTCGTCGTTGTCGATCGGCTCGTTCACGGAGATCAGATCGATCATCTCGATCATCGCCGCGGCCGCGGCCTGATAGTCGGCGATCACGGCCTCACCCAGCCGTTCCGCCAGCCGGGGGGTCGGCCAGGCGTTCGTCGGCAGTGGCCAAGGCCGTGGTCACGGCATCGCGCCACGCCTGCAACTCGGCCGGGGCCGTGTCGGCGGAGCCCTCGGGCCGCCACAACAGCCCGTTGCCGTTGCGTTGGACGTCCGCCGGTACGAGGTCGGCCAGCGACGGGAGGAGCAGCACCCGCCGCTGTTCCTCGAGGGCAGGCGCAGAGACGGGTGACCGCGGCCTCCCAGCCGTCGACCCCGTCGACCCCGTTGACAGGATCGGTCTGGTTGCGGAGGGCCACCAGCAGTGCCCGGTGGTCGTCCCCGAGGTCGGCGGTCAGGTGCAATCGGGTGTAGTTCTCGCCCTCGGAGTCGACATCGGCCACCAGATGGGGAATGGCGGCCATGGGACGTGTTGGATCGAACGGGGTCCAGAGCACCTCCCCAGCCGACCGCGAAGCCGCCGTGTCGAGCGCCTCGAGTGCGGCGTGGGACTCGGTGACCGCAGGCGTGTCGGCGGCGGTCGGCTCGAAGGGATCGATCGGGGACAGACCCACCAGCATGGTGGGGACGGACACGCCGGCAACCGTGGCCGGCGGTTCGTCGACGCCGATGGTGATCGGTACCTCGGGGACGGCCTGATCGGCTGCCGGTTCGAACGGTTCGCCGACGTACTCGACCGTCAGGGCGATACCGATCAGCCGATTGCCGTGAGGGGTGACGAACCGACCGTGTCTGGCCACCCGGAAGTCGTCGCTGATCGGCAGCTCCGTCCAGGCACCGTTGGGGCCGACCTCTTCGCTCGGCGGGGTGAACACGATCGCCGCCACCGGCTGCACCGTGCCGGCCCGGCTGAACAACACGTCGTAGGCCACACCGGGATCGGGGAGGGCCGACGCGAGCGGTGCCGTCGAATCAGCGTCGGTGGGGTCCTCACCCGGCCACCGGGTCTGGCTGACGTCGGTGAGCGAGTCCCACAAGCGGGCCAGCTCGACGGTGACCGTGCGACGGAACGTCTCACCGACGGCCTCGGCGGTCGCGGTGCCCAGCGGTTCGGGCGAGCGGTAGCCGAACTCCCGGTGCCGGACCGAGGCGATGTCGCTGACCACGAACGACGACTGGGCCACCGCCGTGAACTCGTGTTCGTAGTAGAACGGGAGTGACGACAGCTGGATGATCTCGGCCTGTTTGGCCGACTCGCCGACGCGGCGAATCACGTCGAGATCGGCCCGAGTCTGAGGGTCGGCCGTCTCCGACAGATCCAGCTCGTCGATCGCCGGGGGCAGCGACGGCAGGTCGCCCGCCACCCGATCCGGAAGTCGAAGCGTTGCCGGCGTCCAGTCGACCGCGGCAACGGCGTCGGCGAAGCGGAACGTGCGGGTCACCGTGAACATCATCTGGCGATAGTCGAGCCTCCGGGCCACCGTCCGGTTCTGCTCGCTGAGCCACTGCTCGCGGTGTCCGCTCAGCACGATCTCCCAGGTCGACCCGGGTGGTGCCGGGACGTCGTCGGACGCCGGGGGCGGGTCGACCCGGGATGACGAAAGGATCACCGGCGGGGCCAGAGGGGCGACTCGATCGAGCGCGGCGTCGGCGCCGAACGGCCCGACGGAGCCGTCGCCGTCGTCCACGTCGATCGGGCGGTCGATGGCGTAGTCTGCGGGTTCGGCGCCGGACTCGGTGAGCACGCTCCGGAACGTGGACGACTGCACCAGCCCACTCCACAAACGGTCGTATCGCCCGTAGGGTCGCACGTAGTAGCGGTAGCCGTGGGCGTAGCCGTCGCCGACGAAGTCGTCGTAGTGAACCCGGCCCTGGGCGTCGGGAACGACTCGCACGGGGGCGGACGACCGCGGAATGGCCGTGGCCTCCAAGTGGGGTCGGCCCGGCGCGATCGGGGACGGGACGAACCGGGCGAGGAACGCTGTCGGCACGCTGGTCACGTCGATCTTGCCGGGCTCGGTCGTGGCCCGGTCGACGAGGGCCTGCAGGTTCACCAGCAGGTTGCCGGGCCCGAACTCGTTGCCGATGAGGACCGGGCCGTCGACGGTGACCAGCTGCGGGCGCAGCGACACCTGGACCATGGCCAGCAGTGCTTCGGGCGGAACGTCGCCGGGTTCGATGGCGGAGGCCGCACCCGGTTGGTAGAGACGCTCGATGCGGAGGTGCTGACAGATCGACGCAAGGACGGGCCCATCGCCCTCCCCGAGCGCCTTGTCGGTGACGGCCGAGACGACCGCCGGCAGGACGGCTGCGATCCGGCGGTCGATGGAGGCTCCGTCGACCGGGCTGTTGTCGGATCGGCGGCGCATGCTGATCGTCACGCTGAGGCCGAGGAACTGGAGCAGCGCCCAGCCGTCGGGGTCGGCGCCGGGACCGAAGGTGGTCATGAACTCTTCGGTGCCGCTCTCGATCACGGGTCGGCCCTGCTGAAGGCCGACGATGATGTCGTCGTTGCCGGCGCGGAGCTCGACGACGAGCTTCTGGAGGATCGGGTGGAGGATCGCCTCGACGGTGGGCTCCGGGTCGACGGACCAGCCGGGCCAGGCAAGAATGCGGCCCTCGGGGAAGAGTTCGGGCCGCGGAGGCGTGGGAAAGGTGCGCCACAGGCCGGGCGTCGCCGTGTCGGCCGGGTCGAGGGCAAGCGCGTCCGGGCGCTGCAGGCGGACCTCGTCGAGGAGGCGGGCGGCGTCGGCGATTCGACGCGGCGATTCGAACGTCGCCACGGTGTGGGCGTCGACATCGAGCCGGAATACGTGATAGCCGGCGGTGAGACCCGTCGCGGTCACCTCGTCGCCCGATTGCACCTGGTTCCAGCGAACACGGACCAGGCGGGTGTCGGCCGGATCCTCGGCGAACCTGTCGCCGTCCGCCGTCGGGTGGGGGAGGTGGAGCACGCCCGACCTGGCCAACGTGTCGGCGACAGGTAGCGGGCGGAAGAAGCTGGGCGGTGTCGGCCACTCCAGTTCGGCCGGCTGGCGGTCCTCGACGAGCATCGGGGCGCCGGGCTGTATCGTCGCCTCGTCGGGGTCGACGAGGAATCGAAGAAGAACCTTGGCCATCACGAGGGCCGAGGGAACATCGGCGTCGGACACGGTGCGCACGAACACCTGCCAGGCGTCCGGTTGCCAGCCGGCGGTTGGGAACACCCCGACATCCCGCAGGGTGTCGACCGTGATCGTGGCCTGCCGCCGTTGGCCGTCGTCACCGTTCTCGACCGGTGTCAGTTCGACCACGATGTCGTCGCGGCGGACTCGGGCCGAGCTGCTGGGCAGGTCGCCGGACGAGGCGGCGTTCGTTGCGGTGTCGAGGCCGTAGCTGCCGATGGGCAGCGTGGCCCGACGGCGGAAGACCAGCTCCCGCCGGACGATCGGCGTCTGCGGTCTGCCGACCGGCGGTGACTGCTCGGTCCAGGCCACCGTGACCGCCGCGGGATCCAGCGGCGCAAGGTCCGGGTCTGCGGCCCGGAGGGCGAAATCGTCGGTCCCCAGTTCGTAGACGACGGTCAGATCGACGTCGGTCGGCGCCATCGGCGGGCTCGACGGCAGGCGGGTGGCGACGAGAGTGATCGGCCGGCCCCGCCCGCCGGTCACATCGACCGGGGTGATGGTGTACACGTAGGTCCGGCCGGCGCTCGGGATCGCCGCAATCTGGTCGAGGGTCTCTCCCTCGAAGTTGTCGACGAACTCGAACCGGCGCCGGATCAGACGGATCACGCCGTCGCCGACGTGGCCGATGGCATCGGCGGGTTTGTAGGTGGTCACCGACACCTGGTCGGTGGCATCAAGCATGGCCCGACGATGCACCTCGTAGTGGGCCAAGTGGTGGTCGATGTCGTCGTCGAGCGGCCAGGTCAACTCCCAGTCGAAGGCCACCATCGCGGCATCGGCGAACTGGCTCACCTGTTCGAAGTCGGGTGCTGTGTTCGTGAAGCTGGTCTCGGCCCGGTTGAACAGCGTCACCTCGACGGGGTCCGACATCGACTGGTCCGGCTCGGTTTCCTGCTCGGTTTCCTGCTCGGCTCCCGACCCGATTCTCTGGGCGAGCGTCAGACCCGACTCGGCACCGTCGAGCCAATCGCCGCCCTTGGCCCGGAAGACCAGGCCGAGCATGAACACCGGCGACGTCGCCGGATCGATGGCGTCGTTGTCATCGCTCCACTCCCGGGCGTCGCCGATCATCTGGTCGACGGCCATGCTCCGCAGTTGCCGGGCCTGCTCGACCGACGGATCTTCGTAGACATCGGTCTGGGGCGAGAATGCGGTTCGCAGGTTCTGCTCGTACCACGACTCCGGGTCGGGCCGGAAGTGGGGCGAGCGTCGGAACTGGTCGAGCGTGCCGCGAACAGCCGCCTCGTAGTCCGACGCGGCGGGTCGGCGGACCCGACCGTCGGCCACCTGGTCGTCGGGGTCGTCGAGGCCGGGCAGTTGGGGAGGATCCTCACCGTCGATGAAGGCTTCGGCCAGGTAGAGGCCAAGCCCGGTTTCCACCGTCGCCATCTCCCCGTCCTCGTTCTCCTGCTCGACGGTCCATTGGGCCTGCCAGGCGTCCCCACTCGTGACCTCGACGAAGTCACCGGTCGTGTGATCCCACCGTTCCAGCTGTTCGAAGGCGCTGTCGCCGACGGTCACGGCGAAGTCGTTGTCGTCGGTGCCGGCGGCCGGCGGAACCGGCAGGAAGCCCGGCCCGTCACCCGGATAGAGGACGAGGTGGGTCCAGCCGTCGCCGTCGCCGTCGTCGGCGGCGGGAGCGACGGCCAGGGCGTGCCAGTTGGCGGCCGCCGGTGGCGTGGTTGTGACCGGCGCCGGCTCGGTGCTGTCGCCGTCGTCGACATCGTCGGGAACGACGGGCCTGCCGTTGGGGCGGCCGGCGTCGAGGCGGGGAGACGCCGGCCCGTCGGTTTCGGTGGTCGTATCGGCCGTACTCGTATCGGTTTCGGTGGTCGTGTCGGTCGTGCCCGTACCGGCCTCAGTGGCCGTGTCGGCCGTACTCATATCGGTTTCGGTGGTCGCGTCCTCGAGGTCGACCGGGCCGTCGCCCGCCTCGAGGCCCAGGTTCATGTAACGGGCTGTGTTCAGTCGAGCCCGGGTCACGACGGCGCCCTCATGACTCACCGCAACCCCGAATTCGAAGCGTCGACCGAAGGCCCGGACCAGAAGCGTTCCCCGCCCCTGGACCCCGATGGTGGTCTGGTGAGGGTCGACCCGAAGACCGAACTCCAGGCTGGCGCTGAAGCCCAGTTCGAGGGCCATGGAGAAGTGTTTCTTCAGTTCGATGAAGCCGATGCTGATGCCGATCCAGGCGTTGATCCGCACGCTGACCCGCAGATCGACGGTCAAGCCGCCGTAGACGTCGAGGACGTCGGAACCGGTGCCGAGCTGGGCGGCCGCGATGAACCGGGCGCCGAAACTGGCCGACGCGTTGGCCACGATCGACGCGCCGGCGACGACCAGATCGACACTACGACGGAACTCGAGCGAGGCCCTCGCCTTGTAGCTGATACCGAGCACCAGATCCTGGCCACCGGTGTCCAGCTGGGCGATGCGGTAGATGACGCCGGCCTCGACATCGACGTCGACCATGCCGGCTTTCATGTTGTAGCGGAGCCCGTTCGGCCAGCCGAGTTCGGCATGGACGAGGTTCGGCTCGATCAAGACGGTGGCCGCCACCTGCACCCTCTTCAGTGCCTCGGCCAGGAAGTCGGGGAACGGCGGATGGCTGCCGGTGTGACCGTCTGGGTTGGACGACGCCTGGGCCAGGAACCGCTTGTGGGCCGGCTGCACGATGGCGAAGCCTGACAGCAGGGGCTTGCCCTGGATCGAACCGTCGTCGTCGGTGATGTAGTCGATGTAGTTGGTGTTCAACCAGATCCGGGCCGCCATGAAGATCGTGAGGTCGCTCCGGACCGCAGCCAGCACATCGAACAGGAAGATGTTGGCCAGGTCCTTCTCACTGTCGACATGGAGCTTCATCGGCTTCGACGACGGTGATGCGAGTTGGGTGAACAGCGCCCGCAGCGCGATCGTCCACCGGGGATCGGCACCACGGGGTTCGAGCGCCACCTGCCACGCGTCCATGGTTGCCAGGTCACCCTGGGTGCGGCTGGCCTCCCGGAGCGCCCTGAGCAGATCGGCGAGACCCTCGGCCTCATCGGCGGCGGCGATCGAGGTGAGGGTGTAGCGATAGCCGAATCCGAGTCCGACCTCGCGCAGGAAGATGTTGACGTAGGGAATGCGCAGTGTGAGCTTGCCGACGTTGACGGCGATGAACCACGCCTTGACGGTCTCGGCCGGGCCGTGGTCGTCGGCCGGACGGTCGATCGTCATGAAGCCGACCGCCACCGCCAGCGACGGCAGGCCCTGGATCTCGATCGTCCCCTGACCGGTGAAACCCTTCTGGCGAACTCCGGCCTTGTCGGTTTCGTCGACGAAGTTCACGACCGCGTCGAGCTTGAACGCCTCGCCCTTCTCGATGGTCACCCCGAGTTCCTTCAGCTGAATACGGGGGGTGACCTCACCGGGCTCGGGTGGTCCGACGATCAGCCGGTGCCGGGTTTCGGCCGAGCGCTTCTTGTCGCCCTCGCCCTCGGCGAACTTGATCTGACCGGCCAACTCGATACCCGGTAGACCGTCGAACGCCTCGGTCTGGCCGTAGAGGGCGACCTCCTCGATCTCCATCGAGAAGGCCCCCAAGAAAGAAAAGCCCACCGGCTCGGCCAGCTCGACGCGGAAGCTCATCGCCTTGCCCAGCTCGGTCAGGTCACCGGCCAGCGGGGCCTCGTCGAGATCGATCGTCGCCGTGTCGAGCAGCCCGAGCGGATCATCGGCCGGGAGATTGCCGGGCGGGCTGAATGTGGCGGTTCCGGTGAGGGTGAAGAAGAAGTCGTAGCGGCCACCGGGCTCGCCCTCGAAGCCGAGGCCGATGCCGGACAGGTCGTAGGCGAAGGGGACGGCGATGCCGAGCAGTGAACCCTGGGTGACCAGGGTGGCTCCCGCCCCGACCGGCACGGCCCGCTTTCCACCGACATCCTGCTGGCTGAAGCGGATGGCGATGTCGGCCACCGCCTCACCGACCAGCTCGGGCGGCATGGGTCCGGAACCGCTGAGCGAGAAGTCGAGGACCTCACCCTCCCGGATCCGCACCTCACCCTCGAAGAAGCGGAACCCGGTGGCGATGCCGTGGAGCGTGATCGGCTCGTCACGGACCGACGCATCGATCTCGATGCCGGCGTCGCTGATGGAGAAG
The DNA here is from genome assembly GCA_965216655.1 of Acidimicrobiales bacterium. Classification (GTDB taxonomy): domain Bacteria; phylum Actinomycetota; class Acidimicrobiia; order Acidimicrobiales; family SZUA-35; genus JAHELU01. The sequence continues at coordinate 111,386 of CBDCGP010000009.1, forward strand.
GCGGTGACGTCGAAGCGGAGCGGCTCGTCACCGAGGCCGGCGTACGAGAGCTCGGCCGCGGCGTCCGGCCCGAGTTCGATGCGGTGATCGGCGTTTGCCGTGTGCAGCACGAGGGGCGGACCGCCGCGACCGTCGATGCGGCAGGTGAAGCCGCGGTAGTCGAAGGTCACGTCTGCGCCACCGGCGTCGTGGAGGGGTACGCCGAGATCGTGGTGTACCCGCAGGGCCTGGCTCGGGGGGTCGATCGTGAGGCTGGTCCGCAGGGGCAGGGTCAGTCCGTCGCTGTTGATGTCGAGGTCGAACGCCCCGTCGACGCCACCCCAGGTGATCCATTGTTCGTTGGCCGGGCAGTCGAGGATCGGAATCCTCTGTTTCGCCGCCGCCGTGGCCGACGCAACGAACTCGACGTCATCGGCAAGGTAGCGTGGCGCGGTGAGTCCGCCGTGGCTGAAGCGAACCAGCTGAAGGCCGCCACCGTTCTCGACCGTCGGGTCGGCGGTGAACGAAACGACGGAGGCGGATGCGGGATACAGCTCCCGCCACCCGGTCCCCGGCCGGCCGCCGTTGCTCTTGCCATTAGTGCCGTTGCCATTGCCATTGCCATTGCCACTGTTGCTGTTGCCGTCGCCGGGCGAGCCGCTCAGCCACGACAGATGACTGGCCAGCGTCAGCGTGCCGGGATTGCCGGTCACGCCGATGGTGCCACCGGAGGCATCGAGCGAGATGAACCGGGACAGTGCGGCAGGCAACGGTGACAGCGCCGTACCGCCGTAGGAGACGGTGGCCGGCACGCCGTCGATCGGCGTCCACTCGAATCGGACCGTCAACGGTATCGCCCCGGCCGTCGGAGGCGCGGTCGGAGCGGGATCGGTCACCGTCAATCGGATGGTGGCCCTACGGCGCTCGTCGGCTCGTATCTCGAGGCCCGGCGCGAGCAGCGCAAACCACCCGGTGAGCTGCGACGTCGTCCACGAGAAGGTGACGCTGTCCACGCCGGTGTCGACGAGGTTCACCGGCTGACCGGCGTCGATCGGGCCGACGATCATCGGCTCGGCATCGTCGGCCCCATCGGCCGGCAGGATGACGTCGTTGATCTGCACCGCCGTGGTCACGCCATCGGCCGTCCGGGTCCACAACAGCACCAGCGGCCCCACCGTGGCCGTCGTCCGTACGAGGATCGCCATCAAACCCACTTCCCCCTGCGGCCCCTCGACCGTAGGTCAACGTCTGTGTACGCCCCCGAACGCGTTCAGTCGGGCACGTCTGTGAAAGCCGGGGCACGACGGTCGTACACCTCTACTCCCGCCGCGATCGAGGTGGTGGTTCTGCACATGCCATCCGGGCTCGACGAGACTCTAGTCGTGCGGCGTCGGTGCCGCCAGATGGGATTGTTCGCACCCCATATTGCGTCCCGGTGACAGCGATGATGTATCACCCGGTTGTGAACTAGCGTCATCACTGCATGTGGAACGACTACTGGGACGAACGAGGGGCGCCCTGGGAGTATGACCCCGGACCGCCCCGCAACCGAAGCTGGCCCCGGCTCTTCGCCGAAACGCCGAACTATCGAGCGCTGGGCAAGGCCGTCACCGGCCGCGAGGAGTTCCGCTGGCACTTCGGCCCGATGTTCTATCGGGGCCGCCTCGGCGACGACCAGGTCAAGATCCTGATCGTCGGCCAGGAGGGGGCACAGGACGAGTCGCTCAGCCACCGGTCGTTCACCGGCGGCACCGGCGGGCGAATGCAGAACCTGCTCAACCACCTCGGCGTCACCCGGTCCTACCTATTCATGAACACGTTCGTCTACCCGATCTTCGGCCAGTACGACGGCGACAACGCGGTGCTGGCCCAGCATCCCGACTCGCCGATCCGGGCCCACCGGGAGGAGGTGTTCGACTACGTCGTGGCCCGTAACGACACCCTCCATCTCGTGATCGCGGTCGGTTCGGCGGCCAAGGAGTCGGTGGCCTCGTGGATCCGATCCCACGGCGGCGATGCCGACCCGGCCAAGCTGCATCTGGCCGACACCTCGGTCGTCGCCCCGAAGCTCCGGGCGGTGGGTGTGCTCCACCCCGGTGGGGCATCGAAGGGCGGAGCGGTCACCAGGATCAAGAAGTCGTTCGTCGACGCCATCAAGCAGGTGGAACAGTGGGCGGCCGACGACGCCGGCTGGCTGCCGGTCGACTTCGACGGTGTCCGATCCCCGGCCGGTGACTACAAGTACACGTCCGACCCGATCCCGTTCCGCGACTTCCCCTACGGGACCAACTGGCGGCTCGGCCGCAAGGCGACGTCGTCGAACCGCAAGGACAACCAGCGGTCGATCCAGTTGTTCGCGGAGGGCGGACGTTACGGCAACGACGGCCACCGTCTCCGGTACGAACGTGATCTCCACGGCAGCGGTGGTCAGAGCAGCGACGAGGGCTACTCCGCGTCACCCGAGGACCTTCCCTACGAACCGCCGAAGGACGCCTACCGCGACTACGACAAGGGACCGGACGCCACGTTCGCCCGCCTGCTCCAGGGAGGCCGAAGCGGCTTGGACTGGCCCGACTTCACCGATTTCGGTCTGCAGGCCAACCCCTCGCTCGGTTTCGGCCCGGTCTACCGGGGTCGTCTGCGCCGGCCGAGCATCCTCGTCATCGCCGACCAGCAGTCGCACGACGACCTCTTCACCGGGCGGGCCCTCACCGGCGACGCCGGACAACACCTGCAGGCGTTCCTGGCCGCGGCCGGGCTCACTCGTCGCTACGGCATCCTTCGGGTGCTGCCCATCGACACACTCGACGACGACCAGAACAAGGTGCGCGACGCCGTCGATTCGCCCGAAGTCCGGGCCATCTACCGGGATGCGGTCGATCGCTCGAACCCGAAGGTCGTGGTGTTCATGGGTCCGAACGCCCGCCGCCTGGCCGACCACGTCAATCCCGATGCCCGACCGGTCGTGTTCATCCGATCGTTCCTCCAGACCGGGGTCAACGCGAACTGGCGACATGCGCTGGCCGAGCTGCAGGCGTTGACCTACCGGAAGGACATCTCGTCGCCGAGCTTCGACTACTCCGGTGAACGGTTGCAGATCCCTCGCCACGACTTGCCGTTCGGCACGCTCCGGTGGCAGGGCTCGAGCGGCGACCGGGCCCAACAACCGAAGAAGGGGTCGAGCCTCAGCTATGACTACTACAAGTTCTCGATGCCGAAGTGGGCGTCGGACCTCGACCCGTCGCCCCTGTCGTCGTCCGAGCAGCAGGCCGCCGACAAGCTCAAGGAGGACCTGGATTGACCGCCGGAGCACGCCTCGAACTACAGGGACGGTTGGTACCCCTGGCCGCCGACGATCCCGACGCCCATTTCATCGGCCGAGTTCGCTTCGGGCCAGGCGAGACCGTTCCCGTCGTCGACCAGGTAAAGGCCCAACGGGCCGACCCACCCGACGGCGAGAACGTCCGTCAGGTCGACGTCGGCGAGGCGTTCGTCTACCCGGGCCTCACCGATCTGCATTCCCACCTCGGGTTCGCCACCCTGCCGATGTGGGAGGATCAGCACCGCAAGGAGAGCGGGCGGCCCTGGCTGCACCGTGATCTGTGGCCCGGTGCCGACTCCTACAAACCCAACGTGAGCTGGCCGGCCTACGCCTACATGAAGGGGGCGCCGGAGGCGCTACTGGCTTACGCCCAGGTGCGGGCGTTGGCGGGTGGCACCACCACGATCCAGGGGTGGCCGCCGGCCAAGGGGGAACCGGTGAACCGGTTCGTCCGCTCCGTCGACGACGACATCGACCGCGACGCCATCCGCACCTCGGTCATCAACCTCCGCCCCGCCGAGCTCGACGACCGCCGCCAGCACCTCGACGAGAATAGGGCGCTCGTCTACCACCTGTCGGAGGGGCAGCGCGACTCCAAGGTCGCCCGCGAGTTCGCCGAGACGGCCACCGCCGGTTGCCTCCGCCACCGGCTGATCGCCATCCACTGCAGCGCCGTCGGACCCGAGGAGTTCAAACAGTGGCGCCTGCATGCCGAGCTGGCCGGCGAACCGGCACCCGGCGGCGTGGTCTGGTCGCCCCTGTCGAACCTGTGGCTCTACGGCGAGACGACCGATGTGACCTCGGCGATGGCCGAGGACATCACGGTGTGCCTCGGGTCCGACTGGGGGCCGTCGGGCAGCCGCAACCTGCTCGGTGAGATGAAGGCCGCCATCCGTTGGATTCAACACGCCGGGCTCGCCATCACGCCGTTCGAGCTGGCCCAGATGGTCACCAGCAATCCCGGCGACCTGTTGGTGAGGGCCTGGGGCATCGGCCCCGGCCGGTTCGAGCCGGGGCGAATGGCCGACGCCGTGGTGATCGAGCGCCGCCACGACGACCCGTGGGTGAACCTGGCGCTGGCCCGGGAACGTGACGTGCAACTGGTGGTGGCCAACGGCCGGGCGGTCTACGGCGACAGGGATCTGATGCGGGCCGCAGGGGAGCGCAACACCACCGCCATGAGGTTCCAGCGCAGGTCGAAACACATCCCGCTCCGTCAACCAGAAGATCCTTCGCAACGGTGGACGTGGACGGCGGTGATGAAGGAGTTGAAGCGGGTGCAGGCCGATCCGATCACGGCCATCGACCAGGCGCTGGCGGCCGAGGCCCTGTGGTACGACGACACCGACGGTGGTGAGCCACCTGCGCTCATCCTCGAATCGGATATGCCCGGCGGTCCCGGCAGCGTGGCCGGACCGCCACCGCCGGGCCAGACGTTCGACGCCCCGCCCATTCCGTCGGTGGTGCATGATCGGGGCTGGTATCGGGATCTTCGCAACGGAGGCTGGCAGGGCGACCTCTTCGATGATCTCGACGAGCTGTTCGACGCCGAGGCGGTGTGGTCATGAGCGTCGTGAGGAGGAAATCATGAAGCTCGAAGCCGACACGACGCTGCACGATCTCAAGTACACGGCCGAGGGAAAGGCCAAGGCACCCACCGAACGGCAGACCGAGACCGAGATCGAGGGCTTCGCCCGATCCGAGATCGCCGAGGGTTTGGCCGCGGCAGCGGTGGCCAGCCCGGCGGAGCGCACGGAGATCATCGATGAGCTGATACGGATCGTGCTCGGGATCTACGTGCACCTGCCCCTCAAACAGGCCATGTACGGCATCGATCCGGTGCAGCAGCTTCGCCGGTTGAATGAGCGAGCGTCGTCCGAGGAGTTGACCCACAGCCGGTTCCACGCCGAGATCGGCCGGATCCTGGGCGACCTGCGCGACGCCCACACGAACTACATCGGGCCGATGGCGATCGAGGGGTGGGTGGCGAGGCTGCCGTTCCTCATCGAGCAGTTCGACCCCGAGGTCGCCCCTCGGTTTCTGGTGTCGAAGACGATTCCCGAGCTGATCGACGACGCCGCGTTCGAGCCCGGTGTCGAGGTGATCAGCTGGAACGGCGCCCCGATCGCCGATGCCGTGCGGGATCACGGTGATGTGGTGCGGGGCGGCCGCCCCGACAGCGCGATGGCGCGGGCCGTCGACTCGATGACATTCCGGCCTCTCGGCTACCTGCCGATCCCGATCGAGCATTGGGTGATGGTCGGTTATCGCACGCCCCGAGGTCGCGAAGACGAGACGCGCCTAGAGTGGCGCTTCGTCCGACCGGGGGAGGGTCCGAGCACGACCCGGCCGACCGAGGCCGTGGCCAGCGCCGAGGCCGTCCATCCCGATCGTTCGCTCATCCGACGGGCCAAGAAGTTGTCGTTCAACGCCGACCTGTGGCGCACCGAGGCCGTCGACCGGGCTCGGCGTCGCGACCCGCTCCCGCCGGACCGGTCGGAGGTTGCCGTCGGCGAGTGGATCACGGGGCGTTTCCAGGACAACGTGTCGGCGAAGATCGAACGGGTGGCCGGGCGCGAGGTCGGCTATTTGCGGCTCTGGAGTTTCGGGTTGAGTGACGACGACGGGTTCGTCGACGAGGTCGTGGAGCTGCTCGATCTGTTACCGCAGGACGGGCTGATCGTCGACCTGCGGGGAAACCCCGGCGGGCTCATCTGGGCCGCCGAACGGCTGCTGCAGCTGTTCACGCCCCGCCCGGTGGAGCCGACCCGGTTCTCGCTGTTGGCCACCGATCTGACCCGGGCCGTGGCCGATGCGCCCCAGAACCGGCGGATGCTGAGCCCTTGGAGGCGCAGCCTGTTCGATGCGTCGGGCACCGGTGAGCTGTACTCCCAGGGGATCCCGATCACGCCGGTCGAGCGGTGCAACGACCGCGGTCAGGTCTACGGCGGAACCGTGATCGTGGTGGTCGACGCCACCACGTACTCCGCCGGTGATCTCTTCGCCGCGGGGTTCGCCGACAACAATATCGGGACCATCGTGAGTGTCGGCAAGGCCACCGGTGCCGGTGGGGCCAACGTGTGGCGCTCCGATGTGTTGCGCTCGATCCTGGCCGGAACCGGCCACGAGCTGGGCACGCTGCCCGGTGGTGTCGGGTTCACGATGTCGGTGCGGCGGGCCACGAGGGTCGGCTCGTCGGAGGGCGCGCCGATCGAGGACCTCGGGATCGCCGGTCACCGTCCGTACGCCATGACGAAGCGGGATCTTCTGGAGGGCAACGTGGATCTGCTGTCGATGTGCGCGCAGCTGATCGACGCCGAGCCGGCGACGTCGATGACGGTGTCGGCCGACGGCCTGCGGATCACCGTCGAGTCGGAGCGGCTTGATCGTATCGACGTCTACCTCGACGACCGTCCCTTCACGAGCGCCGACACCGACGGCGCGGCGTCGTTCCAGCTCCTGCGGATGCCCGAATCGGTGCGTGTCGAGGGCTACCGCGGCGATCTGCTCGAACAGACCCGCCGCCTCGTCGACCGGGCCGGCGTGCTCGTCCGCCCGTGACCGGCCTCCCCCGCTCGAACATTGTTACGTTGACGACCCCCCAGGTGGGTCGTGGCTGTCACAAAGTCTGTATGGCTGTGTTGCCGCCGGGGTGGGATGAAATAGTGGTGGTGGCGGCTGCCGGGTTGTGGTCGCCGTCCGAACTTGGTGCCGTTGAGCCCGTACAAAGTCTGGTGCGAGACCTGTTTCGAGGGGCCGTGGAGTGTTGCTTCGAGCACGAATGACAGATTCTCATTCTTCCCCGGTCTTCGTCCCGGCAGCCGCTGTGTCCCATTGTTGCTGGTGTGGGTGGGGAAGGAAAGTCTCTGATGAGACGGATACGGAATTGTGTTGCTGGGCTTGATGTGCATCGTGACTCGGTGACCGCTTGTGTCGAGTGGGTTGAGCAGGGCCGGGTGACTGCTGAGACCCGCAAGTTCTCGACCACCGTGAGTTGGGCCGCTGGTTGGAGGGGCAGCGAGCTGGTCTCGATGGAAGCCACCTGGAAACCGGTGTTCTATGGGCACCGTGGGAGTTACAGCTGGACGCTCATCATGTCAAGAACGTGCCGGGCCGTAAGACCTCTGACCGTCACGGGATGGTGCGGGCACGTTTGTGCCGCCACCTGATATTCGACCTGCGGGAGCTGACCCGTATCGGCGAACCCAGATCCAGGTTCGGGCAGCCGAGATCCAACGGTTGGAGAAACTCCTTCAAGACGCAGGGATCAAACGACCTCGGTGGCGTCTCGTGTGTGGCGAAATCGGCACGAGACATGGTCGAGGCGCTCATTGACGGACAAACCGATTCTGAGGTGCTCGCGAACTGGCCAGAGGGCGGATGCGGCAAGATCGCAGCATTGACCGAACGTTGGAATCCCGCTGGGGTGATCATCACCGGGCTGTCGCCCGAGCGATCCTGGATCCATCGACTTCGCCGACGCCACGATCGATGTTGAACACCGCTCGACGGGTCGAACCCAACCGGCGCTGATCGAACGTCCAGGAGTGGGGACACGAACCGCGGAGATCATGGTGGCCGAAACCGGCGCTGACCGGTGTTTCCAACTCTGGGCCATCGTGGGCTGGGGTTGCGCCAGCATCCTATGAATCGGTCGGAACCCGCCACGGGGCAACCCACTTGCGTCACGCCCTCATCGAAGCCGCCAACGCAGCATCTCGATCAAAGAACACGTTCCTGGCGGCCCGTTCGGAGGATCATGCGACGGCGAGGACCGAACAAAGCAACCGTTGCCATTGCTCGCAGCATCCCGTCCGGCCTGGCACATCGCTAGCACCGGTGAACCCTACCGAGACCTCGAGGCGACTACTGACAACCGTGACACGTCACCTCAACGCCGTCGAAGCCGCCGGCTACACCATCACCAAAACCTGAATCCCGGGCGTGGTGACAGTTCGGCGGTGGTGGGTCGTCGGCTGCACAAAGTTCTTCAGTCGGTGGTGACCTCGTAGCCCTCGACCCGGGGTTCGGTGTCGATGAGATCGGCGGGGAAGCCGGAGGCCCGGAAGCTCACGCCCAGGTCGTCCTCCCACCGTTGCACCACCCGGGGGCTGAGCGCCCGGGCGCCGTAGCGGTCCTTTGCATCGGCGAAGGCAGCACGCACCACCGGGCCCAGCTCCAGTTCGATGCCGTGAGCCCGGGCCACGTCGAGGAACAGATCGGTGTCCTTCTCCACGAGATCCATGGTGAAGTTGATGTCGTAGCTGCCGTTGAGGATCAGCTGTCCCTCCGTCTCGTGGGAGAACGAGTTGCCCGACGAGATGGCGATGGCGTGGTAGGCGGTGGCCATGTCGATGCCGGATTTGGCCGCCACGGCGAACGCCTCCCCGGTGGCGGCCAGGTGGATGGCGGCCAGATAGTTGGTGACCACCTTCAACACCGATGCCGACCCCCACTCACCGGTGTGCAGAATGCGCCGCCCGAGGATCTGCAGTAGTGGCAACCCCCGGTCGAACGCCTCCCGAGGCCCGCCGGCGAAGATCGAGATGTTGCCCGTGGCCGCCCGATGGCAGCCGCCCGAGACCGGGCACTCGAGCAGGGTCACGTTCCGTTCGGCCGCCGCCGCCCCCAGTCGCTGCACCTCTGCGGCGTCGGTGGTCGACATCTCCATCCACAGCGATCCCGGCTTCATCGCCGGCAACATCGCCTCCACCACCTCGGCGCAGATGGCCGGCGACGGCAGGCAGGTGATCACCACATCACACTGCGGAGCCAGCTGCTCGGGACCATCGGCCGAACCGGCACCCCGATCGGTGAATCGGGCGACCACGGCGGGATCGAGATCGCAGACGACCAGGTCCGTACCCTCCTCGATAAGCGACCCGGCCAACTTCGACCCGACGTTGCCAAGGCCGATGAAGCCAACACGCATCCAAGCACCTCCTCGTTCGAGCATCGACCGCCGTCGAATTCGACGACGGCTGCCCGATGGTAGGCCGGGTGCGTTCGCAGGGCCAGAGCTAGACGATCCGAACGGCTCCCGCGTCGGGGTCGACCTCCACGGTGTCGCCGGATCGGATCGAGGCCATGGCGTCTCGGCAGCCGATGATCGCCGGGATGTCGAGCTCGCGGGCCATCACGGCGGCATGACACAGCAAGCCGCCCTCCTGCACCACGACTGCTCCTGCGATCGACAGCACGGCATTGAACGAGGGGCACGTCCAGCCCGTAACGAGCACGTCGCCGGGCTCCATCTCCTCGATCGCAGTGATGGCGTCGTCGACGACCCGGGCGGTGCCGCTGTAGCGCCTGGTGCCGATCCCCAGGCCGGTCAGCGGTCGGGCGTCGCCGTCGTCGACGACCTCGGGTTCGAGGAGCGCGGTGGTGGCGATGGTCATGTCCATCATCCGCCTGATCGACGGGGGCAGCGGCGACGTGTCCACCTCGGCCGGTGTCGGGCCGAGCACGTCGGGTGCGTCGAGTTCGGCCTCCCAGCGGCGTCTGTCGGCCCGTTCGACCAAGCTGGTGGCGGTGGGGACGGACGAGCCGTCGAGCACGGCCGCCAGCTCGTCGATGTCGAGTTCGAAGACGTGGCCGGCCGCGACGATCCGTCGCTGCTCGGCCAGCCGTCGCCCGGCGGTGAGGTAGGCCCGTCGCGTGAGCCCTGCGGGCCACGCCCAGGTCAGCGGGCCGTTGTCGTCCCGTATCCCGTAGGCGAGGCGGGCGGACTCCAACAGCCGGTCGAACAGCTCGGGGTCGTCCGCCAGTTCCCGTGCCGCCGAGACCGCCGCATCATCCAAGGCACCACCGTTGGCATCGCGAGGATCCTCGGTGACCGCCGCCCGGCGAACCAGCGTCATCACGGCATCAGGCAACTCGTGCAGGGTCAAGCCCTCGATGTCGTAGTCGGTGACGAGGCGATACCCGAACTCGCCGAGATACGCATCGAGCGCGGCCGCCGCCGGTGGCACGGAGCGGATCTCGTCGATGCTCGTGACCGCCGCCGGGTCCCTCCCGCCGACGCGGAGAGCATCGGCGATCCGAGCCCCGTGTTCGACGGCGGCGGTGGTCGCCGGCGATGATCCCTGCAACAGGCCCATGACCTGCACCTGGTCGATTCCCCACTGGCGGGCGTGGAGGAGGAGGTCACCGATGGGGCCGAGATCGTTGGCGTGGAGTTCATGATGGCGACGCCAGCCGACCACGAGCCGCTCGCCGAGCAGGCGGAGGTGATCGGCCAGCTCGGCGTCGTCGAGCGTCTCGGGATCGACGGCCTGCAGGGCGCGGTTTGTCTCGATCCACTCGAAGCGCTCGACGGCGTTCCAATGATCGGTCTCCCGTTCGAACCACCGCTCGGCCAGCATCTTGCGAGCCGTGCGCTCCCGTCGGCGGAACTCGGGGTGCAGGCGGGTGAGGAGCCACAACAGTGGCGCGGGTGGTACCTTGCCTGTGTCGCGGTCGGGAGCGATGAGAGGCACGATCCGTCGGTACAGCGCGCCGTTCACGAACTGGAGGTCGATCGTTCCCACCGCCCCGCCGAACCGTTTCATCACCTCCCGGTACACCGGTGCCGTGTGTTGGCCGGCGATGCGTCGGTAGAGGCGGGTCGGTGCCGGCGCGCAGTGCGACCGGTCGCAGATCCAGGTGCCGGCTCCCGGCGGAGTCCAGTTCAGCTCGTCCGGCGTTTGTGGCCCGGTCGGCGCCGGGCGGGTCTTGGGTGAGGAGTCGGTGGTCATGGGCCACCTCCTGTCGATGTCATGTCGGTCATGTTTCGGTCATGTCGTTGAGCAGCAGTTGGAGCGGGCGCATGATCATGGCGACCGCATCGTTGGGGGAGTGGCCCATGCGGTCGACGAGTTCGAGGAACATCGACGACGACGCCATCGCCACGATGAGGTCGACGGTTGCGGGATCGGCTTCGCCCTCGGGCAGTGCGGCACCGACCTGGGCCCGGCTACGGTCGAGACGGGTGGTGCGCAGCTGACGGCCTGCCGGCGTGGCGTGCTCGGCGATGACCGCCGGCAGGTTGTCGGCGAAATCGGTCCACAACCTGGTCAGGTACTCTGCGACCGACTCGAGGTCGAGATCTCCGCCGTTGAGCGCCCCGTCGGCGCGTCGGGCGAAGTGGAAGGCCGCCTCGGTCTGCAACTCGTCCTTGGTTGCGAAATAGCGGTAGACGGTGCGGTTGGACACGCCCGCCTGGCGGGCCACCGCCGGGATCGACACTTGCCCCTGGCCTTCGCGATGGGCGAGATCGAGGTAGGCCTCGATGATGGCGACCCGCGTCTCGCTCTGCTGTCGTTCTCGCAGGCTGACGGGCTGATCCTGACTCATGACATGAATCATGTCATAATGGCATGATTCATGTCAAGAGTGTCGGCTGATCGACTGGTCGACGGCCCGACTATTCTTTTACCCATGGGCCTTGCCGTTTCCGACCAAGCCGACCCGGCGTCATCGAGCGATCACAACCAGCTGATCGAGACGATCCGCTCGAGCGTCATCGGCCGCGACGACGTGGTCAGCGGGCCGTTCGGGCCCCGCCCCGTCGTCTACGCCGACTACACCGCCTCCGGTCGAGCGTTGGGCTTCATCGAGGACTACCTGCGGGAGGCGGTGCTGCCCCTCTACGCCAACACCCACACCGAGTCCTCCGGCACCGGGCTGCAGACGACCAGGTTCCGGGAGGAGGCCCGGGAGATCATCCGCCGTTGTGTCGGCGCCACCGACGAGCACGCCGTGTTGTTCTGCGGGTCCGGGTCGACGTATGCGATCGCCAAGCTGATCGGGGCGCTCGGCCTGGCGATCCCCTCCGCACTCGACGACCGCTACGGATTCAGCAACCAGATTCCGCCCGACGAGCGCCCGGTGGTCTTCATCGGTCCGTTCGAGCATCACTCCAATGAACTGCCGTGGCGGGAGTCGATCGCCGACGTCGTCACGATCAACGAGGATGCCGACGGCCACATCGACCTCGCCCACCTCGAGGCCGAACTCGGCCGGCACAAGCATCGGCCCCTGCTGATCGGGTCGTTCTCGGCCGCGTCCAACGTCACCGGAATCATCACCGACTGCGAAGCCGTGTCTGCGCTCCTCCACCGCTACGGCGCGTATGCGTTCTGGGACTTCGCCGCCGCCGCCCCGTACGTCGACATCAACATGGGCAGCGCCGAGCATGGCGACGGCAGCCACTTCGACGCCATCTTCATCTCACCCCACAAACTCATCGGCGGCCCCGGAACCCCCGGGCTGCTCGTCGCCCGGAAGGCCTTGTTCGCCAACCGCGTCCCGGTCGTGCCCGGCGGCGGTACGGTCGCCTACGTCAACCCGTCGGAGCACGACTACCTGACCGACGTCGAGCACCGGGAGGAGGGCGGCACCCCGGCCATCGTCGAATCGATCCGGGCCGGGCTCGTGTTCCAGCTGAAGGAGGCGGTCGGCGTCGACACGATCCGGGAGCTGGAGGAGAGTTTCGTGCGCCGGGCCATCGACCGCTGGTCGAAGCACCCCAACATCGGAATTCTCGGCAGCCGGGAAGCCGAGCGGCTGAGCATCGTGTCGTTCGTGGTCCGGGCCGACGAGGCGACGGGATTCCCGTACCTCCACCACAACCTCGTCGTGGGGATCCTCAACGACCTGTTCGGCATCCAGTCCCGTGGCGGGTGTTCCTGCGCCGGTCCCTACGGGCACCGTCTGCTCGGCATCGACCTCGACCGGTCCCATGCCTTCGAGCGTGAGATCAACGAAGGCTGCGAGGGGATCAAACCCGGCTGGGTACGGGTCAACTTCAACTACTTCATCGACGACGATACGTTCGACTACATCCTCTCGGCGGTCGAAGCGGTGGCCTCGCACGGACACCGGCTGGTCAACTGCTACGAGTTCGAGCCGTCGTCGGGGCTGTGGCATCACCACAACGGCCACGGCGCGCCGCCGATGAGTCTGCATCAGATCAGCTATGCCGAGGGCACCATGAGCCACGCCGACCATCGGGTGCAAGCCGAGTCGAAGAGCCTGGCCGACTTCCTGTCCGAGGCCGAGGAGCAGATGCTGGGCGCCCGGTGCGATGCCCACCCCGATCGGACTCAGGACCTGAGCGCCGATTTCGAATCGCTTCGCTGGTTCCCCGTCTGATACCGAATCCGGTTTCTGCGTGTACGAGACGTCGGTCAGCGACGGTCCACACACGCAGAACGATTGGGGGTGGCCGGTCGAGCAGCGGCGCGGCCGAATCAAGCCGCCGGATCAAGCAGGCGGGTGCGGGCGTCGATGATCACACGGAGCTCGGCGATCGTGGCTGCGGGGCGCTGCATCACCTCGGCCCCGCCGCCCGTCGGCCTCGAGAACGAGCTTGAGTTCCGGGTGCGCGAAGTCGACGATGCCGCGACGACCGTCGTACCACGGCGGGCGGTACTGACCGGCGTTTCGGCATCGAAGAAAGGGAGCAACGAAACCAATCCGTCGTGACCACGGCTCCGAACCCATTGCGCGCCCGACTCCCGGGCGAAGCGATGCCCATTCCAGTGAAACCTCAGTGAAGGAGCCCTTGTATGAGACCCACGACGATTGCGACCGCCCTGGCGGCGGGAGCCCTGGTCGTCGGAGCGGCGCTGGCGCCGAGTCTGGTCGGCGCAGCCGACCATCTCGACGCGCCCGCCGTTGCCGATGACGGCCGCACCGACATCAACGACCTGTACGCCTTCCAGTCGCCCAACGATCCCGACAGCACGGTTCTGATCATGACGGTCAACCCGCTGGCCGGCATCGTGAGTGGCACCACGTTCCGGCCCGGCGCCGACTACACCGTCAACATCGATCAGAACGGTGACGCTGTCGCCGATGTGACCGCTTCGGTCAAGTTCACCGGCGTGACCGCCAAGGGTCAGAAGTTCAAGCTCACCGCCGACGGCCCGCCCGACGCTCGTGGGGTGGTCGGCGAGACCTCCACCATCAAGGGCGGTGGCTCGATCACGGCCGGTGTGTTCGACGATCCGTTCTTCTTCGATCTCGCAGGATTCCAGGACGGCCTCAACTTCACCGGTGACGACACCCTGGCCGGCACCAACGTCTCGGCCATCGTGATCGAGGTGCCGAGCAGCTGGGTCAACGGTGGTGGCGACACCAACGTCGGCATCTGGGCCACGACCACCGTCGATGGCGTCCAGATCGACCGGACGGGCCGCCCGGCCATCAACACGGTGCTGATCCCGTCGGACCGCAAGGACGAGTTCAACGCCACGAGCCCCGCCGACGATCCGGCACTGTTCGGCGACGACGTCCGAGCGACGATCACCGCATTGTCCGGTGATGCCGACTTCGCCGCGGTGCTGACCGGCATCCTGTTGCCCGACGTGTTGACGTTCGACACGGCCAACTCGGCCGGCTTCCTCAACGGCCGCCAGCTCGCCGACGACGTCATCGACGCCGAACTCGACCTGCTCACCCAGGGTGCGTTGACCGGCGATGGTGTCGACGCCAACGACGTTGGATTCCAAGACACGTTCCCCTACCTGGCCCCGGCCCACGGCTGAGGCTGATCGGCCCATGTTCACGCGTTTCACCCTGCGCCCGATCGCCACAACCTGGGCCGTCCTGGCTCCGATCATGCTGCTCATCGCCGCCGGCACCCTCCTCGTGAGAGTGCCGGGCGGTGGGCAGCCGGAGCTTCCCGACCCCGAATCCATGGCGCTGCTCGGCGAGGATCGCCGAAGCAGTGCGGAGATCGTCGACTTCTGGCAGCGGCGGGTGGCCGACGCTCCCGAGGTTGCGGCCCACCGGGTACAACTTGCGGGAGCCCAACTCACGCTCGCCGGAGACACCGGTGATCTCGAAGGCTACGAAATGGCGGAACGCACCGTCCTCGACGCCGCCGCTCTCACTCCCGACGACCCCGGTGTGCTGCTCACACTCGCCTCGGCCCGGGCCGGGCAGCACGACTTCACCGAGGCACTCGAACTGGCCGATCGTGTTCTCGTCGCCGACCCCGACTCGATCGACGCCCTCCTCGCCGCCGGTGATGCCCGGCTCGAACTCGGCGACTACCGCGGCGCGGGCGACGCATACCGTCGAGCGGCGGCCGACGTCGGCGAACTGGCCCCGGTACTCAGCCGTCTGGCCCGGCTCGAAGCCGCCGTCGGCAGCCTGACGAACGCCCACCGCCTGGCCGAGCGAGCGCTGATGGACGCCGCCAACCACGACCTCCGCCGCGCCGACGCCGCCTTCTACTGGTTCCAGCTGGCGTCCTATGACTTCGCGCTCGGCCGGATCGACGACGCCCGACTCCACCTCGACAACGCATTCGCCATCGATTCCGGCCACCTCGGTGCCCTCGAACTCCAGGGCAGAGTCCTGTCGGCCACCGGCGATCTCGACGGTGCAGCCGCCGTCTACGAGGAACTCGTCGCCGACGGTGGCGCCGCCGATCTGCATGGGGAGCTGGCCAAGGTGTACGAACGGCTCGGCCGTCAGGACGAAGCGGCCGACCAGATCGCGCTCGGCATGG
This sequence comes from Acidimicrobiales bacterium, assembly GCA_965216655.1. Lineage (GTDB taxonomy): Bacteria > Actinomycetota > Acidimicrobiia > Acidimicrobiales > SZUA-35 > JAHELU01. The sequence continues at coordinate 127,189 of CBDCGP010000009.1, forward strand.
CCGCCGCCGCCGAGGCCGCCGACCGATTCCCCGCCGAACGACGCCACCTCATCGGCTTCCTGTCCGATCACGATCCGACCGAGGCGCTTCGCCTGGCGAAGCTGGATCTGGCGGAGCGACAGGACGTGAAGGCACACGCCTGGCACGCCTGGACCCTGTACCGAACCGGCGACATCGGCGCCGCCCGAACGGCCATCGAGCCGGCACTCGCCTACCGGACGGACGACGCCCGACTGCTGTACCAGGCGGCGACGATCATCAACGCCGCCCAGGAGTCCTCCGTCGTTGATCCCGGTGACGACATCCGAGCGCTCGAGTTGATCCGCCGCTCCCAGGAGCTCAATCCCGTCTTCGATCTCGATCACGGCGAGAGGGCGGCCGCACTCCTCGACGCACTGCAGGGTTGAACGGTGCGAACCCTAAATCGAGCGTAAATCAGTCCCTGATCCAGCTTAAATAACAACGTTAGCGGAAGGCTGCCGTCTGGCTACCCGTTTCCCTCGATGTCATCCACGCCGAAGGAGATCATCATGAGAAGGGGACTCAGGCCGAGCGCGGCCGCGACCATCGCCGCCGCGCTCTCACTCGTTGCCGTACTGCTGACGGCGACACCGGCCGCCGCCATCACCACCACCCGAGCCGAGCTCGATGGCTCCGAACTTCGGATCGAAGGCGAGGACGCCACCCCGAACTCGACCATCACGGTCGACGGCGTGGCGCTCGGATCCGCCGACGGCAACGGTGAGTTCGAGATACGGGAGAGCCCGTTCAGCTCGGCCACCTGCGTGGTGGAGGTGAGCGACGGTGTCGACACCGAGTCGGTCACCCTCGACGGCTGCACGCCGTCGGGGCCTCCACCCAACCTGCCTCCCACCGCGGTCGCCGGTGCGGATCAGTCCGTCACCGACGCCGACGACGACGGAACCGAGGTCGTGACCCTCGACGGTTCGACCTCGTCGGACCCCGAAGGTCCGATCGCCTCGTTCGCCTGGACCGAAGGTACCTCCACCCTCGGCACGACCGCCACGATCTCGCCGACCCTCACGGTCGGCACCCATACCATCACCTTGACCGTCACCGACGATGACGGCGCCACCGACGCCGACACGGTCGTCGTAACCGTCGAGGCGGCCGTACCACCACCCCCGCCTCCTCCCGGCAACGAGCCGCCCACGGCCGACGCCGGCCCCGATCAGACCGTGGTCGACGCGGACAACAGCGGCAGCGAGATCGTGACCCTCGACGGGTCCGGTTCGGCGGATGCCGACGGCACCATCGTCTCCTTCGAATGGAGCGAGAACGGCGTGCCTCTCGGCGATGCCGGCGGAGGTACCGGTGGCGGCGGAGGTGGTCCCGCCCCGCCGGGCACCTTCGATCACCTCTTCGAGTCCAACCAGCCCGACCCCCCGGGTGTGAACCCCAACTCGTTCGGTGGGGCCGCCGCCTCGGCCGGTGACGTGAACGGCGACGGCTTCGACGACGTCATCATTGGCTCCGAACTGTGGGACGGCGACCAGTTCGTCGAGGGTGCGGCGTTCGTGTTCTTCGGCAGCGCCAACGGCCCCGTCGGCTCCAACCCTTCGAACGCCCACGCCCGGATCGAGATGAACCAGGCCATTGCCACCGTCAATGATGTGGCGTCGGCGGGCGACGTCAACGGTGACGGATTCGCCGACGTCATCGTCGGCTCCCACTTCTACGAATCGACCCTGCCCGGAACCCAGCTGGCCGTCGACGGCGCCGCCTTCGTGTTCCACGGGTCGGCCCAGGGCATCACCGCCACCGGACCCGAGCAGGCCGACGCCTCCATCTTCTCCAACCAGTTGACTTCCGGGATGGGCGACTTCGTCGACTCGGCCGGTGACGTCAACGGCGACGGGTTCGACGACATCATTGTCAGCGTCACCCGTGAGGGTGTGCTGTTCCCGCCCCAGATCCCACCCAACGACCGCTCCGGCAACTACGGCGCCATGCTCATCTTCCACGGCGGACCGCAGGGCATCACCGGCACCGGATTCGGCGACGCCGACGCCGTGATCCTGCCGTACGAGGACACCGGCGAACCGCTGCCGCCGGTCGACGCCCAGGTCATCATGGGCCGAGGGGCGGGCGACATCAACGGCGACGGGTTCGACGACATCGTGGTCGGCGGCACCGAGATCACCGTCTACCTCGGCGGACCGAACGGCATCACCGCCCAAGACGTCTTCGATGCCGACGACACCATTGTCGGCAACCCAGCACTGGGTGTATCGCAGAGCATCGGCGGGGTCGGCGGGTTCTTCCGGGTCGACGGGGCGGGCGACATCAACGGCGATGGGTTCGACGACATCGTCGCCGCCCTGCCCGGCCGAACGCTTGACCCCCTCACCGTTCCCGTGGCCGAGGGAGCCGCCTACATCTTCCTCGGTGGACCGACCGGTCTCGGCGTCACGTCGGTCGACCAGGCCCACACCTCGATGTTCGGCACGCTCAGCGTCGAGGAGGTCGGCTTCACCGTCTCCGGCCCGGGCGACGTCGACAACGACGGATTCGACGACGTGATCGTGGCCGCCAGCCACTACGCCGGCAGCCTCAACATGGAGGGTGTCGCCCATCTGTTCCGAGGCTCGGCCCAGGGCATCAGCGCCACGTCGATCGAGGAGGCAGACGCCCGGCTGCTGGCCAGTCAGTCCGGGGCCACGGTGCTCGGCAACGACCGCGGTTTCGACGCCCAGGGCGCCGGCGATGTCGACGGCGACGGGTTCGCCGACATCATCATCGGCAAGGCGTTCTACGACAACGGCGAGGAGAACGAGGGTGCGGCCTTCCTCCACCTCGGTGGAACGTTCCCGGCCAATCCCAACACGCCCCCGGTCGCGGCGGCCGGAGCCGATCAGACGATCGTCGACGAAGACCTCGACGGGGTGATCACGGTTACGGTCGACGGGACGGCGTCGTTCGACTCCGACGGCTCGATCGCCACCTACGAGTGGTATCAGGCGTCGACGTCGGGCGGCACCGGTGAGATCCTGAAGGCCACCGGGCCGACCGCCACGTTCGATCTGCCGTTTCTCAGCCCGATCCCGGCCTTCGGTCATCTCGTCACCCTGGTCGTGACCGACGATCAGGGCACCCGCCGGGGCGACACCATCGCCGTCTTCCCCAGATTGCCCGACACGAGCTTCGAGTTCGCCGAGTGGGCCGATCTGTCGGCGTGGACGACGACCGGCTCGGTGTCGATCGGCGACCCCGGTGTACCGTTCCCGGACCCGGCCCACATCCAGCTCGACGGCACGGCCTCACTGGAGCGCACCTTCACCCCGACGCCGGGAACCACCGGGCTCGACATCTCCTTCTGGGCACGGGGCGACGGTTTCATCGCCAGTGACGAACTGACGGTCCAGGTCAGCGCCGACGGAGGACCGTTCGTTGACGCCTTCACCATCGGAGCCGACGATGCCACGGGCAGCTACGTCTTCTACGGCGGATCGGCGTTCCCGATCTCAGCGTCGTGGTGGCCGGCCACGGCCTCGTCGGTGACGCTGCGGTTCGAGTCGAATCTGTCCGCCGGGGCCACCGCGTTCCTGTCCACCTTGCGGGTCGACTCGATTCAGGCCGAGACCGGCTCGGCCGGCAGCCAGCCACCGATTGCCGACGGGGATCCGAACGGCACAACGGGCGGTCCGACGCTCAACGTCGACCTCGCGGTCGGGAACCACACGATCACCTTGACCGTGACCGACGATCAGGGGGCGACCGCCACCGACACCGTGGAGGTGAGGGTGAATGCCCCGGCCGGCAACCAGCCACCGGTGGCCGATGCCGGGCCCGACCAGACCGTTGGTGACACCGACAACACCGGCGGCGAGCTGGTCACCCTGGACGGCTCGGGGTCGAGCGATACCGAAGGCCCGATCGCGCAGTACGCCTGGTTCGACGCCGGCGGTGTGCAGATCGCGGCCGGGGCAACACCCGACGTGCCGCTCGACGTCGGCACCCACACGATCACCCTGACGGTCACCGACGGCGGCGGGGCCACGGGGTCGGACACGGTGGTCGTCACCGTCGATCCGTTCGATCCGTCGACCAACACACCGCCGGCGGCCGACGCCGGGCCGGATCAGGTCGTGGTCGACGAAGACGGCGACACGCTGGAAGTCGTGACCTTCGACGGTTCGGCCTCGGTCGACCCCGACGGTTCGATCGTCTCGTATCAATGGACGAAGAACGGCAATCCGTTCGGCAACCAGGCCACCTTCAGCCTGACCCAACCGATCGGCGTCCACACCGTGGAGCTGACGGTGACCGACAACCTTGGGGCCACCGCCACCGACACGGTGGTGGTCACCGTGGAAGCGGCGGCCCCTCCGCCGCCACCTCCTCCTCCGTCCGGCAGTGATGTCATCCACATGTCGAGCTCGTCGGGCGGAACGGTCGGCGGCGTGACCTTCGCCGACGAGGACGTCCTCGCCTTCGACACTGCCACGGGTGAGTGGGCCATGGTGATCGACGGGTCCGACATCGGGCTCGGTGGATCCGGAGCCCGTGACGTCGACGCCGTGCACCGGCTCGACGACGGCTCGTTCCTGCTGTCGATCACCGGGCCGTCGACGCTGCCCGACGTCGGGTCGGTCGACGACTCCGACATCGTACGCTTCGTGCCGACCTCCACCGGCTCGATCACCGCCGGGAGCTTCGAACTCTACGTCGACGCGTCCGATGTGGGCCTGTCGACCAACGGCGAGGACGTCGACGGCGTCCACGTACTGGCCGACGGCGACCTGTTGATCTCGACCTCCGGGTCGGCGTCGGTTTCCGGTACCTCGGGTAACGACGAGGATGTGCTGCGGTTCACGCCGACCTCGCTCGGCTCGACCACGGCCGGAACCTGGGCGGTGTACGCCGACGGCTCCGACATCGGACTGTCGAATTCGTCGGATGAAGACGTCTCGGGCCTGTGGCTCGACGAAACCGCCGGTGATCTGGCGCTGACTACGAGGGGAGCGTTCGCCGTGAGCGGCCTGTCCGGTACGGGCGCCGATGCATTTGCCTGCCTCGGTATCACGTCGGGCGGCGCCACGTCGTGTTCAGGATTCAGCCTCCTGTTCGACGGCTCGGCCAACGGGTTCGGCGCCGAATCGGCCGACGCGTTGTTCATCGCCCGCTAACCCCCACTTCACGCCGACGTCGTAGGACGACAGTCAAAAAGAATGCTGCCGCTCCCCGGACTTGACGGTCAGGGAGCGGCAGCAAGACGAGCCGGTCGGGTGAGGGGGTGGCCGGCTCGGGATGGTGGGCCAGAGCCCTAGCTGTGGGCGTCGCGCAGGCTGCGAACCTTGTCGTGGGCGGCTTTGACGGCGCCGAACTGACGCTCGACCACCGTGCGCAGACCGGCGGAGATGTCGGCGTCCATCGCCTTCTGATATTCGGACACGGCGTGGTCCTCGCCCTGCTCCGCGGTCTTGAGCACGGCCTCGACGTCATCGAACGCCAGGGTGTCGCGAACAGACATCCACACCCGGTGCAGGGTGCCGGCCACGGAGCCGTCATCCTCGATGTCGTCGCCGTAGGAGGCGGCCAGTTGTTCGAGTTCGGTGTAGAAGCCCGCTCGCTCGTCGGCGATCCGACGGAACTCGGCGGCGTAGTCGGCCCGGCCGTTCTCGGCCATCTCCTCTGCGGCCTTGTTGAAACCTTCCCGACCGTCTTCGAGGGTCTCCATGAGGTCCTTGGTTACTCGGGCGTCTGTTGACATTGAAAGCCTTTCGGTGGGGGACGGAATGTTGCTCCCCGCTCCATACCACCTGGGCTCGATATCAAACTCAGAGAAGACCCCGCTCGTAACCCTGGGCCACCGCCGCCGCCCGATCGGACACGCTGAGTTTGTCGTAGATGTGGAGCAGGTGCGTCTTGACGGTGGCTTCGCTGATGTGGAGACGGCCGGCGATACCGGCGTTCGTGTTGCCGCCGGCCACCTCCCGCAGCACCTCCAACTCCCGCAGCGACAAAGCGACCGCGTCGGGTTCGCGGATGCGATCGACGAGGCGTTTCGCCACTGGAGGAGCCAGCACCGTCTCCCCGGCGGCGGCCCGCCGGATGGCGTCGAGCAGGTCTTCGGGTGGTGCGTCCTTCAGCAGGTAGCCCGAGGCCCCGGCCTCCACCGCCCGGACGATCGCCTCGTCGGTGTCGTAGGTGGTGAGGACCAGGACCGCGGCCTCCGGCCACGTGGCCCGAATGGCCGCAGTGGCGGTCACGCCGTCCATCACCGGCATCCGCAGATCCATGATCACGGCGGAGGGCCGCAGCTCGAGGACGAGGTCGACCGCTTCGGATCCGTCGGCCGCCTGGGCCAGAACCTCGATGTCGGGCTCGGCGCTCAGGAGTGCGACCAGTCCCTGGCGGACCACCGGGTGGTCGTCGACGACGACCAGCGTGATCGGTGAACCTGCGGTCATGTCCCGGCCACCGGCAGGGTCAGCGAGACCACCGAGCCCCGGGCTCGTCCCGGTTCGACGGCGAGCCGACCCGAGAGCGACTCGGCCCGGCGCCGCAACAGCATCAGACCCTGTCCGCCGGTCAGCTCGCCCCGATCGGCGACGACGCCGGGGGTGAACCCGACGCCGTTGTCGGACACGTCGAGGGTGACCGAGTCGTCGGTGAACCGGAGGATCATGTCGACTCGATCGGCGCAGGCGTGGGTCCGCACGTTGAGCAGCGCCTCCTGGGCCGCCCGCAGCAGGGTCACTTCGACGGCTCCGGACAGCGAGCGGGGCTCGCCCTCGACTGTGAACCGTCGATCCACGTCTTCGGGCAGTACCGAGTCGAGTTGTCGTTCGAGGGCCATCGGCAGCGACCCGGCACCGAGTTCCGGAGGCCGCACCGCCTCGATCAGGCGGCGGGCGTCGGCCAGATTCTCCTGTGCCGTTTCCTCGATGGTCTTGAGGGACTCGGTGGCGTCGCCCGACCGCATCCCGGCCCGGCTCAGCAACACGATCGACGTGAATCCCTGGGCGAGGGTGTCGTGGATCTCGGCGGCCATCCGGGTTCGTTCGGCCAAGACGCCCTTGGTCCGCTCGGAATCGACGAGTTCGCGCTGGGTGGCCCGTAACTCGGAGATCAACTCGGTCTGGCGGGCGTTCAGCTCGGAGATCCGCTGAATCGTGGCGGCCAGGATCGAGCTGACGACAAAGACGCCGAAGGGCATGATCGCCGCCCACAGAGGGGCATCGGCGAGCCACAAGCTCACGGCCCAGACGACCGACAAGTAGGCCGCCAACGGTAGGCCGAGCCGGATACCGAGCGAGTAGCACACGGCGTAGAGGGCGAAGGTGGCGATCACCCACCGATCGTCGACGAGCATCAGCACCGTCCAGGCGCCGAGCGCCACAACAGCGGCGGCCAACTTCCCCCGGATGTCGTTGGTGCACCACCCGGGCAGGAAGACCAACGACCCGCCGAGGGAAACGGCGGCGACGCAGGCCAGGTACAGGAGAGCGTTCGACGTCGAGTCGGCGAACACGTTCGGCGTGTCGGTGACCGCGACGGAAACGGCGATGGTGATCGAAAGCAGGAGCAACCAGCCTCCGATATGCCACCGCTCGATCTGTTCGATCTCGCCGTCGGCGGGAGGAGCCGGCGCGGCCGGCGTATCGTCGTTCACTCCTCTACTCCCTCGCTCTCCACCGGAAGAATACGGCGGCGAGCACAGCCGAGACAAGCAGCCAGTTGCCGAGGCTCAGATACATGGTTTCGGTCTGCCAGCTGTCGCCTGGTTCGAACTGCCCGAAGCTGTCGGGTAGGAGCGCCTGACGCAATCCGAGGGCAGCCCACCGCAGCGGAAACAGCGAGGCCGCCGCCTGCAACCAGTCGGGGATCTCGCTGAAGGGGATGTAGACGCCGGAGATGAACTGGAGGATCAGCGTCGGGGGGACGACGACGGCGCCACCGGCCCGGGGATTGCTGATGAGGCGGCTGAACGCGAGCCCCAGAAGAGTCCAGATGGCCAGGTTGAGGGCGAGGACGGAGATCAGGATCAGCCAGCCCCGGCTTGTCGGCAGGGTGATGTTGAAGAAGGCGACGCCGATCACGAACATCGTGATGGTCTGCAGTGTGGCGATGGTGATCACCATGCCCACCTTGCCGGCCATGTAGGCCGCCTTGGGCATTGGTGTGCCCGCCAGACGTTTGAGGGTGCCGTCGTGCTGTTCCAGCGCGAGCTGGGCGGCGAGGCTCTGGAAGCCGACGGTGATACCGGTTGCCGCCAGCATGCCGGCCACGAAGTACTGGCTCACGTCGACACCCGAGTTCTCGATTTCGCCGCCGAAGATGGTGGCGAACATCATGAGCAGGGCGATGGGCAGGCCGAAGGTGAAGATCACCTCGTCTCGCACCCGACGGAATGTTCGCAGTTCCACCTTGTAGCGGTAGAGCGCGGTCCGCCACAGCGGTGGCCGAGCGGGGCCGGTTGCTTCACGGTCGACGGCCAGGGCGGTCACTGCCCCACCTCCAGGTGCTCGGTGTTCCATTTCGCGATGAGTTCGAGGTAGATGTCCTCGAGCGACGGTCGGGTGACCGTCAGTTCCGGAAGCTCACCGTGTTCGGCCACGAGCTCGGCGACGAGGGTCGCCGGCTCCTCGGTGTCGATCACCACGGCGTCTCCGCCGGGCGGGACGAACCGCACGGTGGCCAGCGCCTCGGAACGGCCGCCGATCCTGGTCGGGTCGGCCACCTCCTGTAACCGGCCGCCGAGGAGGATGCCGATCCGGTCGGCCAGTGCCTCCGCCTCGTCGAGGTAGTGGGTGGTGAGCAGCACGGTCGTGCCCTGGTCCCTCACGGCGGCGATGATCTCCCACATGCGGCGACGCGCTTCGGGGTCGAGTCCGGTCGTCGGTTCGTCGAGGAAGAGAACCTCCGGCCGGCCCACCAGCCCGCAGGCAACCTCGAGCCGGCGCCGCTGGCCGCCCGACATGTCGACGGCCAATTGATCGGTCTGAGGCGTCAGTTCGACCAGCTCGATGACGTCGGCGACCGCCATCGGATTCGGATAGAGCACGGCGAACATCTCGACCGTTTCGGCCACGGTCGACTGCTCGAACGCCGTGGTGTGCTGGAGCACGATGCCGATCCGGCTGCGAAACGCCGACCCGCCGTCGGACGGGTCGATGCCGAGAACCCGGACCTCACCCTCGTCGGCTCGCCGGTAGCCCTCCAGGATCTCGACCGTTGTGGTCTTGCCCGCCCCGTTCGGGCCGAGCAGGGCGAAGATCTCGCCACCCGTGATATTGAGGTCCAGTCCGCTGAGCACGGCCCGATCGTCGTAGGACTTGCCGACGCTGCGAGCCGAGATGACGACGTCGGCGCCGGAGACGCCGGCTGAAGATCGGGGATTGTCGACCATGCTTCAACTATGGGCCGGATCGACCTCCATCGCCATCGCCCGATCGTCTTCTTGTCGATCAACCGATCAGTGGATCGCTCCGGTCAGCCCGGTCAGACTCATCAGAGCTTCGACAGGGCGTCGGCCATCGCAAGCTCCACGACCTGAGAGTACGTCGGGAACGGAAACACCGTCCGGGCCGCCGTCCGGATCGGCACCCCGGCGGTCATCCAGGCGGTCGCGATCTGAATCAGATCGTCGGCTCGCGCACCGTGCGCCGATGCTCCGAGTATCCGGCCGCTCGGCCGGTCGACGACCAGCGCGAAGCGGCCCCGTTCGACCTCGTCGGTGGCCGCTCTCGGCAGCTCGTCGTAGGACGCCCAGCCGACCACCACGTCGTGACCGTCGGCGCGGCAGGCTTCGGCCGGTTGCCCGACCCGGCCGACCGGCGGGTCGGTGAATACGGCGTCGGGCATGATGGTGACGGGTTCGTTCCAGGCCCGGCCCATGAGCTCGGCCACCAGGTGGCGGGCCTGATACGTGGCGCCGTGGGTCCAGTGGCTGTGCCCGGTCACATCGCCGACGGCCCACAGCCAGTCGAGGTCGTTGACCTGCCCGCCTTTGTCGACGCTGAACGCTCCGTCGATCACCGTGTCGAGGCCGATGTCGTCGATTCGTGGCTTGGTGCCGACCGCGAGCAGCACCCGATCGGCGGTTTCGCTCGATCCGTCGTCGAACGCCACGGTCAGCTCGTTGCTCGTGGCGACGACCTCGGTCAGTTCGATCCCGAGCCTCACGGTGACGCCGGCCGATTCGAGCGTGTCGACGAGCATGTCGGCGATCTCCGGCTCGGTGTCGGGATGGAGGCGGTCGGCCATGTCGCACAGCACCACGTCGGATCCGTAGCGGGCGTAGACCTGTCCCAGCTCCGAGCCGATCGGCCCGCCGCCGACGATCACCAGACGTTCGGGTCGGACGTCGGAGGTGAGGGCGTCGGCACTGGTCCAGACACCCTTGGCGTCGATCCCGGGCACATCGGGCACAACCGGGGAGGCGCCGGTGGCGATCACGACATGATCGGCGGTGACTTCGATGTCGTCGCCGGCCACCGTCCGTTCGTCAGCCAGTCGGGCAGCGGAACGGACCAGGTGGACGCCGGCGTCGACGACGCCCTCAGCGTGTTCGGTGTCGTCGAGATGGTGGGCCAGTTCGTCACGCCGTGCGACGGCGTCCGACCAGGACCGTTGGCCGAGCCGGGCGTCGTGGAGCAGCGACTTGCTGGGTATGCAGGCCACGTAGGGGCATTCTCCGCCTACCCGACCCGGTTCGAACCCGTAGACGGTTCGACCTTCTGCGGCCAGGTCTTTGGCCACCTGTTCGCCGCCACTGCCGAGGCCGATCACCACGACATCGGCGGTGACGGCCCGGCGCTCAGGAATGGGGGGCACCCCCGGTCGAGGCCGGCGGGCGATCGTTCGGTGCCGCCGGTGGATCGTTCGGACCCTGGCGGTCCTGGTACCACTCGCTGATCCGGGTGCGGTTGCGCCATGCGTAGACGGCGGCCAGTGGCAGGAGGCGTCGTAGGAGTTTGCTCATCGGATTGCTCCTTTGGGATTGGGCGGTGAGGTCGTTGTACCCCGCTGTCGAGTCGCTGAATCCCTACATCTATTATGGGCCGACCATCAGGCGTCGGCGGGCGCTGACCGCGGCGAAGATGCCGTAGCAGACCAGGCCGATGCCGGCTATCAGCACGAGCGCCGAACCCCACCAGTTGTCGGCCACATCACGCAGGGCGCCGTCGAGACCCTTGGCCTCCTCCGGGTTGGCGTTGATGGCGGCCAGCAGCACGAAAGCAGAGAGCAGGGCGGTGGTGATGGCTCGGCCGATCCAGCCGGCCATGCCGGTCTTCTCGATCACCTCGCGCTCCTCGGACTCGGCGTCGCTCATGTCGAACTCGTCCATGAAGCGTTTGTCGAGCGACTTGTAGACGAAATAGCCGGCGACGCCGAGCCCGATCAGGGCACCGAGGCCGAGGGCCCAGCGCCCGATGGTCGACTCCATCAACGTGCGGCTGATCTCCTGCAGCGTGCCGCCTGAGCCCCCGCCGCCCGAGCCTCCGCCGTCACTCGAACCCGAGCCGCCCGTGGCATAGTCGACTGCGGTCCAGGCCAGGTAGCTGTAGACGATGGCCGAGAACAGGTAGGCGGCTCGGTGGGCCCACGTCTTGAGGTCGTTCTCACCGGGCAGGAAGGCGGTGACCAGACGCCACAGGGCGTACAGCACCAGCCCGGCGGCCAGGATCCACAGGATGATCGTGCCGTAGGACTCCTCGGCGATCTCGCCGATGGCCCCCGAGCGGCTGGCCTCCTCGCCGCCGCCCCCACCGCTGAACGCGATGGGTATCGTCAGCACGCCGAGCAGCCCGTACACCACTCCTTTCGCCACCCAGCCAAGTCGTCCCAGCGGGACGAGCCCGTCGACATCGATCCTGCGGGCCCGCAGCGCCTCCGCCCTGTCACTCAGTGACTCCGTTTGTGTAGCCATGCTCGCCTTCCCGGTTGTTGCTCCTAAGTGAAGGAGCCATACCCGGATCGGCGTGCCGGCAATCACCCGAGGTGGTTCAAGCGTTCTGCACCCCCGCCGCCTCGTCGAGTTCGAGCTCGGCGATCGACGTCTCCCGCATGGCCACCTTGCGGATCTTTCCGGTGACGGTCATCGGGAAGTCGTCGGTGATCCGCACGTACCGTGGGACCTTGTAGTGGGCGATCGTGCCCCGGCAGTGCTCCTTGACCGCCTCGGCCACCTTCTCGGCCCCGCCGTCCTCGCCCGCCAGTTCGGCGAGGTCGGACCCCTCACGCAGCTGCACCCAGGCCATGATCTCCTCGCCGTATTTGAGGTCGGGCACGCCGATGACCTGAACCTCGACGATGTCGGGGTGTCCGTAGAGGAACTCCTCGATCTCTCGTGGATAGACGTTTTCGCCGCCCCTGATGATCATGTCCTTGATCCGGCCGATGATGTTGACGTAGCCGTCGGCGTCCATCGTGGCCAGGTCGCCGGTGTGCATCCAGCCGTCGTCGTCGATGGCCTCGGCGGTTCGCTCCGGGTCGTTCCAGTAGCCGAGCATCACCGAGTAACCGCGGGTCATGAACTCGCCGCCTTCGCCTCGGGGCACGATCTTGCCGGTGTCGGGGTCGACGATCTTGATCTCGACATGGGGATGGACCCGCCCGACGGTCGACACCCGGTGTTCGAGCGAATCGTCGGCCGACGTCTGGGTCGACACCGGCGAGGTCTCGGTCATGCCGTAGGCGATCGTGACCTCGCTCATGTTCATGCGGTTGACGACCTGCTTCATCACCTCGACCGGGCAGGGCGACCCGGCCATGATGCCGGTTCGTAGGGTCGACAGGTCGTAGTCGTCGAGGTCGGGTTCGCCGAGTTCGGCGATGAACATGGTGGGTACGCCGTAGAGCGAGGTGCACCGTTCGGCCTGGACGGCCTCCAGCACGGCCACCGGCTTGAACGCGGCCGACGGGATCACCATGGCGGCGCCGTGCGTGGTGCAGGCCAGGTTGCCGAGCACCATGCCGAAACAGTGATAGAAGGGCACCGGGATACACACCCGATCCTGACTGGAGTAGCCGCAGGCCTCACCGATGAAGAACCCGTTGTTCAAGATGTTGCGGTGGCTGAGCGTGGCACCTTTGGGAAACCCGGTGGTGCCCGACGTGTACTGGATGTTGATCGGATCGTCCGGGTCGAGCGTCGCGGTGCGGGCCTCGAGCGCCTCGTCGGTGATCAACGACGCCCCGGCCAGCAGGTCGGCCCAATCGTCGCCCGGGACGGGCGCCGTGTTGCTGTCGCCATCCGGTTCATCGCCGACGGGCAGGTAGACGACCCGCTCGCAGTCGACCCGGTCCCACACCTCCGTGATCATCGCCCGGTAGTCGCTGGTCAGGTGCGACGGGGCGGCCACGAGGAACGAGACGCCCGACTGGTTGAGCACGTATTCCAACTCGTTGACCCGGTAGGCCGGGTTGATGGTGACGAGCACGGCACCGATCCGGGCGGTGGCGTACTGGAGGATGACCCACTCGGCGTAGTTGGGGCTCCAGATGCCGACCCGATCACCCTTCTCGACCCTGGCCGCCATCAGTGCCTTGGCCAGCTCGTCGACCGCGGCGGCGAACTCGGTGTAGGAGTAACGCTGATCCTGCTCGACCGAGATCAGGGCGTCGTTGTCGGGGTGGGTGGCCACCGTGCGGGCCAGGTTCGCCGGGATCGTCTCGTCGAGGAGCGCCACGTCGGTCGGGCCACGGTCGATGGACAGCTCTGGTGAAGCGGTTGACGGAGTCATACTCAGATTGTGGCCGCGGTCTCCAGTCTGCGCCAATGGTCCATGCCTGCGAACTCTTCGAGCATGGCGTAGGGGTAATCCGGGAGTCCGGGGGCCGACACGGCGGTGAGACGGGCGATCTCGTCGTCGTCGAGCCGCAGGTCGGCGGCGCCGAGATTGTCGTCGAGCTGTTCGACGGTCCGGGCGCCGAGGAGCACGGAGCTGAGCGTCGGTCGGGTGAGCAGCCAGGCGATGGCCACCTGGCCGGGTGAGCGGCCATGGTCGGCGGCGATGGCGGCCACGGTGTCGACGATGGCCCAGGTCCGGTCGGTGTTGCGCTTGTCGTAGGCTTCGACGCCCCGGTTCGGGTCGTCACCGAGGCGGGAGTTCTCGCCATCGGGTCGTTGATCACGCTGGTACTTGCCGGTCAACCAGCCGCCGCCGAGCGGTGACCAGGCCTGGCTGGTGATGCCGGTGTCGAGGCAGTAGGGCAGCAGCTCGTGCTCGATGGTCCGGTCGAGCAGGTTGTATTGGAGTTGGATGACCTCGGGGCCGGCCAGTCCGCCCAGACGGGCGGTGGTGACGATCGTGGCGAACTGGTAGCCGGTCAGGTTCGACCAACCGATCCGGTCGATCGTGCCCGTCTCCACCAGCGCGGTGAGCGTGGCCAGCGTCTCCTCTATGGGTGTCTCCTGATCCCAGCCGTGGATGAGGTAGAGGTCGATGTGGTCGACGCCGAGTCGATCGAGGCTGGCCTCGACGGCGGCCTCGAGGGCCGGTCGGGAGGCACCGGCCATCCCGTCGGGCGGAGCGAACCGGCCCTTGGTGGCGATCTGTGGTCCGTCGGCGCCGCCGCGATCGGGGCGGCGGTCGGCCAGCCAGCGGCCGATGATCCGCTCCGACTCACCGTCGCCGTAGACGTCCGCCGTGTCGATCAGCGTCCCTCCCGCCTCGCGGAATCGGTCGAGCTGGGCGAACGCCTCGGTCTGGTCGGTTTCGACCCCGAAGGTCATGGTGCCGAGGGCCAGGGCGTCCATCGGATTGCGCTGTTGTGTGGTCATGAACTCAGTCAACACCCTGGAGTGCACTCCAGGTCAAGGTCCTTACCGTATCACTAGTATTGCTGTTTCACGTTGACTGAAACGATATACTTTCTGGAACGGTCGTCAGATCCGACTGGAGACAACGCAGTGGCTGACAACACACGGCTCCCCAGCGAGGCACAGATCGCTCGAGATCTTGAGCAGATCTTGGCCGTTCGACTCCCGCCGGACTGGTCGCTGGCAGCGAGAACTGCATCCGGAAGCGGCTCAGGCCAATTCGACGCTCTGCTTGAGATCACATCGCCGGAGGGGACCAAGGCAGTGCTCGCAGTTGAGGTGAAGCGAGTTCTGGAGCCTCGGTTCGTTCGAGAAGCGACCAGACTCAGGGGCGGATCACCAGAGGCGACACCCGTTCTGGCGGCGGCCTACCTGTCGCCACGAACCCGCGATCTACTCACCGAACTCGGGGTGGGCTACGTCGACACGACAGGCAACGTCCGAATCATGCTTCGTTCGCCCGGGTTGTTCATCTCGACTCACGGGTCGGATCGCGATCCGTGGCCCGACAGCCGGGATCTTCAATCGCTACGCGGTCGCGGCGCGGCACGAGCGATCCGGGCGATTGTCGACACCACCCCGCCCTTTGGTGTCCGCGAGCTCTCGTCGACCACTGGCGCCAGTGCCCCAACGATCTCGCGTGTGCTGCGACTTCTCGAGCGAGACGCAATTGTCACTCGCGAGCCGAGAGGCCCAGTTGTAGCGGTTGATTGGCTCGCCGCCATCCGCAGGTGGGCAGCCGACTACGACCAGGTCGAGTCGAATACGTCATTCACGTACCTCGAACCCCGCGGCTTGCCGGCGTTGGAACAGAAGCTGGCTGATACAACAATCAACTATGCGGCAACAGGAGCCTTTGCCGCCCAGCGATTCGATCCGATCGCGCCGGCACGCACGGGGGCGCTGTATATCGAGAACGCGGCGACGGTAGCTGAAACCCTCGACCTTCGGGAGACCGACGTCGGTGCCAACGTCGTGTTGATGGAGCCGTTCGACTCGGTGGTGTATGACCGAACCGTTACTCGCGGCGGGCTTCGCTGTGTGGCGCCGAGCCAGCTGGCGGTTGATCTTCTTACCGGTCCGGGACGCGAACCGTCACAGGGCGAAGCTTTACTGGATTGGATGAAGGACAACGAGCGTGCTTGGCGAACCTGACGAGCTCTACGTGCGGGCACGGGCCGCACTGCTCGATGTCACCGATGCGCTTGGACCGCATCTTGACGCGATGACTCTGGTGGGTGCGCAGGCTGTCTATCTTCATACCCAAGCCGTGGATTTGATGGTCGCCGAATACACCACTGACGCCGATCTTGCAGTGGGTCCGCCTGAGAATCTCGATGATGCACCGCTGATCGCAGCGCTGATGGTGGAGGGCGGTTTCGAGGCGCACGAGCATCTCGGTCGATGGGTGAGCCCCAACGGCGTCTTCGTCGACCTGATGGTTCCCGAGGCCCTGGCCGGTGCTGGGAGTCGCGGCGCCAGGTTGGGTCCGCACGGAAAGCGGGTGGCCAGGAGGGCCAGGGGTCTCGAGGCCGCTCTCGTCGACAGGGATCTAAGGACTATCGGTGCCCTGGATCCGGATGATGACCGATCGGTCACCATGAACGTGGCAGGCCCCGGCGCTCTCCTCGTCGCCAAGATCCACAAGATCACAGAACGAGTGCGGGAAACGGACAGAATCAGAGACAAGGACTCGCTCGACGTATTGCGTTTGCTCAGAGCGACGGCAACCGAAGATCTCGGCTCCCGTCTGCGCCACCTGCACAGCAACGAGTTGAGCGCCTCCGTCACCTCGGAGGCCGTCACTCACATCCCAGATCTCTTCGGCCACAACGACGCACCTGGGGTTGAGATGGCTGTGCGAGCCGCAGGCTTAGGTGTCGACTCCAGCGTGATCTCCGCGTCGATAGTGGTTCTGATTGAAGAACTGCTTGCCGAGCTATAGGAGGAACATGTGAGACAGTCTCGCCTGAAGCTCTCCGATCACGAGCAGGGGCTGCTGGAGGGCGGACGGGGGGAGGGGGTGGCGGGCGCCGGCACGGCGCTGGCGATGCGGTTGGTGGTGCGTCTGGCCGAGGCCATGGGCGCCGAGTCGTTGTTGCCGATCAGCGGTGCCCACATCGACTCGTGCCTCTATCACGGACGGTCGAGCCTCGACTTCGCCGAACGCCTGGCGGGTGGCGGGGCGAAGGTCGTGGTGCCGTCGACGCTCAACGTGTCGAGCCTCGATCAGCTCCACCCGGAGCTCGTTCGCACCGACGAGGCGACCCGTCGTGAGGCCAGGCAGCTGATGGACGTCTACGTGGCCCTGGGCTGTGAGCCGACGTGGACCTGTGCCCCCTACCAGCGGGAGGTTCGGCCTGGGCTCGGCGAACATGTGGCCTGGGCCGAGTCGAACGCCATCGTGTTCGCCAACAGCGTGCTCGGCGCCCGCACCCACCGCTACAGCGACTTCATCGACATCGCCGCCGCGGTCACCGGCCGGGTGCCCAACGCCGGTATGCACCGCGACGAGAACCGGCGGGCGACGATGGTCGTCGATGTGTCCGAGCTGTCGGCCGAACTGCTGGCCACCGATGTGGTCTATCCGGTGATCGGCTTTCTGGTCGGCCGTCTCTGCGGCTCGGCGGTGCCGGCCATCGTGGGGCTGCCGTCGACGACCACCGAAGACAACCTGAAGGCGTTGGGGGCGGCCGCGGCATCGTCGGGCAGCCTGGCCATGTTCCACGCCGTGGGGCTGACTCCGGAGGCAGTGAACCTCGAGGCCGCCGTTGGTGGCGACGTGCCCGACGAGCGGGGGTGGCAGCGGGTCACGGCCGACGATTGCCGTCGTGCCCGAGACGAGCTCAGCGGTGGCGACGCGTCGGGGTCGCTGGCCACGGTGAGCCTCGGCACACCGCACTACTCGGTGGCCGAGATCGGGAGTCTGGCCGAGACGTTCGGCGGTCGGCGGGTGCATCCGTCGGTCGACATGTACGTGTCGACCGGCCGGGAGGTGCTGACCGAGGCCCGGCTGCGGGGCTGGGTCGACACCCTGACCGCCGCCGGTGTCACGTTCGTGACCGACACCTGCACCTATATAACGCCCATCGTGCGCAACACCGACGGACTGGCCATGACCGACTCGGCCAAATGGGCCTACTATGCGCCGGGCAACATCGGGGTGGAGGCGGTGTTCGGTAGCGTCGGCGAGTGTGTGGCCTCGGCGGTGGCCGGTCGGGTGGTGAGGGACGAGGAGCTGTGGTCGTGACCGGCGGCCGTGAGGTCGGGGTCACGCCTATGGCGCCGGGCCGGGCGTCCGGACCGGCCTTGGTGCTTACCGAGCCTCTCAGCCTGTGGGGCGGCGTCGAGCCGGAAACGGCGGTGATCGTCGACCGTCTCCACCCTCAGCACGGGGTGTCGTTGACGGGGGCGGTCGTCTTCATGGCCCGGGGTCGGGGATCGAGTTCGGCGTCGTCGATCCTCGTGGAGATGGTGCGGCTCGGCACGGCGCCGGCGGCGTTCGTGTTGCGGGATGCCGATGAGATGCTGGTCGTCGGATCGCTGGTGGCCGCCGAACTCTACGACCATGACGTACCGATCGTGCTGGTCGAGTCAGCCGGTCTTGGCGGCACCCCCGAGGTATCGACCGGCGACGACGTGTGGATCGACGGCCAGACGATGACGGTTCGGGCGCATTCAGCCTGACGTTGCCACCGCCGGCTCGTCCGTCTCCAGGAACGTGGCGACGGCGGTGAGTCGTCGCCGCTCGGCCTCCAGGATGGTGATGCGTTGGTCGAGGTCGTGGTCGACCTCGATGGTGGAGCGGACGCGAAGGCAGGCCAGTTCGGATTCGATCCACGCACCGGCCTTGTCGACCAGGGACGGACCGTTCGACCGCTAGGCGGCCAACTCGTGTTCGACCCCGGCGAGATGTTGCTCGGCAGTGGCCAACTCTTGGCGGTAGCGGGCGCGGAGGCGGGATTCGATCTCCTCATCGAGCGTCCCACCATCCCGCAGCTCGTCGAGGCGGCTCACGTGACGGCGCCGATTCTCGACGTCGGTGCGGGCATCGGAGAGCCGGGTCATCAGCGACGGCACCAGGACGGTGCCGGCAACTCGAAGTTCGATGATGTCGACGTCGCCGTCCATCAACTGCCCGAGCGAAGCTCGGGCCTGGGCTACGGCCAGATCGAGCTTCACCTCGAGGATCGACACCTCCTCGGTGAGTTCCGTGACGGAGGCCGGCAGCCGTTCCACCTGGTCTCGCAAATCGAGCAGTGGGCGAAAGAGCCAATCCCGGATGTCGGTGGTGCCGACCGAGGCCATCGTCTCCATCACCCCCGGCGGCACGAGATCCTTCAATCCGTCCCGCCACCCCCGGGCGGTCTTGGCCGGCTCGGGCTCGGCTGTCTCCGTGTTTCGGCTCTCGAGCACGGCGTCGACCAGCGAGCTGATGCGCGCCACCTGCCCGAGCAGAACCTTCCAGGCCTGCGTCTCCACTCGAACATCGGACAGGATGGTGAGGTGTTCCTCGGTCGGTGGGCGGCCGTCGCCGGCGCTGTGGGACCGGGTCCATTCGCTGACCCGGTCGAGCGTTTGGCCGTAGGCGTCGAACTGGTCGGAGGCGACGTCGACGAACTCGGTCCACTCGCTGAGCGGTTGCCCGGTTCGCTGGCCAACGAGTTGCTCGGCAGCGCTTCGGATGGCGCGCCAGGTGGCCATGAGGGGTACGCCGGCCAGGCCCAACGCCCCCAGCGACTGTCGCTCGTCGTCGCCGGTGATCAACGTGAAGGCGTCGCTCAGGGCGTCCATCGTCTGCCCGATCGAGCGGGCTCGCGCCGCAACGAGGTCGGCGCTGTGCCCGATCGACGTCACCGTCTGGGCGTACTGTTCCGTGGCAGAGGTGGGTATTGAATGGGACATGTGACCGCTTTCCTTCGAATTCATACTACGTTGACCGTTCAGACGGAATCTCGTGGACCGTGATACGCGTGCGATGGGGTCCGGACACGGGTCCGTGGACGATGAGCCGGCCCGAGTCGGGCTACCGTCGGTTCATGACCCAACGTTCTTCGTCGGCCATCTACTGTGCGCCGCAGGGCTGGTAGCGGGTGGGACTGCAGCCCGACGCCTTCACCGGCCGAGTGGCGATCGTGACCGGCGCCGCGTCCGGCATGGGTGCGGCCACGGGACGTGAGTTCGCCACCCTCGGTGCGTCGGTGGCGCTGGTCGATGTCAACGCCGAAGGGGCCGAGGCGGTGGCGGCGAGCTGTCGGAGCCTGCACGACGGCGCTCAGGCCGTCGTGATCGCCGGTGACGTGAGCGATTCGACATTCTGTGATTCGGTCATCGACGACGTGATCGAGCGGTTCGGGGCCGTGGATGTCGTCGTCAACGCAGCCGGGACGATCCATCGGGCCGACTCCCTCGGGACGAGCGACGCCGACTGGCGTCGGGTGATGAGCGTCAACGTCGATGGCATGTTCTACCTGTGCCGGGCCGCCCTCCGGCCGATGATCGACGCCCGATCGGGTGTGATCGTGAACTTCGGATCGATCTGGGGTGGCGTCGGCTCGGCCGGGGCCACCGCCTACTGCGTGTCGAAGGGAGCCGTCCACCAACTGACCAGGGCACTGGCGCTCGACCATGCCGAACAGGGGATCCGGGTCAACGCCGTGGCCCCCGGGGAGGTCAACACCCCGATGCTGTCGTCGCAGCGGTCGCAGCCGCCGACCGCCGAGGAACTGCAGGCGCTGGCCGACGCCACCATCCCGATGAAACGCCTGGCCGAACCGGCCGAGATCGCCAAGGTCGTGGTGTTCCTGGCCTCCGACGACGCCTCGTACATGACCGGCGAGATCGTGCATGTCGACGGCGGCTACACGGCTCGATGAACATCGGTCCGTTCGTCGCCCTGGCGGGCGCGCTGGCAATGCTGTCGCTCTCGGGCTGCGCGCTGTTCGGCGACGATGTCGCACTGGAGCCCACGACGTCGACGTCAACATCAGCCTCGCCGCCGGCATCGACGACGACGGTCACGGCGTCGACCATCACCACGCAGGCCGCGAGCCCGTCGCCCGCAGTGGCCCGGCCAGCCTGGCTTGGATCCCGCACCCTGCCGACCGATACGGACGGCTTCGGCATCGCCGCCGAGACACCACCCGAGCTGACCGACCGGCGCTTCGCCACGATCGACACGCTCCCGCCTCCGCCCGACGACGAGTTCCATGCCACCGTCCAGAGCCTGGCCGACGTTCCCGAGGCATTGGCCCGGTCGACCTGGGCCGAGGGCTGCCCGGTCGACCTCGACGAGCTAGCGTATCTCACC
The DNA here is from genome assembly GCA_965216655.1 of Acidimicrobiales bacterium. Lineage (GTDB taxonomy): Bacteria > Actinomycetota > Acidimicrobiia > Acidimicrobiales > SZUA-35 > JAHELU01. The sequence goes on from CBDCGP010000009.1 coordinate 148,293, forward strand.
GTCGCCTTCCGGGGCTTCGACGGTCGGAATCACACCGGGGAGATCATCGTCCACGCGGATGTGGCCGACGACATCGTCTCGGTGTTCGAAGCCCTCCATGAAGCCCGGTTCCCGATCGAGGAGATGCGGATTGTCAGCGCCGAAGATCTGACCGCCCCACCCACTGGTGACGGAAACAACACCACCGGGTTCGTCTGCCGCCCGGTCACCGGTGGCACGGTGTTCTCCGAGCACGCCAAGGGCCTGGCCGTCGACATCAACCCATTCCACAACCCGTACGTTCGCGGCGACCGGATCCTTCCCGAGCTGGCGGCCGTCTACACCGAGCGGGCCGAGGCCCGCCCCGGCATGATCACCGCGGGCGACGTGGTGGTCGAGGCGTTCGACTCGATCGGCTGGACGTGGGGCGGCGACTGGACCAGCCTCGTCGACTACCATCACTTCTCGGCCACGGGCCGCTGAGTCCGCCCATCTCGTTGCGAGCCATGTCCGTCCTACGAGAGCGGCCTGCTCACGCCCGGCGAACACGACATCGGCTACTGACTCAGGCCCGATCGAACTCGGACCGAGGTTTGGGGCTTGCGGTGTCATAGTGACGCGGTATCACCCAAACCTTCGTCCGATCGCCTTCCGTCTAGCGCTGGCGGAGTACGCCGAGCCCGCGGCGCAGGATCCGACGGCGACCCCGACGGGCGAGGGCGCTCTCACGGAACACGATCAGCAGGCCGGCCCCGACGATGAGGACCAGCCCGATCCAGGTTGCCGAGTCGGGTAGCACTCCGAAGAACACCCAACCCCACAGCACGGCCCACGGTAGATACGTGTATTCGAACGGCGTGACCAGGCTGGCCTCGGCCACCCGATAGGCCTGGCCGAGGGCGAAGAAGCCGACTCCGGATATCAGCCCGATGGCGATCAACAGGAGCCAGTCGCCGCTCTCGGGCCACATCCAATCCCGATACAGAAAGGCGACACTGGGGTGGGCCGAGGTGGAGTCGAACCTGCGAGAAGACGAGGCCGACGGCCGACCCGGCGATGATGTAGAACACGACGGCGATGAGCGTCATCGAACCGCCGTTGGAGTGAGGGCCGAGTTTGCGGGTGAGGATGATGGCCGCTGCGTAGCTGACGGCGGCGGCGAGGGCGAGTAGGATCGCCGGCTCGAACACGTCGGTTCCGGGGCGAACGATCACCAGAACCCCGGCCAGGCCGATCGCCACGGCCAGCCGTCGAGGCCAGCCAATCTGCTCGCCGAGGAAGAAAGGGGCGAAGATCGTGACGAAGATCGGGGTCGAGAACGTGATGGCCGATGTTTGAGCCAGCCCGATGGTGGCCAGCGCCATGTAGTAGACGAGGTAGCTGGTGAAGGCGGCGGCCGAGCGAGCCACCTGCAGGCCGATCGGGCCGATCCGCAGCCGCCATGATCGGTTCTCCCAGCGAACCGCCACGGCCACGATCGGCAACGCGAACACGCCTCGCATCACCACGATCTGATGGACCGCGTAGGCGTCGCTCAGGCTCTTGATGATCACGTCCTGGATCGGGAACAGCGTGGTGCCGATCAGGAGGAATCCGATGCCGGCGGCGGGCCGCGAGGTTTCCGCTGCGGACCCCGGATCAGGACCGTCGGGCAGGGGCAATCGAGATCTGTCAGGGCGAGTGACGGACATGGGCGGTCCGCTCGATTCTCACGCAGGAACAGGGTCACGGCCGGAGGGCAGGCGCCCGGCGACCGACACGCCGACGTTGGCACGCCGATTGCGGTCAGGCGAGCCTACACCTTCGAGCTGTCGACCCGTCAAGTACCTCTAGCCATTCGGAGGTGGAGGTGACGCGGCGTCTTGGGTCGGCGGAGGGGCCATCCGAGGCGGAGGTGGCGCAGGGAACGCCCGGACCTGTGGGCCATTCGATTCCGATTGGGACTGGTCAGTTGCGACCGGATGTCGACCGGTCGATTGCCCGACAGTCTGGGGCGGCTCGCCTGGAGGTGAACCGAGGATGTGTTCGCCAATCACCCTACAGATCGACGTGATATCGACCTGGCTCGCAAACTCGAATCGAACCTTTCCCAATCCGCTGAACCAGAGATCGAGTTCCGCATCAAGGTCGAAGACACCTGCGGTCTCCACACTGAACGCTTGGACTTTGTTGTAGGGCAGTGACGTGAAGTCCTTCTTCTTGCCGGTGATGCCCTGCACATTCACTGCGATGATTCTCTTGTCAGTGAACATCGCACCGTCCCGCATTCCCTTGTAGACGCCGAGGATTTGTTCCCCTGATAGCAGGATCGGCTGAATCATGGCGCGAAACTCGTCGCTGTCCGACGGCTTGAGCTTGACGAAGGCGGCGTTGTTGAAGTCGATCATTTCCCCTCCTATGAGTTAATGGTGGTGCTCGGAGACGACCACACTGAGTCCAGCGCGGACAACCGTGGGCATTGGTTCAACGTATATGCGAAACCGGCGTACGCTTCATTGCCATTCTCCGTTCTGGGCTCGTGATTGCCCGAAAATCGGCAATCACGGGCCCAGAACGGGTAGGGGTGTCCGCCCCCAGGGTTCCTACAGCAGCTTGCGGACGGCGTCGAGGGTGTCGGCTTCGGCGGCGGGCTTGTCGTCGCGGTAGCGGCGGACGCGGGCGAAGCGCAGGGCCACACCTCCCGGGTAGCGGGTGCTGCGCTGGGCGCCGTCGAGGGCTATCTCCACCACCATGTCCTGGCGGATCATGACGGTGTGGCGGCCGGGTTGCTCGCTCTCGCTGAGCTGCCGTTCCAGAAACTGCTCGGTCTGCCAGGTCAACAGGTCGTCGGTGAGACCTTTGAACGTCTTGCCCACCATCACGAACTCACCGGTCTCGGGGTCGCGGGCGCCGAGGTGCAGGTTCGACAGCCAACCCCGGCGTCGGCCGTGACCCCACTCCGCGCCGAGCACCACCAGATCGAGCGTGTGGACCGGTTTGACCTTACGCCACGACTTACCCCGACGACCCGCCTCGTAGCGGCCGTCGGCGGCCTTGACCATGGCCCCCTCGTGCCCGGCGTCGAGAGCCGCGTCCAGGTGGGCCTGGGCTTCGTCAACGTCGGCGGTGATGAGCTGGGGAATCAGCACCTGGGGTAGGCCGCTGGCCTCGGCCAGCGTTCGCAGGGCCGCCGCCCGTTCGCTCAGCGGACGGTCGATCAGGCTCTCACCGTCGAGATACATGAGGTCGAAGAAGTACGGCTGGAGCCCGCCCGCCGAGCCGCCACCCGCCGAGGCGCCACCGTCAGCGGCGAACACACTGATCGTGTCCTGGAAGGCGCCCGGCGTGTCGTCGTCGCCGAAGAAGCCGAGTACTTCACCGTCGAGAACAGCCGACTCGCAGGCCAACTGCTCGGCGACGGCCTGCACGACGCCGAGGCGGTCGGTCACCCGATTCAGGTTGCGGGTGTAGATCGAGACGGCCGTGCGCGCGCCGTCACCCCCGCCACCGACGTGAACCTGGATACGGGCCCCGTCGAACTTCCACTCGACCACGGCCGGCTCCGGTCCGGTGGCCTCCAGCGCCTCGGCGACATCGGCCGCCGTCGACGCCAGCATCGGTTGGATCGGACGCTGCACCTCCAGGTCGATGGCCGCCAGGCCGTCGGCGCCGTCGACCATCGCGATCCGGATGGCCTGTCCGAGATCGCCCTGCAACATCGCCCCCCGGCGCATCGCCGCCGCCTTCACGTCGGCCGCCTTGGCGCCCGCCTCGGTGACCACTCCGGCCAGCGCCCCCTGGCGGGCCTCGCCGATGAGCACCCGCTTCACGAACTCGACCTCGCCAGGCTCACACGCGGCGAGGAACCGGGTCAGCAGCTCCGACCGGGCACCCACCGAGCCCGACCCGGTGGTGACCAGGATGTCGGACAGGAGGGCGTCAAGACCGAGCACCGTCGGCGGATGCGGAGCGCTCGCGGCCGACGCAACCGGCGACTCCTCCAGCCCGCCGACCGTTGCCCAGCCGACCCCGATCGCCCCCTGACGAGGCTTGGCCACCAGAAACCCAACAGCCGGTTCGATCTCGCTGGGGTCCAGGCGACGCAGCAAGTCGGCCAACAGCTCCGTCTTGGCCTTCCGGCTCGACGTTTCACGCACCTGATCGGTGGTGGCGGCCAGCTCACGCAGTCTCGTCGCCGGGCCGAGATCGGACGGGGTGTCGGTCACGGCCTGGGAGAGGTGGCGGAGAGGAACTTGGCGAACCGCTGGGCGGCGTAGGGGAGGAACCGGATCTTCTGGATCGGTTCGACCGACAGCGGAATCGCCGCCATCGCGTACATGTAGTCGGAGGCGGCGATGGCTCGAGCGGTTTGGGCCACCAATTCGTCGACCCGAGCCCGACGGGCGGTCGGGTCGTCGATCTCGTCATGGTCGACATAGAACCCGATGAGGCGGGCCAGGTCGGCGTCGGTGTGGCGGGGCGGCCCGATCTTGAAGTGGGGTTCTTCGTCGAACCCGTGCAACATGGCCGTCTCGGCGAAGAAGTTGGCGAAGTCGAACACCCGGTGGTTGCGGCAGGAGAACTCGAAGTCCAACAACTTCACCCGGCCGTCGTCGAGCGCGAACGTGTTGCCGTGGTAGGTGTCGTTGTGGCAGAACACGGGCTCCTCGACGTCGGGATCGGGTAGCCGGCCGAGTACCAGGTCGAGCGTCTCCGGTTCGAGCAGCTGAAGCAACGGCTCACAGAGGTGACGCTCGTGTTCGGGGAACTCGTGTCGCTCGTCGACCAGCACCCGTTCCACCAGCGGACCCCACCGCTCGAACAGCAGCTCGAAGAACGTGGCCTCGGGAAGGCCGGTCGGATCGAGCCGGTGGAATCGGTGCAGCTCGCCGGCGACACCCTGCTGCATGCGGGCGTCGTAGACATCGTCGGCGGTCAGCGTGCGGCCGTGGTAGAACTCCTCGATGCGGCACGTCTCGTCGTAGTGGAGGCAGCGGGCCGCGATCTCGTGATCGCCGAGTAGCAGGAACACCCGCCGCTCCTCGGCCGAATCGAGGATGGCGTTCTCCTTGCCTTCGAGGTGGCGATAGAGCACGGCGGGTGGGTTGGCTTCGATCCCGTTGCGGGCCTGAATGCCCATCGTGAACGACGAGAATCCCTTGGGATCGGCGAAGTGGAAGTCGTCGACGGTCAGCGGCCGCCAGGACGGAAACACCTCCTGGCAGCGAGCCAGCACCTGCTGGTTGACGGAGGGGTCGACGGTCATCCGGAACAGACCGCCGGAACGGCCTCGAGCCCCAGCTCCACCCGCTCGCCGGGCGTCATCGACCGTCCGGCCCGGTCGCAGGCCATCTCCACCCATCGGGCCGGGTCGGTTTCGATGATCGTCCAGGTGGTGGCGACGGTCGGCTGGGCCCGGTTGCGTACGGCGACCCGGGTGGCGCCGGCGGCCACCGCCGACGAGACCCTGGGCGCTCGATACTCCGAGACCACCCGGGGCGGCCCGGCGTCGCCGTCGACCACGGCGATCGGATCGGGATCGCCGACCCACCAGATCGTGACGGTCCCGTCGTTGTCGACGGTGACCGCGATCGTGCCATCGTGGTTGAGCGTGATCGGCGCCGAGATGCCATCGGCGTTGAGCCGGCCGAATCGTCCCGTGACTCGATTCGTCCCGATGTCGGTCACCTCCAGCACCCCGTCGAACGTGACCCCGACCATAGTCGTCAGGTCGCCGGAGACGGCGAGACGGCGATACGGATGGCCTGCCAGCTGGTGGTCGTCGATGCGTTCCAGCGCGTCGGTCGACCAGACACCGGTTGCCCCTTCGTCTTCGCGGGGATACGCCACGATCACCCCCGGAGTCGGATTGTCGACCCAGGCCCACTCCGCTCCGTCGTCGAGCAGGATCTGACCGCGGCCTCGATCGGCGATCAGCGACTCGAACTTCCGGCTCGTCGAGTAGTAGTCGCCGTCACCGGTGAGGGCGAACAAGGTGCCACCCACGACGACGGCCCGTGAGGGCTGAAGCGGGTCGGACCGGTGGTCCCCGACGTACGGGTAGGTCACCAGCGACACCGTGCGGGGCGCAAAGTCGTCGGTGACGGTGTCGTCTCCGGCGTGGGTCCAGAAGCTCAGATCGCCCGAGTCGTTGTAGTGGGCGAAGTCGTGCTCGACGATCGGGGAGAGCAGTGAGGTCTGCAGGGTGCCGTCGCCCGCCACCAGCCAGGCTTCGTTGACGTCCTGGTTCTGGGCCGGGCCGTAGCCCGATCGTCGCGACGCCGCCAGCCGATCGTGGTCGGTGGGATCGAACGACACCAGATCGAAGCTGCCTTCGGTCTCGGCAACGGTGACGCCCTCGACCCCGCCCAGCGTTCGCAGCAGGTGGCGCAATGTGTCGGGCCCCGGTGCGGCCCGGTACACCTCGGCGGCGACCAGTTCGGGGGGAAGCGATCCGGCCGTCACCAGTGCGTCGAGCCGATCCGTCGGGTTGAGCTCCGCCACCTCGCTCGGCCCGTTGCCACCGGCCTCGTCGTTCGCCGGTGACCCGGACGTGGGCTGGTCGCCACCGCCGGTCAATTGAACGAAGACGGCTGCGACCAACAGAAGCCCGAGAACAGCGGCAGTCCGGTTGCGCAGCCGCGCCGGCCTCTCCCTCCCGTCGCCGCCGATGCCCCCGGCGTCCGGACCCCCGGCGTTGCCGTCCGCCGAATCGGAGAGACCGATCACCTCCACCGTGGCCGGCTCGATGCGACGGTTTGACACGAGTCCATCGTAGACGGGCGGTGCGGTCAGAGCCCGAGCCGATCCGGACCGAGGTTTGGGGATTTCGGTGTCATAGTGACGCGGGATCGCCCAAACCGGGGGCCGGTCGGGTCCCGATTCTCGCCGCCCGTGGATTAGATCCTCTAGTCGGGATAGGCGTCGTGGCGGTGGAGCCACTGCATCGACCACTCCAGGTTGTCCTCGTCGCGGCCCTTGGCCATCAGATCGAGGTGGTGGTAGGCGCCGTTGAGCATGTCCATGCCCCGGGAGAACGTCTGGTAGGTGAGGAAGATCCGCCCGTCGTCGTCTCGGATGAACGTGCTCAGGCCGGGCGCCTCCTCCCCTGCGAACACCTGGGTGCCGTGGTTGTAGAGGGGCTCACCGGAGGCGACCTGCTCCGGCGTGAAGCTCACGGCCATGTCGAAGTTGAAGCTCGAGTTCAGCGACGACACCCAGCGGAAGTCCCATCCCATACGTTGGCGGTAGGCCTCGATGTTGTCGATGCTGGTCCGCGAAACGGCGGCGAAGGCGGTGTCACGATGGGCGAGGTGGACGAGGGTGCCGTTGTAGTTGTCGGCCCAGAACGAACACGACGGGCAGCCCTCCTCCCAATCCGGGCCCATCATGAAGTGGTAGAGCAGTAGCTGGCTCTGATCGCCGAACAGATCGGCCAGTGAGACCTCGCCGTCGGGCGAGTCGAAACGGTAGTCGGTGGTGATCTCGGTCCACGGCAGGTCGCGGCGGGCCGCGCTCAGTGCGTCACGTTCGCGGGTGAACGCCTTCTCCCGGTCGAGGAAGGCGAGGCGGGCCGCCCTCCATTCGTCGGGAGAGACGACGGGATGGTCGACGGTTGACATGGTGTGCTCCTCTCGTTCTCCGGCTTGCGGGGCCGACCTACGGTTGACGTCCGGTCCAGCCGGCGAGTTGTGCGACGGTGGATGCGTTGTCGCCCACGGGCACAACGGCGTCGAAACCGGGGCCACGTCCTTCGGCGGGGACGACCTGCTGCCAGGTGCCCAGGGCCCAGCCCGCCAGCTCCTCGGGAATGTCGATGTCGACGCCGGCTCCCTTGGCCACATCCCAGGCGTGGACCAGAGCATCGGCGACGATGACCGACATCGCCATCTCACCCGGCATCTCGCCGAGGCCGGGCAGCTGCCGCATCGACGAGAGGTTCTCCGGCGTGGCGGCCGCGGCCAGGGCGGCGTGCGCATTGGCCCAACCGTCGGCCGGGCCGTTGGCCAGGAAGTCGGGGGCGTCGCCGTCGCCGGCCGGGGCCTGCTGTTGCAACGCCCCGGCCACCATGTGGCTGCCCTGGCAGACGTGTTCGATCACTTCGTGCACGTTCCATTCGGTGCACGGGGTGGAGGATTCCCGATGCTCGGGAGTGAGCCGGCCGATCACCGAGGTCATCACCTCGTTGGTCTGGGCCAGAGCGGTCGTGGCGTCCATGGTTTCGTCCCCTTCGAGTCGTGCCGGCCGACGTTGGCCAGGCTCTCAACCTACCGAGGCGATGCGTAAGTCACAACTTACGCATTGACCAAAGAATTCGAGGGAGGTCGGTCAGGCGATCGGAGCGCCACCCTCGTTGGTACGCCGTGCCACGAAGTCCTCCACCTCCGCCATCGTCGCCTCGTCTCGAACCGGGTCCTCGTGGTCGGCAAGCCAACGTTTCCAGACCGCATTCGCTCGCTCCCGAGAGTCGGATCCCCCGTTCTCCAGCCAGGCCTCGTACGACTGGCGCACAGCGACGACCGGCTCGACGAACGCGGTCTCGAACCGGGCCAGCGTGTGGTCGGTGCCGAAGAAATGTCCACCGGGCTCGACCGCGGCGATCGTGTCGTAGGCCAGTTCGTCGTCATCGACGGCGATCGGCCGCCACGACTCGACGAGTGTGGTGAGCATCTCCACGTCGAGCACGAACTTCTCGAACGACGCCACCAGACCGCCCTCCTGCCACCCTGCGCTGTGAAAGACGAGGTTGGCTCCGCCGCGCACCGCGCCCAGCACGTTGAACAACGTCTCCCACGCCCCCTGCGCGTCCTCGATCGTCGACGTCGACGAGCCCGATGAACGAAACGGGAGGCCGACATGGCGGGCCAGCTGCCCGCTGGCCACCGCCGCCCGCACGGCCTCCGGCGTACCGAACGCCGGCGAGCCGCTGCGCATGTCGACGTTGCTGGTGAACCCGCCGTAGACAACGGGCGCGCCGGGTCGCACGAGCTGCGCCAACGTCAGCCCGGCCAGGACCTCCAGGTGCTGCAGGAGCAGTGCTCCGGCCAGCGACGTCGGCGCCATCGCCCCGGCCAGTGTGAACGGGGTGATGACACAGGGTTGCCCGGCCCGGGCCAGATCGATGATGCCGAGGGCCATCGGCACGTCGATCTGGCGTGGGCTGTTGGTGTTGACGTTGCCGAAGCACAGCGGCGTCTCGACGAAGTCGTCCTCGCTCAATCCGGCGTTGATCCGCAACATCTCGAAGACATCGGCCACCCGCTGCCGGCCCCGGGTGTAGAGGAACGGGACCTTGTCGCTCAGCCGCAGCTGGGCGAGGGTGAAGTGCAGGTGCCGAACCTCGACCGGAACGTCCTGCGGCTCCACCGACGGGCCGTTGCCGTGCAGCACATCACTGCGCTGGACCAGGCGGACGAGGTTCTCGTAGTCGGCCAGCGTGCCGGGCCGTCGACCGCGGTCGAGATCGGACACGAAAGGCGCTCCGCCGACCGGAAGCAACAGGAAGCGGCTTCCGCCGATCATCGTGTCGCCGGACGGCCGAACGCCCCGAACCGCGAACGACGATGGTGCCGTGGAGATCGCCTGCTCGATGAGATCCGGAGGGATTCGCACCCGCTCGGCGCCACCGTCGCCACCGTGTTCACCGACGACGGCACCGGCCTCGGCCAGGATCGAGCGAGCCTCCGGCAGGAGAATGTTCAGGCCGTGGTCGCCCAGGAATCGAATCGCTTCGCCGTGGACGTGGGCGACTTCGTCGGCGCTGAGAACCGTGTCCGGAGCCCTGGGCAGATCGACATGACGATGATGTTCGGTCGAACGTTCTGGCCGCCGGTTCATATCCCGTCGAGGTCGCCGCCTCCGGGAGCGATCGTTCATCCTGGCGAGTTTGGCTGCTCCTTTCGACGTTGGCAAGGAACTGCGGGGAGCGCGCCGAGTTCGATAGGTTCAAGGGGGTGAGTCCCGAACGTCGTTCCGTTGGTCGTCCTCCCGGCCCGCACGACGACACGTTGTCGAAGCTCCTCCCGGTGGCACTGCGGCTCTTCCTCGCCGAAGGGGGCTCGGCACTTTCCCCGACCAGACTTCATCGGGAGACAGGGATCTCGCGGGCCACCATCTACCGAAACTGGCCCGAACCCGAGGATCTGATCGAGATCTTCCTCGAACGGGCCACGGTGCCGCCACCGGAGGACCTCTTCAACGGCGATCTCGCCCATGATCTGCGGGCTGCGGTCGACACGCTGATTCATCGATTCTCGAACCGCCCGGCCCGAGCGTTCTTCGCCGCCTGCCTGGAGTACGGGCGGCGGTCGGATCGGATGGCGGCGGTGGCCGAATCGTACATCAGCCGCATTCTCGAACCGCTCCGGCGGGTGATCACTGCCGCCGTCGACGACGGGCGCCTCGCCGGCGATCCCGACGATCTGGTTCACGAGCTGGCCGGCCCCCTCGTGCTGGAGCATGTGGTGCTGGGGCGCCGGGTCACCAAACAGCGGGGCCGAGAGCTGGTCGATCACTTTCTCGACCACCACCGATCGTAGATCGTCGCGGTCGGTCACCCTTGACGATACAAACTGTATCGATATAGAGTAGGATGATAACGATACAAACTGTCTTGTGAATAGTTGTCTTGTGAACAATCGTCCCGCATTATCGAGAGAGAGCCGAGCTATGTCCATCACCGCCCTGGAACGAGCCAATGTCGACCTCATGTTCGCCGCCATGAACGGCATCCTGGTCGACCACAGCGAGGAGTCGGTCGAACGCAACTTCAGCGCCGACTTCGTCCAACACAACCCGTGGGCCAAAGACGGTGCCGCTCACGTCAAGGAGATGTGCGCCTACGAGTTCCCACTCGTGGCCAAGCGGTGGGTGGCTCAGGGCGACCTGGTCGGCTACCACGGCTATTACGGCACCCCGAATCCGCTGGGCGAGACGACGCCCCTGGTCTGTTTCGACCTCTGGCGGGTGAAGGGTGGCACGATCATCGAGCACTGGGATGCCCTCATGCCGGTCGAGAACGAAGAGATCGCCGAAGCTCTGACCGCGGGCGGGGGTGACGGCGGCGCCGACGTCTCCGACGAACAGGTGATCGCCAACGCCGCAGCCGCCCGCCGCTTTCTGGAAGTCGGCGTTCGTCAGGGCGACACCGCGACCGTCGACGAACTGCTGGCCGACGACTTCATCCACCACGCCGCCTCCGGCCCCGCCGACGCCACCGCAGCCAAGGCGGCCATCGGTTCGGGCAGAGCGCTCGACGTCAATCAGGTCATCGCCTCCGGTGACCTCGTGGTCGCCCACCTTCGGGTCGGCGGCCACGAGCCGAACGTCACCTGGGACATCTTCCGAATGGACGACGGTCGAATCGCCGAGATGTGGTCGGTTCGCCAACCCATCGCCCCTCCGGAAGAGCAGGCCAATCCGCACCCCCACTTCTGAACACGATCCACCCCGGAAAGCGAACCTGCCCATGTTTCGAAAATCACCATCCGTCGTCGACGACGGCAACCCCTCGTCAACGTCGGACACCCGACCGCACTTCGCCATCGGCCACGTCGGGCTGACCGCCGACGACGTCGGCAGGCTGGCCGACTTCTATCACAGCATCGGGATGCGCAAGGTGGCCCGAGTGCCCGGTATCGCCATCCTCGAGCTGCGGGGCGGCACCCATCTGGCCATCTCCAAGGGACCGCCTGCCGTCACCACACTGGATTTGATGGTCGACGACGTCGACGCCACCCGCACGATGATGGAGGCGGCGGGCGCCGACCCGAGCCCGATCACCCGCAGCTTCCCGCACCGGGTGTTCACCGCATCCGATCCCGAGGGCAACACGTTGGTGGTCAATTCCAGCCACGTCTCCGGCCCGGTTTGACGGCACACTGCAGCGATGGGTGGTTCGACAGCAGTGGTCCTCGGCGCCGGCGGCCCCCTCGGCTGGGTCTACCACCTGGGCGTCATCGAAGGTATCCGCCGGGCGCTCGGCGTGGAGCCGGCCCAGGCCGATCGGGTGGTCGGCACATCGGCGGGTGGAGCCATTGCGGCCACGCTGCTGGCCGGCGCCACGTCGGGCGACGTGCTGGAGGCCATCGCGAAACCAATGACACCGGAGCAGCGCGACGAGATGCGGGCCGCCGCCGGGTCGTTCCGCCGGCAACCGTTGCGGCGGTTCAGGCCGCAGGCGCCACGTCTGATCCGTCGCCGCGATCTCATCGGCCTGACCGGCCTGCTGCCGGCCGGCGTCTTTCCCACCTTCGCCATGCGCCGTTTCCCGGTCGGCGACCTTGCCGGACACGAGTGGCCAGCGAACCTGTGGGTACCGTCGATCCGTCTGAGCGACGGTGAAGTGATCGTCTTCGGCCGGGACAGGCACGACACCGATATCCGCGACGCCCTCGAGGCGACGTCTGCGGTGCCCGGCTTGTTCCAGCCGAAGGTCATCGGCGACGAACGGTTCATCGACGGCGCGGTGGCCTCGGCCACACATGCGGATCTTCTCGTCGACGGTACACGGCGCACGCCGTCCCGAGTGGTGATCTCCTCGCCCATGACCCGGCCCGGCAGGGGAGTGGTCCGCACCCGGGCCCGGCGGCAACTGGTCGCCGAGGTGGCAGCACTCCACGACAAGGGCGCGTCGGTTGTGGTCCTCGAACCCGACGCGGAGATCGTGGCTCTGGCCGACGGATTCCCCCGCACAAATGGGGAGGCCGGTCCGACCATCGTCGCCGAGGTTGCGAACCGAACGGCCGAATCCCTTGAGCGGACGATGTCGGGTCGCGGGCCCACAACTTGACCCGAGGCCGTCGCCTCTGCCAGCATCCACGGTGGCGGGCATCAGGATTGAAGGGACACACGATCCATGCGCCAGCTTCTCGTTGCGGCGGTCATCGCCTTGATCGCCGGCATGGCCACCTCCGGTCAGCTCACCGGTGAGTTCGACCCGATCGGGCCGACCGTACAGACACTCGACACGGAGTCGGGCCGCACCGTCGCCTACGTCGACGACGGCGACCCGGGCGACACGCCGGTCGTCTTCTTCGGCGGTTCGGGCACCAGCGTGCGGGTGATGAACCTTCTCGAGTTCGCCAACACGTTGCGGGGTGAACTCGGACTCCGCCTCATCTCGGTCGAGCGCAATGGCTTCGGCCAGACCGCGTTCGACTCGTCGCTCGGCTACGCCGACTACGCCGCCGATGTGGAGGCGGTGCTCGACCATCTCGGCGTCGACGAGTTCATCGCCTTCGGCATCTCCGGTGGCTCCCCGTATCTCACGGAGTTCGTGTCCCGCAACCCCGATCGGGTGACCTCCATCCATCTGGCGTCCGCGCTGTCCGAGGTGCCCGACGGATCGGCGATCTGTGGACTCACTCAGGATCCCGCCACCGTCGCCTTCCTGGCCCAGAACCCGCAGGTGTGGTTCGCGTTCAGCCCCGACAGCCCTGTGCAGCAGGTGCCCGGCCTGCAGGATGAGGCCTACGACGACTCCGCCCGCACCTTCTTCATCGCCGGGCAGATGGGTGAACCCGATCCGCTCATCCACGAGTTCGAGCTCTACTGCAACGAGCCGCTGGCCGACGTCTCGGGCGTCGACGCTCCCGTCCACCTCTACTACGGGGTCGATGACACCACGACCCCGCCGGACTTCCACATTCCCGTCTGGCAGGACGCCTTCGGCAACGTGGTGAACGTTCGACTCTACGAAGGGCTCGGCCACGACGCCCAGTACCGGCACTGGGATCAGATCATGGTCGACATGTCGACCCAGCGCACCGACCGCATCCTCGTGTGCCGGAAGGGCAAGACCCGGATCGTCGACGAGGCCAAGGCCGAACGTCAGCTGGAGTCCGGGGCGACCCTCGGTATGTGCGGCTGGGCCGGGTAGACGCGTCGCCGGCTACCAGTCGGCGGCGATGTACTTGGTCTCCAGGAACTCGAGCAGGCCCTCATGGGCACCCTCGCGCCCAACACCGGACTGTTTGACGCCACCGAAGGGAGCGGCCGGGTCGGAGATCAGACCCCGATTGATGCCGACCATGCCGTATTCGATCGCCTCCGAGATCCGCAACGCCCGCCCGAGATCACCCGAATAGACGTAGCCTGCGAGCCCGTAGATGGTGTCGTTGGCGAGCGCGATCGCCTCGTCGTCGGTGGAGAACGTGGTGATCGGGGCGACCGGCCCGAAGATCTCCCGGCTCAGCACCGGGTTGTCGGGAGCGACTCCGGTCAGCACGGTCGGCTCGAAGTAGAAGCCGGGCGAACGGCCGGTGTCGCCGCCCGTGCGGACCTCCGATCCGCTGCCGACGGCGACCTCGACCGATTCGGCCATGTCGTCCTGAGCGCTCTGGTTGATCAACGGCCCCAGCTCCACGCCCTCCTCCAGCCCCGGTCCGACCTTGAGGCTGCGCATCGCGTCGGTCAGCTGACGGCTGAACTCGTCGACCACCGCCTCGTGGACCAGGAATCGGTTGGCGGCGATGCAGGATTGGCCGCCGTTGCGCATCTTGGCGATCATCGCCCCCTCGATCGAGGCCTCGATGTCGGCGTCGTCACAGACGATGAACGGGGCGTTGCCGCCCAGCTCCATCGCGGTCTTGACCACGGTCTTGGCCGCCTCGCCCAGCAGGGTCCGCCCGACCTCGGTCGAACCGGTGAACGACACCATCCTGACCCGGTCGTCGCCGAGAATCGTGGGTACGACCTTCGACGACCGGTTCGACGGCAAGATGTTGAGCACGCCGTCGGGCAGCCCGGCCTCGGCCATGATGCGCCCCAGCGCGAGGGCCGACAGCGGTGTGTCGGACGCCGGCTTCAGGATCATCGTGCAGCCAGCTGCGATGGCCGGCCCGATCTTGCGGGTGGCCATGGCCAGCGGGAAGTTCCACGGGGTGATGAGCAGCGACGGCCCGATCGGCTGACCGATGGCGATGATCCGCTTGTCGCCACCGGGGGCGGTGGAGATCGAGCCGAGGTTGCGCACGGCCTCGCCCGCATACCAACGGTAGAACTCGGCGGCGTAGGCCACCTCCCCTGCTGCCTCCGCCAGAGCCTTGCCCATCTCCCGCACCACCAGTTCGGCCAGCGCGTCCTTGCGCTCGATCATGAGGTTGAACGCCTTCGTCAGGATCTCCGCTCGATCCCGCGGGCTGGTGGCCGCCCATGAGGCCTGGGCCGCAGCTGCGGCGTCGACGGCGGCTTTCGCGTCGTCCTCGGCGCCGCTGGCCACGGTGGTCAGCGAGTCGGCGGTCGAGGGGTCCAGCACATCGATACGGTTCCCGTCGGACGCCTCGCGCCACTCGCCACCGATGTACAACTGGGTGGCGCCGGAGTTGGTCAGCTCATCAAGCAGGCTCATGGGCACAACGGTACCCCGAATCGTAGAATCGGTACCATGACGGGAGAGGGCAAAGATCAGCCGGTCGACCAGGTTCGGCCGGCGCTCGTGCTCGACGAGTTCGACGAGAAGCTCTCGGCTTTCAACGCGCTGCGAAAGAGCGATCGGGTGGCGGCCGACGAGATCCTGGAACAGGTCGGGGCCAGCAGTGAGGTGGACCGCGACATCATCCTCGAGTTGGCGGCCAAACGACCGCTGGGCCACCCGGACCGGTTCCTGGAGGCGCACTCGGGGGCGATCCGGGCGCTCGAGGTGCTCGACCGCAACGGTGGGCGAGGCATCTCCGCCCGGCGACTCGGCCCGCTGGCCCCGATCGGTCAATACGTGACCCAACAGGTGGTGCTGTTCGTGATCCGCAGTCACCAACGCAATGTGATGAACAACATCGTCAACCTCTACAACCGTCGCGCCGCTGCCGCCCTGCCCGACGACCCCGATCGCCCGCTGCTCGTCCGGGCCCGGATTCAGGCCGAGCGAGTGGCGCCAGGGTTCCGTGGCAACCCGCTCGGCATTCCGACGTTCCTGCTCGGCGGGGCCTTCCTGTCGACCATCATCGGCACCCTCCAGGGCCTCGCCATCCAGGCCCTCGGCTCCACCGTGGGTCAAGTGGCCGTCGTGGCCGTACTGTTCGCGTTGATGGTCGGTCTGTCGTGGGCCGTGCTGAAGGGCGCGGCCATCGCCCGGCGCCGCATCAAACTGACCGTCGAACAGCCGCTGGCGGCGCTGTACCAGACGATCGGCCGCTGCGGTGAGCCCCCGAGAGACCACGCCCACCTCTTCGCGTTGATCTCGCTGATCGTGATGGCGGTGGCCTGGCTGGCGGTCCCGCTGGCGCTGGGCTTGTCGCTGCTGCGGTAATCGTTGTTCAGGTCGGGGGCAAGCCGGGAGAGAGACCGATCTAGGCTCGAATAACGCGCGAAGTCGGGCGTAGGTGACCGAGTTCGCGCGTAACTCCCCCATCAGGTGCGACCCCGCCATCGATGGGATGCCCGCGATCGGATTCGCACGTACCTATTCGTAACCCGGCGGTATCACGAAGCCGCCGAGTTCGCGCTCCATCAGCTCGGTGAAGGCGATGGCGGCGTAGTCCTGGAGATGGCCGGTCACGATCTGCAGGCCGCACGGCAGACCCGACGCGGTCAGGCCGGCCGGGGCGACGGCGCCCGGGAGATACACGCCGCACGACCAGCCGGCCCAGAAGAGCTGATCGATGGTCGACTCCTCGCCGCCGTTGACCGGGATGGTGCGGTCGGCCCGATCGCCCTCCTGATCGTGGGGATAGGCGGCGGAGGCGGCGGTCGGACACAACATGACGTCGTAGTGCTCGAAGAACTCGGCCCAGGCGAGACGCTGATGGGTGCGTTCGCGGTGCAGCGCCGCCCACTCCCAATGCGACATCGTGATCGCGTGCCCGACGATCGCCCGGTAGTCACGATCGCCGTCGTCGTAGCGCGCCGCCCACTTTTCCATGGCCTCGAACTTGCCCGGCGAGAACTCGCTGCCGGTCGCTGCCCGCAACAACATGAGATAGACCTCGTAGCTACGCTCGACGTCGATGTCGGGCCGGGCGTTCCAGTCGACCTGGACCCCGAGGGCCTCCAACGCCTCGACGGTTGCCGTCAACTGATCGGTCAGCTCGCGATCCTGCACCACGCATGGGCTCTCCAGCATCACCGCGGCGCGTATCTCATCGGGCCGGGTCCAGGTCGGCTCGGGAAGGTCCAGGCGCCACGCCGCGGCGTCGAGCCCGCCGGCGCCGGCGACGATGTCGAGCCCGAGTCGCAGATCGGACGCGTAGCGGGCGAGCGGTCCACCGACGCCGATGTCGAGTTCGGTCGGATCGCCAGGAGCGCCGTGTCCGGCCATCGGCACCAGCCCGTAGGTCGGCTTGTGGCCGAACACGCCGCAGTAGTGGGCGGGGTTGCGGATCGACGCGCCGATGTCGGAGCCGATCTCGAGCGCCGCCATCCCGGTCGCCAATGCCGCTGCGGACCCGCCGGACGAACCGCCGGGTACACGGTCGAGATCCCACGGATTGTTGGTGGTGCCGTAGACCGGGTTGAAGGTCTGCCAGTCGGCCATGCCGACCGGGATGTTGGTCTTGCCGTAGATGACGGCACCGGCGTCGAGGAGCCGGTCGACGACCTCGCAATTGCGCTCGGGGCGCCAGCCGACCCGGTCCTCGTAGCCCGAGGTCGACGGCGTGCCGACCCAGTCCCAGGGCTCCTTGATCGTCATCGGCACCCCGTGTAGCGGTCCCCACGATTCGCCTTGGGCGGTGGCCTCATCCGCTTCCGCCGCTCTCGTCCGAGCTGCATCGATGCGCTCGACCACCACGGCGTTCACCGCCGGATTGAACCGCTCGTAGCGGTCGACGACGGCGTCGAGCAGCTCGCGGGCCGAGACCTCGCCTCCCTTGATGGCGGCGGACTGAGCGGACGCGCCCTGCAAGGTGATGTCGAGTCGTGCGGTTGTCATCCGAACATCCTGTCAGCCGACGTCGCGTCGGGTGAACATCAGGACGCCTCCGGTGAACGTGACCAGGCCGATCAGGGTCAGGACCAGCAGCGCCGTCATGCCCTGATCGCCGCCCGGAAGGTGGGTGACGTGGCGGAGCGGCGACAGGTTGAGCGCCATGTCGGGGAGCCGAACCAGTTCTCCGAACAGAAAGACGAACGCCATGACCGCAAACGCCGCCCACACCCCGACCGTGTAGTCCTTGGCCACACCGTAGAGCAGCACACCGACTCCGGCGACCGCCCACAGTGCCGGGGTGCGAACCAGAGCGGCGCCAATGACGCCACCAAGATCGGTGATCTCGCCGTTGATCGCGCCGTCGGCCAGCGCAACCGAGAGACCGGCGACCACCATGAACACCGGTGCGGCCAGCAGCGTCAGTACTAGATGGGCACCCAGCCACTGGGTCCGGGAGACGTGACCGGCCAGAACCGGTTCGGCCCGTCCGGCCAGCTCCTCGCCGCGGGGCCGCAGCATCGACTGGATCACACCGGCGCCGGCGATGAGGGCGATCATCGACAGGATCACGGTGAGGAAGCCGTCACGAATGGCGTCGCCGGTCATGCCCATCTGTTCGAGCACCTCACGCATCGACTCGATCTCCTCGACGAACGTTTCGATCTCGCTCAGCACCGAACCGTAGGTGGCGCCCATGAAGGCGATCCCCACGCACCACCAGGCCAGCGTCGTCCGCTGCAGACGCCAGGCCAATCCGAGCGGTGACAGCAACGACCGTGGTGCGGCCTCCGGGCCCGGCCGCTGGTCGATGAGCCCGGCACCGACGTCGCGGCGAAGAACCAGCGCGATGGCGATGGCGAACGACACGGCGATGGCTCCGACGAGGATCACGATCGGCCACAACACCGTGGACCCGAAGGGATTGATGGCCTGCGACCAGCCGATAGGGGACAGGTAGGAGAGACCATTGTCCTGCACGTCGCCAACCGCCCTCAGCGCAAAGGCAACGGCGATGGCGGCCAGTGATGCGCCGGTGGCCGCCCGCCCGTATTCGAACACCTGAGCCCACACCAAGGCCGTGGCGGCGAAAACCAGCCCGCACAGCCCCAGCGCCGCGCCGAAGAGGAACGATCGGCCCGGGTCGAGCCCGTCGATGCTGAACACCGCCGTCGTCACGACGGCGATGAACAGGTTCGCGGCCAAGGCCACGATGCTGACCGCAGCGATCGAACTCCATGGTCCGACGGCCGCGGCCCGGACCAGTTCGGCCCGCCCCGACTCCTCCTCGGCCCTGGTGTGGCGGGCGATGAGAAGCACGTTCATGAGGCCGATGATGGCGAAGGTGAACGCGCCGATCTCGAAGGCGTACCGTCCGCCGAACGTCTCCAGCGCGTCGGGCGGCCCTTGCATGGCGATCGAGGCGCCGCTGGTGCCGACGATCGCCGCTTGCTGGGCCAGCACGGCCTCCGGGGTCACGCCGCCGGCCTCGGCCTCGCTGGCGGTCACCGCCCGAATCGAAACCGGCGTGATCACGAGCACGAACGTGATCCCCAACAGCCAGAGCGGCATCTTGATCCGGTCGAGGCGGAGCATCAGGCGGAGGAGCCGGCGGGTGCCGGCGAAGCCGTTGTTCATCGGCCCGCCACCACGTTCTCTCCGGATCCGATGCCGTCCGAGCTCGCCCCGCTGTCACCACTGCCCCCGCTCTCGCCGCCGATGGCGTAGTGGCGCATGAACAACTCCTCGAGTGTCGGGGGCTGGCTCTCGAGGGCCACGATGCCGAGCGCGGAGAGGGCCGACATCACGGCGCCCAGGCTGTCGTTCGCCACCGAGAACGTGGCGTGGTTCTGGTCGCGGGCCAAGAAGTCGGTGACCCCCTCGTGATCCGACATCACGGCGATCGGCGAGGTGGTGGTCGCCTCGATCGAGGTTCGGGTCAGGTGGCGGAGCTCGGCCAGGGTGCCGGCCTCCACCGTGCGACCGTCGCGGATGATCGTGACCCGGTCACAGAGCGACTCGACCTCGGCCAGGATGTGGCTGGACAGCAGCACCGTCTTGCCGTCGTCGAGCTGCTCCCGAACCGCCTCCTGGAACACCGACTCCATGAGCGGGTCGAGGCCCGACGTCGGTTCGTCGAGCACGAACAGGTCGGCGTTGCCGGCCATGGCGGCCACGAGGGCCACCTTCTGGCGGTTGCCCTTCGAGTAGGTTCGGCTCTTCTTCGTGGGGTCGAGGTCGAACCGTTCGATCATCTCGGCCCGCTTCTTCGCGTCGAGCCCGGACCCGAGCTGGCCGAGCAGATCGATGGTCTCGCCACCCGACAAGCCGGGCCACAGGTTGACGTCGCCCGGCACGTAGGCGATCCGACGGTGGAGGTCGACGGCGTCGGTCCACGGATCCCGACCAAAGAGGGCGACGTGCCCGGCGTCGTGGCGCAACAGGCCCATCAACACCCGGATGGTGGTGGACTTGCCCGAGCCGTTGGGTCCCAGGAACCCCATCACCTCGCCCGGTTGGACCCGGAGATCGAGACCGTCGAGTGCTTTCGTCGCGCCGAACGCCTTGTGCAGATTCTCGATGTGGATGACGGGATCGCCGTTGGTGTTCAAGGATCGAGTGGTCATGAGGGCGATCCTAGTGCTGTCCCTCCAAACCGGCTTCGTTGATGCCCAACTGTGGCCCAAACATCACTCGACTGCGGGGTGTCCCGCCATGAGCGCCGGGTCAGCCGACCAGAACGTTGGCGTAGACCTGCCACACGAGTGCCGTCTTGGCCACGAAACTGAGCACGATGTAGATGCGCTCCCCGAACAGGTAGTCGGCGAAGCGACCCCGGGCCCGGTACTGCAGCCACTGGTTCACGGCGAAGCAGTTGAACAGCACGAAGATCGAGACGAGGATGCCGTAGACGAAGCCGGGAGGTCCTTCGTCACCCTGGGCGATGTTGATCCAGAGGTAGGCGACGAAGGCCAGCCACGGCCCGGCGCCGGCGATACAGCCGAACCAGAACGGCGTCCACCAGACCTGGTCGTTGACACCGCCGCCGTCGGTGTCGGAGCGGTTGACCATCTCCATGATCCAGCCGAAGAGGATCATCGAGATGTTGGCGAAGCCGACGCCGATGAGGGCGGCGGCGTCGGTGATGCCGGAGATCAGCATGATGAGCAGGATCATCAACGTCGAAGACAGCGAGTACTCCACCCAGCGGAAGCGGTTGCGGCCGTGTCGGAGTTCGCCGACGTAACGGTCGAACACGCCGGGGGAGATGATGAGCAGGTGGAAGAAGGCCGACAGGAATGCGAACGAAGCCGCCAGCGGGGCGAGCGGTACGTCGGCGATCGCCCGGAAATCGCCCTCGCTGACCGGCGTGCCGGGCGGACCGTTCAGACCGAACGCGGTGACCGGCAGCGTGAAGTCGGTGGCCAGGATCAACATCACGATCCCGGACGCCAGATGGAGCAGTCCGGCGCCGAGGTTGAGGCGCCTCAGCGTGCTGCGATCACCGTCGTCAACCGTCACATAGGGTTGGACGACGAGCGGGTTGTGGGGTAGTCCAAGCATGGTCACGCAGACCGTTATATCCGGAATCGTGACGGCTCAATCCTCGGCCGCGGTGATGGATCAGTTCACGCTGGTCAGCGCGGGAACCGGCTTGGTCGCCTCGGCCGGCTGTGTGGCCTCGGCCCACGGGTTGCCGGACAGGTACTTCCAGCCGGCGTCGGGCAGCACCATCACAGCGGTACCGCCGTGGGTCTCGAGGTATTCGAGCGCGGCGTGGATGATCGCGCCCGACGACGTACCGACGAAGTGACCCTCGGAGTTCATGGTGATCAGCACCATGTCCTCGGCGGTCTTCTTCCGAACCTGATGGCGTTTATCGACCAGCGAGAGATCGGCCACCGGCGGCTGGAACGGGTCCTCCTGGCTGCGCATGCCGCCGATCGGATCGTCCATGAACTCTTCCACCGAGTGAACCTTGATCTCCGGGTAGAACCGCTTCATGGCCCGGCTGTTGCCGGTGAGCGTGCCTCCCGTGCCGTAGGCGCAGAAGATGTGATCGGGCGGTGCTTCGAGCGGCCAGTCGCGTCGGATCTCGAGCGACGTGCCGAACTCGTGGGACGCTGGGTTGGCCGGGTTGCCGTACTGGTAGCACATGTAGCCGTGGCCCTCTTCCACCAGGTGGCGGGCATAGGCGATGGCGTCGTTGGGGCCACCGTCGACCTGGATCAGATCGGCGCCGTAGGCCCGCAGCAGCTGCTTGCGCTCCTCGGTGGACTTGGCCGGCAGGCAGATGGTCATCGGGTGCTTGTTGACGAGGGCGATTCGGGCAAGACCGATACCGGTGTTGCCCGACGTCGCCTCGATGAGCGGCATGCCGGGGAGCAGCTTGCCGTCTTCGACCGCCTGATGGAACATCCGCCACGCCGGACGGTCCTTGATCGACCCCGTGGGGTTGTACCACTCGAGTTTGGCGAACAGTCGGGTTCCTCGGGGAGCCAACTCGCTGAACTCCACAAGTGGGGTGTTTCCAGGTTTCATGGTGTGACCACGTCCTCAACGGTTCGACGGCCTGACGCGATTCCAGCGGAATTCACGACAAAGTCCATATACATGACCAGATTACTCATCTTTAACCGATGATCCCAAATGGAAACTTCCGTGACGTCGGACACATACACCGTTAGCCGACCCGGGGGCGCCCTGTCATTTACGGGCGATTACGGTCAAAACTGGTCGAAATCGCCCGCGAACGCGCAGGGTTTGGGGGGGGTGGGGGTGCCTGCACTGCTCGGGCGAGGTGGGGTTCAGGGCCAGACGACGAGTGGGATGGCGCCGATGGCGAGGACCACGCCGCTCAGCTGTTGGAAACGGAGCTGCTCGCTGAACACCATGCGGGCGAGGAGCACCGTGCTCACCGGAAACAGGGCGCTCAGAACCGCGGCCACCGAGAGCGGACCTCGCTGGTAGGCGGCCATGGCGCACACGTTCGCCGCCGCCTCGCCGAGCCCGCCGAGCAGCAGGATGGGGGCGTTGCCGGTGGCGGCGACGAGTGACCCGCTGACCGCCAATGCGATCAGCGACACCACCGGCACCGACACCAGCCGGGCCACGACCAGCGGCCAGAGCCCGGCGGCCGGCTCGGTCTCGGCCAGGGCAAGGAAGAAGATCGAGAAGCCGGTCCCCGCCAGCGCGGCCAGCCCGAGACCCAGCGCCATCGATCGGGGGTCGTGGCCGTCGACCCCAACGCCCGACCGATCCTGGGACACCAGCACGATCGCCACCAGGCTCACGATCACACCGACCGCGTTGACCGTCGACAGTGTCTCGCCCCGAACCACGCCGACGAGGGTGGGGATGACGGCCGACAACACGGCGGCCACGGGCGCCAGCAGTGAGATCGGACCGAGCGTGAACGACTTGTAGAGGCAGACGAACGAGAACGTGCCCGACAACCCGGCGATCACACCGGCCACCAGATCCCGCCCGACCACCTCACTCCAGCCGAACGGCACCAGGGCGAGCGCCAACAGCGCGAGGCTGGCCGCCTGGATCCACGCGGTCACCCGCACGGCCGGATCGCGGCGGGCGGCATAGCCCCCGGCGAAGTCGGACGCCCCGACGATCAGCGCTCCGGCCAGCGCCAGCACCGCAGTCATAGACCGCAGAACTGTACCAAGCTGTGGTGGCCGCCGAACGGGGGGCGACAGGTGGTTTTCGGTCGGCGTGCTGCCATCGTTGGTTGCCATGACCGCACCCGCCCTCGATCTCATCGCCACCATGCCCCCGCCCCCGGAGCGGTCGTTCGCCAGCGACAACGCCGCCGGCGCCCATCCCGCCGTCGTCGAGGCCGTTGTGGCCGCCAACGAAGGCCACGCCCTCGCCTACGGATCCGATGCACTTACCGCCCGGTGCGAAGACCAGTTCCGGGAGCTGTTCGACGCCGACGTCACCACCCGCCTGGCCTTCAACGGCACCGGAGCGAACATCGTGGCGCTGGCCACGATGATGGCGTCACGGCCCGGACCTCATCAGGCGATCATCTGCTCGGAGTGGGCCCACATCAACGTCGACGAGACCGGTGCGCCGGAGCGGATCCTGGCCACCAAGTTGATCGATTTGCCGAGCGCCGATGCCAAGGTCACCCCGGATCAGATCCGCGAGCAGGCGCATGCCCAGGGTGTCGTCCACCACGCGCAGCCGGGCATCATCAGCATCACCCAACCGACGGAGCTCGGCACGCTCTACTCGATCGACGAGATCCGCGCCGTCTGCGACACCGCCCACGACATGGGGCTGCTCGTCCACGTCGACGGGGCCCGCATCGCCAACGCCACGGCCGCCCTGGGCGGCA
Organism: Acidimicrobiales bacterium; assembly: GCA_965216655.1. Taxonomy (GTDB): domain Bacteria; phylum Actinomycetota; class Acidimicrobiia; order Acidimicrobiales; family SZUA-35; genus JAHELU01. Next base: position 172,466 of record CBDCGP010000009.1, read on the forward strand.
CCCGGGAGACGCTACGGGCGATGACCGTCGAGGCCGGGGTCGACGCCATCAGCTTCGGAGGCACCAAGATCGGCGCGCTCGGGGCGGAGGCCGTCGTGTTCCTCAATCCCGAGGCGGCCACCGGGTCGGAGTTCATTCGCAAACAGGTGACGCAGCTGGCGTCGAAGATGCGCTATCTCGCCGCCCAGTTCACGGCGCTGCTCACCGACGACCTTTGGTTGCAGCTCGGCATCCAGGCCAACAGCCTGGCCCGCACGCTGCACGCCGAGGTGTCCAACCTGCCCGGTGTCGACGCCGGCACGGCTCCGGCCGTCAACAGCATCTTTCCGTGCCTCGACCCGGAGCTGATCAAACCGCTGCAGGAGTGGAGCTTCTTCTGGGACTGGGATCCGTCGATCCACCAGGTTCGCTGGATGACGGGCTGGGACACCACGCCGGACGACGTCGCCGCCTTCGCCGCCGGCGTCCGCCACCTGACCGGGCGGTAGCATCTCCGCCCGCCCTCTGAACTTTTTGGCCTCGCCGACCCCCTGACCGGGTCGACAAGAGAGAAAAGCTGGTGCCGGCGGGTCGGCTGGACCAAAAAGTTCGGAGAGGGGGTGGGTGGCCTCGTAGGCTTGTTCGTCTATGGCGACGCTGGTTTGTTTCCACGCTCATCCCGACGACGAGGCCATTGCCACCGGCGGCCTGATGCTGCGGGCATCGCAGGCCGGGCATCGGGTCGTGCTGGTGTGTGCCACCCGGGGCGAAGTCGGGGAGCCGCAGGAGGGTGTGCTGTCCGACGGTGAGACGCTGGCCGAGCGGCGAGTTGTCGAGCTGGCCGAAGCCGCCAAGCTGCTCGGTGCCGAGCAGCCACGGTTTCTCGACTACGAGGACTCCGGCATGATCGGCGAGCCCACGAACGACAATCCGAGGAGCTTCTGGCAGGCTGACCTCGACGAGGCGGTCGACCGGCTGGCCGCCATCCTCCGTGAGGTCGACGCCGATGTCGTCACCATTTACGACGACAACGGCGGCTACGGCCACCCCGACCACATCCAGGTTCACCGGGTGGGTCTGGCCGCGGCGGAGGCCGTCGGCGTCGAACACGTCTACGAGGCCACCATCAACCGCACCAGGGCGATCAAGCGGATGCAGGAGGCCATCGACTCGGGGGCGATTCCCGAGGAGGAGGCCCGGGACTTCGAGGACGATCCCGACTTCGGGATGGAGGAGAAGGATCTGAGCTACCTGCTCGACGTGAGTGACGTGGCGGCGGAGAAGAAGGCGGCCATCGCCGTGCATCGCAGCCAGGTCGGACCGGAGAGTTTCTTCCTGGCCATGCCCGACGAGTCGTTCGCCGAGTTCTTCGGCATCGAGAGTTTTGCGCTACCCGGCGTTCGCAACACCGGCGGGCCCGAGCTCGTCACCATGCTTCCCGGTCTCGACTGATCGCACGGTCCGGGAACCGATCGCCGAGCGAGGTCGTCCAACACGGTATGGATGTGAAGAGATCGAGCACCCGGTTGTCGTTTCTGTCGATCACCCTCGCCGCGGTCCTCGTCGGGTGTGGTTTCGACAGCACGGTCACCGAGGCGTCCGGCGGTGGTGGCGCCGCAGCGCCCACCGACGCGGCATGCGAGGCCGGACTCGACGAGCTGGTCGAGAAGCTGAAGGTCGATGCAACGTACGACTATGAACCGAGCGACTCACCGGCCGCCTTGGCCGCCGACGTCGACGCGGTCGTCACCGGCACCCTGGGCGATCTCGGCCAGGAGGGAGAGAACGTGGTGGCCGTCATCAACGACCTCGAGGTCATCAGCGGCGACGCCGGCCGCGGCCGGGACGGCGACCTCGCCATCTCCTGGTACGTGAGCCCCCAGCCTCGCGACCTGAGGTCTGTCGGCGGCATCTCGGTGCTGGCCTTTCTCTGGTACGAGGCGAGCACGTCGACCCCCGCCATCGAGGGTCTGTGGTTCGGTTGTGGCGACGACGGGCCGGCTCGCTCGATGATCGTCGAGCCCATCGAACCGGCGTGGCCGGCGGGGATCGACGCCACCATCGCCAATCTGACCGAGGCCGTCGTCGATCCCGAGGCCGTGGCGGCGAACGCCACGGAGACCTTCCCCATCGGCTCGCTGACCTGCTACCACGACCTGGCGGAGGACAGCATCGCCGAGTTCCCCGAGGACTTCACCGGTTTCGACAGCCCGGAAGAGGCGGTCGACGCCTGGTGGGCCGGCAGCGAGGGCATATTTCGGGACGACCGGGCCTCGTTCGACGAGGAGCTCGACGTCCCCGAGGCCCGCTACCGCGACGAGCGAGGCAACGTGCAGTTGGTCCTCGGGCTCGTCGAACTACCGTCGGGTGGCTGGGCGGTCGAGAGCACCCAGGCCTGCGTCACCCCCTGACGGCGACGAGGTATGTGCGGTTTTGCGTGCTGACCACGCAAAACCGCACAGACATCCGGTAGGGAATCGCTGTGACGTTTATGAGGCGGGGTCGTCGGCGTAGCGAAGGTAGGGCTTGAGTTCCTCGACGTTGTCGAACCTGGCCTGGGCGTCCTCGGTGGACATGGTGGGCGACACGATCACCCGGTCACCGGGTTTCCAATCGACCGGTGTCGAGATCGGATTGGCGTCCGTGGCCTGGAGGGCGTCGACCACGCGAAGGATCTCGTCGAAGTTGCGCCCGACCGACTTGGGGTAGGTGATGATCGTGCGGATCTTGTTGGCCGGGTCGATGAAGTAGACCGACCGCACGGTCGAGGTGTCACCCTCGCCGGGATGGATCATGTTGTACAGCTCCGACACGCTGTGATCGGGGTCGGCGATGATCGGAAAGGCCAGCGGGCTGCCGGTGACCTCGCCGATGTCGGGCGCCCAGGAGTTGTGATCCTCGACGGGATCCACGGACACGGCGATGGTTTTCGTTCCCCGCTTGGAGAACTCGTCGTTCAGCCCGGACGCCCGCCCGAGTTCGGTGGTGCACACGGGCGTGAAATCGGCCGGATGGCTGAAGAACACCGCCCACGAGTCGCCCTTCCAGTTGTGGAAGTCGATCTCACCTTCGGTGGTGTTGGCGGTGAAGTTTGGCGCGTCGTCGCCGAGACGAAGTGACATGGCTGTTCTCCTCTGTTCGATCAGTGTCAAGACGGACCGGATATCCGAACAATCCGACTTTAGACAGAAATTATCCGGTGTCACCCGGAAGTCTATGGCCGCCGACGTCGTGATGGTCCGGGCCTGCGCCGGTGATTTACGTCACGCACGATCCGACAATCTTCGACGCCCAATTTGTCGTAGCATGTTTCAGCAGGTGCCCGACGTGGAATATAACGGGCTCCTGGACAACCAACTGGAAGGACTCCATGACAACAACAAGCTCTCTGCCACGAACGCTGCTGATGGCCCTCGCGGCCGCGATCGCCTTGGCCATGGCCATGGCCGTGTTCACCCTCGGTTCGATTTCGCCCGTCGCCGCTCAGGATGATGACGACGACACCGAGGAAACCGACGACGCTGACGCCGACGAAGGTGATGACAGCGACGCTGACGCCGACGCCGATTCGGATGACGATGCCGATTCGGACGACGATGCCGCCACCGACGAGGACACCGACGACGGCGAGACGCCGACCGGCGGTGCCGACACCGGCGCCGGTGGTACTGCTTCGGACAACGGACCGCTCACGGGCGCTCTGCTCGTTGGCCTTGGTGCACTGACGATCGGATCCGGTGCGTACGCCGTTCGTCGGGTTCGCGCCTGATTAATCGATTGCATCGGCCACCTCCGATGCGGTCTGACGGAGAAACCCCCCAGCGCGCGCCTGCGCTGGGGGGTTTCCTGCTGCTCGCCGGGATCCTGATCACTGCAGCCGGCCTTGCCGCGCTGAACGGTCGTCTGCTTCCCGGAGCAGATGCGCTTGGCTCCGAATCGGTCTCCGAAAGCGAGCTGGTCGCGTCCGACGCACGCAGGCCATTGCCGTCGCCGCTGTCGATTCCCGACGCGTCAACCAGTGCCGGGGAAGAGCAGGCGCCCACGCCGGTGGGCATCCGGATTCCGGCCATCGATGTGGCCGCCGACATGATCGCCCTCGGTCTTCGTGACGACGGCACGATCGACGTTCCGTCGGACTACGCCCAAACGGGTTGGTGGGCCGACGGCCCCGAACCCGGTGAGCAGGGGCCCGCGGTCGTTCTGGGCCACGTCGACTCCCGTTCGGGACCTGCCGTCTTTTTCTCGTTGACCGAGCTTCAGCCTGGTGACGAGATCGTCATCGACCGGGTCGACGGATCGTCGGTCGCCTACCGCGTCGACCGTATCGAACAACACGCGAAGGACGAGTTCCCGACCGAAGCCGTGTACGGTGACACCGACGACCCCCAGCTCCGGCTCGTGACCTGCGGCGGCGACTTCGATCGGTCGGTTCGCTCATACGACGACAACGTGGTGGTGTTCGCCACTAGGGCCTGACACCGATCTTCAGGGCGCCCCGGTTACGTACACGAGTTTGCCGTCGGCAAACTCCAGGCGAGGCGCTCCGCCGCCGAAGCACGCGACTAGGGCCTGACACCGATCTTCAGGGCACCCCGGTTACGGACACGAGTTTGTCGTCGGCAAACTCCAGGCGAGGCGCTCCGCCGCCGAAGCACGCGACTCGCGCCTGACACCGATCTTCAGGGCGCCCCGGTTACGGACACGAGTTTGTCGTCGGCAAACTCCAGGCGAGGCGCTCCGCCGCCGAAGCACGCGACTCGCGCCTGACACCGATCTTCAGGGCGCCCCGGTTACGGACACGAGTTTGCCGTCGGCAAACTCCAGGCGAGGCGCTCCGCCGCCGAAGCACGCGACTAGGGCCTAGTACGAGAGCCGCCGATCTGGTCAGTCGCCCGCCGATGTGTTACCAAAGGCCAATGACCGACGGTGATGCGTCTTCCACTGCCATGTCCTACGAGACCATCCTCTACGAGGTCGAAGACCCCGTGGCGGTGATCACGCTCAACCGGCCCGAGCACCTCAACGCCTGGACCGGCGCCATGGACGCTGAAGTGCGAGACGCCATGCTGCGGGCCAACGGCGATCGCCGGGTGGTCGGCATCATCCTCACCGGAGCGGGCCGCGGTTTCTGCGCCGGAGCCGACATGGGCTCCCTCAACGCCCTCTCATCGGGCGGAGGAGACGACACACAACAGCTCCGGGAACCGGGCGAGCGATTCCCGTGGGCAGAATCGACCGGCGATTTCGACGGGCGGCTCACCTATCCGCTGGCTCTGGACAAGCCGGTGATCGCCGCGGTGAACGGGGCCGTCGCCGGTATGGCCTACCCGCTGGCCCTGGCCTGCGACATGCGGGTCGTCACCCCGGACGCCCTGTTCGTCACTGCGTTCGCCCAGCGGGGCCTGATCGCCGAGTGGGGCCTGAGCTTTCTGCTGCCCCGGCTCGTCGGCCCATCGGTGGCGCTCGACCTGCTGATGTCGTCACGCCGGGTCGGCGGCGAGGAGGCGTTGCGGCTCGGCCTGGCCAACCACCTGGTCGAGCCGGACGAACTGCTCGACTTCTGCCGGGGCTACATCGGCGACCTGGCAGCCCGATGCTCGCCTACGTCGATCGCCGTGATGAAACGCCAGATTCACGAACAGATCCACGCCGGCCTCGGCACCGCCGAGCGGGAGTCGCAGAAGTTGATGGTCGACAGCTTCGGTCGTCCCGATTTCGCCGAGGGCGTCCAGTCGTTCATCCAGAAGCGGCCACCGGCGTTCGCCCGGCTGCCGTTGGAGACCTCCGGGCCGGACGGTGGCTCATGACGGCGATCGAGGGTGTGCTCGACCGGTGGCACCGCTACGTGCGAGGCGACACGACGGTGGCTTTGGAGGATCTGATTCATCCCGACTGCGTGTTCCATTCGCCGGTCGTCTACACCCCGCAGGCGGGTCGGGCCATCACGGTGGCCTACCTCCAGGCCGCAGCCGCCGTGTTCGGTGCCGACGACGACTTCACCTACCGGTCCCAGATCGTCGCCGGTGATCAGGCGGTGCTCGAGTTCGAATCGAAACTCGACGGCGTCTACATCAACGGCATCGACATGATCACCCTGGCCCCAGAGAAGGGCAGGGCTGACAACGACGGAGCCGGCGGGGAACATGCCGGGACCATCATCGAATTCAAGGTCATGGTGCGACCACTGCAGGCGGTCAACAAGCTGCATCAGCTCATGGCGTCCCAGCTCGCCTCAGACGGGGGTTGACCGGTGCGGACGCTCATCACCAACGGCACCATGCTCGACACGGAGTCGATGACCCTCGTCGGTGAACGCCACGTCGTGATCGAGGGCGATCGTATCGTCGACGTTGCCGAGGCCCGCCCGACGAGCGACGTCGACGCCGTCATCGACGCCCGCGATCGATTCGTGATGCCGGGCTTCGTCGACGCCCACGTCCATCACGTCATCACGTCGGTCGACTTCGCCAGGATGCAGCGACAGAGTGCCGTTGAGCGTTCGCTGGCGATGGCGAACCTCGCCGAGGCCACGGTCAAGCGGGGTTTCACCACGGTCCGAGACGCCGCCGGCGACGTGAGCGGACTGATTCGGGCCATCGACTCGGGCCTGTGCCTGGGCCCTCGGATCACCACCGCCGGGCGATGCCTGTCGCAGACCGGCGGTCACGGCGACGTGACCCCCGCCGATCAGTGGGTCGGAGACGACCTGTGCGCCTGTCACATCCACAGCAACGAGCTCAGCCACGTCGCCGACGGTCCCGACGCCGTCCGGCTGGCCGCCCGTCTCGAACTGCGGGCCGGCGCCGACTTCCTCAAGATCATGAGTTCCGGCGGTGTGGCGTCACCAACCGATCCGTTCGACGCCATCCAGTACACGCCCGAAGAGATTCGGGCCATCACCGTCGAAACCGATCACCGTCACACCTACACCACGGCCCATGCCTACCAACCCGACGCCATTGCCCAGGCCATCGAGAACGGGGTGCGCTGCATCGAGCACGGCAACATGCTCGACGAGCCGACGGCTGATCGGATGGCCGAACTCGGAGTGACGATGGTGCCGACCCTCGTCACCTACCGGGTGATGCAGGAGTCGGGGGCCAAGTTCGGCATGCCCGAACGCAACCTGGAGAAGAATCAGGGGGTGTTCGAACACGGGCAGCACTCGATCGGGGTGGCCAGGGCCGCCGGGGTTCAGCTCGGATTCGGCACCGACCTCCTCGGCGAACTCCAGCCGGCCCAGAACCGGGAGTTCGCCATCCGGGCCGAGCTCGAACCGGCGGCCGACGTGCTGCGGTCGATGTACGACGTGAACGTGCGGCTCTGCCGGGCCGAGGGCCGGATTGGACGGATCGAGCCGGGCTACTCGGCCGACGTGGTGGTGTCGAACGTCGATCCGCTCGCCGACCTCGGCGGGCTGGCCGACCCCCGATGCAGCGGTGGCCGCGGTGGTCTGCCGCGGGGCGATCGTCGTCGACCGCACCGACTGACCGAGTCCACCATGGCCGAGCGACCACTCCTCATCGACGGACTCCAGTACGGAAACTGGTCCGAGGAGATCTTCGCCCAGATGCACGACGGTGGAGTCGCCGCGGTGCACGTCACCATCTGCTACCACGAGAACTTCCGGGAGACCGTAGCCAATATCGAGCAGTGGAACCGGTGGTTCGAGCGGTACCCGCACCACATCGTGCACGGCCGCACCGCCGACGACGTGCGTCGAGCCCACGCCGACGGGCGGACCGCCATCATCTTCGGCTTCCAGAACTGTTCGCCGATCGAGGACGACATCGGGCTGATCGAGATCGTCCACACCCTCGGGGCCCGGTTCATGCAGCTGTCGTACAACAACCAGAGCCTGCTCGCCACCGGCTGCTACGAGAGCGACGACCCGGGCATCACCCGCTTCGGGCGTCAGGCCATCGCCGAGATGAACAGGGTCGGCCTCGTGATCGACATGTCGCATTCGGCGGAGCGGTCGACGCTGGAGGCCATCGAGCTGTCGGACCGGCCGATCGCCATCACCCACGCCAATCCCGCGTCGTGGCATCCGGCCCGCCGAAACAAGTCCGACGACGTGCTGCGCGCCCTGGGGGCGTCGGGTGGGATGCTCGGGTTCAGCACCTATCCCCATCACCTGCGAAACGGCGGCGACTGCACCCTCGACGAGTTCTGCGCCATGATTGCCGACACGGCCGGGCTGATGGGGATCGACCACATCGGCATCGGCTCCGACCTGTGCCAGAACCAGCCCGACTCGGTGGTCGAATGGATGCGGGTCGGCCGCTGGTCGAAGGAACTCGACTACGGCGAAGGCTCCGCCGACAACGCCGGGTTCCCGCCCCAGCCGCCCTGGTTCCGCGACAACCGTGATCTGTCGAACCTGATCGACGGGCTGAGGGCCACCGGATTCAGCGCCGACGACACGGCGAAGGTGATGGGCGGCAACTGGCTTGCGTTCTTCGAGCGATCCTTCGGTCCGGTGTGATCATGGCTCCGATCGCCCTCCGTCCTCCTGAGCAGGTGATGCGGTTGGAGCGGATGGGTTCGAGATTCCAGACCAGGTTGAGCTTCATGCGGTCGGTGCTGCGCCGACTCGGCAGCGAGGGATGGACGATCGAGCGCAGCCGGTGCGACTGGGACGACGACGGGTTCGGCACCGCCGTCTACGAAGCCCGAGGGGCGGGCCGAACGTACAGCCTCGTTGCCTACTCGGCCCACCTCGATCCGGCCGACCGATCCGACCGTGTCATCGCCGAACGCTGGGATGCGGCGTTCACGCTGTTCGACGGTCGCCCGACCGATGACGACATCGCCCGCCTCGCCGTCGAGGTTCCCCGCCAGGAGGCCGGCCGGTGTTCGAGCCGCGAGCTGACGCTGAGCCGGGCCAATCGGAGCGTGCGCCTGTTCGACCACGTCGTCGAATCGCTGGCCGCCGGCCGCCAACCCGACCGGGATCTCGTCAACCGCATCGGCTACCTGATGCGGACCACGGCCGTGTACGGCAACGGCAAGTTCGGTCTGTCCGACCGTGAGCGTGTGTGCGATCGACCGGAGCTGGCGGAGCCCTATCAAGCCGAGCTGCTCACCGTGTATCTGATCCGCTGCTTCACCCACGACCTGGTCGAACACGTGGCCCGGCGTCGCAGCCCGTCGACGTTCGTGCCGCTTGATCGCACGATTCGCCGCCATCTCGGCATCGGCAACGCCACCGGTCTGGGCATGGCACCGTTCCTCCACAACCACCCGATCCTTCTCAACAACTGGCTGACGGCGCTCGAAACGGCACTGGCCGCCTGCCGTTCGGTGGAATCGGTCGGCCCCGAGGATGCGGAGCGTTTCGTTGATCTGGTGGCCGCGGCCCGACGCTGCTGTGGCCAGTGGAACGTGGACGACGAACGGCAGATGAATCGGGTCGTCGACCTCCGGGCCGACCTGGCCCGACTCGAACGGGAGGTGGCCGATGGCGGGCTGCCGGCCGGCGATGACGGGCGTCCTTGGGATCGCCTCTACCGATGGGCGGCCGAGCACCTGTCGGTCGAGGGGCAGGAGATGGTGGTCGCGCTCATCATCGAGATGCATCCGGAGCTTGTCGATCGTCTGGCGCCGACGATGGCCGCCGTCGAACGACCGAGCGTCGAACCGACGATGACCGTCGGGGAACTGGCCGACCTCGTGGATCATCATTACGACTGGGCGCTCGACATCGAGTTCGACGAGGCGGACGCCAACCACTACTTCTGGTACACCTCGGAGGAGAAGCTGGAACCGCGGCTGGGGGAGCGGGCGATCGAACCCGGAGCCGATCGGGAGCATCCGCTCACCGTGGCCCGGGATGTGTGTGCGCTGCGGGAAGACCTCGGGCGCCAGGCCGACGATCGGTCGGTCGCCGACTATCTCGTGACCCATCCCGAACAGCGCCACACCGTACGCCGGGTACAGACCGCGGCTCGCCACCCCTACACCGAGATCCACGACAACCTGATCGGGCGCGACCTCCTGGCCATCGACATGCTGCGTTTCAAGCTGTCGGTGTTCGGCGCCACCAAGTTCGACCCGAAATCCGACAAGTGGACCCGGATCACGATGTACCAGGGCGCCCCGCTACCCGACGAACTGAGCGAGCCCAACGCCGACCGATGGATGCTGTTCCCCTGGTTGGCCCCGTCCGGCGGCTCGTGAGCCCACGGCGATGATCGTCTCGCTCAACGAGGTACAGGCCACGGCGACCAAGGCGGTGCGGGCGTGCGGACACCCGGTCGGTATCGCCGACGACATGGGCTTCGCCATCCGCTGGTTGTGTGCACGTGAGCTGCCGGGAGTGGCCCTGCTGCTGGCGGCGTTGGACGGGTACGTTCCGGTCGAGCCGTTGCTCGCCGGCGGTGGCGATCGGCTACGGCTGTCCGGCGCCAACGGTGTGCCATTGTCCGCGGTCCGGGTGGGGATGTCGGTGGTCGAGCTCGCCCTGACCGATGAATCGCCGCGGTCGGTTCACGTCGACGTACTGACGCACCCGTTGCTGGTGGTGCCGTTCGTCGCCCGCCACGGCTCGGGTCGCTTGGCGGTTCGGTGGTCGACGCCGGAGGGTGCGGTGGTGGCCGAGTCGCCCGGTGATGGATTGCGGCTTCGGGCCCAGAGTACCGCCCCGCTCACCGCGACCTCCGGGTACGACGTGATCGTCGGCGCCGCCCCGATCGGTGACAGCCCGCCCGTTCTGGTCTCGGCGGTCGAGCTGCAGGCCGCAGCCGACCGAACACTCGACACCGGCTGCCTCGTCGTTGACGAGGAATGGGAGCGCCTCGAACGTTTGGCGTGGCGAACCTACGTGCCGGTCAGCGCCGAGTCACGCCTTCGGGGCGCCGGCGCCGGCCTCACGGACAACGACTGACCCCGCCGTCGCCTTGGCGAAAATCTGGAGCTGCGGGAGGCCTATGCTGGGCCCATGACTCGACTCGGGTACCAGATCCCCAACTTCACCTACCCCGGCACCGCCAACGCCGACCTGTTCGGCGCCATCGCGGCCCAGGCCAAGGAAGCCGAGGAGGCCGGGTTCGACCGGGTCTTCGTGATGGACCACTTCTACCAGCTGCCCGGGATCGGGGCGCCCGACGAGCCGATGCTCGAGTGCTACACGCTGCTGTCGGCGCTGGCCCAGCACACGTCGTCGGTCCGCCTCTCCGCGCTGGTCACGGGCAACACGTACCGCAATCCGACGCTGCTGGCCAAGGAACTCACGACCCTCGATCACGTGTCGGGTGGGCGGGCCACCCTGGGCATCGGCGCCGGCTGGTTCGAGCTCGAGCACCAGTCGCTCGGATTCGAGTTCGGTACGTTCACCGACCGGTTCGAGAAGCTGGAGGAGGCGCTGCAGATCATCGGGCCGATGCTACGGGGTGAGACGGTGTCGTTCGACGGGAAGTACTACCAGGTGAACGACGCCGTGAACTCGCCGCCACCGGTCTCCCGGATTCCGATCATGATCGGTGGCAACGGCGAGAAGAAGACGTTGCGGATGGTGGCACAGTATGCCGACGAGTCGAACCTCGTGGGCATTCCGCCCGATCAGGTTGCCCGCAAGTTCGACGCCCTCGCCGGCCACTGTGAGCGCCTCGGGCGGGATCGCAGCGAGATCAAGGTGACGGCGATGGCCATGTGCAATATCGCGCCCACCACCGAGGAGGCCGACGCCGACCTGCAGGCGCTTGCCGCGGCCAAGGGCTGGGACGACGAGGCGCTCGGCGTGATCAAGGGAATGCTCGTGCACGGGGATCCCGACACCGTCGGCGAAACGCTGGAGGCCTACATGGCGACCGGGCTCGACGGCCTCACCCTCAACGCTCCGGGCAACGGCCATGTGCCAGGACGGGTGGCGTTGCTCGGCGAGGTCGCCAACCGGGTGATCGGCTGAGCGGTCTCCGTATCGGCGCCAGGGTGATTCCGCCCTACCCCCGAGGTTTTGTCTGTCTACGACCCGGTAACGGGTCGTAGACAGACAAAAGCTGCTATTGGTAGCTGACGTAGACCGGTTGGGGATCGACCGCGAGGGTTTGGGCCGGGGTCGCCATGGGGGTGTCCTCGTCGTAGAAGTTCTTCCACCCCCATCGCCACGGGCCGTCCTCCCCGCCGCGGATCAGAGCGGCCAGCGTGCCGTACTTCGTGCCGAGGGGGCCCTGGCCGTCCATCTGGATGACCAGTGACAGTTCGGGCCGCGCTTCGATGGCCGACCGGTTCGTGATCATCGACTGCTGGAACTGGTGGATCAGCAGCATCTTCTGAGGGAGGGTGTGTTGGCGGACGAGATCGGCCAGCCAGGCCGACACCTGGTTGATCTCGGCCGCGTCGACCGAACCCAGCTGTCGGAGGTGCACCTGATCCGGTTCGAGCCGCCACTCCGGATCCAACGCGAGCCCGACGTGGGGCTCCAACAGCAGTTCCTCGTAGCGTTTGGCCTGGGTCAGGAAGTCGGTGCGACCCGGCTGCAGGTCGAGCAGCACGTAGACGCCGTTGTCGGCGGCGAAGTCGACATAGGGCCGCAGCGCCGCCACCGCCGTCTCGTTGGAGTAGTCGCCGTCGTCGCCCGCCTCGGCCGCGGCGACGGTGGTGATCAGCTCAAAGGTCGGGACCACGACGGCACCGTCGTCGGTCCGATACTCGGCGAGGAGTGGTTGCATCCGTTCGAGTGTTGCCGCCGGATCCTGCTCGCCGAGGACCCCGAGCAGCGACGTGTCTGGCGCTCCGTAGAACGCTATGTATCGACGCGCCGGGCCCTCGTCGGGAAGGATGCTCAAACCCCCGCCCGGCAACTCGACACCGGATCGGATCGACTCGAGCCGCCAGACGTCGGTGTCGGTGAACGAGCCGATGAGTTGCACGGTGGTGGCCGCTCGGAGCCGATCATCGAGCGGCTGGGGCGACGATGGTGTTCCGACATCGGCGATCGTCCCTCCGACCGATGTCGCCAGCGGCGTCAGCAGCGCTGCGAGATCGGGGTCGGGTCCGTCGAGCACCCACAGCGAGTCGCCGCCCGCCGGTGGGTTCGGTGCCTGGGCTGCCGGGTCGGCCGATCGTTCGTCGAGCTCCCAATCGCCTGCCAACTGATCGGCCGGTTCGACGCCGGTGACCGACTCGAATCCGACCAGGGTCACCCGATTCGGTCGTAGGCGTTGAAGCTCGTCCCGAAGACCGGTGTCTTGGCCGGCGCCGGCAAGGAGGAGCACGGTGTGCTCGGCGTCTTGGTCGTCCCCGGTGAGGGCGGCGTTGGCTGCGGTCCAGCGAGCCTGCGGATCGGGGGCGGCCACGATCACCCGGTCGGCGCAGTCGTGGTAGCGCATCGTGAGCTCGATCAGCACGACCGCCGCTTCGGTCGCGGTGACGGGCTCGTTGGTCGTCGGCGGATTTGGCGAGCAATCACGCGGCACCGCCGTCGACTCGATCGTGCCGTCGTCGCCGACGGACTCGCCATCGTCGGTCGACGGCGCCGCCGGGTCGAACGCTGAGATCGCGTCGTCGCCGTAGGCCACGGCCAGTACGACCAGCACACCGGCCGAGATCGCCATGGCCAGGACCGACGCGATGAAGCCGAGGGCCGATCGCCTACGCCGTCGCTGTCGTCGTTCTGCGCCCACCGATTTCCCTCCGCCGAGGATCCCAAAAGGCGTCGCGACCCGCCTTGTCAGTTGACCGTAGCAGTCACTCCGCCAAGACCGCGTTCACGATTTCGCTTGCGGGACGGTCCAAGCACGCAATTTCCCGGATGGCAGCGGCCGCTGCTGGGGGATCTGGGAGTAGTCCGCCGGTCACGAGTGCGAACTTGGCGTCGATCTCCTCCGCGGTGAGCGGATCGTGCATCGACCCGAACTGGCCGTGGACCGTGCGCGCCGACACTGATCCGTCGTCGAGCGTGACCCGGACCCGGCCGCCCATCTTCCAGGCGTACGTGGCGTCGAACTCCGGGTGGGCGGTGACGCTCGTGATCTTGGCCTGGAGTGCGGCGATGGTCGGGTCGGCGATCCGGTCCTCCCGGTAGGTGGCGGGGTCGCCGGGGTCCGCGACCAGGGCGGCGGCGATGTTCCACTGGGCCGAGTACTGGGCCGCCATCACCGATGTGGTCCCGTCGAGGCTGTTCTGCTCGGCGGCCTTGGTCGGCCCCTCGGCGTCGATCCGGACGATCCGCTCGACCGGGAGCCCGTCAGCTCGCAGCTCGGCCGCGGCCTGGATCATCGGATGGATGTCGCTGCAGGCGGCGTAGGGCTTCACGGTGATCTCGTCGATCATCCACCGTTCACCCAGTCGCTCGGTCAGCAGCTCGACCCGTGGCTCATCGGTGAAGACCCGGCAGAACCCGTAGCGTCCGGCGAGGCCATCGGCGGCCCCCTCGAACCCTCGCCGGGCCAGGAGCGCGGCCGTGACCCCGCCCTCGGCGGCCCGACCGGCGTGCACCCGCTTGGCCATACCGCCCGAGGCGGCGAACTCCATCGTTCCCGAGGCCAGCGTGGCGGCTATGCCGAAGGCGTTGTTGAGCAGCCCCTCGTCGAAGCCGAGCAGGCGACCGGCGGCCGCGGCTGCGCCGAACACACCCGACATCGACGTCGGATGGAAGCCCCCCAGCATGTGCGACGCCGGACCGACGGCGATCCCCGCCCGACCCATGGCCTCGTAGCCGATCACCACGGCTTCCAGCACATCCCCCGCCGAGGCGCCGGTCGACTGGCCGACGGCCAGTGCCGCCGGAACCACCACGGCTCCCGGGTGGCTGATCGCCTCCTCGTGCACGTCGTCGAGCTCGAAGGCATGGGCCGACGCGCCGTTGGCCAGCGCGGCCATCGTCGGGGTGGTCGTAGCCGCGGTGCCGATCACCGAGCACGGACCCTCGGCGCCGGTGGCCAGCGCGTGGCCGATCACCGCCTGCGACCACGGCTGCGTGGCGCCGAACACCATGCAGCCCAGCGTGTCGACGAGATAGTCGGTGGCGAGTGCCGTCAGCCGGTTGTCGACCCGGCCCGACAGTCCGGCCAGGAACTCGGCCAGCTCCCGCGACGGCGACGTCTCATCCACCGTCGAGCGCCTGCAGCGCCAGGACCTGGAGGTGGGGAACCGCGTTCTCATGGTGGACATCGGCTGTGCCGCTGGTGTCGACGATCAGCGGCCCCGGTCGATAGCCCCGGCTCGACATGTTGTGTTGCACGGACTCCATCAGCTCGAAGTCCTCGGACACGGTGGTGACCCAGTCCAGCTCGATGGCCTTGCGCTGCTCGTCGGTCGGCTCATCGTCGTCGAACCACCATTCGCGGATCAGCAGCGTGCGGTCGACGGCGACCGGCACCCAGCGGAACGTGTTGAGGATGCGGCCCGGATAGCACTGCAACGACGACACCGGCCACACGAAGAATGCCCCGTAGCGGTTGTGATCCTCGTCGAATTCATAGGGCACACGCTCGGTTGGTGCCGCTTCGGCCGTCTGCCAGATCGTCTGCCCCTTGGGCGTGATCATGAACGTCTTGGGATCGATCACGCCGGTGGTGAACGAGCGGTGGACGTTGGGGCAGTGGTAGCACTCGTTGTAGTTCTCGACGGCCAACTTCCAGTTGGCGTTGAACTCATGCGTGAGCCGGGCGGTCAGCACCCGCTTCGGTGCCTGCGGGGCCAGGTCGAGAAGCGCCGCCTCCAGCCCCGGTGCCGTCTCGGCCAGCGACACCGCTTCGAGGTCGAGGTTCACGAACACGTAGCCGGCCAGCGTCTCCACCCGGACCCGGGGCACGCAGATGTCACCCACCTGCTCGACGGTCAGGCGGCGAGCCTTCACCAGACGACCGGTCAGGTCGTAGAGCCAGGCGTGATAGGGGCAGGTGATGTCATCGACGTTGGCCCGATCCTCGGTGACGAGCTGATGGCCCCGGTGCTGGCACACGTTGTAGAAGGCATTAAGTCCGCTGCCGTCGTTGGCGACGATGATGCGTTCCCGGCCGACGGTGGCGGTGATCAGGTCACCCGTGTTGGCCACTTGCGAGACATGACCGACCATCTGCCAGGTCCGGGCGAACACCAGGTCGAGTTCGCGCTCGAAGATCTCCGGATCGGTGTAGTACCGCCCGTCGATGGCCCGCCCGCTGGTGTCGGTGGTGCCCGCGGCGGTCACGGGAGGTCTCCGAGGGCGGCCACGAGCTGATCCATCTTCTCCTTCACGTTCACGTCGCAGCGGAGGAACCGTTGGTCGAGTCCCCGGAACGAGACCGAACCGTCCTTCACGATCACCCCCCGTTCGAGCAGACCGTTGAACACCTTCGTGGAATCGGTGTCGGGGTCGAGGATCTCGACCAGGAAGAAGTTGGAGCGGCTGCCCGGAATCATCCGGAAGCGATCGAGGCCATCGGGCCCGTCGTCGAACCTGTCCTGCACGTAGGCCCGGGACGCCACGATCATGTCGACGGTGCGTTGCACGTGCTCGTCGTCGTCGAGGGCGGCCACCCCGCCGGCGATCTGGAGCTGGCCCATGTTCCATGTGGTTTTGACCGCCAGCAGTGCGTCGATCACGGGCTTCGGGGCCACCCCGAACCCGATCCGTAGCCCGGCCAGCCCGAAGGCCTTGGAGAACGTGCGCAGCACGGCGACGTGGTCGTAGTCGCGGGCGAGATGGATGTATCCCGGCGTGTCGGAGTAGTGGACGTAGGCCTCGTCGAGCACGACCAGCGCCCGGGGTGCGGCCTCGATGATGCGGCGCACGTCGGCTTCGCTCAGCCACGTTCCCGACGGACTGTGGGGGTTCGTGACGAACACGATGCGGGTGTCGTCGGTGATGTGTTCGATGTAGCCGTCGACGTCCAGTGCCATCGACTCGCGGTCGGTGGCGGCGTGGGCCAGCAGCGGTACCCGGCCCTCGGCCTCGGCAAACAGGTGGTAGATGGGGAAGCAGGGGCCGGGCATGAGGATCCGGCCGCCCGGCTCGCAGAACGCCCGGATGATCAGCGAGATGATCTCGGTTTCGCCTGCTCCACACACGACCTGGTCGGGGGAGTAGCCGTAGACCTCGGCGATCTTCTCCCGCAGCGGTTCGGCGGTCCAGGTGGGGTAGAGGTGGAGGCGGTCGAGGGCGTCGACCACCGCGTCCCGGGCCTTCGGCGAGGCCCCGAACGGGTTCTCGGCCGAGCCGAGTTTCGCGATCTGCTCAGGGTCGATGCCGTAGCGTCGGGCGACGTAATCGGCGGGCAGGCCGGGCACGTAGTATTCGGGGTCGGCGAGTCCGGGATGGGCGAACTCCATGGTCGGCTCCTTAGTCGTGATTAATCGTGATAGATGCCGGCGGTCCGGCGGTTGTGGTGGAAGGCGTCGATGGCCGTCGCCACGTCATCCGGCGACTCGGCGACGACGAACGCCAGCAGCGTTTCCAGCAGCGCGGTGGCGGCCACGTTGGAGGAGAACGGGAGGGGCGAGTCGTTGGGCACCACGAAGGCGTGGGTGGCCATCGGGATGATGGGCGAGCCGTGGCTGTCGGTGACGGCGATGACCGGGATGCCCCGCTGCTCGGCCAGCTTCACCGCCTCCACGATCTCGGCCCGGTAGGGGCTGAATGTCATCGCCACCAGCACATCCTCGGTGGTCATGCGGGCGACGTCGTCGATGGCCAGCCCGACACTCGGGATGGCGGTGATGTTGTCGACCGCCATCGACGCGACGTACGCGAAGTTGTCGGCCAGCGTCTTGGCGGTGCCGACGCCGCAGATGTTGGCCCGGCGGGCGTCGTCGATGAGGTCGGCGGCGGCCTTGATCTCATCGGCGTCGAGGTTCGCGAACAGCGCCTCGACGTTGGCCATCGCCGCGCCGGCCATATCGGCCACCAGCGACCAGTGGCTGCCGCCCTGGCTGATCGTCTGGAGGAACCGGGCTCGGTCGGGGAAGGAGAGGGTGCCTTCGGCCGCGTACTGGCGGAACGGCTCCCGGAAGTCCTCGTAGCCGTCGAAGCCGACGGCCCTCGCCATCCGCACCAGCGTGTTGGGTTTGACGCCGGCGGCGTCGGCCAGGGTCCGCATCGAGTTGACGGCGATCTCACCCGGGTTGTCGAGCACGTAGGTGGCGGCTCGCTCGACCTGGGGTGAGAGGTCGTCGAGCGCCGCCGACAGTGAGGCGAGGATGGTGGTCGGGGTGGTCGGGTCGCTCACGAGAGCAGATCCTCCTCGAAGGGGTGGGACGACAGGCGTTCGGCGCCGCTGTCGGTGATGAGATACATGTCCTCCAGCTTCACGCCGGGGCCGCCGCGCTCGGATCCGACGAAGCTCTCCACCGAGATCACGGCGCCGGGCACCAGTCCGCCGTCGTAGCCGAGCGCGTCCCAGTCCTGGCGGTAGGCGATGCGGGGGTACTCGTCGGTCATGCCGACGCCGTGGGCGACGCAGGCGTAGCGGTGGGCGACGAACTCGTCGGGTTGGCGGAACGCCTTGTCGCTCAGCTCGGAGAACGTGCGGCCCGGGGCGAGGAGTTTGGCGGTGTGGGTGATCTCGGCGTGGGCCCGCCGGTAGCGGTCACGCTGTTCGTCGGTGGGTGGGCCGTCGCCGACCAGCCAGGTGCGGGAGATGTCGGCGCCGTAGCCGAAGGGTCCGACCATGTCGGTGTCGACGGCCACGAGGTCGCCCGCCTCCAGCCGGCGATCCGATGCCTCCTGATACCACGGGTTGGTCCGGGGTCCGCTGGCGAGCATGCGCCCCTCGATCCAGTCGCCGTTGTTGGCGACGTTGGTCTGATGGAGGACGGCGAAGACCTCGTTCTCGGTGGTGCCGGGCTGGGCGACGGCCCTCATGGCGTCGAGCGCGGCCTCGGCCACCGCGATGGAGTGGCGGATACAGGTCAGTTCCTCGGCCGACTTCACGTACTTGGCCTGCTCGACGATCGGGGCGGCGTCGATCACGTGGAGTCCTGCCGACTGGAGCGCCTGGATCACCGACGGGTTCATGGCTTCGACGGCCACCCGACGGTCGTTGCCGAGGCCGCCGAGGCCGCCGAGCCGTCGTGCGACGTCGGCGGCGAAGCATCGTGCCCGCTCGGCCATGTCGCCGTCCGACAGCCCGGCGTCGAACACGTTGAGCCCGTGGGTCGGGCCGAACTCCTCGATCACGGGATGATCGGTGGCGTACGCGCCGTGAAGGATGAGCGGTCCGTCGGCCGGGACGAACAGGGTGTAGGTCTGCAGGTGGGATTGGAAGGCCGCGTACTCCCGCCAGTCGGCCACGTAACGGAGGCTGACCGGATTCGTCAGCACGGCCAGGCTCACGTCTCGGGCCGCCATCTGTGCTCGAACCCGCCTGAGCCGATGGGCGCGCATGGTCTCGAGGTCGACCTCGGGCGGATCGAGTAGGGGTACAGGGCCGGCTACGTAGATGGTGCAATTGTACCAAACGAGCTGCGGACTGGTACAGTCGTTCGCGAGTCAGTTGTTCGTCTGAAGCGAGAAATCGACTCGCCGGTTTATCGCCCGGCCCTCCGGCGTGTCGTTCGAGGCGATCGGCGATTGTTCGCCCCTTCCGACGGCCGTGATGCGGGAGGCGTCGATGCCGGCCTGACTGAAGTACGCGGCAACGGCATCGGCCCGCTCCTGGCTGAGGGCGAGATTGTACTCGTCGGCGCCCTGGGAGTCCGTGTGGCCCTCGATGGTGATGGTCATGGCGGGCTCTCGGGCGAGTACCACGACGCCGAAGTTGAGGATCTGGGCGAATTCCGGTGTGATCGCAACGGAGCCGGAGTCGAACACGGCGCCACCGCCGAGTGAAGCGGAGAACTCGCGGCCGTCGAGTCGAACCTCAAAGGAGGGAAACGCCGACAGTGTGGCGATGAGTGCTTCCGGCGTGTACATCCAGAGGGCGGTGGCCACCGTCTCATCGACGGTCGAGGCATCGAACACGTTCTCGGTGCCGTACACCGCGGCCGCCGTCTCGGCGAGAGCCGTTCGGATCTCCTCCGACGGCAATGCACCGCTGAGCGCAATGGTTCCGTCGGTGGCGGCGATCACGTACACGGCATCGCGCAGGTTCGTGATCTCCATGTCTGTTATCTCCACCGGTAGGCCGGTGGCGCGGAGGTACGCCTCGAACTGGGCTGCGTCCTCCGCCGAGGCAGCCTGTCCGGACACCCTGATACGGCCCTCGGATACAACGAGCGAGCTGCTGCTCACGGTCTGCAACAGAGCGACGGCGTTTGGTGCCGCGGCCAGCCACTCGGGGCTGTCGAGCTGAGGATCCACCTGAACATCGGAGGTGGCGAACGGTGCGTAGATGAGCTGTGTTGTGCTGTCGAGCTGCTGGACGAGGCCGTCGTCGGCCACGGTGCCGGCAACGACCAGGTTCTTTCCGTCGAAGGTCGCCTCCACATACGGTGGGATCGGTTCGACCGGCGGCGGTTCTGCCGGCGCGGCCTCGGGGGCGGTCTCGTCTGTATCGACGGATGTCGCTGTGATGGTCTCGGCGGTCGGTGCCGCTTCGTCTTCGGGACCGATGACGCCGACGTCGTCAGCAATACCGTCGAGGAAAACGTAGGCGAGGATCCCGGCGGCCAGCAGGGCGATCGCGCCGATCACCACGGCCGGCCGCCGTCGGTTTGGTGGTTGACGCCGACGTTCGCCCGGCCTCTGGTGCCGGTACTGCGCCTGCGCCCGTTGTCGGGGCGGTTCGCGTGTGGCGGATATCAGCCTGGTGCTTGGTGTGACCGGTGGAGGAACGTTCCGCCGGCGTTGTTCGCGATATCCCGACATATGACCGATCCCCCGATCTCTTGTCATGTTGAAGTCGGACAGCCGGCGATACGCCGGCCTCTGCGATCTCGACTACCGGATCAGGTCGTCGAACTCCCCCGCCTTGCAGCCGGCTATGAAGGCGGCCAGCTCGGACCGCGTGTAGAGAATCGTGCCTTGATCGGGATGCTTGCTGTGACGCACCGCCACGCCGGAACCCGTCGCTGCAACCTCGACGCAGTCGCCACCGGCGCCGCTGAAGCTGGACTTGCGCCACTCGAGTGCGGTTCGGGACGTGAGTGTGCGGGTTTCTCCTGGACGTTCGGTCATGGCTGGTCGGTATCCCTTCTTCGTTGAATGGTCGCCACCGATGATTCCGTATCGAGCGACCTGCCCAGCAGGTACTCGAACAGCTTCTGGTGGGCGGAAATGGCTTCCCCCCCGTCGTGGTAGTGCTTCCCGGTGAGATCCTCCGAGCATGCAAGGAACGGCCCCGGCGAGCCTTCCGATGTGAGCAGCTGGAACGCCCCGAACGCTGCGCCGTATCCGCCGGCCGACAGGGGCATGATCCGAATGTCGATGGTCGGGCGATCTGCGAGTTCGAGAAGGCGGTCCAGCTGGGACTTCATCATGGCAGCAGAACTGTAGTCGCGGAGCAGGACCGCCTCGTCGATAACCGTGATGAGAACAAGGGGTGCCGGATTCCGGTCGAGGACCGCCTGTCGTGCCATGCGGGCGTCGACCCGGCTGGCGATGCTCGCATCGGTGACGGGCTCGTGATGGTGGCGCTCGACCGCTGTTGCGTACTCCGGCGTTTGCAGCAGGGCCGGAATGACGAGGGGCTCGAACGTTCGGAGTTCGGCGGCGCTCTGCTCGAGGGATGCGTAGTGGCCGAGCCAGCCGGGAAGGTGCTGGCCGTTCACACCCGGGATTGATCGACCGTCGACGTCGAGCAGACGCTCCAGCTCCACCGGTGAGAGCTGGAGGGCGCGGGCAAGCGGCTGACGATAGATGGCCTTGGGGGTACTGGTTCCCTGCTCCCAGCGCGAAACAGCCGAGGTCGTGACCTGGAGTTCCTGAGCGAGCGCCTCCTGGCTGTAGCCGAAGACTTTACGCCGCGCAGCGAGCTGGACCCTAGCAGGCATACGGGCATCTTAGAACAGCGTGACTAGGAAAAGCCCAGGCATTGCGACTGCGCGTACTGGGCTTTGGATAACGGGGTTAACGAATTGGCTACTAGTTGCCTAGGAAATGCGTCCCTCGGTACCTTGCCCATCTCGCGTCAATGTGGAAACTAGTGAGATGGAGCTCGAACGAACCCTGCAGCTCGACGGTCGCCACCTGCAGGTCACGGTCCAAACCGCCGCCGACGACACGGTCACGATCCTCCTCGGCGACGAGCCGAGCGAGATCGCGCTGGTGGGAACCAGATATGACGTGCACCGCGT
Organism: Acidimicrobiales bacterium; assembly: GCA_965216655.1. Taxonomy (GTDB): domain Bacteria; phylum Actinomycetota; class Acidimicrobiia; order Acidimicrobiales; family SZUA-35; genus JAHELU01. The sequence continues at coordinate 194,603 of CBDCGP010000009.1, forward strand.
CGTCATCGAGATCGATCGCCAACTTGGTCGACTCAACAATCGCTTTCGTGCGTGCTGAACGTGTTGGCTGAATCTGCATCCGGCCACTGGTCAACCTCCTGGCCACGGTCTACAGTTCGGTAGTTGTCCCAACGTCGATAGCGCCGCCGTTGCTCCTCAGAGGGCTTGTCGACATGGCAAACGTGCCTCACGAAAAATCCACAGAATCCGAGGAACGACACCAGCTCCTGCGCGAACTGATCGTCGGGGCCTCCTTGGAGGTTCTTGATCGTCACGGCCTCGGGTTGCGACCCGATGCGGTCACGTACTCCAAGGTCTTCGCCCATCTCGCCGACGGCTACGGGGTGCACATCGGGCGCGGATCGGTTCATGGGCGGATCTGGGAGAGTCAGGAGGACTACCGCCTCGAGGTCCTCGCATCTGCTGCCCGGTATACCGCCGACGACCGCAGCCGTGCGATGCGAGAGGTGGCGGTGGCGACGCTTCCCGCGCTCGACCAGTGCCCCGGGCGCTCCCGCACCCTGGCGTTCTGTCGGATCTCGTCCGGCGCACTCCTCGATTCCACCCTGAAGTCCGATTCCTTCCGACGCTTCCAGGCCATCAAGGCCGTCGCTCGATCGGCCGACCCAGATGTCGACGGTGCCGGCGAGACGGCATCGGCCTCGGCGTTCCTACAGTCGATCGTGCGGGAGAACGACGGCCGTAGCCCGGCCGAACGTATCGCGGGTCTGGGTTGCATGTTCGATGCTCTCGGCCTCAGACCCCGAACGGCGCTCGGGCTCGATCGTGATCAATCGATCGATCTGTTCATGACGATGGTCCGAATTCTGGCCACCGGAGCACACCTCGATCACAGCGCCGGCTACACGGCGATGTCGTCGCCGGTGGAGACCTCTCTGCCGGCGGAGGATGAGTCTCCGTGGACGTACTTTGCGATCGGCTTTCTGGCGTTCATGGACTTCCTCTTCGAACCCGACCCGGACGCCGTGGTGGATGACATCGTCACCGTCACCGGCCGGGAGGCTGTGACGGAGCCGGCATCGAGCCCGGACGGAGACGGACATCCAAGTCTCTCCTCCCTGATCGGGACCCGCCCTCGCCGAAGTCGCGACGAGCTGCGCCGCCTCGTCGTGGCGGCCGGTGTCGAGTTGCTCCTACGGGACGGCGTCGGATTGCAGGCCGAGTCGATCACCTATGCCCGGGTCTTCGATCACATCAAGAGGACACGCGGGATCAGCCTGCATCGCAGTACCGTGCACCCGCACATCTGGACCGGGCAGGATCGGTTCCGTAACGACGTGCTGGCCGAGGCCGCCCGCTTCGACACGTGCGAGTCGCTCTCGACGATGAGGCAGGCGATGGCCGCGCAAACCGTCACCAGGAATCCCGACAGTTCCGTGAACGTCCGTCAGCTCATCCTCGACAACTCGCTGGCGATGATGACCGCTCAGATGAGAGTGGCGGCGACATCCGCCTCGTTCCGACGCTGGCAGTTGATCAAGGCGTCGACACTGTCCCCCGTGGCGTGCGACCGATTCGACGACATCCGCCAGGTCATCCGGGTGCACTACGCCGAGATGATCGACGCCGTCGCCGACGTTCACCGGTCCGTGCTTCCGCTGGTGAACCTGGGCGTCAATCCTGAACTGGCGACGACCGACGACCACGCGTACCATCTCCTCGCCGTCATCTCCGCCGCCGTCACCACCGGAGCGGACTACGACATCGCCGCCGGCTCCCGCCTGGTCGAAGGAACGGTTCGGCTACCGCGGGCCGATGGCTCCGGCGCATCCGACGATTGGCCGATCCCCGCCATCGCCACGCTGGCGGTTCTCGACCTTCTCTTCGTTCCGCGAGCCGGCGATGAGAACGGTGTCGTCTGAAACGAGCTGCTGGGCCAAGGCGCGCTGGAGTCAATAGTTCAGCCGTCAGAGGCTTCGGCGCGGAGCGCCCTCGCTTGGAGTTTGCCGCGGGCAAACTCGTCTGTGTTGCATCATTGCCCTGGAGGTCAATCGTTCAGCCGTCAGAGCGAATTCGGACCGTGGTTGGCGATCAGGCGTCGGTGTCGTCGGGCCCGACCGACAATCCAGCCTCTCGTAGATTTGGGCATCGTGCCGATTCGGTAGCGGCCACGACGAGGTTTGGTGACCCGGCCCTTGCGGACCTCCCACCGCAGCGCATCGGCCACCGCCTTGTTGCCGCCGCTCCCGAGGTCGAAACCTCGTTCTTTTAGCACGGCCGCCAGCTCCAGAGGAGACATCGTGCGCCCACGTTCAGCCAGCTCGGCTACCGCCAGATACCGCAACTCCTCCGAGCCGACGCGGGGCGGATCACGGTACGCCGCCTTCGTCAACGCATAGAAATCGCGACCGCTCTTGTGGTGCTCATCCGCCATGTAGTCAGTCTGATCTCACTGTGTGACACTCGGCGATTTCGCTGTGATGGCTGAACGATTGACCTCCAGGGCACCCACAAGACACAACGAGTTTGCCTGACGCAAACTCAAGCGAGGCGCTCCGCGCCGAAGCCTGTGATGGCTGAACGATTGACCTCCAGGGCACCCACAAGACACAACGAGTTTGCCTGAGGCAAACTCAAGCGAGGCGCTCCGCGCCGAAGCCTGTGATGGCTGAACAGGGCGCGCCCCAGCGGGGCCTGGCACGGCCGAACCAGTCTCCACGATCTGAACTTGATACTCCAGCCGATCCGGCCGAAGGTTGAGACGTGATGGCAAGATTGGTCCGACCATGAGTACCCCGTCCGAGCCCCGCCCCTTCCGGTTCTACGACAACCGGCAGAAGTACCTGACCTTCGTCACCACCTGTGACGAGAAGTGGCAGGTGGCGGAGCGGGCGGGTCGGGAGCTCGACGGCCTGCGTCCCGAGCCGCCGGCGTTTCGCCTGTTCGACGCCGGCATCGGCGACGGCACCGTGCTGGCCCATCTCCTCAGAGCCATGCACCATCGGTTCCCGACGATGCCGTTCTTCGTCGCCGGCAAGGAGATCAGCCTCGAGGACATCCGCCTCACACTCGACAAGCTCCCCGACCGGCTCGTCGAGCATCCTCAGACCGTCATCGCCCTCACCAACCTCCACTACAGCGAGTCACCGACACTGTGGCCCAACACCACCGAGAAGCAGGACAACCTCGTCTTCCACCACGTTGCGCTGACCGGCACCGGATCCCACGAGTTCGGCGAGCAGCTTCGTGACCTCGACGACTTTCTCACCGAGAACTGGCAGGTCCGCCCAAGCCCCAAGACCGGCAACCCGCTTTATGTCACCCCGACGGTGCTGGTCATCCACCGGGGCGACCAGCGATTCGCCCTCGACTCGGTGATCCCCCGCCCCGGCGAGCCGCGGGCCGACTACGACCTCATCATCGCCTCCCAACCTTGGCGGTCCCGGGTCGGCGCCGAGTTCAAGGTCAAACGCATTCTTGCCCCTCTCAGCAGGGCGCTACGCAGCCACGGTGTGCTGCTCGGCATCCAGTCGATGGGCGCCGATCCCGGCATGGAGATCATCTGTCGGATCTGGCCCGACGAGGATCCGTTTCCGGTGGACCGTCACGAACTGATCGGGGCCCTCCACGACGAACTCGGCGACGAGGTGCGTGACTATGACCTCATGGCCCTACCCGACGCCCACTCGCAACTGCGCTATTCCATGCACACCCTGCCGACCGAGATCGGCAACACCATCGGCACCTCCACCCTGTTCGCAGCCTGGAACGCAGCCATCTATGTCGCCCAGATCGAGGACGAACGGGTGGAGAACGTGGCCATCTCCGGCAACTACCTCGATGCCACCACCGCCGTGCTCCAACACCACGGCGGCCTGTGGTTCAACGACGAGACGTTCGTCGTCCGTCGCCATTGAATCCCTGGTCGGGGTCTACTCCCGGCCGAGCGTCTCCAGGAACTGGGGCACCATGCGGGCTCCTGCCTGCGCCTCGAACCCAGACGCCAGCTTGATCAACGTCGGCTCGGCCCACTGGCGGCCCATGAACGTGATGCCGACCGGCAGCCCGAACGAGTCGCCCATCGGCACCGTCACCAGCGGATAGCCGGCCATCGCGGCGTACGACGAGGTGCCGCCGAGGAAGTGGTCGCCGTTGAGCAGGTCGGTCGGCCACGCCGGTGAACCGGTCGGCGCCACGATGGCGTCGAGGTCGTGCTCGGCGAACACCGCATCCAAACCTTCGGTTCGGGAGATTCGCTGCGAGTCGGCCAGGGCGGTCGCGTAGCCCGGATCATCGATGCCGCCGGTGGCCTCGGACAACTCGAAGATCTCCTGGCCGAACCACTTGAGCTCCACGTCGGCGTTGGCGTTGTTGAACGCGATCAGGTCGGCCAGCGTTTTCGGACCGCCGTTCCTCGTGTCCAGGTAGAGCGCCATGTCGGTCTTGAACTCGAACAGCAGCACATCGAACTCGGCCGACGAGCTGCTGAACTCGTCGAACGACGGGAACTCGACCGGGTCGACCACCACGGCGCCGGCGGCGGTCAAGGCTGCGACGGCGTCGTCGAAGATGACGTTCGTCTCCGGGCTGTTGAACAGCAGCTGGCGGGCCACGCCGATGCGGGCGCCGGCGAGGCCGTCCGGGTCGAGGAACTGGGTGTAGTCGGTGTGGGAGTTTCCGTCCGACGCCGCGGTCGCCGGATCGCGATCATCGACTCCGGTCATGGCGCCGAGCACGGCCGCGGCGTCGGCCACGGTGCGGCCCATCGGACCGATCGTGTCCTGGGTGCGGGAGATCGGCACGACCCCGGCCCGGCTGGTCAGCCCCACGGTCGGCTTGATCCCGACGATGCCGTTGGCGGTGGCCGGGCAGACGATCGACCCGTCGGTTTCGGTGCCGATGGCAACCGCGGTCAGGTTGGCCGACACCGCCGCGCCCGATCCCGACGACGAGCCGCACGGGTTTCGGTCCAGCACGTACGGGTTGCGACAGGCTCCGCCACGGGCGCTCCATCCACTCGAGCTCTGAAAGCCACGGAAGTTGGCCCACTCCGAGAGGTTGGCTTTGCCGAGTATCACGGCACCGGCCTCCCGCAGCCTTGCCGCCGTGGTGGAATCGGCGCCGGGTTGGGAGTCGACGAGCGCCAGCGACCCGGCCGTCGTCAGCGTCTGATCGTCGGTGTCGATGTTGTCTTTCAGCAGGATCGGGATGCCGTGTAGCGGGCCCCTGACGTTGCCCCGTTTGCGCTCCCGGTCGAGCTCCTTGGCGATGTGGACGGCGTCGGGATTGACCTCGATCACCGAGCGAAGGTCGATGGGTCCGCTGTCGATCTTCTTGATGCGCTGGATGTACATGCGCACGAGCCGAGCCGAAGTGAGCCGACCTGATGACATCGCCTCCTGCATCTCGGCCACCGTCATCTCCTCGAGATCACGGTGGGGCTGCGCCTTGCGGCCGGGTGTTGATTCGGCAGCGGCCGGTCCGGCCGACGTGCCGACGGCCACTGCCGCGGCTGCCGCGGCACCGTGTTTCAGGAAGTTCCTGCGGTTGGTGGTGGCGAACATATCGACCAACTCCTCTGCCCGCGCCGCCGGCTTCAGGTGGTCTTGCGCTTCATTCCCGTCTTCATCCCCACAGCTCAACCTAGTTCGTCGGGCCCCTGAGGTTCAACTTGGTTCAGTTGTACCAAACATCAGAGAGGATGGTACAGTCGTGCGAATGGCTGTTCCTGATCGGGTCCGGGTCGTCATCGTCGGCGGCGGCATCACCGGTGCCAGCCTCCTCTATCACCTGGCCAACGAAGGCTGGACCGACACCCTGCTCGTCGAGAAGGCCGAACTCACGTCGGGATCGACGTGGCACGCCGCAGGGCAGGTGACCCACTCCGTGTCAAGTTACACGCTCGCCACGTTCCGCAAGTACGCGTGCGAACTCTATGCCTCGCTGGAAGCCGAAACCGGTGTCGCCACCACCTGGCATCAGAGCGGCAGTTTCCGGGTGGCCTACGAACCGGTCGAGGTCGACTGGCTGAAGGGGCAGCTCGGCCTGGCCGACTACGTCGGCAACGAGATGCACTGGGTCGACAAGGCGTTCATCGCCGAGAAGCATCCGTTCTACGACGTCGACCAGATTGTCGGCGCCGTCTACACGCCGAACGACGGTCACGTCGACCCGTCGGGCGCCACCTCCGCCATGATCACCGCCGCCCGGGCCAAGGGAGCGACGGTCAGCAGGCGCAACCGCGTGCTCGACGTGTCGCGCCGATCGGACGGCGGGTTCGACGTGGTCACCGAGCAGGGCACGGTGGAGGCCGAACACGTCGTCAACGCCGCCGGGTGCTACGCCCATCAGGTGGCGGCGATGGTGGGGCTGTCGGTCCCGATGGCCAACGCGCTGCACACCTACCTCATCACCACGCCGGTGCCCGAGTTCGCGGCCTTGGATCACGAGTTGCCGGTGGTCCGCGACGACTATCTGTCGGGCTACGTGCGCCAGGAGCAGGAGTCGGGGCTGATCGGCATCTACGAGCAGACCGACGCCGAGGCCGCCTGGCACGATGGGCCCGACTGGTCGCTCGAGAACCCGCTGTTCCCCGCCGACTACGACCGCATCGGGTTCTGGCTCGAGCGGGCCTTCGAGCGGGTGCCGATTCTGGCCGAGCACGGGATCAAACAGGTCATCCGCGGTGCCATCGCCCACACGCCCGACGGTGAGCCGCTGCTCGGTCCGTCGGGTGTGCCGAACTTCTGGCAGCTCGTCGGTGTGCAGGTCGGCATCGCCGACGGTCCCGGCCTCGGTCGGGAGTGGCCCGGTGGATGGTACACGGCGAGACAAACGTGAGCCTCCGCGGTTACGACGCCCGTCGGTTCGGGTTCGTGCCCGCTGACGACGCCCTGCGCTATGGCCGCATCAAGGGCACCGAGGACTACGAGTTCCGCCACCAGACCCCGATCCCCGGGCTCGAGCATCCAGCCGAACGGCCCTACCGGTCGACGCCGCTGGTCGAACGGTTCCGCGATCGCGGCGCCGTGTTCACCCAGGTCTACGGCTGGGAGCGACCGAAGTGGTATCCGACCGTGGCCGGGCTGCCCCAGGAAGATGTGGTGGCGTTCCGCCACACCGACTGGTTCGAACCGGTCCGGGCCGAGGTTGCGGCTGTGCGGCAGCGGGTGGGCATCCTCGACTCCACGGCGTTCGCGAAGTTCGAGCTGGTCGGGCCCGACGCGGCGGTCGTGCTCGACCAGCTCACCACCAACACCTTGCCGTCCGTCGGTCGAATCGGATTGACGTACATCCTCACCCCCACCGGCCGGATCGAGGGTGAGATGACCGTGACCCGATTCGCCGACGATCACTTCTATCTCGTCTCGGCGGCGATCGGCGAGCTGAAGGATCGGGAGTATTTCAACACCCACTGGCCCACCGGGCCCGACGGCGCACCGCTCGCCGCCGAGTTTCGGGTCGTGTCGGGCGACTACGGGGTGATCACGGTGGCCGGGCCGCGAAGCCGGGACCTGCTGGCGCGTTGCACCGACGGCGCACTCGACAACGACGAGTTCGGGTGGCTGGCGGCCCGGGTGATCGACGTGGCCGGTGTCGAGACGCGGGCGCTACGGGTCGGCTTCGTCGGTGAACTCGGGTGGGAACTCCATGTGCGCACCGACGATCTGGGCACCGTCTACGACGCACTGTGGGAGGTGGGACAGGACCTGGGTGTGGCCAACGTCGGCAACCACGCCCTCGACTCGCTCCGTATGGAGAAGGGTTACCGCATCAGCCGGGATCTGACCCATGACGTCGGCCCCGACGAGGCCGGACTCGAGTTCTTCGTCAAGACCGACCATCCGAGGAAGGGTGATTTCGTGGGCCGGGAGGCGCTCCTGGCCCGCCGGGCCGCCGCCGAATCGGGTGACCATCCGTATCGGTGGAAGCTCGCCTACCTCGCCGTCGACACCGACGTCGCCGACGTGCACGGATCCGATGCGGTCTACGCCGTGAACGGGAATGGCGCCCCCGCCGGCCGGCCGATCGGCCTCGTGACCACCGGGGCATACGGTTACACGGTTGACCAGGGGCTGGCCTTCGCCTATCTGGCTCCGGAGCACACGGAGCCTGGAACCGAGCTGTCGGTGCGGGTCATCGGCGAGCACCGCCCGGCCCGGGTTCTCGCCGAGGCCGTCTACGATCCGTCCAGCTCCCGCCTGCGCCTGTAGGGGTGATACCGATACGAACCCGTCTTGCCGTCGTCGACCTTCCTGCTCCGATCGTTGCACTGTGGGCGGTGCCCCGCTCGACGTCGACCGCGTTCGAGTGGATGATGCGCCAGCGGGGCGACATGACCTGCTTCCACGAACCGTTCGGCGAAGTCTGGTACCAGGGCGACGATCCGATCTGGCCCCGTTATGAACCCGGCACGTCGGTGCGCACACCGGGGCTCACGTTCGAGTCGCGATGGGACGAATTGGTGGCCGCCGCCCGCGAACGGCCCGTGTTCATCAAGGACTTCCCGCACTACGTGGAGACGTTCTGGAGCGATGAGTTCCTGGCCCACTTCACCCACTCGTTCCTCATCCGGGACCCGCTCAAGACGTTGCTGTCGATGGAGCAGAAGTGGCCCGACTTCCACTTCAAGGAGACGGGTTTCCCCGAACAGCGGCAGTTGTTCGACCGGCTGTGGGCCCAGACCGGCACGCCACCTCCGGTGATCGACTCCGACGACCTGTTGGAGCAGCCGGCCGCGGTGGTCGAGGCCTGGTGTGAGGCCGTCGGTATTCCGTTCGTGGCCGAGGCGTTGAGCTGGGAGCCCGGGCCGCGTGATGAGGTCAGCTGGTGGGATTCGGGTGTGTTCCACTCGAACCTCCGCAACTCCGATGGCCTGAAGCCCCAACCGCGCCGTGAGGTGTCGCTCGACGACGCTCCCGATCGGGTACGGCAGGTCCACGGGATCGTCCGTCCCCACTACGAGGCGATGTGGGCCCATCGGATCGTGGTCGGGTGATCGCCGATGTCGTCGCCGGCGATCTCTGCATCGGCTGCGGATTGTGTGAGGCGGTGACCGGCGGTCGGGTGACGATGGTCATGACCGATGGCGGATCCCTGCGGCCCACGCCGGTCGAGGCCATCACCCCGGCGGAGGATGCAGTGTTGACATCGTCGTGCCCGGGCGTGGTGGCCCCGGTCCGGACCGAGGCCGATCAGTCGAGCGCCGATCGGATGGAGGCCGACCCCGTGTGGGGTGCGTACCGGTCGATGGCGATGGCCTGGTCCGGCGAGCCCGAGGTGCGGTTTCGGGCCGCCACCGGCGGGGTGCTGACGGCCTTCGGTCGCCACCTCGTCGAATCGGGTGAGGTGGCGTTCGTGCTTCACGTCGGTGTCGATCCCGACACCCCGACCCGCAGCCGATGGGTGATCAGCGGCACCGCCGACGAGGTCTTGGCCAACACCGGTTCACGCTACGGTCCAACGGCTCCGCTGGCCGGGCTGAGCGAGGCCCTCGAGCGGGCCGAGCCGTTCGCCCTCATCGCCAAACCGTGCGACCTCGGTGCGGTGCATGCCTATGCAGCCACCGATCCACGGGTCGATGAACTGTGCCGCTTCCGCCTCGCCATGGTGTGCGGCGGTCAGTCGCGCCTCACCAAGACGATCGGCGTACTCGACGGCTTCGGCGTGACCGAGCACGACGTCACGATGTTCCGCTACCGAGGTCACGGCAACCCCGGTACAACCAGGATCGAGACCCGTGCCGGCGAAACCCACGAGCTGACGTACCTCGACATGTGGGCCGACGAATCCGGATGGGAATTGGAGACCCGCTGCAAGGTCTGCCCCGACGCGCTGGGTGAATGCGCCGACGTCGCCGCCGCCGACGCCTGGCCCGGGGGTGCTCCGACCGGGGAGGACGAGGGCTTCAACGCCATCGTGGTGCGTACGACGGCGGGGGAGCGTCTCGTCGAAGCGGCGGCCGACGCCGGGCGACTGATGGTCGGCGAACCGGTCACACCCGAACAGCTCGACGACTTCCAGCCCCACCAGGTCCGCAAGAAGGAGGCCTTGGCCGCCCGATACCGGGGAATGGCCGATGCCGGGGTGTCGCCGATCCGCGCTCCCGACCTCCGAATCCAGGAGTTGGGACGCCGGCTCGATCCGGAACGGGCCGAAGCGCAGCGACTCGGCGCCCGCCGTCGCTTCACGATATGAAAATCACCACCATCGACGTGTGGGCGCTCGATCTGCCGCTGACCCGGCCCTACTCGCTGTCGGGCGGGCGGCTCCACGTCGACCGCCTCGACTCGACGCTCGTCCGTCTCACCACCGACGAAGGTATCACCGGTTGGGGAGAGGGCTGCCCCTGGGGCTCCACGTACCTTCCCGCCTTCGCCCGGGGCATTCGGGCCGGAGTCGAGGAACTCGCGCCGGCGGTGCTCGGTCTCGACCCCCGCCGTACCGACGTGGTCTACCGGGCCATGGACGTCGCCCTTCCCGGTCACCCCTACGTGAAGTCGCCGATCGACATGGCCTGTTGGGACATCGCCGCCCAATCGGCCGGTCTGCCGCTGTGCGATCTGCTCGGTGGCCGGACCGAAGGCACGGTGAGGCTCCACTCGTCGATACCGAGCGGCACCCCCGACGAGCTGATGGCCGAGATCGAGCGTGCCCGGGCCGAGGGTTACAGCTTCCACTCGGCCAAGGTCGGTGCCGACGTCGAAGCCGACATCGAACGGATGCGATTTCTCGATGAGCGAATGGAACCGGGGGAGGAGGTCACCTTCGACGCCAACCGCTCCTGGCTGCCGGCGGAGGCCGTCGCCGCCCTCAACGCCACCGCCGACCTGCACCGGGTGGTCGAGCAACCGTGCGAGAATCTCGAGCAGCACCTCCAGGTCCGTCGCCTGGTCAATCAACCATTGGCGGTCGACGAGTCGCTGCGCACGATCAACGATCTCCTGCGCATCATCGAAACGGGAGCGTGTGAGGTGGTCGGTCTCAAGATCGGTCGTGTTGGCGGCCTCACCGTGGCCCGCCGCATGCGGGATCTGTGCGTCGAGGCCGGCATCAGGATGAACATCGAGGACACCGGTGGCACCACCGTCCAGGCCACAGCCGCGGTGCACCTCGCCCAGGCGACGCCGGAACCGTTCCGGCGGGCCACCTGGTTGTGCGTCGAGCATCTGACCGTCGACCCGATCGACGGCGGTGCCCGCAACGAGGGGCGAGGCCACACGACGGCGCCGACGGTGCCGGGGCTCGGGGCATGGCCCGCCGCGGCACTCGGTAGCCATGTGGCCCGCTATGAACTCGACAAGCGCTCCTGACCGGAAAGCGTGATTTGAGGTTGTTTTAAGGAATCTCAAATCTGCGCCTCAGCTGACTGTGGAACACTTGAAACCGTCTCACCGACCGATAGAGGGGGATTCTCGAATGAACAGCTTGTTCGGCCGACTTGGCGCGGCCAGTGGTATGACGATGTCGCTGTTGCGGATCGTGACAGGCGTGATGCTGGCATGGCACGGCTACCGGAAGTTCGCCGATGGCCTCGACGGCTTCGAGAGCTTTCTTTCATTCCTCGAATTGCCGGCCCCGGCGGCGCTGGCCTTCCTCGTGGCGGGCCTCGAACTGGTCGGCGGCATCCTCCTCGCCCTCGGCCTCCTGACGCGGCCGGTGGCGCTGTTGTTCGTCGCCGAGTTCGCGCTGATCTTCCTGTGGGTGAAGCTGAACAAGCTGGATTCGGTCTTGCTCCTCGGAACCGAGGCGCCGGCCGTTGAGCTCGACCTTCTCTACCTCTCTCTCAATGCTCTTTTCCTCACTGCCGGTCCGGGGCCACTGTCGGTCGACCGGATGGCCGGCCTGGAAGCGGCCGATGCCGCCGATGATCCGGCGATACCGGCCGCCGTCTGACAGCAACCGTTCGACTGCGCCCTCGCTCTAGCAGACCTCTCCGTTGTTGTAGGCGTCGAGGAGGGTGGCCAGATCGAGGGCGTCCTGGCGCTCCTCACCGCGGTACCTCGGGCCGAGGAACTGGCCCCTGCCGTCGAACTCGATGTCAACCAGCAGGGTCTTGGCCGCTGCTATGGCGTCGGTGATCTCCGGACAGGTACTGGCCCCAGCTTCCACGTTGGCCTCGGCGGCAATGAGGTGGCTGGCCAGATAGTAGGCGGCATCGCTCGCCCGCTTCCGGTTCTTCCCGGAGAGGTCGCGGCGGTCGAGGAGTAGGCGGCCCGTATCGCAGTCCTCCACCACGAGATCGCCGACCATTATCGGCAGCACATCCTCGAGGAGGTAGAAGCCGGCGTCGACGCTGCCGTTGCGATCGGCGGTGGCGGCCTGGTTGCCCGGGCTGCACCGGTTCCAGTTCTTCCAGTAGCCCGGCGTCCGCTGATCGCCACCGGGCGGTGGGATATTGTCGACGGTGATACCGAGGGTCTGCCCGGGTTCGACGGTGATGTCGACGCACCACGTGTCGTTGGAGGCATCCGGGTCCCCGGCGTTCGGGTCGTAGGGATCGACCACCACGCCGTCGACCGTCCACTCCATCGACCACCCGGCGGGCACACCGGTCTCGCACACGGTGTAGGTCTCACCGGGGATGAGCTTGGCGCCGTCGAAGTCGAGCAGGGCCGGCGGTGTCGTGTCGCTCGTGTCCACCTCCGGACCTTTGAGGGTGAAGGTCCATTCGATCGACGTTTCCTCGACGCCGTTGTTCAGCTTCAGCAACTCGACCATGCCTCGCTGGGTATTGGTGAAGGTGCAGGTGACGGTTTCGCCGGCGGCGAGGGTGATGGCGTCGGCTTCGTTGGTGCCGGTGCAGTCAGCTGAGGTCAGGTCCCAGCCGGCGGGCACGGTTTCGGTCACCGAGTAGGTGCCGGGATCGAGGTCGCCCGAGTCGTTGGTCTGTCCGTCGGAGAGTTGGAAGTTGTCGTCGCTCCAGCTCGGGTCGAAGGTGAACGATTCGGTGGAGCCGTCGGGGTTGGTCTGTTTCTCGACAATGATGTTGGCGTCCTGTTGGTTGTTGAACACGCAGGTCACTGTTTCACCGGCCGACAGATTGATGGCCGACGGGTCACTACCGTCGGTGCAGACCACTGATTTCAGCTCCCAACCCGTCGGCACGGTCTCGGACACCGAGTAGGTGCCGGCGTCGAGGAAGCCGGAGTCGTTGGTGCTGTCATCGCTCAACGAGAAGCCGGGGCCGTAGCTCGACGTGAACTCGAACAGCTGGCTCGATCCGTCGGGGTCGGTCTGCTTCTCGACGATGATCCGACCCTGCTGGGTGTTGGTGAAGGTGCAGGTGACGGTTTCGCCGGCGGCGAGGGTGATGGCGTCGGCTTCGTTGGTGCCGGTGCAGTCTGCTGAGGTCAGGTCCCAGCCGGCGGGCACGGTTTCGGTCACCGAGTAGGTGCCGGGATCGAGGTCGCCGGAGTCGTTGGTTTGCCCGTCGGAGAGTTGGAAGTTGTCGTCGCTCCAGCTCGGGTCGAAGGTGAACGATTCGGTGGAGCCGTCGGGGTTGGTCTGTTTCTCGACGATGATGTTGGCGTCCTGTTGGTTGTTGAACACGCAGGTCACCGTTTCACCGGCCGACAGATTGATGGCCCCAGGGACGCTCCCGTCGCTGCACACGACAGACTCCAACTCCCACCCGGCCGGTACGATTTCGGAGACCGAGTAGACACCGGGGTCGAGGTCGCCGGAGTCGTTGGTTTGTCCGTCGGAGAGTTGGAAGTTGTCGTCGCTCCAGCTCGGATCGAACGTGAACTCCTGGGGTGATCCGTCGGGGTCGGTCTGCTTCTCGACGATGATGTTGGCGTCCGCCTGGTTGATGAACGTGCAGATCACGGTTTCACCGGCACCCAGGTTGATCGACGACGGGTCGCTGCCGTCGTCGCAGGTCTCGGAGATGAGATCCCATCCGGCGGGGACGATCTCCGAAACGGCATAGGTGCCTGGCGTGAGGAAGCCGGAGTTCCTGGACTCTCCGTCGTTCAGGTCGAAGTTGTCGTCGCTCCAGCTCGGATCGAACGTGAACGCGCCTTCCGACTGATCCGGATCGGTCTGCTTCACCACGGTGATGCTGCCGTCCTGGGTGTTGGTGAACGTGCAGGTCACGGTTTCGCCGGCACCCAGGTTGATCGACGACGGATCGCTCTCGTCATCACAGGTGGCGGAGGTCAGGGTCCACCCGTCGGGGACGGACTCCGACACCGAGTAGGTGCCGGACGTGAGCGGATCCGAGGTGTTCGACTCCCCGTCGGCCAAGTTGAAGTCGCCGCCGTAGTCGGTGGAGAAGGTGAACGCCTGGGTCGACCCGTCGGGGTCCGTTTCCTTCTCGACGACGATGAAGGCGTCCTGGCGGTTGGTGAAGACGCAGGTGACGGTTTCGCCCGCGGAGAGGTCGATCGAGTCCGGGGTGTAGGGGGCTTGGCCGTCGATGCTGCTGGTGCAGGTGGCGCCCGTCTGGGTCCAGCCGGCGGGCACGGTCTCGGACACCGAGTAGGTGCCAGGGCCGATATCACCGGAGTCGTTGGTCTGACCGTCGGAGAGTTGGAAGTTGTCGTCGCTCCAGCTTGGGTCGAAGGTGAACTCCTGGGGTGATCCGTCGGGGTCGGTCTGTTTCTCGACGATGATGTTGGCGTCGGCCTGGTTGTTGAACGTGCAGGTCACGGTCTCGCCGGCTTGGAGGCTGATGGTCCCCGGGTCGCTACCGTCATCGCACGTGGCGGAGGTCAACTCCCATCCGGCGGGCACGGTCTCCGAGACCGAGTAGGTGCCAGGCGTCAGCGGATCGGAGGTCTCCGACCCGCCACCGGCGAGCGAGAAGTTGTCGCCAAAGTCGACGACAAAGGGGAATTCATCGGTTGCGTCGACCGGATCCGTGACCTTCTCGACAATGATGAAGGCGTCCTGGCGGTTGTTGAACGTGCAGGTCACGGTTTCCCCGGCCGAGAGGTCGATCGAGTCCGGGGTGTAGGGGTTTTGGCCTGCGATGCTGCTGGTGCACGTGGCGCTTGTCTGAGTCCATCCGGCGAGTGGAGCCTCCGAAACGTCGTAGGAATCGGGGTCCAGGTATCCCGAGTCGTTGGTCTGGCCGTCGGAGAGTTGGAAGTTGTCGTCGCTCCAACTTGGTTCGAAGGTGAAGAGCTGGGTCGATCCATCCGGGTCCGTCTGCTTCTCGACGAGGATGCGACCCTGCTGGATGTTGGTGAACACACAGGTCACCGTCTCGCCCACAACGAGGTCGATCGCGTCGGGTTCGTATGGCCCTCGGTTGTCGAGGTTGCTCGTGCAGACGACGGAGTCGAGGCTCCAACCGGCCGGCACCGTCTCCTCCACGGCGTAGGAGCCAGGAGCAATCCGGCCGCTGCTGATGTCCTCGCCGTTGGCCAGGCTGAAGCTGCCGCCATCCCAGCTGCCCGTGAAGTCAAACGACTGAGTCGAGTCGTTCGGATTGGTCACCTTCTCGACGCTGATCTCGCCAGTGGTGAACGCACAGAAACCGAACTGGGTGATGTTCTGGCCGTTGCCCCCGTCGACGATGAGTTCAGCGTGGTCGGCCCCTGGCAAGGGGTACTCGTCCGGTACGAACTCATAACCGTTGGCATCGTTGCCGCCCAGGAATGCGACCACGAGCGTGAAGGGAAGCGGCTCGGTGGGGCTCCCGGCCTCGGTGATCGAGATGACGGCGATGTCGTAGTCGACCTGGCTGGCGTCGGTCGATTCGACCCAGGTCAGTGTGTATCCGGCCTCGGTCTTGGTCAGCTCGCCCTGGGAGTTGGTGGTGGCCGAACCGGTGGAGAAGGTGACACCTGTCGTGCCCGGGTAGTTCTCATCGCAGTAGGCCTGAATTCCCCCGTCGTTGGGGCGGATGTCAGGATCAACGATGTCCGTCGTTCTTGGGTCGAGCTCGTGAGTTGCCGTTGCGATTCCGGCCATGCCAAGGATGGTCAGAACGGCCAGGGCCACAAAGGCCACTGGCCGCATCGACTTGAGGTGTCGTGCGGATTTCATCGGTGATCCCTCCTCGGGATGTCGAGCGACGGACGCGCCCGGTCGGACTTGGCCGACATGCTTGTTGCTCCTGGGCGGCTACCGACCGGCGATGTCCGTTCGACAGTTCGAATCGTCGACGGGACAGCCCGGCCGCTGCCGGCAAAATCGGAACGGGAGACCATCGGTCGCCTCTATTCCCTCGTTGTCAGGCTCAGCGCGGCGGATTGATGAAGCTGAGCGCCGTCGACCGTAGTGTCGGTCCGAAACCCCAACAAGGATTTGGGTATTTTGGACTAGAACATTTGTTGGATCATGGCGGCCGGTCTGCGCGTCTCGACAAGCATGTCGTGACGGAAATTCTTTCCTCCGCCGTCGCCGCAGGAAGTACGATCTTCTGATGAACGACTTTCGCTCTGTGACGATCTACAGCACATACTTTGTGCTCACCGCATCGCTCGGCGTGGTCTTTGTGTTTCTCGAGGATCTCCAGACGCGCCACGATCTCGCTGACTGGGAGCTCGGGCTCGTCGCCGGCACCGGTTTCGCAGCCGCTCTGGTGGTTCAGACGTTGCTGTCGCCGCTCGCCGACCGCGGTGTGAAGGTACCGCTGGCGATGATCGCGCTCGGGTCGGGTTTCGTCGGACCGCTCGGCTTGGCCTACGGTTCGTCGACGCTGGTGTTGGCGGGCAGCCGCGGTCTGTCCGGGATCGGGCTCGGCATCTTCGCCCTCCTGGCCCGCAAGGCGCTCATCGGCCTCGACTCGACGGGCGGCGGGGCCAAGCTCGGCATCCTGCTGTCGGCCGCCGTGGCCGGGTTCATCTCCGGCCCGTTCATCGGATTCCTCTTCGAACCGTGGGGATTCGAGGCTCCGTTCCTTGCGGTGTCGGCCGCCGTGCTGCTCTTCGGGGCGCCGGCCACCGTGGCCATCGTCCGCTCCGAGATAGCGGCGGCCCCGGTCGACTACTCGGTGATCGGCGAACTCCTGCGTCGACCCCGGATCCAGGCCGCGCTCCTCGTCCAGGTCATCGTGCTCGGCTACATCGGCGTCTTCGACGCCATCGTCGACCGCTACCTGACCGACCTCGGCGCCTCGACCAGCGACGTGGCGACCGCCATCGTCGTCGTCGGGCTACCTCTCCTCGTGCTGCCCCGAATCGCGGGCAACAAGGCCGAGGCTCTCGGCGGCACAACCGTGATGCTTCCGGCACTGGTGTGCCTGGTGCCGATCATGCTCGGCTACTCGTTGACCTCGTCGGTGCTGATGTTCTCCGTCGTGGGGTTCCTGCACGGCTCGGCTGAATCGTTCTCGACCATCAGCAACCAGGTGCTGGTGCTCGAGGTGACCGGAGCGGAGAAGGCAGCGGTTGGCACCGGCCTGCTCGACGCGGCCGGGCTCGTCTCGGCGGCCGTGGCCGCCGGTCTCGCTCCGGTGATCTACGGTTCCACCGGGCGAGGGCTGTTCGTCATCACGGCCGCCATCGGCGGAGTCCTGGCTCTCTTGGCCCTTTGGCGGATTCGCTACGCTGCCGAGCTGGACCGACCGTCTTCGGAGGGGATCAGGATCCAGGCCAGCAAATAGAGGATGAACTGTGGTCCCGGGATCAGGATCGACAAGACCATGAGGAGCCGGATCGTGGAACGGCTCCAGCCGTAACGATCTGCGATCCCGGCGGCCACGCCGCCGAGCATTCGACCGTCGACAGGTCGGACAAGCCTGGGGGATGTCGGAA
Source organism: Acidimicrobiales bacterium (assembly GCA_965216655.1). Lineage (GTDB taxonomy): Bacteria > Actinomycetota > Acidimicrobiia > Acidimicrobiales > SZUA-35 > JAHELU01. The sequence goes on from CBDCGP010000009.1 coordinate 212,275, forward strand.
CGATCTCGCCGTTGGTCATCTCGATCACCTTTCGTTGGCGCGGCGGGGCTGTCGTATGGTCCCAGTGTTTCACGATTCTGGCGACGGGTGATCTCGTACCGCTACGTTTGGGACCGTCCCGCGGTATGGGCCGCTTTGGTCGGCGGCGTTTGGAGTGGAGGTGCGCAGTGCGGCTGGAGAATCAGGTGGCGGTCGTGACCGGAGGCGCCAACGGCCTCGGTCGGGCCTCAGCGATCCGCTTCGCCGAAGAAGGAGCCGATGTCGTGGTGGCCGACGTTCTGGCCGACCCCGCCGCCGAGGTTGTGGCTGCGGTCGAGGCGCTGGGGCGGCGGGCGATGTACGTTCCGCTCGACGCCGCCAGCCGGGAACAGAATGAGGCCATAGCCGACGCCGCCGTCGAACGGTTCGGTCGGATCGATGTTTTGATGACCGCGGCCGGGATAACCCACGGCGGCTATGTCAGCGGTGATCGCGAAGCCGACCACACGATGATCCTGCAAAGGCTCGATGCCGAGAAGCCGGGTTTGTCGTTCTGTGATCTCCCCCTCGACGACTGGCAGCGGGTCATCGACGTCAACCTGACCGGCACGCTGCTGGCCCTTCAGGCGTGCGCCCGGCGTATGATCGAGCTCGACATCGCGGGCCGGTGCATCACGGTTGCGTCGATCGCGGCCAAACATCCTGACGCCGGACCGGTGGCCTACACGACGTCGAAGGCCGGGGTCTGGATGTTGACCAAGAAGGCGGCCCGTGAGCTCGCGCCGGCCGGCATCCGTGTGAATGCGATCGGCCCCGGCTTCATCCGTACCAACATGACCGGGGTGCTCGACGACTTTCCGCAGCGCAAGGCGCAACTCATGGGTCAGATCCCGCTCGGGCGCTTCGGTGAACCTGCGGACATCGCGAATGCGGCGCTGTTTCTGGCGGGGGACGAGTCGTCGTACATGACGGGGGAGATCCTGCACCCCGACGGTGGCTTCTTCACGGGATAGCTCGACGGCTCTCATCGGGCTCTGGGGTTTTTCGAACGTTTGTTGTATCGATCGTTTGTTCGTGGTAGGGTGGGTGCTGTCAGCGGAACGGGGCCGCTTCTCTCACCTACGGGTGACCTTGTTCTCTTGGTGTTGTGTTGATGATTGGCGGCTCTCGTGGCGGATTCTGGTTTCGACGGTTCGGTGTGTGTTGCCGATGCTGTTGCGGTGTTCCGGTCGTTGGGTTCGGTGGTGTCTGCGGTTGACGTCGGCTCGTGTGGCGGGGATGATTTGGTCGTGTTGACGGCCGGGGTTCGTGCTGGCCAGCAGGCGTTGGATCGCCTGGTGATGCTGATTGGCGCGGCTGCTCATGCGCAGGCGGCCGAAGGTTTGGGGCGCGGCGCGCATGGTGTGTTGTTGGGTGACGGGCACGCGGTGCGGGGGCGAACGGTTCGTCGTGAGGTTGATCGGGTTCGTGTGTTGGTGGGGTTGCCGTTGGTGGGGGCTGCGGTTGCGGCGGGTCGGATCGGTTCGGGGCAGGTTGATGCCATAACGTTGGCGGCCAAGGGCTTGTCAGCCGATGAGCTGAGCCTGTTGGATTCTGGGGGGTTGGTTGAGGCGGCGGTGTCGCTGCCGGTTGATGTGTTCGCCCGTCATGTTCGTCGTGTGGTGGAGGAGATCAAAGGTGATGACGGCCTTGGTGACTCCAGGGATCGGCGGGCCCGGTCGAGCTGGAAACATTGGTTTGACGAACACACGGGGATGGGTCATGTGCGTGGTGAGTTCGACCCGGAACGTTATGAAGCGATTGTTGGGTCGGTGGAAGCCGAGTTGACCCGCCTGGCCAATCAGGGTGAGGTGTCGAAAGATCACCGGTTGGCTGCTGACGCGGCGTTCAACCTGTTGACCGGTTCGTCGTCCGGTCACCGAAGCGGCCGACCGCATATCTCAGTCGTGGTCGATTGGGAGACCTTCAGGAACGGTTCCCACGACCAATCGGTGCGGGAAACCACCGGCGGTCACTCGTTGGCCCCCGAGTCGATCTCCCGGCTGGCTTGCGACGCGGTGCTGCAACGCATTGTCCTCGACCCACTTGGCGTGCCAGTCAATGTCGGCCGCCGGTATCGCACGGCTACTGACGCCCAGTGGAAGGCAGTGCGGGCCATCTACCGGTCATGTGTGTGGGCAGGGTGTGACGCCCCGCTCGCTTGGTGCCAATTGCACCATGTGCACGAGTGGGAACACGGTGGGCGAACTGATTTGTGCAATCTGATTCCGCTTTGTAGTCGGCATCATCATGCGGTGCATGAAGGCGGGTGGGTGATCAAACTCGACAGCGATGACCGCACCGTCGATATCTGCTGCCCCGATGGCAGCCACTACGCCACCACCCGACCCGACCGGATCGGGCCACCACCGGTGAGGGGATCACCCAAAGCGGCGTAACCGACGCGAGGGCAGCTGTTACTTGACAACTGAATAGTGTCCGACGGGTGCGGCGAGCGCACGCTCGGTCGGCTAGCGGCGGGTCCAGGTGCCGCCGGCGGCGTCGAGGTCTGCGGCGATCGTGTCGAGGTCGGCGAGAGCTGCGTCGAATCGGGTTCGCCACGGTTCGAACGCAGACTCCGCCCGTTCGATGGCGGCTTGCTGTGTCCGGGTCGGTGCTCCGGTGGTGATCGACCAGGCGAAGGTCGCGGTCCTGCTCACCAGCTCGTTGAGTGACGGTGTGTCGGCTTCGGCCAGCTTCTCCCTCACCGGGTTGCCGGTGAGCTCCTGACCGAGTTGTTCGATGTGCTGATGGGCCGACTCCAACCGGGCCACCAGCGATGTGTCGGTCGGTGGGGTTCGACGCAAGGTGGCGCGGAGGTGCTTGATCCGTTCCCGAGCGGCGTCGATCCCCTTGCCGGCTCCGACAACCGTTCGTCCGAGCATCTCGGTCCGCCGGTTGAACGCCGCTGCGGCTTCCCGGTTGTCGAGCGAGTCGGCCAGCTCAGGCACCGGTTTGACCTCGAACGTCATCGGATCGGTCACGGCCCGATACCCGTCGACCGACAGTATGGCCACCTCCGCCGAGTAGTGGCCGGGCTCCACCAGGGGCCCCTCGGGATCCCGATCCCACGGCTCCCGAAACGCCGGCTCTTCGAGGCGTACCGGTTGGATCGGTGGCCGTCGGAGATCCCAGGTGGTCCGGTGCAGCCCGGCCTTGGTTTCGCCGGGGATCATCGCCACCGGTTCATCCTCGGCATCACGGAGGGTGATGACCACCACCGGATCGGTTGTGATGTGTTCCTGCCACAACGCATCGAGGTCCGGCACTGGTGTGTCGCCATCCGACTCGACGGCCTTCTCCTGCTCCCGCCTGGCGTCCCGCGGCCCGATCACATCGCTCCCCAAGTGATACGTCACCGTCGCGCCGAACGGCGGGTTCGGCGTGCGGAATGCGCTGGATCCGAACGTCGGCTGACCGACGGCCTGGGCCGTGAGCTGCGGCACATACCACCACGCATCCCGTACCCCGATCAGCAGCGGATCCGATTCGGCCAGTGCGTTTTCGCTGAGCGTTCGTAGCGGGCTGTAGTCGTCGAGAACGTAGATGCCCCGTCCGAACGTTGCTCCGATCAGGTCATCGTCACGCCTCTGGAGCGCCAGGTCGCGAAAGGAGATCGTGGGTGTTTCGCCGCTCAACCGGTGCCAGCTCCCACCCCCGTCGACCGTGACGTACAATCCGTTCTCCGCTCCCACGAACAGCAGATCCGGCTCGATGTGATCCTGCTCGATCGCCCACACGATGACTCCGTCCGGCAGAGTTCCGTCGCCGTCGCCCCGGATCGACCGCCAGGTGGCGCCCCGGTCGTCGCTGCGGAACAGGTACGGGGTGAAGTCGCCGTGTTTGTGGTCGTCGGCGGCGACGAACACCACGTCGGCATCGTGCTCGGACGGTCGCACCGCGTTGACGAAGGCATCCTCGGGTAGGCCCGGCGGTGTCCCGGCCGGGCGCCAGGTGGACCCGCCGTCCTCGGTCACGTGGATCAACCCGTCGTCGGTGCCGACGTAGAGGAGGCCGTCGAGCACCGGTGATTCACTCAGGTGGCTGATGGTCGAGTAGAGCGACATGGCGCCGTGGTCGTAGAGCGAGTCGATGCTCGGCACCGAACCGAACGACGGCAACTCGTAGCGGTTGCGGTTGGTGGTCAGATCGCCGCTGATTGGCTGCCACGAGTCTCCCCGGTCATCCGACCGCCACACCCGCTGTGACGCCACGAAGAGTCGACCCGGACGGTGGGCGCTGACCACGATCGGACAGTCCCAGTTCCACCGCTCGGGAGGGTCCTCGGGGCCGGGCACCGGCTTGATGTCGACCCGTTCCCCGGTGCGGCGGTTGTGGCGCACGACGTTGCCGATCTGCCATTCGAGATAGCAGATGGCCGGGTCGTCGGGGTCGAACGCCGTGTGGTAGCCATCAGCGCCCAGCGGAACCGTCCAGTCCCGGTTGCGAACGCCGTCGATGTTGGTGGTGCGCACAGGGCCGAGAAGGGTGCCGAGGTCCTGGGCCCCGGCCAACACGTTGGTGAACGGCACATCGTTGTCGACGGCGACCCGGTAGAACTGGGAGACGGGCAGATTCGGGAAGTGGCGGAATGTGGTTCCTTCGTCGAACGTCTCGTAGAGCCCGGCGTCGGTGCCGACGAGCAGGTGGTCGCCATCGGTGGGATCGATCCATACCACGTGGTTGTCGGAGTGTTTGTTGGTTCCCGACTCCAGGTTGGTGAAGGACTTGCCGCCATCGCTGGTCACGTGGAGGAAGACGTCGACCTGATAGACCCGGTCCGGGTCGATGGGGGAGGCGAAGATCTCCTGGTAGTAGTGCGGGCCGGTGCCGCCTGATAGATAGTCGTTTCGTTTGGTCCAGCTCTCGCCCCGATCGTCGGAGCGGTAGAAACCACGATGCTCCTCATCGGCCTCGATGGTGGCGTAGACCCGGTCGGAATCGGCGGGGGTCACGGCGAGTCCGATCTTACCCATGTCACCCTCCGGTAGGCCCTGCGTGATGCGTCGCCAGGTGGCCCCGCCGTCGGTCGACTTGTGGACGCCCGAGCCGGGTCCGCCACCCAGGAACGTGGCGACGTGGCGGCGGCGCTGGTAGGCGGCGGCGTAGAGCGTGTCGGGATCGTCGGGGGCGAAGGCCAGCTTGGTCACGCCGGTGTCCTCGTCGATACGGAGCACGGCGGTCCAGGTGGCGCCGCCATCGGTCGACTTGTAGACACCTCGGTCGCCACCAGACGACCACAGTGGTCCCTCGGCGGCGACGTAGACGGTGTCGCTGTTGCGGGGATCGACGAGGATCGCACCGATGTGTTCCGAATGCTCCAGGCCGAGATGTTCCCACGACGCCCCGCCATCGCGGCTCCGGTACACGCCGGTGCCCCAGGCCACGTGCCGTCCGCTCACGCTCTCCCCGGTTCCGACCCAGACGGTGTCGGGTCGTGACGGGTCGAGGGTCACGCAGCCGATCGAATACGACGGCTGGTCGTCGAAGATGGGTGTAAACGTCGTGCCGGCATTGGTGGTCTTCCACACTCCACCCGACCCGACCGCCACGTACCAGGTCGACGTCCGGCGGGGATCGACGGCGATGTCGGCGATGCGCCCGCCCATCAACGCAGGGCCGATTGATCGGAGCTTCAGCCCTTCGATCGCTCGGGCCAGTGGTGACTTCGGTTCGGGTTCGGGCATGGCCTCCATCTCAGCATGAGGTGATGTGACAGTGGGCATCGAGTTGGCGGGCGAACTCCGCGGCCGCCGCTGCCCCACACGATGCGAAGGAGGCGACGAGACCGGGGGGTCCGGGGGTGAGGCGGTAGCGGGACAGCGGAGGAACGTCGATTCCGACGTCCAGCAGGGCGTTCGAGATCGCCCCGTCGTGGCTGCCGGGTGGCAACAACACTGTGAGGTGGAGGCCTCCGGGCGCCCCGACGACCGTGCACCCCGGCACCCGGTCGAGCGCCGCGATCATGGTGTCCCGCCGTCTGCGGTACGTCCTCCGTCGGGCCCGGACGATGCGATCGTGGCTGCCGGTCGTCAGCAGATGGGCCAAAGCGAGCTGTTGAACCACATCCGGCGTGACGAACTCGTGTGCCAGCCTGGTGCCCATTCGGTCCGCAAACGGCTCGGGTACGTGCAGCCACCCGAGCCGCAGGCCCGGTGCCAGCGTCTTGGAAACCGAACCGGTGTGGACCGTGACATCGGGGGCGATGCCGGCGATCGCACCGACCGGCCGGCGGTCGTACCGGAACTCGGCGTCGTAGTCGTCCTCGACGATGAGCCGGCCCGTGCGGGCCCGAGCCCAGGCCACGAGTTCGTGCCGCCGCTCCGGCGTGAGCACGCCGCCAAGCGGATACTGGTGGGCCGGGGTGACGACCACGATGTCGGCGTCGAGGCGATCGAGTCGGCCGGTGTCGATCCCCTGCCGGTCGACCGGAACGGGCACCAGCTCGGCGCCGGCGGCCCGCAGCGCATCCCACTGGTTGTAGGCACCGGGATCCTCCACCGCCACCCTGGGCGTCGGCGTGTCCGTGCGGCGGTCGGCGGTGATCAGACGAAGCGATGCGCTCACGCCGGTGGTGATGAGGACGCGATCGGGATCGGCCGGAATGGCGCGGGTGCGGGCCAGGTGGGTGGCGAGTGCGTTGCGGAGCGGCCACGCCCCGGTGCCGGCCGAGTAGCCGAGTTCGGTGCTGGTGATCAGCGACAGTGCGGTGTTGATGCTCCGGCGCCACTCCCGGGTCGGGAAGGCGTCGAGATCGGGCAGGCCGGGCTGAAGATCGATGCGGCTGGGTGCCGGAACCGAATCGGGGTCCGTCGCGGCACGGCGGGTCGACGTCGGTTTGACCGGCTCGGCCGGCGCAGCCGTCGTCCGGGACACGACGCGCGTGCCGTGGCCGACCCGAGCCACCACGTGGCCCTCGGCGTTGAGTTGGTCGTAGGCGTCGACCACGACATTCCGGGCCCACCCGAGCTCGGCCGCCAACTGTCGGGTCGCAGGCAGCCGGTCACCTGGCTGTAGTCGACCCGATCGAATGGCAGCCCGCAGCGCCGCTTGAAGGCGCAGCGACTTGGTCGGCTCGGGGCGGGTGTCCACGTCGAGAAAGAGCTCGGTCATCGACGAACCTCGCGACGGGTCTCGCCATGGACCCCAGGGATTCGCCACAATTGGACCTGTACAGTGCCGTACATAGATGCCAGATTAGAGGGCCATGGCTACGACCTCCATCAGCACCGATTCTCGAATCGTGGTCGGCTCCTGTCACCACGACTGCCCGGACACCTGCGTCTGGGAGGTCGAGGTCACCGACGGACGGGCCGTGAGCCTGCGCGGTCAGGCCGACCACCCCTTCACCGACGGCCAGCTCTGCCCCAAGGTCAACCGTTTCCTCGATCGTGTCCATCACCCCGATCGCCTGCTTCGGCCCCTTCGACGGGTCGGGCCGAAGGGATCCGGTCGTTTCGAGCCGCTCGGGTGGGATGAGGCGATCGATGAGATTGCCACTCGACTGGGTGACCTGGCCACCGCCGGTCGGCCGGAGTCGGTCCTTCAGTTCAGCTTCGACGGCACCCAGGGTGTGATCCAGAAAGGAATCCTCGCCGACCGGTTCTTCGACGCCTACGGGGCCAGCGACATCATCCGCCACCTGTGCGGCGCCACGGCGTGGATGGGGGCGGCCGACGTGTACGGCACACCGTACGGTTTCGACCCGGAGCAGATGAGCCGAGCCCAGACGATCGTGTTGTGGGGGACCGACACGATGTTGACCAACCGCCATCTCTGGCCGACGATCGAGCGGGCCCGTTCGGCCGGTGCCGTTGTGATCGTGATCGACCCGGTTCGCACCGCAACCGCCCAGCGAGGCGACGAGTTCCTCCAGGTCCGGCCCGGATCCGACGTTGCGCTGGTGCTGTCGATCGTGCACATCCTCGAGCGCGACGACCTGATCGACCACGACTGGCTGTCGGCCAACACCTCCGGCTGGGCCGAACTGCAGGAGTCCGCACGACCGTGGACCCCGGAACGGGGCGCCGAGACGACCGGCATCGCCGCCGATCGGATCGAGTGGCTGGCCCACCGTCTGGCCCTCTCACGGCCTGCCGCCATCCGCACGTTGGTCGGCCCCGAGCACCGGGCCAACGGACGGGAGATCATGCGGGCCACGGCCATGTTGTCGGCGGTGACCGGCGCGTGGCGTGACGTCGGTGGCGGGCTCGCGCGATCCACCCAGGTTTATTTCGAGACCGCGCTCAACTACCCGACCGACCGGCCGGAACGCCGCCGCTTCAACATGGCCCGCCTCGGCGAGATCCTCACCGACCCCGATCTCGATCCACCCATCGAGGCGCTGGTCGTCCACAACTCCAACCCGGCGGTGGTCGTGCCCGATCAGAACCGGATCGTCACCGGGCTCGAGCGGGAGGATCTGTTCACGGTGGTCATCGAGCAGTTCATGACCGACACCGCCCGCTACGCCGACATCGTGCTGCCGGCCACAACCCAGATCGAACACCTCGACCTCGGCATCGCGTGGGGTCACCTGTACCTCTCGCTCAACCGACCTGCCATCGAACCGCTCGGCGAGGCCCTGCCCAACACCGAGATCTTCCGCCGCCTCGCCACCCGAATGGACCTGGCTACCCCCGGCCTGCTCGACAGCGACGAGACCCTCATCCGCCAGATGTTCGACTCCGATCATCCGTGGCTGGAGGGCATCACCTATGAGCTCCTGCAGCGTGACGGGTGGGCCCGCCTGCGGGTACCGGATGACCACCGGCCCTATGTCGATGCTCGGGCGGACACGCCGGACGGCAGGATTCAGCTTGGTGCCCTGAGCCACGAGCCAAGCCGTCAACGCCGGTATCCGCTGGGTCTCATCAGCCGCAAGCAACACCCGAAATTCCTCAACGCCAACTATGGGGGTTTCGACGAGCACCTGCCCACCCCGCCCGAGCCCCGGGTCGACGTACATCCCGTCGACGCCGAGCCTCGTGATGTCACCGATGGCGCCCGGGTCAGGGTCTACAACAAGCGGGGAAGCCTCACCCTGACCGCCCGCATTAGCACCGACACCCAGCCGGGCCTGGTCACCATCCCGTTCGGCTGGTGGCATGATGCCACCCCCGAGGGCCGGGGCGTCAACGCGCTGACGGCGGCCACGCTGCCGGCCGACGACCGGGGCTCTGCGTTCTTCCACGACACGACGGTCGAGGTCGAGCCCGTGCCCGGCCCGGACGACCACCGATGACGATGGGCGGCAGGTTCCGACCCCGCCCGACCCGCCACACCGGCGTGGAAGTCCACGGCGACCGCCGGATCAAGTGGTACGAGATCACACTCGACGGCCACCCGGTGGATCGCGCCGTTGTGACGGCCGCCCGCACGCTGGCCGACGAGGTGTGCGGTGGCGCGTCGGACACCGGCCCGGCCGTGGGTTTCGCCATCCTCCACCACGGCGCCGAGTCGGTGTGGCTGCTGCTCGACCTCTGGGACGGCGACATCATCCGCCAGCACACCTGGACGGCCGCTCTCGACACCCCTACCGACTTCGACGTGGTGCCGGTCGGTGGGCCCACGGCCTGTGTGTGGGAGCTGGCGGTCCACGGCCACGAGCGGGACGCCTTCATCCGACACGTCCTCGATCCGCCGGGCGGACCCGATGTCGACCGATATCTGGCCGACGCCCTGACGGTCACGGTTCGTCGCTGAACGGGAGTTCGCAGATCGTGGCCGAACACGGGCCGGTCGCCATCTCGACCTCGAGCCGGGTCCCGGGCTCCCACCACCCCCGCTCCATCATGGCCAGGGCCACACCCTGGGAGAAGCGGGGCGACCAGGTCGCCGAGGTCACAACGCCGGCCGATCCGTCACCGGCCGAGACCGGCCACGGGCGGCGCACCGCCGGGACGTCGTCGGTGTCGAGGAGCAGCCCCATCATGCGGCGCTCCAGACCTTCCTCGCGTATTCGACGCAGGGCGTCACGGCCGAGGAAGTCGATGTCGGCGTCGAGGCTGCAGAACTGCTCCAGCCGGCATTCGAGCGGATTGTTGGCGCTCGTCGCATCGTTGCCGTAGGACAGAAGGCCACCTTCGATCCGCTCGATGAGATTCGGGCATCCAGGGCCGACGTCGAGATCGGCTCCGGCCTCGAAGAACGCGTCCCACAGCGGAACGGCGAGATCGTCGCGGTCGACATAGATCTCGAAGCCGCCCTGCTTGCTCCACCCGGTGCGGGCGGCCAGGAACTCGTGGCCCATGAATTCGACCCGGTCGAACCGGAAGAACCCGATGTCATGGGTCGCCTCCCCCAGCACCCGGGCCACCAACTCGTCCGCCTTCGGCCCCTGAATCGCCAGCGGAGACACATCGGGCTCGAACACCGACACACTCAGCCCCATACCCTCGACCAGGCCGGCCACCCACAGGCCGATATCGGCATCGGCAATCGACAGCCAGAATCGATCATCGGCCAACTTCAACACGACCGGATCGTTGAGCAGGCCACCGTCGGATCCGACGATCGGCGCGTACAGGCAGCGGCCCGGCACGGCCTTCGACAGATCCCGAGGCGTCAGGAGCTGGACGAGCCGGGCGGCATCCGGTCCGACGATCTCGACCTGGCGCTGGCAGGACACGTCCCACACCTGCACATGCTCCTTCAGGTGGTGGTAGTCGTCGATCAGCGAACGGAACACCACCGGCAACAGCATGTGGTTGTAGACGGTGTAAGCCTTGACCCCGGCCGCCTCGACCCGCTCGGTGAACGGCGTGTTGCGGACCCGAAGATTGAGGCCGATTGCGGGAGGGGAGTCGCGTGGAGTGCTCATCCCGGCCAACTGTAGGATTTGTTTTGGATGAGCGACAGTGCCGAACAACCGTTGCTGGAGATCCAGGATCTCACTGTTGGATTCTCCACCGTCGACGAGGAGGTTCTTGCCGTCAACGGCGTGTCCTTCTCGGTGTTCCGGGGTGAGACGCTGGCCATCGTCGGCGAGAGCGGGTCGGGCAAGACGGTCACCCTGCTGTCGCTTCTGGGTCTGCTTCCGCGACCGGCCGGTCGGGTGGAGCGGGGGTCCGCCGACTTCGCCTCGACCGGGGGTCCGGTGGATCTTCTCCAGTTGGAAGACGATCCGATGCGCCGCGTCCGCGGTGCCGACATCGGCTTCGTGTTCCAGGATCCCACCACCTCGCTCAACCCCACGATGACGGTCGGCCGTCAGATCACCGAGGCGCTTCGCAATCACCGGGGTCTGGGTCGCCGGGCGGCCAAGGCGGAGGCGATCGAGTTGCTGCGCAGGGTTGGTATTGCCGACGCGGCGGCCAGGATGCGCAGCTACCCCCACCAGTTGTCAGGCGGGATGCGTCAACGGGTGATGATCGCGGTGGCGGTCGCGGGCCAACCGCTACTGGTGTTGGCCGACGAACCGACCACCGCCCTCGACGTCACCGTGCAGGCCCAGATCGTCGATCTTCTGATGCAGCTGCAGGCCGAGAAGAACCTCACCCTGGTGTGGGTCAGCCACGATCTCGGCGTGATCGCCACGGTGGCAGACCGGGTGCTGGTCATGTATGCAGGCTCGATCGTCGAGTCGGCATCGGTTGACGACATCTTCCACCGGCCCCGTCACCCCTACACCCGTGCCCTCCTCGACTCCATACCTGGCGGCGAAACCGAATCGGCCCCGGTCTCCGGCCGGCTGAGACCGATTCCGGGAACACCGCCGGTGCTGGCCGCCGAGCCCGGGTACTGCCCCTACCTCGATCGCTGCCCCTACGCGTTCGACCGTTGCCGCGCCCAACGACCCGGGCTGGCCGAGGTCGCCGCCGGGCACCGGGTGGCCTGCTTCTGGGACATCGACGGCGACCGGCTGGTGGACGACGTCCCGGTCGCCGCCACCTGGCAGCCTGTCTGATGCCCGAAGCGCTCCGACCGGTTCGCACGGTCGAGCACTGCTGGGTCGAGATGAACGACGGTGTTCGCCTGGGCGCCCGCCTTCTGCTACCCGACACGAGCGAGCCGGTTCCGGCCGTGGTCGAGTACATCCCCTACCGCAAGGACGACGGGACCCTGCTGCGGGACAATCGTCAGCACCGGTATCTGGCCGAGCGCGGCTTCGCCATGATTCGGGTCGACATCCGGGGGTCGGGGGACAGTGACGGCGTCCTCACCGGCGAATACCTGGCCACCGAACTCGACGACGGCGTGCAGGTCGTCGACTGGGTCAGCCGTCAGCCATGGTGCAACGGCCGGGTCGGCATGATGGGTATCTCGTGGGGTGGGTTCAACGCCCTGCAGATCGCGGCGTTGGCACCGCCGGCCCTGGGCGCCGTGGTGGCCGTCGCCGCCACCGACGACCGCTACGCCACCGACGTCCACTACATCGGTGGCTGTGTCTCGGCCGTCGACATGCTGAGTTGGTCGGCCACGATGGCCTGCTTCAACGCCCGACCGCCGACGCCCCGGATCCTGCGGGCCGAGGGCATGGATTGGCGGGCCGAGTGGCGCAGGCGGTTGGAGGACACACCGATCTTCGTCCCCGACTGGCTCAGCCATCAGCGACGCGACGGGTTCTGGGAGCACGGGTCGGTGTGCGAGAACTACGGCGCAATTCGCTGTCCGGTGATGACGGTCGGAGGTCTGGCCGACGGCTACACCGACACCGTGTTTCGGCTCGCCGAGGGATTGTCGGTTCCGTACCGGGCCATCGTCGGCCCCTGGTCGCACAACTATCCGGCGGTTGGTGTTCCCGGGCCGAACATCGGGTTCCTCGATGAGCTGGTCGACTGGTTCGATCTCCATCTCGGGCGTGGGCATCCGGCCGACGGACCGGTCACCGCCCGCCGTGAGGCCTGGGCCGAGGCCCCGGTCCGTATCTGGATCCAGGACCGGGTGTCGCCGTCGCCGTACCATCCGGAGCGCCCGGGCCGCTGGGCGGCCGAGCCGTCGTGGCCGTCGCCCAACGTGTCGATGACGTCGTGGTGGTTGACCGCGGACCGACTCGTGGTGGACAAGCCCGAGTCCGACACGGCGATCTCCGCCGGCAACTCCGTGGCCGCCGGCCTGGGGCAGGGCAGCTGGTGGGGGTATGCCGCCCCCGGGCAGCTCCCGGTCGATCAGCGGACCGAGCATGACCCGGCGTTCCGCTTCGACGGCCCGACGCTCGACCAACCGGTCGACCTGGTCGGCATCCCGAGTCTGGCGCTGCGACTGGCCGTCGACGCCCCGGTCGCCCAGGTGGCGGCCCGGCTGTGCGACGTCGGACCCGACGGATCGATGCTGCAGATCTCCCGCGGCGTCCTCAACCTCACGCACCGTCACAGCCACGCCGAGCCGTCGGCCATGGAACCGGGGGACCTCACGGATGTGGTGTTGGGGCTCGACGGTCTGGCCCACCGGGTCCCCGCCGGCCACCGGTTGAGCCTGCTCCTCACCACCAACCTGTGGCCGCTGGTGTGGCCGTCACCTACCGAGGTCGAGCTTACGCTGGCCACGGGCCCGAGCTGCGAGCTCCGTCTCCCGGTTAGGACCGCCGATGCCGACGACGCCGATCACGAAGAACACTTCGGACCGCCGGTGGTCGCGCCGGATCACGCAAGATTCACGGTGGAGCCCACGTCGGCTCGAACCGTGACCAGTGACGTGGCGACCGGCACCTTCACGGTGCGCGACCACAGCGACGCCGGAACCATCGTGTTCGACGACCACGGCACCGCCATGTCGTCGACCGCCACCGACACCTGGACCATCACCGACGGCGACCCGCTGAGCGCCCGCGTTGTCTGTGAGCGTCAGTGGTCGGTCACCTGGCCTGAGGACGCATGGCCCGACGATGGCCAAGCGGCCGTGACGACCCGATCCGAGATGTGGTGCGACGCCGCCCACTTTCACACGAGCGACGTCGTCACCACCCATCTCGACGGCGAGCCGTTCTTCACCCGCTCACACGAGTTCTCGGTCGAACGCGACCTCGGCTAGGAGATCGGCCACTGGATCTCGGTCATGATCTCCTCCGGTTCCACCGTGGTCGGATCGTTGAGGTAGATCTCGCGTGGCGGACCGGCGAACTCGTGGCCGTGCTCCTGCACCCACCCGGTGAGGGTGTGGTAGGCCGGTGAGATCTGGTCGTACGGACCCTTGTGCGTCGTTGCCACCATCGAGCCGCCCTCGACCTCCCGGCTCTGGACATCACCCGCCGGTTGGATCGCAGTGGCGGCGGGAATGCAGATCTCGATGTCGCCGTCGGTCTCCTCGTCGATCACGTCGTGATAGACGACGAACGGGGTTCCGGCCGGCGGCCCTCCCAGTGCGGCGGCCACCTGGCCGAAGCCCTGGGCCAGATCAGTGGCGATGGTGGACATGGCGGTCCGAACCCGCAGCGATGCGACGGTGATCGGGGGTACGTCTTTGACGGTTACCTCATAGGGCATGATCGACTCCTTGTTCTCGATGAGACGTTTGAGATACGTCAACATGCGTTGCTGGTCGGCCAGGCGGGCCTCGAGCCGTTCCCGATGGGCATCCAGGTGTTTCTGGATGACATCGGGCTCGTCACTCTCGAGCACCACGAGGATCTCGTCGAGCGGCATGTCGATCGACCGCAGCGTGCGGATCGCCTCGGCGGTGTTGGCCTGCGCCATCCGGTAGTAGCGGTAGCCCGACTGGGCGTCCACCTCCGCCGGGGGCAGCAGCCCGATCTCGTCGTAGTGACGAAGAGCCTTGATCGACAGGCGCGTCATCTTCGAGAACCGTCCGATTGTCACCAGTTCGTTCATGGTCACGAATCTCCTTTCGCCCTCATCGTCGGGTCTCCGGTAACGGGAGAGTCAAGAGGGTTTCAGCGAAATGATTCTTCCGGCCACATGATCGGTGAGAAGTACGCAGTCACCATCGACCGTGAGGTGCTGGGGGTGCTCGGCCCCCTCATAGACCACGTCGTACCCACCATCCGCGACGTTCGTCGAGACCGCCACCACCTGCCCCTCGTTCCACAGCGCAACGAGCAGCACGGTTGGATCCCACGGGGAGACGACGACCGACGTCGGGGTTGCGCCCGCCGGGAAGACGGCGATCGGTCGGGGCACCTCGGCGCAACCTTCCTCGGAGCCGCCGTACTCGGCCACCGGGCGGTTGTCGCCAACGCAGTGGGGCCAGCCGTGATCGGCTCCCGGTGTGACCGGCACCAGTTCGTCGGCGGGGCGGGTGCCGTCGTAGCGGCCGTCGCCGATCTCGGTGGTGTACAGCGTGCCCTCGTCGGTGCGGACATGGGCGTAGGCATGTTTGAATCCAACCGCCACCTCCGTGATGTCTCCGTCGGTGGTCACCGCCCACAGGACGCCCGATCCGGTGGTCGGGTTCCCCTGTTCGTCCGACCGACCCGACGTGTCGAACAGCAGCCGGTCACCGTCGACCGTCAAGGTGCCCTCCGACCGGCCGTTGGTCGGCAGATCGTCGGCCACCACGGTCCGGTCCGAGCCGTCGAGCGCACCGTCGATCGGTCCTCGGCTGAGTCGATCACGTTCCATCACCCACAGCTCCCCGGAGAACAGGGCGAGCCCGGTCGGCTTGTCGAGACCGTCCAGGATCACGACGGGCGGGGCGTCGAGATCGTCGGGGTCGACGCGCACGATCTGCCCGGTGCCGTCGTTCTCCCCGCCGGCCAGTTGGGCGACCCACCAGGAACCGTCGCTGTCGATCGCCAGTTGGGTCGGTCCGGAGAGACCGTCGATCGCCACCTCGTCTACGAGTGCGTCCGAAGCGGTGGAGGAGGTCTCGTCGGCGACACAACCGACGGCGAGCGCGACCACCGCCACCAGGGGGACGGTCGATCGGCGGAGGACAGCACCCATGGTCGACAACGGTACCGGCCGTTAGCCTGACCCGATGGACACCTCAGAACGCCCCACCATCACCGTGCCCGAAACCGACCCGCCGAGCGAACTCGTCGTCGAGGATCTCGTCGTGGGCGACGGCACCGAGGCCGTCGCCGGCGCCCAGGTCAACGTCGACTACGTCGGTGTCGCCTGGAGCACCGGCGCCGAGTTCGACGCCTCGTGGAACCGGGGTGAGCCGCTGCCGTTCACGCTCGGTGTCGGCCAGGTGATCTCCGGTTGGGACCAGGGCGTGGCCGGGATGCGGGTCGGCGGTCGCCGTCGCATCACCATCCCGCCCGACATGGCCTACGGACCGGCCGGAGCCGGCGGTGTGATCGGTCCGAACGAAACGCTGATCTTCACCTGCGACCTCCGCTCGGTTGGGTGATCGGGAGGATCAGGGCCCCCCGGACACGGCGGTCGCGGGCGTACGTCCCGATCGCAGGAACCGTCTGACGCCGCCGACGGTTCGCCGGGCGAAGCGATACAACCAGATCAGGAACACGATCAGCAGGATCGTCACCACGATCGCGACCCCGGCCGCGATCCAGGGGTATTGAAACGCGAGCACGATCAGGCCCATCACGGAGAGATCCTCGGTGATGCTCAGCGCGATGTTGCTGAACGGTTCGGGGCTCGTGTTCACCAGCGCCCGAACACCCGCCTTGCCCGTGTGGCTGGTGAGTGCGCCCGCCCCGGTGAGCAGCGTGAGCACGGTGGTGACGACGGGATCGCCGTCGGGCAACACGTTGAGGGCGATGAGCATCGCCCCGGCCGGGCGGATGAACGTGTGGATGACGTCCCAGGTGTTGTCGACGTAGGGGATCTTGTCGGCGGCGAACTCGACCGCCGCCAGCAAGGCCGAGACGATCAGTACCGGCCACGATCCGAGCGTGTCGAGCGAGTCCGGAAGATACTCGGCCACCCACCCCAGGCGAACCAGCAGGCCGGTGAGAAGCAGGGTCAGGTAGAGGTTGACGCCGGCCGCCAACCCGAGCGGCCCGAGAAAGACGAGGGGATCCACGACCTACGCCGAGCCGCCGTTGTCGTACGTCGCCAGTTGAGGACGACGGTCGATGAAGACCTCCGGATCCCGGAGCTGACGGACCATCACCGGCATGAACTCGGCGAACGCCGCGGCGATGCTCGGTGAGGCGGGCACACAGTCGTCCTTCATCTCCTCGTGGAGCTCGGGGAGGTTGTGGTACGGCACCATCGGGAACATGTGGTGTTCGACGTGATAGTTCATGTTGAGGTAGATGAACCGGCTGATCGGATTCATGTAGACCGTGCGGCTGTTGAGCCGGTGGTCGAGCACGTTGTCGGCCAGGCCGCCGTGCTGGGTCAGGCCGGTCATCAGGTGGTGCCACGCCCCGTACATGCGGGGGAGCCCGATCACCATCAGCGGCAGGATCGAGCCGAAGACGAAGCAGGCCGCGATCGTCAGGGCGTAGATCACCGTCCAGATCCGGGCCACCCGGAGCACCTTCGGCTGCTCCGACTCGGGGATGTAGTCGGCCTCGTCGGTGGACAGCCTTCCGGCGGCGTGCTTGAGCATCGCCCACAGTGACTGCGGAACGTCGAAGATTCCCACGAAGTTGGGGATGATCTTCCACAGCTTGGGCGGCCGCATCGCGATGATCTCCGGATCCCGGCCGATGATGATCGTGTCGGTGTGATGCCGGGTGTGGCTCCACCGCCACGCCGTCGGGCTCCGCATCATGCAGAAGCACGCGATCTGGTAGATCACCTCGTTCATCCACGGCGTCTTGAACGCCGTGCCGTGACCGGCCTCGTGCCAGCGGGAGTCGCCCCCGGATCCGTAGAGCACCCCGTAGCAGAAGAACGCGGCCAGCGAAATCCACCAGTTGCCGCCCCAGAACACCACGCCGATCGTGGCGAACACGACCATCAACACAAGCCAAAGGATGTTGTCGCGGATGGCGGGACCGTCAGAGCGCCTCATCAGCTCCTTCATCCGCTTGCGGGGGATCGGCGTCCGATACCAGTCGGCCTGGACCAGTCCGGCCTCCGCCGCCGCTTCGCTGTCGGGCCCGGTCAAAGAGTAGTCGCGGACGATTGCTGCCACCGTAGCCTCCTCGTGTCAGCGGCGGTCACCTCCTCCAATGATGCCCGACGAACGACCCCGATGGGAAACGAAGTATGTACGCTGCGGTTCATCGTTTCATCGGATGAGTCGGACAAGGCAGGACCACCGGATCGCTCGGTAGCCGTGTCGCCGGAGGCGGCCAACGTCTCGAACGGCATGCTGGCCCGGCTCACTGCGTCGAAGGCCGTTGCCAACTCGGCGTTCCGATGGGTTGCGTTCTTCCTGCCGACGCTGTCGGCTGCGTTTGGCGCCTCGACTGCTCAGCTGACCGCGGTATTGGGTGTCGGCGAGATGTCGGGTCTGAGCAGCCTGGCCTTGGGCCGAGGTCTCGATCGAGGCTGGGAACGTGTCGTACTCCTCTCGGCGCTGGCCCTCACTGCGGCGGGTTCGCTGCTGGCCCTGGCGGGAGACCTCCCGTCGTTCGCGGCCGGGTACTTCCTGATCATGCTCGGCGTGTCGTCGGTGACCGTCGGTGGGCACACGTATCTGAGTCGTCGGGTCCGTTACCGGCGAAGAGCCCGGGTCATCGGTATGTTCGAGACATCGTGGGCCATGGGTCTGTTGATCGGAGCGCCGGCGGCCGCGTTGCTCATCGGCCTGTTCGGCTGGCGAGGTCCGTTCGTTCTGTTCGCCTCGGCCGCGATGGTGATGTTCATCGTGCTGTTCACCGCGGTGGACCACTCCGTCATCCTCGACGACGACCAGAACGGCCCGCCGTCGCCCCGCCGCCTCACCCCGGTGCCTGGCTGCTGATCGCCGCGTCCGCCGCGATCGCCATCACCGGGCTCACCACCGTTGTCATCGCCGGCACCTGGCTCGACGAGGCACTTGGCGTGTCAACCGGCGGTGTGGGCGTGATCGCCATCGCCTTCGGCTTGGCGGAGCTGACGGCATCGTCGACCTCGGCCGCCTTCGCCGACCGGGTGGGGCCGATCGCGGGCCACCCAGGTCGCGCTGGTCGTGGTCATGGTGGGCCTGTTCGTGATGACGAGGGCCGGATCATCACTTCCGATCGGGGCGGCAGGCCTGTTCCTGTTCTTCGTCGGCTTCGAGTTCTCGATCGTCACGTCGTTCTCGTTCGTCAGCGAGGCAATGCCTGCGGCCAGAGGCCGGGTTCTCGCCGTCAACAACGCGGTCGGCACCCTCTTCCGCGGTTTGGGCATCAGTGTGAGCGGCGTGCTCTACGAACGGTGGGGCATCGACGGGCCGGTGGCGCTGTCGTTGAGCACGGCCGTGCTGGCCGCGTTGCTCCTGGCGGCAAGCGGTCGAACCAGAGACGGTTAATTCTTGGACAAGGGGGATGGGTAGGTTCGCCCACACCTCCCTTCGGCCCGGTCCTCCGCGGTTACCGTTCGGCCCACAACGGCGGCCCTCGGGCGGAAGGAAAACAAAATGCACGGCTTTGCTAGGCGTCTCCTCGGAGGCGGAGTGGTGGCTTTGACGGTCCTGGTCGGATCGCTGGTGGTGTCGACGCTGGTGTCGGCCAAGGCACACGAGAAGTATCGAGGCGATTTCGGCTCGTACTTCCCGACCAGCGGCGACACGCACGACGCGACGATCACCGGTCGGGCGCTGATGAAGGTCGGCGTCGACACGACGAAGGTGACGGCCGAGCTCGAAGGACTCGATCCGGCTCTGGTCTACAGCGCCCACCTCCACGACCGGCGATGCGCCGACGGCGGCGGTGGCCACTACCAGAACGAGATCGGCGGTGCGGTCGACTGGGTCAACGAAATCTGGTTGACGACGTTCGACTCCGGTTTCGGCATCATGGCGGCCGAAGGCACGAACGAGGCGAAGGCCACCGGTGCGGCCGACTGGTCGGCACGTACCACCAGCACGGACCCCGAGAGCAGCAATGCGCTGTCGGTGGTCGTCCACGCTCCGGGCGGTGCCCGGGTGGCCTGCGCCGATCTGGAACTCGACGGATCACCACGTGGAGCCGCCAAACGGTGACGCTCCGAAATGGTGGTTGCGGTCGGCTGGACGTATTGTCGGACCGTGAGCAGCATCGTCGAAGCGGAACGGCATCAGCAACGATACGCACGGGCCGAGGCCGATGTTCTGCGGGCGATGGAGCGTGAAGTCCTCGACAGCGACTATCTGGCCAACGGCTACACCACCAGGGCTCAGGCCGACCTGTTGGGCGATGCCCTCGACCTCGGCCCCGGCCGATTGCTTCTCGATGTCGGGGCCGGTTGCGGCTGGCCCGGCCTGTACCTGGCCACGCGCCATGGCTGCTCGGTCGTCGTCGTCGATCCGATCGTGACCGGTGTCGAGACCGCCCGCCGTCGCACGATCGACGACGGCATCACCGATCAGGCGTCGACAGCGGTGGCGTCGGCGGAAGGGCTCCCCTTTCGGCCGGCATCGGTCGACGCCATCGTGCACACCGACGTGATGTGTTGACTGCGGCAAAAACTCTCCGTGCTGAGGGTGAGCCGGCAGACACTCAAACCCGGGCGGCCGATGGCGTTCCTCACGATCGAGCCCGGCGACGGCCTGTCACCGGCGCGGCGCCGTAAGGCCGCCCGGCGAGGCCCACCCGCGGTGATGGTTCGAACCAGTTATCCGAGCCTGCTCCGATCGGCCGGGTTCGTCGACATCGACGTGTCGGATCTGACCCGGGAGTATCGGGACACCCAGCAGGCGTGGCTGGTGGCGACCGATGAATGGCGGGAGGAGCTGATCGACCTCGTCGGGATCGACGAGTATACCGAAGCACACCGCCGGCGCCGGTCGACGCTGGAGAGTATCGACACAGGGTTGTTGGCTCGTCGCCTCTATCTGGCCCGGCGGCCGTGACCAGCTGCCGGCGGTCAGCCGCCATGGCCCGATATTCGATGGCGTCGATGCCTCGCCGTGCGTTATAACTGGAGACGACAGCCTCGGTAACCCGGGCCGTCACCACCACCGGAGGGAAGATCATGAAGAGCCATGACGTCGACGTTGTCGTGCTCGGTTCCGGCCTCGCCGGATCCATGCTGGCCGCCATCCTGGCCCGCCGAGGGCGAGCCGTCATGATGATCGAGCGGGGGCGCCACCCCCGACTGGCGATCGGAGAGTCGCTGGTGCCGGCCTCGGCGATGTTGTTCTGGTATCTGGGCCGAAAGTACGACGTGCCCGAGATCGCCACGCTGGCCCATCTCGATTCGGTGTCTCGCAACGTGGCCCCCACGTCGGGGGTCAAACGAGGCTTCAGCTACGTGTATCACCGGCCCGGTCAGACCCACCTGGTGCCGGAGGAGTCGAGCCTGTTCATCGGACCGCTGCAGCCTGTTTTCCGGGAGAGTCAGCTCTACCGTCAGGACGTCGACCACTACCTGGTCAAGGCCGCGATCGGTCACGGGGTCGACTACCGCGACGAGACCGCCGTGACCAGCGTGGCCATCGACGACGACGGCGCTCGGATCACCGTCGACGACGGGTCCGAAATCAGCGCCCGCTACATCGTCGACGCCTCCGGTCGCAACTCGGTTCTGGCCTCCACCTATGGTCTGCGGGAGGAGCCGAGTCGCCTTCGCCACCACTCCCGCACCATCTTCACCCACATGACCGGGGTGCGTCCGCTCGAGGTCGTCGAACCAGGTTCGGAGGGGAAACGGGTGTCCGACAGTTTCTCCAAGGGAACGCTCCACCACGTGTTCGACGGCGGCTGGTTCTGGGTCATCCCATTCGACAACTATCACCGATCGGAGAGCGATCTGGTCAGCGTCGGCCTCACCATCGACAGCCGCCGGTTCCCCCGCAACGAAGGTGTTGAGCCCGAGAAGGAGTTTGCATCGTTCGTGGAGCGGTTCCCGGTGGTCGAGCGCCATCTCGGCCCGGCGAAGGCGGCTCGGCCGTTCGTGGGCACAGACCGCATCCAGTATTCGTCGACCACGTCGGTTGGCGACCGATTCCTCCTGCTCCAGCATGCCTACGGGTTCATCGACCCACTGTTCTCCCGTGGCATCTGGCGCTCGCAGGAGGCGATCGACGTGGTGGCCGAGGAGCTGCTGGCGGCGTTGGACGACGACGACCTGTCGGCCGAACGGTTCGCCGGAATCGATCGCATGCAGCAGGCGATGCTGGATGATAACGACCAGATGGTTCACAACGCGTACCGGTCCATGGCCGACTACCACACCTGGACGGCATGGCTTCGGGTCTGGTTCGCCGATGAGTTCCTCACCACGATCCCGCTGCTGGCCGCTACGTTCCGCTGTGTGGCCGAAGGCGATCTGGCGGTGTTCGATCGGATGCGCGGTGAGGTGCGCCCGGGAACCGGGTTTTCCTATTCGGCCGATCTGCAGCGGCAGATCGACGAGGCCGAACGGGATCTCGACCGGGTCGAGGCCGGTGAACTGTCGGCCGCCAAGGCCCGACAACGGATCTCGGCCCGCCTGGCCGCCGCCGACTATCTGCCCCACGATCTCCTCGACTTCGAGGACCCGTGGCTGTTCGGGATGGACCTCACACCACCGAGACTGGCTCGATTGTTGTGGTGGGCGCATCGCCGCGCACCGGAGGCCGTTCGCCGCGAGCTGTTCGACTTCAGCGTGCCCGACCTGCTCAAGTGGCAGCTACTCGACGCCCTACCCGGCGCACGCTTGAAGCGCGACCGTTACGGCAACGTGGTGCCGCAGATCTGATCCAGGGTGCGAGGGCCGGGCAGTCGGGGACAGGGGTCACGAGAGAAACGTGATGAGCTGGTCCAGAGTGGCCTCCTGGCCGTCTCGGTAGCTGTCGAGCACGCTGTCGCCCATGAGCGACGTGACCTGCACGACGATCGATAACGCCGTGGCAGCGCCGTCGGGGTCGAGTCGCCAGTGGGTCGTGTCGATCGCCACCGGTTCACCGTTGCGACGCCACTCGTCGGTCGCGATGAACGAGTGGGGAGCCTCGATATCGACGTATCGGGTGGTCAGGTGGTTGGAGAGATCCTCTGGCGGCCCGCACCGGTAGTGATCGACGCCGCCGGGCGTGAAGTCGTGATCGTCGTACTCGACCGTTTCGCCTCCGGGGACCGACCAACGGCGTCGCCGGTCGATGTCGGCGTAGGCTGCCCACACGTCGTCGATGGCGGCGTCGATCGAGCGCTGGAACCGCAGTGTCGCGTGCATGATCTCGGATGCGGGGTGGCCGTAGGCGGCCTCGGCGTCGACGATGACAAGCTGGTTGCCGTCGGGATCGCCGAGCGCCACCAGGCGGCCCCCGCCGCCCGGTTGGGCACCGCCGTGTTCGATCCCGTTCTCGTCGAGCCGCGTGACCGTGGCGTCGAGGTCGGTGGTACCGACGACGACCGTCGAGCGGCCCGCCCGTTCGGCGTCTTCGAACACCTGGATGCCGTGGGCCTGTCCGAAGCGCCATTCGATCAAGCCGTCCATCGGACGCGAGTTCGGCGGTGCACCGAACACGTTTCGGTACCAAGGTTCTGCTGTGGCCAGTGACGTCACCGTGGCCTGTCCGAGGGTCATGTCGATCATGCGCGGATCCCTTCCGGCGGGGCGGTTGCGAATTGCAAGCACCTCACCGTACGTCAAGTGATGGTACTTTGCAAGCAGTGACCAAGGACGTGCCCCGCTCAGGGTGTGCCATCAACGCGGCGATCGAAGTGATCGGGGACCGGTGGAGCCTCATCGTGCTGCGCGACATCATGTTCGGCGACCGCCGCCACTTCCGCGAGCTGCACCGCAACAACGAGGAGGGCATTGCCACCAACATCTTGGCCGGCCGTCTCCGCGACCTCGTGGCCGACGGCCTCCTCACTCGCGACGATCCGGGACCGGGCCGGGCCGTCACCTACACGCTGACCGAGCCCGCCATCCAACTGGTCCCGGTCCTCGCCGAGCTCGGCTGGTGGGGCCTCAACCACCGGCCCACCACCGACGCTCTCCGCGTCCGGGCGCAACTGCTGTACGAGGGCGGCAGACCGATGTGGCACGACTTCATGGACGAACTGCGCGCCCACCACCTCGGCCAACCGGCGATCGAACGTGATCGACCCTCGGTCGGTGAACAACTCAATCGGGCTGCGGCCCAACTCGACCACGGCGGTGACGACGACTCGGGTTGACGCTGCGGTCGCTGTGCTCAGGGTGAGTTGCGCAGACCTCGGTCACCCATCAAGGCGGTCGGCACGACCATCAGGCGGTAGGGAAATCGGATCAGCCAGTTCGGCAGAGTGGCGTGCCGTTCCTCGTGATCGATCCGAGCCCGCAGGTGCTCCTTGCCCCCAAGGGAACTCGCAGGTTCACCGTGCACGAACTCGATGCGGGTGAGGTGCTTGACACTCTTGTAGCCGTACTGTTTCGGCGAAACCAGCCGCACGGCACCTCCGTGCCGCCGGGGAACGGGTTCGCCGTCGAGCGTCGTCGCCACCAGCACCGATGGATCGACCAGATCCTCGGTCACGAAGATGGCGTGACGGTCGTCGGCGCCGTACGCGAGGGCGAAGGGCGGAAGATCGTGGGCCCCGGATCCGAGGTGGTCCTGGAGCAGTTCCTGAAGAACGACGCCACCCCAGGCCAGGTCTCGATAGGACCATCCGGTCACGCAGTGAAAGTCGTGGGTGCGCTCAACGCGCCGAGTTCTGGTCTCACGTAGATCGAGCATCAGGGGTTCGGTGCCGTCTTCGATGCTGACCGACAAGACCGGGTCGGCTGTCTGGGGTGCCCACCGGAGCGGTTCGTCGCTGAATCTGGGCATGACTGCGACCTCGCGCTGGCCGCGTGGGAGATCTGGTGCTCGACGCGGGCGATAGCCCCGAACCGCGGCCAATATGCTCACCGGGTCGCTCGGCGATCGACGGCGGCCAACCAGCTGCGACGAAGCAAGCCCGATGGGCCGCGGATGATCGCCCAGTACGCGGCGAACTTGCGTCTGCCGTCTGGGCTGGGCACATCGACGAGTGTTTCCGTCTCCAGTCGAGTCCTGGCGGGTCCCTCTGCGACGGCGTCGAAGCGGGCCACGGTCTTCGCCATTCCGGGTTCGGCGACGTCGAGAAACGCTTGTGGCGACGCAAAATCGACCGGAGCGTTGTGCGCCGGCGACCAGAACTTCCCGGCGGCTCCGAAGATCACGGTCGCCCGGCCGTTGACGACTCTGTCGTCGCGGCGCAGCATCACGAAGCCTTCGTCCGCGAAGAGCTCGAGAACCGGCCGGCGCGTCGCACTGGAGTGGGTTCCGTGAGCCAGGGCGGGACGCTTCCGCAACAGAACCGACGGCAACGCCCGGGCGGCAAGGAGCGGTGCGAGTAGCCGAATCTCCGGCGCAGTCACCGAATTAAAGGCGGCCCACACCTTATCGACCGGTGCCTCGATGGTGCGGGCGTGGAACTCGCCGAACGGCGCGTCGGGTAGCAGGCTCTCGAAGTCCAGGTCTGCGTCAGTGGTCATCATGAGAGATTCTGACACGTTGTCTCAACTTGAGTCAACGTGTCACGGGTCACGCGGATCGCTACAGTCAGTACTGTGAGCGGTCTTCGGGAGCGGCGCCACGCCGAGACGAGACAAGCGATAGTCGAGGCGGCGTTCACGCTTTTTGAGCGCCATGGATTCAGCGAAACGGTGATGGAACGAATCGCCGAGCATGCCGGCGTATCACGATCGACGCTGTATCGGCGGTACTCCAGCAAGGAGGAGATCGTGCTCGACGTGCCCCGCCGCTGGCTGTCGGCTTGGGACGCCGCGATGGTGTCGCTCGATCCGGCAGCCGGCCTTCGAGACGGGCTCCGGGCGGGTTGCCTTGCTGTGGCCGCGGAGATCGACGACGAGAGCGATCGGGTACTGGTGGCCTTTCGGGCACTGGCGGAGTCCCCGGCGCTGGAGGTGTCGGGTGCCGCGGGCCGCGACTGGGTCGACCGCATGGCCGCGCTCATAGCGGCCAAGGAGCCGGCACTCGATCGTTCGACGACGATGACGATCGCCGGTGCCTACATGGGAGCCATTGACACGATGATGCGAGAGTGGGCCGCGGCCGGCGGCGAGGGCTCGGTCGTCGAGGCGACCGACGCCGTGCTCGACCGCCTCGCCCCGATCCTGCCCTGACGGTCGCCGCCCTCCGGTCACCACCTCGTCACTCGTGAGCGGCGCTCTCCGATCACACCTCGTCGGCGGTTCCCGGTGTTCCGGTGACGGCGGTGCGTTCGTAGTGCTGCATCTCATCGATCGAGTCGACAAACGGCTGGACGTGTCGAAAGAAGTCCCTGAACTCAGGGCTCTGCCGGAAACCCTTCATGTGACCTTCGAGAGAGTCCCACTCGATTCGTAGGATGTAGCGACTCGGTTCCTCGACGCAGCGAGCCAACTCGAACGAACGACAGTGCGTCGAAGCCGACAGCGGTTCCGATGCCCGACGGTACGCCTCCTCGAACTCATTCACCGCATGCTCGTCGATGTTGTAGCGGACGTATTCGATGGTGCTGGACACTTGATCCTCCTCGTCGAGGATACGCTAGCGGCACACACCAAACGTTGTGTACACACTTTTTGGTAAGCACCGCCTGGAGGATCATGGGATGCGAGTCGAGCCCTACTACTGTCCCGTCGAGGTGTCCATGGACGTCCTCGGTGGTCGCTGGACGACGGTCGTGTTGGCGCACATCAAGGAGTCTCCACGTCGCTACTCGGAACTGAAGCGTCTCATCCCCGACATCAGCGAGAAGATGCTGGCCCAGCGCCTCCGCGAGCTCGAAGCCGTGGGGATCATCTCCAGGACCGTGCTCAACGACACACCGCCACACGTCGAATACGATCTGACCGACAACGGCCGCTCACTCGGTCCAGCGCTCCAGGCGCTCTACGACTGGGGTGAACACTGGGCCCAACTCCACGACCTCACCATCGAGCCAACCAGCCCGTAGTTCTGTGACCTCCCACCCGCCCATCACCGTGACCGATCACCATGTCCTTCACCTCGACGAGAACTCGGTCGCCGTCGACAAGGAGGCCGGGTGGCCGGTGCACGCCACCCGGGATCCGAACCGTCCCCATCTGCAGGGCGCGGTGGAGGCGTGGCTGAATCGTCGAGCCGGCGACAACAAGCCGGTCGAGGCCCCGGCAGTCGTTCATCGCCTCGATGTGTGGACCTCCGGTGTCGTGCTGTTGGCTCGCACCGTCGAGGCCCGGCCTGAGCTCGGCGGTTTGTTCGCTCGACGGGAGGTGACAAAGGTCTACGAGGCCGTCTGCGTCGGCGGCCCGGAACACGACGAGGGGGAGCTGCGCCACCATCTGGCCAAACGGCGGGAGCACAGACGCAATGTGATGCATCCGGTGCGCAGCGGTGGCAAGTCGGCCATCACCCGGTTCACGGTGCTGGCCCGAGGAGACGGCCTGAGCCTGGTTCGGCTGGAACCGCAGACCGGTCGTACCCATCAGCTCCGAGTCCAGACGGCGGTTTCGGGCTGGCCCATCCTCGGTGATCGGCTCTACGGCGACCCGGTCGCCAACCAACGGCTGGAGGGCCAGCGTCTGGAGGGGCAACTTCTCCACGCCCGCCACCTCGGCTATGTCGACCCGTTCACCGGCGACCGCAGGGACATTGAAGCTCCACCACCATCTCGCTTCGCGGCAATGGCCGACCGGGTCCGGGCCGGTGCGGATTGACCGCAGCGGTCGTCAGTCGAAGTTGACCGTGCAGACCAGGTCGAGTGACGGGTCGAGGTCGATCTCCTTCGTCGTCCACCAGCCGTGGGGGCCGTCGTTGGCCAGCGCGTAGGCATTGGTGCGGTTGGGGTCGCCGGCCACCGCGATCATGATCCGCTCGGGGTGGGTGACGATCGGAACGAGGCGCTCGGGATCCTCCGACACGGCGAAAACCTCCGGCAGGATGCCGTCGGCCACGAGATCGACGAGTCGCGGTCGTCCGGCCGTCAGGTTGCTCCACTGACCGATGAGCCGCTCGAACATGATCGCCGGGATCCGGGCATGTTGGAACAACGCCTGTTGCACGTCGGCCTTCGACCATCCGGCGGCCGCATAGGTGCGGGCCAGGATCGGCGACAGCACCAGCAGCGGCTGGAACTGGTCGTGGCCCAAACCGTGGACGTGGGTCAGATCCCATCCGCTGACCCGGGCCAGACCATTGCCGAGGTACGGAGTGATCTCGTCGGGCGTCGAGCCGAACACCGAGCCGATGATGGCCCCCGAGTTGAATCGGGCCATCGTCAGGGCGTTTGCCTCCATCCCGAGGCCATCGTCGATCTGGGCGCACAGCGGCTCCCAGCCGATGTCGACCAACGTCTCGTGATCCTCGGTCAGCACGACGCGGGTGCTGTTGCCGAACGTGGCCTTGTCGTGCTGATCGGCGGTGAAGTCGAACACGTTGCGCAGGTAGAGGCGTAGCCAGCGGCCGACGGTGGTGTTGGCGTGCGCCCCCTCGCGCAGGGCACCCGGTCCGCTGTTGAAGCCGAGCTCGGAGGCCGCCGGTCCGTTGACGATCATCAAGGCATCGGCCCCGGTGGTGTTGCCGGAGTGCTCGGCGCCGTAGCCGGGGTCGGCCAGGATCTCGGCCGCCGCCAGCAGGACCGGGAGGTGTGACGGGTCGCAGCCGGTCATGACCGCGTTGACCGCGATCGACCACACGGTCAGGTCCCGACCCGACGACACCGCTCGGCCGAGCACCCTCCACGGATCGTGTCCGGTCACGGCGAGGAACGCCTCGACCCGTTCTCGCGTCGGCGGGATGATGGGCAACCCGTCGCTCCAGCCCCGTTCGATGAACAGGCGGTTGATCTCGTCGACGGTGCCTCGGGCCACCGTGTCGATGGCGGCGGGCTCGGCCGTTGTCAGGACGGCGGCGGTTGAATCTTCGACGGACTCCACGCCGTCGGCGGTCAGGCCGGCAACCACACGGTCGACGGTATGGGCGAGGAAGTTGTCGATCATGACGTCGGCCGACTGGGCGTCGACGTGGCCGACGGTGACCGCCAGAGCCATGTCGTCGAACCCGTGCCCCCGTCCGGTGGCCGACGCCTGGCCCTCGAACCCTTCACAGACGATCGAAACCGACGGAATGCCGGCCGTTTCGGCGGCGATTGCGGCCCGCAACACGGCGGGCGTGCAGCTACCTCAACAACCCATCCCGGAGACGACGGCGTCGACCCGGCGAGCCTTCAGCTTCGAGGGCAGCGCGGCCACCTTCTCCTTCTCGTCGGAGCCGTGGAGGTTGCCGAACTCGGTGTAGTCGACGATCTCGATCGATGGGAAACGTTGCTGCAACTCCTTGCCGAGCACAGGGAACAGCTCGTCGCCTCGGAACACGTAGTCCCACAGGAACGCCACCCTCGCCCCGTCGAGTGCGGGTAGCCTCGGTGCCTTGCGTTGCGCCTGCACACCCCGAGGAGCGGACGGCCAGACGGTTTCGTAGACAGGGTCCATCGGCCAAGTATGGCTCCGTGTTCGGCCACGGTCGAAAGATTTCGTCGGTTTCGGGCCCGGATCGGCGATGATTGGTAGGTGAGGGTAGTGGAACGATTGGAACGACTTGCCGCCCATCCGCAGACGCTGTTCTTCCGGATCCTGTGGCGAGCCTCCCGACGACTGACGTCGTTGTGGTGGGCACTGTTGGTGCTCGGCGGTGTGCTGCCCGCCGTTTTCGCCGTGGCCTCGGGCGCACTGGTCGACGTGGTGGAGAGCGGTGGTTCGCTCACCGGCGTGCTCGTGTTCGTCGGCGCGCTGTTCATCGCCATGCAGGTCGTCAACCCGCTCCATCAGGCGGTTGGTCAGCTTCTGGGTCGGCGCACGTCGGATCACCTCAACAGCCGGCTGATCGAGGCCGCCACCGGCCCACCGGGCATCAGCCACCTGGAGGATCCGGAGCGGGCCGCCGATCTGTCGATGGCCAGGGATTTCGACCTCGGCATCACCGGACCGCCGCTGTTCGTGGCCATGGGTTTCATCGCCGGCGGTCTGCAGCCGTTGCTTGGCGGACTGGCGGCGGCCGTCGTGCTGTTCGGCTTCAGCTGGTGGGCGCCGCTGGTGATGGTGGCGGGCTGGGGGTCGACCCATGTGCTGTTGAAGGAGAGCGGCGTGTGGAAGGACCGAAACACCGACGAGGTTCGCAACGCCCAGCGCCACTCCGACTACGCCTATCGGCTGGCGGTCGACGCTCCGGCGTCGAAGGAACTGCGGTTGTTCGGTCTGGCCGACTGGGTCGTTGACCGGTTCGCCGATCGTCGGCGGGAGCTCTTCGAGCTGTACTGGGAGGCGACCCGGCTCCGCGAACGGTCGGTACTGTCGAGCTTGGTGGTCGTCGCCGCCGCCAACGCCCTGGTGTTCTGGCGGCTGGCGGCCGCCTTGGCCGACGGATCGCTGCCCGTCGGGGAGGCGGTCGTGTATCTGATGTCGGCGATCATGGTGTCGTCGATGGCGTTCGGTGCGCTGTCGTGGGCGCTCGACACGTCGGCCGCTCCGGCCGCCGCCGTCGAACGCCTCGTGGCGTTGTTCGACGAGACCGAGACGTTGAGCGGTCCGTCCGCAACCACCGAGACCGACCTGGTCGCAGGAGCCCACACCATCGAGTTCCGCAACGTCGGATTCACCTACCCGAGGGCCTCGGCGCCCGTGCTGACCGGACTCGACCTGCGAATCGAGGCCGGAACCTCGCTCGCCATCGTGGGGCAGAACGGCGCGGGCAAGACCACGCTGGCGAAACTGCTGTGCCGTTTCTACGACCCGCAGGAGGGGGTCATCGAGATCGACGGCCGGCCGCTGCCCGATCTCGACCTCGATGCCTGGCGATCCCGGATCACCGCAGTGTTCCAGGACTTCGTCCGGTACGAGCTTTCCATGAGGGAGAACGTCGCCCCACTCGGGGCCCCCGACGACGTGATCCGCGAATCGCTCATCGAAGCGGGCGCCGACGGGCTCGTGACCGGTCCGGCGGATCTCGACACCCCGCTGGCCAAGGGGTATCCCGGCGGCATCGACCTCTCTGGCGGCCAGTGGCAGCGGGTGGCGCTGGCCCGAGCCATCTGCGGGGTCAGGCAGGGTGCCGGACTGGTGCTGCTCGACGAGCCGACCGCCCAACTCGACGTGCGCGGCGAAACCGAGATCTTCCGCCGCCTGCTCGATGCCACCAAGGATTGCACCACGATCATCGTCTCCCATCGATTCTCCACCGTGCGCCAGGCGGAGCGGATCGCGGTGGTGGAGCACGGCGCGGTGATCGAGCTCGGCACCCATGCTGAGTTGATGGCCCTCGGGGGTCGCTATCAGACGATGTACGACCTGCAGGCATCTCGCTTCGTCGATGGTGAGATCGACGAGACGGGGGAGGAGATGGTCTATGACAGCCTCGACTGATGCTCCTGACGAGGCGGCCCGGGAAACCGAGACGCCGACCCGGTCGCTCGACGATCTGCCACCGTCGCTACCGGCTCTGTGGCGGACGTTCCGCATCGGCTACGACGCCGAGCCCCGACTGTTGTGGGCGTCGTTCATCATGACCGTGGTGACGGCCCTGCCCGATGCGCTCATCGCTCTCTGGCTGGCGCTGCTGACCGACGGCGTCGTCAACGACAACCCGCCCCGCATCTGGTGGTCGACCGCCGGGTTGGCCGCCTCGGCCGTGCTGATGTGGATCCTGCGGGTGGTGTTCCAGCGGATCGAGCGGCGGTTCCGAGACCGGATCGGTATCGCGCTCGAAGTGCATGTCGCCTCGTTGCAGGCTCGCATCGCCACCGTCGAGCATCACGAGCGACCCGACTACCTCGACCGCCTCGCCGTGCTGCGCGACCAGGTCTTCGCCCTCGACCATCTCTTCATGTCGCTGTTCTCGCTGGCCGGCTGGCTGGTCCGTCTCGGCATCACCCTGGTGTTGTTGGCCTCGATCCATCCGGTCCTGTTGTTGCTCGGGCTGTTCGGACTGCCGATGGTGGCCACTGCGGCCTGGCGGCCCGGCGTGGAGCGCAAGGTGGAGGAGGAGGTCGCCGTCCACAATCGGCTGGCCCGTCACCTCTTCCTGCTGGGGACGACGGCGGCCCCGGGCAAAGAGGTCCGGCTGCAACGACTGGGGCCCGACCTGGTCGAACGGCGCTCCGCGTCCTGGGAGCGGTGGTACGGTCCGGTCGCCCGAACCCAGGTGGTCAGCGCCGCCTGGAGCTTCGCCGCGTGGGCGCTGTTCGGCCTGGCCTACGTGGCGGCCATCGTGTTCGTTGCGTCCCGCTCGGACGCCGGCGCGGCCGGGGTGGTGCTCGTGCTGGCCGCCGGCGGGCGGCTGTCGTCCTATATCGGAGCGGCCATCGCCGAACTCGGGTTCCTGCGGGGGATCTGGCTCGACTCGTCACGCAAGCTCGGCTGGTTGGAGCTGCTGGCCGAGGCGGCCGACGAATCGGCCGACGCCACGGTGCCCGAGCGGCTGACCACGGGCATTGCGTTCGACGGTGTGTCGTTCGCCTACCCCGGAACGGACAAACTCGTGCTCGACGACATCAACCTGGCGCTACCCGCCGGGGCGGTCGTGGCCATCGTCGGAGAGAACGGGGCCGGCAAATCCACGCTGGTCAAGCTCTTGGCCCGCATGTACGCCCCCACGTCGGGTCGGATTCTCGTCGACGGCGTCGATCTCGCCCGGATGCCGGCCGACGGCTGGCGGCAACGGCTGGCCGGCGCTTTCCAGGACTTCTTCCGCTTCGAGTTCCGGGCCCTGACCTCGGTCGGTCTCGGTGACGAACCGCGAGCCGACGACGCAGCAGTGGTCGGCGGCGCCGTCAACCGGGCCGGAGCCGACGACGTCATCGATCGTCTCGCCCACGGGCTCGACACCCAACTCGGTCCGACCTGGGACGAGGGCGTCGAGGTGTCGCATGGCCAGTGGCAGAAGCTGGCCCTCGCCCGTGGGTTCATGCGAGACGACGCCCTGGTGCTGATCCTCGACGAACCGACCTCCGCGCTCGACGCCGAAACCGAACACGCACTGTTCGAGCGATACGCCTCATCGGCGCGAGCCCCGTCTGGCCCGCCGTCCTCCGACGCCGTCGGCCACACCGAAACGGGCCGTATCACCCTCCTCGTCTCCCACCGCTTCTCGACGGTGCGTATGGCCGATCTCATCGTCGTGCTCGACGGGTCCCGCCTCATCGAGTTCGGATCCCACGCCGAACTGATGGCGGCCGACGGCACCTACGCCGAACTGTTTCGGCTCCAGGCCGACTCCTACCGCTGAGGGGTCGACCCGCCGACTACGGTGATGGCCATGGGCCACGACAACGATCGACAACGGACCGTCGATCTCGCCGACCGGTCGCTGTCGGGTGACGAACTTCGGGAGCTGTGCTGCGAAGACGGCGGTGCCCTCGTCGTGCGCGGTGGCCGGGTGACGAGCGAGCTCGATCTGGCCGACGCCCGCCTCGGTCGTCGATTGGGTTTCGACAGCACGGTCTTCGACGGACTGCTGAACCTCGGGTCGTCGGCCTGCCGCGGGCTCGAGCTGACCGGCTGTGAACTCCGAGGCGGCCTCGATGCCTCCGCCGCCCGGATCGACGGCAACCTGACCATCACCGACTGCCGAATCCCGGGGACGTCGGAGGGCTTGACGTCCACCCGGCCGTCGGCGGTGTGGCTCACCGACGCCGAGATCACCGGGCGGCTCGTCGTCGCCGGAACCGAACTGGGAGCCGACGACGACCGATGGCCCCGCTCGGTGCACGCCGACCGGATCAAGGTGGGCGCCAGCCTCATGCTGACCGATGGGGTGGTCGCCCGGGGCGAGGTCAAGTTGACCGGGGCCGAGGTCGGCGGCTCGGTCCTTGTCTACGGCGCGTCGATCGAGGACCCCTACGTGGCCCTGTACCTCTCCGAGGCCGTCATCGGGGCGAACCTCTCGATCATGGACGACCGATCGGGGCGATGCAGCAGGATCGACGGCGGACTGGTTCTGTCCGGCTGTTCGGTCGCCGGCCAATTCCTCGTGCATCGGGCCGAGATCCGGGCGCCGTCGCAGTCCGACAACCCCCGCTACCGTTATCGGGGCGCTCGCTCCGGAGTGGCCGTCGACGCCACCCGGGCCCGCTTCGACGGCGACCTCCGGCTCTACGGCGACACCACCGTGGCGGGCGAGATCAGCCTCACCACGGCCACGGTCGAGAGCCAGCTCGACCTCGATGCCACGGTGATCGGCCCGCCCGATGGCGGGTGGGGCGCCGACTCCTACGCCCTCGATCTCGGCAACGCCACCCTCGGCTCCGACGTTCGATTCCACGGGCGTTGCGGTTCGATACGAATGGAGAACGCAACCGTCGCCGGCTCGGTTCACTTCGAACGACTGGCCATCTCGGCCAACCAGCCCGAGGGGATCGAGGCTCGCAACGTCCGGGTCGAGGGCGACGTCTGGCTCGACGAGGCGGCGGTCGACGGTGGCGACATCGACTTCCGGCTGTCCCACATCTCCGGCGACTGGCGGGCACCCGGGGCCCGTCTCGACGCCACCGGAGCAGAGGACGACTACGTCCTGACGCTGACGTCCACCGAGGTCGACGGTTCGGTGTTCATCAACCGTGGGTTCACCTCCACGGGCCTCATCCGTCTCAACCGATGCCGAATCGGCGGCCGTCTGGCCGTCGACGGTGCCGTGCTCCGACCGGTGGCGGGCGCACCGTCGCCACTGGTCGTGGCCTGCCGATCCGCGTCGGTCGCCAGCGGCATGTTTCTCGACTGGGACATCGACGGTGCCGTCGACTTCCACGGCACGGAGACGAACCTGCTCTTTGACAACCCGGATCGCTGGGGAAGGTGGTACATCATCGGCGGCTTGAGCTACCGGCGGATGCGCTCGGTCGGTGGGGGCGGCTCCGGGTCGTCGGATCAGGAGGTGGAACGGAGGTTGGCCTGGCTCGACGGGCAGCAACATCCCGACCCCGGTACGTACTCGCAGCTGGCCGACCACTACCGGCGCCACGGTCGAACCCTCGACGCCGAGCGGGTGCTGATGGCCCGCAACCGGTTCCTACGAGCCGAGCGCCGTAGCCAGGGCGGCTGGCGAAACCGGGCCAGGAACATGGCCGATGTCGCCTGGGACATCGGTGTCGGCTACGGCTACCGGGCGAGTCGGGCGGCGATCGTTCTGGTCGCACTGATCGCCCTCACCGCCGTGATCCTGGCCGGTGACTTCGCCAGGGAGCGCATGGTGGCCGTCGACGAGGACAACGTGGTCCACGCCGCCGCCGAGACGTGTGACAGCGGAACCGTCCGCTGCTACAACCCGGCCTTCTACGCCGTCGATACCGTCGTCCCGCTCGTCGACCTCCAACAGCGGTCGACCTGGTACGTGACGCGGGCCAGACCTCGCGGATCGGTCCTGGACTGGGGTCTGAACGTCGCCGTGCTCCTCGGCTGGGCCGCCAGTTCGGCGCTCGTGCTCGGGCTGACCAGAACCCTGACGCCGGAGCAGTAGGCCTGGGCGCTTCCGTTGTGCCGGGGTCTCTCGGCTACCGTGGAGGCGATGCTCGAATCATGGTTCGACGATCGTGGCGGCCTGGCCCTGGCGGTCGTGATCTTCGTGGCGTTGGCCATGGTCATCGCCGCCGTGTTCCTGTTCCTCAAACTCCTGGCCAAGTACCGTCTTGTCCATCAGCAGTTCATGCCGCTCGGAGCGAAGGCGGCGTTCTGGTTGGCGCTGGGGTACACGTTGTTGCCGCTCGACGTGCTGCCGGACCCGCTCCTGTTCGACGACATCGGCGTGCTCATCGCCGCACTCGCCTACATCAACCATCTGCGCAATCAGCTTCGCGAGCAGGCGGGCGAGGCCGACGGCAACGGCCCGGACGTCGGGGGCACGATCATCGACGTCGACGAGCTGTAGCCGCCACCACAGTCACCTCTACCTTCACCGGATTGGTGGCTCTCACGCACCGCGGCGGTTCCGCGGAACCGTTTTCGGAGGTGGTCGTTGAATGCCCAGGTGATATCGACCAGTAGTTATGGTCGTAGCGTTCCCCGGCTCCGGCGAGTGTCCAGCCTCCCTCGTGGACCAGATGGTGATGATAACTGCACAACAACACCAGGTTGTCCAGATCCATGGCCCGAGCTCGGCCCAGTGGACAACGTGGTGGGTGTGCAACCGACGGGTTGAGGTACAGGTGGGGAACCGGCAGGTGTACTCCTCTCGCCGTTCGAGACGACGACGGAGCCAGCGGGGCACGTCCTTGTTGAACTCGACTCGGTTCCGCGGAACCGCCCAGCAGTCGATCGCGGCATCAGCCCGCACTGCGGGCCAGCCACGTGCTGCGATATCGTTGGCACCAGCGAAGTACGATGCGTTGGCCCTTCGAAGAAGTTCTACTCATCCGACACGGAGAGACCGAATGGAATCTGCTCGGTCGTCGCCAAGGGCAACTCGACTCGGCGCTGTCCGACAACGGGCGCCGGCAAGTCGACGTACTGGCGACGCTCGTTGTAGGCACCGGCGCCGACGCCGTGTTCAGCAGCCCGCTTGGCCGAGCCCGGGCAACGGCTCGACCAATCGCAGCGGAGCTGGGCCTACCAGTCCACGTTCTGGCTCACCTCAGCGAGGTCCATCACGGCCACCTTGCCGGCCTGACGTCCGAGGATATCGAGGCGCGTTGGCCCGGGATGCTCGCTCAACGCGAGCGGCGAAAGTTCGACTGGCGCTTCCCCGGCGGCGAGAGCTATCGGGACGCCTCCGAGCGGGTTGCGTTGGCACTCGAGGAGATCGCTGCAAGCTCGCCGAGGCGACCGGTCGTCGTTGCCCACGAGATGATCGGCCGGATGATCATCGGCAAACTGCTCGAACTGTCTCCCGCCGATGCCCTCACGTGGACCCTCTCCCACGGGACCATCCTCCGTATCGACCCGAACGAGCGACTGACCGAGCTACTGACACCTGGTTAGGTGGGATCGACGGCAACCGTCCTACCGTCAGACGCCGGCTCGAAAACGCCCACGCTCGCCCTCGACGACCACGAAGGCCAGGACCGCCAGCACCACCGCCATGCCCACGATCTGCAGTCCCGTCAGAGCTTCGCTGAATGCGAGCCATGCGCCGGCGGCCGATAACACCGGCACACCCAGTGTCATCAGCGACGTGAACGTCAGGGTGACGTGCTGGTGGGCCCAGTTGACCAACAGGTGGCCGGTCGACGGTAACGCCACGAGACCGAGCGGATAGATCCATTGGTCGGGCGGCGGTGGGCCCACCGATCCACCGGTGGCGAGCCCGACGAGGACGAGCACCGGTATGCCTATCAGCATCGTGTAGGTCTGTAGGCTCACGGCGGCCAGTGATCGTCTGGCCTCCTTGCCCAGCACGAAGTAGGCGGCGAATAACAACAAGGCCGCCACGGCCAGCACGTCGCCGCCCGCCGACCATCCGACCGCGTCGGTCGAGCCGTACACCACGGCGGCCACGCCACTCAGGCCCACCACGGCTGCTGCCAGCACGGCGGCCGGGATTCGTTCCCCGTAGCGACGGACCGCGATACCGGCCAGGAGTATCGGGACCAGTGACCCGATCACGGTCACGTTGGCCACCGTTGTTCGCTGAATGGCGGTGAAGAACAGTGCGATCTCCACGGTGATGGCGATGGCGGCGGGAGCGGCAACACGGGCGCCCGACCAGCTCAGGGGGCCCACCCTCGTCAGATGCCAGCCGGTGTAGAGCATGGCGGCGATGACGTAGCGCCACAGGGCGAGGCGGGGCGCGTCGAGCTCGGTGTCGCGCACGATCAGGTTCCCGATCGCCCACGTGGTGACACCAACGATCACGGCCAATCGGCCCCACCTCTGCACTCCGCAATCGTAGACGCAGAAGGTTCGTTGCCCGCCCCATCCGATGTCTGAACCGATCGGCGCGCTGAGCGCGGGTTTCGGTTCAGACCTTGACGGTAATCCAGCGATTACTTAGAATGATCGACATGAGTAATCAGACGATTACCAGCCTCGTCGACGATAGCCGACCGACCCGCGATCGTCTCCTCGACGCCGGGATGGCGCTGATTGCAGAACGGGGCTTCAACGGCGTCTCCGTCGGAGAGATCGAGGCTGCCGTCGGGCTGGTTCCCAGGCGAGGAGCCCTCTACAAGCACTTTCCGTCCAAGCAGGCCATGATCGAGGCGGGGATGGAGGAACGGATAGCCGGCGTCGCCGACCTCTCATCCCAGGTGGAGTGGTTGTCGTCCGCCGAGGCGTTGGCCGATCCCCGAGCGGCAATGCGGGCGGTCGGCGAGGTCGCACTCACCGAGCTGTCGCGAGAGAAGCACATCAACCAGATCATCGAAAAGGACGGCGGACGGTTCCCCCAGCTCAGAGACCGAATGCGGGCCGAGATGGTCGAGCCCGGGTTTCACTACGCCGAACAGCTGCTCGAGGCATGGATCCAGGAGGTGCACGGATCCGGTTCCGAGATCGCGAAGCGGATCGACGTCGCCGGTCTGGCCGCGGTCCTCCTCGGTGCACTGGTTCACCACCGTCGCCAGGAGTGGCTGCTCGGCGCCCCGCCGCACAACATCGAAACCGAGCGGTTTCTCGACGCCTGGGTCGACACCGCCCTGCGCACGCTCAACATCAACGACGAGGAGAAACGATGAATTCTCAACCAACCTGGCTGCGAGTGCTGATGGTACTGCTGGCCGTTCCGAACGTGATCACCGGCCTGTGGGCGGTGCTCAGCCCGCAGCATTGGTACGACAACTTCCCCGGCTGGGCGCCGCAGCTCGTCGCGGCCCTCCCGCCCTACAACGAGCACCTGGCCACCGACGCCGGTGCCGGCCTCCTCGCCACCGGCGTGGTGATGGGCTTGGCCGCTGCATGGCCCCGGCGGGAGGTGGTGATCACCGCCGCCGTCGCCTTCCTGGCGTTCTCACTACCCCACTTCCTCTGGCACGCCGTCAATCCGGCGGCACCGATGACGTCGGCGGAGAACGCCGTCAACAGCCTCACGCTGGCCGCAGCGGTGGTGGGCGCCGGGGTCGTGCTGATGTGGCAGTGGCATCACAGCGTCCGGGGAGTAGCGGCAGCCCAACGAGAAACAGCAGGAGTAGGGCAGTGAGCATCCTCACCCCAATCAAGGTCCTTCGACGAGGTCCCGCCATGCCCGGGCCGTATCGGGTCGCCGCCGAGCACAAGCCGACCCTTCTGGGCAAGCTGGCGATGGAGCGCTGGATCGCCACGGGCCGATCGGTCGACGATCGGATCAAGACCATCGCCGAGTTGCGCACGTCGTCGATCATCGGCTGCATGTGGTGACACGATCTGGGCACCGCCATCGGCCGTGAGCTGGGCATCGACCAAGAAACCATTGACGCCGTCGCCAACTGGCGTCTCACCGACAAGCTGAGTGACACCGAGAAGCTCGTCTGCGAGTACGCCGAGGCGTTGACCGTCACGCCGTCTGCTGTCGACGACGACCTTCGGGACCGGATCGCCGCGGCGTTCAGCCGTAAGCAGGTGGTCGAGCTGACCAACCTCATCGCCTGGGAGAACGCCCGGGCCCGCTTCAACCGGGGGTTCGACGTCCAACCCGACGGCTACACCGGCTGACAGCTACACCGGCTGACAGCTCACGGGCCTGCAGCTACGATCTCGCTATGCGAGCAATGACGGTGGATGTGTTCGATCCGGAGGTCGTTGTCACCGAGTTGCTCGACGGAGGCGGCGCCGTCCGGATTCCCGGCCTGTTCAGCGCCGACCAGGTGGCCCGAGCCAAGGCCTTCGTCGAGGCTGCGACCAGCGACGCCGCCATGACCGGATCGCACTTCAACCAGGCCGACGACGACGCCGTCCTCCAACGCCGGATCTGGAACCTGTTTCCCCGGGATCCCGTGTTCGTCGAGATGATCACCAACCCGGTGATCGTGGAGGCGATGCGGGCGTTCCTCGGGTCGGACTTCATCGTCGGCTCGTATTGCGCCACCCGGACCATGCCCGGCTTCGGCGGACAGGAGCCCCACATCGACTACCCCTACTGGGACTTCCACCGCCGCCACAGTTTCCCGGCTCGGATCAACCCGTCGTTCCCGCTCAACTGTCAGGGCACCGTGATCATCGATCCGTTCACCGTCGAGTCGGGGGCGACCGCCTATCGCCCAGGATCGGCCGCCACCATGCACTACCCGACCCCCGACGACGACTTCTTCGCCCACTACGCCCAGATGCTGGGTGACCCCGGTGACCTGATTCTGTTCTACGGCCTGACGTGGCACTGCGCCATGCCCAACCGCAGCAACGCAGGCCGGATCGGGCTGCTCATCGAGTTCCTGCCCAAGTTCGTCACCCCGATCGAGGACATGGTCACGGATCTGCCCGACGGGTGGCTCGACGCTGCCGATCCCGTGGTTCGCCAGATGCTGGGTCAGTCGTATCCATGGCCGAGCCAGCCACCGCACCCGCCTCTCGTCGACGTCTGACTCGCTTCTGGTCGATCACCCCGCCGGAGCCGCACCGAGCACCGGCTCGATCTGGTCGGTGTGATCAGGACAGGTGACCCGGGCCCGGGCCAGGAACGGCAACGCCACAACCTGAACCGCGGCGGCGACGATGAACGACGCGCTGTAGCCGTAGAGGTCGGCCACCCGACCGAGCGCAGGGCTGGCGGGAATGCTGCCGGACGAGCTCACCAGCGAGTCGACCGACAGGACGGTGGCCCGGTGATGGGAGTCGATCTGGGCGTTGAGGAAGGCCTGGCGAACCGGGAACACGATGGCGAACACCACCGACCACAGCACCAACGCGGCGACGGCGGCCCAGAAGTTCCCGGCGATCCCGATGAGGGCGACGAGGCCGGCGCCGACTCCGGTCAGCACCATGATGAGCGTGGTACGGGAGCTGAAGCGTCGACGGACGACACCCGACGTCGCACCGCCCACCATCTGGGCTCCGGCCACTATCGTGGCGGCCACCGACGCCACGAGGTAGGCCTCGGAATCCCCGTAGAGTTCCAGCAGGTAGGGCTGCATGGCGTAGAAGATGAAACCCATCGTGGCGAACGTGAACGCACCGCCGAGCGTCATCCACCGGACGGGTGTCACGTTCCATCCGTACTGGAGCGAATCCCTCGTGGTCTGCCCGATCGCCTTGACGAAGCTGCCGGACTCGTGCGGTTCGAAACCGAGGTCGTGCATTGCCCGGAAGGCGACGGCGAACGTGACGAGGAGCAGAGCGGCCCGGAGCAGATACGGCACGCCGAGGTTCGTCACCTGGGCTAGCAGCCCTCCCAGCAGGGTTCCGCTCAGCATCGCCGCACCCAGCGCGATCTGGTTCCGGGCGAAC
The DNA here is from genome assembly GCA_965216655.1 of Acidimicrobiales bacterium. Lineage (GTDB taxonomy): Bacteria > Actinomycetota > Acidimicrobiia > Acidimicrobiales > SZUA-35 > JAHELU01. The sequence continues at coordinate 253,473 of CBDCGP010000009.1, forward strand.
ACGTCCTCCAGCTCACCGGTGTAGCCGGTGGCGTCGAGCGCGTCGACGAGCCACGCCTCCGTCGCCCCGGAGAAGAAGGTGAAGGCGACGCCGAACCCGAAGGTGGCGAGGGCGAACCAGATGAACCCGGCGCCGACATTCCACAGGTACCAGTAGAAGAACGTGCCGATGGCAAGAGCCATGGCCCCGATCAGGTAGGAGATACGTCGACCCTTGATGTCGGCGACCGCCCCGGTGGGGATCTCGAAGAACGCCGTGCCGACGGTCATGAACGCATACACGGCGAACACCTCGGAGGCGCTCAACCCGGCGTCGAGGAGGAACAGTGCGTCGATGCCACGGATCACCGATGCGGCAAATGTGGCGAGGAAGGTCAGGGTGAGGAACGTTCGTCGAACGGCGGCGGCTTCCGGTGGTATCGGAGCGGCCGGGGTCTCGGTCACACCATCCAGGTTGCTCCCACGGCCGTCGGTCTGGCCCTCGGTCATTGTCGAAGCCTACTCCGGCCTGGTTTGCTGGTGGGCATGAAGAGCTTCGATCGAGTCGGCGGGTGCCTGTGCGGGAAGGTCCGCTACCGACTGACCGAACCCCTGGCCCATGTGTTGCACTGTCACTGCGAGAATTGTCGACGGATCAGCGGCAACTTCGTCGCCGCCGCCCATGTGCCGACGTCGGCCATCTCACTGACGAGCCCTCACGCCGAGGACCATCTCGAGTGGTACCGGCTGCCCTATGCCCGCTACGGGTTCTGTCGATCCTGCGGCTCGAACCTCTTCTGGGTGCCGTCGACCGATGAGTCGTCGACCAGCCTGATGGTGGGGACGCTCGACGACGGAGACGACCTGGCGCTGGCCGGGATCTGGTTCGCCCCGGAGGCCCAGCCTCACAACGTGTTGCCCGACGGCGTCCCCCGGTTCGACGGCAACGGCGAGCTGTAGTGGAGCCGCTGGTGCCGTCGGGTACGCTTCGTGCACCGCCTGCTCGAGGACGTCGGTCCTCCCGACCCATCCGGCGCTGGACGCGCCGATTGATGAACTGGGATACTGATGTCAGTAACCGAACGACAACGACGATTTCTCTTCGAGCGGCTCTCCGAGGCCCTCGGATCGGATGCGGCGGATCTAATGGCCGAGCTTCTCCCTCTCCATCCCTCTGTGGAACTCGTGACGCGAACCGATCTCGCGGCCACGACCACGATGCTGCGTGGCGAGATGGCCGAGCTACGCGGCGAGATGGCCGAGCTGCGTTCCGACCTGCGTGGCGAGATGGCCGAGCTGCGTTCCGACCTGCGTGGTGAAATGGCCGAGCTGCGTCATGAGCTGCGTCGTGAGATGGCCGAGCTGCGCGGGGATTTCACCGAGCTTCGTGGGGATTTCACCGAGCTTCGTGGGGAGTTCCTTGGCTTTCGCGGTGAGATGAAGGGCGAGTTCTATCGCTGGGGTGCGGTGATCGTCGGAGCCAATGCGATCGCCGTGGTCACTGCACTTTGGCCCGGCTGAAGATGAGTCGTCAGCTCCCAGGTCGGTGACCATGCGACCGATGAGTGATGACGAAGTCGTGGCGTTCATGCGGAGCGGCTCCCGCACGGGGAAACTCGGAGTGGTGCGAGCCGACGGCCGACCCCACGTGGTGCCGATCTGGTTCGATTTCGACGACGCCACCGGCGACCTGATTTTCGTGATGGGCGCCGGCAGCCTCAAGGCGAAGTGCATCGCTCGGGATCCGAGGATCACGGTGTGCGTCGACGAGATGGACTTCCCGTTCGCCTTCGCCCGAATCGACGGCGTGGCCACCACGTTGACCTACAACGACGACCCGCAGGCCATGCTGCACTGGGCCACAGAGACCTGCCGTCGCTACGTCGGCGACGATCGGGCCGAGGAGTTCGGCCGCCGAAACGCCGACCCCGATGAGCTGCTCGTGCGGGTGAGGCCGACTCGCTACGTCGGCGCCAGCGGCGTAGCCGATTGAGTCGGCGGCCGACCGGGTCGAGCCGGTCCCGGCCGTTCGGGTACGATCGCAACATGGACATCGCAGCGGCATTGGAGTGGGCATCGGATCGTCGTCACGGGGTGCTGATCACCATCCGGGGTGACGGGCGGCCGCAGTCGTCCGACGTGTCGTACTACGTCGCCGACGAATCGATCGTCATCTCGGTGACCGACAGCCGGGCCAAGACCCGCAACCTCCGGCGCGATCCCCGTGCCGTGTTCCACATCACCGAACCGAGCAACTGGAGTTACGTGTCGTTCGACGGGACCGTCGAGCTCTCACCTGTGGCGGCCGATCCCGACGACGCCACCGCCGACGATCTCGTCGACTACTACCGCACCGTCGCCGGGGAGGATCACCCGGACTGGGCCGAGTACCGGCAGGCGATGGTGGACGAGGGGCGTATGCTCGTGCGGTTGACGCCGACGTCGGCCGTCGGCCAGATCCACTAGCATCGGCCCATGGACATCGGGATATTCGCAGGGTCACTGGGACGGGGCGGTTACGACGCGTTGGTCGACGACGCCAAGGCTTCGGCCGAGGCCGGCTTCCACACGTTCTGGCTGTCACAAATCGTCGGTGAGGCCGATGCGATGACGCTGCTGGCGGCGATCGGCCGGGAGGTGGACGGTATTCGGTTCGGCACGTCGGTCGTGCCGACGTACCCCCGCCACCCGTTCGTGATGGCCGAACAGGCCCGTACCGTCAACCTCCTGTCGGGAGGTCGATTCAGCCTCGGCATCGGCTTGTCCCATCAGCCGGTCGTCGAAGGCATGTGGGGCGTCTCGTTCGACAAGCCGTTGCGTCATGCCCGGGAGTATCTCGACGCCCTGATGCCGCTGATCCGGAGCGAGAACACCAGAGCCAAGGGCGAAACCATCATCGCCCGAGGTCAGGTGACGGTCGGCGATCCGACCGACGTGCCGCCGGTGTATCTCGCCGCGCTCGGCCCTCAGATGCTCAAGCTGGCGGGCAGAATGTGTGACGGAACGATCACGTGGATGACGGGAGCCAAGACCCTGGAGTCCCACACCGCCCCGACGATCACCGAAGCCGCCGAAGAAGCCGGGCGCCCGTCGCCGGAGATCCTCGCCGGGTTCCCGGTCTGGGTCACCGATGACGTCGACCACGCCCGCGAGCGGGCGGCCGTCGTGTTCGAGATCTACGGCCAGCTTCCGTCGTACCGGGCGATGCTCGACCGGGAGGGGCTGGACGGGCCGGCCGACCTGGCCATCGTCGGCGACGAGGCCACCTGTTCGGCGCGGCTCGACGAACTGCGCGCCGCCGGGGTCACCCAGCTCGCAGCCTCGGAATTCGCCGACAACGCCGAGGACGCCGCCCGCACCCGGTCGTTCCTCGCCGCCCAGCTCTGAACCACCGTTCCGTGCGCTGAGGGCCTCGTTTCCGGGGCAGCCTCGTTTCCGGGGCCTGGGGCGCACGGTTCGTTGGGTGGTGGGGCCGTGGTGGCCGATTAGTAACCCCGCTCGGGATCGAGAAGCGGGAAGGCGGCCTCGCCTCGGCGGAGCCGCCGGATGTTGTCGGCGATGACCCGGCTGGCGGTCGCGACCATGGTCATCCCGGCCGAGTGGCCGGTCAGCACGATCCTCGGGTGCTCATACAGTTCCGACGATGAGGCCGGCGGCTCCGGGTCGGTCACGTCGAGTACCGCCGCCCGCAACGGCCCACCGTCGAGCGCCTTCAGAAGATCGCCCTCCTTCACCACCGAACCGCGGCCCATGTTGATGAACACCGAACCCGGAGCGAAGGCGGCCAGCCGATCCCTGTCGAGAAGACCCCTCGTCTCGGCCGTGTTCGGCAGCACATTGACGACCGCCCGGCTGGCGGCGAGAAAATCGTCGAGCTGATCCCGGCCGATGAAATGCGTGATCGACGGATCAGGATGACCACGATCACCCGACCGGGTCCATGCGTTGATCGGATACCCGAGATCGATGAACAGCTGACCGATCCGCCGCCCGATGTTCCCGTGGCCGAGAATCCCGACCGCGTACTCCGATCCGTCGGTCTGATTCGGCGGCTTGAACTGCCTCTGCTGTCGAAGCCCACCGACCTGGTCGAACCCGCGCTGATAGTGGAGCACCCAGTAGAGCGCATAGGCCGCCATCTGATCCGACATGGCCGGGTCGACCAGGCGCACGACGTCGACGGAGCTCAGCGTGTCGTGATCGGCCAGTCCGAGCCACTGGTCGACGCCGGCACCGAGCGATAACACGGCCTTCAGGTTCGGGAACGACGCCAGTTCGTCGACCGCCATCTCCCAGGCGAGAACGTAGTCGACCTCGGCCGGGTCGCCGACCTGGGGCCACAGATAAAGCTCCTCATCGGGCAGCTCTCCGGCCATCGCCGCCATCCACTGATCCGGCCTCGTCGCCGGGTTCACCACGATCGACACGGCTGCAACCTCCTGCGACGCGTCACCCGTTCCGAGTATGCCGGGCCGGGCCCGTCACCCCTCCCGTTGTCACCGCCCTCTTGTCGGTCAATCGGTATGAGTGGTAGCTTGCCCGTTCATGACAACTGCGCTTGGGCGATCCGGTTCACAGCCGGACATCCTCCTGGTGATGGCCGATCAGCTGGCCCCGCACTTCACGTCCACCTACGGACATCCGCTGGTGAAGACGCCTCACCTCGATGCACTGGCCGAACGAGGGGTGAGGTTCGACGCCGCCTACTGTCACGCTCCGCTCTGCGCGCCCTCCCGTTTCACGATGTTGTCAGGCATGGCGGCTTCGACCATCGGGGCATGGGACAACGCGTCGGAGTTCCCGGCGTCGGTTCCCACGATCTCCCACCATCTTCGGCTTGGCGGCTACCGCACCATCCTGTCGGGCAAGATGCACTTCGTCGGTCCCGACCAGTTGCACGGCTACGAGGAACGCCTCACGACCGACATCTACCCTGCGGATTTCGCGTGGACGCCCGACTGGGAGAACGCCGGGAAGCGGATCGACAAGTGGTACCACAACATGGACGTCCTGGCCGACGCCGGCCCCGCCGTCACCACCTACCAGATCGACTACGACGAGGAGGTCGGCTTCGCCGCCCGCCGGAAGCTCCTCGACATCGCCCGGGACGACGACGATCGACCGTTTTTCCTCACCGCCTCGTTCATTCATCCTCACGATCCCTATGTGGCCCGCCCCGAATGGTGGAACCTCTACGATCACGACGCCATCGATCTGCCCGACCCCTACGACCTCGGGACCGCGGACCCGCACACCCGCAGGATCCGCGCCGGCATCCAGGCCGACACCGTCGGCTACACCGAGGACCAGGTCCGCAACGCCCGGCACGGCTACTACGCCAACACCTCCTACTTCGACGACTGGCTCGGCCGGTTGGTGGCCACCCTCGCCGAGATCGGCCGGCTCGACCGCACCGTGATCATCGTCACGAGCGACCACGGCGACATGCTCGGCGACCGCGGTGTGTTCTTCAAGATGTCGTTCCACGAGCGTTCGGCTCGGGTGCCACTCGTCATGGCCGGTCCGGGGATCGGCGGCGCCGACGGAGGAGCGACCGTGGCCGGCGCCTGCTCGCTACTCGACCTGTTGCCGACCGTGGTCGACATCGCCACCGACGGCGACGGGCTCAGCGACCGGATCGACACGACCGGCTGGGCCGGTCGAAGCCTGTGGCCGGAGGCGACCGGGATTGGAGTCGGGGACGACGGCGACCTCGGCGAGACGACCGGCGAGTACATGGGCGAGATGACTGCGCACCCGATGTTCATGATCCGTCGCGGCCGCTACAAGTTCATCAGCTGCGTCGGCGACCCCGACCAGCTCTACGACCTCGACGTCGATCCTCTGGAACGGAACAACCTCGTACCCTCCCCCGGCGGGGAGACGGAGGTCGCCTCGTCCGAAATCGTCGAGACGGTTCAGCACGACATCCCGTTGACGCCGGAGAACGATGCCGGAGATTACCGGGAGCTGGCCGCATCCTTCGCGGCCGAGGTCGCCCGGCGGTGGGATTCCGACGCCATCCGGGACCGGGTCATCGAGTCGCAGCGCCGGCGCCGGATCCTCCACGCCGCACTGTCGACCGGGCCGCTCACGTCATGGGACCATCTCCCGGCCAACGACGTGGCGAACAGCTACGTCCGCAACCACCAGGACTGGGCCGAATCCGGCCCGAAGATGCGGTTTCCGTAGGTTTCTGGCCGTCAGTTGTCGGCGGAGAACGCGGCGTCGCCGGCCGACTCGGCGGTCCGCTCTCCTGACCCGGTCTCGGATTGCCACTCCGGGTACAGCTCGGCGAAGTCGGCCACGATCTGATCGAACGGGAGATCGTCGAAGCTGCCCCGCTGGTTGACGTACTCCATGTGGCGGTTGCCGGCGGTGTCGAACGGATGCATGAGGGCGTCGTCGGTGCCGTCGAAATCGAGTGTCTTGACCCCGAACCGTTCGCACAGTTCGACGTTGAACGCCGTGCTGAGTTTGAACCAGCGACCGTCGAGCAGAAGCTCGCTGTAGCCGTGCCAGATGAACAGATCGGTGCCGAGGCGTTCGAGCAGTTTCTCACTGCTGAGGTGGTTGCGTACATCCGCGAACCCGAGCCGGGCCGGAATCCCCTGGCTGCGGGCCGCCGCCGACAGCAGCACCGACTTGGTCACGCACCACGCCGTGTCGAGCCCGACAACGTGGCTGGCCCGGAACGCCTCGGGACGGGGGTCCATGCCGTAGGGGTCGTAGCGCCACCCGTCACGCACGGCGTGGAAGAGGCGGACGGCTTTGTCGGTCGGGTCGGTGGCGTCACCGACCGCCTCGGCTGCGAAGTCGGCCACCGCCGGCGAATCCGAATCGAGATACCACGAGGGTGCCAGCCAGGCCGCGTCGATGAGATGGGACGACATGAGCATCGAGACTACGACAGCTGGTCTCCTGCCACCAAAGCCGCCGGGTGACCTCGAGCCGCATCGGTCAGCAGTGGGTGCCCGTGGCTCGAGATGGTGCCGCCGACGAGGCGAGCCCGGCTGAGGGACGCGTAGCCGAAGCGGTGACGGGCCCGGTCGATGGCCTTGTCGAGTTCGGCCCGATCCCGGTCGTCGGCCGGGGTTTGATCGGCCATACCGCCAGGCGCTCGGCCGAACGGCAGGCTGAGCTGTACGGCGTCGTCGGGGCAGAGGTTGGAGACCGCCAGGCCGACCCTCGTGCAGCCCCGTTCCTCGATCAGCGGCCACGCCGTGTCGAGCAGACGGTGGCCGACGGTGTGGATGAGCTTGGTGGAGTCGGTCGGGTCGGGCAGGGTGTGGGAGCGGGTGGCGGTGGAGAAGTCGCCGAACCGGAGGCGGATCGTCACGGTCCGACCGAGTTGGCGTGAGGAACGAAGCCGATTGGAGACACCGTCACACACCGAGAGGAGAATCTCCTCGGCCTTCGCCCGGTCGATCCCACCCCGCGGCATGGAGCGTTGCGACCCGATCGAACGGTTGCGTCGGCCCACCTCCACCCGGCGGGGATCGCGGTTGTTGGCGAGCGCGTGCAGGTGGTTGCCCGCTCCCTTCCCGATCATGGCGACGAGCGAATCCAGGTCGACGCCGGCCACGTCGGACACTCGACGTATGCCCCGCTGGTGGAGCCGCTCCGCCGTCTTGGGCCCAACACCCCACAGGGCCTCGACCGGAAGCGGATGGAGGAACTCGAGCTCCCGGCCCGGTTCGACGACCAGCAGACCGTCGGGTTTCCCGACCGCGCTGGCCACCTTGGCGAGGAACTTGGTGGAGGCGACACCGATGCTCAGCGGCAGACCGACCTCGTCGCGAACCCGTCGCCTCAGTTCGGCCGCGACCTTCTCGGCCGGGCCGACGAGACGGCGAAGCCCGGTCACGTCGATGAACGCCTCATCGATCGACATGGCCTCCACGACCGGCGAGGTGTCGTGGAAGATCTCGAACACCGCCCGGCTGGCCTCGGCGTAGGCCTCCATACGAGGTGGTACGACGACGAGATGGGGGCAGCGGTTGCGGGCAATGCCCTCGCTGAGCGGCGTCTTCACCCCGAAGCGGCGGGCCTCGTAGCTTGCCGCCAACACGATCCCCATGCCGACCGCCACCGCCTTGTTGCGCAACGCCGGGTCGTCCCGCTGCTCCACCGAGGCGTAGAAGGCGTCGAGGTCGGCGTGGAGAATGGTTCGTGGCGCCGACGCTCGTGTCGGATTGTTCATAGGAACATATGTTCGGTCATCGAGGGAACAGTGTCAACCCCGGGCCGGGTTACAGTCGGGGATGCCACCTGAGCAAGGAGCCGGAGCCTGATGCAACCCATCGCCATTGCCACCTGGGATGAGCTGGAGGTCGACACGCCCCACGGGGCGATGGTTGGCACCGTCGATCTGGTGGTGGTCCGTTATGGCGACGACCACGAGCAGCACTCGGTGCTCTATGGGCGCTGCCTCCATCGGGGAGCGCTCCTGGCCGATGGCACGGTGGTCGGCCAGAATCTGATCTGCGGGCTCCACGGCTGGGACTACCGGGTCGAATCGGGCATCAGCGCTTACAACAACTCCGAGCAACTGGCCAAGTTCACGTCGTGGGTTTCGGACGACGGCGAGGTCATGGTCGACGCCGCCGAAATCGAGGCATGGGCCCACGACAATCCCCAGCCGTATGACCGCGACGCCTATCAGGGCGCGTACCAGGATCCCCACGGAACCGACGACGAGCCCCATGTGGCGCTGATCAGGAGGCTGGCGGGCGAGGGTCTGTCGAAGCTGGGGCATCACGGTCCGACGGCGGCGATGGGGGTGTCGCATCTCCAGCTGCCGTCATGGGACGACATCCAGTTCGTCACCGCCCAGCTCGCCCGTCGACCGTTGCTCGACGACGAACCGGTTCGAGCCACGACCGTCATCGGGCCGAACGCCGAGAAGCCGCTCGAGCTGTCGATGCCGATCTTCGTCTCCGACATGAGTTTCGGAGCGCTGTCGGAGGAGGCCAAGGTGGCGCTGGCTCGCGGCGCCGAACGGGCCGGCACCGGGATCTGCTCCGGCGAGGGCGGCATGCTGCCCGAGGAGAAGGCCGAGAACTCCCGCTACTTCTACGAGTTGGCGTCGGGCCGGTTCGGGTGGTCGCTCGACAAGGTGGCCGATGTGGCCGCCTTCCACTTCAAGTTCGGTCAGGGGGCCAAGACCGGGACCGGCGGCCACCTGCCCGGCTCCAAGGTCACGGGGAAGATCGCCGAGGTCCGCGATCTGACCGAAGGGGAGGCCGCGATCTCCCCGGCCACCTTCCCTGATCTGATCACAGTCGACGACTACCGGGAGGTGGCCGCCCAGGTTCGGGAGGTGTCGGGCGGCGTCCCGATCGGGGCCAAGCTGTCGGCTCAACACATCGAGGCCGACATCGACGCCGCGCTCGACATCGGCGTCGACTACATCATCCTCGACGGTAGGGGCGGAGGAACCGGTGCCGCCCCCACCGTGTTGCGTGACAACATCTCGGTGCCGACGATCCCGGCCCTGGCCCGGGCCCGTCGCCACCTCGACCGCATCGGCCGCGGTGATGTGACGCTGGTGGCGACCGGCGGCCTACGGACCCACGCCGACTTCGCCAAGGCGCTGGCCCTCGGTGCCGACGCGGTCGCCGTGGCCAACTCGGCCATCCAGGCCATCGGGTGTCTCGGCATGCGGGCCTGCAACACCAACAACTGCCCGGTCGGCATCGCCACCCAGAAGCAGGACCTGAGATCCCGGCTGGTGGTCGACGAGGCCGCCGACCGCCTGGAGCGGTTCCTCACCGCGACCGTCGACCTGATGGCGGTGATCGCTCGCGCCTGCGGCCATTCGTCGCTGTCCGACTTCACGCTCGACGATCTCACGACGTTCGATCGCGAGATGTCCCACCTGGCCGGCGTCGCCTACGGCGGTGTGTCGCCGTAAGGGGGGTGCCTTCAGTAGCACGGTCAGTGGCACTGCCAGTGGAGGGTCATGATCTCGGGATGGGTTCGGCAGTAGCCGACGTAGGCGCAACCGGCGTCACCGAACATCAGGCCGTGCGGACCGCCGTCGTCGAGCTGGTAGAAGTGGGTCAGCTCCTCGCCACACGTCGAGCACGCGGCGTGCTGCCGATACTGCACCCAGTTCGGCCAGCCGCCGAGCTTGTCGCCCTGGGCGGGCGTGCCGATCACCTCGTCGAGGTGTTCGCCGTAGCCGACGTCGAGGTCGATGCCGGCATCGGGAACCGCGAATCGGAAGTCGTCGGAGCCGAATGAGATCTGGGCGCCGAGTTCGATCAGATCGTCACGGTCGGGCCGATCGGTGGTGAGCTCCCAGCCGGTTATCACCCGCCCGCCCGTGGGGCCGGCGTCACTCCCGTACGGATCGACGACCCGCACGTGGTGCCCGGCAGCGTACGGATCCCAGGTCTCGGGGTAACACTCGAGGTCGAGCCCGCCGTTGCAGTAGTAGACCTCGACCATTCCCTCCCTCAGAGGATGGCCGAGTTCGGCCGGCACGCCACTCAGGTCGACGGCGAGTACCAGTTCCATCGGATCCTCACACTCGCCGCAGGTGGGTGTCGGACCGGCGCCCGCAGGCGGTGTTGCGTTGTACCAGCCGAAGGGCCGATCGCCATCGCCCGAGCCGAACGATGGTTTCCATCCGGGTCGTGAGTGTTGATCGAGCCAGGGTCCCAATGTGGCCCTGAGTTCGGCCATCTCGTTCGGATCCGTCATGTGTCCCTCCCTTGAAGTCCTTCCACGCTACGGTCGGCCAACACGACCTGCGCGGCATTGCGACCGTTGGCGCCGATGACCGAACCGCCGGGATGGGTGCCGGCGCCGCACAGGTAGACGCCCGGGGCACCGGTCCGATACGGGAGACGCCTGTCCCACATGTGTGCTGGCAGGCAGGAACCGTGGAAGATGTGTCCTCCCGTCAGTCCGATGCGTTCCTCGAGATCTGGCGGGCCGTCGATGTGGACGTGCTCGATCACGGCCCCGAAACCGGGGGCGAACCGCTCGATGGAGGCGATCACCCGGTCCGCAACGTCGGTGCGATGGTCGTCCCAGGACCGCCCATCGGCCCACGTGTAGGGCACGTACTGACAGAACGCGGAGAGGACGTGCCGCCCCGGCGGGGCGATCGACGGATCATAGGGAGTCTGGAAGTACAGCTCGCACCACAACTCGTCCGAGACTTCGCCTCGTCGAGCGGCGAGATACGAGTCGTGCAATGCCTCGGCCGAACGGGCGATCTCGACCTGGGCCATCGTGGCGTGCGGTTGCCCGAAGTCGGGCAGCGCCGTGAGGGCGAAGGTGGCCTTGACGGTGGCGCTTTCCCGTGGCACGGCCTCGACCGCAGCCGCGAACTCCGGCGGAGCATCCGGGCCGAGCAGCCGGCGGGCGACGGCCGGGTCGGTGTTGGCCACCACGACGGGCGCGTGGACGACGGATCCGTCGGCCAGCTCGACCCCCTCGGTGGGAATGATGCGGGCCACCGGGTGATCCACCGCCACGACGGCGCCGGCCCCGACGGCGGCCCGGTACAGGGCGTGGGACACCGCCCCCATGCCGCCCATCACGAATCCCCACTCGCCGGGCTGATCCTCCTGGCGACCCGAGGCGTGGTGGTAGTCGATCGACGCCGTGCCGGGATCGAACGGCGAGGCGTTGGTGCCGATGATGCCCTGCCCGGCGTAGGCGGTGACCATGCGCTCGTCGGAGTAGTAGCGCCGCAAATGCTCGATCTGGCTGTCGGTGAACACGGTCGACAACATCTCGTCGTCGCCGGCCAACCGCTCCTCGATCTCGGACCGCGACGGGGCGTGGTCGAGCCACAGATCGCCGTCACCAGGCGGACGGAGGGCGTCGCGGATGCGGTCGAACAGGGCCTCCCGGGCGAGATGGCCCTCGACGTCGCCGGGGGCGAAGGCCCGGATCGACTCGATTGTACGGTCACCGTCGGCCCAGGCGGTGAACGAGTTGCCGTCCTCGAAAGGGGCGAAGTACGTGGGGTCGCCCATGACGATCTCGAGACCATGGGAGCGGAGCCCGAGATCGTCGATCACCCGTTGGTGGAACAACCCGGCGAGATAGGCGCACGGTGAGATGATGTAGCCCGGCCACATCTCCTCCAATGTCGCCGCCCCTCCCAGCCGGTCGCGACGTTCGACAACCAGCACCTTCGTGCCCGCCCGGGCCAGATAGGCGGCGGCTGTGAGACCGTTGTGCCCGCCACCCACGATGACCACATCCCAGGTCGACCCGGCGAGAGGCCTGTCGGGCGGTTGAGGCTGAAGGGCTGCCAGGAGTTCGGCCGGGGTCATGGCGTGGACCCTAGCTCAGCATTTGACCGTGTACGACCCACAACCGGGTCGTGGAGCCGCAAAACCTATGGGGTTTCGTGCGGTCACCGGAAGTCGTCGAGGGCGGTGGCCAGCGCCCGGCGGAACTCCTCGACCCTGCGCAGCTTGAGCTCCTCGTAGCCTCTGACCAGGTCGGGAAGTTGGGCCAGGGCCGTGGCCTCGGTGAGGTTGGACGACGACAGCCGCGGCAACACCTGGGTCAACGCCGAGCGGTACTCGTCGATCAGCGAACGCTCGATGCGGCGCATCTCCATTCGACCGAACGGATCGAGGCGGGTGCCCCGCACCCGCTTGCCTGCCGCCAGCGTCTTCAGCATCGGTTTGGCCCAGGAGCCGAGTGGCACCTTGTCGTCGAGCCCCAGCGCTTTCAGCATCGGCGGGTGCAGGTGCCAGGTGACTTCGGCACCGGTGCCGCCGACCGCCTCGGCCGCCGCCACGCCTTCCGGCCCGATCAGCAACCGGGCCACCTCGTATTCGTCCTTGTAGGCCATCAGCTTGTGGAGGTTCCGGGCGACGGCCGTCGTGAACGGCAGCGCAATCGCATGATCGGCGGCACCGCCGGCGCGGCCGACGCCACGTTCGGCCGTCAACGCCTCGCCGACGGTGGTCAGGAACGACTCGGCGTAGGCCCGATCCTGGTAGGCGACGAGATCGGCGGCGAGCATCGTCAACAGCTCGGCGACGTCATCCGGCAGCGACCAGCCGTCGATCGTCGAACGCAGCGAGCGGGGCAGCTCCGAAACCGATACCCGAACGGCGGGCTGCGACGTCTCGCCGAATCCGGCGGACGCCAACTGTTCCACTGCGGTGCGATCGTGGGCCCAGCGCCGACCCCAGTCGAGGGCGGCGAGGTTGGCGTCGACGGCGACCCCGTTCAGGTCGATGGCCCGCTCCACACTCTCGACCGACACCGGGATCGTGCCCAACTGCAGCGCAACACCGAGCATGAGTATGTTGGCGGTGGCGGCCGATCCGGTCAGCGCCGAGGCCAGCGCCACCGAGTCGAGGGGATGGGCCCGATCGCCCGCCCGGTCGCCGTTGTCCCCACGGGTCAGTGCGGTCAGTCGCTGCTCGAGCTCTGCGGTCGGGTAGGGAATGTCGGGATGCGACACCATCCGGCCGGTCGGGGTGCGGTGGGTCGACACGATGAGGGTGGAATCCGAGGGGTCGGCGGCGGCGACCGGGCCGTCGGCCAGCGCCACCATGGCGTCGAATCCCAGGATCACGTCGGCCTGCTCGCCCCCTACCAGGTTGGAGGCGATCGCCCCCGGGCGGGCGAGCACGATGTCGCTCACCACCGGGCCGGCCTTCTGGCTGAGCCCGGTCTGATCCAGCCCCCGCACATCCCAGCCGTCGAACATGGCGGCCGTGGAGAGAATCTGGGCAACTGTGACCACCCCGGTGCCGCCGATGCCGGCCAACCGGATCCTCACCTGTTCGACGTCATCGGCAACGATCGGGTCGGGTACGGATCGATGAGAGTGTGGGTCGGACGCCTGCTCTCCGTCGGCGGGGGCCATGCCGTCGGACGTTTGCTCGCCGACCTCGACGGTCATGAACGCCGGGCAGTCGCCGTGCAGGCAACTCTCGTCGAAGTTGCACGACGCTTGATCGATCGTGGTCTTCCGCCCGAACGGCGTGTCGACGGGCTGCACCGAGAGGCAGTTCGACACGTCCCCACAGTCGCCGCAACCCTCGCAGATCCGGTGGTTGATCACCACCCGACGGGTCGGCATCGTCAACCGGCCCCGGCGGCGGGCCCGCCGGAGTTCGGCGGCGCAGGCCTGGTCGTGGATCAGAACGGTCACGCCCGGCGTCGATCGCAGATCCTCCTGCACCGCCTCGATGTCGGCCCGATCGTGAACCTCCACGTCCGACGGCAACGTGACGGTCGCCCCTCGCCCCCGGTACCGGCTGAGATCGTCGGTGGTGACGGCCACCTTGGCCACGCCGTAGCCGAGCAGCACCGATACGAGATCGGGAACCGACAGTTGGTTGACCGCATCCTGGCCGCCGGTCATGGCGACCGTGTCGTTGTAGAGGATCTTGAACGTCATGTTCATCCCGGCACCGATGCAGTACTGCAGGGCGAGCTGGGCCGAGTGGAAGAACGTGCCGTCACCGTAGTTCTGGAACAGGTGGTCGGTTTCGACGAAGGGGGCCATCCCGATCCACTGCGCCCCCTCGGAGCCCATGGCGGTGATGCCGATCGACTCGCCCACCCGCTCGGCGTCCATCAGCAGGGTCATGCCGTGGCACCCGGTGCCTGCTCCCACGAGCGCGTCGGGCGGGGTCTTCGTGCCCCAGTTGTGCGGGCAACCGGAGCAGAAGAACGGGGTGCGGTTGACCGATAGCGGGATGAGCTTGCGGCTTGTGTCGTCTCCGCCCACTGCGGCGCCTCCCGGCTGAGGGCCGTCGAGGCGTGCCAGGCGATCGTCGAGGCGGGCGGCCAGGCGCTCGCGCAGTCCGGGAAGGATGGCGTCGGCATCGAGCCGGCCCCAGGCTTGCATCAGAACCCGACCGTCCTCGTGGCGTTTGCCCACCACCCTCGGATAGTGTCCGCCGCCATAGAGCGCGTCCTTGATCAGCCATTCGAGGGTGGGGTTCTTCTCCTCGATCACCACGATCTCGTCCAGGCCCCTGGCCATGCGCCGAACCTTCTCGGGGTCGAACGGCACCGGCATCCGAAGCTGCAGCAGACGGATCCCGGCGGCCGCGATATCGGCCTCCGACGTGAGGCCGAGGCGGCGCAGGGCTTCGAGCACCTCGTAGTAGGTGAAGCCGGTGGCCACGAGTCCGATCCAGGCGTCGGGCGGATCGACGGTCACCCGGTTGAGGTCGTTGAGCTTCGCGTATTCGTCGGCCAGGGGTAGGCGGATCTCACGCATCTGGCGCTCGACGTCGAGCATGCGTCGGCCGAGGAACATGGCGGAGGGGTGATTGCGCCATGGCTCCCCGTCGATCTCGATCGTCGGTAGAACGGGAGCCTCGCGCAGCGCCGGCAGGTCGACGGTGCCCGATCCGTCGGCCACCGGTGTCACGATCTTCATCGACGTCCACAGCCCCGAGGCCCGGGACAGGGCCACGGCGTGGAGGCCGAGTTCCAGACATTCGGCCACGGTGCCCGGGTAGAGGATCGGCATATGGAGGTCAACGAGGGTGGCGTCGGACGACGACGGCATCGTGGACGATTTGCAGTTTGGGTCGTCGCCGACGAGGACCACGGCTCCGCCCATGGGCGACGAGCCGGCGAAGACGCCATGGCGCAGCGCATCACCGGCCCGGTCGAGACCCGGCGCCTTCCCGTACCAGAATCCGACCACCCCCTCATGGCGGGCGTCGGGTCGTGTGGCGGCGAGCTGGGATCCCATCACCGAGGTCGCTCCCAGCTCCTCGTTGACCGCAGGCTGGTGGACGAATGCGAGCTCCGGCACGAGCCTACGGGCCCTGCTCATCTCGGTGTCGAGACCGCCGAGGGGCGATCCGGGATAACCGCTGGCGAAGGCCGCGGTGTTGTGGCCGGCGGCGGCGTCGATACGAAGCTGATCGAGCGGCAGCCGCGCCAGTGCCTGGACGCCGGTCAGGAGGACGCGCCCTTCCGTTGCCCGGTAGCGGTCATCGAGGCGGTAGGCCGCCTGTTGGTCGACGTCGGTGTTGCCGGCAATGTCGGTCATCGTCATTCCTCTGTCGGTGGCGCCACGCAAAACAAGGCGACGGCTCACCCCGCCGTAGGAGAGCCATCGCCTATGCAACCAATTCTCGACGCTGGGAGTCAGAGATGCAAGTGGTGTCCGGCAGATCCGAACTTCAGCGACCGATCTGGATAAACAACCGAATATTCGACTGATAGATGCCGTATCAGCCGTTGAACTCGTCGGCGGCGTCGACGAGCGCATCGTGCAGATATTGCCCGAACGAGCGGTCGGCGGCCAGCCAGTAGCAGAGGGTACCGTCGGCCTTGTCGTGGCGGATGACATCGCACGACACCTTCGCCACCGAGGCCGAGGTCACCGCGCCGTCGGGCATCATGTCGTCGGACCAGTCGAGGCTGCAGACCTTCTCGAGCGCCGACGGGGCGTTCGCGCCGGCCACCTCGATGAGCACCCGACCGTGGGTGATGTCGACGACATGGGCCGTGGTCGACGAGACGGCCTGCGCCGCCGACTCGGCCGAGCCGATGACGGTCCACTCGCCGGGACGGGTTCCACAGATCACCGCCCGGTCGTCGTCGGAGCCGCCGTGAACCTCACTCGACCCGAAGGCCGGGCCCAGCCCGTCGGGGCGGGCGGCCGTGGTCTTGACCACCAGCTTGGTCAGGTGGCTGATGTCGGACACGGCCACGGCATCACCGGCGCCGTCGGGTGAGGTCGCCTCGATGATGGAGCTTGCGAATGTGGAGAACTCAGACACGGAGCCGCTCTCCTTCCGGGTCGAAGTGGGCATGATGGGCCATCACCATGGCCGTGGTTCGGGAACCGTCGGTGAGCACGATGGTCAACTCGGTACCGGCGTCGGCCGAGTCGGGCGGAACCTGGCCGAGGCAGATCGACCGCTCCAACGTGGGCGAGTAGCGAGACGACGTGATCCGGCCGATGATCTCGTTGGTGCCCGCCCGCACGATCTGACACGCCTCGTCGGGCACGAGGTTCGGGTCGGTCGGCTGGATGGCGACGACCCGGGGAAGGGCCTCGTCGAGCGACCAGGCCAGCTCGGGTTTGCCGGCGAAGTCGTCCTTGTCGAGCTTGATGAGTGCCTCGAGCCCGGTGGACGGCATCTTCGTGAGCCCGTCGGTGTCCTGGCCGACGATGAAGTGGCCCTTCTCCAGGCGCATGATGCGCTGGGCCTCGAGGCCGAATGGCCCGATGCCGAGGTCGGCCCCGTGTTCGAGGAGCGCCTCCCACACGTGCAGCCCGAACCCGGCAGGCACATGCAGTTCGTAGCTGAGTTCACCGGTGAACCCGATCCGCCACATCACACACCCCTCGACGCCGGCCACCGTCCCCCGCCGCACGTTCATGTAGCCGAACGCCTCGGGATCGAGATCGACATCGGTCAGACGGCCCATCAGCTCCCGGCTCTTCGGCCCGGCCACGTTGATCGACGTGAACGCAGTGGTTACCGGCGTGATCACCACGTCCCAGTCGGGGTGCATGGTCTGGAGCCAGTTCTCGGCCCACTCCCACACCGAACCGGCGCCCGACGATGTCGTGGTCATCAGGTAGTGGTCGTCGGCCAGCCGTCCGGTCACGCCGTCGTCCATGACCACGCCGTCCTCGGCACACATGACCCCGTAGCGCACGCCGCCGACCGGCAGCTGCATCCACTTGTTCGTGTAGAGCAGGCTGAGGAGCTTGGGGACGTCGGTGCCTCGGAGGTCGAGCTTGCCCAGCGGGGTCACGTCGATGATGCCGACGTTGGCCCGGACGTTGCGGACCTCGGCCGCCGGGTCGCCGTAGTGTTCGGGCCGCACCCATTGGCCGGCCAGGATCGAGGTCATGCCGTTGGCCTCGTGCCACGGGTGGATCGACGAGACCCGCGTCGGTTCGAAGACCCGGCCACCGAGCGCGCCGAGTGTGATCGGGGCGAACGGCGGCCGCCACACGGTGGTGCCGACCTCGCCGATGGTCTCGCCCAACGCCTCGGCCAGCACGGCCACGGTGTTGACCGTCTCCAGCTTGCCCTGCTCGGGCCCCATGGTGGAGGTCGTATAGCGCTTGACCAGTTCGACCGAGTCGTACCCCTCCTTGGCCGCCGCCACCAGGTCCTTGGATGCGACGTCCTCCGAGTAGTCGACCATGCCGTGGGTGGTCGACCGGAACAGCGCGGGGTGTGGGTCGGGCGACAGGGCCGGGCGGCTGTCGGCCGGGGCGGCGGGGATCGGATCGGTGTGGGCCCGAGCCCGGGCCGTCGCCGCCTGCAGGGTGGCCCGAACCACGGCGGCCCGCTGGGCGGCCAGTTCGCCGGTGGCCCGACCGTGGGCGATCAGTTCGTCGAGTGTGCCGTCGCCGACGATCCCACCGGTGGCCAGCACGTTGTCGGGCACCCGCCCGCCGGGGACGAACCGGGCTGCGGCCTCGTCGTAGACGGGACGATCGCCGGCCATGTTCAACAGCGACGTCGGGGCGGTCCACCCGACGGCGGTCACGAGCAGGTCGGCCTCGACCGTCGACCCGCTGGTCAGCTCGACCTCCTTGAGCTCCTTGGGTGATCCGTGGGCGGCGGCCACCGATTCGCCGTTCCGGGCGTCTACCACCCTTGCCACCTGCACCCCGGCGGATTCGAGGGCGGCGACGGCCGCATCGCCCGACGAGTTGGCGGTCAGTACCACCGCCCGGTTCCCGGGCTTGACCGAGTACAGGCCGATCAGACGGCGGGCGGCGCCGGAGAGCATCACGCCGGGCCGGTCGTTACCACTGAACACATACGGTCGCTCGATGAGCCCGGGCGCCACGACCAGGATCTTGGCCCTGGCCTTGATCAGCCGCTCGATGGCCACCGGATGGGAGCGCTGGACGATGGCGATCCAGTTGTCCTCGTAGCGGCCCGTGACGGTGGAGTCGAGCAGCACCTCGATCGACGGGTGGTCGGTGCAGGCCGCGGCCAGTTCGGCGGCGGTGGCCCGCTCGGCGTCGTCGCCGATGAGCAGGTGGCCGCCCAGGTGGTGCGTGTGCTCGACCAGCATGACCCGGGCGCCTTCGTCGGCTGCGGCCAGCGCCGCCGCCATGCCGGCCGGTCCACCGCCGGCCACCACCACGTCGGGATGGGCGTATCGCTTGTCGTAGTAGCCGTGCGGGGTGTCGAGATCGACCGAGCCACCGGGAGCGAAGGTGGCCAGCACCTTCTCATAGGCCGGCCACAGGCGGGCCGGCTTCATGAACGTCTTGTAGTAGAAGCCGGCGGTTAGGAATCGGCTCACGAGCCCGTTGGCGGCCCGCACGTCGAAGTCGAGCGACGGCCAGGCGTTCTGGCCCGACACCTCCATGCCCGGCTCGACCAGGCGGTGGCCGCCCGCACATTGGGTTCGTCGCCCACCTGCAAGCGGCAGTTCGGATCCCAATAGTCGGCGGTCAGGATGCCGCGGGGGCGGTGGTACTTCATCGAGCGGGAGAAGATCCGCTCACCGGAGGCGGCGAGCGCCGAGATGATGGTGTCGCCCTGATAGCCGGTCACGGTGTCGCCGTTCCAGGTGAACGACACCGGCGTGTTGCGGTCGATGACCTCGGAGGCCCGAGGTGGCAGTCGTCGGGGCATCATCGACCTGCCTTCTCAAACGGCTGTGTATCTGGCCGTTCGCTTTTGGCGAACGGCAGTGGGCTGTTGCGGAACTCGTTGGTGACCGTGTTGCGCCCGAGGGTGAAGTAGCGGCGGCAGCCGGAGCGGCAGTACCACATCTCGGCGAGCCACCCGGCGGGGTTGTCGCGCAGATACAGGTAGCTCCGCCACGCGTCCGGCGTGGCGTCGGCGGCGGCCGGTCGGGCCGGGCTCTCGCCGAGGTAGCGGAGGTCGGCGGCGTTGCGGGGCCCGCAGTTCGGGCAGGGTACGAGGAGCATCGATGGGGTCCTTTCGATCCGGAGGGCGATCAGTGGCCGACGGCGGCCGCACCCTTTTCGCCGACGAGCCTGCCGGAGGTGAAGCGGTCGAGGCCGAAGGGGGCGATGAGTTTCGGGGTCTGATTGGTGGCGATGCATTCGGCCATCTGCTCACCCGACACCGGGCCGGCCTTGAAGCCGTAGGTGCCCCAGCCGACGTCGCACAGGAATCCGTCGACGGGGTGAAGCCCATGACCGGGGAGTAGTCGGGGGTCATGTCGCACAACCCCGCCCACTGGCGGAGCAGGCGCATCTTGGAGATGCCGGGCATCAGTTCGAGGACGTGGCCGGCCAGCTCCTCGGTGAAGTCGAGCGAACCCCGCATGTCGTAGGTGGCGAACGGATCCACCGAGGCGCCGAACACCAGCTCGCCCCGGTCGGTCTGGCTGACGTAGACATGCAGCGACCCCGATACCACCACCGTCGGCAGGAACACCTTGACCGGTTCCGTCACCGCAGCCTGCAGCGGGTGGGTGGTGATGGGGAGCTTGACGCCGGCCATCGCGGCGATGAGCGAAGCCCACCCGGCGGTGGTGTTGAGCACCACGGGGGCCGAGATGTCACCGCGGTTGGTGCGCACGCCGGTGACCCGACCGCCCACCCCCTTGCCCTCGGCGTCCTCCCCACCGGTCACGATGATGTCGGTCACCTCGGTGTTCTGGTGAATCTCGACGCCCAGCGCGTCGGCCGCCCGGGCGTAACCCCAGTTGACCGTGTCATGGCGGATGGTCCCACCCGGTGGATGGTAGAGGGCACCCAGGATCGGGTAGCGGGTGTTCGTCGATGTGTTGAGACTGGGGGCCAGGGCTTTGATCTCGTCGGGGGTGATCACGCTCGAGTCGATGTTTTGCAACTTGTTGACCTCGGCCCGCCACCGCATCGTGCGCAGCGCCGAGTCGGTGTGGGCCAGGGTGAGGTGGCCCCGCTCGGAGAACATCACGTTGATGTTGAGATCGTGGGCCATCGTGTTGTAGAGGTCGAGCGACCGGTCGTAGAAGGCCACCCCTTCGGGGGTCAGGTAGTTGGACCGCACGATGGCGGTGTTGCGGCCCGATCCGCCGCCGCCGACGTAGCCCTTGTCGACGACGGCGACGTTGGTGATGCCGTGGTTGGCGGCCAGATAGTAGGCGGCCGCGAGACCGTGGACCCCGGCGCCGATGATCACGACGTCGTAGCTCGACTTGAGCTCGTGCTGCCGCCAGGCCCGTGGCCACGATTCGCCGGTGATGCCCCGCTTGACCAGCCCGGCGGCTGAATAGCGGGCGGGCGCCGACCCATTGGTCCGCCCCCTGAGTCCACCGGCGAGATCCTTCGCCCTCTGCCCGGCCTTCTCCGCCGCCTTCTTGATTCGACTCATGGCATCGGAGTATAAACCCGCTCCAATATGGCTGTGAACAGCGATTAGTCTGGGATCTGGCATGAACGTGAGTAATGACACAAGCGCAGGCGACGGCGCTCCGGGCTATCCGCTGTCGGCCCTCGCCGCGTTCGACGCTGCGGCCCGCCACGGGAGCTTCACCGTCGCCGCTCGTGAACTGGGAATCGGGCAGCCCGCCATCAGCCACGCGGTACGCCGGCTCGAGACCGAGCTGGCCACACCCTTGTTCCGCCGTCTGCACCGGGGGGTGGAGCTGACCGACTCCGGTCGGGTGCTGGCCGACGCCGTCCGGGCCGGTCTGGCCACGATCGCTGATGGAATCGACGAGCTCCGCCGGCGCCGCCAAGAAGGCGGCGGGACGGTCACGATCGGTACGTCCACCGCCACCGCCGTCCACTGGCTCATTCCACGGCTCGCCCGCTTCAAGTTGACCGCCCCGTCGATCGACGTCCAGTGCATCACCAGCGACACCAACTCATTCGATCTGGAGTCGCTCGACCTCTTCATTCCGATCGGCCGGGGCACGTGGCCGCATCGCAACCGGTGGCCGGTGGCCCGCGAGCTCGTCTATCCGATCTGTTCGCCAGGTTTCGCCCGCACGCTCGGAGCGCTGCCCGTGCCGGTGGAGCGGCTGCGGGAGCTGCCGCTGCTCCACGTTCAGGAGCGGCACCGCTCGCGTCTCACATGGTCGCAGTGGTTCGCCGCGGTCGGCGTCGACGCCCCAAGCGAGCGCGGCGCCACCGTGGCCAACGACTACACCGTTCTCCTCCAGGCGGTGCAGGCCGGGCATGGCGTGGCCCTCGGCTGGCACCACATCGTCGCCGATCTGGTCACTCAGGGCGCAGTGGTCCGCCCGGTCGCCGAGCAGGTCGAGTCGGGGCGCCTCATCTATCTGCACGCCCCGCCTGGGCGGGGCCCGTCGGCCGAGGTCGACGCCGTGCGTGAATGGCTGGTCGGCGACGCTCGAGTTGACGCCCGACGCTTGCGAGGTTCGGGATGGGACGGTGACCTCGAAGAGATGAGAGCCGGTCGTACCGAATGATCATCATAGACACCTCGGCTTGGGTCGAGTTCCTGCGCGACACCGGATCCGATGTGTGCAACACGGTTGATGATCTCCTCGCCTCCGATTTGGCGATCTGCGATGCGATAAGCATGGAGGTGCTCGCCGGCGCCCGCAACGAGCAGCATCTCGCTCAGTTGCGAGGTCTGCTCGCCCGGGCCACCGTCGTTCCCATCATTTCTGAAGACTGTCTGATAGCAGCGGTGGCCATACGGTCGAGGTCGCCGATTCTCCACAGCGATGCCGACTACGCGGCGCTGGCTCGGCACACGCTGTTGACGGTCCATGCCGGCACCGCCCCGTAGCCGTTGGAGGGGACCGGGGTACCGGACCGGTAAAATCTGACTATCGAACGTAAAGCCAAGGACGCCGAACCCACCACCGACACCGGAGATGACGGATACGCCGGCGCCGACCAGGACTGGTCTCTGGTATGCCAGGCCGTCGGTATCCGCGTCCGGCAACTGCGTCAGGATCTCGGCCTGACCATGGCCAAGTTCGCCGAGCGGGCCGGCGTGTCGCTGGGCATGCTGTCGAAGATCGAACACGGGCAGACGGCACCGAGCCTCGCCACCCTGGTGCGGCTGGCCAAGGCCGCCGACGTACCGGTCACCTCGCTGTTCCGTGGGCTCGACGAGGAGCACGACCTCGTCATCATCCGCAAAGGCGAAGGCAACGAGATCGTGCACGAGGGCAGCGGACCCGATCGGATCTACACCGATCTCGGTTCACTGCGGGGCCCGTCCCGCGTCATCGAGCCGATGTTGACCACCCTCAACAATGCCGACGACGAGTTCCCGCTGTACCAGCACCCCGGGGTGGAGTTCATCCACATTCTCTCCGGCAGCATCGAGTATCAGTACGGCGGCCGCAGTTACACCCTGTATGAGGGCGACACGGTGCAGCTCCACGGCGAGGTGGCCCACGGTCCGGTCGGTGTGCCGGAACCACCAGTTAAGTTCCTGTCGATCAAGGTCTATCCCGCCTGAGGCCACCGGAGGTTTGGGCGATGTCGCGTCACTCTGACGCCGGATCCCCCAAACCTCCTCGCTGGGCCTGAATGTCCAGCCACAGCGACGTGATCAGCAGGATCGTGGCCAGCAGGCCGAGGGCCACCCCCGCCCACAGGCCGATGCCGACGTCAAAATCGGTGGCCCGCACCTGGTTGATGTCGCGGATCATCACCCCGGTGGCGAACCCGGCTGCGATCCATGCCGCCTTGATCCCGTTGACGACCAGTGCGATACCGATGACGGACGCCGCGATCACCAAAAAGGCATCATCGTGGGCGAGACCCCACGAATCGACCCCGTTTCGGGAGGTCCACGTCAGGAAGGTCGTCGCCGCGGTGAGCACCAGGGCGCCCACCGCCGCGATCTTCAGCGGAGGCCAGAGGCCGGGGCTAGAGTCCGCCGCCACCGACCGTCTGGATGCAGATGACGACGAACACGATGCAGACCAGGCTGGCGATCAGCAGGGCCCGTTCGAACTGCTTGGAGTGTGATTGCTCCGGCGGGAACTCGACCTGTTTGCCTGCCATCGCTACACCAACCCTTCTTCCTTGATCCGACGGACGTGCTCGTCGAGGTTCTTGCGTTCAGTGGTGACGAACAGCACCAGTGTGGCCACCATCACGGCGGCGCCGAGAATGGTGAGGATCACCGTGGCCGTGTTGCCGCCGGGCCCGAAGGTGAAGAATCCTTCGCCCGCTTCCTGGGCTGCGGCGAGGGCTTCATCCCATGATTCGTAGGGGAACGTGTCCATCAGCTACTCCTCTCGCTGTCGACGGGTTGTGTGAGTACCTTGTGTGAGTACGTTGTGCTGGTTGCGTCGATACCACAGGGCGGCGGCGCCGACCACGAGGTACATGATGACGATTGCGATGATGAGCTGTTGCATCGCCGGCCCCCTATGTCCTGGCCTCGGCGGCGGAGCTTGCCGTCAGATTGGCGTAGGCCTCGGCCAGGATCGGCCCGGCGGGGACCTCAGATCCGTCGGCCATCACGATGACCTCGTCGATCTTGGCGAACTCGGGGTAGAAGTCCTGGTCGAACTCGGAGTAGTCGAGACCGACGATCTCCACCTCGATCGGCACCCGCAGCAGGTTCATCCGCTTCAGGATGAGCGACACCGCATAACCGGGCAGGAAGCCCAGCGGGAAGAACGTGGCCATGCCGACGAGCTGGCCGAGCAGCGACGAGTCGACACCGGCACCGCCGTTGCCGAGCCCGGTCGGGAAGCCGGCCGCGAAGATCCCCACGTAGAGCATGCCGAGGAATCCGGCCGCACCATGGACCGCCACGGCTCCGACGGCGTCGTCGACCCGCCATTTCTTGTCGAGCATGTTGCCGAACCAGTAGGCGAAGATGGCCCCGAAGATCGACAGCAGGTAGACGAGCGACGGCTGGTAGATGTCGGCGCCGGCCGAGACCGAGATCACGCCGGCCAGGCCACCCGACACCGTCCAGAACGGGTCGCCCTTCGAGATGAAGTAACCGCCGGTGAATCCTCCGGCGAACCCGATGGTGATGGTGAAGGTGATGGCGGAGAGGGTGGTCGGTGAGAAGTAGATGTTGGCCCAGCCCGGGAAGGTGGTCGACTGGATGACCAGGCATGCCGAGTAGAAGGCGTAGAACCCGGTGAAGATCAACATCAACCCCATCAGCGTCAGGTGGGTGTTGTGCGGTTTGAACGCCCGGGCGCTGCCGTCGGGCCCGTACTTGCCGATCCTCGGTCCGAGATTCAGCAGAACACCGAGGGCGAACGCCCCGGCCACACCGTGGACCACGCCGGAGGCGATAGCGTCGTGGAAGCCGAAGTGGATGATGAGCCAGCCGCCGGCGCTCCATCCCCAAGCGGCGTCGAGGATCCAGACCACCGAGCCGAGCACCGAGGTGAGGACCAGATAGGCCGACATCCTCGCCCGCTCGATGATGGCACCCGACAGGATCGATCCCGTCGTCCACGAGAACAGCAGGAACGCCGCCCAGAAGACGCCGGTGATGTTGTCACCGAGGTTTGGCCCCATGTTGGCGCCCCAAGGCTGCGTCGACTTGCAGAACGCTCCGTAGAACTCGTGATCGGTGGAGGAGGGAATGAATCCCTCCTGCATGCAGCCGTAGATCCACCAGCCGAAGTAGTAGAACGTCGGCGTGACCACGGCGATGGTCAGGATGTTCTTCATGGCCGAGGCCATCATGTTCTTTCGCCGGCTGACGCCCGCTTCATACGACATGAAGCCGACGTGGATCAACCACATGAACACGACGGTCCAGAAGTAGTACTGCTCGGCCAGGACGGCTGAGTCGAGCGTCAACTGCTCCTCAACCGTGGCCTGCGCAATCAGGTCCATCGAGACCTACCCCCTTGGTGTTGTTGGACTCATGTTCCTGTCGCTGGTGGGATGTGCCACTCCGAACGGATTCCCCCTTCGCCGGACGACCTACTCTCGACAGGATGTTGAATGTGGTGGCAGCAACCATCCACTTCATGCAACATAGTCCACCGTCGACATGTGTGCCAGAATTCACGAAACAACAAGTAGCATCAGGGGCGATGGGACTGATCATGCTGCTTGGGGCGGAGGGCAGTGGCGTCATGCTGCTCACCCTGGTCGGCGCGGCGGGCCTGACCTACTGGGACTGTCGCTCGAACGAGCTGTCCTGGCGTTCGACTGCATGGTGGGTCAGTCTGGTGCTGCTGCTACACGTCGTCGGCTACGGCGCCCTGCGGCTCTGGTTGGCGACGAGGTCCGACGGGACCGAGCAGGCGCGAGTGGAGGAGAGAACGTGACCGCGGTGATCGAGACGGTTCGGTCGTGGTCCAGGGCCACGAAGGCACTGCTGGTGGGTGCGGTGGTGCTCGTGGTTCTGGCGTTGAGCGGGATGCTGCGGGCCAGCAACGATGTTGCGGTCTCGAGTGAGCGGGCGGTCGAGATAGCGGCCGCCGAACTGGACTTCGAGCCCGAGCAGACGGCGGTGCGCCTCGTGAGAGAGGGCATCGGACTCAGCCCGGTGTGGGCCGTGTCGTTTTCGGTCCCCGGCGAAGGCAACGCCGACTTCGAAGATCTGCTCGTCGTCTCGGTCGACGCCCGCTCCGGCGACATCATCCGGATCAGCCGGGAGTAAACCTCGACCCGTCGCGACAGATTCGTCGGTCAGCTGCGAGAGACCGGACAAGAACCACAAAGGAAAGGGACTTGTCATGTCTTCCTCATCGGCCTGCCGCGGCGTTGCGACGGTCGCCATTGCCGCACTCCTCGCTCTCACGGGCTGCGGCTCGTCGGACTCCGAGGAACAATCGTCGACCGGCTCGACCGAGACGACGATGGAGAACGCGGAACCATCCTCCACGACGTCGACGACCACCGCTCCGGCGGACACCGAAGCCCCGACCGACACCGAGGATGAACCGGCCGACACCGACATTCCCAACCTGGCTCTTGGTGGGCGGACCCTTCAGGAGGGCACGTACAGCCTGGAGTTGAACGGCACCGACCTCGTTCTGGACGTCGACGACTCGGCCGAAGGGCTCCAACTGGACGGGCTCAACCCCAACTCGCTTTCCGTCACCGGTGAGGAGTCCTATTTCGCCATCGGATCGGTGCTGGGTCTCGTGCCCGCCGAGCTGTCGGCTGCGGAGATGAGCGGCCCGCCGCCGGCCGATCAGCTGGTCGAACCGGGAACCGCCGAGGACGTCGCCGCTCATCTCGCCGGCGTGCCCGGGCTCGCGGTGGTCGGCGACGGCGAACGAACGCTGGCCGGGGAGTCGCTCCACTGGTGGGATATCGACGTGAACATTGATGGGCCCGACGGGAGCACGGTGGCCTGCCCCGGCTTTATCCCCCGTGGGTCGGAGTGTGTGCTCGTGGTCGCAGCCGAGGACTGGGGTGGGTTCGCCACCGACACCGACCGACTACGCCTGTTCTGGAGTCCGAGCCTCGAAGTCGGCGGCATCGCCGAGACGTCCCAGGACCACTTCGACGACTGGGTGACCACGGTGGACGCCCTGCTCGACGGCATGTCTGCCGCCCAGGCGTAAGGGTCCAACGTGGGCATTGGGATGGCGCCGCAAGCGGTGGCGGCGTGAATCGGCCGTCATCTACCCTCGTCCCATGGTGAACCGACCGATCGCCGTCGCCGTCTGCGCGGTGATAGTCGGTCTTGCCGCCTGTAGTGGGGAACCTGGCTTGTCCGATCCGCCATCCGACGGAGACGATCGGGGTGCGGTGGCAGCCATCGAAGCCGGCGGCGCCGAGGTGGCCGGAGGCGCGGGCTCCTCGACATCACTGTCATCAGACCCGCTGCCGGACCTGGCGAACGATCCGGTCGCCGCCGTGCTGCGTCAGGATCGGCGCCACCGCTATCCCGAGCCGCTCACCGATCTGGAGCAGCGGTTCGGCATCGCGCCGCAGCTGGTGGAACCCGGCACGATCACGACCGACAGTCTGGGGATCGAGTTGACGCTCGACTTCGAGCGGCACTGGGTGATGCAGGAGTCCCGCCCCGGCTGGCTGGTGTTCGCGCCGCCGTCGAACCCGCTCGGAGGCCTGCGTCCGGTGATCGTGTTCCAACGCCCGGTCGGTTTCTACGACGCCGAGCAGGCACCGGACAACGACGTGATCCCCGGAGACCAGACGCTGCCGGCCGACGCCCTCGCCGATTGGATCGCAGCGCTGCCCCAGGTTGACCTCCAGCGGACCGTGGACCTGGAGATCGACGGCCGGACCGCACGCCGCTACGACGTCGATCTCGTTCCGGCCGACGGACCGATCAGCCATGAATGCCGTCCGATCGGCTGCCTCAACATGATGTGGTCCGGTGGAAGCGATTCGATCGTCCTCCGGGGCGGGGAGCTGCTCCGCTACTACGAGATCGACGACGAGCAGGGCCCGATCATCGTCATCAATATTGCCATGGCCGGTGATCCCGGTTTCCACGACGTGGCCGACCGGATCATCCGTGGCGCCCGCCTCGGGCCGTCGGCTCCCCATCCGTTGCCCGAAGGGACCATCTGGGCCAATTGGTCGAGGATGCCGCCCGGTACCCACACGGCGGCCGCCCTTCCCGGCATTCGACTGACGTTCGACGGCGACCGAGCCGTCGATCACTATGCCGGCTCCGTGACGGTCGGTGAGCAGGCCTGGAAGGGGACGCGGCTGCTGGTCGGTGAGCTGGTCGGCACTCCCGGCGGTTCGATCGAAACGGTCGACGATGCCGCCACTGCTCTCCTCGACGACCCGGAGTGGGACACGGCCGATTTGGGCACCATCGAGTTGATCGACGGTGACGGCACAGTTCACGAGGCTCGCCTCATCAGCGTCGTGCTGAGAGAGGGTCGGGATGATCCGACACCGGCGCTGGTCTCCGCCCCGCTCGAAGAAGGCGATGATCCCCGCCTTGCCCGGTGGCCAACGATGCCCGGCGTGCTGATCGGCGTGGCCGAGGTCGACGGTCGGATCTTCGGCTTCGGGGCCAGCGTTCGATCGTGGGAGGAACCGGAGGATCTGACCGACGAATTGATCGACTGGGTGGCCACTATCAGGTTCGACGGGTGAGGGCGGTCGACCGGTGGGTGTCGTCGAGGTGGCCGGGTTGAACTCGACACCGATCCCGACCGATCACGGCCAGGCCGCCCACGGCCCGGCCGCCCTGCAGGAACTGTTCCGCGCCAACGTCTCTCGGGTTCACGGATTCGTGCTCGTCCGCTGCGGATCGGCCAGCGTCGCCGAGGACATCACGAGTCAGGTGTTCGTCGAGGCCGCTCGACGATTCGCCCAGAATCGGTCCGACGAAGTGACTCCATCGTGGCTTCTGACCGTGGCCCGGCGCCGGTTGATCGACTTCTGGCGGCGGCGTCGCACTCGTTCCCGCACCCTCGAACTGCTACGGGCGGAGAGGCCGTCGACGTCGTCGCCGTCCGGTTCGGACGAACCGGAGGAGCACGTGATGGCGGCTCTGTCATCGTTGCCTGACCGCCAACGGGCCGCCCTTGCGTTGCGCTACCTCGACGACTTCTCTGTCAGCGAGGTGGCGGCCGCACTCGATCTGTCGTATCAGGCAACGGAGTCATTGCTGGCCCGAGCCCGCCGCTCCTTCTCGACCGCCTACGGTGAACTTCGATGACCGACAGGCCGGACCGGGATGGCGAGGATCAGTTCCTCCGCTCCACGCTGGAGTCGGTCGACGGCGAACACCCTCCGAGCCCCGATGCCCTGGCCCGAATGGAGTCGGCCATGCTGGACGCCTACGAGACCGAACGGGCCGAGGCCGGTTCGGCCGGCGGTACCGGCCTCCCATGGGGACGAGTCGCGCTGGTGGCGGCCTGCGTCGTCACCCTGTTCGGTCTCGGGTTCGCGCTCCGCACACTCGATTCGGACACGACCGGGTCGGCGGCCACCACGGTGCCGGAGGCGACGTCGTTCGACGACTGGTGCCGCGAGGAACTCGCCGGTCTGGCGCCCGTCGTGCCCGCAGCCGTCACCGAGGACGCGTTGCACGAGGACGTCGAGATCGCGCTCGACGAGTTCGCCCTGATCCTGCGGCGCATCGACCTCATTCCGAACACCACCGTTGAGCAACGTGAAGCTCTACGGAGCGAGTACACCAAGCGTCTGGCCTCGGTCACGGCCGATCTCATTCTCGACAGTGAGTCGGAGGAGGGTCGTCAGGCGGCGACGGATCTGCTGGTCGGCTTCGGAAACGCCCTTATCGAGCTCGGAGGCTCGACCGAGGCATGCCTGCTCGTCGGTTCGTGATGGCGTTCGCGTCGTGAGCGACCCGCTGCGTCGGCCGGTGATGGCCATGATGAACCAGGCGTGGCGCGAGCCCGGATTCTGTGTTCCCAACCAGGGGGTCTACCCACACCAGTGGCTGTGGGACTCGTGTTTCCACTCGGTCGTCTGGACACGGCTGGGACACCCTGACCGGGCGGCGACCGAACTCGAGTCCGCTCTCGCCCATCAAGGAGAAAGTGGGTTCGTGCCCCACATGATCTACTGGTCGGAGCCCGACGCCGGCGCCGGGTTCTGGGGACGACCGCTGACGTCGTCGATCACCCAACCGCCGATGTTCGGCCTTGCATTGACCGAGCTGGCCGCAGTTGGCCACCAGGCGGACGATCTGGTGGATCGGGCGGGTGATGCGCTGCTCCATCTGCTCGACGCCAGACTCCGAACCCCCGGCGGCCTGATCCCTGTCTTCCATCCGTGGGAGACCGGATGCGACGACTCGCCCCGGTGGGACAGCTGGGCCACCGCCGACGGCTCGGGGCCTGTCACGCAGGAGGGATGGATGGTCGACAAGATCCGGTTCGTGTCAGGGCTTCGGTACGACGTCAACGGAGCACCGGTGGCCAATGACGAGTTCGCCGTGGGCTCTATCGGCTTCAACGCACTCGTGGCGTGGAACGCAATGCTGGTGGCTCGCCTGTCGTCGGATGGGGAGCGGGGCCGAGCGCTCGAGGGCAAGGCGGTCGAGGTGACCGATGCCATCCGGTCCCGGTGGTCGCCGTCTGCGGGTACCTGGATCGACGAACCGGCTGAGGGGCCGGTCCGTCCGTCATGTTCGGCCCGGACCCTCGACGGTCTGTTGGCGCTGCTCGTCGATCCCCGCCCCGAAGCCTTCGATCAGCTCAGCGACCCGACCGCCTTCGGTGGCGAGTTCGGCCCGGCCGGGGTCCACCGGTCGGAGCCGTCGTTCGACCCGAACCGCTACTGGCGCGGTCCGGCCTGGCCGCAGATGACCTACCTCCTGTGGCGTGCGGCCTGTCAGCACGACGGCACGGGCTCGTTGGCCTCCGAACTTGCCCGGCGGCTGAGGCGGGGCGCAGCGCGGTCGGGCTTCGCCGAGTACTGGAACCCCGACACCGGCGAGGGCCTCGGCGCCCGACCCCAAACCTGGGCCGGTCTCGCCGTCTGTTGCACCTGACCCCCGCCCGAACTTTGTGACGCGCACGACCCCCCTGATGGGTCGTCACCGTCACAAAGTTCGGTCGGAGGGGGACGCCAACGTCACAAAGTTACGGCGGGCGGGGTCAGGACCAGGGGTAGGGGGAGTTGGAGACCGGGTGGAGGTTGCCCTCGGCGTAGCGGGTGTATCGGAACGGCTCGAGCAGCGCCAACGGTCGCCCCGACAGCAGCTCGTCGGCCACCAGGGCGCCGACGCCGATCATCTTGTAGCCGTGATTCGAGTCGGCGATGAAGTAGACGTTGTCGCAGAAGGTGTCGAAGATCGGAAAGCTGTCGGGGGAGAACGAACCGATACCACCCGACGGCTCCGGCTTGATCAGGTGGCTCTTACCTTCGAACCGTTTCTGGCAGTGCGAGAGGGCCGACGTCCAGGTTCGGTAGAAGTCGTCGCCGACCACGAAGTCGGGGCTCTCCGGTCCGTACGGGTCGACCGCCACCTCGGCGGCCGGCTTGTCGACGATGTAGGGCATGTAGCCGCCCTGCACCCCACCGAAGGAGAAGTCCGGCTTGTAGTAGATACCCCACGGGCCCTCGGTGACCAGCTCGCCGTCGTCGCCATACAGGGGCGCGTCGGTGTCGATGTGGACGACCGGGGGCATGTTGCCGTCGTTGTCGACGAGGTAGCCGGGGTCGACACCGAGGGTCCCCTCCTGCAACGCCCAGTAGATCCACGTCGGCCGCTCGACGCTGTCGCCGCCGTCAGGGCTGTTGATGACCGTGGTCGTCGGTAGGTCGAGCATGGCCCAGGGCGCCTGGACCCACGGCCCGACGGCGATCACCACGTGGTCGCATCGGACGGTGCCGGCCGACGTCTCCACCGCGGTGACCGCACCGGCGTTGCCCGAGTCCCGGACGAATCCGGTCAGCTCAACACCGGCGTGGATCGTGACCCCGGCGTCCAGGCACTTGGCCTCCAGGCCCCGCAGCGACGCCATGTTGTTGGCGTACCCGCCCTTCTTTTCATGGAGGACCGACGTGATTCCCTTGGCCCGCCAGTCATGGAAGATCCCCTCCATGTACTGCCGGCAGGCGTCGGCCCCTTCGATGAACGACGACTCGTAGCCGATGGCTCGCTGCTGTTCGTAGATCGATGCCACGTCGGCGTGCATGGCTTCGTGGCTGATCTGCAGGTAGCCGACCGGATGGTAGGAGAAGGCGTCGACGTCGCTCTCCCACACGCCGACCGAGTGGGCCATCAACTCGCGCATCGCCGGTTGGAAGTAGTTGTTGCGGATGACGCCGCAGGCGATGCCCGATGCGCCGGCGCCGACGGCCTTCTTGTCGATGACGATGACGTCGTCGCCCGACCCGGGACCCCGGGCCAGGTGCAGTGCGGTGGACAGGCCGTGGATACCGGCCCCGACGATGACGTACTTGGAAGCAGCTGGGAGGGCCATCGCTCAGTGTGCTCCCCTGGGTTCCCACCCCTCCAGCACGGGTGGTTTCCAGTCGGTGCCCACCGTCTTGCACTCGTCGATCGGAACCCAGGAACCGAGATCGATCTGCGGGTACTTGCAGTGGACGTCCTTGAGTTGGATGCCATACGAGTTGCCCGCCATCAGGTGCTTCATCAACACCTTGCGGGCGAACTCGTCCTCGCGGCCCTCGGGGATGTCGAAGTGGATCTTGATGAAGGAGTTCGAATAGCGGTCGAACACCGCCGGCGTGCCGTCCTCCTCCAAGAGGTGGATGTCCTCCAGCCAGTTCAGATCCTCCCCGGGGGTGACGGCCATCAGGTCGATGTCCTCCACCAGGGAGCGGTCGCTCTGGTAGTCGTAGCGTTTCCCGGCGAGAACCTCGGAGTCGATGCCGACGGTTCGCTTCTGCTCCTTCTTGCCATAGTTGGACGACGACATCAGTGACCACCTCCCTGCTTCTCGATGAGGTC
Source organism: Acidimicrobiales bacterium (assembly GCA_965216655.1). Classification (GTDB taxonomy): domain Bacteria; phylum Actinomycetota; class Acidimicrobiia; order Acidimicrobiales; family SZUA-35; genus JAHELU01. The sequence continues at coordinate 286,678 of CBDCGP010000009.1, forward strand.
CCGCATCTCGGCCAGCGCCCGCTCCTCGCTCACACCGGGGATGTAGATAGTGCCGCACAACGGCACCTTGGCCATGGCCGACGCCTCGTAGGTGAGCGCCGCCAGGTCCTCCGGTTCGAGCGAGTGCACGTCGGTTTTGCCGCACGCTCGGGCCAGCATCTGCACTTCCATCGTGAGCGTGATGAGGAAGTTGTAGACCCGTTCGGCCGCCTCGTCCACATCGAGCCGCTTGCGAAGCTCGACGTCCTGGGTGGCGACACCGACCGGACAGCGACCGGTGTGACAGTGATAGCACTGACCGGCGGGACGCCGATCGTTCCCTCGTAGTCGGTGACCCCGGGAATCTCCTTGTTGCAGTTGAGCGCCATGAGCGCCGCCGATCCGATGGCCACCGCGTCGGCCCCGAGGGCCAGGCACTTGGCGACGTCACCGCCGTTGCGGATACCGCCGGCGGCGACGAGGCTGATGTCGTCGGCCAGGCCGACGTCCTCGAGCGCCCGCCGGGCCTCGGGGATGGCGGCCATCAGCGGGATGCCGGTCTCCTCGGTGGCCAGGTGGGGCCCGGCCCCGGTGCCGCCTTCGGCCCCGTCGAGGAAGATCGAGTCGGGACCGCACTTGGCGGCCATGCGCACGTCGTCGTAGACCCGGGACGGAGCCAAGCTTCAGTTGGATCGGTACCTGGTAGTCGGTGGCCTCCCGGATCTCCTGGATCTTGAGCGACAGGTCGTCGGGAACCGATCCAGTCGGGATGGCGGGCGGGGGACCGCTGGTCGATGCCAGCCGGCAGCGACCGCATCTCGGCCACCTGCTCGGTGACCTTCTGGCCCATCAGATGGCCGCCGAGTCCGACCTTGCAGCCCTGCCCGATGAAGAACTCGACGGCGTCGGCCAGCATCAAATGGTGGGGGTTGAAGCCGTAGCGGCTCTGGATGACCTGGTAGAACCACTTGGTCGACAGATCACGTTCCGGCGGGATCATGCCCGCCCTCACCGGAGCATGTGGCGGTCCCGGCCATCGACGCCCCCTTGGCCAACGCCATCTTGGCCTCGATCGACAGAGCGCCGAAGCTCATGCCGGTGATGTAGACCGGGATGTCGAGCTCCAACGGTTTCTTGGCGAAGCGGCCGCCGATCACCGTCTTGGTCTCGCACTTCTCCCGGTAACCCTCGATCACGAACCGGGTGAGGGTGCCGGGGAGGAACACCAGCTCGTCCCAGTGTGGGATCTTCTTGAACAGCGAGAAGCCGCGCATTCGGTAGCGGCCGAGTTCGGATTTGACGTGGATGTCGTTGATGACGGTCGGGGTGAAGATCTGGCTCTGGCCCAACACGTCGGTTTGGCTGTTGGTGATGGCGTCCTGGGCGTCCTGCGCCGCCGCCGATTTACTCATGGGATTCGGGTCCATAGCTGCTCCTTGTCGCTCCGCTCGGCCTCAGATGACCAGCTTGCGCTCGGACGGCTCGAGCGAGTCGTAGTTGTGCAGTTGTTTTCCGCAGACGAACTTCTGGAACTCGGGCGGGTCGCCGAGATCGTAGATCTTGAACTTGCGGTCGATCAGTTCGCTGTCGGCGTCGGTCCATTCACCGGGCACACAGTCGACGCCCAGCGAGGCGATGTCGCTGGCGACATAGATCTCCCCGTCGTACATCGAGTCGCCGAGGTTGTGGCCCGCGTTGCCGCAGATGATCTGGCGGCCCCGCTGCATCATGAAGCCGGTGTTGATGCCGACGTTGCCCATCACGATGATGGTGCCGCCCTTCTGATCGATGCCGGTGCGGGCGCCGACGTCACCTTTGACGACGAGGTCCCCGCCCCGCAGCGCGGCCCCGGTCAGCGACCCGGCGCCGCCCTCGATGACCACCGATCCGGCCATCATGTTCTCGGCCGCCGACCAGCCGACCCGCCCGCTGATGTGAACTTCAAGGGCCGTCGATCAGCCCGAAGGCGAACCAACCAGGCGAGCCCTCCACGTTGATCTTGCAGCGACGGAGGATGCCGACGCCGACCGAGTGCTTGGCCCCCGGGTTGACGATGGTGACCTCGCCGATTCCCTCGACGTTGACCAGCCGCTTCAGTTCGAGATTGATCAGCCGGGTCGACAGGTCCGTGGCATCGATGCGGGCGGTTGTCGCCGTCGATCTCGGCGGTGCCCGGTGCCTCGGCGTCGGGTTCGGCCAGTCCCCGGGCGTCATAGCTGACGCCCGAGGTCGATCCTGAACTCAGACTTGCCATACCAGCACCTCCCGCTCGTAGGGGTCACGGGTTTCGACGTCGCGGCCAACCAGGGCTCGGATGGCGATCTCCTCGGAGGCCACCGCCACCAGCTCGTCGGATTCGAACAGCACCAGCGGTTTGGCCGCCATTTCGTCCTTGGCCACCCCGAGCTCGTTACCGGTGACACAGAGGTAGGTGAACACGCCGTCGAGATCGTCGAGGCTCTGCTTCATGGCCGTCTCCAGCGAATCGCCCTCGGCCATCTTCTCGGCCAGGTAGACGGCGATGATCTCCGAGTCGCACTCGGACTGGAACCGGTGGCCGCTTCGTTCGAGCCGGCGGCGCCACTGGTGGTAGTTGGTGAGCTGCCCGTTGTGGACGACGGCGACGTCGGCGAACGGGTAGGCCCAGTAGGGATGGGCCGATGCCAGGTCGACGTCGGACTCGGTGGCCATCCGCACGTGACCCATACCGTGGGTGCCGACGAAACCGGGCAGCCGGTACTGTTCGGCCACGCTCTCGGCGTCACCCAGGTCCTTGACGATTTCGAGTGAGTGTCCGAGCGACAGAACCTCGCAGCCGGAAACGTCCTCGAGGTAATCGGCCAGGGGTTTGAGCTCGCCCGAGTAGCGGACGGTGGCCCGGAAGGCGTAGCCGGTTTCCGAGCTCATCGTGGCGACGTCGGCCCCGATCTTGTTGAGCCGAGACTCGATCTCGGCCCGGTTGCGTTCCAGGCGCTCGGCCATGCCGAGGCCGGTGGCCTTCTGGGGTTCGGACAGGACGAAACGGATGACGACGAGGTCGTCGGATGGCCCGTAGAGCGCGTAGCCCGTGGAGTCGGGACCGCGGTGCTTCATCGACTGAAGCATCCGGGTCAGCTCGGCTCCGAGGTCGGCGGGACCATCACGGTGAATCACACCGGCGATGCCACACATGGGAACTCCTCTTGCTGTGTTGTTGTTGATTATGGGTTTGACGTGTTCTCGGGATCTTTGAGTTGCTGAGCGACTGCCAGGTGTTTGAGTTGCTGAGCGATTGCCAAGTGTTTGAGTTACAGCTTTAGGGCAGCACGTCGAGGTACTCGTTCACGTCCCAGTCGGTGACCGTGGCCATGAACCGCTCCCATTCGTCGCGCTTGTAGTGTTCGAAGACCTTGTACATTTCACCGGGAAGAGCGCTCTTGACCACCTCGTCGGCGTCGAGTGCCTCCAACGCCTCGCCGAGTGACAGCGGAATCTTCTCCACGGTTTTGCCGGCGTCCATCGCCTCGTAGATGTTGCGCTCCTCCGGCTCGCCGGGGTCGAGGTTGTTGTCGAGACCGTCGTCCATGGCTTTGAGCAGGCCGGCGAACGACAGGTAGGGGTTGACGGCTGAATCAACCGAGCGGTACTCGAAGCGGCCGGGGGCCGAGACCCGCAGCGCCGTGGTGCGATTCTGGAACCCCCAGTCGGCGAATACCGGAGCCCAGAAGCCGGTGTCCCAGAGTCGGCGGTAGGAGTTGACCGTCGGTGAACTCAGACAGGTCAGCGCCCGCACGTGGGCGAGGATGCCGCCGATGGCCTTCATGCCGATCGGGCCGGGGAGCTGCGGATTGTCGCCCTCGGGCATGAACTTGTTGTCGTCGCCGTCCCACAGCGAGATGTTGTGATGGCAACCGTTGGCCGAGACGTTCATGAACGGCTTCGGCATGAAACACGGGAAGGCCCCCATCTCCCGGCCGACCTGCTTACAAACCTGACGGTAGGTCGACAGCCGGTCGGCGGTGAGCTCGGCGCGGTCGAAGTTGAAGTTTAGTTCGAGCTGACCCGGCGCGTCCTCGTGATCGCCTTGGATCATGTCGAGCCCCAGCGCCTCGCAGTATTCGACCACCTTGTGGATCAGGGGCTGCAGTTCGGCGAACTGATCGATGTGGTAGCAGTTCGGGTTGGTCATGCCCTCGACGGTCGGCTTGCCGTTCTCGTCGGCCTTCAGCCACATCATCTCCGGCTCGGTCCCGGCCCGCAGGTGCAGGCCGTGCTTGGCCTCGAACTCGGCGTGGATGCGCTTGAGGTTGCCCCGGCAGTCGGACGTCAGGAAGGCACCGCCGTCGACCTCCTCCTCCCGACCCCGGAACAGGGTGCAGAAGACCCGAGCCGTCTTGGGGTCCCACGGGAGTTGGGCGAACGTCTCCGGCTCGGCGATCCCCACCAGTTCACGGGCCTCCGGGCCGTAGCCGATGTAGTCGCCGTGGCGGTCGATGAACAGGTTGGCGGTGGAGCCGTAGACCAGCTGGAAACCCTTCCGGGCCATGACCCCGAAGTGTTTGGCCGGAATACCTTTACCCATGATTCGCCCGGTGACCGAGATGAACTGGCAGTACAGATAGCGGACGTCGTTGGCCTCGATCCGGCGTTCGACCTCCTTGATCTGCTCCTCTCGTCCGCTCGCTTCCACAAATTCGTCAAGATCGCTCACAGATTCCCCTCTATGTACGTGCCCCTACAGGTACTTGCATCAACCGGGATCGGCCCGGTGGATGCACACTACAGCGAAAGGAATTTGCCTGCCAGTGAAACCGTTGATACCCCTTCACAGTGAATAATATTTACTCAGATGGGCGGTTGCCGTCAAATCCGGTCTGACGCGTTTGGTTCGACATGAGTCGCCAACACGACAATGGTCGATCGTGGCACGATGGAGGCATGGCCAAGCGCGATGCCGACCGCGGCATGGACGATGTGGACCGACGGATACTGGCCGAACTGCAAGGTGACGCCCGCCGCTCGAACAAGGCACTCGCCGAGGCGGCGGGAATTTCTCCGTCGACTATGTTGAGCCGCGTCCGCTCACTCGAGGAGCGCGGCGTCATCACCGGCTACCACGCCCACATCGACTCAGGCTCGCTCGGACGGCCCCTCGAGGCCCTGGTGTTCATCCGCGTTCAGCCGAAGAGTCGCGATGTGGTGCGCGAACTGGTCGACTCGATCTGGGGTCTGGAGGAGACCACCGAAGTCACACTCCTGACCGGCCCGTTCGATCTGTTGGTCCGCCTCAGCGTGGCCGACATGAATGCGCTGGGCGAGGTGGTGCTGAACGGAATCGCCAGCGCGCCCAACGTGGTCGACGAACAGACATCGATCGTGTTCGACCACCGGCGAAAACACATCGTGGAGCCGATCGACCACCGCTGAACCATCGCAGCTTTTGTCAGTCTACGACCCGGTAGCGGGTCGTGGACCGACAAAACCTCATGGTTCACGAAGTGCCTGGAGGGTGGTCCCACCGCTCCGACTACTTCATCTAGGTTGGTGGCCATGTTCGGTCGGACCGCTTTCATCGCCACGCTTCTCGTGCTGGGTGCCTGCCGGTCGACCGGCGATCCGGGAACAGATGAGGCGGCCGAGACGGTCGCCACCACGGCATCGACGACGTTGACGACGTCCACCACGTCATCCACGACGGCGTCGACTGCGACGTCCAGCTCGACTTCCACCACGACTACCTCCACCGATGCCGGTGATGAAACGTCGGCGGAAGAGCCGGTCAACGAGGCCGAGGCGGATCTGCAGTTCGACATCGGGGCGATCGTCGGGACAACGATCGCCGACGGCGCCACCTGGCTGCAGTTCGACCGCTACCAGATGTACGGCTCCGGAGACAACGGAACCGATCTGACGGCGGAGCCGATGGCGGCAACGGCGACCGACGTGGTGGTCGTCAACGAGAACAACCGCCTGCGCTGGTATCGGGTGGCAGCCGATGCCGAGGTACTCGAGTTGCAGCCGGACTGGATCGAGCTGGCCTGTGACAGCGAGCCGGTCGACGTCGAGTGGATCGACTCCTCGTTGGACCAACTCCTTCGCCTCGACGCCCGGCTGGTCAGCCTGACGTTCGACGACGGCGAGGTGACGCGAATCCGCGATCAGCGCAACTGCTGATCGCGGATTCGCGTCGTCGGGACAGACTCAGCTGTCGGCGAGGACAGCGGCCATCTTGTCGAAGGCCTGACCCCAGCCTCCGGCCCCCGGCGAGTCGGCGGGGATGCCGGCGTGGGTCATGACCATCTTGGTCTTGCCGCCGACGTCTTCGAGTTCGACGGTGACCTCGGTGACCTCGGGATGGCCGGTCATGCCCATGTCGGCCGGCGACACGACGTTGCCGTTCTCGTCGGCCATCGACTCGGTGTAGACGAGGCGGCTCATAGGCGTGACCTCCCGGAACTCACCGGTGAACCACATGGTCATCGACCCGTCGGGCGACTGCATGCTGACCAGCCGCCGGCCCCCGACCTGCACGTCCATCTCGGCGGTGGGGATGGTGAAACCTTCGGGCCCGTACCACTTCCGGAAGCCTTCACTCGTGGTCCATAGGCCCCAGACCAGATCGATCGGGGCGTCGAAGATGCGTTCGATCCGGAGATCGTCGGTTGCGGTGTCATCAGTCATTGTTCTTCTCCAGTGTTTGTCGGTCTTCGGATTGGTTTTCGGCGTCGGTCTCGGCGTTGAGTTCGCCGAGGTAGACGTCCATGCGATCGAAGCTGGCTTCCCAGATGTGGCGGTACTGGTCGGTCCAGGAGGCGACGGCCTGCAGCGGGGCCGGCGCCAGCGTGCACGGTCGGTATTGGGCCTTGCGGCTCTGGCTGATCAGACCGACCTCCTCCAGCACTTTGATGTGTTTGGAGATCGCGGGAAGGCTGATGTCGAACGGCTCGGCCAGCTCGTTCACCGTGGCCTCCCCCTGGGCCAGTCGTGAGAGGATCGCCCGCCGCGTGGTGTTGGCCAGGGCGGCGAAGATGTCGCTCAGCTGATCGTCCGGAGCGAGTGGTGCGTTCAAGGTTGCTGCCGACATGACCGGACCTCCTTCGTACATCGTCATTAATTAATCTATCAGTTAATTAACTATAATGGAAAGTACAGGACGGACGAGTAAAAGTCAACCTCCAACGCTGGGCCGTCGCGAGCGCGCGATCAGCCGAAGCCGAAGAGCGGTGGAAACGCCAGCACCACGATTGCGGCCCAGATCGGGTAGACGACCAGGTAAGACGTCTGCCAGCGGCTCACCGTGGCGAAATCGGTCTGGCGGCGAATGAACCTGACATAGAGCCAGGCGGCCACCGCCAGATTCACCAGCAGCACCACGTTCTCACCGAGTGCGGCGGTCTTGTTGGGGCTGAACCCGAACTCCGAAATTCGACCGAGGATCGCCGCGAGGCCGACCAGGTCGATGGCCAGCGCGCTTACGATCAGCGCCAGTTGCAGATGGTCGAACCAGTTCGGCTCGGCGTGCGGATCACGTGACGAGATCGAATAGAGAACCAACCCGAGGACGACGACGAGAAGCAGATCGATGAGGATGAGGATGTCGCGGTCGACATCGAACCCTTGGCCGGTGGCCAGCATCGTGACCAGGAACACCACGAACAGGATGGTGAACAGCGGGCTGAACACCCGGGTCAGCACCGGGGCCATGGCCTCGATCACCCCCTGGCGGGCTTCGACGAGCCAGGCCGCGACCAGCACGGCTCCGGCGATGCCGCCGGGCAGGACGAGATTGGTGATGACCGGATCGGGATCGACGCTGATTCCGTCGAAGATGCCGAACGTCAGGGCGATGAGAACGCCGCCGCCGAAGCCGATGAGAGCGTAGTAGATGAGCGCCTCGCCGGTGAAGCGCACGAAATCCATACGGCGATCATGATCCCGCCACCGACCCGCGACATACGCGAGTCCGACGACGAACCACAAGGCGATCGGCAGATGGAGTGCTGCGAGATCGAGCGTGTGGGCCTCGGACCCCTCGACGTCGAATGGGTAGAGCGCGAGCGCACCGGCGCCGATCACCCAGGCCGCGGCGGCCACCGCAACGGATCGACCATCGAGATTGCGCTTCCAGGCCAGGTAGCCGAACAGGAACGGTAGTAGTGCCAGTGGAAGGTGGCGGACGAACGCCTCGTCGTCGACCCAGGCCAGCAGCCCGGAGGCCGCGATCGCCGCGCCGAGTCCGAGCGCCACCACCATCTTGAACTCGCGCAGGTCGGTGCCCGCGCCGCCGCCAGCCGAATCGCCGTCACCGGTGCCGGGCAGCACGAGCTGACGCCAGAGCCGATCGGAGTGCTCCTGGGCGAACTCGTGGGAGACGTCATCGAGGCTGCCCATCCGCTTGACTGCAACCAGAAACGCCTCGTCGGGACTGAGGCCGGCGGCGGTGAGCCCCTCGATCTCGGAGCGAAGGTGATCCTCCAGTTCCTCGATATCGGTGTTGTGCACCGGCCGGCGCCGTCGAGCGAACTCACGCCACTGCAAGATCTGGGATTCCAGGAGTTCGGGTTGGTTGGTCAGGTCCATGTGGTCCCCATGGGCTTGAAGGATGCGTCGTTCCAGACGCGGTCGAGGGCCTCCGTGACCGTTCGCCACTGCGACCGGTGTTCGGCCAGGGCATCTGCGCCATCGGACGTCAGTCGGTAGTACTTGCGTCGCCGGCCGCCCGTCTCGGCCGCCGACCGCCACGCCGATTCGACGTGGCCGAGCCGTTCGAGGCGGTGGAGCAGGGGGTAGAGCATGCCGTCGGTCCATTCGATCTCGCCTTCGGACAGCTCGCCGACCCGCTTGATGATGGCGTAGCCGTAGTTCTCCCCATCGGCCAGGATCGCCAGCACGAGCGGCGTGGCCGACGCGGCGACGAGATCCTTTCCCACGTGCATAGAGCCACTATACATAGATCTCCAAGGTATTAGGCGCCACCCACGGACGAAGAGGTTCCCTGCTCCGTCTCGCCCTGTGCTATGAACGAGCAATGTCCGACATTCCGATGACATTCACCTCCGGTCCCAGCGATCCGATACGGCTCGACGACGGGCCCGGAACCTGGGTGGAGACGGTGATCGCCGCCCCGTCCGACGTCGTGTGGGCCGCCGTGACCGATCTCGACATGCCCGCCCGGTTCTCCCCCGAATATCAGGGCGGCGTCTGGACGTCGGAGGAACGGGGGCTTGGGGCGTCGTTCATTGGGCGGAACGAACACGAGGCGATCGGCACCTGGGAGGTCGAGTCCTGGATCATCGCCTACGACGACGGCCGCACCTTCGGCTGGGGCACGTCGGACCGTGAGAACCCCGGTGCCCAGTGGACCTATCACCTCGAGCCCCAGGTCGGCGGCACCACGAAGCTCCTGTACTCGCTGACCCTCGGGCCCGGTCCGTCCGGACTCACCGCCGTCATCGACCGAATGCCCGACAAGGAGCCCCGCATCATCGAGCGCCGGCTGGCCGAACACCACGAGAACATGACCAAGGTGCTGGAGGGGATCCGTGACGTGCTCGAGGGCGGGAGCGGGTGAGGGTGAGGCCATGGCCCAGGATCGCCACCGCCTCCTGATTCTCTGCGGGGGCTCGCCTCACGCCCACGACTTCGTCGCCGTCGGGCAAGCACTCGTCGAGTTTGGTCGCAGCGCCGGACATGACGCCGTGCTGGTGGACCATCCCGACAAGGCGGCTGATCTCCTGGGATGCGGCGCCGCGGCCCCGCATCGCCCCGACCTCCTGATCGTCCACGGCCTGTGGTGGCGGATGAACGGCTCCGCCTACGACCGCTGGCGCCCGGACCACGGCTACGAGACATCCGACGGGTGGCGCCATGCCGTCACCACGTACGTGTCAGACGGCGGTCCGCTGCTGGCGTTCCACACCGCGCCGATCTGTTTCGACGACTGGCCGGGGTGGGGCGACATCGTCGGCGGTTCGTGGCAGTGGGGCACCTCGTCGCATCCTCCGCTTGGTCCGGTGGCGGCCGAGGTGGTGCGCGGCCACGCCGTGGTCGACGGGTTGCCGAACGAGCTCTCGTTGATCGACGAGGTCTACGGCGACCTGGCCGTCGACCGCGACGTCGATGTGCTGCTGCGGGCCCGCCGGTATCCCGACGACGACCTGCAGCCGATCGGCTGGATTCACTGGTTTGGCCAGGGGCGGGTCGTCTACGACGGCCTCGGCCACGACGCCCGATCACTCACCGATCCCGATCATCGGCGACTGATCGGCCAGGCCATTGACTGGCTGCTCACCGATCCGTGACCGACCCGTGAGCGAAGGCGCTCAGAACAGTAGCGGGGCGAGACGGTCGAACGAGGCCGGCTCGGTCGCCGACAGCTGAACCCGGGACACGCCGAGATCGGTCAATTGACGCAGCGCATCGGCCACCGCGGGCGGCGTGGCGAAGAACCGGGCCTGGAAGCTGTCACCGAGCGCGGCGGCCCGATTTCGGGTGGCCGAGTCGTTGGCCGCGTTGAACAGCACGAACAGGTCGATGTCGATGTCGGGCCGAATCGCTCGGATCGACTGGATCCGCTTCTCGACATCCGCGTCGGACACGGTGGCCAGAACATCCCAGTCGAGGGTGCCGCCCCGGGTGGCCCGGCCCGACGGCTTGACCTCGATCCGATCGACCAGCGGTGTGACCTCCCGGGTCGTCCGCGGGCCGCCGACCGAGGCGATCAGAGTCGGTGACGCCACCGACGACGGGCCGACCGGGCCGACGTCGATCCGGTGGTACTCGCCACTGAACCGGCAGCTCTCGCCGGCCAGGAGGGGCCGCAGCACCTGGAGCGTCTCGACGAGCGCGTCGACCCGCTGCCCCGGGGGCGGCCACGCGATTCCGATCGCCTCCATCTCTGCCTGGTACCAGCCCGCTCCCACTCCGAGCTCGAACCGCCCGTCGGAGATCTGTTGGAGCTGGCGGGCCGCCTGCGCGGTGTCGACCGGATGACGGAACACGCTGTTGACGAAGGTCGACTGGATCCGGCACCGGGAGGTGACGGCGGCCACCGCCCCGGCGGCAACCCAGAGGTGGGGGAACGGCGGCCGGTAGTCGGTGGCCACGTGATCGGTGATCGACAGCACATCCCATCCCTGATCCTCGCGGCGGCGGGCCCACCCCCGGGCGTCGTCGTCGGCGAGCGTGAGGTTGGTGGCGAACTCGAGCGGGTTGTGACGCCGGCTCATGGTGAACGGATTCCGGTGTCGTCGACCGCCGACAGCCAGGCGGCCATGGCCTCGAGGTGATCGTCGACCGTGCGACAGCCGGAGTCGGGTGCACCGGCGGTCGGCATCGTACGAACGCTCAGATGGGTACCCCCGAGGCGCCGCCACTCCTCGACGGCGGGGAGCCACTCCTCGTCGGGGCGGGCGACGTCGACGATCGCCTCCATGCCGAAGCCGTCGGGGTCGCGGCCGCTGTCCTCGACCATGGTTCGGAGGCGGCGAGCGCCGTCGAGGATGTCGGACCGCAGGTGGCCGAAGAGCAGACCGTCGCCGTGACGAGTCGCCCGTCGGAACGCCGGGGGCGAATAGCCGCCGAACCAGAGCGGAATCCGCTGGGAGGGGAGCGGGGCCAGACCGGCCCGGTCGATCCGGTGGAACTCTCCGTCGATGTCGACCAGTGGTTCGGTCCACAGACGGCGTAGCACGTCGACCTGTTCGTCGAGCACTGCTCCCCGACGGTCGAAGTCGGCGCCCAGCGCCTCGTATTCCACCCAGTTCCACCCGGTGCCGAGGCCGAGGCGCAGCCGCCCTCGGGAGAGGAGCTGAAGCTGTGCCGCCTGCTTGGCTACCAGCGCGGTCTGCCGCTGCGGGGCGACGAGCACGCCGACGGTGAACTCGAGGCGTGACGTGATGGCGGCCAGGTAGGCGAACAGCACGAACGGCTCGTGGAACTCGTCGTTGTGGTCGTACGGCCCGGTCAAGGGCCGGTCCCGACCATCGTGGGGCGCGCCCAGCACGTGGTCGTAGGCGATGAGGTGGTCGAAGCCGAGCCGTTCGATGCCCGTGACCAGCGTATCGATGTCGTCGACGTCCGAGCCGATGACCGTGGTGGGAAACACTGCGCCGAGCTTCACGGTCGGCGACCTCGCCCGCCTCGGCTCCAGTGGTGGTTGCGAACCCTACTACCCTGCTCAGAACCAGCCCGCTCAGGCATCGGCCAATGCCTCCGCCAGCGGGGCGAGCACCGCTGGATCATGCGGCGGAGGAAGGTAGACGATGGCGAGATCGAGTCCGACCTCGGCCCGCTCGGCGGCGGCTTCGGCCAGCGGGCCGGGTCCGGCTTCGGGATCGTAGATCAGATGTTGCGACGTGATGATCTCCGACGGGTCCCGCCCCATGTCCCGGCAGGTGTCGTGCAGCCTCGACCGGGTGTCCACGAAGCTCTCGACGTCCATCCCCGGATGGTTCCAGTGTTGCGCCCAGCGGGCGACGGCCGGCAGGGTGCGCTTCGGCCCGGCGCCCCCGATGCAGATCGGAGGATGCGGCCGTTGAACGGGCGGCGGGTTGTTGCGGGCATCACGCAGGGTGAAGTGATCGCCGTCGAAGTTCGTCACCTCGTCGGTCAGGAGGCCGACGATCACCGCCAGTGCCTCGTCGAACCGGTCGAACCGCTCGGTCAGCGTGCCCAACTCGATCCCGTAGGCGTCACACTCCTCTTCGTTCCAGCCTGCGCCCAGACCGAGTTCGAGCCGTCCGCCGGACACGATGTCGAGCGACGCCGCCATGTTGGCCAGCACGGCCGGATGGCGGTACACGACACCGTTGACCATGCAACCGACCCGGATACGGCTGGTGGCCTGGGCCAGCGCGGTGAGGACCACCCACGACTCCATGCAAGGGCCCGTCGTGTCGGGCACGTTGATCGGATAGAAGTGATCGAACACCCACGCCGACTCGAACAGCTCGATCTGATCGGCCTCGGTCCACGTGGCCAGGAGATCGGGCCACGTCGTGAGCTGGGGCGAGGTCTTGATGGCGTACCGCATACTCCGACAGTAGTGGCGGCCCGATGAGCACGTCCCGACCACCGCGGCCCCGTGCTGGTCGAGCGGGGCTGACCACGGCGGTGTGCACGGCGGCCATCGGCGTCGGCGCGGCACTCGGATTCGTGCCCGGCTACGTCTCGGTCGCGCTTCAGGACTCGCTCGATCTGTCGAACGCCCAGGTCGGGCTCCTGGTGTCGGTCTACTTCGGGTCGACCGGTCTGGCGTCGGTCGGCGGCGGGCGAATGGCCGCCCGGTTCGGGGCCCGCACGGTCGTCGTGGCCGACATGGTGGTGGTGGCGATCTGTGCGCTGGTCGGTGCGTTGACCGAGCGGTATGTGGTGCTGCTCGCATCGGCGGTGGTGGCCGGTGCGGGCTACGCCTGGGCCAACGCCGGCACCAACGACGCCCTGGCCCGCGCCGTCGCCCCGCGGCACCGGACGATCTCGCTGTCGGTCAAGACGGCCGGGGTGCCGACGATGGCCGCGCTCGCCGCGGCCCTCGGTGCTCCGGCCGCGGCCCGGTGGTCGTGGACGGTGGTGTGGCTGGCCGTGGCCGTGGTGGCCACGGCCGTGGCGGCGGCGGTGTGGCTTGTACTCGACGACGACGGTCGTTCGGTCCCGGGTCCGACCAGGCGCGAGCCGGGGTCGCCGGCCGGCGTCAACCTCCGCTCCTTCCACTGGTTCTCGCTGGCCAGCTTCCTGTTCATCGGAGGATCTCAACCGATCTTCTCATGGATCGTGCCCTATCTGCAGGATCGGCTCGACGCGTCGGCCGGGCTGGCCGGGGCGCTGGCCTCGGCGGCCGCCGCCGTCGGCGTGGTCGCCATGATCGCCAACGGCCGCATGGCCGATCGAATCGGTGCGGACCGGCGAATCGGCCGACTCCTGTTCCTGGTGCTGGCGTCGACGGCGGGCATGCTCGCCATTCTGTCCGGCCCGGCGATCGGCGTCGGTCCCGGGTTGGCGGTGGTGGCCGTGGGCCTGATCGTGGCCACCGCCGTGCAGCTGGCCACGATCGGCACCATGCACGCGGCCCTGGTCGACCGGGCCGGTCCGGTCGTGGCCCAGGCCACCGGCGTGACGATGACCGGGTACTACCTGGGTGCGCTGCTGTCGCCGGTCGGGTTTGGATGGCTGGTCGACGTCACGGGCCGCTATTGGCCGAGCTGGCTGGTGATGGTCGTGCTGATCGCCTCGTCGCTCCCGGTGTGGCGCCGGGCCGGCCGCATCCCGATCCGTCGCACGACGCCGATGGCGGCCAGCTGATGCCTACCCGCCTGGGGTCGGATCTCGGCGGGGCCACCAGTGCCAGTCGGTGCCCGCGAACCCCTGGACCATGCTGATCTCCACTCTGCGGCGGTCGATCAGCCACCTGCCGTCCACCAGGCACAGGTGGTCGACATACCGCAGGGCCAGCAGCTCCTGATCACCGTTGCGACGTTCGTGCCAGGTCATCGCCGCGGTCACCGCCGACGCCTGGGTGGGGTCGTCGGCATCGAACGTCACCGTCGAGTGACCGAGCTGATGATGGGTTCGGCGAAACGCCGCCTGTCCGGACCGTATACGATCGCTGATCGCCGGGCGCCCGACGACCTCCCCTCCCCGGCCCGGTCCGTAGTCGGCCCTCGCACCGTCGGTGAAGCACTCGGCCACGCCGTCGATGTCGTAGCCGTCGAGGCGGTCGCAGTAGCGGGCCAGGAGGTCGGCGATGGCGCGCCGGTCGGTCGTCCTCTCGACGTCCTCGGTCATCAGTTCAACCCATCCGCCCGGGTCGGGTCGGGCGGCGGCAGCCGACCCGACCCAGGTCTTCCATCCTCAGTCCTGGGGCTGGAGGAACTCGGTGATGAACTCCCACTCGCCGCCGTTGTACTGGGCGATCCGGGCGCCGGTGGTGCCGCTGTGACCACCGGGCACGGGGCCGAAGCTCACCGGGGCGACGAGGCCGGTCTCGAAGTTGTCGAGTGACTCGAGCGCCGCATGCAGGGAGTCCCAACACAGGTCGTCGCCCATCGATTCCAACACGTTGTAGAAGATGATCGAATGGGCGTAGGCCTGGAGGCCGAAGGCGTTGTCGGCCACGTCGGTGTGCCCGGCCGCATCCATCGCCGCCCGATAGGCCTGCACCTCGGGGGCATCCGAGGTGGTGAAGGCCAGGATGGCCGAGCCGTAGAAGCCCTCGGCGGCCTCGGGTGCCGCTGCGCCCACGGTTCCCTCGGCACCGGGCCCCGCGGTCGACGAGTTGCCGATGATGATCGGATCCCAGCCGAGGTCGAAGGCCTGGTCGAGCAACAGGGCGGTCTGGGTGTTGTCGGCGCCGGAGATCACCGCGTCGGGTTCGGCGTTGCGGATGTTCAACACCTGAGCCGACACGTCGGTGCTCTGCGGTTCGACGACCTCCTCGGCCACGATCTCGATGTCATACTTCGGCGCCTGCTCCTCGAGCCCGGCCTTGAACGCCGCACCAAGGTCGTTGTCCTGGCGTAGGAGCCCGATCGAGGTCACACCCTGCTCCGACAGCCAGTCGACGATGAGCCGAACCTGGTCCGAGTGCCCGGTGCCGATCAGGTAGACCTCCTGCTGATCCGGATCGGGCGGTAGCACCGGAGCGAACATGGGCAGACCCTTCTGGGACAGGTACTCCCAGCTACCGGGCAGGTTGGCCGATCCGGCCGGGCTCAACACGGCGAACACCTGGTCCTCGTCGCCGAGGCGGCGGACGTTGGCGACCGAACGGGCGGCCTCGAAGCCGTCATCGAGGATGGTCAACTCGATCATGCGGCCATTGATGCCGCCGGCGTCGTTGCGCTCCTGGGCTGCGGCCTCCAGACCGGCCTGGAACGCCTCGCCCGCGGTGGCGGCACCACCGGACAGCGGTTGGGTGGAGCCGATCTTGATCGTGTCGTCGGTGATGCCCTGACCGGGTTCGGCGCACGCTCCCGCCGGAACGGCCTCCTCTTCCTCAGCGCCGTCGTCGGCCTCTTCGGCCGTGTCGTCGGCCGGCTCGTCCTCGGTTTCGGCCTCGGTGGTCTCGGTCTCGGTTTCCGCGGCGTCGTCGGCGGCACCGTCATCGTCGGCATCGTCGGATCCGCAACTCGCCGCCACCAGCCCGATGGCCAGGAGCAGGGCCAGCCAGAACCGGCTGGATCGCACGGAACTCTGAGATGATTTCCGCGAGGATTCTACTGTTGGATGCATGGCTAATGTCCCCCTTCGGGTGGGTCGGATTCGTCGGACGTTGTATCCGGATGTAGTGCGGCGGCGATCCCGGTGTCGTGCTCGCCGAGATAGGAGCGGACGAGTTGGTCGGTGTCGACGTCGTCGGCCGCCGATTCGAGGATCGTGCGGCCGCCGGAAACGACATAGATCCGGTCCGAGACGGCGACGGCCCCGGCGTGTTGTTCGACGAGCAGGAACGTCGTGCCTTCACCGCGCAGGTCCTGGATCATGGCGAACATCTCCTTCACGAGCAGCGGCGCGAGGCCGAACGAGAGCTCGTCGATCATCAGGAGGCGGGGTCGACCGAGCAGGGCCCGGCCGACGGCCAGCATCTGCTGTTGGCCGCCGGACAGCTGCGACGCCGGCTCGTCGAGCCGACCGGCGAGCGGCTCGAACAGGGTGAGCACCCGGTCGAAATCGCTCTTGACGGCCCTGGCCCCGTCCTTGCGCAGGGTGGTACCGAGTTCGAGATTCTGACCGACGGTGAGCGTGGTGAGAATACCCCGACCCTCCGGCACGTGGCCGAGACCGTGGGCCGCCCGCTTCTCGGGAACCTCGTCGGAGAAGGTCGTGCCGTCGAGGGTGATCGTGCCCCGCCACGTCGGGATGATGCCGGAGATGGCCCGCAGCGTCGTCGTCTTGCCGACCCCGTTGGCGCCGAGGATTGACACGATCTCACCCTCGTCGACCTCGAGATCGATACCCCGCAGCACCTGAACCCGGCCGTACCCGGCCTCGAGACCGTCGATCCTAAGCATCGTCGCTCCCGGCCGGCCCACCGGGGTCGACCTCCACGTCGACACCGACGTAGGCTTCGACGACCTGAGGGTCGCTCATGCAGTGCCGAGGCGTACCCCGGGCGATGATGTGCCCGAGATGGAGGACGGCGACATCGTCGCACAGGTCGGTCACCAGTTCGAGGTCGTGTTCGATGATCACCACCGTGGTGCCGTGTTCGTCGGCCCATCGTTTGAGGGGCTCGACGAGGCGATCGACGTCGTCGCGGCCGAGCCCGGCGGCCGGCTCGTCGAGCAGCAGGAGCGACGGGTCCGACACCAGCGCCCGACACACCTCCACGATCTTCTGGCTCCCGAGCGGCAGCGAACCGGCTTCCAGGTGGGCGGCGTCGGCGAGCGAGAAGGTGTCGATGACAGCCATCGCCCTGTCGATGTTGGCCCGGCCTCGGCCGCGGAGGGTCACGGCCTGACGGACCTGGTCGATCAGCGATGACCGTCCGTCGATTCCGAGCAGGACGTTCTCCAGCACCGAGAGATCGCCGATCAGCTTTGGAGTCTGGAAGGTGCGACCGACGCCGCTGCGGCCCACGAGTGTCTGGGCTGCGCCGGTGATGTCGGTGCCGGCCAGGCGCACCGTGCCCCGGGTGGCCGAGACGTAGCCGGAGACGACGTTGAACAGCGTGGTCTTGCCGGCGCCGTTCGGCCCGATCAGACCCGTGAACCGGTGGGTGACGTCGAGGTCGACACCGGTGAGCACGTGGTTGCCGCCGAACGACACCTCGAGATCACTGACGGCGAGCGCCGGGGTGGCTGTGGCGTTCGCAGCGGCCTCCGGCACGGCGGCGGTCATGGTTTGAGCCTCTTGTCCCATAACGGCAATTCCAGCGGACGATGTTTCGCCGTCGGGCGAAACTCGGTTAGCCGGGCCTCCGGCACGGCGGCGGTCATGAGATCGCCTCCTGTGGTCGGCGACCGGGCAGGCGGGCCGTCCGGAGGCGGGGGAGCAGCGACGTGAGACCACCGGGGAGGAATCGGACGGCCAGCACCAGCGACAGCCCGAAGACCATCCGCTGCCAGTCGCCCACGTCCTGGAACAACTCGCGGGAGACGACCACGAAGATCGCCCCGATCACCGCTCCGGACAACCGGTTGACCCCGCCGACGAACACGACCACCAGGAACTGGATGAGCAGCGCGGTGTGGAACGTGTCGGGGGAGACGAAGGTGAGGAGCTGGCCGAACAGGCCACCGGCCAGGGCGGCGATGAACCCGGACAGCCCGAACGCCAGAAGCTTGTAGCGGGTGGCGGAGATGCCGAGCGAGCCGGTCGCCACCTCGGCGTCGCGCACCATGCGGAGGCAGCGACCGAACGCCGTGCGCCCGAGCCGGTGCGTGGCGACGAACACGACGGCGGCCAGGATCAGCGAGAGGTACCAGTGGCTGCGGTCGGGGGCCAGGCCGAACAGCTGGATGATCTCGATCGGCTTGCCGGCGATGCCGCCGGTGATGGTGTCGGCTTCGACGAAGAACCGCACGATCAGCTCGGCGAAGGCCAGGGTGGCGATGGCCAGATAGAAGCCTCGGAGGCGGGCCGCCGGGAATCCGATGAGCACGCCGACGGCGGCAGCGGCCAGAGCCGACAGGAGCAGCGAGAGCAGCCAGGGAATGCCGAGGTCGCTGAACAGCCAGTTGGTGCCGTAGGCGCCGATGCCCATGAACGCGACGTGCGCCAGCGCGATCTGCCCGGTCCAGCCCATGATGACCACCAGGCCGACGCCGGCCGTGGCGAAGACCACGATGAGGGTGGCCAGGAACAGCCGGTAGGCGTTGACGAAGTCGGGCAACACGATGGCAACGGCCAGCCCGGCCGCGGTGAACGCCACCGTCGCCAACCGTCGGGTCAACTCACACCTCCCGGGGGCGGGCCTTGGAGAACAGACCCTCCGGTTTGGCCATGAGGATCAGGACCACGAAGATCATGGCCACGGCGGCCCGGCTGCCGGTGCCGATGTAGAACCCGGCAAGGTTCTCGATCACGCCGAGCGCCAGTCCGCCCAGGAACGCACCGGTGATCGATCCGAAGCCGCCCATGGTGGCGGCCACGAACGCTTTCAGGATCAACGGAGCACCGGCGGTGTCGGTCAGCACCGTCGACTGGGTGTGGAGCATCATGGCCACCGTGGCGATGGCCGCCGCCAGGGCCCAGGAGATCGAGAACACCCGGTCGACCCTGACACCGAGGAGGCGGGGGGTGACCCGGTCCTCGGCAATGGCCTGCATGCGCACACCCCAGGGTGACTTGAAGAACCACAACAAGGCGGCGGTGATGAGGGCACCGAGCCCGATGGTGGCCAGCTGATCGTAGGTGACGAAGTTGCCGGCCACCTCGAAATTGCCGCTGATCGGGGCGTCGATCCGGCGCGGTTCCGATCCCCAGATCAGCTGGATGACGGCGCTCAGCACCACGAACACGCCGATGGTCATGAGCACCGTGGCGAAATGCGACTCGGCCAGGATCGGGCGGATGGCGATGCGCTCGATGACCAGGGCCAGCACCATGCCGAACACGATGGCGGCCGGGACGGCCAGCCAGTAGGACAGGTCGAAGGAGTTCATGAGCTGCCAGCCCACGAACGTCGGTACTAGACCCATGTCGGCGGTGGCGAAGTTCGGGACGTCGGTGGCCTTGAGGATGAGCACGACGGCGAGCGCGAGCATGGCGTAGGTGCTGCCCGCCTGTAACCCCGCGATCACCTGTTGAACCACGTCTCCCCCTTTGATGTTGCGACTTCAGCCGTTTACGTCGTTAGTATCCTCGCAACTAGTCTCGTCGAGCTTAGCCCGCACCGTGGCCGGTGTCGAGACGCCCGCCCGAATCGCACACATCCGGTCACACGGCGTTGGCGGCCCAGCCGCCGTCGGCGTACACGATCTCACCCGACACGTACGAGGCCCGGTCCGACAGCAGGAACTCGGCCAGCTCACCGATCTCGGTCGGTTCGCCGATCCGGCCGAGGGGGACGCGGCCGGTCAGCCACTCCACCTGAGCCGGCTCCTGCAGACGTTCGGACGCCATCGGCGTGCGGATCGGCCCAGGCGCGATGGCGTTGGCCCGCACGCCGATCGGCGCCCCCTCCAGTGCAGCCGCCCGGGTGAGCGCCGTGATGCCCCCCTTCGACGCCACGTAGTGGGCCTGACCGGGTACCGCGATGGTGGCGTTGACCGAGGCGATGGTGACGATGGCCCGGGCGGGAGGCGGCGACCCGCTCCGGCTGCGCTGTTCGGCCGACGCCGCCCGCAGGAACGCCCGAATGGCCAGCCAGGTGCCGGTCAGGTTCACCTTCAGGTGGCGCTCCCACTCCTCGAGCGACGTGTCGACGATGTGGTTACGGGTACGGATCCCGGCGCTGGTGACCAGCCCATCGACCGCTCCCACATCGGCCATCAGCTCATCCCACCCGGTCTCGTCGGTGACGTCGAGCCGCCGGACCTCGTCGGCCGACGGGTCGAGGTCGACGCCGACCACCTCCCAACCCCTGGACCTCAACACATCACAACAGGCGGCACCGATGCCCGATGCCGCTCCGGTCACCAGTACTCGCCTCATCGTGCGGACCCCTTTCCCCGGCCGAACTCCCGGCTCCCGATCGTAGTGCCAACCCCTGTCGGTCGGCGGCGAGTGCGTTCGCCGGGCCGTCAACGCTGAGCTACGCTTCGGGTGAGTGGCGTGGGTGGGCCCTGCTTTGAGGAGCGCTGCACATGAGATCACTTCGAACGCTGGCGGCTGCCGTCGGCTTCATCACGCTGGCCGTTCTGGTCACCATGGCCGGGGGTGCGTCGGCCGATCCCGATCCCGACACCTTTGCCCAACCCAACGGACCGTGGGTGACCCCGCAACAGACGGTCAGCCTCGAGGCGTTCACCGACTACGAACAGCTGACCGACACGTTGCAGGGAATCGACTCCCGTTCCGACGTCGTCGACGTCGTGTCGGCCGGTACCACCACCCACGGCCGCGACATCTGGCTGGCCCGGATCGGCGATCCGTCGAAAACACCGGTGATGATCATCACCCAGCAGCACGGGGATGAACCGCACGGCACCGAGGCCGCCCTTCACGTCATTCAGAAGCTGAGCACCAATTCCGCGGTCGCCCGACAGATCCTCGACGAGCTGTACGTGTTGATCATGCCGAGGGTCAATCCTGACGGATCGACGATTCCGGAGCGGGGCAACACCGATTTCAGTGCTCCCGTTCGCAACTCCCGAAGTTGCTTCGACTCCGACGGCACGATCATCGGGTCGAGGCTCGACCAGGGCCGCGGCGTGTTCACGACCGACCTCATAACGGCCGACGGTGACGCGCTGTGGAGCTACGACGTCAACCGCTACCACTGGATGGACTGGACCGACAGCTGGCAGATCCAGTGCAACCCGGGGCTCGGTGGTGTGCACTTCGATCCGACACAGAATCCGGTGCCGGAGGCGGTGGCCGTCGTCGAGGCCTACAAGACCTACCAGCCCATCTGGGTCATCGACTTCCACAACCAGGACATCGACCGCATCGCGTTCGACGCCGATCCTGACGGACCGAACCGACCGGGCCGCCGTCACACCTCCTCGGTCCTGTGGCCGACGGCCGACGGGGTGCACCCCGATGCCGTCGACCTGTCGAAGCAGCTGGCCCTGTCGATGAAGCTGGCATCGTTGGAGAAGGGCTTCTCGGAGATGGACCGCTACAACGGCGGCTCGTTCCCCGGTATCGCTCGCAACGCCTACGGCCTGGCCGCCACCGACCGGATCGCCAACGGTGAGACGAACGTCGGAGGCAGCGTGCTGGTGGAGATCAGCGGTCAAACCGAGGGAAGCGGCGATTCGCTGATCGGTCAGAAGGCGATCGGCATGTTGAACAACGAGGCTCACCTGATCATGTCGGCGGCGCTGACCGCCACCGCCGACGGGTCGCTGTTCGAGCTCGATCCGAACCTGGTCGACGAGCTGATCCTCGACGTCGACGAGGATCTCGACAACCCACGCACCGAGGAGGAGTAGCCACTCACGAGCGCATGGGGGCGGTTGGGCCCGGTTTGTCGGCTCGGCGGTTCGGGTACGACCCGTACCACGGTCAAAGCAGAGAGTCGACGCCCATGAGTCCAACCGCCTCCACAACCGAGCCCGCGGTTCCTGTCGGTCGGTGATCGAAACACCGGATGAACCGACCCCTTCGCCGGGTACGCCGGTCGAGGAACACGTGGCCGATGCCGAGCCGCCCTCCGTGCTCAGCGTTCCACCGTGGCTCGACCGGCTGGCCGCGTGGTCGTGGCGCCTTCTGGCCATCGGTGGTTTCGCGCTCGCTCTGTTCTGGGTCGTCTCCTGGATTCGCCTTGCGGTCATCCCCACCCTGATCGCCATCGTGTTCGCCTCGGCGTTGCGCCCGGTGGTCAAGTGGTTGGCGGCGACTGGTCTGCCCAAGCCGACCGCGGTGTTCCTCATCATGTCGTCGGCCGTGCTGTTGATCGTTGCCGGTCTCTGGTACGCCGGCCGTGAAGCAGCCGACGAACTCGACGACAACACCGTCCAGACCGAGGCCATCCGACTCGAGATCGAGGACTGGCTCGCCGGTGAGCCGTTCGAGCTGGAACCGGAGCAGATCACCGAGGCCGAAGCGGCGGTACGTGACGCCCTCGTCGGCGGCGTTCGGGCGTGGGGATCGAACAGCGGCCGTGTGGTGGTGACCGTGTTCGGCGGCGTCCTCCTCGGGCTGATACTGACGTTTCTCTTCCTCAAGGACGGCTCGGCCATGTGGGCCTGGTTTCTCCAGCGGGTCGATCCTGTGCGGCGGCCCTCGGTCGACAGCGCCGGACGAGCGGCCGTGGACACCATCGCCGGTTACCTTCGCAGCGTGCTGATCGCAGGGGTGGTCGACGCATCACTCATCGGGCTGGTGCTCTTCGTCCTCGGCGTGCCCCTGATACTTCCCTTGATGGTCCTGACCTTCCTGGCGGCGCTGTTCCCGGTGGTCGGCGCGTTGGTCGCCGGGTTGGCGGCCACGATCGTGGCGTTGATCACCGTCGGCACCCAGGCGGCACTGTGGACCGCTCTCGCCGCCCTCGTGATCCAACAGGTCGAGGGCAACGTGATCCTGCCGATGGTCGCCGGTCGACAGGTGTCCCTGCATCCGGCCGCGATCCTGGTGGCGCTGTCGGCGGGCGGCGCAGTGGCCGGGCTGGCCGGCGCCTTTCTGGCCATTCCCCTGCTGGCCGGGTTCGTGGCCGCCACCGCGTCGATCCGAACGGCGCGAACCTCTCAGCTGGAGCTTCCGGGCTCGATTCTGAAAGACGGGAGCGACGTCTAGACGGCCCCTTCGAGCGTCGCTAGAATACTGACGACGCCACAGTCAATTGGCGTCTCCGTCGCGAGAAAGGTGCGACCATGAACTCGGCACTGCTCATCAGCAACGGGATCCTGATCGACGGTACGGGGAGCGATCCGGTCCCGGGAACCGATGTGGTGATCCATGGCGACGACATTGTCGCCGTGGGGCCCGCCGGCTCGATGGACGATCGAGTGCCGCCCGGCGCAGTCGTGATCGACGCCGCCGGCGGAGCGATCATGCCGGGGCTCATCGACGCCCACTGCCACATCACGTTCGACGACGTGCAGTCGAACGACGAACTCTTCTATCATCGCCCCCCGACCACAGCGGCCATGATCACGCTGTTCAACCTGCCCAAGCTCCTGCTGTCCGGCGTCACGTCGTTCATGGACCCCGACACGGTCATGGGAATCGGTCCCGAGATCCGTGACGTCGTCGACAGCGGGGCCTTTCCCGGACCCCGGATCAAGACCGGGGTGCAGGCGCTGCTCACCGCCGTCGGGGGAACCGCGGGGCGACTGATCCCGGATCAGGGTGAGGTCGGTTACGCCGCCGTCGTTCAGACGATCGACGAGATGGTCGTCGAGACCCGCCGGCAGATCAAGATGGGCGCCGATTGGATCAAGATCCACGCCACCGGCTCGATCCCCACCCACAAGGGTGAACTCCAGGTCTGGACGCTCGACGAGATGAAAGCCGTGTGCGACACCGCCCATGCGCTCGGCGTACCCGTCACCGCCCACTGCCGTAACGCCTCGTCCACCAGAGATGCGGCGCTGGCGGGGGTCGACCTGATCCTCCACGCCTCGTTCGTCGACGACGACGGCCTGGCCGCCATCATCGACAACGGTTCGGCGATCTGCCCGACTTTCACCTTCCTGGCCAACCTGGCCGACCACGGCGAGGCGGTCGGTGCCGGGGTCGGCATGCAGGACGTGTTCAGGGGCGAGATCAAGGCCACCGCGGCCATGATGCGCAAGGCGTACGACGAGGGCGTGCCGATCCTGTGCGGCTCCGAATCCGGTTTCGCGCTGACCCCGTATGGCCACTGGCACGCCAGGGAGATGGAGGTGTTCGTCAACGAACTCGATCTGTCGCCCGTCGAGGCCATCAAGTGCGCCACGATGAACAATGCGATCGCCATGAAGGCGCCCGACGAGCTGGGCGTGATCGAGGAGGGGCGCTGGGCCGACGTCCTGGTCGTCGACGGCAATCCGGCGGACGACATCACCATCCTGCAGGATCGCACCAGGTTGCGGGCCGTCATCAGCCGCGGTCAACCGGTGGACCTCGCACAGCCCTGGCCGGACCGCCGGGCCATTCCGGGTGAGAAGGTGGCCAACTGGGCGGCCGAGATCCTCACCTACGACCGAGCTGTGCCGCTGCCCTGAACCGGGGTAGGGAGCGCCATTCTGCGTGTGCTCGACGTCGAACAACGACGTCATGTACACACAGAAATCGGATCGTCGGGATGCCATGGTGCGCAGAACCTTGGTGGCACTGGATCGATTTCGTCGGCGTCGCTAGACTACTGACGACGCAAGCCCGGAACCGGCTTGCGGTGACGCCAGGTGAAGGAGAGTGCGCATGATTCCAGCCGGTTTCGAGTACAGCAGAGCCGACAGCGCCGAGGAGGCGCTGTCGTTGCTGGCCGAGCACGGTGACGAGGCGAAGTTGCTGGCCGGCGGTCACAGCCTCCTGCCGCTGATGAAGCTGCGGCTGGCCCAACCCGAGCGGCTGATCGACATCGGGGAGGTGGCCGATCTGTCGTACATCGACGACGCCGGCGACCACATCGCGGTCGGGGCGTTGACCCGGCATCGCGAGGTCGAGCAGTCGGACGTCCTGGCTGAGCACCTGCCGCTGCTGGCGCACGTCGCATCACACGTGGGTGATCCCCAGGTCCGCAATCGGGGCACGATCGGCGGCTCGTTGGTACATGGGGATCCGGCGTCGGACCTCCCGTCGGTGGCACTGGCCACCGGCGCGACGATGGTGGTCGGCGGACCCTCCGGGGAGCGCACGATCACCGCGGCCGACTTCTTCACCGGATTCCTCGAAACCGCCGTCGGAGCCGACGAGCTGCTCACCGAGATCCGGTTCCCCAAGTTCACCGGCGCCGGTTGGGGGTTCGAGAAGTTCAATCGTCGAGCGCAGGACTGGGCGGTCGTCGGCTGCTCGGTCCAGGCCTCGTCGTCGGACAACGCCGACGGCAATCCGGGCGCGGTGGCGCTCGTCAACATGGGGTCGACGCCGCTGCTGGCCTCCGGTGCCACCGAGGCGCTGCGTGGCGGTTCGTCGGCCGCCGACATCGGGTCGGTCGCCGATGAGGGCACCGACCCGTCATCCGACCTGCACGCCCAGGCCGACTACCGGCGCCATCTGGCCCGGGTCCTCGTGCAGCGGGCCGCCACCGCGGCCGGTCTGTAGCCCCGTCCCTCGCATCGCAAAGGAGAACGAAACATGCCAACCATGGTTGGAGCCCGGGTCATCCGGAAAGAAGACCCGAACCTCATCACCGGTCGAGGGAACTACGTCGATGACGTGCAACTCGTCGGCACCCTCCACGTGGCGTTTGCACGAAGTGTCGAGGCCCACGCCGACATCACCGGGGTCGACACCTCCGCCGCCGCGGCCGTCGACGGGGTGCACGGCGTCTACACGATCGACGACTTCGGCGACTACGGCAACGTGCCCGGCGTACCGGGCATGGACCGACCGGTCCTGGCCCGGGGCCGGGTCCGCTTCGTCGGTGAACCCGTCGCCGTCGTGGTGGCCGAAACGGCCGCCATTGCCGCCGATGCGGCTGAGCACGTCGTGATCGACTACAACCCACTGCCGTCGGTCACCACCCCCCAGGCCGCCATGGCCGAAGGTGCGCCGGTCCTGCACGAAGCCATCGGGGGCAACGTTCTGCTCGACACGCCGTTTGCCGACAACCTCGACGAGGTGTTCGACTCGGCTCCCAACACCGCGTCGCTCAAACTCCACAACAACCGGGTCCACCCGGTGCCGCTGGAGACCAGCGTGGTGCTGGCCGACTGGGGTCGCGACAAGCTCACCGTGTGGGCCTCGACGCAGGTGCCGCACGCCCTGCGCAACACCCTGTCGTCCTACCTGGGTCTGTCCCAGAGTTCGCTGCGGGTCATCCAACCCGACGTCGGGGGCGGGTTCGGGGCCAAGGTCCAGTGGTATCCTGAGCTGCTGATGGTGCCGGTGCTGTCCAAGTGGCTCGGCCGTCCGGTCAAGTACGTGCAGACCCGGACCGAGTGTTTCCTGCTCATGTACTCGGGCCGGGACCAGCATCACGAGATCGAGGTGGCGTTCGACGACGACGGCACGATCCTCGGTCTGCGGTCGATGGTGATCGGCGACGTCGGCGGATACCCGGATGTGCCGGTGGCGCTCGGCATGCCGACGCTGACCAACTGGATGGCCAGCGGCTGCTACGCCATTCCGGCCATCGCCGCCGGTCACAAGGTGGTGGCCACCAACAAGTCGCCGCTGTCCTCCTATCGGGGCGCCGGTCGACCCGAGGCCACCTACATGATCGAACGGGTTGTCGATCTGGTGGCCGACGAGACCGGGGTCGACCCGGCCGAGGTGCGGATGCGGAACTTCATCGCCGCCGAGGACTTCCCTTACAAGACCCCCCATGCGGAGGTGTATTACGACTCGGGTGACTACGCGGCCACGCTCCGTACCGCGCTGGAGTTGTGCGACTACGAGGCGTTGAAGGCTGAGCGGGACCGTCGAAACGCCGATCCCGGCGAGAAGCTGATGGGCATCGGCCTGTCGACGTGGGTGGAGATCGCGGCCTTCGGCCCCCGGGGTGCGCTGGAGGGCTTCGGCCACATCGGCTCCTATGAGACCGCCCAGGTGAAGATCCAACCCGACGGCACCGCCATCATCGCCACCGGGGCCGCGCCGCATGGCCAGGGCACGGTGACGACGCTGGCCCAGATCGCGGCCGACGAGCTGCAGATGGACATCGACAACATCAGCGTCCGCTACGGCGACACCGACACCGTCCCCCAGGGCGTCGGCACGATGGGATCCCGCATCGCTGCGATCGCCGGTATGGCCACCCAGCAGGCGTCGGCCAAGGTGGCGGCCACCGCCAAACTCATCGCCGCCCACAAACTCGAGGCCAATGCCGATGACATCGAACTGGTCGACGGATCGTTCCAGGTGGCGGGCACGCCGTCGAAGTCGGTGACCTGGGCGGAGGTCGGCTGGGCCTCGCTCTCGCCGACGGAGCTGCCCGACGACATGAGCGCCGGCTGCCTCGATGAGGTCGTGTTCGCCGAACCGACCGGGTTCACGTTCCCCAACGGAGCCTATGTATGCGTGGTCGGCGTCGACCGCGACACCGGAGAGGTGGAGGTCGAGAACTTCTGGACCGTCGACGACTGCGGCACCGTGATCAACCCGCTCCTGGCCGAGGGGCAGGTTGAGGGTGGCGTTGCCCAGGGCATCGCCCAAGCGCTTCTCGAGGAGATGGTCTATTCCGACACCGGTCAGCCGCAGACGTCCACGCTCGTGGACTATCTGGCCCCATCGGCCGCCGACATTCCCGACCTCTCACAGACCGGTCGGACCACGACCCCCACCCCACACAACACGCTCGGAGCCAAGGGCATCGGCGAATCCGGCGCCATCGGCAGTCCCCCGGCCGTGATCAACGCGGTGGTCGACGCCCTCAGCGGGTTCGGGGTCAAACACATCGACATGCCGGCCACGCCGGAGAAAGTCTGGAATCTGATGCAAGGAGGGGCGGCCTGATGAGCGCGAACACGAGCGAGCTGCATGCGGTGCATGTGACGGTCAACGGAACGGTGCAGAGCCACGATGTCGAGGCTCGGACCCTGCTGGTTCATTACCTGCGTGAACACTGCGGGCTGACCGGTACCCACGTCGGTTGTGACACCTCGAACTGTGGGGCGTGCACGGTGCATCTCGACGGTGAGGCGGTGAAGTCCTGCACCGTGTTGGCGGTGCAAGCCAACGGCCACGACGTGACCACAATCGAAGGTCTGGCCTCTGGCGACGGCAACGGCGCTGCGGACAGCGAGGGCTTCCATCCGGTCCAGGAGGGGTTCCGACAGTGCCATGGTCTCCAGTGCGGCTTCTGTACGCCGGGCATGATCATGGCCTCGGTTGCGCTGTTGGCCGACAATCCGTCACCAACCGACGACGACATCCGCTTCGGGCTCGAAGGCAACATCTGTCGCTGCACGGGCTATCAGAAGATCGTCGATGCGGTGCAGTGGGCGGCGGCCAACGGCTCCACCAACGGCGACTGACCCTGACGGGGGTCACCGCCCGGCCGCGATACCGTCGGCACCGGGTAGCCAGGCCGCCACGCCCGACACCGGGATGGCGCACACGACCGCCTCGACGATCTCTGCTTCGGTGGCGCCCGCGGTGCGGGCGCCGTTGGCGTGCACGTTGACGAAGCGGGAGGAGAACTCGGCCGCGTTGATCGTGCACAGCATCAGCTCGACGTGCTTGGCGTCGAGCAGGTTCTCGGCGAGCGACCACTGCCGCATCAGCACATACCCCTCGAGCGCCCGCGGTGCCTCGTCGGCCATGAGGGTCACGTAGTCGGGAACGAATCCGAAGTAGTCCTCGAAGTAGTCGAGGGCGGCCTGGCGGTCGAGGGGGAACTCCGGGGCGTCCGGCCCGGCCGTCGGACGTTCGACGCCGAAGCCCTCATCAATCGCGGAGCGGAACCGGTTGTACACGGCCTCGCCCCTCGAGATCAGGACGCCCAGCGCGGCTCCGGCTGCCGCGTCGGATTCGAGGCCCAGCGACACCGAGCGGGCCAGTTCCCGTCGAGCCAATTCGTCGTGATCACGCACGGCCGCGGCCGCCGCCATGTACAACGCCTTGGCCCACGCCGGACAGGCTCCGTCGCCGTCGGTGACCTCCCGGATCCTGGCGTAGCCCTCGGCGAACTTCGGGGCGACGGCGGTCAGCTCACCCGACTGCAGGGCGGGTGAGGCGGTGGCTCGATGATCGGCATTCGTCATGGGTCTAGCTCCGGGACGTCGCGGTAGGGGCCGGGTTCGGCCGATGGTAGTCAGGCTTGTCACGACTATCGAGTTGGACCTACTGTCGATGAGGTGCCAACCGACCAACGACTCATGCGCGACCTGACGGGGCGAGTGCTCGCCCACTGGCGCGCCGGTACCACGGCGTCGGCCCCCGAGGTCATGCGGCAGCACGTCGACGCCTACCTCGACCAGGCCCGGTTCGACCACGAGGTCGACCGGGTTTTCAAGCGTCTGCCGCTGGCGGTGGCCCTCGGTTCCGAACTCCCCGAGCCCCGTAGCTATCGAGCACTCGACATCATGGGGATCCCGGTGCTGCTCACCCGGGCCGACGACGGCGTCGTCCGAGCGTTCCTGAACGTCTGCAAGCACCGTGGTGCACCACTGTGCGAGCCGGGTAGAGGCTCGGCCCGCCGTTTCACCTGCCCGTATCACGCCTGGGTCTACAACCCCGAGGGTGATCTGGTCGGCATGTTCGGAGCCTCCACGTTCGGCGAGGTCGAGCCGTCAGACGTCGCCCTCACCCCGCTGGCCTGCGCCGAGAACGCCGGTTTCGTGTTCGTCTGCCTCACCCCCGGCGTCATTTTTGACATCGACGACTTCCTCGGCGACTTCGGTCCGCTCGTCGCCGGACTCCAACTCGACCAGTGGCACATCTTCGAACAACGCGAACTCGACGGTCCCGGCTGGAAGGTGGCGTGGGACGGTTACCTCGAGGGGTACCACCAGCAGGCGTTGCATCCGACGACGGTCGGTTTCAACACCATCGCCAACCTCATGGCCCATGACACCTGGGGACCGCATCAGCGCATCGTGTTCGCCCGGAAGTCGCTACCCGAACTGGCCGACGTGCCGGACACCGAATGGCCGGTCGATGCCCACATCCGGCTCATCCACTCCCTTTTCCCGAACGTGTCGATCTCGGGCATCCTCGGCGACTTCGCGCTTGTCTCCCAGCTCTACCCGGGACCAACCGTTGATCGCACCCGCACCGTTCAAACGGTGCTGTGCCGGCGGGAGCCGGTCGATGACGAGGAGATCCAGGCCGCTCGGACATTCAGCGATCTGGTCCTCCAGGCCGTGCGGGACGAGGACTACTGGGTGGGGTTCCAGATTCAGGAGGCGCTCAAGAGCGGGGCCACGGACGAGGTGTTGTTCGGCCGCAACGAGCCGACCCTGCAGCACTTCCATCGATCCGTCGCCCGCTATGCCGAATGGCCGTCCGGATCGTCAGACGGTTGAGGCGTACTCCGAGTCGGCGGCCGGTGACATCTTCTCGTGGAGCCGGACCGGCTTCTTCGTCTTCCGCCGGACGCCGATGTTGAGCACCTCGACGAACACCGAGAACGCCATCGCGGTGTAGACGTAACCCTTGGGGATCTTCTCGCCGAGACCTTCGGCCAGCAAGGTCATGCCGATCAGCAGCAGGAACGCCAACGCCAGAACCTTGACCGAGGGGTGCTGGTTGACGAATCGGTAGATCGCCCCCGACGCGACCAGCATGACGGCGACCGCGGTCAGCACGGCGATCACCATGACCGGTACGTACGAGGTCATACCGACGGCGGTGATGACCGAGTCGATGGAGAACACCAGATCGAGCAGGAGTACCTGGCCGATGACCGCGGCGAACGTCGGCGCCACCTTCGCTTCGCCGTGTTCGTCTTCGCCCTCGAGCTTGTGGTGGATCTCCTTGGTTGCCTTGTAGATGAGGAACAACCCTCCGGCCAGCAGGATCAGGTCCTTCCCGCTGAAGCCCCGTCCGAACAACTCGAACAGCTCGTCGGTGAGCGTGATTATCCAGCCGATGGCCAGAAGGAGGAGCACCCGCATACCGCCGGCGGCCAGGATGCCGGTGCGGCGGGCGCGGTCCTGCTGGTCCTCGGGCAACTTGTTGGCCAGGATCGAGATGAAGACGACGTTGTCGACCCCCAAGACGATTTCGAGGGCGAGCAACGCAAAGAGCGCGCTCCACGCTTCCGGTTCCGACAGCCACTCCATGGACGAAAGAGTATCCTCGAGAGGTCAATCACAAACACCCTTTCCAGCCGACACTCAGGAACCGGTGGAGGTCGGCTCCGCTCAGGTGCTCACGGCAAGCGGTGTCCGTCGGACGCGGTCTTGCTGGAAGCGACGGAACAGGAACTCCGCCAGCACGACGCCGAGGGGTGCCGACAACCAGATCGAGATCAGCAGCGACGCGGTCTCGTGGTTGCGTAACAGCGGCCCGGTGACCACCAGCATGACCCGGAAGAGCCAGAACGCCCCCCACATGGAACCGATGTGCCGGATCATCCACCGTCGGTGTCCGTCGACGTCGCCTCGGCGGGCGGCGACCACGCCGACAACCGCAGTGCTGTAGACGATGGCCGACATGGAGTAGAAGCCCAACTCCGCCGCGCCCGCTCCGTACTCGTCGACGGCCCCATGCTCCGACGCCAGCCATGTGGCGCAGATGGTGCCCACGGTGAGGGCGGCGAACGACAGGCGGCCGAGGAGCCGATGCGAGGCCCGTCGGGTCCAGTACCGGGACGGGCCAGTTGCACGTGCATGAGCACGAAGGCGATCGAGTTGAAGAAGATGTGGCCGTAGAGGAGGTTGGTCCGCAAGGCCGGTCCGCTGGCGAACCGGTCATAGAACGCCACACCCCACGACGGATGATGGAGGTAACGATCGCCCCAGACGGTGCACGCGTTGTCGACGCAGGGCGCCAGTGCGGGCGCGCCCTCGTTGGCGGCCAGTCCGATGTTGTCGAACACGTCGTAGATCCCGACGAAGAAGGCGATGGCGGCCGGGGGACCCTCGATGAAGTAGCGGATGTTGAGAGCCGCCATGAGGAACATGCCGAACACGGCGAACGGCCAGAACCGGCGCTGTCGGATGCCGTAGACCAGCGTGGCCACCCACACGAGGAGGGCGGCGTAGAAGACGAGGACGTCGTATGCCAAGTCGATCCCCTTTCACCCCGGACCATTCCTTGATACGAGCGTAGGCAATGAGCGACCGCCGGTCCAGATCGACCGGTCGACTCTGCGACGCGGCCTGCAGCGATGTGGTATGCTGGCATACATGCGACGGACCACGGTCAAACTTCCTGACGATCTCGATGCCCGGCTGCGACACGAAGCTCAACGGCGGGGCGTGACGGTGTCGGAACTCACCCGTGAAGCGATCGAGACACTGTTGGGAGCACCACAGGGAAGGCGCCGCCTTCTGGCCTCAAGTGCGGGCGCAAGCGGACGGTCCGACGTTTCTGAACGCATCGAGGAGATCCTCGCCGGCGAGGTCGGCTCATCGCACTGATCGTCGACGCCGGCCCGCTCTACGCGTACATCGATCGCGACGACCGCCACCACGCCGCCAGCCTCGACCTGCTCGAGTCGTACCCGGGGCCCCTGATCGTACCCACTCTCGTGATTACCGAGGTGACGTACCTGGTTGGCACGCGCCTCGGCGTCGACCCCGAGGTCCGATTCCTGGGAGACCTCGCTGCAGGAAATCTAATCGTCGAGCCGGTCGCAGCTTCCGACTGGATGCGCATCGCTGAACTCGTGGCAAGCTATCGCGAGCTCCCGCTCGGAACGGTCGACGCGTCCGTCATCGCAGCGGCCGAGCGGTTGGGCATCAACGACATAGCGACCGTGGACAGACGACACTTCAGCGTCGTTCGATCGCGCGTTGGAATTCTCAACCTCCTGCCGTAACCGGAAACCGACCGGAAGCGCGCGAGACTACGGGCCAGGACGAGGCCGTTGGCGGTCAGAAGTCGTCGGTGTCGAGGGTGACGGTCTGTTCGACGATCCGGCCGTCGGCAACGGTATAGCGGTCGGCGCCCCGGGCGAGGACCTGGTTGGCGGCATCGGTGATCTCCCAGCGGACCACCGTCGGTTCCCGCGATGACCGCTGATACGAGAAATGACGATCGGTGAGGCGGTCGGGGACCGAATCGAAGTAGTCGGCGATGGCGCGCCAACCACGGTGCTCGTCGTCTCCCCGACGGAGCACGGCGTCAGCGGCGTAGTCGGCGGCCATGGCCACCGGATCCCGTCTGACGACGGCGTCCAGGTGGCGTAGGACCACATCGTCGGGGGAACGACGAGCCATCGCCTCCATAACCGGGCCGATCCGAGACCGCCACTCGCCGAGATCGGTGTAGTCCCGCACCGACACCACCGTCCCCGCATCGGCGTCGACTTCGAATACGCCGTTGCACAGCACCGTGTACTCCGGCCCGTCGATCCAGAACCGGTCGGCCCGTTCCAGCCACGCCGTTGTGCCGGCATACGAGGCCGACAGCACGTCCCACCGCACCCGATCCGACCAGGTGATGATCGGCGCCAGCATCGCCATGACGGCATCTCGTCCGTCGACCACCGCATGGGGAACGTTCTGCCATGTGCACGCCGGTGACAAGACGTCCTCGATACGGCGGAGATCGCGGGAGGCCACCGCCGCCAGCAGCCGGTCGGTGATCCGCTGAGCCGACGACGGATTCGAGGGCGGCTCGATCATGACCGCAATACTAATACTACGAGCGCGGGCGAAGGCTTTGGCCCGATGGAGAAACTGTTACCGGAAGTGCACGTCGACCGTGCCGAACGCCTCGAGCTTGTGGTCCGCCTTGAACGCCTTGTGATCCGACTCGAGCCGCCGGGCCGTCGTCTCGGCGAAGCGGATCATGTCGTCGACGAAGAGCGGCTGCGGTTTCACCGCGGCCAGGATCCTCGGCTCGATCTCGCCCTCGACCTCGCCGAGGTCGTCGGACAGCGCATGAGCCTGGGCCAACGCCCGGCCGCAGATGGCGGCGTAGCGACGCCATCGCTTGTAGCTCAGCTCATCGAGGTCGATGTCGTCTCGATACGGGGCACGCTCGCGCGACATGAAGCTCGTCCCTTCGAACTCGACGCTGCCGTAGAAAACATCGGCCCGCACGAGTTGGACGCCCTGGGCATGCGCGATCCGGTCGGCCAGCTCGGTCTCGCCGAGGCCGGACGGAGGTACGAGCCCGGCCAGCGCGGATCGCCTGGCCTGCTTGAACTCGATGATGATGTCATCGGAGGCGTCAGCCCGCTCGCCCTCTATCAGCACGTAGAACCGGGACAGACCGAGCGAGGCGGTGCCCTGCCCACGACGCACCGCGACGTCCTTCACCTTCATCTCGCCCGCCCGCTTCGGCACATCGATGTCGTTGTCGGCCACCCAGCGGTCGACGAGTTGCTGGAACTCGTCGACCCGGCTGCTGACCGGGATCAGCTCGTCGTCGTCACGGAACCCGCGACCGTATTCCTCGTGGTAGTCGTCCTGCAGCCACTGATGCCGCTGCTTCCGGGCCTTCTTGATGAGCTTGGAGATCATCTTCGGCGCGTTGTCGTAGCGGACCTGGTGCTCCAGCTCGTTGCGGTCGTCGTCGAACCCTTCCATGGCGGCGAGGTAACCCTTGACGAAGTGCTTGACGACTCGGCGCCGCTGCTTCCGCTTCAGCCCGCCCTCCTCGGAGGCCGCGATCCAGAAGCCGACGGCGCCCCGCTTGATGTCCCAGGTGAACGGCGCGTAGTAGGCCTCGTCGAAATCGTTGACGCCGAACATCGGGACGTTGTCGGCGTTGGGCATGACACCGAAGTTCTCCGGGTGCACGTCGCCGAGTACGAGGACGGTGGGCATGTCGGCGTCTTCTCCGGCCATGTCACGGTAGAACAACAGGGCGGTGCCTCGGAAGAACGCGAAGAACGAGTCGGCCAGTTCGTCGAACTTCTCCTTGGCGTCCTCGGATCCGTCGGTGATGCGGTTGCGGTGATCCTCCCGCAGGGTTCGACGGACGTGGAGCCGTCGGTCGTTGCCGGACAGGTACCGAGGGAGAAAGACGGGCTCGCCGGTCGCCCGTCGGTCCGCCGCTTCGACGAACTCGTCGAATCTGGTGGTTGCCTCTCCGTCTCCGGCGATGGTGCGAACGGCCTCGACGAGTTCGTCTTTCGACATCGACGACCGGCCGTCGACATCGAGTTCCTTGGCCTTGTCGTAGAGTTCACGGCGGGACAGCTGTTGCAGTTCGTTCTCGCGCATGCCCCATTCCTACCCCGGCCGGCTGCTGGTCAACCCGCCATGTTGATCGTGGTGGCCGAGTCGCGCAGCGCTTCGAGGTCGGGGTTGTCGAGCCAGAAGTCGCCGAGGCCCTCATCCTCGAGCCGGGCGGCCACCAGTTGCAGGGCGATGTCGTGACGAACGTGTTCAGCCGCCACCAGTGCCACCACCGGGTCGTCGCTCCAAATACCCCACACCACATCCGAGGTGCGGCCGGCGATGACGACCTGGCTGTGGTCGGCCACCACCAGCGACAGCTCGCAGCCAACCCGGTCCTTGACGACATCGGGTGAGCTGAACCGATGCTCATAGATACGGCCCGGTAACTCTCCGGCGTCGCCGTAGCAGATCGTGAAGGTGTTGACGCCTCGATCGGCCACCGCCGACACCGCCCGCTGGTAGGCCGGCACCTCGGCCGGCCAGATCGAGAGCCACGCACTCCGCCGGGCGCTTTCGATCACGTCGATCGTCCGCTGCACGACGTCGTCGTCGGTGTGGAGATGTTGGACGACTCGGGCGTCCAGCGCCCGCCCGATGGTCGGCAGGACGGATTCGAGCCCTTCGATCGTCTCCTGGGTGTCGCGGCGGATTCGGCCGACCAGCGCATCGGACGGCAGCGGGACATAGGACACGGCGTCGTCTTCAGTGACCTGGAAGGCGTAGCCGCGGGCCACCAGCTTGCCGAGCGTCTCGTAGACGGTGCTGCGGGGCACGCCCGACAGCTTGGCCACCTCATAGCCGTTGAGCGGCTCGCCGGCTCCGAGCAGTGCGACGTAGGCCTTGGCCTCGTAGCCCGACATGCCGGACTGTTTGAGCAGATCGAGTGCTTTGTCGGACCTCACCATGAGAAGGCTACTCCTTGCGAACCCGGTCGAAGAGAACGGGATACCGGCCCCACATGTGGCGGGTCGTGTTGGGGTCGAGCGTCGGCGGATCGTCCGGATCGGGTCGTGCTCCGTTGGCGAGCATCGAACCGGCCATGAGCGCGACCGCACCGAGCAGGTGATGGTGCACGGCGTCCTCCGGTTCGAGGCCGCCGGCCAGCTCCTGGCCGAGGCAGGCGTGGGTGCCGGTGCCGAAACTGAGCCCCCAGGGCGGCACGCCGTCGGCTCGACTGCGATCGGGATCGAAGCGGTCGGGTTCCGGTCCGAAGGCGTCGGGGTCGCGGTTGGCCTGCTCGACCGACACCGTGACCGGTGTGCCCTCGGGGATCCGTCGACCCGACTTGAACACGAGGTCGGTGACCGCCACCCGCTCGGCGACCGGACTGGCCGGGTGGAGACGCATCGATTCGTGGACGAAGGCCTGCCGCCGGGCCGGGTCGGTGATGAGGACCTCGCGGTCGGCCGGGTGTTCGCCGACCCAGGTGAACATGTGGTGCATGGCGTGTACGAGCTGGGCGGAGGTCGAGTGGGAGCCGACCCAGGGAAAGTAGGCCACCTCCCGGAGGACCGTGTCGGGCGGGAGGTCCAGTCGATCGGTGTTGACCAGGAGCGTGGTGAGCACGTCGCGGGGGAGATCGGCGGCGTCCATGTTGCCTTGCTCCACCTGCTCGACGAGGCGTTGGCGCCGCTCCAGCGATGGGCGGTAGAAGCCGGCCTCGAACTCGGCCAGCGCCGCGTCACCGTTGGCGATGATGGCCGCCTTGTCGCCGGTGGCGTGGGCCACGGTCGAGGCCCGGGCCAGGCGGTCCATGATCCCGTAGAACGACTCGAACACCTCATCGGCGGTGTCGTCGGTCGGCAGGTCGACCCCGGCCACCTCCACCGACAGCGCCATCATGGTTCGCCGGGCCAGCGGCAGTAGGTCTCCTCGACCGGCGGCCAGCGCCGGTGCCAGAACCCGGTCGATGATGTCGGGTATTCGGTCGGTCTCGTACCAGGCGAAGGTGTCCCGTCGGAAGAGCCGATTTTCGAGGCGGCGGCGGGCCACGTGCGGTTCGCCGTGTAGGTTGACGATGACCCCGTCCATGAGATGGACGCCCTCGTCATAGAGTGCCTGTCGAAGGTCGCGATGGCGGAATCCTTCTCGGGCCTCCTCGTACGTCGTTAGGATTATCACGACTAGCCTCCTCCAGTGTTAGACTAGTGCAGCAATGGCCTCAGACCCAGCGCTCGCTCCCGATGGCTGACGTAGCCGAGCCGCGATCGATACTGGTGACCGGGGCGGCACGCGGGCTCGGTGCCGTGATCGCAACGCAGGCCGCCCGTAACGGCTACCGGGTCGCCGCCGTCGATCTCGACGTTGGATCCGACCACGTCGCTGTCGACGGTGTGGCTTTCTACAAGGCGTCGGTCACCGACGAGGTCGACGTCGTCGGCGTCCTCGACGACTTCGGCACCCCGGATGTCGTCGTCA
Source organism: Acidimicrobiales bacterium (assembly GCA_965216655.1). GTDB lineage: Bacteria > Actinomycetota > Acidimicrobiia > Acidimicrobiales > SZUA-35 > JAHELU01. The sequence continues at coordinate 324,489 of CBDCGP010000009.1, forward strand.
ACAACGCCGGCATCGTCCGTTTCGGCCCGCTGATCGACCAGACCATCGACGGCTTTCGGGCCGTGGTCGACGTCAACCTGGTCGGCCCGTTCATGGTGGCCTCCGCGGTGGCCCGCCGTCTGATCGACGAGGAACGGCCGGGCTCGATCATCAACATCACCTCGATGAACGGCGTCGCCGCCGGTCCGAACGCCGGGGCCTATGGTGCCTCGAAGGCCGGTCTGGCCATGCTGACCTCCCAGATGGCGCTCGAATGGGGCGGCCACGGTATCCGGGTCAACGCCGTCGCTCCCGGCCTCATCGACGCCGGGATGTCCGAACCGATCTATGCCGATCCAGCCACCCGCTCGGCCCGTGAATCGAAGGTTCCGCTCGGCCGGCTCGGCACCGCGGCCGACATCGCCGACGTCGTGCTCTTCCTCGCCTCCGATGCCGCATCCTACGTGCACGGCCAGAACATCGTGGTCGACGGCGGCGTGACCGGCTCGGTCATCGCCCACCTACCCCGGCCGGCGTCGGTCGACTCGGTGGGGCACTCATGAGATCGCTCGACGGCATGTCGGTGCTCGTCACCGGTGGTGGCTCCGGGATCGGCGAGGGAATCACCCGCCACTTCTGCGCCGGAGGAGCCCGGGTGACCATCTCCGGCCGTCGCCGTCACAAGGTCGGCCAGGTGGCGATGTCGATCGGCGAGGCCTGTCACGCCGTGGCCGGCGACGTCACCGTCGACGTCGACCGCCGAGCCATGGTCGGCGAAGCCGTCGAACACGGTGGCGGTCGTCTCGACGTGTTGGTCAACAACGCCGGCAACATGTATCGAGGGGCGCTCGGCGAGCTCACCGAGCAGGCGCTGCTCGATGTGTTCCACTCGAACGTGGTCGGCGGAATGATGCTGACCCAGGCCGCGCTGAGCCACCTGGAGGCGGCGGCCGGGGCGGTGATCTTCATGGGGTCGGTCCACTCCCAGCGGGCCTTCCCCGGGGCGTCACCGTATGCGGCGACGAAGGGTGCGATCGAAACGCTCACCGGGGTTCTCGCCGCCGAGCTCGGGCCGCATGGCATCCGGGTGTCCTGCGTTCGGCCGGGCGGGGTGTTCACCGAGATCAACCAGCGGGCCGGCCTGTTCGACGACGACACCGCCCGCGAACGCCTCGAAGGCCTGGCTCCGGCCCACGCCCTCGGTCGGCTCGGCACCGTGGCCGAGGTCGCCGAGGCCGTCGAGTACCTGGCGTGCGCCGAATGGACGACGGGCAACGTGTTGACCGTGGACGGAGGACTGGGGCTCGGCGTGACCAACGCCTGAACCCAGCGGGCACGAACCGACGAAGGGGGAATCGATGACCACAACCGAACCGCAGGTGATCACGATCACCGGCTACGACGAGGCCAAGCAGGCCTACCGGCAACGAGATCTGCGGCAGGCACTCTACGATGCCGGAGAGGTGGTGATGGGCGATGTGCTGGTCAACCTGCACGGCACCGAACACCGCGACCGGCGCCGCCTGGAGAACCGCCTCTTCCGGCGGGAGACGTTCGAGCTCTACGAGCAGGATCTGTTCCCGCCGATCATCGCCGAAACGCTGGCCCCCGACGTCGAAGCGGGTCGGACCGAGTTGGTCGACCTGGGGCATCGGATGATGATGAATCTGGCGGCACTCACGGCCGGGGTGGATCGCCCACTCGGTACCCCCGACGAGACACGTCATCTCTACCGCTATCTGATGTTGTTCATCGAGGGGGCCACCCTGGCCCACTACACGGGCGACAAGGACGCGAAGCGGGCGGAGATCGCCAACGAGTTGCACAAGTTCGACACCGAGTTCGTTGCTCCGTCGGCCGAGCGGCGCAAGGCGATGATGGCCGCCGGTGAGGAGTTGCCTCGCGACGTGCTGTCGGTGCTACTGGCCAACGAGGACTCGCTGCACCTTCCCCATGACGTGATCGTGCGCGAGGTCGCGTTCTACCTGTTGGCCGGCGCTCACACGTCGGCCACCGCCTTCACCCGGGTGTCGCACAACATCTTCAAGTGGCTGGAGGCCAACCCGTCCGACGCGGATCTGGTTCGCACCGACAGACTGTTCGTGCAACGGTGCACCCAGGAGACCGTGCGGTTGCAGCCGTCGTCACCGGTGGCCATGCGGTGGGCGCTGTCCGACATCGAGCTCAAGTCGGGCACCTCGATTCCCGAGGGTTCGAAGGTGGTGATCGACCTGCTGTCGGTCAACCGTGATGAGTCGGTGTTCGGACCGGATGCCGCCGAGTTCAACCCCCATCGGGAGACCCCCGACGGAGTGCCGCCCTACGGCCTCTCGTTCGGGTCGGGCATGCACGCCTGCATCGGCATGGACCTGGCGGCCGGGCTGGCCGTGCACGACGACACCGATCTCAACGACCACATCTTCGGGCTGGTACCCGAGGCGGTGCAGGCCCTGTTCGACCACCATCCCCGCCCCGATCCCGACGATCCGCCGGAGATGGACGACTCCACGACCAGGCCGTATTTCGGCCGCTACCCGGTGCTCCTGGGCTGATGGGCCGCGTCCGCCAACAGGCGGGCCCGGGCCGCTGGTTCGACGGCCAGCAGTTCGTCGCTCTGCACCTCGACGCTGATCGCCGTCTCCCCGGGGAGCCGGGCGATGAGGTCGGCGATCGGCAGAATCCCCTGGCCGGGAGGAAGGCGGCGGTGGCGGGCCTCGTGGATCAGGTCGTTGCGGCCGACCTCGTCCACCTCGTCGACGTCGTCGAGATCAACGGCGGCCGCGTGCGCCGCGTCGCAGGTCTGTACCCACCCCAGCCGCCCGCTGTCGACGATGGCGTCGAGATCGTCGGGACCGGCCCCGACCCTCACGTGATGCAACACGTCGACCACAACCGTACAACCGACCTCGTTGGCCATGGCCAGGGCGTCGGAGGGCGTCCGGGGCAACGTCCAGCCCATGTATTCCAGCCCGACGGTGATGTCCAGAGCCGCAGCGGCGTCGACCAGATGATGCAGAGCGTCGACGGTGGCGGAGCGGTCGGTCAGGTCGCCGACGGCGAGCACCGACCGGGCGCCGAGCGCCGTCGCCGATTCGAGCAGGCGGACGACCTCGTCGGGCGGGTGCCCGTCGTGCCAGTCGGCGTCGATCCGCACCACCTCGACATCGTGGATGATCAGGCCGAGATCGGTGGCGCGCCGGGTCACGCCGGCCGCCTCGGTTGCGTCGGCAACGGCGTGGACGCCGGACAGCCGGAGTCCCACGCCGTCGAAGCCGGCACTGGATGCGGCGTCGAGAAGCCGGGTGGTCGAGCAGTCCAGCATCGAGCCGGCGGCGAGGATCAGCGGCCCGTCGCGGCTGGCGCCTGGTTGACCGGTCTGTTCCACCAATCCAACGTATCGGTGATGTCGGGGCCCCGTTCGCGTCCGGTCCGGCCGCCGACGACCGGGAGGTCACGATGATCGATGTGCATGCCCACACCGTGCTGCCCGGGGTCATGGGTTGCGCCGGCGACTACGGGCCTGAGCTGGGCACCGGGCCGGAGGGCCGGCCCCGCTTTCGGGTCGGCAACTACGTGCTCGACGGGGTCGACTACTCGGGTACGCCGTTCATGGACCCCGATGTGCGCCTCCGGGTCAATGATCACCTCGGGATCGAACTGCAGGTTCTGTCGCCCAACCCCATCACCTACTTCCACCACGTCGAACCGGAGGTGGCCGCCGAGTTCTGCCGCTGGCACAACGACGAACTGGCCGATGTGGTGGCCGGACACCCCGATCGGTTCCGGGGTTTCGCCCAGTTGCCGATGCAGGATCCCGCGGCGGCCGTCGTCGAGTTGGGGCGGGCGGTCGGCGATCTCGGCCTCGTCGGGGCCTACATCGGCACCGACTTCGGCATCGACTTCGACGACGAACGTCTCGATCCGGTGTGGGCGGCCGCCGTTGACCTCGACGTGCCGATCTTCGTCCATCCCGCCCCGTGGGGCATCGACGGGCCGCTGCGCGATCCTCGTATCCGGACGTACGACCTCGACCTGTCGGTCGGGTTCATGTTCGAAGAGACATTGGCGCTGGTCTACGTGATCTACGGGGGTGTCCTCGACCGCCACCCCGGCCTCGACCTGTGTTTCTCCCATGGCGGGGGAGCGGCCGCCTACATGGCCGGGCGGTTGGAGCACCAGGGACGGACCAGGCCGTGGGCCAGGGACAACCCGATCGATTTCGCGGCCGGCCTCAGGCGCCTGTGGTACGACAACCATCTGCACGACGATGACTCGCTGGCCCTGCTCGAACGGAAGGTCGGCCGGGACCGGATCGTCGTCGGAACGAACCTGGCCGGGTGGGACGCTCCCAAGGAGCGCCATGAGATCCCCTATGTCGAGACCTACGACGAGAACGCCCGCCGCCTCCTCCGCCTCGATCGGTAACGGAGCCTAGATGTCGACCTCGGTGCCGTCTTCGAAGAGATGGATCGCGCCGCTGGGGCAGGCTCGGGCGACCCGGAGGAGGGTTTCGTCGTCGGGTTTGGTGCCGTCAGGATCGATCATCGAGAGTTCGTCGTCGTCGAACGTGAAGTATCCGGGAACCGAGGCCACACACTTGCCGGCACTCACGCACTCGTCGCTCTCCACGGTCACCGTGTATCCAGTCATGGAGGAATCGTAATGCCGATTGCGGTGGTGACAGGAGCCGGTCGGGGCATCGGCGAGGCCATCGCCGCCCGGCTGCGGTCCGACGGGTTCGACGTGGTCGGTCTCGACGTCGCCGATGGCCCGAGCATCGAGGCCTGCGATGTGTCGGACCACGAGGCCGTAGCGGCCGTGGCGGATGACGTCGGCCCGGTCGACGTGCTGGTCAACAACGCAGGGATCTGGCGGTTCAGTCCGTTGGAGGACACCGCGCCCTCGGACTTCGAGGAGGTGCTGGCCGTCAACCTCGGCGGCGTGTTCAACTGCACCCAGGCCTTCGGCCGCACCATGCTCGACCGTGGTGGCAGCATCATCAACCTCACATCGATCGCCGCGGCCGCCGCCAGCCCCGGTGTCGGGGCATACTCGTCGTCGAAAGCCGCGGTCATCGCCCTCACCCGTCAGACGGCGCTGGAGTGGGGCCCTCGCGGCGTGCGGGCCAACGCCGTCGGGCCGGGTCTCGTGCCGACGCCGGGATCTCACGAGGTCTATCGCGACGAACGGGTGCGGGAAGTCCGGGCCGGGGCTGTCCCGCTACGCCGGTTGGCCACCTCCAACGATGTGGCCAACGTGGTGGCGTTCCTCGCCTCCGACGCCGCCGCCTATGTCACCGGCCAGGTGATCTATGTCGACGGCGGCATCGGTCAGAGCCTGATGACGTTGATCCCGAGGCCAACGGATGTGCCGGGTCCCCACCTCGATCAGTGAGCACGCCGGTCGGTGATCAGGATCGACGAACGACGGCCGGCCCTCCCAGCCGGACGGCCCGATGCCGGTCGTAGAGGATGACGATGAGCGTGAGGAGACCGAGAAGGACCAGGGTCGGGCCAGTCTGGAGGCTGGCATTGAACCGGGTTCTGAATCCGATGTAGACGAGGAGCGCCCCCCAGTTCACCACGAGCAGCCCGATGAACTCGACCGCCGTGTTGGCCCACGTCATCTCGCGGCGTCGAAGGAGCTCGCTGAACCATGCGTTGACGACCACCACGAAGCCGCAGGCGACGACGATCTGGGTCACCGTGGCGTTCACCGCGAAGAGTTGGGAGAACACCGCAACCGTCAAACCCGTGAGCAGCGTCTTCTCCACCAACGGATGCTCGATCAGCTGTAGACGCGGCCCCGGTGGATCCGCCGGCACGGCCAGTGCGGTCGTCGGATGGGTGTCGACGTCGACCGTGAAGGGCCAGTCGGAATCGGGAGCCCGGCGGTACACAAGTGGGGCGACGACGGCGAGAGCACCGAGGCCCACGGCCACCAGCACGGCGAACCACGTGTTGCCAAGCGCGTCGGTGAAATCGAGTTGAGCGACATGGATCCAGTACTCCTGCGGCAACTTGATGCCGACCCAGATGGCGGCGGCCAAGCCGACGACGGCGCGAGCAGCCAACCGGGAAGGATGCCACCGGGTGCGGATCGACTCATACGCGATGAAGAAGTATTCGAACGTGTTGGGAAAGATCAACAACAATGCCCGCACGGCCGTGAACTCGAAGGCGACGACACCGATCAGACGGTAGTACCACAGGAACCTGGCGGTCCCGAACGCCGCCCGCATCGGCCAGTTCCGGATCGTCGACAGGTAGGCGATGGCGAGGTAGTAGACGTCGAGCGCCTTGTCGTACCCCTGATAGTTGGCGGGCTCGGCGTCGAAGGCGGCGAGCACCGTCTGATCGGCGGCGTCGATCACCAGCGCGGCGATGATGGCCGGCAGCGGGACGCGGGGGATGGCCAGCGGCACGCCGACCCTCAAAGCCACGATCAAGACGAAGACGAGCGTTCCCATCCAACCACCTCCTCACCGGGCTCGCAGGGTCAATGTAGTCGACCCGTTGGTTGCGAATCACGCCGACTACAGTGCCTGACAGCACCGAGCTGGAGGAGGCCGATGTTCCGTCATGTGGTCATGTTCAAGTGGGCCGACGGGGTCGATGACGACCACGTCGCCGCCGTGGGGGCCGGGCTGGATCACCTGGCGGCCACGATCGAGCAGATCAAGGGCTATCGCCATGGCCCCGACGCCGGGTTGAGCGATCAGAACTTCGACTATGTCGTCGTCGGCGACTTCGACTCGGCCGACGACTACGCGGTCTACCGTGACCATCCCGTGCACCAGGACTTCATCGCCGAGCTGATCGCCGGTCGGATCACCGAACGGGCCGCGGTTCAGTACACCATCGACTGATGGATCCGCGTGCGGCGCCGTCAGGCGGGATCGATGCCGTGATCCCGTAGTTTCTGACGGAGGGCCTCGACCTCAGCCTCGGCCTCTGCCGCGGCCTGCGACCGGGCGGTCAACAGCTCGTGATCGGTGGCGGCCCTCGTGCCGTCGGGCATCACCACGGTCATCACGCCGTCGTCGAACTCGATGGCCAGGCCGCCCAACTCCGGGATCGGACGACGGGTCCACGGTTCGGGTGCTTCGGTGCTCGGGTCGAATCGGAGAACGAGGAGGTCACCCTCGGCCGACACGAGATACACGACCACCCCCAGCCGTTGGCACCGCCTGATCTTCGCCATGAGCCCCACATAGGTGTCTCGGAACGAGGGCACCTCGATCGAGACCAGCGGATTCGGTCCTCCGGTTTGATCCTGGCGGTATGACTTCGGGTGTCGATCACCGGGCCCGACTGCCGAGGACAGAGCCCCGGCAGGTAACACGAACACGTCCGGGGCTATGGCGTTGCCCCCGTCGGTCGGATACCAGTTCATGTCGCGGAAGATCTCGTGGTCGGGACCGAGCAGGTCGACCGCGGCCAGGCCGATGACGTCACAGGCCGTGCGATGCACGGGGCTCTCCGGCATCTTCAAGACGTCCGGATCGAACAGTTCGTCGTCGTCGGCGAAGACGGAAACGGGCATGGACACAAGGGTACACCTCCATGGTGAGGCGCTCGAAGCGAATACGCCTGGCAAGCGCCGGCTGGGGACCCGGGAGTCCGAGTGGAGGTGGTGAGCACCTCCGAGGCTGATAACTCTACCGTGTCTCCGGTCGCCTTGCGTCAGGAGGAGCGAACGCCGTGGAGGGGCTGCGCCGGATGGACGGGGCGGCAGAACGATCTCACCCCGAACCGGCGCCACAGTTCGAGATAGCCGCCGGGGTAGAGCCCGGCCCCCGCCGCAGCCAGGCCATCGGACCCGAGACGACGGTGCTCGGTCGGCAGGCGGAACCAGGCCACCCCGGGGAGGGCGTGGTGGGTGTGATGCAGGTTGTTGTTCAGGAAAAGCAGCGAGGCCAGCGGGCCGGCGTGAACCACCGCGGAGAGGGATCCGTCGGGCACCCAGCGATGCTCGGCGAAGGTCCGGAGCCCGGTGCAGACGAGCCGGCCGTAGAAGAGACCGATGATCGCCTCAACGGCTGGAAGGCCGGCGACGCCGATGATCAGCCAGCCGACGGCGGCCAGCGCAAGCAGATGGCGAGCCCATGTCATGGCCAGCCGTCGATCGTGTCGGGCTCGGCCGAGATCAGCCACCACATACTGCACGACGCCCCGTACCACGCCGACGGTCAACCAACCCAGGAGCGTCCGGTCGAGACGGAGCAGCAGCCGTCCCAACCGCCCCGCCCGGGCCCAAGCCTCGGCCGAGCAGTAACGCGACTCGGTGTCGATGCCGGGCTCGGTCAGTAGGTCAGGGTCGAGGTGATGGGCCAGGTGCAGCTCCCGGAACCGGGAGTAGGGGGTAAACCGACCCGATGGGAGCGGCGACCAGGGCCGTGTTCAGCCACCGCCACGGTGTGGGGTGGCCGTGAGCGACCTCATGCTGCAGCGATGCGTACCAGCCCGACAGGTAGACCAGCAGCGGAATCGTGAGCCAGCCCGGCATCGACCGGTGACCGGCGATGACCGCGATGAGCCCCGTCCAGACCACGGCGGCGACGGCCACGGTGGGCCATTCGACGGACTCCGGCAGTCGAGGCTCAGGCCTGACCAATGAGTCGTTACGCGTGAAGGTTCCCATACGGGGATGAGTGTGAGGCAGGATCACCACCTGTGTCACGAGTCACTTGCGGGCAACTGTTGATCAGATACCACGTTCAGCATCATGATGAGGTGTATTCGAAACTATGGTGTGAATGTGCACCATCTGGAGATGATCTGATGATCGCTGATCGCCGAGCACTGCTCACAACCTTCCAATCAAGACTCGGTGAGGTGCTGGAACGTTCGGGCAAGAACCGCAGCCGCTTCGCGGCCGATACCGGGCTTGATCGCTCCACGCTCACCCAGCTGCTCTCGACGACCAACCGACGCCTTCCGCGGCTCGAGACGATCGCCCAGATCGCCGAGGTGCACCAGGTCTCGCTCGACTGGATGCTGGGGTTGTCCAACACGGGTCCGATGCAGGCCGAGGTCATGTCGGAGGTGGCGACGTTGACCGACGCGGCCTCACTGGCCGAGAACGAGGCCCGGCTCCTCGAGTGGTTCGACGAGGCGGTCGGCTACCGGGTCCGCTACGTGCCGGCGACACTGCCGGACCTGCTCAAGTCGTCGGACGTGATCGACTACGAGCAACGGACCCACGCCACCTCGAGCCCGGCCGAGAAGATCGAGGTGGCGGCGGCCCGGCTGGCATGGATCCGCGATTCCTCCACCTCGATGGAGGTCTGCTCGTCACTCCAGTCGCTCCGGGGATTCGCTCTGGGCGAGGGCCTGTGGGTCGACCTGCCGCGCCACCGGCGGATCGACCAGCTTCAACGCATGGAGCAGCTGACCGAGGAGTTGTACCCGTCGCTGCGATGGTTCCTGTTCGACGGTCTGCACCGCTACGCCGCCCCCGTCACGATCTTCGGCCCGATCCGGGCCGTGCTCTACCTCGGCCAGATGTATCTGGTGCTGACATCCTCTGAGCACCTGCGAGAGTTGACCCGCCAGTTCGACGACCACATCCGGGCCGCCGTCGTCCAACCTCCCGACGTGCCCAGGGTCATCGCCGATCTCCGGAGGAAAGCCGAGAAGTGTCGACCGTGACCGGCTCCGCCGTCTCGACGGATTCGATCACGGCGTCCACCACGATCTGAGCGGCCAGACCGTCGAGCGCCGACGGGCCGGTTGCCTCACCGCCGCGGGCGGCGTCGGCCCAAGCCGACAACTCCGCTCGGTAGGCCTGGTCGAAGCGGGCGAACCAGTCGTTCCCCTCGTCGGCCTGACCGGTGACGACGGTGCCGCCCTCGGCTGTGACCTCCACCGACACGTGGTACGCAAACGCGTCGTCGTCGAACTCGAGGGTGGCATGCCCACCGTTCGACAACCGGGCCATCACCAGGACATGCCGGATCCGACCGCCGGTCGCGGCGCTGGCGTGGGCGGCCACCGATTCGAACTCGGCTCCGGTCAGGAACCGGACCGAGTGGATGTCGTGCACCAGCGACTGGCCGACGATCATGTTCAACGGGCGGACCGCGATCGGATCGGTGTGCGTGTTGGTGTGGACGCAGCGGATGTGATGGACCGGCCCGAGCTCGCCCAGCGCCTCGACCACCTGACGATGGGCCTCGTCGTATTCGCGCATGAACCCGAGCTGGAGCACACGTCGACCCAGCGATCGCTCGGCGGCCACCACGGCCGCTGCGTCGTCGACGGTGGTGGCCAGCGGCTTCTCGCACAACACCGGGCGGCCGGCGTTGATTGAGGCGATGGCCAGGGAAGCATGGGTCTCGTCGGGGGAGGCGATCACGACGGCATCGACCTCGGGGTGCTCGACCAGCTGGAACGGGTCGTCGACGACCAAGGCGTCGAGTTCGGCCGCCCGGTCGCCGAGCGCCGGGTTGGGCGGATCGGCGAGGGCGGTCACCGTCACCCCGGCCATCGTGTTCAGCACCCGGGCGTGGTAGGTGCCCATGCCGCCCAACCCGATCACGCCGACGTGGAGTTCGGAGTGTGGCGTGTTCGACATGCCATCCATTCTGGGGGATATCCGCCCAGGATGAAGGGACGGATTCCGTGGTACTGTTTCGCCAACGCTGATCGACAACCGTCGACCGGCATGCATTTCAATCGAAAACGTCAACTGAGAATGACCGTGGACAACGAGGGGGTTGCCGCCATGGAACCATTGGATCGCCGGAGTTTTCTCCGCAAGTCAGCAGTGGCGGCCGCCGGTGGTGCGGCCCTGGCCGGCCCGTTCCAGGGGCTGTTCGCCCTGGCCGCCGGCGCGTCGAGCAACGGACGCAAGAGCGCCCTCGGTCCGCTGTCGGGCAAACCCGACCTGCGCGACGGCGTTGTCCGATTGGCGCTCCCCGACGGCTACACGTACCGCTCGTTCGGGTTGACGGGCGATGTCATGACCGACGGTTCCGTCACACCGGGGGCCCAGGACGGCATGGCCGCCTTCCGTGGACCGCGCGGCTCCATCCGCATCGTCCGCAACCACGAGGTCCGCGGCCAGGGCGCGCCGATCGGAGGCTCGGCCGACATACAGGCCAACGCCTACGACGGCAACGCCGTGGCCGGCACCAGCACGCTGTGGATCGACCAACGCAGCCGCGAACTCATGGGTGACTGGGTGAGCCTCAACGGCACGGCGGTCAACTGCGCCGGCGGCGCAACGCCGTGGAACACGTGGATCAGTTGTGAGGAGACGGTCAACGGCCCCGACCTCGGTCCCGACTTCACCGGATCCGACGGGCCCGCCTCCTTCGAACGCCACGGTTACCTGTTCGAGGTCGATCCCGATCGGGGACCCGGCGAGCTGGCACCTGCCGTGCCGATCCGCCACGCCGGGCGGTTCGCCCACGAGGCCGTGGCCTACCTCCGCCAGTCGAACACGCTCTACCAGACGGAGGACAACTTCGAGTTCCCCTCCGGCATCTACCGGTACCTGCCGCCCGACAACGCGATGCAGTCCCGACGCCTGTCTGACGGCGGCGTGTTGCAGATGCTGCGGGTGGCCGGGATGCCCGACGCCGAGCTCGGACTCGTCCAACCGGCCGGTGTGTCCTACGACATCGACTGGGTCACCATCGACGAGCCGGACTTCGATTTCGGTGCTGGGGCCGGGGTCGAGAACGACATCGGTATCCAGTACGTCGGCCAGCAGGGCTTCGCCCAGGGCGCGGCCCGGTTCGCCCGTCCCGAAGGCATGTGGGCCCGGAACGGGTTGGTCTATTTCACGGCCACCCGAGGCGGGGCGACCCAGCTCGACGGCAATCGTTTCGGCGAGTACGGCAACGGCTTCGGCCAGGTCTGGGTCATCGATCCCAGGCAGAGCACGCTGACCCTGCTGTTCGAGTCACCCGGCCCGGACGTGCTCGACATGCCCGACAACATGACGTTGTCCTCCCGGGGCAACATCATCCTCTGCGAGGACGGCTCGGTCGACAACTTCGTGCGCTGCCTCACCCCCGACGGCCAGCTGTTCGATTTCGCCCAGAACCTGATCTTCGGGCAGGAGCGACAGGAGTTCGCCGGGGCCTGTTTCAGCCCCGACAACCAGACGCTGTTTGTCAACATCCAGTTTGCCGACGGCCTGACGTTCGCCATCTGGCGCGAACACGGAGGCACGTTCCTGTAGCGGCCCGGCGGGAGGGGCGGTGAACGCCCCCGCCAGCCACCGCTGTCAACCGACGCCCACAACCCGGTCGGGCTGCACAAAGACCGCCGCCCGGCGTTCGGCGGCCATCACCCGGTCGTACTCGTCATAGTCGTCGTGGTCGCCACCGGCCGCCTGGTAGACCTCGCGCATGAGGAGCCGTAATGCCTCGGCGTCGAACGTGGTGCCCGACGGGTGCTCGGCGTCGTCGGGTCCGATGATGTCGGCGGTTCCGGTGACCGCGCGCCAGGTCCACCCACGGCGGGCCAGCACGGTCACCTCCGAACCCCGGCGGATGTGGCCGAGCCGAGCGGCGTCGCCCCGCGACACGAGGGCTACGCACTCAACGCCGGAGACCGGATGGGCCATCACCCCGGCGTTGACCACGCTCGAGAGTATCCGGCCGTCGGCCTGCGTGGTGGACACGGTGGCCAGTCCGTGTTCGTCGGCCAGGAAGCGTCGCATGTCGTCGATCGTCGGCATGGCTCCATTGTGCCTCACGGTGTGGGCGCCGGCCCGGGTGATGGCGTGGACGCCGGTGCCCAGCCCGCCCGACCCGCGGGTATACGATGGCCCGATGGCGGAGGCCGGATGGTACGCAGATCCCCACAATCCCGAGCAGATGCGCTATTGGGACGGGTCGACCTGGACCGAGCACACCCATGTGCCGGAGGCGGCCGTGCCGGGGTCGGCGACACGACCGCCGTTCTCTCCGCCGCCGCCGTCGGGTCCACCGGCCGTTCGTCCCGCTCCCGAAACGGTCAACGACATCGGCGAATGGCTGCGGGCGAGCTTTCGGGTCGCCTGGCGCAAGCTCGGGATCTGCTTCGCACTGACGATGCTCGGAATCCTGCCGTTTCTCATCGTCCCGGTGCTGGTCGTCCTGGCTCTGTTCGACCTCGACCTGACCGGCGACCAGGTGCAGGGATTCGGTGGTGCCGACGTCGTGCTGTTGATCATCGCCGGGCTGGCGGCCCTCGCCGGCATGGTGTGGTTCGGGGTCACCGTGATCGCCCAGTACCGGGTGCTCTACGACGCCCACCGGGATCGATCGATCGGGATCGGTGCGGCGCTGGCCGTCGGACGGCGCAACATCTGGCGCCTGGTCGTCGCCTATCTCATCATCTATCTCCTTTCGATCGCCGCCCTGATCGCCTTCTTCGCCATCGTGGCGCTGCTGTTCTTCGTCGCCGCCGGTGCGTCGTTCGATTCACCGGAGTCGCTGGAGGCCGTCGGCCCGCTGCTGAACCTGATCAACCTCATCACCGTGCCGGTGACGCTCTGGTTGAGCGTCAAACTCGCCTTCGTGCCGGTGGCGGCTGCGGTCGCGCCACAGGGCCAGGGGCTGATCAGGCTCTCGATGGGAGTGAGCGACGGCCGGTTCTGGGCGGTACTCGGCCGGGTTCTCCTCCTGTCGCTGGTGATGGTGGCCGTGATCTTCCCCCTGCAGATCCTGTTCGTCGTGCTGGTCGGTCTCGGGGCGGTGGCGCTGGGAACCTCCGGTGACTCGTCGATCGCCTTCGTGGTGCTGCTTGCGATGTTCGGCGGCCTGCTGTTCGGTGTCGTGCTCTACTTCGCCCAGATCATGCAGGCGTCGGGTCTGTCACGGCTCTACGCCGACCTCGGCGGACCTACCGTCGAGTAGACGGCGGCTCCGGTACGGTTCGACGGGCGCGGCGGCGATTTCTATACTCGGGCCTGGCGCGCCGGCAATGCGGTAGCGGCCTACCGACGTACAGGAAGACGGGACCGACGATGACCGACAACACTCGCTTCGATCTGCCCCAGGACCGGATCCCCCGGGCCTGGTACAACCTCAATGCCGACATGCCGGTGCCGATGGTGCCCCCGCTGCATCCGGAGACCCAGGAGCCGGTGACGCCCGAGTTCCTGAGCGTGCTGTCGCCGATGGCGTTGCTGGGCCAGGACGTGTCCCCCGACGCCGAGATCGAGATCCCGGATCCGGTGCGTGACATCTACAAGCTCTGGCGGCCGACCCCGCTGTTCCGGGCCACCCGGCTCGAGCGGGAGCTCGACACCCCGGCCCACATCTATTACAAGTACGAAGGCGTGTCGCCCGTCGGCTCCCACAAGCCGAACACGGCGGTCGCTCAGGCGTTCTTCCTGAAGGACGAGGGCGGCAAGTGCTTCACCACCGAAACCGGCGCCGGCCAATGGGGATCGGCGTTGTCGATGGCCTGCAACTTCTTCAACCTCGACTGTGAGGTCTACATGGTGCGGGTGTCGTACGATCAGAAGCCGATGCGCCGCCATGTGATGGAGAGCTTCGGTGCCACGGTGTTCCCGTCACCATCGACCAACACCAACGCCGGCCGGGCATTGCTCGAGCAGAATCCCGATCACCCGGGCTCACTCGGCACGGCAATCTCCGAGGGCATCGAGGCGGCGGTGATGTCGAACGGGGAGAAGAAGTACTCGCTCGGCTCGTTCCTCCCCCACGTGTTGTTGCATCAGACGGTGATCGGGTTGGAGGCTCTCGAGCAGATGGAGCTGGCGGGCGAGTACCCGGACATCGTCATCGGCTGCGCCGGCGGCGGATCCAACTTCGGTGGTATCGCCTTCCCGTTCATCCGGGAGAACGTCCGCAACGACAAGGGCACCCGCATCATCGCCTCGGAACCCGCCGCTTGCCCCACGCTCACCCGGGGCGAGGTGGCATGGGATTTCGCCGACGTGATCGGCATGGCCCCGATCGTGCGGATGCACACCCTCGGCCACACGTTCATCCCGCCCGGCATCCACGCCGGTGGGCTGCGCTACCACGGCATGTCGCCCCAGGTCTCGGCGCTGGTCGAGTCGGGTCACATCGAGGCCCAGTCCTACGACCAGGTCGACACCTTCGACGCCGGCGTCCGCTTCGCCCGGTCGGAGGGCATCCTCCCGGCGCCGGAGTCGAACCACGCCGTGGCCGCGGCCATCGCCGAGGCGATGGCGTGCAAGGAATCGGGCGACGAGAAGGTCATCCTGTTCAACCTCTCCGGCCACGGCAACTTCGACATGGCGGCCTACGGCAAGTACGCGGCCGGTGAACTCGAGCGCTACGAGTACCCGGCCGACGCCATCACCGACGCCATGACGAAACTCCCGGCGGTCTCCTTCGGCGGCTGACCCGCCCCGCTCCGTCCACCGAAATTGGCAGATTTTTCGCGCTGTGGATTCAAGCAGTGGCCGCGACGAGTTTGTTGAATCGTTCTGCTGGTGTTTCCCACTCGAGGGTCTTGCGGGGCCGTTCGTTGAGCAGCGCTGCGATGTCGTCGAGTTGTTGTTGACTGTAGACCGAAAGGTCGGTCCCTTTGGGAAGGAATTGTCGGGCCAGCCCGTTCCAGTTTTCGTTCGTGCCACGCTGCCAGGGCGAGTGAGGGTCACAGAAAAACACGTTTGCGCCAGTGGCCACGGTGAACGTGTCGTGGGCGGCGTTCTCGGATCCTTGGTCCAACGTCAACGAACGGCGAAGGTGTTCGGGTAGCCCAACGATGTGTTGACTGATCCGGTCAGCGGTGTGGGCAGCGGTCCTGTTGTCCAGTTTGATCAGCATCCCAAACCGGGTGGAACGCTCCACGATCGTCCCGACAAAGGATTCTCCGTCCTTGCCAACAATCAGGTCGCCTTCCCAATGGCCGGGCACCGCCCGATCCTCGACCTCGGGTGGCCGCTGAGAGATGTTGACCATCCCCACAATCCGAGAACCACCAGGCTTGGTTCGGCCCCTGGGTCGGCGCCGAGCCCGCCCTGATCGTAGACAGGCCGCTAGTTCTTTCCGCAGTTCAGGTTTGGCCTGCACAAAGATGGCCTGATAGATCGACTCGTGAGACACCCACCAGTCTGGCTCGCTAGGATGCTCGACCCGCAACCTGGCCGAAATCTGCTGCGGCGACCACTTCTTTGTCCGAAGGAGCCTGACTACCTCGTCCCACAACCACGGTCGAGCCTCGATCCAAGTCTGTCGGCATCGGCGAGCCCGCCGGTCAGCCCGGTCATGAGCCCGATACGCCCGGTAGCGGTGACGGCCACCATTAGCCTTGATCTCTCGCCACACCGTCGACCGGTGCCGACCGAGCCCAACAGCTATCTGAGCATCGGACAACTCCCGGTCGATACCTGAGCGGATCTGTTCCCGCTCATCAGCAGTCAACCCATTCGCTCGCTGTTTCACCACACGCTCCGGCATGACCCCATACTCGTCGATCAGCCGGTACATCGTGCGTTCCGAGATCCCAGCAGCCCGGGCTGCCTGTTGGCGAGACAACCCCCGTGCCACCCCAACCAACGCCACCCGCGCCACAGCCCACGACGTCTTCGGTCTTCCCATAACATCCTCCAATCGGATCAGATGTCGCGAACACCACCTGAAACCACACGCGCCCGGGCGTGCTGAAAAATCTGCCAGATCGCGATGGATGGTCCGCTGTCACAAGGTCTGGGCAGACTGGGAACCATGCTCACCAACGACGCCTGGAGCGCCGTGACCGAGCTCGCAGCCTCTCAGCACGGATGCTTCACTCATACACAGGCTGCCAACAACGGAATCGCACGGCGGAGGTTGGATCGGGCGATCGACGACGGATTCGTGGTCCGGGAACGGCCCCGGATCTATCGCTTCGCCGGTGCTCCGCCCACTTGGCGAGGTCGGTTGTGGATCGCCACCCGCGGCACTGACAGGTCGGCCTCCCATCGGGCCGCTGGGCGGCTGCACGATCACGATGACTTCGCTACGGCGCCGTTGGAGATAACGGTCGCCAGGGGTCGCCTACCGGCGCTCGACGGGTTCGTGGTGCACCGCTGGACCGACCCCGATCCGGATCTCGACGTGGTGATGATCGACGGCATCCCCTGCACATCGGTGGCCACCACCTTGGCCCAGCTCGGAGCGGTCGTCCCCTCGTCGGTTGTGGAACGCACCCTCGACGAGGCGCTCCGGCGGGGCACGTCCGTGCGTTGGATCCAGCAGACGGTCGAACGACTCCACCGGCCCGGCCCGAGCGGCACGGGCACGCTGATCAAGATCCTGTCCGACGAGCGTCGCTCCGGTCGCCTCCCCGACAGCTGGTTCGAGCGCGTCGTGCAGCGAATCCTGACGTCAGCCGACATCCCACCGCCGGCGCTGCAGCACGAGGTTCCGGTGTCATCCGGCGCCACCTACCGGCTCGATATGGCCTGGCCCCGGTTGGCCCTGGGTCTGGAGTGCCACTCCCGCCGCTACCACTTCGGACCACTCAAGGAGGCGGCCGACCACAAACGTGATCTGGAATTGGCGGCCGCAGGCTGGGAGGTTCTGTACATGACGTGGGAGCACCGCCGTCACCCGAACACGTTCGTCCCGTTACTGGCCGAAACCTTGGCCACCCGACGCCGTCAGCTCACGCGCCGACCGGCCGCGTGACCTCCCAAGACGCGAACTGGAAGGATTTTCGCACACCCGGGTGCGCGAAAACTCTGCCAATTCGGCCGAGGGATGGGGTCAGGGGGCGTGGGTGCGGGACTTGTCCGGATCGTAGAACGGGATTCGGGAGACGACGGCCGGCCAGATGTTGTCCTCACCGACGACCTCGAGTTTGGTGTCGACGGCGGCGGCGTCGGGTGCCACGTGGACCAGGGCCAGCGACTTGCCGAGGCGGTGTGACCAGGCCGGGCTGTTGACGGTGCCGACGTCGGCGCCGTCGAGCCGCAGGGTTTCGCCGCCGGCCACCATGTCGTCGTGATCGACCTCGATCCCGGCGAACACGAACCGCTCCGATCCCTTGGCGTCGAGCGCCGCCTGCTTGCCCCGGTACTCACCGCCGTTGCGGCTGAGCGTCCAACCAAGCCCGACCTCGGACGGGAAGTGATCGTCGGTCATGTCGTAGCCGTAGAACAACAGGGCGGCTTCGACCCTCACCTTGTCGAGCGCAGTGAACGACGCCGGCATCACGCCGTCGTCGGTGCCAGCATCGAGAATCGCATCCCACAGGTTGACCACGTCGGCCGCCGAGGCTATGACCTCATAGCCCCGCTCACCGGAGTAGCCGGTCCGCGACAGCAGCACCGGCCGGCCGAACAGCTCGGTGTCGACGTGGTGGAAGTAGGCCAGTGACGCGAGGTCGGTGTCGGTGTTGGCGTCGAGTAACGGCAGAGCGGTCGGTCCCTGCACCGAGACGATGTGGAGGTCGTCGTCGAGGGCGAACGAGGCATCCCGGCCGACCGCCGAGTCGGCCAGCAGCTCCATCGTCGCCCCGGAGCCGTGGACCACCAGCCACGCCGCGTCACGACCGGCGCCACCAAGGTTGAAGGCGATGGCGTCATCGGCCACGGTGCCGCGCTCGGTCAACACCGAACCGTAGGCCGACTGCCCCGGCCCCACCCGACTCAGGTCACGCGAGTGGAGATGGTCGACGACGGCGGCGGCGTCGGCCCCCTCGACCCGGATCTTCTTCAGCGGTGACATGTCGAACACGCCGGCCGCCTCCCGAATGGCGTCGTGTTCGTCGTTGGGGTCGGTGGCGTACGACCAGGCGGTGCCCATGCCGTTCCAGTCCTCGAGGTCGGACCCGAGGGCGCGGTGGCGGTCGGCCAGGGCCGAGGTGCGGGAGTTCGGTTCGGTCATTGAAGGATCCTTTCGTGGGACGGACGTGACGGGGGCGGCTTCGCTGGCGAGTCAGTACCAGGCGTCGGGCATCGATTGCCGGCGATCGGTCATGAACACTTGGAGGGCGGCGTCGACCGCAGGGTCGATGGGTGGGGCCACGTAGGCTTCCAGCGCCTGTTTCCACTGGGTGTTGGCCCGCTGGGCCGTGTCGAGCGAACCTGCTTCGGTCCACTGCTCGAACGAGTCGGTGTCGGCCAGCGGCGAGTTGTAGTTGGCGGTGGCGAAGTTGGCCATGGTGTGGGCGGTACCGAGAAAGGCGGTGCCGGGACCGGCCTCCCGGTAGGCGTCGGCGGCCAGCTCGCTCTCGCTCAGGGTGAGTCCGCCCACCAGATGGTGGAGCTGGGCGCAGCGGTCGAGGTCCATCATGAACTTCTCGTAGCTCATGACCAGGCCTCCCTCCAGCCAGCCGGCGGCGTGGATGACGAAGTTGGTGCCGGCCAGCACGCCGGCGTTCATGGCGTCGGCCGACTCGCTCATCGCCTGCCCGTCGCACACCTTCGACGCCGTGTAGTGGGCCCCGCACCGAAGCGGTAGACCGAGGCGGCGGGCCAGCTGGGCGATGGCGTAGGTGGACAGTACCGACTCGGGGGTCCCGAACGTCGGCGCGCCGGACTTGAGGTTCATGGTGGTCAGGAAGTTGCCGTAGACCATCGGCGAGCCGGGACGCACGAGCTGGGCGAGGGCGATGCCGGTCATGGCCTCGGCGTGAGCCTGGGCGATCAGCGCCGGTTGGGTCACCGGACCCATCGCGCCGCCGATGATGAACGGTGAGATGACGCAGCCCTGGTTGGCCCTGGCGTAGGTCTTGAGCGCACCCGACATCACGTCGTCCCACACCAGCGGCGAGTTTACGTTGATGTTGCCCTGGATCACGCAGTGGTCGTCGAGGAACCCCGGCCCGTGGGTGGCCTCGAACACGATGCGGGCCATCTCGATCGAATCGGCCGCCCGTTCCGCCGCGGTCACCGACCCCATGAACGGCTTGCACGAGTACCGCAGATGGGCATACGTCATGTCGAGGTGGCGTTTGTTGACCGGGATGTCGACCGGTTCGCACACCGTGCCGCCGGAATGATGGAGCCACGGTGTCGACCACGTGAGTTTGACGAAGTTCTCGAAGTCCTCCAGCGTGGCGTACCGGCGGCCCCGGTCAAGGTCGGAGACGAACGGTGGACCGTAGGCCGGCAGCAGCACGAGGTGGTCACCCCCGATCGGGACGGCCCGCCCATCTCGTCCGTGCATCTCGAACGTGGCAGGAGCGGTGGCGCAGAGCCGGGCCGCCAGACCTGGCTCGAATCGGACCCGCCCGGCGGGAGCGCCGTTCTTGTCGGGAGGCAGCCGTTCGATCCGGGCGCCGGCACCGTCGAAGAGATCGAGCGCCTCCTCGTCGCCGCGGAATTCCACACCGATCTCGTCGAGAATCCAGTCGGCGTGCTGCTCCAGGCGGGTCAGCGATTCGTCATCGAGCAGATCGTAGGGCGGGATGCGTCGCCGCAATGCCGGTGTCGATCCGACGCCCAGGTCCGGGGCTGCACCCTGGCGTGACGTTCGGGCCGCCCGCCCCCGCCGTCCTCCCCGTCGGGTTCGACTGGTGGATCGGACGCTCATACTCGAACACTAAATCCGGCCCGGCATCCTGAACATCAGTCGGTTTGTTTGCCCGAGCCCAACTTGGTGTTTGGGTGACATTGTTCCGGTGCGGAGGGCCGAGCTAGCCTGGTTCATGGTGAATCCGCTGGTCGGCCGGGTGGGCCGATTGCACCGCCTGGCGGTCTTCGAAGCCGCCGCCCGCCACAGCTCGTTCACCGCCGCCTCCCGTGAACTGGGTGTGACCCAGCCCGGCGTGTCGCGTCAGATTCGTGCCCTGGAGCAGGCCCTGGGCGAGCCCTTGTTCGAACGCCGGGCGAACCGGGTGCTACTGACGGCGTTCGGGCGTGAATTGCTCGACGCCGTCCACGAGGGATTCGCTGTTATCGACACCGTCGCCGGGCGGGCCGGCCACGGGCCCCGCCGATTCGTGTTGGCTGCCAACCCCGGGTTGGCCCAACGGTGGCTCGTACCCCGACTCGACAGCCTCCAGTCGGCCATGGGTGACGCCCAGGTTTACCTCCGCCTCTTCGACCGGGACCAGGGAATGACCGCAGGGGGATTCGACGCCGCCATCCACCTCGGCCGGGGACCGTGGCCCGAGCTGAGCGGCCGCGACCTGTTCCCCGAGGTCACGGTGCCGGTCGCCGCGCCGGATCTGGCCCGTCGTCTGGGCCTTTGCGCCGAAACCGACCCGGCCGAGCTGCTCGCGGTGGACTTGCTCGATCTCGACGACGAGGATCGCACGTGGATGACGTGGGCCGACTGGTTCGACGATCACGGCGTCGACGCAGCGGGACGGCTTCGGAACCGGCGACCACGCGTCAGCTACAACAACTATGCGCTGGTGCTGCAGGATGCCCTGGGCGGTTACGGGGTGGCGCTCGGCTGGCGGGGCCTGGTCGATGAGCTCATAGACCGCGGCCAGCTGGTCGTCGTCGGACCCGACTCGGCGGCCCGCGACGGTTCGGCCTACCGGGTGATGTGGCCGCCGGCCACCTCCGACGACGACATCACCCACTTGGTCGACTGGCTCGGTCGGACGATCTCGCCGGATCAGGTGAACGATCCGTCGATCGCGTCGAGCCACTCCGACCAGTAGAACCGCCACTCCTCGACGCTGTCGTAGGTCGGCAGCTTCTCGTGCTGCACGGCGACCTTCGTGCGGCCGCGGCCCAGGTCGTCGAGCCCGAAGATCGCCACGGCGCCTTCGGGTCCGATGGCCAGGCGGAGCGCCTTGGTGGTCGGCTTGGACCGCAGCTCGGTCTCGTGATCGGGGAACAGGTCGGCGCGATGTTCGTCGCTCAGCAGCATCTTGCGCAGCACGTCGGCGTCGACCGCCACCGTCTTCGACTTGCTACAGGCGAACAAGCCGTCGGAACGTTGGTAGGGGAGGCGGCGCCCGGTGATGCGTTCGTAACCGACGGTGATCGTCTGGGCCCACCAGCCGTTGACCCGGTCGAACTGCTGCTCCAGTTCCCGGGCCACGGTGGGGTGGTCGTAGTCGTCGCCCCAGCGGGCGTCGATGATGTCGGCCCACTCGTCGTGGGTCCTGCCCGTGGCTTCGACGAGTGCTTCGTCGGACATCTCGGGCTGGGACACCCACTCCCGGTCCGAGGTCGATCCGGCGGCCGCCCGATCCGCCATCGACTTGTCGAGCAGCGCCTTGCGGGCCGCGGTGTATCGTTCGCCGGTGGCCGCCATACGTTCGCGCACTCGACGTTTGAAGGATTCCTGACGGGTCATTGCCACTCACTTTCGTCTGGCACACCGAAACAACCCACGCTTGCCATCCGGGAGTGCCAGGATTCAGTCAGCTGGACTTCGTGAGTCCGACTCGGTCAGTTGTCTTCAATCGTTACGATCGACCTGCCGGGCACTCGAGGTCCCCTTTGCCTTCACGAACCGGAGGCGTGGGCGCCGGACGAAGGTTGGGCGTGGCAAACCGCCTGCCTCATAGGATATCCGACGCAGTGGACACTTATGAGGCGGGTTGGAACCGCGGATGGCGGTGGCCGGAGTCCGAGTGAGCGAGGCGGGCGCCGGCGTTGATCAATGCGAGGCCGATCTGGTGGCGTATCCCATGGTGTGGCCGGAGGGCCCGTACCACCCGACGTTGGGCGGCGGCGGCTTCGGCCTCGTGGCGGCGCTGACGGGCGATGTGAATGGCGTGGTGTTCGGGGATGATCATGACGTTGTCTCCTTCTCGTCTGTGGTGACGAACGAGTTGCAGAGAGGACGCAATCAGCGCCGGACAGGACCCCAGCACCTGCCACGACTTGCTATGAGGCAGGCTGGACCCGAGGATGGCGACGGCCGGCCTCGGAGGGCGCAAGGCGACTGCCGGCGTTGATCAACGCGAGGCCGATCTGGTGGCGTATCGGATGGCGTTGCCGGTGGGCGCGGCGTGCACGATGTCGGGCGGCGGCGGCTTCGGCTTCGTGGCGGCGCTGACGGGCGATGTGGATGGCGTGGTGTTCGGGGATGATCATGAGGTTGTCTCCTTCCCGTCGGTTGGGGGATCGGTTTCGTCGGCGGTGTCGATGTCGTGGTCACCGTCACGGTCGGCGCGTGAATTGAGAAAATCCTGGAGGAGCTGACCGCTGCCGTCGACGGAGTCACGGCGGAGGCTGTAGCACTTGTCGTCGTCGCTGACGATGACCCGGACCAATCCGGCGCTACGCAGGATGCGAAGATGATGGTGGGCCGTCGACTTGGCCAGGTCGACCCGGGCCGCGACCTCCTTCAGCCCCATGTCACGCTCGGCCAGGACTCCGAGAAGGCGCAGCCGGTTCTCGTCGCCCAAGGCCTTGAATGTGTCGACCAGAAACGAGGGCGGCGCATCGGGGTCGGCTTCTAGCACGCTGTCATCGACGGCGTAGACGAAGGTCCGGGACGTGCCGTGTTCGGTGATGACGACCCAGGGGCGGAGCACGATGGACGGGATGAGCACGATCTCGCTCACATCGGGCTGCATCCGGAAGGTCACGCCCTGGGTCAGTTTCTCGATGAGTTCGTCGGAGCGAATGGTCTCCGCCATTCGGCGGGCGTTGGCCGCTTCACGATCGAGCAGATGCTGGCGTGCGGTGACCATCGGCAGGACGGCGTCGGCAAAACGTTCGACGAGCTCGATGATGCGGTCGAGCATCAGCTCGGGTTCGTGGTGCAGGAGGGGTTCGAGCTGCTTGGCCCGGTCGGTTGCCTCGATGATCGCCTTGACGGCGTCTGCGTTGCCCGCGGCGGCCGACTCGATGAGCTCGGGATCGAAACCCTTTCGGGGTTTGATGCCACAGTTCGTGAGCAGCAGGCGACGGAAGGCGACCGCGCCCTCGGCTCGCAGCTTGTCGACCAGGGCGGCCACGGTGTGCGGCCTGGTCAGTTCTTGGGCCACTCCGATCATGGCCAGGCCCAGCTCGCAGCTGGTCAGTTCCTGAATCTCCGACACGAGCCCTGGATCCCGGTCGGTGATGGCCTCGGTAAGGGCCGGCGTCAGCTCGTGGCTCGGGTCATCGTCGGTTTCGACGGTCACCACATAGAAGGCGGTCAACAGTTCGTAGAGCGGGCTGGCCTCCACTTTGACCGGGACGCGACGTTCGGAATCTGTGAAATCTCTGACGTTTGGTCCTGATATGCTCATGTTCCGGCTGCTTTGCGCACTATTTTCGCTCAGTACTGTACTTATACTGTACGTTCGAAATCTATCGAACAATCTAACCCTACGGCACGGAGCGGTCGTTTGCAACCCCTGGCGTGAGCTTCAGACCGCCCGGGGCGCCATGCCCGGATCCGGAGGGTCATCGACGTCGGCGATCGGCACGAGTCGAGACACGAAGCCACCGGCGGCGCCGAGACGGATGTTGAGAAACTCCCGCCCGGTCGCCCGACTCACGTGATGGCGAAGCCCGGCGCCAATCCTGACGTCGGTAACCGTGGTGGCCACGTACTCCCCGTCTCCCAGGAACGACAGGTCCATTCGACAGAAACACCGTCATCGACAGCTGTTCGTCGGGCGACGAGACGGTCCAGGCGGTCACCGGCCGGCCTCCTGCAATGATGGCCCGCTGCCGGTGGCACGCGTTGAGGATCGGACCTCGAGGGTGGTCGGGTGCACGAGTTGACGGGCCGGCCCATCCGGTTCTTCGATGGCTGCCGTCAGGAGCTCCACGGCCCGGCGCCCCAGGCCACCCTGGTCGAGGTCGACGGTGGACAGCGGTGGTTTGAGGTGGGCCGACAGGCCGATGTTGTCGAAGCCGATCACGGCGATGTCGTCGGGGACCGCCCGGTCGGCTTCGTCGAGGACGCGCAGCGCGGCCATGGCCACGAGATCGTTGTAGGCGAAGATCCCGTCGATGTCCGGCCATCGTTCGAGCGCCTCCTGAGTTCCGCGCCGTCCTCCGTCGGCCGTCGGCTCGACCTCCACGATGCGAGGCTCCGCCTGGCCCGCCGCCTCCCGGTAGCCGAGCTCTCGCCTCACCGACGACGCGCCGGCGTTCCCGATGAAGACGATTCGCCGGCATCCACCGGAGCGGAGATGGTCGACCGCGGTTCGTGCGCCGGCCTCGATGGCGGAGCTGATCGAGTTGATCCGGTCATCGGTTGTCGCCGGGTTGATGGCGACGAGCCTCAGGCCCTGTTGGACCAACGGCAGCAGGGGTTCGACTCCGCCTTCGGCCGGAAACAGGATGATGCCGTCGACCGAACGGGATCGAAGCGAATCGATGATCTCGCCCTGCCGTTCGATCCGATCGTCGGTGGCCGCGAACAGCATGGTAAGACCCCGTTGTGAGGCAGCCTCGTGTACCCCTTCGGCCACCTCGGGGAAGAACGGATCTGTCATCGCGCCGCCGACGAGTCCGATGGTCTGGGTCCGCCTGGTGACGAGGCTGCGGGCAACGAGATCGGGTCGGTAGCCGAGCTCGGAGATGGCCGCCCTGACCCGGGCCTCGGTGGCGGCCGAGAAACCGCCTTCGCCGTTCACGACGCGGGAGACGGTTCGGGTCGACACCCCGACCCGGGCCGCAACATCGTGCAGTGTCGACTTGGTAGTGGCCATCGATTGTCTCACTTCCATGCGGGCACGTCAGCGTTGACGTAGTCTCTTCCGAGCAGTATTCTGAGGCAGTTCCGTCGCTACGTCAACGTTGACGTAGCCCGTCCGATCAGGAAGCGTGGCCATGACAAAGATCGCGTTCATCGGTGCCGGCAGCACCGTCTTCACCAAGAACCTCCTCGGCGACATCCTGTCCCAGCCCGAGTTGGCGTCGGCCACGATCGCGCTGCACGACATCGACACCGAGCGCCTCGACACGTCCGAGGTCGTGGCCGGCAAGACGGCGGCCGCTCTCGGCGCCACCCCCATCATCGCGGCGACCACCGATCGGCGGGCTGCGCTCGACGGCGCATCCCATGTGATCACGATGTTCCAGGTCGGCGGCTATGAACCGTCGACCGTGATCGACTTCGAGATACCCAAGGAGTTCGGGCTCCGCCAGACCATCGCCGACACCCTCGGGGTCGGCGGCATCATGCGGGCGCTGCGCACGATCCCCGTGCTGCTCGACATCTGCGCCGACATGGAGGAGGTCAGCGGCGACGCCACCCTGCTCAACTACGTGAACCCGATGTCGATGCTGTGCTGGGCGGTTTCCCGCGCATCGACGATCCCGACCGTCGGCCTCTGCCACAGTGTGCAGCACACGGCCGCTCAGCTCGGTGAGGACCTCGGAGTTCCCGAGGACGAGCTACGCTACCGGTGCGCCGGCATCAACCACATGGCCTTCTACCTCGAGTTCGGCCGGCAGGTCGGTGACCAGGTGGTCGACCTGTACCCGGAGATCGCCCGGCGGGCCTCCCAGCCGGCACCCGACCGTGGCGACGCTACCCGCAGCGACGGCGGCACCGTCGGTCTGTCCGACGAGGTCCGCTATGAGATGTTCCGTCGCCTCGGCTACTTCGTGACTGAGTCGAGTGAGCACTTCGCCGAGTACGTGCCATGGTTCATCAAGCGTGACCGGCCCGACCTCATCGAACGTTTCGGGATACCGCTCGACGAGTATCCTCGCCGCTGCGAACGGCAGATCGAGGGATGGGAGTCGCTGCGGGACGAGCTGGTCGATCCCGAGTCGACGTTGGAGGTGACGCCGAGCGTCGAGTACGGGGCCGGCATCATCGGATCGATGGTGACCGGGCAACCACGGGTCGTCTACGGCAACGTTCCCAACCACGGTCTGATCGACAACCTGCCAGGCGACTGCATCGTCGAGGTGCCGTGCCTGGTCGATCACAACGGCATCCAACCCACCCACGTCGGTAGCCTCCCCCCGCAGCTGGCGGCGCTGATGCAGACCAACATCGGCGTACAGAGTCTCGCCGTCGAGGCCGCGCTGACCGGCAAGCGGGAGCACGTCTACCATGCCGCCATGCTCGACCCCCACACCGGCGCCGAGCTGGACCTCGACCAGATCTGGGGTCTGGTCGACGCCATGATCGAAGCCCACGGCGACTACCTCCCGGCCGTCTTGAGAGGCTGATCCGAGGTCGACCCAGCTGCTTGTCACTCGGCTCGATTGACGCCGAGGTTTGGAGCACAATAGGTCTTTGCGACATTTGCCGCTCCAAACCTCAAGGGGGACCTCGTGAAACTGGCCATACTTTCGAGAGCACCGCAGGCGTACAGCACCCGTCGGTTGCGTACAGCGGCGGAGGAACGTGGTCACGAGGTCAGAATCCTCAACACGCTGCGGTTCGCAATCGATCTGTCCGACGACGAGCCGGATCTCATGTACCGCGGCAAGCAGCTCTCGCACTACGACGCCGTGCTGCCCCGCATCGGGGCCTCGATCACGTTCTTCGGTCTCGCGGTCGTCCGTCAGATGGAACAGATGGACATCTACACGCCGAACACCTCGGCCGGAATCGCCAATTCGCGCGACAAACTTCGAGCCAACCAGATCCTGTCCCGCCACAACATCGGGATGCCGGCCACCATGTTCGCCCGCGATCGGGCCGACGTGCTCCCGGCCATCAAGCAGGTCGGCGGGGCGCCGGTGGTGATCAAACTCCTGGAGGGAACGCAGGGCATCGGCGTGATCCTCGCCCCCGAGAACAAGATCGCCGAGGCGGTGATCGAGACCCTGCAGAGTACGAAGCAGAACGTGTTGATCCAGAGGTTCGTGGCCGAGAGCAAGGGTCGCGACGTCCGGGCGCTGGTGGTGGGCGACCGGGTTGTCGGGGCGATGCGGCGCACGGCCCAGGGGGACGAATTCCGATCCAACGTGCACCGGGGCGGGTCGGTCGAGGCGGTCAAGCTCGACGAGGATTACCAACGGGTCGCCGTGCAGGCTGCCCAGATCATGGGTCTGCGAGTGGCTGGTGTGGACATGCTCGAAACCGACGATGGCCCGTCGATCATGGAGGTCAACTCCTCGCCGGGGTTGGAAGGCATCGAGGCGGCAACCGAACTCGACATCGCCGGGGCGATCATCGACTACATCGCCTCCCAGGTCGACTTCCCCGAGCTCGACGTTCGCCAACGGCTGTCGGTCTCCGCCAACTACGGCGTGGCCGAGCTCCAGGTGCGGTCGGGCTCCGACATGGTCGGCAAGACGATCGAAGGATCCGGCCTTCGCGAACGCGACATCACGGTGTTGACGTTGACCCGGGGCACGACCGTCATCCCCAATCCGCGTCTGGCCCGGGAACTCGAAGCCGAGGACAGGCTGCTGTGCTTCGGAAAACTCGAGGCGATGAAGGAGATGGTGCCTGCGAAACGTCGCCGTCGTCCGAAGAAGATCCAGCCGCTTCCGGAGGACGTGCACCCGTCACCAGGAGGCTGAGCGGCGGGTTCAGCCGCCCAACGCGGCCATGTCATCCATCTCGTCGTGGCCGGAATGGCCGGAGTGACCCCCGTGGCCCGAGCCCGGCTGACAGTAGGCGGCATCGGTCGGACGGGTGTACGCCCGCATCGGGTCGGG
The DNA here is from genome assembly GCA_965216655.1 of Acidimicrobiales bacterium. GTDB lineage: Bacteria > Actinomycetota > Acidimicrobiia > Acidimicrobiales > SZUA-35 > JAHELU01. The sequence goes on from CBDCGP010000009.1 coordinate 352,884, forward strand.
GCACAACTCGTTGTAGAGCGTTTCAGCCGAGACAGATAGCGGGCCGGTGTAGTCCGGTCGCATTTTGAGGGCCGGTCCGTCGTAGGGGTTGTTGCCGTCGGGTCCGCCGTCGGTCAGATAGCCTCGTCCGCAGCCGCTCGGCACACGGTCGGGGTGGACGTAGTTGACGCAGTTGTCGATCCACATCCGGTTGACCTCGGGGTGCCAACCTCCCCACCAGTCGGCGTGGATCGTCGAGCCCGCCGGCTCGTCGCCGAGGTTGAAGCTGACCGGGTCGACGTCGGAGGCCAGGAACCAGTCGGCCGTGTTCTCGCCCGGCTCGACCCGGTAGTTGATGAAGTATTCCAGGTTGGGGAACGTGTGGTTGTATTCCCCTTCGCAGCGGCTCACGTACCAGTCGCCGACGGGAGGGCTGAAGTTGGTCCAGTCCGCCGGGTCCTGTCCGTTCCAGCACTGCGGGAACTTGATGCTGACCTCGAGCACCGTCCAGCGGGGCCCGTCGGGATTGGTGCCGAAACGGGATCCGTCGCAGTTGGCCATGGTCTGCGAGCCGATGTTCGAGTTGGACGAGAAGTTGTCGGTACACAGGAAACCGAGCCGGACCCCGTTGGCGCCGCCCTCCGAGTGGGGGAGGGCGTTGAGGTTTTCGGTGGCGATCATCGCCGCGCCCGGCGGGTAGACCTCGCTGCGACCGCGGGCCAGGTTCTCACCCTTGTAGTAGATGACGATTCGTTCCGGGATCCTGACGTTGCCCTTGCCATCGAACACGGCCGGCGCCCAGTAACCGGTGCGGTTCAGCTCCTGCCCGTTGCATGTGCTCGATCCGGAGTTGATGAGCGAATCGTAGGTCGTGTAGGCGTTGGCCTCGGTGTTGCCGAAGAACATGTGGAGGTGCGAGGCGCCGGGCTTGGCGGGGTACACGAGCGGATCGTCGTAGGCGAAGTGGGAGAACTCACAGGCGGCGCGGAACTGGCCGCCGTTGGCGACCGGGAACGAGTTCTCGGGATGGCCGTCGGGCCGGTTCAGGTAGTCGGAGCGGGGACCATAGTGGTTCTCCAACACGAGATCGGCCTGCGGTGTTGCGGCGTGGGCGCTGTCGTCGTGGTTCCGGTTGCGGACCGATGCGGCCTGGATCATCGCCAGGTTGTCGGCCATGGCGGCGTCGAGGTCGATCTCGGCCCGGGCGAATCCGGCCAGCATCGTGCCGTCTAGTGGCATCGGCTCCGGGGCAGGCATCTCGTCTTCGACCAACGGCGCGGCGAACTGAGCGGCGCCGTCGCCGGTCGCCGACGTCGCCACGTCGATCGAATCATCGGCGGTCGGCGTATCGGTTTCGGCTGAACCCACTCCGGCTTCGTTCACCTCGGGGGACCGACTCGCCGCGGTGACCGCCGCGGCCACCAAGACGACGATCGACAGGACGATGATGCCGGTGGCGGCGCTTACCGGGCTTGAGCGACCGGCTTCGAGATCGACGAAATCGGTGGCCGCCGGGGCGGTCGATCGGTGCGTGGTTGGATTGTCATCTCGTACCTTGACCGCAACCAAACCGACAACCTACAGACACTAGAACTCAACATCCGCTCTTGACAACGGCAACAATTCCCATGAGTTGGCACTATCTGAGCCGAATCTTGGATTTTCTGGCCGTGTGGGTCGAATCCCCCACTATGACCGTTTTGAATCGGCATTGACGCCGTCCGGGGTGGTGGCCGGGTCGTGGGGGCTGCCGGTGGACGCCCGGGTCACGGCCGCCTGGTCGAACGGGAACAGCATCTGGCCGACGAAGCTCGATGCGAACTCGGAGACACCGAACCGCTCCGGTTCGGGGAAGTAGGGGTCGTTGATTCCGGTCGGCGGGTACGACACCACATCATCGTGCTGGGTTCCGAACAGCCGGTCCCAGGCGAAGATGTTGGCGTAGTTCGAGTTCCAGTGCTCCGGTTCCGTCGAATGGTGGATCCGATGTGATTGGGGGGTCACGAACAGCCACCGGATGGGGCCGAGGTTGGTGCCGATGTTGGCGTGCTGGAAACGTACGTGCCATCCGGGGAGAAGACCGAGCAGGAGGACGGCCCCCGCCTTCTCCGTGATCGACGGGAAGAGAAAGAAGAACGGTGCGAGCAGGATGAAGTTCTCGATCAGCGCATCGACCGGGTGGGTTCGATTGGCGGTGAACAGACTCATCCGGGGCTGTGAGTGGTGGATCATGTGGAACCGCCAGAACCAGCTCACCTTGTGTTTCAGCAGGTGGGCGAACCAGGCGCCGAAGTCGGCGATCATCAGGCCGACCAGTGCGGCCAGCCACAGCGGCCATTCCCTCGTCACGTCGACGACGGCCCACGAGGCGTTCGCGGCCAGGAAGTCGTTGATCGGGCCGGAGATGAACACCATGAACGCCGAGATGACCGGTAGGTGGATCAGCATGTAGAGGGCGTCGAAGATGACGTGCGGACCGATCCCGCGCTCGTCCGGCCGGGCCGGGATGATGTACTCGAGGAGGAAGATCGTGGGCACGGCCAACAGGAACTGGACGGATACGAAGAACCCGACCGAACCCCGAAGGCTCTCCTGCATGAGGACGCCGAGTTGGCCCGGGCGCCCCGTCAACACCATGAAGGCCAGGAACGCGAGCATGCCCGCGACCAACCCGATATCGAGGGCCGCGCTCCGCACGTTGCCAAGAAACCGATTCTCTGCCGTTGCGACCATACCGATCCGTCCTCGCCCGTGGTCTGGTGATGCTGTTACTCAGGTCCCGGTCCCTGGGCGCCGCCAAGCAACCATTCCAACGGACAAAAGCCTAGCAGCGGTCCGGCCGAGGGCCCCCCCGTTCTGTGCGGGCCCGGCCCCGGAAGTGAGGGCGGGGGCGCACGGAACGGGTTGGGTGGATCAGGGCGTGGTCGTGGCGGCGAGTGTGCCGAAGGCGAACAGCGCGTCGGCGTGGCTCTGGTGGACGGTGAACTCGTTGAACACCGCCACGTTCGACACGTCGAACCACTGCCACATGTAGGGGAGTGACCGGGGGTCGGGATTCGCCCCCGCCGGTGTGAGCACGGTGTCGGTCACCCAGTCGAGATCGTCGGACCAGGCGAGATCGTGGCGGCCGTAGACCGGCGTACCGGCCCACAGAGGCAGGCCTCCGTGCTTCACGTCGTTGATCTGGGCGTGACGAACCGGTTCGTGGCCGACCCCGGTGATCATCGACTGGTTCTGCGGGTTGGCTCCAAGCGCGACGAGGGCCGAACGCAGCGCCGCCTCCCGATACTGCGGTTCGCCGGTCAGGAGATGGGCCCGGAGCAGGCCGTTGACGTGTGGCGTGCCGCCGCTGCCGAGACCCCAGATGAGTGGCACATTCGGGTTCTCGGTGGTCCAGCCGTAGCCGTTCGACTCGGCGAACACGATCAGGGCATCGGCCGACTGGCGGAATCGATCCGTCAGCTGTTGCCGAAGGCCGGCGTCGGTGACTCCCGGATCGGCTTGAAGATACAGCCACGCCGCATCGCACCGGGTGTGCAGATGACACGACATTCCCGCACCGGTCTCGTCGTCGAGATAATCGGCGGTTTCGACGAACAGGTCGTGCCACCGCTGGTCGCCGGTGGCCAGCAGCAGGGCGGCCGCCGCCACGTGCCGTTGATCGGCGACGAAGGTGGCCGCATCGTCGCGAGCAGCGGGGTCGATGGCCAATGCGAAGAACTCGTCACGACCCGCCGTCTCCGCCCACTCCATCGCCGCCAGCGCGGAAACCAGGTAGTCGTCGGCCCGCTGGGCGTCGTAGGGCCGCACCGCCTCCGACATCTCCGCGGCGACACCGGTGTAGATGTAGGTGGAGTAGACATCGGGCCGGTAGGCGTACACGGCGAGGTCGTCCACCCACGACGCCGAGTTGAGCGGTGGGTGCTCCGAGGTCTCGACGCCACCGCTGACCGCACCATCGGCTCGCTGCATTCGACGGTAGAAGTCGAGCGACCACAGCGCCTCGTCCAGCAGATCCGGGACGGCATCGCCACTCTCGGGAATGTTCAGGTCACGTGCCCCGTGGACGTCGGGGAACTGCGACACGAGCAGCGCCGCGTTGCGGGCATACCACAGGTGGTAGATGCGGCGATCCCAGTCGCCGGCATCGAAATGGCCGCCCCAGGCCTGGTCGTGGATCTCGCCCGTGGCGCCGGCCGTCAGCGCCGCGAACGCCTCGTCCATCGGAGCGAGCCGGGCCTGCAGCAGCGTGTAGTCCGTGCCTTCGACGACAACACCGTCGGCGGGGTGATACGGGCGAGGGCGTTCCATCGGCACGTGTGGAGGCCCGAGTTCGATCCCGCTGCGCTGCATCAACATCGCCCGGGCCACGGTGTCGGCCAGATTCGACCAGACCCCGTCCGCGATCTCGAATCGATGGGAGCAGCCGACCGCTTCGGCGCACACCCGGTACCACCCCGGATCGGTCAGCGAGGAGAAATCGAGTTCGGCCAGGGGACTGCCCGACAGTGCCGCCGCTGCTTCGTGGATCGGCCCCGCCGTGCCGCTGAACACCACTGCTCCCGATTCGTCGTCCACGACCGAGAACGCCCCGCCACCAACCCCGAAGAGCGCGTCGAGTGCGCTCTGGCCGATGCCGTCGAACCACCCCGACACGTACGCCACCTTGGGCCGATCACCGGGAGCGAAGCCAACCTGGGTGACCTGCACCGCGGGCGACTGGTTGACCCCCGGGTCGTAGACGAACTCGACGGGCTCGACGGAACCCGCCGGGTCGATCCGGTACCGGGTTCCGGCCGTCAGCGGCGCCGGCAGTGACAACACCACGTCGTGCGTCATCTCCCACACCGCTTGGTTGTCGCCGTCGGTGCCTCCCCCGGCGGGACGCGACAGCATCCGGATGGCCGCCGGCTCGATCGTCAACGAGAAGCTTGGATCGTCCACGGCGGTGATCAGCCATGTGGCTCCGGTCGCCGCCGTCACATCGAGGGGGCGTCCGACCAGGCGGTCCGCCCGCCGAATCACGTCGGTTCGTTCCGAGACCTGCAGGCCGTAGCCCTCGCCGTCGCGTTCGACGAGGCGCAGGTTCCGTCCCCGGCGGATGCTGTCGCCGCTCGCCGGGTCGTCGAGGTCATACGGTTCGAGTGCGCCCCGGTCGAGGCGTCCGGCCTCGATCCGGACCGCCAGCTCGGTGGCCGAGAACGGGCGGACCCACGAGGGTGTGTGCCGCGCCGGCTCCGAGTCGGTCCCGGCGGCCGAGGAGGTGGCGGCCGTCCACGTCGGATCGACCTCGCCTCCGGCGGTCCACGTCGGCGACAGCGATCCGTCGGCCATCTCGAATCGGGCGTACACGGTCTGGTAGCCGGTCGACGACACCGGAACGTCGATCTCCGAACTGGGTTCCACCCAGGCCGCGTCGTCGAAGGTGACAGACGTCGACAGCTGCATCCTCGTTGCGCCCGCCGGGGGCGCCACGGCCACGGTCAACACCTGATCGGTCGCCGGCCCGGATCCGATGACCGAGATCGGCGACTCGACCGCCGGCTGCGTGGCCAGGATCGACGAGTACGGCGGAGGATCGAGCTGGCGAGCCGCCGTCGGTTCGGTGCCGCGGATCTGGTCGCGCAGGAATCCGGTGAGGAACCCGTACCGCCCCGCCCTCCACTGCAGGAGGCCCAGTACCAGCGTCACGAGCGCGATCGCGGTCAGGGCCATCACAATGGTCCGCTTGCCCCCTCCGCCGGTTGGTCGCTGGATCATGCCGGGCGCAGGTCGCCCGTCGGGCCCGCGCCTAGGCCCATCGCGCGGCTAGACCCATCGTTCGATGCCGTCGCGCCAGCTCGGCAACATCAGCGACGACTCCCGCCGTAGCAGGAGCACATTGAAGGCGCAGAACAGTGCGATCCAGCCGCCGAAGAACACGTCCTCGCTCAACCCGATGATGAAGTTCGATGCCATGACGGTCAGGATCCAGATCGCGAGATCCGGCGAGGTGTCGAGCCGTTCCCACGCCCCTTTGAACGTGGAGACCCACAGCACGGTGAAGATCAGGAGCCCGACGAGCCCGATCTGCAGGGCCAGGTCGAGCGCCCCGTTGTGGGCGTGGGACGCCTCGAAGCCGACGTGTCGCCAGATCTCGGCTGTCTCGGACGTGACGTCGACCCGCCAGAACAACCCACCCAGGCCGTGGCCCAACCATGGTCGCCGCATCAGCGCCTCGATCGACGCCTCCCAGATGTCGGTTCGCCCGGACAGACTGGTGTCTTTGCCGTATGCGCTGGTGATCGTGGCGAACGAGGCGATTGCGCCGCCGATGACCGCCAGCGATCCGACGAGCGACACCATGAAGAGCAACGTGCTGTCGCGTTCGTCGGACTGCTGCTGATACGTGCGTAGCCAGTACCAGGCGATCACGGCGAACGCTGCGCCCGAGACACCGGTGGCCGAGGTCGAACCGACCAGCAGCCCGGCGATGAGTGCCATCGTGCCCCACTTGAACAGCGGGTTCTTGTCGAAGATCAGCACGGTGGGGATCGCCATCACCAGGAACGGCGCCATGTTGTTCTTGTGGATGAAGAATCCGTGCCAACCCGGATACGGCTCGCCGTTGACGCCGCCGAGCAGGTGGAAGCGGGTCGACGGCACCAGGATCAAGGCGATGATGGTTACGACGATCGCGATGCGGATCGTCCAGAGCATCGCAACGGTGAAGTCCCGAAGGGTCAACATTCCGGCGGCGAGCGGGATCGCGATCAGCGACGGGGCGACGCTGCGGACGTTGACCAACGTGGCATCGGGGTCGATCGACCACGCCACCGAGGCGATCGAGATGGTCACGATCCCGAGAACCGAGAGTGAGATCGGCAGTTGCATGATCACCGAACGCGGGGCGAGCAGCATGGCGCCGAGTACCGGGAACAACGGCAACAGGCCGATGGTCGGCGGTAGCAGCAGCTCGCCGAACGCTCCGAGCACCCAGAGCAGACCGATGACGATGGCCCCCTGGGAAGCAAGTGTCGCCAGGGGGCCGAGTCGATGGCCTTGAGGGTCGAAGTGCTTCTGAGGCGCAAACTGCTCGGTTGCGACCATCCACACAACGATACCGGTCCGTGAGGCCGCTGAAGGGCCGACCTCCGCCGTCCGAACCTAGATCGACACCTTTTCTCCGACCGGTTCGGCCGCGGGGCTGGGCAGGGGCGTCTCGCCACCGTCGGGTCCGGGCGGAACGGCCATCGGGGCCGTCGCCGGCTGAACACCTTCGACCCTCAGCTCGGGCAGCAGGCGGTCGAGCCAGGCCGGCATCCACCAGTTGCGGGCACCGAGCAGCTCCATGGTCGCCGGCACCAGCAGCATGCGGACCAGGGTGGCGTCGAGCAGCACGGCCAAGGCGAGACCCATGCCCATCAGCTTGACCTCCCGGACGTCCTCGAACATGAACGACCCGAACACCACGACCATGATGGCGGCCGCCGCCGAGATGACCCGGGCGGTGTTGGCCAGCCCGTCGGCCACCGAGGTGACGGCGTCGCCGGTCCGGTCGTACTCCTCCCGGATGCGGGACAGCATGAAGACCTCGTAATCCATCGACAAGCCGAACACGATGGCGAACAGCATCATCGGGATGAACGGATTGATCGGGCCGCCTTCAATACCGAGGATGGTGCCGCCCCAGCCCCACTGGAACACCGCCACCACGGCGCCGTAGGCGGCGGCGATCGACAGCACGTTCATGATCACGGCCTTGATCGGCACCAGGATCGAGCGGAACACCATCATCAGCAACAGGAACGACAGCGTCAGCACGCCCCCGAAGAACAGCGGCATCCGCTGGGCCAGGTAGTCGGTGATGTCGATGTTGGTCGCCACCAGGCCCGTCACGTTCACGTCGAGCCCGGTGCCGTTGGTTGCGGCGGGGATCAACTCGTCACGAAGCGTATGCACCAGCTCGGTGGTGGCGCCGTCCTGCGGGGACGTGGTGGGGATGACGGTGAGTAGCCACGCCTCGGGGTTCGCCGGGTCGTTGGCCATCGCCGGGGTCACTGCGGCCACTCCGCCGGCCGACGCGAGCGTCTCGCCGAGGGCGGCCACCGATTCGGCCGCGGCCGTGGTGGAGGTTGTGGCGTCGGGAACGACGGTGACGACCAAGGGCCCATTGAATCCCTCGCCGAAGCCATCGGCCATGAGCTCGTAGGCCTGGCGGGTGTGGGTTCCCTCGGGGTAGTTGCTTTCGTCGGTCCAGCCCAGGGTCATGTCGACGACGGGAGCGGCGAGCACAGCCAGGACGGCGGTGGCGGCGACGGCGGCGCCCACCGGCCGACGCTGAATGGCACGGCTCCACCGGTAGGCCCAGGTCTCACGCATCGGCTTGGCCTTTCGGGGTGGCACCAGCCGGCGCATGCCGCGAACGGCGAGGCTGATCCCGAAGGTCGCCACCACGCCGGCCGCCCCGGCCAGGGCCACGGAGGTGAAGCCGATACCGAGACCGAGCAGGGCCAGGGCGGCGAACCCGGCGGCGATGAGGCCCCGCCAGCGGGTGATCTCGACCCGCTCGCCGGCCCAGCCGAGCAGGGCGGGCAACAGCGTGACCGAGCTGACCATGGTGGTGAGGACGGTGAGAGAGATGGCGATGCCCATGCCGCCGACCCAGCCGATGCCGATCAACAGCAGGCCGAGCATCGAGATGACGACGGTGAAGCCGGCGAAGATGACGGCCCGTCCGGCCGAGTCCATGGCCGCGGTCAGGGCAGTTCGCGCATCGAGGCCGCGGTGGAGTCCTTCCCGGTAGCGGCTGACGATGAACAGGGCGTAGTCGATCCCGACCCCGAGGCCGATCATCATGCCCAGCATGGTGGAGAAGTCGGGCACGTCGAAGACGTGGCTGATCACGGTGGCCAATCCGATTCCGGCGCCGACCCCACCGACCGCAACGGCGATGGGCAGACCCATGGCGAGAACCGATCCGAAGGCGAGGATGAGGACGACGATCGCGAAGGCGACGCCGATCAGCTCGGTCTGCGGTGGCTCGACGACGGCGAGGTACTGGCCGCCGGCCAGAACCTCGAGGCCGTCGACGGCGGGTGCGTTCTCCATGATCGCCTCGCCGATGAGCCCGGCGGCGGTGTCGTCGACATCGGCCGCCAGGTTGACCGTGGCGAACGCCAGCCGTCCGGCCAGCTCACCCTGAGGGGCGATCTGGCCCTGCCCCTGTTCCGAATACGGTGACACGACGGTCGCCCCCGGATGTTCCGGAACGCCGGTCTCGGGATCCGGGAATCCGGCGTTCACCTGAGCGAACAAGGCCTCCATGGCGGCGGTGACCTCCGGATCGTCGATGCCCTGGTCGGCCTCGAACACGATCGTGCCGGAGGCGCCACCGGCGCCGAGGTGCGGGAAGTGTTCCTCCAACACGGCGATGCCGTCGGCCGAGTCGGAATTGGGTACCTCCGACGTGGCGCCGAAGGCCGATCCGAGTAACCCGGCTGCGGCAAAGATCATCCCCAACGCGATGAACCAGGCGAGAACGGTTCTGCCTCGATGGTCGTAACACCACCGTCCGAGAGCGGTCGTCATTGTCATTACTCCTTCTGAGAGGGCGAGCGGATAGGGCCCAGCGGTTGAATCTCTTCAGGAGCAATCCTCGATGGCGCGGGGTGGCCGCCACATCGGGAGTCCGGCCATTCCCCGGTGTCCTTCCGGCTGTTTCGTACCGCTTCCACGTGGTGCTTTCGGTTGGTGGGCCGTTCGTACTTTCGGCCGATTTCCCGGTTCCGGGACGTTCTTTACAATGGAGATGTGTTCGTTCACGACGTCATGATGATGTGCAAGGAGCCTCGGCCTCCGGGTGCACCGCGGCGGGTGTGGCGAGATTGGGCGCTCCTCGGTGTCGCCGTTCCCACCGCCATCGTCGAGAGCTTCGTCAACCCGGAGGTGATTCAGCCCGTCGCGTCGCTGATCCTGACGCTCGTGATGTTGCCGCTCCTGCTGTGGCGGCGAACCCACCCGCTGCTCGTCGTCGTCATCGCCTTCGGTGTGATGACGGTGTCCAACGTCTACACGATCGTGACCGGCGTCGGGCCGCTCGGCCTCTACACCCTCGCCACGCTCATGATCCTGCCCTATTCGTTGTGGCGGTGGGGTTCGGGCCGGGAGGCGACCATCGGCTTCGGTGTGCTCATGGCCACCTTCGTCACCAGCCTCTTCGCCGACTGGAATGGCATCGGCGAGGCGATCGGTGGGCTGTTGGTCCTCCTGCTACCGGTGGAGCTCGGAACCGTGGTTCGGTATCAGGCCAACAACCGGCGTCAGGCGATCGAGCAGGCCAGGTCGTCCACCCGTGAGCAGCTGGCTCGCGAGCTGCACGACTCGGTGGCCCACCACGTCTCGGCCATCGCCATCCAGGCTCAGGGCGGGCGGGCGATGGCGGCCACCGATCCTCACCGGGCCACCGAGGTCCTCGGGGTGATCGAGGAGGAGGCGGCGCGGGCGCTGGCCGAGATGCGCAACATGGTCGGAGCGCTACGTGGGGACGACGTGGGGGCCGACGTCGAGTTGGCGCCCCAGCCCGGCCTGGCCGACATCGAACGGTTGACCGACATCAGCGGCAACGGTTCCGACACCGGTGTGTCCGGGCCCCGGATCGACGTCGAGATGACCGGTGACCTGGCCGGGCTCCGACCCGCAGTCGACACGGCGCTGTACCGGTTGGCCCAGGAGTCGATCACCAACGCCGTGCGTCATGCCCGCAACGCCTCCCGGGTATTGGTCCGGGTCGAGGGCGACGAACGTCAGGTCGCACTCACCGTGACCGACGACGGTGTGCACAACCCACCGCCGGCCGCCATCGATGGCTACGGGCTGGTCGGGATGGCCGAGCGGGCCAAGTTGCTTGGAGGCACGCTCAACGCCGGCCCGGTGACCGGCGGCCGCGGCTGGAGGGTCGACGCGGTGTTGCCCCGAGAGGGCGCGGTCGGTGGGGTCACGGCGTGACGACAACCGTGCTCGTGGCCGACGACCAGGACCTGGTCCGCACCGGGTTGCGTATGATCCTCGATGCCCAGGATGGTATCGACGTGGTCGGGGAGGCGGCGGATGGTCGGGAGGCGGTGGAGTTGGCCAGGAGCCTTCGCCCCGACGTGTGCCTGTTCGACATCCGCATGCCCGAACTCGACGGGATCGAGGCGACCCGGCAGCTGGCGGGCGCCGAGGTCGACGATCCGCTGGCGGTTGTCGTCATCACAACCTTCGATCTCGACGAGTACGTGCATCGTGCACTCAAGGCCGGGGCCCGCGGCTTCCTGCTCAAGGACGCCGGACCCGAGCTGCTCGTGCAGGCCATCGGCGCTGCCGCCAACGGCGACGCGCTGATCGCCCCCTCGATCACCGCCCGGCTGCTCGAGGCGTTCGCCGCACCGGTCGGGAACGGCTCGGCGGCGCAGGCCCAGCCGCCGGTACAGCCGGTCGAGCCGTTGACCGAGCGGGAGGAGGAGGTGTTGATCACGGTGGCCCGCGGCCATACCAACGCCGAGATCGCCACCGACCTGCACATCAGCTTGAGCACCGTCAAATCGCACCTGGCCAGCCTGATGACGAAGCTCGGCGCCCGCAACCGGGTGGAGATCGCGATGTGGGCCTACGAGACCGGCCGGCTCGGTTGAGCTGACCGGTCTTTGAGTAGAGGTCTGAACCGGAATGCGCGCTCAGCGCGCCTCTTACTCCGAACCTCCGGGGTGATCGCGCAGTGATCGGTCGAGCTGGATCCACAGGTCGTCGAGCCAGCGGACACGGCCTGCGGCCTCGGAGGGTACTTCCGACCGGGGAATCCGGCGGGCGGTGACGGTGACCGGGTCGGCGACCGGCGCCGCGGCGACGAGGTCGGCGAGCCGCCGGTGACGGTCGAGGCCACGGTGGTCGAGGACGACAACGTCGGCCTCGGGAACCGCATCGAGAATCGTCAACAGGCCACCGGGACGAGGAGGCAGAACGTGTTCCAGCACGCGGAGCCGCTCGCCTCGATCCGGGTCGGATGACGACAGTCGCTCCAACGCCCGGTCCCGCACCGACGGTCGGAAGAGGCGACCCTCCGGAAAGAGAACGTACGCCGTGCGGCCCTCCGCGCTGTCGACCATGGCGGCGATGGCACGTCGGGCGGCCTCGCCGTCGTCCCGGGGGATGAATACCGAGCCGAGCCGGCCGTAGATCAGGTCGAACCCGGGGTCGGCCAGCAGTTCGGCCATGATGATGCCCCTGGTGGCGTATCCGGCGCGATGACAGACGACGCCGGGAAGCGAGGCGTCGAACAGCGAGACGTGCCTGCTCACGACGATGACCGGTCCGTCGTCACCGGTTCCGTCCAGTGCGCGGTGGTCCTCCGACGTCATCTCCACCCGCAGCCCGAGCAGTTGCTCCGCCCGCCGCTCCAGCAGGTCGATCGACCACTGCTGCAACCGACGGTGGCGTTCGATCGACGCCGGAGACCGGAGGCGGGTGCCGAAACCCGCCATCAACCAGTAGGGGCCGGCGAGCAGGATCTCCACCGAATCGTTGATCAGGTACTGGAGCGCGAACAGGTACACGCGGGCTGCGGGCAACCGAAACCGGCCCCGGACCAGGTCGGCGACCACCAGCACCGACACCGCCAGCGGGAATGTCAGCACCGCCACGGCGGTGGCGCCGAGCATGGATGGGATGGTCTGAGCGCGGCGGCGCCAACGAATGCGGCGTGGCTCGATCACCGTACGATCACAGCTCCGTGAACCGGCGGGAGCGCCTGCATGTTCCTCAACCCCCGACTCCTATGGTCCGTCGACTACAGGATTGGACAGTGTGCCCACCTCGGAAACGGTCACGCTGACCTCGTCGCCCGGCTCCAGCCACCGGGGCGGGGTTCGGGCGTAGCCGACGCCACCCGGTGTGCCGGTGGCGATCACATCACCGGGTTCGAGTGTGGTGAAGGTCGAGCAGTAGACGATGATCTCGGAGATGTCGAAGATGAGCTGTCGGGTCGTGGCCGATTGCACGACCTCGCCGCCGACGGTCGTGGTCAGCGTCAGGTCGCGGTGGTCGTCGATCTCGTCGGCGGTCACCATCCACGGCCCCCACGCCCCGGAGCGTTCGAAGTTCTTGCCCGCCGTGAACTGCGAGGTGTGGCGCTGGTAGTCGCGCAGCGTGCCGTCCATGAGACAGGCGTAGGCGCCGACGGCCTCCCGAGCCGCCGCCCGGTCGGCGTAGCGGGTGCGGCGGCCGATGATCACGGCCAGCTCTCCCTCGTAATCGAAGCTGGTACTCACTGACGGTCGCTCGATCGGCTGGCCGTGGCCGACGAACGACGAGGGGAACCGGGTGAAGATCATCGGATGGTCGGTCGGACGGGAAACCCGATCCGACTCCGCCACGTGGTCGTGGTAGTTGGTGCCGACGCACAGGATCCGGCGGGGGAGCGGCACGGGTGGCAGCAGGGTGAGCCCGTCGAGCGCGATCGATTCGCCCTCCGCCGGCCCGACGTTGTGGCCCTCCGTGAGTAACGTCACGACATCCGGATACCGCCCACTGAGATCGATGAGATGGTCGTCGACGACGAGACCGAAAAGCTCGTCGTCGCCCCGAAGGGCGGAGGCTATGCGCATCCGGTGGGGCCCTAGGCTCCCGCGGCCCGGCTATTCGGCCGACGGCCCGACGAGTTGGGTGTCGATCGTGATGTCGATCTTGTCGGAGACCATGAAACCCCCCGTCTCGAGCGGCACGTTCCAGTCCAAGCCGTAGTCGGTGCGGTCGATCCGTCCGGTGGCGAGGAAACCGGCGCGGGTGGTGCCGTCGATCGGATTGGCCTCGGTGCCGGCGAAGGTCGCCTCGAGCGTTTCGGCCTGGGTGTGATCGTTGAGCGTGAGGTCACCGTTGAGCCGATAGCGGTTGTCGCCCAGCTCCTCGATGGACGTGGAGGCGAACGTCATCTTCGGCTTGGTCTCGACGCTGAAGAAGTCGGTGCTCTGGAGATGGCCGTTGCGATCGGCGTTACCGGTGTCGACCGACGACAGGTCGATCTCGGCGTTCAGCGACGACCCGGCCAGCGAGTCGCCCACCGAGAGTGTGGCCTCGGCCGTGATGAAACGACCGCGGATCATCGATATGCCGAGGTGGCGGGCGGCGAACGCAATGCTCGAATGCACCGGATCCATGGTCCAGTCCCCGGTTGCGAGTGGTAGCGACATACGATCTCCCCTTCTGCTTGAATGTCCGCCAGATGGTAACATGTCCGACAAGCGGACGAAAGCACGTCACTGCGATACGCCATCGACCCTCGGAGGATCACCCATGACCGCCCCCATCGCCCAGCGGCTCCACCACACCGCCTATGTCACCAAGGACCAGGAGGCCACCCGCGCGTTCTACGAGGACATCCTCGGGTTCCCGCTGCTCGCGACCTGGTCGGAGACCGATGAGCTGTTCGGTGCCGAGCGGGTCTACTGCCACACCTTCTTCGGTCTCGCCGACGGCAGTGCCCTCGCCTTCTTCCAATTCGCCGACGAGGAGGACCAGAAGCTGTTCGACCCTGAGCTCGCGCCCTCACCGTTCCGCCACATCGCCCTCAAGGTCGATGCCGAGGGTCAGGCCGAGTTGGAGCGCCGCCTGGAGGAGGCCGAATGGGATCCGGAGGGCACCTTCGTGCTCGAGCACGGCTACTGCCGGTCCCTCTACACCAGCGACCCCAACGGCATGATCCTCGAGTTCACCGCCGATGTCGACGGCTACGAGCAGATCAACGAGGATCGTCGGGCCGACGCCCACGAGACGCTGAAGCGCTGGCTGGCCGGCGACCACACGTCGAACAACAACTATCGCTAGCGTGACCACGCCCGGTCCGGGGCGAGACTTCGTTGTGGCACTGGCCCGCGGCATCGACGTGCTGACGGCATTCGGTCCGACGGCGATGGCCATGACGGTCAGCGAGGTGGCGGCCCGCACCGATCTGGCCCGTCCGACGGCGCGCCGTCTTCTCCTCACCCTCGAGGAGCTCGGCTATCTGCGATCGGCTGACGGCGTATTCTCGCTGACGACCAAGGTGCTCGAAATCGGAACGGCCGGTATCGCCGCCCAGGGCCTGTGGGACATCGCCCGGCCCCACATGATGTCGCTGGTCGCCCAGACCACCGAGTCGTCGTCGATGTCGCAACTCGACGGCAGCGACATCGTATACACGGCCCGGGTTCCGGTGGCGAAGATCATCGCGCTGTCGGTCACGATCGGCACCCGCTTCCCGGCCGCGGCCACGTCGATGGGTCAGGTCCTGCTGGCCGACCTCGAATCCGACGAGCTGGCCAAGACCTTGTCGAGACCGTCGCGTTCGGGGATCGTGCCCCGGGTCGTGTTGTCGAAGTGCGAGTTGGAGGAGTCGCTGGCCGGGATCCGCGACCGAGGCTGGGCGTTGTCGGACGAACTGCTCTCACTCGGCATCCGTTCGGTGGCCGCTCCGGTCCGCAACGCAGAGGGTCGGACCGTGGCGGCCATGAACGTGACCGTCCACGCGGCCGAAACCTCGATCGACCATCTCACCGGCGAGTACCTGCCGCTGCTGCTCGAGACGGCGGCCGCCGTCTCCAATGAATGGTCGAACCTGGCCCTCCTCCCCCAAGCCCAACCTGAACAGAACTGAGTCGATGCCATGACAGAATCCGAATCTCCCGGCGATTCCCGCGCCCCGGCCCCACTCGACGGGCTCGTCGTCGCCGACCTGTCGAGGGTTCTCGCCGGGCCGTACTGTTCGATGCTGCTGGCCGACCTCGGGGCGACGGTCATCAAAGTGGAGAGCGCGGCCGGAGACGACACCCGGAGCTGGAACCCGCCTGATGCCGAGGGGGTCGCCACCTACTATCTGTCGATCAACCGCAACAAGCGGTCGATGATCGCCGACTACCGTGATCCCGACGACGTGGCGCTCATCCACGAGCTGTTTCGCCGGTCCGACATCGTGCTCGAGAATTTCAAGGTGGGCGGACTCGACAAGTACCGGCTCGACTACGAGACCGCTCGTGACATCAACCCTCGGCTCATCTACCTGTCGATCAGTGGATTCGGGACAGCCGAGGGTGCCGGGCTGCCCGGCTACGACCTGGTGGTACAGGCCGTGTCCGGGCTCATGAGCCTCACCGGCGATCCCGACGGCCCGGCCTATCGGGCCGGCATCTCGGTGTTCGACGTGATCACCGGGCTGCACGGCCTCGTCGGCGTGATGGCCGCCTTGGAGCAGCGCCACCGCACCGGTGAGGGACAGCATGTCGAGGTGAACCTTCTGTCCTCCGCGCTTTCCGGCCTGGTCAACCAGACGGCGGCCTACACCGCCGGTGGTGTCGTACCGAACCGCATGGGCAACGCCCACCCGTCGGTCTACCCCTACCTGCCGCTACCGGCCAAGGACCGCGACGTGATCGTCGCCGTCGGCAACGACCGCCAATTCCGCTCGCTGTGCGAGATCCTCGGCCGGCCCGAACTCGGGGACGATCCGCGTTTCGCCCTCAACAGCGACCGGGCCGAGAACCGGGCCGAGTTGCGGCCGATGCTGGAGGAGGAGCTGGCCAAGTGGACGGCCGACGACCTGTTCCTCAAGCTGAATCACGCCGGAGTGCCGTGCGGCCCGATCAACACGATCGCCGAAGGAGTCGAGCTGGCCGAGCGGCTCGGGCTGCATCCGCGGCTCACCCTCGGAACCGACGGGACGGGCGCGGTTGGTGGACCGGTCGATGTGATCCGCCATCCGATCGACTTCAGCGCCGCCACCCCTCGGCGGGATCTGGCCCCGCCGGCATTGGGCGAACATTCCGACGAGGTCCGCCGCTGGCTGTCGACCGCCGGAGCCGAGATCGACGTCCTGGCCCGGGAGTGAAACATGAGATCCGATCTGACCAATCCTTCATCGGTGCCGGTGTTCCGCACCGGGATCGGGGCGTCTGACGCCGACACCATTCACCTGTTGGGGCAGAATCTGGCCGCCGATCTCCTGGGCCGGATCACGTTCGGTGAGCTGGCCTACTGGCTGGTGGCCAAACGTCGCCCGACCGACGCACAACGCACCATGTTCGAGGCGGTGCTGGTGGCGCTGGCCGACCACGGGTTCACCCCCACCGCCATCGCCGCCCGGGTCACCTACCTGAGCGCCCCCGACTCCGTGCAGGGCGCGCTGGCCGCCGGGCTCCTCGGCGGCGGATCCCGGTTCCTCGGGGTCACCGAGGACTCGGCACACTTCCTGAACGGGGCGCTGGCCGAGCTCGACTCGCTGCCCACCGACGAGGCCGGTTGGGACGCCGTGGCGGCAGACCTGGTCCGGCGAACCAAGGAGGCCGGCGAGTTCGTTCCCGGACTCGGCCACCCGGTCCACAAGGAAGGCGACCCCCGCACCCCGGTTCTGATGCAGCTGGCCCGAGACAACGGCACGTTCGGCCCGCATCTCGAACTGTTCTCGGCCATCGGCCGGGTGTCGGGCGAGGTCCTCGGACGGAGTCTCCCGTTGAACGGTGCCGGTGTCTGCGGCGCGGTGCTGGCCGACATCGACCTGCCGCTGGGAGTGATGCGGGGGTTCGCCCTCCTGGCCCGGTGCGCAGGCCTCCTCGGCCACCTGGCCGAGGAGATGGAGGAACCCGTGGGTCATGACATCTACATGACCGTCGACCGGAACACCGAGTACCGGCCGCCGCTGGCACCATGACGAGCTGCGCCGATCTGCCGCTGCTACCGACGACCGTCATGGGCAGCTACCCGCAGCCTCGTTGGCTGGTCGACCACGAGAAGTTGCGTGGTGTGGGTGTGCCCCGGGTTCGGGCCCGGGAGGTGTGGCGGATCGACCCCGAGCAAGCGCCCGACGAGTTCGCCGAGGCGATCGAGGCCGCGACCTTACTGGCCATCTCCGATCAATCCGAGGCCGGGATCGACGTCATCACCGACGGCGAGATCGGCCGCGAATCCTATTTCAACCACTTCGCCAACTCGCTCGGAGGTGTCGACCGGACCCGCATCGGCCAAGGTGTCAACCGCCGGGGCGGCGTGGCTGAGGTCCCACTGGTCAACGGACCGATCGAGCGCACCGAGCCGATCGAGGTCGACGCCGCACGGTTTCTCCGCCGCCATACCGACCGCCTGACCAAGGTGACCGTGCCCGGTCCGTTCACCCTGAGTCAACTGGCCCAGAACGACCACTACCCGAACCAGCACGCCTTGGCCATGGCCTACGCCGTCGCCGTCAACTCCGAGCTGCGGGACCTCGCCGCGGCCGGTATCGATGTCGTGCAGATCGACGAGCCGTACCTGCAGGCCAACGCCGAGGCCGCTCGGTCGTTTGCCGTCGAGGCCATCGCCGCCGCCGTCGACGGGGTCGACGCGGTCACGACCCTGCACACCTGCTACGGCTATGCGGTCTACGTCGAGAACAAGTCCAGCGGCTACCCGTTCCTGTCGGAGCTGGCCCAGGTTCCGGTCGACTACATCGCCATCGAGGCCGCGCAGCCGAATCTGCCGGCCGAGGTGGTCGCCCGGTTGGCGCCTCGGAAGGTGGTCGTTGGGGTACTCGATCTCGGCAGCTCGGAGATCGAGACCCCCGAGTCGATCGCCGTCCGGATCCGGGAGCTGCTCGACCACATCGACATCGCGGATCTGTCCATCTCACCCGATTGCGGCATGAAGTACCTGTCCAGGTCGGTGGCCCGGGCCAAACTGGCCGCCCTCGTCCAGGCGGCCGAGATCATACGCGCCGACTAACCCCGAAATTCGCTGCTCAGAACGGGCTTGGGCTCAGGTGAGGGCGGCTCGGACGACCGTCGGGTCGGGATTCGAGTGCGGGACACCGTCGATGACCACCGTGGGCACGGTCTCGTTGCCGTCGTTTATCGTGCGGACGTAGGCCGCCGCGTCCTCGTCGGCCCAGATGTCGACCCAATAGGCTCTCGACTTGACACCCAGGAGTTTGAGCCGCAGACGGGCGCAGTAGCTGCAACCCGGGCGGTGGTAGATGATCACGGTGGGCCGGCCATCGGCCGATGACCCCGCCATGAGCTCGGCCGCCTGCGCATGGGTGATCGGATTGGCTCCGGACGGGCGCAGCGGCGACATCAGAAAGGCAACGCCGAGGAGCAGTACCGGGCCCACCCAACGACCCACCGGCCCGGACTCGGTGATGAACAGCACCACCGCGAGGAACACGAATGCGCCGGCGTTGAGCCATCGGGAGCGGGTGGAGCGGTTCATCGGATTGAGAACAGGCTATCGCCGGACTTCATTCCGGAGCGGGGGTCCCGGTTCAGCGGCTCGATGTTAGGTTGACCTGATGCCGTTCACCCCGATCGTCGGAACCCTCGCCTACCTGTGGGACACCACCGACGACCGGGTGCTGATGGTCCGGCGCGATGCCCGCCCCGACGACGACCACTTCGGCAAGGTCAACGGGGTTGGCGGCAAGCTGGAGGCCGATGAGGGCATCACGGAGAGCCTGCGGCGCGAGGTCCGGGAGGAGCTTGGGGTGGAGCTCACCCGTTTCGCTTTGCGGGGCACGATCACCTGGACCAACTTCGGGCCCAAGCGCGAGGAGTGGCTCGGGTTCGTCTTCCTCGTGACCGGATGGAAGGGCGAACCCCCGTCGGTCAACGACGAGGGCACCCTCGAGTGGGTGGCGCGTGAGCGGTTGCTCGCCGCCTGCAGCGACGTTGAGGCCGAGCGCGCTGCCGCCGATCTGCCGATGTGGGAGGGGGATCGGCACTTCGTCCCGCTCGTGTTCGACGACGACGGGCGGCCTTTCCACGGCACGATGCCCTACGACGGCGACCACCCCAAGTCCTGGACGTTCGAGCGCGTCTGAACCCGGGGATTCGGTCTCACCGCATCGAAGTTTTCGGTTCCATCGACCCGTCGACCACGAGCTTTTCGGGCTCGACGACCCCAAACGGGTCGACGAGCGGCAAAAGTTCGGCAGGGGGTGGGGGGTTTCCGGGTCAGTCGAGGGATGGAGGGCGGGGGAATCCCTCGACCGTGCGGAGAGCGAGCCGGGTGTTGGTCTCGGCCACGCCGAACTCCAGCTTGAGCCTGCTCAGGAGTTCGTCGAGTTCCGGCACATCCTTGGCCTGGACGCGGAGCTGATAGTCGAACGGACCGGTGAGGTGGAGGGCGTTGACGACGGCGGGCATGTCGCGTAGCGCCTCGTCGAACGGGCGGTGATCGGCCTGGACCGGGAGACGAACCTCGACCAGCGCGTCGATGTGTCGTCCTGCCAGCTCGGGATCGAGCTCGATGGTGAATCGGGAGATCAGCCCGCTGCGGCCGAGCCGCTTCAACCGCTCGGACGCGGCCGAGATGCTGATAGGGACCTCGTCGGCCAGATCGGTGACCGAGATTCTGCTGTCGATCTGCAGTAGCCCGATGATTTTCCGGTCAATCGCATCCATTACCGAAAATCCTACCGCCAATCTCCCGCAACCGCCGGAAACTCCGCAAAGTCTGATAAGCCGGTTCCTGCACACTGAGTACATGTTGATCGTGATCGCCGGAGTCGTCGTCGGACTTGCCTCGGTTATCCCTCTCGGGCCGATGTCGATGACCGTTATCGGAGTGGCCAGCCAACAGGGAAGGCTGGCCGGAGCTCACGCCGCCGCCGGTGTGGTGGCCGGTGACCTGTTCGCCGCGTCGGCTGCGGTTACCCTTGCACTCGCCGGCAGCCGCCTACCGGCGGGCATGTTCGTCGGCCTTCAGATGGCGGCGGTGGCCGTGCTGGTCGTGGTCGGCCTTCTCCTCATGGTCCGGACGGAGCGGCTGAGTTCACTGGCCAACGACATCGAGCGGCCGGGCAGTGTGCTGTTCACGTTGACGGCGCTGTCGCCGATCACCATCGGTTCTTGGCTCGCCATCCTGCTGGCCAGCCCGTTCGTCGCCCAGCCGGCCCAGCTCGGTCTGTTCGTCGCCGGCATCATCGTGGCCTCCGGCGTGTGGCACCCGGTGCTCGCGCTCGGTGCGGCCACCGTTGGTCCGCGCCTGAGCCAGCCGGTGCTGTTCCGGCTGGCCCGACTCGGTGGAGTGTTCATGATCGGTCTTGCCGCGGCGATGGTGCTCGTCGGCGACTGACCAGGTGCGCCCTTTCGATCAGGGCAGCCTGACCATCACCGTGCGGTGCGATGAACCGGCGACGAGCAGATCGCCACCGGCCCGGACTCGTTCGAGGTAGCCGTCATCGGCCATGACCGCCGCCTGGATTCGATCGATGTCGGCGCCAGTCTCCACGTTCTGGATCCAGGCCAGTTGATTGATGTTTCCGACAACCGCCATCGTGAAAATGCCTGCGGTGCCCGTCAACCCGTGAACGTGATCGAGCACGTCGACACCCCAGGCCACGGCTCCGCCCTGGCGACCAGGAGCCGCCGTGGCCATCGTGGTCACCACCATCGGCGCCGGCTCGGATCCCATCTCGCCCGCCATGCCCACCACCTGGCTGAGCATGGTCTCGGTCGGTCCTTCGGAAAACTCGGCCGAGGCCTTCACCTGGGCGTTGTAGTCGTCGTCCTGGACGACGGCCATGCTGGTGGCCATGTACTGCTCCATGCTGTCGACGCGGGCCGACAGGAACAGTGTGCCCATCGGCTCACCGGCGACACCGGCCCAGGCGTAGAACGGAAAGCCTGCAATCGACGACACCATGTCCCGGGTCTTGGCCATCGCCTCCGTAGCCTCGGTGCGCATGTCGCGCTTCGCCTGAACTCTCGCAGCCCAGATGTACATGACCGACTCCTTTGTCTTTGGATCCGGTCGCCCGACTCACACGGTGCGAGTCCCTCCACATGACTCATGTCACACTGTTAGCCTGAGCCCGTCAAACGGTGTTGCGGACTTGTCATCTACCGTCGTCACGTCGGCCGGAGCTCGAACTGCTCGACCGGCACATAGCGGACTCCTCGACCGTCGACGCGCCGTTCGGATCGGAACAGGATGAGACGGTCGACGGTGAAACGCAGGCGTCCCCAGTCGACGGCGGTCAGATCGGCCACATCGAGCGGCGGGCGAATCCGACTCAGCGTGAGGTGGGGCCGGAATGGTCGTTCCTCGGGTGCGACGCCGACTGACGTCACGAGTTCCTCGACGTCGGCAGCGAGGTCGAACAGCACGTCGGACTCGACGCCGACCCACAACACGGTGGCGTTGTCCGGCCGGGGGAAGGCGCCCATTCCCGCCAGCGTCACAGTGAACGTCGGCGGAAGCGGGGACTCGTCGAGTCCGGCCAGCAGGCGGTCCTGCGTCACGTCCTCGAGCTTGCCGAGGAACCGGACGGTGACGTGCCAGTTCTCCGGTGGCGACAGCCTGCCCGGCAGCGGCCATTCGTCATCGTGGGCGCGGGCCAGCATCTGGGCCAGGAGGGATTTGGTCTGCTCGTCGGGCTGGACCGCCAGAAACAGCGGATCGTTCACTCCGACGATCGTAGATCGTCGGCGCCGGAGCTGGTGGCGACCGCAGCCAGCCGGCGGGCACCGAGCCAGAGCACCGGAACATAGAACGGGGCCCACCACGGGGCGTCGAACTCGACCGTGGTGACCTCCGCGGTGCAGTCCGGGAATCTGCCGGGTGCGATTACACGGTGGCCGGTGGCGAGCTCGATCGCTGCAGGTCCGGTGGCCGATCGGATCGACGGGCCCCAGTCGGGCCAGCGGTCCGGTCGAGTCAGAAGGTCCCAGACCACCTCTGCCGGGGTGTCGATCTTCCGCCTCACCCGCCATCGGAATCGATGGTTCTCCGGTGACATCACATTCGCGCCGGGGCCGGGTTCGACTCGCTTCTCAAGTTGTTCCCTTGGCGTCAGAGATCGGCGTGTCGGAGGGCTCGGCACCGGGAGGCGGCTCCTGGGAGCCCGGTTGATTGTGCTCGCCCCCGACCAGCTCACCCGGCATTCCCTGTTTTCCGTCGACCTCCTTCAGCCGCGGACTCGACGGCGTCTCGTCGCTGTCGACGTCGGTCTCCTCGTCGAATCGATCGTCGTCACCAGTGGGCATCGTCATTCTCCTTCTGGTGGCCTCGCTGCGAACGGGGCCACGGTCGCCGACGCAATTCGCCCTACCCCCTCCACCGACCATGCAAACAGCGTCACGAGGCTGTCGGTGGACGCTGCTCGTGGTGGCGTCGTGTCGAGCTTGTCTGCCGCGCCTAACCCGGTTGGGCCCTGCACTGCCGGACCGGCAGTAGGCTGTGTGCGGGGTCCATCATGTCGCTCACCGACTATCGCATCGAATCGTTCGCCCACGACGGGATCAGCCACGACGTCTACCACCGGGGTCAAGGGCCGTGCGTGCTGGTGGCGGCGGAGATCCCCGGGATCACCCCGACGGTCGTGGCCTTCGCCGATCGCCTGGTCGACCGTGGTCTGTCGGTTGCGCTGCCGTCGATGTTCGGCACGCCCGGCGCTCCGGCCACCCGTCCCCGCCAGGTGACAACGCTGCTCGGGGCGTGTGTGAGCAGCGAATTCCATTGCATGGCGCTGCGTGACTCGTCACCGGCGACCGAGTGGCTCCGGGCATTGGCCCGACAACTCCACGAGACCCACGGAGGACCCGGCGTCGGGTTCGTCGGCATGTGCCTGACCGGCGGCTTCGGTCTGGCCATGATGCTCGACGACACTGTTGTCGCGCCGGTGCTCAGTCAGCCTGCGTTGCCGTTCCCCGTCGGTCCGGGTCGCAAGGCGAGCGTCGGGCTCAGCGACGAGGAACTGGCGCGGGTGGCCGTCCGGGCCGCCGCCGGATGCCCCGTGCTCGGGCTGCGGTTCACCGGCGATCCAGCAGTGCCGGACGAGCGGTTCGCCACGCTGCGGGCCGCGCTGGGAGACAACTTCATCGGCGTCGAGATCACCAGCCCGGATCCGGCCAACAACATCGGACGGATCGCCCACAGCGTGCTCACCGAAGACCTGCAGGACGAGCCCGGCCATCCCACCCACGATGCCCTCAACCAGGTCGTCAGCTTCCTCGTCGATCGACTCGCCGCCGCCTGAAGGCGCCGCGATGCGGCGGTGGCCGCGGCGCCTTGGCGTCGTGCTGCTGTTTGTCCTGGCCGTCGTGTTCGGCCTGTATCCGGTCTCGTGGTTCCGCTCGTCGCCGATCGACCAGGTGGCGTTCTTCGCGGGCCATTCGAGCGAGACCCTGGTCTTCGCCCACCAGGGTGGCGAGGCGCTTCGTCCGTCGAACACCATGGCCGCCTTCGAGCACGCCGTCGACCTCGGAGCTGATGTACTCGACACCGACATGCACCGCACCGCCGACGGCGAGCTGGTCCTGATACACGACGAGACCGTCGACCGGACCTCGGACGGCACCGGTGCTGTGCGCGACCTCACGCTGGCCGAACTCCGTGGCCTCGACTTCGGCTACTCGTTCACGGTCGACGACGGCGAGACGTTTCCCTTTCGTGGCCGCGGTCTGGGCGTCGTGACCGTGGCCGAGCTGTTCGAGGCCTTCGGCGACGACATCGGCTTCGGCATCGAGATCAAGCAGACAGGACCGGAGGCCGCGACCGAGCTGTGTGAGCTGATCGGCCGGTTCGGCTACGAGGACAGGGTGCTCGTCAGCAGCTTCACCAAGCCCAACATGGATGTGTTCCGCCGAGCCTGCCCGGCCGTCGCCACGTCGGCCACCGAATCCGAGGTCCGCACACTCTATATACAGCACCGCCTCGGGCTGATCGGCCTCGCCGGCCCCGACTACGACGCACTGCAGGTTCCCGAGTACTCGGGTGACCTCCTGATCCTCTCCGAGGATTTCGTGGCCGACGCCGCCGCCCGAGGGCTGCCGATCGTGCCGTGGACCATCAACGAGGTCGAAGGCATGGACCGCATGATCGACCTCGGGGTGGCCGGTGTGAACACCGACCACCCCGACATCCTCATCGACCGCCTCGACGGCCGGTAGCTGTTCGCGTGGCGCGTGCTCAGCCGCCGCCCAGGGCGTCCTGGCGGTAGCTCTCCGCAATACTGTGGGCGTAGTAGAAGAACAACCCCATCAGCTCGCTGGCCGACATCTCCTGTTCCTGCGCCGCGGCCAGCGCCCGGTCCAGGTGATCGGTCACCGAGGGTTGGTCGGAAACCGGTTCGGCCGACGTGTCGACCTCGCCGCCGTTGTCACGGTGTGTTGCTGCCGGCATGGTCGCCTCCTAGTTGAACGGCACGATCGGGAACGGGTTCGACGCCGCCAGATCGCCTCGGGCCGGGATGGTCCAGTTGATGTTGCCGAAGTTCTCCTGGGTCGGATCGCCGAGCACGGTGGTGTTGAGTCGTGGCGGCCACAACAGATAGTTGCGGAAGTGGTAGGTGACGATGCCGTCGCTGCGCTTGGCCCGCGGATAACTGGTGCCGTGGACCCGGCCGTAGAAGCCCGGTGCACCGAAGCTCATCTGGCCGTCCAACTCGGCGTTCGACACGTCGGGGAAACCCGAGATCTCACCGGTCGAGTCGAACAGCGCAATCCCGGTGCCGACATCCATGTCGGCCCGCGACTTGATCTCCTCGCTGCCCGGGTTCGGGCAGAGGTCGCACAGGAAGGCCTCGGGGACCCCGTCGGATGGACGGAAGTCGGTGGGCACCTCCGACTGGTAGTGCAGGGTGATCTTCTGGTCGTCGCGCGTCCCGAAGTTGAGGTTGTAGTTGCCCCAGAAGAAGTCGGTGTTGCGCGGCCAGAACCCGATCGGCCAGCGGGTTCGGGCGGCCGGCCGAGCCGGGACATCGGTTCCAGGGATGGTGAGTCCCGGCCCGGCCGCGGTATTGATGTTGGTCGTGGCGTCGATGCTGGGGGTGAGTTCGAGCAGCGCCGGGTCGTCGACGTCGAGGCCGACGATCGGGGCCACCCGGCGCCACCACTGTCCCCACTTCGGACCGGAGCCCTGCGGGTTGGTGGTGGTCGTCCCGCCGTAGGCGCCCCGCTTGTCCGGGCTGGGCGGCGTGGTGCCGCTCAACGCCTGCGCCGGATCCGACGGGGTGGTGAACGGTCGTTCCCCCCGGCTCACGGCCTGGACGTCGGGAAGAACATCCATGGCCTGGACGATCCCGCCCCAGAATCCGCCGTCGCGGACCTTGGCCGGCCAGTCGGGGCTCGAGGCGGTGGTGTTGGACTCGACGCCGTTGATGACGGCTCCCCCGGTGTAGGTCGGGTTGTTGTGGCCCGCCCGGAAGATGACCGTGTAGGAGGTGTCGGGAGCGAGAAGGGTCGGGGCGAAGCGGGCATAGCCGGTGACGTTGCCGTCGTCGTCGAACACGGCGGCGAACCGGGGTGAGAACAGGCTGTAGTCGTTGCCGGCGTCGGGGCTCCCCGGGTACTGGTAGGCGTTCCCGAAGGCCACGAGTCCGTCGACGGCGGGGTCGTCGAAGTCGAGCGCCCAGACCCGTCGCATCCAGTTGATGGCCGACCACATGTCGTCTCGGATGGCCTCGTTGGATTGACCGAGGATGTCCCGCGACCAGAACTCCGCCGATCGGTCGGGTGTCTCATTGCCGCCGACGCCACTCGGTACCGGCCCGAGCGGCTGGCCCGTATCGGCAGCGGTCGGAGGGGTGGCGATTCCTCGCAGGGTATGGGCCTCGAACAGGCCGCTCGTGTTGGAGAACTGACCGTTGGGGAACGTCGGTGACAGCGGATCGGCACCTTGCACGCCCTCCGCCATGTAGCCCATGGCGAAGTCGTATCCTCCGAACGGGTTCTCCGGCACCTTGGTCCATTGACCGTTGTAGGTCGGGAACTTCGCCATGTTGGCGGCACCGGCCGGCTGCAATCCCGGAATGTCGCCGACGGGACGTCGACCGGCATTCCGCCGTCCCTGGGCGGCGGCGGGGGAGAGGAGGACGGGTGAGACCGTGGTGGTGGCCAGCGCCACCGCCCCGACGGCGGCCGATCCCAGGAACCTTCGTCTGGACAGACCGAAACCGTCGGTTTCGGGGCCAGCCTGGTCGGGCGTGGATGGGTTCGTGCTCATGATGAGGTGCTCCTTGTGGTGACAAGTCGGCAGATTTCCGTCGCCGCACCGTGCACCGGACACGATGATGCACCGCGACACGTCAAAGCGGGCGCGACGCATACAGCAGGGTCTCTGCCGACCCCTCAGTTCGTGGTGATGGTTGGCTCAGAGTCCCCCTGATGAGCTCCTGCGCACATCCAACATGGCTGGTAGTAAATATTTTATTGCAGACGCTACAAAACAGTCTGCACATCTTTTAACATCAAGCAACAAGCGATTGCAAGATATAATTTCGGGATAATCGCGTAACTTGGTTAGCTCAAAAAATTCCAAAATAACTGGTAACCGGCGAACGGTTCCACCTATTCCCGATCAGATCAAGATTTCGGATCAAGCCACCGGTTTCGCGAACAGATACGGTTCGGCCACGCCGAGGCTGTCACCCACACGGCCGATCATCACGAACGTGGTTATCAGCGCATTGAGCTCGACCAGCTGGCCGGCGTCGTAGTGGGCCTTCAGTGGATCCCAGATCTCGTCGGTCACGTCGTTGGCGTCCTCGGCGATCTGATCGACGAGTCGGAACACGGCCCGCTCCGCCTCGGTGAAGTGTGGACTCGACTCCCACAACGAGTTGTTGATGTCGCCGATGCGTTCCAACGAGTTGCCGAGCTCGGCGGCGATCCGTTCGTGGGCGCCGTAGCTGTAGTAGGAGCCGATGGCCCGCAGGGTCTTCAGTATCACCAGCTCCTTGAACGACCATGACAGCCGGCCGTCCTGGAGAGCCTGGGCGAAGAACGCCGTGACGGACAGGCACATGTCGCCGTTGGTCGCCATCGCCTTCACCAGTTCGGGCACGTGGCCGAAATGCTGCTCGGCCAGCTCGAACGCCTGCTTGGCGTTCTCCGACGTTGGAATCTCCACCGTTTCGACTACAGGCATGGCTCAGCCCTCCTGTTCGGCCGGCGCTTGGGCCAGGAATTCTTCGAAGTGATGCTGGGCCGCTTTCGACGTCGGGGCCTCAGCCGCGAACAGAATCGGTTTGTGGCCGTGCCAGACCGGTTCGAGCTCGACGCCGAGCGCGTCACCGAACTTGGACACCTGGAGATACGCGCCGATGGTGGCCACGATCTCGACGATCTGCCCGTCGGTGTAGTGCTCGGTGACCCCGGCCCAGACCGACCCGGGAATGTCCTCCGGGTTCAGCACAACGTGCTGGCACAGATCGAGGATCGCCCGCTCCGCCTCGGTGTAGAGCGGTGACTTCCGGTACTCCACGCCGACGATCTCGGCCTGCTTCTCCGGCGTGACCCCCATTCGCTCGGCCACCACCTCGTGTTGGGTGACGCAGTAGAGGCAGTCTCCCATCTTGGTCGCCTTCAGGATGAGCAGCTCCTTCGTATACCAGTCGAGTTCGGGACCCTCCTGGAGGATGTCGAAGAAGATCTGCCACATCCTCTTGGCCATCTCCGGGGCATGACCGGTGATCTTGAAGATGTTGAGGACCATTTGGAATCTGGCCTCGGCGTCGTCGTAGATCTGCTTGGTGACCGCATCGGCTTGATCCGGCTCCACATACTCGAGTTGTGCCATAAGGCATCCACCTTTCTTTGATGGGCAGTTGCTGTGGTTGGAAACGGTAGTCCACTTTTCTAGCAAGTGCTATAAAAACTTGACCGAGGGCTCGGCTTCCGGGTAAGGGAGCTCACTCCACTACCATGGAGCTGTGCTGAAAGACAGTGCTCGACGGGGTCGTCCGAGAACATTCGACGAGGATGCGGCGCTCGACTCCGCGCTCGACCTGTTCTGGCGCCAGGGATTCCGGGCCACCACCACCCGTGGCCTCGAGGCCGCGCTCGACATGAGCCAGCCCAGCATCTACAACGCGTTCGGCTCGAAGCACGACCTGCTACTCCGGGCCATGGAGCGATACGAGGCCCGCGTGGAGGAGGAGCTGCTGTCGATCCTGCACAGCCGTGAGGACGGCTACCAGGCGATCGAGGAGTTCATGGCCGAACTGGCCCGATGGGTCGCCCGCAACCGCAAACGGGGTTGTCTCATGGTCAACCTCATGGTCGGCGACCTCGACGACGCCGAGATCGCCAAACGGGTCGAACGGTACCGTCGGAAGATTCGGAACGCCTTCGTCGTGGCCCTCCGGCGGAGTGAGACCGACGAGGACCTGGTGGCGGCGCGCGCCGACCTGTTGTTGGCCGCCGTGCTCGGGCTGCACATCACCGCCCGCACCGCCGGCATGGGCCGCACCGCGTCCAACATGGCCGTGAACATCGGTCGTCAGGTGTCCGCCTGGCGCACCGGCTGAGCGAAACCGGGCCGACATCGGAACTTTGCGTGTCTGCGTCCCGGTAACGGGTCGTAGACCCACGAAACCTCAGCTGCGTGGCACGGCCCCCCGGCGATGGAATCAGGCGGCCCGGATGGTGGTTCCGATGTCATGGCATCACCGAGCACCAGCCCGTTCACCGGAGCCCTGTCGCTTGCGGTAATCGGCCTCCTGGCGGTCACACTCTGGTCGACCTGGCCGCTCCTGACTGCAGATGACCCCGTCACGAGCGCTCGAGCGAGCGGTGTCCGGGTCGACCCCGCCGGGGTCTACAACCCGGTCCTGGCCGGCGAGCCGCTGCCCGACGGGTTCCGCCAGGTGCTGCCCCGCGACGCGATCCTCCCGGTCTACGAACCCGTTTTCGTGTCGGCCGTCGACAGCGGTTGGTCCGGTGACGCCGAGGTGATCGGTGTCGAGATCGGCGGCGAGGCGCGCGCCTATCCGGTCAGCTTCCTGAACGGTCGGGAGATGGTCATCGACGAGATCGCCGACGTTCCCATCGTCGTAACGTGGTGACCGTTGTGCGCAACGGCGATGGTCCATCGCCGAGAGGTAAACGGGGAACCGGTGGTCTTCGGTGTTCATGGTGCCCTGTGGGGCAACGCCATGACCTGGTGGGACCACGACACCGGCAGCATCTGGAGCCAGCCGCTGGGTGAGGCCATCGCCGGGCCCCGCAAGGGCGAGACCGTCGAACTCCTGCCGATGACGTACACGACCTGGGACGCCTGGCGAAATGCGCACCCGACCACCAAGGCCCTCGCCGCCCCGGCCCGGGCTTCGGGGTTCGAGCTCGACGGCCTCCACCTGGTCGTCGACTTCACCACCGACACCACCGCCTACCCGGTCGAAGCGGTTCGTGCTGTGGGTGTCGTCAACGACGTGGTGGCCGGCCTCGAGGTGGCGGTGGTGATCGACCCGGCCGACGAGCAGCGTTGGTCCGTCTTCTCCCGCCGCCTCGACGACACGACGGTGACGCTGACCATCGACGGCGGCGTGCTGCGTGATGCCGAAACCGGTTCGACCTGGGATCCCGTGCTGGGCGTGGCCCGCTCGGGCCCGCTCGAGGGTCAGTTTCTCGACAAACTTCCGGCCGTCACCTCCTTCCCCGGCGACTACGACACCTTCTGGCCCGACGGCGAGGTCTGGTCCCCGTGACGGTAGCGACCCGAACCCGTGGGACCCCGGAGAACGTCGCCTACGGCCTGCGGCTCAGCCGGCAGCGGTGGGACGACATCGAGGTCGACGAGTTGTCGCGCCCGGTGATGATCGTGGTGGCCGCGTGGGTGGTGCTGGCCTGGGGTCGCTTCGGCTCGCAGGCGTTCGTCGGGATGCGGGCCTACAGCCGGTTCGTGCTCGTCGGCGTGTACGGCTGGCTCGGGCTGACGGCGGTGCTGTGGTTGATCGCCCGCCGGCGAAGCCGTTCCTCCGAAGGCGGCGACGAGCACGACCTCGGGATCAGGCGGCTGTTGATCAAGGTCGGCCAGGCCCACCAGCCCTTGGTGGCCGGAGCCTTGATCCTGCAGTTCCTGCAGGTCGCGCCCCACTCGGTCCTCAACACCGCCATCGGCTACGTGATGGTGGCGTGGATGGGCCCGCAGCTGGTGGCCGCCGTGGCATCGTTCGAGCGCCGATCGATCCTCGCCGTTGTCGCGCCGACCCTGGCCGCATGGTCGTTGTGGTTGGCCACGGTCGGTTGGTACCTGGAGATGCGCCTAGGTCACCTCGTCTGAAAGGGGGCTACTGGATGTGGCCGATCACGCCTCCCTGGGCCACGCCGACGCCCTCGGCCACCAGGTGCCGCAGCACGCCGGCGGCCGGTGCGGCCACGTCCTGCGACACCTTGTCGAGCTGCACCTCGGCGATGAGCTGACCCTCGGTCACCGACTCGCCGTCGAGCACGAACCACGTGCCCACGACCCCCTCGGCCGACGGGTCATCGGCCGACGTCATCGGAAAGGGGATCTCGACACCGGAACCGGCCGTCACGAGGCAAGCTCCCGGACCGCGGCCTCGATCTTGTCGCGGGTGGGCAGAATGCCGTACTCCATCGTGCGGGCGTAGGGGATCGGCACGTCGGGCACGGCGAGCCGCACCATCGGCTTCGACAGCATCGTCGGGTCGGTCTCGGCCACGATGGCCGCGATCTCACCGGTCATGCCGTAGGACTTGTAGTCCTCGTCGACCACCAACAGCTTGCCCGTCTTGGCCACCGACGACAGCACCGTCTCGGTGTCGAGCGGAACCAGCGAACGGAGGTCGATCACCTCGACGCTGATCCCGTCGTCGGCCAGCTTCTCGGCCACGTCGAGTGAATGCTGGACCGACAGCGAGATCGTCACGATCGTGACGTCGCTGCCCTCCCGGGCGACCGCCGCCTCGCCGATCGGCACGGTGTAGGCCTCCTCGGGAACATGCGCGATCGAGCGCGGATTCTTGGCCATCCACACCAGGCCCTGTGCGCCCTTGTGGAAGAGGTAGAGCACCGGGTTGTCGTCGCGGATGGCGGAGGCCATGAGCCCCTTGGCGTCATAGGGGTTCGACGGCGCCACCACTTTGATCCCGGGGAGGTGGGCGAAGGTTCCCCACAGGCTCTGGCTGTGTTGGGCCGCGTCGGAGTACCCGGCGCCGGTGGCCGCCATCAGCACCATCGGCACCTTGACCCCGCCGCCCGACTCGTAGTGGATCTTGGCCATGTGGTTGGTGATCTGATCCATGCACACGCCGTAGAAGTCGATGAACATCAGCTCGACGACGGGACGCATGCCCTCGGTGGCGGCGCCGATGCCGGCGCCGATGAAGGCCGTCTCGGAGATCGGCGTGTCGATCACCCGCTCACCGCCGAATTCGGCGAACAGGTCGGTGGTGGAGCCGAAGATCCCGCCGTAGGCGCCGACGTCCTCGCCCATGACGAACACGTTGGGATCGGCCCGCATCTCGAGTGCGATGGCCTCGGCCATGGCCTTGGCGGTGGTGATTCGACGGGTGCCCTCGCCGGTTGTGGTTTCGGTTGCAGTCATTGTTCGTTCCTCCTGGCGATCTAGGCGAAGACGTGCAGCAGGGCATCGTCGGCGGTTGGGATGGGGCTGTCGAGGGCGAACTGCACGGCGGCGTCGACCTCGGCGTCGGCTTCGGCTTGGATCGAAGCGACCTGGTCGTCGGACAAACCGATGGTCGCGGCGTAGGCGGGGATCGGGTCCCGTTCGTCGAGCGTTTCCAGCTCGGCGCCCCGGTAGGCCTGGGCGTCGCCCTCGAAGTGACCCCACAGGCGAACGGTGTGGATCTCCAGCAGGCTCGGCCCCTCACCGGCCCTCGCCCGGTCGATGGCGGCGCCGGCCGCCTCGAACACCGCTTCGACGTCATTGTTCTCGACCCGCACCCCCGGCATCCCGTAGCCGGCGGCCCGATCGGCGTTCGACGTGTTGGCGGTGGAGGCCGAGCGGGGCACCGAAATGGCCCAGTCGTTGTCCTCGATCACGAACACCACCGGCAGATTCCACAGCGCCGCCAGGTTCAGCGACTCGTGGAACGCCCCCTGGTTGGCCGCCCCCTCACCGGCCACGGCGACGGCCACGTGGTCGGTGCCCTTGTGTTTGAACGCCATCGCATGACCGCACGCCACCGGGTATCCCTGGGCGATGATGCCCGAACACGAGAAGTGGTTCTCGGCGTCGAAGAGGTGCATGTGGCCGCCCTTGCCCTTGCACAGCCCGGTGGTTCGACCGTAGATCTCGGCCATCATGGCGTTCATGTCGACCCCGTGGGCCAGCGCGAAATGGTGGGGGCGATGGGGTGCGGTGATGGCGTCGCCCTTCTTGAGGTGGGCGCACACCCCGGCGGCCGCCGGCTCCTGCCCGGCCGCCAGATGCATCTCGCCGGGAATCAGCCCGGCCCCGATGTCCCACGCCGGTGTCTTGTCTGCGTGGTACTCGTTGAGCACCCGGGCCTCGAACTGTCTGATTCTGACCATCTCTTTGTAGAGATCGAGTTGGTTCGGTTCGGTCATGAATATCCCCCTTCTGGATTTGGATTGTTGTCGAATGAAAGTAGGCCGGACCGGGCCGCGTGGTCCATTGCCGCTGCGACATCGACGACGATCGGGCCGTCGGCTCGCAGCGTCACCGTCAAGGCGGAGTGGAATCGTGCGATGCGCTCACCGTCGACCGCTGCGGTTCCGGACGTCGTGGCCGTCTTGACGGGCTGGTCGATCGGCAGCTTGGAGCAGGAAGCGACGTTGACCTCCGCGGTGAGACCGGGCCCGATCGGGGTGCACAGCCGCTGGATCGCAGTGTCGCCGCTTTCCCGGGCGTCAGGAGCGAGGCGAACGGCCAGCCCGACGGGTTCGTCCCGGCCGATCGGTTGGAGATGGCCACCGATGGCCGACAGACCGATGGCATCGGCCGGGGCGAAGCAGAGAAAGAGCTCCTCGATCGTGCCCGGTTCCCACACCGCTCCCGACCCGATCCGATCGGTGTTGAGGATGGCGACGTCGACCAGCGCTCGCTCCGGCGGGAAGTGGTCGTCGTCGCTCCGTACCTCCAGCATCTTGGCGGGGGCCGCCACCGCCTCGATGTCGAGTTGCCCGGTGGCCACCAACCCGGCGGCGATGCCGGCCACGGTCGGCTCCAGATGGCGGGGGAAGGTGTTGTTGGTTCCCGTCGAGATGGCGATCAGTGGCGTGGTGCCGCACTCGAGGGCGACGAGGCGGTGGGTGCCGTCTCCGCCGAGGACGACGATGGCCCCCACACCTTCCACCAACATCCGGCGGGTGGCGATGGAGGTGTCGGCCGGCGTACCGGTGAGGGTCTGCTCGGTGACCTCGATGGCAGGCCAGCCGACCGCGGTCGGTCGATCACTGGCGTCGATCAAGCCGACGGCGATCCCGTCCGGATCGGGCATCATCAGCATCCGACCCACACCGGCTCTCCCCAGTCCGACCGCCAGCCGCTTCAGCAGGTTCAACTTCTGGTGCGCGGTCACCGCCGAGCCGTGGGCGACCAGACGTCGGATGTCGCGACCCGAGGCGGGGTTGGCGACAACACCGACGGTGACCTGATCGTGCATCAGCAGCTCCTCGAACGCGATCGACCGAGCGACACGCACGCCGTTCAGGCCGCGCCAAAGCATTGCACCAGGCGCAGTACTCGCGCAAGACGACGCGTGAGCCGTTGATCCCCGTTTCTGAGGCTCGCCGACGTGGTCAGCGATGCCGGGGAACCTCAGATCCGTATTTTGGGGGTCAGGGTTGCTCGTCGAGGGCGAGGCGGACCAGGTTGAGCGGGCCGCGCGCCACGTCGGCGGTGGCCGGTCGGTCGCAGCCGAACAACCGGACGCTGGCCGACGGATCGGCTTCGAGGTTGCGGAGCCACTGGGAATCGGAGCGCACGGTGGAGACCACGACGTTGTCGCCGACGCGGGCCGAGAGGAGTGGGACGCGGCGCGGTTGACCTGACTTCCGACCTGTTGTTTCCACCACGACCGCACCGACACCCAAGGGGAGAGGGTTGCCGACGCCGAGGTTCAAGATCGGCTCGACTGCGGCGTTCAGGCGACGAAAGAACTGCTGCGTCTGATCGGCTACCCAGGTGTCGATGCTGGTCGAGGTGGAGTACACAATCCCTATATTACCAACTGGTAACCAGCGTTGTCATCTTCCGGCCACGAGACGTTGGTCACCCCTGATTCAGGACGGCTGGTCCGCCCCGATGGCCTCGATCAGCCCCTCACAATCGGCGACGGTCACCGTCAACGCCGAGTGCGATCTGGTCGGGATGACGCCACCGACCCGGTCGGCGAAGTGGATGCAGACGCCACGTCTGGTGCTCGTGCCGAACGTCAACCCGTCGTCGGCGAACGACAGCCGTACGCCGACCGCCGTCCACCAGCGGTAACGCTCGGTGATGTGACCGCCCACGACGTTGTCGAGCGGTGTCCGCAAGGTCAGATGGCCATAGCGCGCCGTCAACCGATCGCCGTCGATGGTGACGCCGTGGCCCTGTCGAACACCGAGCGGCCACCAGATCGCTTTGAATCGTTCGTCGAGGTCGTACTCGAAGTGCTGGACGTCTGCCATCAGGTCGGTTCGCCCAGCTGTCGGACCAGCGTTTTCGGAGCGGCGACCCGAAAGGCCTCGGTGACGATGCAGCGAATCTCGTCCCAGTCGACGTCGAGGTCGAGCCTCACCCCGATCCAGCCTCGATGTCCGACGTAGGGTGGCACGAAGAACCGATCCGACTCCCGCTCGACCAACTCCGCCTGCACCCCCGGCTGGGCCGGACACCAGATGGCGAGGCGGCCGTCGCCGTGGTGGTTGTCCCAGAGATGGCACAACACCTTCTTCTCCCGGATGAAGAACGTGGGCGTCTGATGCGACGGACGCAGTGAGACCTCGGGCAGCGACGAGCAGATTCGCCGCAGATGGGTGAGGGCCTCCTGGGCCCGGGGTGACTGGGCGGCCACAAGCTTCAGCTTAGTTGCTCCCGCTACTTCGTGACGGGCGAGGACCGACGGCGTCTAACCGAGAAGTCGTTGTTTGGCCGCCCGGCTGCGCTCCAGCAGGTGTTCCGGGATCTGGCTGGCGATGCCGCCCCCGCCGCCGTCACCGCTCGACGATGCCTCTTCGGCCGCTTTGGCATCGGCTTCCTCCTCCGATCGGAGTGCGGCTTCGGCCCGCTCCTTCTCGCGTTGGAGCCATTCGCCGTGCTGGAAGGGTCGGGTCAGGTCGTCGTGGTCGACTTGACCCACCTGCTGATCCCCGAACAGGACCCAGTAACGGTCCCAGCGACCGAGGCCGTTGTGCAGTTGGATCTTGCCCTCGGTGCCCGAGGGGATGCCGCGGATGTCACGAGTGGCCATCACCTTCTCACCCCGGCGAAACGGGGTGTCCAGGTCCACCTTCTTCTTGGCCATTCGTCGTCTCCGTTCACGCCGCGGCGGGCTCTCAATCCTCCGAGATTGTAGCGGGCGGTTCCGGTGCCCGCCCTACTCGCCCTGGGCTCGACGATAGAGCCTCGATTTCGGGTCGAGCGAGTTGCGGCCGTGCCACTCGGTGGCCCGCATCTCCTCCTCGATCTCGGCCCGCAGGTCCGGGTTGAGGTGGTCGATGTAGAGCTTGCCGTTCAGGTGGTCGGTTTCGTGTTGGAAACACCGGGCCCGAAGTCCGGTGCCCTCGTAGACGATGTCATCACCATTCAGATTCTGCCCTTTGACCCGGCAACTCTCGAAACGCACCGTCGGTGCGCCGAAGCCGGGCAGGGAGAGGCACCCCTCTTCGCCGTCCTGGATCTCGAGGCCGACGCGTTCGACGACGGGGTTGACGACGTGGCCGACCAGCCCGTCACGGCAGTCGAAGACGAACACCGAGTCCGTGCGGCCGATCTGCGTGGCCGCCAGCCCGACCCCTACGTCGATCGCGTACATGGTCTCGAAGAGTTGATCGACGAGCTTGCGGACCGACGCGTCGAACACCGTGACCCGGGTCGTCTGCTTGCGCAGCACCGGGTTGCCCCACAGGGTGATCGGCTCGCAGCCCCGGCCGGGCAGTCGAAGTTCAACCATCGCTGGGAGCCGGCTTGGCCAGGTCGTCGACGATCTCGGCGCCGACGGCGACCAGGAGCTTGGGCGGAGCCAGCACCTTGCGGTCGCGCCCGCCACCGCCGAGCACGATTCGATCCCGCTCCATGACCCGGGCGTCGACCCAGATCGGCATGCCGTCGGGCAGGTTGAACGGCGTCACGCCGCCGATGGCCATGCCGGTCAGCTCCTCGGTGTCGGCCCCCGACGCGAACGACGCTTTCCGGGTGCCGAGGCGTTTGCGGACGACCTTGTTGACATCGAGCCGGGTGTTGGCCAGCACGACGCAGGCGGCATGGACCGGCGGATCGGCCTTGCCGACGACGACGATCGTGTTGGCCGAGTCGGCCAGTTCGTAGCCGTAGGCCTCACAGAACTGCGCAGTGTCCGCGAGGTCCGGGTCACAAGCGATGATCTCATAATCGACATCGGTCGCCTCGAGGGCGGCGACGAGCGAATCCTCCGGTGAAGACGGCGTGTCGTCGGATTTCATCCGACCGAGTGTATTGAGGTGTGAAGCGCTCTGCGGCTCACGTCGAGTTTCGCACCATGGTTTCGCTGCGTGACATCGCCCACCCGCCGCGACCCCCTAATCCTGCGGCGCCGCATACACTTGGCTGTGGATCGATCGAGATGACCACGTTGGTTGACGGACGGTACGAGCTGATCGAGGTGATCGGCTCCGGAGGAATGGCCACCGTTTGGCGCGCCCGTGACCGCAAACTCGAACGTATGGTGGCCCTGAAGCGGCCCCATCCCGTTCCGGTCGGCGATCCTCGCTACGACCGACTCGCCCGGGAGGCCCAACTGTCGGCCTCCATCAACCACCCCCACCTCGTGACCGTGCACGATGCCGGTAGCGACGACCAGGGCCTCTACCTGGTCATGGAGTTGGTGAACGCACCATCGCTGGCCGACGTGAAGGGCCGAATGACCCGGGATCGGATCCTGGACGTCGGCTCCCAGATCGCGCGTGCGCTGGCCGCGGTGCATCGGGTCGGTGTGGTCCACCGTGATGTCAAACCCGGCAACATCCTGCTGGCCGAGGGCGGGGCCAAGCTGACCGACTTCGGGATCGCCACCGACGGTGTCGGGTTCGGCACCCATCAGCCGACCACCCCGGGGTTCTTTCTGGCCACGGCCAACTACGCCGCCCCCGAGGTGTTGGCGGGCGGCCAGGCAACAGCCCGGTCGGACATCTTCGCCCTCGGGGTTGTGATCTACGAATGTCTCACGGGGCAGTTGCCGTTCAACGGAGCCGATCGCTCCCACCGGCCGACGACCATCGCCGATCCGGTCGGGCCGATCATCGCCCGCTGCCTCAGCCCGTATCCGGGTGAGCGACCCGACGGCGATGAGCTGGCCGCCCTGCTCTCCGATCCCGCGAATGTTGCGTCCCAGGCCGCCGTCGCTTCCGCGGCAGCCGGCTACGACCCGACCGCCACCACCGTCATGAAGGCGGTGCCGCCGATGGGCGCCGGGTCGTCGACGATGGTGCGGCCGCCGATGACCACGATCGACCCTCGGACGACCGCCGGAACGGGGCCGCCGTCGCCCGGTGGGCGGAAGTCGCCCGACCCTTCGGCCATCGTGCTGGGGGTGATGGGTCTCGCCGCGCTCCTCGTGGTGTTCTGGCTCATTCGAGGTGCGGTCGACGGCGAGAGCGACAGCACCGATCTCGCGGCCACCGAGACCGTGGAGGAAACGGACGAGACCGAGCCGGCCGACGATGTCGAGCCCAGCACCGACGTGACGGTGCCGAGCGGGGATTCCGACGAGGCCGGTGACGGCTCCGACGGTTCGGGAGAAGGCGCCGACTCCTCTGATGACGGCGACCAGGGCGATGACGACTCCAACGATGACGGCGACGGCGGTTTCGGGTTCGGTGGCGGCATCATCGATCGGTTGCGCGGTGTCGACGACATGATCGATTCGGTCGGTGAGCAGGTCGAAGAACTCGACGCCAAGGCCAAGGACGTCCGCGACATCATGAAGCGGATCAACGACGCCGTCGAACTCGCCGGTGACGCCAAGCCCGAGAAGGCCGCCGAGAAGCTGGAGGAGGCCGCCCGAAAGGCCGACGACGACCTCGACGGTGAAGCCCGGGAACGGGTGCTCGACCTGATCGAGGATGTGGCCGATCAGCTCGGGGTGGAGGACATCGACGTCGACGAGTTCCGCGATGACGACGACTAACGGGCCGCTGAGTCGCGTACGGTGCTGAGGGTTGAAAGGGCTTGACGGAACGCTTCGTCGATCCCGCTGTCGACGAGTCGGGCGGCCGTCGAGTCGAAGCTGTCGTTGAAACGTGGGATCGACAGCGCCGCGGTCACGTCCGATCCCTGCCGCTCGGCCACGGAGACCGCGTGCTCGAGAACTCGGGCCCCGCCACCGCCGCCCGGCGAGGTCGACAGCATCACCACGGGCTTGCCCTGGTAGACCTTGCGGTCGATTCGTGACACCCAGTCGTAGAGGTTCTTGTAGGCCGCCGTGTACTGGCCGTTGTGCTCGGCGAACGAGATGATCAGCGCATCGGCATCGGCGATCGCACGAAGGAATCGGTGGGCCGGTTCGGGGATGCCGTCGGCGTCCTGGCGGTCGATGCTGTAGATGGGCATCTCGTAGTCGTTGATGTCGATGATGTCGACGGCGACGTCGTCGCCGATGAGGCCGTCGTGGAGAAGAGCGGCCGCATAGTCGATGAGACGACGGTTGATCGACCGGCTGCTGTTGCTGGCGGCGAAGGCCAAGATCTGCATTGCCCGCATGGTACAGGCCACTGAAATCCCGACCTCCACAGGACGTGATGGCGCCCGAACCGTCCGGATACCCTTGGTCCATGGTCGAGGAAGGGTGGTACACGGATCCGTTCGATTCGACGCGGCTCCGGTACTGGCAGGGCGACGAGTGGACCGAACACACGCAGGATCGCCCACCCGAGACCGAATCTTCCGAACCGGAGCCGCCTCCCGCCGAGCCCGTCGCCCCGGAGCCGTCGCAGCAGCCTCGTCTCGATCCACCGCCGCCGCCTCCGCCACCACAGCCTCGTCCCGACCCGCCACCACAGCCACTTTCGAATCAACCCGATCCGCCGCCGGCGCCGCCCGTTCAACCCGATTACGAACCGCCGTTCAGCGCACCACCGGCGCCCGACCCGGCCTGGCACGCCGCTCACCCCGGTCAACTCGGCGACATGGGGACGTGGCTGAAGGCGACGTTCAAGGCTGGGATGTCGAAGCTGGTGCCGTGCGGTTTTCTCGCTCTCCTGGGTTTCGTTCCTGCAATCTTTTTCTACGCCCTGGTGTTTCTCGGTCTGAGCGACGTGTCGGCCGACCCCAACGGTGAAATCGGCGGCGGGGCCATCGCCGTCTTCTTCCTGTCGGCCGTGCTGTTCATCGTATGGATGCTTTGGGCCGGCGTCATCGCGCTCGCCCAGAACCATCTGCTTCACGAAACCCATCTCGGGAAACCGACCTCGATCGGCGACTCGGTTCAGGTCGGCCTGCAAGGAGTCGGGCGGCTGGTTTGGGCGTACCTCACCGTCCTGATCTACGTGATCGTCGTGTTCCTCTTCGTCGGGGGCCTGATCTTCGTGCTGGGCCTGGTGTCGGAGGCCCTGGCCACGTGGTTCTTCGTCATCGCCTACCTTGCGGTGCTGGTTCTGTCGATCTGGTTGGGCGTGAAACTCGCGTTCGTTCTTGTCGCCTCTGCGGTGGCTCCCCGCGGGGAGAGCGTGATCGCCGTCTCCGTCGACACGGCCGAGGGTCACTTCTGGACGATCCTCGGGCGCATGGTGGTTCTCGGTCTGATCATGTCGGCCGTCATGGTGCCGGTCGTCGTTGTGTTCGCCGTCCTTTTCGCCGCGCTCGGCACGTCGTTTCTGAACGATGCCGGTTCAGCCACCGCAACCGCGGCGATCGGCTCCGTCGTGATCGGATTCGTCGTCTACCTGGTGGCCGCGCTGGCGATGCAGGTCTTCAGCTACTCCGGTCTGACCCGCCTGTACATAGAACTCGACGGTCCCGTCGGCTCACCGTCATCAGCCGTTTGACTCGCGACGGCGGCCACGGGCCACGTCAGTTGTTCAGCCGCCAGAGCCACTGTTCATGGCTTCCCAGACCCGTTGGGCGGTGGTCGGGATCTCGATGTGGCGCACGTCGAGGTGGGCCAGCGCGTCGACCACGGCGTTCTGGACGGCCGGCGTGGCGCCGATCGTGCCCGACTCGCCGATGCCCTTGGCCCCGATGGGGTTCCTGGGGGTGGCCGTTTCCATCGGGATGCGGGTGAAGTTCGGCAGCTCGGCCGCCGAGGCGAGGCCGTAGTCCATGAACGTGGCGGTCCTCGGGTTTCCGTCGGCGTCGTAGGAGAACTCCTCGAACAGGGCGTGGGCGATCCCCGAGGCCACCCCGCCGTGGACCTGTCCGTCGACGATCAGCGGGTTGACGATCGTGCCGGCGTCGTCGCAGCAGAAGTGGTCGACGGCCGTGACCGCTCCGGTCTCCCGGTCGACCTCGACCACCGACAGGTGGGTGCCGAACGGGAACGTGGCGCCCTCCGGTTCGAAGTCGACCTCGGCCATCAGTCGCGTCGGGTCGTCGGCGTCGGTTCCACCGGCGCCGTTGGCTCCATCGCCACCGGTTGCGGCGACGTGCTTGGCGACGGCCTCCCAGTCGGTCGACACCGATGGTGTGCCGACCACGGAGAACGCGCCGGTCTCGGTGTCGAGGACGATGTCGCCCACTGCGGCCTCGAGCAGCTCCGCCGCGGCGTCGCGGGCTCGGGCCACGACGATCTCGCCCGCCTTCCAGATGGCCGACCCGCCGACCTGGAGCGACCGTGAGCCTCCGGTGCCCCCTCCTCGTTTCACCTCGTCGGTGTCGCCGTGGCGCACCTCGATTCGGTCCAGCGGGATGCCGGTGAGGTCATGGGTGAGCTGGGCGAACGCCGTGTGATGGCCCTGGCCGTGGGCCGACGATCCCGTCAACACCAGCGCCGAACCGTCGGTCAGCACCTCGACCGACCCGAACTCCTTGGCGCCGAGCGGATTGGTGATCTCGACGTAGCTGCACCATCCGAGGCCGAGCAGGGGAGCGGTCGGATCGTTGCGCCGCCGTTCCTGTTCGGTCCTCAGCGCCCCGTAGTCGGCGGCCTCGATCACGGCGTCGAGTGCGGTGGCGTACTCGCCGTTGTCCATGTCGGCACCGGTCTTGGTGGTGAAGGGAAACGACTCCGGCGCGACGAAGTTGCGACGCCGCACCTCGACCGGATCCATCCCGATCTCGGCTGCGAACAGGTCGACCATGCGCTCGATCGCCGCAGTGGCCTCCGGGCGGCCGGCGCCGCGATAGGCGCCGACGGGCGCCGTGTTGGTCACCACCGAAGCCGACGAGAACTCGACGGCGTCGATGTCGTAGACGCCACACGCCATGATCTGGGTGAGCCGGGGCAACATGGCGCCGATCCGTGGGTAGGCGCCCGAGTCCTGGATGACGTGCAACCGGTAGGCGGTGATGCGACCGTCGCGGGTGCCGCCCATCGATGCGTCGAACTCCACGGCCCGGCCGTGGTCCATGCCGACCATGTTCTCGGACCGGGTCTCTGTCCACCGCACCGGCCGTTCCAACCGTCGGGCCAGCACGGCCACGATCAGATCCTCTGGATACCGTCCTCCTTTGGCCCCGAAGCCGCCGCCCACGTCGGGGGTGATGACCCTGACCTGGGACGCGTCGACCCCGAGCGAGGCGGCCAGCCCATCGCGGGTGCCGTGGGGGAACTGGGTCGACGACCACTGGGTCAGACGGAGCCGGCCGTCGTCGCTGCCGGGATCGGCGTCCCAGCGGGCCACGGCGGACCGGGGTTCGATCGGAGCGGCCGTCAGACGATGGTTGCGGAACGACAGATCGACCTGCACCTCGACGTCGGCGAAGATGTCGCCCTCCGACTTGGACGGGATCGCCATCACGGTGTTGGTGCCCGCCTCGGGGAAGAGCAACACCTCGTCGCTGACCGCCGACCGCATGTCGACGACGGGTTCCAGCGGTTCGTAGTCGACGAACACGGCCTCGGCCGCGTCGACACCGGCCTCACGGGTCGTGGTGACCACCACCGCCACCGGCTCGCCGACGTGGCGGACCCGGTCGGTGGCCAGCCAGGTGCGGGTCATGGCCTGGTTGAAGATCGGCATGCCCGGCTTCTCGGGTTGGAGGTCGAGATCGGCGGCGGTGAACACGCCGATCACGTCGGGCATCGCCGCGGCCTCGCCCGTGTCGATGCCCGTGATCTCGGCGTGAGCCATGACCGAGCGGACGAACGTGGCGTGGACGGCGTCGGTCGGTGCCAGGTCGTCGACGTAGGAACCGCCGACCGTCAACAGATCGGGATCCTCTCGACGTACGACTCGGGTTCCGATCATGCTCACGATGTTGCTCCTTCAACGGGGAGGTCGGCGACGCCGACAGAGGCGCTCGACGGCCAATTCCACGAGCCTAGCGTCGAGGATCCCGGGAGCCGGACTGGAGTCCGCATCCCCTTCAGGTCAGCTCCGAGTGGCTTCCTTCAGGAGTTTCTTGAGGGGCTGATCCGGATCGGTCAGGGCGTCGACGGTCGGGGTGTGTCGGGCGGCGATCATCAACTCCGACACCCGAATGTCGCGTGCGATCGAGGTTCCGGAGCCGACTGCTCCGGCCGCCACCAGGATCCCGGCATCGTCGAGCCCGAACAAGACCATCGTTTCGTCGGGTCGTTTCCTGACGACGACATCGGATGCCGCGTCGAACAAGCCGGCCAGTTGGAGTCCGAGGTCGTACTGATCGGACCAGAACCACGGCACTGCGTCGTGAATCTGGGAGGCGCCGAGCATGTTGGCCGCCGCGGTGGCCGCCTGATCGTAGGCGTTGCGCCAGCTTTCGAGGCGGATGCGGCGTCCGTGATAGAGCTCCGAGATTGCGGCGGCACAATCGCCGGCGGCGAAGATGTCGGGGTCGGAGGTCTGGAGCATGGCGTTCACGGCGATGCCGTTCTCGCACTCGAGCCCGGCGTCGGCCGCCAATTCGATGTTGGGCGTTGCGCCGATCCCGGCCACCACGACGTCGGCCTCGAGCGGTTCGGGAACGCCGGCGACGTCGACGGTGAAC
Source organism: Acidimicrobiales bacterium (assembly GCA_965216655.1). Taxonomy (GTDB): domain Bacteria; phylum Actinomycetota; class Acidimicrobiia; order Acidimicrobiales; family SZUA-35; genus JAHELU01. The sequence goes on from CBDCGP010000009.1 coordinate 396,852, forward strand.
CGGTCACCGCGGGCGTCGATCGCCTCGGTTCGGGCCTCGAAACGGATGTCGACTCCTTCGGCGATGTGCCGCTCGACCAGCACCTCCGCAATGGGCGGCGGAACGGCCCGGCTCAAGGCGGTCGGCGCCATTTCGAGCACGGTGACGCGACAGCCGAGTTGTCGAGCCGAGGCCGCAACCTCGAGGCCGATGAACCCCGCGCCGAGAACGACCACGTGGGCGTCGGCCGTGAGCCGTGAGCGGAGTGCGAGCGCATCGCCGTGGGTCCGCAAGGTGAGCGCGTGCTCCCCACCGTCGATGGGCAGCGTTCGGGCTCGGGCTCCCGTGGCCAGCAGCAGACGGTCGTACGGCAGTTCCCGGCCTCCCGCCAACCGCACGGTGGTGGCGTCCCGGTCGATGGCCTCCGCGGCCACGACCGGAGATGAACTCGACGTCGAGCTCCCCCAGACGTTCGCCGTACGCGGCGGTGACCGGTTCCGGCTCGGTCGGACTGACCAGGGACGCCTTCGACAGCGGCGGGCGTTCGTACGGTACGAGCGACTCTGCACCGACAAGCGCGATCGTACCGGCGAAACCGTTGTCACGAAGCGCCGCCGCCGCCGCTGCGCCACACTCTCCGGCTCCGACGATGACGATGCGATCAGGGGTTGTCGGCGGTGTCATCGGAGGTGTCGACTCCGGGTATCAGTCGCCGAGTTCGACGTAGACGGTGCCGTCCTCGATCTTGACCGGGTAGGTCTTGAGGTTCTCGCAGATCGGGGCGCCCTTGCCTTCGCCGGTCGTGTAGTCGAACCGGCCGTTGTGCTTCGGACACTCGATGATGTTGTCCATCACGAAGCCGTCGGCGAGTAGGAACCGCTCGTGGGTGCAGAAACCGTCGGTGGCGTAGAAGTCGTCGTCGGGGGACCGGTAGATCGCGTAGTGGTGGCCGTCGATCTCGACGCCGACCACGTCTTCGGATTCGACGTCATCGGCTGCACATGCCTCAACCCATCCAGCCATTTCTCTTCCTCCCTGCTCGACCGGGACATCAACCTTTCTACACCAAGCGCGAGAAGTCGGCGCCCTCGGGCGAGACGAAGATACGTTGGATGATGGCTGATCAGTCTCTATCGAAAGGGTCGACGACATGACCTGGACCACCGCGAACATCCCTGATCTGACCGGGCGGACCGCGGTCGTCACGGGCGCCAACAGCGGCCTCGGTCTCGAGTCGACCCGCGCGCTCGCCGGCGCCGGAGCCCACGTCATCATGGCGGCCCGCAATCCGACCAAGATCCGGACCGCCCACGACGAGATCGCCGCCCTCGATCCCGATGCCTCACTGGAGATCGTCGAGCTCGACCTGGGTTCGCTCGACAGTGTGGAGGCCGCGGCGGCGGCCATCATCGCGGCGCATCCGTCGATCGACATCCTCATCAACAACGCCGGGCTCATGGCGTTGCCCGAACGACGTACGGTCGACGGTTTCGAGATGCAGTTCGGGTGTGAACCATCTCGGCCACTGGGCCCTGACCGCGAGACTCCTGCCGGCACTTCTTGCGGCCGAGGCGGCGCGGGTGGTCACGGTGTCGTCGTTGGCCCGCTTCCAGGGCTCACCGGTCGATCCCGACAACGTCGACATGGAGGGCGAGTACGACCCCTGGGGCGCCTATGCCCGCTCCAAGCTGGCCAACTACCATTTCGCACTCGGCCTTCAACGGGAGTTCGAGCGGCGGGACCTGGCCGCCCAGAGCCTGGCCGCCCATCCGGGGTTGTCCAACACCAACCTCCAGGCCACCACGGTGGCCGAAGGCGGCGGCGGAATGTTCGGCACGATGTCGCACTCGTTCGTCGAGTTCGCAGGCATGTCGGCCGCCCAGGGTGCGCTGCCCCAACTACGAGCGGCCACCGACCCCAAAGCCGCCGGTGGCGAGTTGTACGGCCCGGCATTCGGTATGACCGGTCCGCCGATTCGGCGCCCGGTGATCCGGCCCGGCAACGACGCGGCGATCGACACCCTGTGGACGGTCTCGGAACGCGAGACCGGCGTATCACTCGACTTCGATCCGCCATCCACCGCCTGACCGTTCTGTGCGCTCCAGCCGTCGGTTTCGGGGGTGTCCTGTCGCGGGGCATCCCTCACGGGTGTCGCGGGTCATTCCTCTCGGTTGGGTTTGTTGATTGTAGGTGGTTGGCCGCTTTGTTTGTAGAGGGGTTGGGTTCGTCGTGTCCGGTCGATGGTGAGTTGTCGGACGAGGTGGCCGTCGATGAAGACGTGGCAGGTGTCGCCGGTGGTGACGGTGAGTGCTTGTTGTCCGTTGTATTTGGCTCCAATGGTGACGAGGTGGTCGATGCCAATGGAGCAGCGCCCGTTGTTGACGTTGTTGACGGCAACCAGGGTTGGTATGCCAAGCGGGGTGGCTGAGGGCCCCGATTTGGGAGCGTCACGCCACACATCAGCCGGGAACCGGCGCCCGATTTGTCGGTGGGGCCGCTGGGTGTTGTACACGTGACGGAATTCGTCGAGTTGGGTTTGAAGATGGGTGATTGATACAGCTGGGGGTCGGGCGTTCAACCATTTCTGGACGGTCTGATGAAATCGTTCCGCCTTGCCGTTTCCCTGGGGATGGTAGGGGCGGGTCTGGCCGGCCTCAACACCCAGGGCGGCCAACGCGGTGGCCAATGTTTCTTTGAATGCTTTGGCGTTGTCGGACCAGACCCGCTCGGGCCACCCGTAGATGTTGGCGGCTGTGGCCATGGTTTCTAGAGCCCCAGCACCGGTGCAGGACTCCAGAGCCTCACAGGCCACGCAGAGACGGCTGTGATCATCGAGCACATCAAGAATCTTCACCTCAGTGCCGTCGGCCAGTTCCCAGTCGTGGTCATCGAGAGCCCAACACTGATTCGCTCGCTCAGCGGTGTAGGACCGGCCCTTGTGTTTCGGGGCCTTTGCCAGCTCGGGAATGATCAGACCACGATTACGCAGGATCCGCCAGATCGTCGACTCCGACGGCAGACCAGGCAGGTCACGAAGATGAAACGCAATGGTTGCCGATCCAGCGTCGACTGGTTCAACAACCGCCGGCTCCACGGTCGTCGAGCCCGATGTTGTCCAGTTCCTTACGTTTGGCCACGATGGCGTCTTCGATATCGGCTGGGGTTCGATTGGCTGGACGATGCGGGGCCCGAGATTTCGGTTCCAAGACTAGGTCACCCTCAGCCTCATAGCGGCGTCGAAGATCCCAGAAGAACCAAGTCGACACACCATGAACCCGGCAAAACGCGGTGACGTTCATCGTGGCCGTGTCAGCCTCAACAATTGCACGTCGAAGACTCATCGGAACTACCTCTCTGCCCATGAGCACAGCGTCTCATCGGACTCATCTCACCGAGAGGGATGCCCCGCGACATGCGAGAGGGATGTTCTGCAACAGGACACCGTCGGTTTCGGGGGTGTGGGCGCACGGTTGGTTGTGTGCGCTCTGGCGGTTGGATCATGACGACCGGGGGTAGGTCCAGGACCAAGGAGGTTCCACGCATGGGAACGAAGGACCACCGGCCGCCGGAGCGCATCGACGCCCTGCGTGGCGGCTGAACGTGGCCACAACCATCATTGAAGACGAGCGAATCAAGTGGCGACGAGAAGCGGAACCGACCGACGGTGATCGGGTCGTCTACTGGATGCAGCAGGCCCAGCGCACCCGTCACAATCCGGCGCTCGAGTTCGCGGTGCAGCAGGCAAACCGACTGGACCTGCCGCTGAACGTCGTGTTCTGCGTTGTCGACGACTACCCCGAGGCCTCCGCCCGTCACTACCGGTTCATGTTGGAGGGCCTGGCCGACGTCGATCGCCATCTCGAACGCCGCGGCATCCGGTTCGACGCCCTCGCCGGTGCCGCGCCGTCGATACTCGGGGAATTGAACGACACCACCGCCGTGTTGGTCACCGATAGGGGCTACCTACCGATTCAGCGGTTGTGGCGAGACGACGTCCAGGTCGCCACCGACGGCCCATTCGTCGAGATCGAGACCGACGTGGTTGTCCCCATCGACCTCGTGTCCGACAAGGCGGAGACGGCGGCCCGCACCATCCGACCGAAGATCACGGACCATCTCGACCGGTTCGTTGTCGACCTGACAACCACCGCTCTCGACAAGCACTCGACCGGACCGGCCTCCGTGGACTCCGCCTGGGACGCCGCCACCGGCGACCTGACCCGGGTCGACCTGAGCGACCTCGATGCCGCCGTCGACGATCTCGGGGTGAGCCCCCAGCCCGCCCCGGTACAGAACTGGCGAGGCGGAGAGACCGAAGCCCACCGGCTCCTCAACGTGTTCATCGGCGAGGTCCTGCCCGACTACGACTCGCTCCGCAACCGCTACGACGTCGACGTCTCGTCGTCCCGTCTGTCACCCCACCTGCACTACGGTCAGATCTCGCCGGTTGAGATCGTGCGCCGGGTGCGGGAAGCGGACGCACCACGCGACGACGTCGAGTCCTTCGTCGACGAACTCGTCGTGCGGCGGGAGCTGGCCATCAACCACGTGTTCCATCAAGAGGACTTCGACGCCTTCGCCGGCCTGCCGGACTGGGCCAAGGAAACGCTTCGCGACCACGCTGACGACGAGCGGGAGGAGGTGCTGTCGGCGTCGGATCTGGAGGCGTCGAAGACCCCGGACGACATCTGGAACGCCATCATGGACCAGATCCGCGACGAGGGCTGGACGCACAATCAGCTCCGCATGTACTGGGGCAAGCAGATCATGCGGTGGACCAACACGCCGGGTCACGCCTTTCGTACCCTGCTCGATCTGAACAATCGCTACTTCCTGGACGGGCGGGATCCGAACTCCTACGCCAACGTCGCCTGGTGTTTCGGTCGCCACGACCAAGGGTTCCAGGAGCGAGACGTGATCGGCAAGGTCCGACCATTCACCGACCAGGCGCTGCGGCGCAAAGGTGACCTCGAACAGTGGCTGGAGAGCCGAAACGACGACGAGCCTCAGAGCTAGCGATGTAGCAGACCGAGCACTCCGCCGTAGACGATGTGGCCGGTCAGGCTCAGCGCCAGTGTCGCCCCCGTGAGCGGGAAGAGTTTCTCCTGGCCGGCAGGTGCCATGAGCAGGGTGGTGATCAGGCCACTCCAGATCATGAGCCCGTAGACGATCGCCGAACGCACGGCACCGAATCTGGGCACGACCAGGGGGGCAACCATGGTGAACGCCAGACCCATACCTGCGCCGTTGCCCAGATAGCGCCACAGGTAGCCGATCGTCCAGTGGACGTGATCGGTGGCCAGTAGCCAGTCGCCGATCTTGGGGATGAAGTCGGGCCAGTTGTCGAACAGGACGAATGGGAGGCGGGTGGCGTCGTAGATGAGAACGGCCACCAGGCCGAAGGCGAAGCCCCGCGCGAACAGTCGTTGACTACGGGGTACGGCCGCCATCACGGCGGCGGCGACGACCATCGCCGGTCCGACGAGAAACGGTCCGCCGACGTGCAACGGCACCAGCTCCAGCAGCGACAGGGCCAGGGTTGTGATCGGCGTGAAGCCGACGATGAAGCCGATAGCCCGGACGGCTGTTTCGCTCGATTCGGGCGCGTCCTGTCCACGCCCCACCTGCTGCCCGTCCACCGCGATCACCCCTGCTTTCTGTGGATTCGTTGTCGTCACGGATACGTCCAGACGGGTCGAAATGGTTCACCGGGAATCGGACCACGGCTCGGGTCCATGGTTAGACTGCCGGTGATGCGTAGGTGGACGATCGCAGTCGTGGTGCCGGCTCTTGCCGTCATGGCTGTCGCCTGCGGTGACGCCGCGGCCGACGATCCGTCGGTGGTGCGGATGCTCGACAACCGGTACGTCCCGGAAGATGTGCAAGTGGCGGCTGGGGATCCGCTGGAGTTCGTCAACGACGGTCGTGTCGACCACAATGTGATCGATGTCGAAGGCGCCTTCGACTCGCGCGACGGCGGGGTCGGTGATCACGAGCCCGGCGAGTCGTGGACCCACACGTTCACCGAGCCGGGTGTGTACAGCATCTACTGTTCGCTTCACGCCACACGGAACAACTCGACCGGTGAGTGGTCGGGGATGGTCGGTACGATCACGGCCACTGAGGAGGAGGAATGAAACCGGGGACGAGACGATTGGCCGACGGTCAAGGTGTCGGGGTGATGCTGGCGGCGGCGGCCGTCATTGCCCTGCTGGCCACCGGATTCGGGCCGTTCGGTTCGGGAGCGGAAGCGGAATCGGCCGCCCCTGCGCCCGCTTCGCCGGTCGTCTTCACCTCCGACGCGCCGGAGGAATGGACGGGCGAGACCCGCAACGTGCCGGACGACTATCGGACCATCCAGTCGGCCGTCGACGCGGCCAACCCCGGTGATCTGATCCTCATCGGCCCCGGTACCTACCGGGAGGCGGTGTCGGTCACCACACCCGGCCTCGTGATCCGGGGTACCGATCGCAATCGGGTCATCCTCGACGGCGAGTTCACCCGCCCCAACGGGTTCTTCGTGACCGCCGACGGCGTCGCCATCGAGAACATCACCGCTCGCAACTACACCACCAACGGCTTCTACTGGGACGGCGTCACCGGCTATCGCGGCTCCTACCTGACCGCCATCGATGACTGGGTGTACGGCGTCTACGCGTTCGATTCCGTCGATGGTCTGTTCGAGCACTCCTACGCCTCGGGATCGTGGGACGCCGGGTTCTACGTCGGCCAGTGCGACCCGTGCAACGCCGTGGTCACCGACGTGCTGGCCGAGTTCAACGGGCTCGGCTACTCCGGCACCAACTCGTCGGGCGACATGTACATCGTCAACTCCGAGTGGCGATACAACGTGGGTGGTGTCGTGCCCAACACGCTCGATTCGGAGCTGCTGGCCCCGGCCCACGACGTGCTCGTGGCCGGCAACTACATCCATCACAACGGTGAGGCGGAGCGAGCCCCGAACCGGGCGGCCGAATGGTCGTCGTTCGGCAACGGAGTGGTTCTGGCCGGGGTTCGCGACTCGGTGGTGCGCAACAACCTCATGATCAACAACGCCTCGTCGGGGGTCGAGGTGGTGTCGATGATCGACGCCAACCTCTGGCGCTCTGGCGGCAACGAGGTTCGCGACAACATGATCCGCGGTTCGGGTCGGGCCGATCTGCTGCTCGGCGGTCCGCTCGAGGAGGGATCGTGTTTCGACGGCAACGACGCCCGGTCGTCGGTCCCGTACTTTCTGAACGCCCTCCACGACTGCGATGGCGTGAACATACCACTGTGGTACGGGCTGGCCACGTCGTCCGATCCGTTGGGCCGGATCGCCCAGGCGGCCAAGGGTGAGAACCCTCAGCTCGAGCACGGCGACGCGCCCAAGCCAATCCTCCGGTTCGAGCAGCTGCCCGACGGCGCCGAGGCCGACGTCCGGCCGGCGGTCGACGTGTTCAACTCGCTCGACTTCGATCCCGACGAGATCATCACCCCCGACCTGCCCGACGACGTCGATTTCGACGACCGGAAGGCCAGCGTCTTCGGGGTCGTGCTCAGCGCAGGGTTCTGGCCGGTGCTCTACGGGGCGCTGATGTGGTGGGTGCCGATGGCGGTCTGGATCCTCGGTGGGCTGTGGGCGGGCCTCAAGCTGTGGCTCGGTTTCGTGAACGGGGAACGGTCGATGCTGGCCGCCCTCGGCTGGACGTTGCTGGTCGTGGTGCTGCCGGTGATAGGTGTGCTGCTGTTCGCCGTGCTCGGGTACCGGGGTCTGCCACTCGGCGCCCGTATCGTTCGCCTCGCTGGTGGCATCGTCGTGTGGCTGGCGATCACCGCGGGGGCGTTGGTGTGGGGAGGCGTGTTCTGAGCGAGTCCGGCGGTCCCGTCGAGCGGAGGGAGGCGTTGCGGCGCCTCGGTACGTCGGGATTGACCGTGCTCGGAGCCGGATTGGTCGGTGCGGTCGGCGGGCATCAAGCGGCGTCGGCCGCCGCCGATCAGGGCCACGATCATGAATTGGACCATGACCACGGTTCCGACTCGTATTCGGGGGAGTCGGGGCGAATCTCATCCGAGCTGCCGGTCGGCGCCGCGGCCGGGCCGTACGGCGACGACTACTCGCCGCCGCCGGACCTCGAGGCGGACGCGCTCGACGCCATCACCTTCCCGCCGGCTGCGTCTCCCCGGCGAACCGGGTCACCTGCGCGCACGATCGACGTCGAGATGGGTGTGGTCGAGGTGGCCCACCGGGTGAGCCGCACCGTCACCCATGACGCCTGGACCTACAACGGTACGGTACCGGGCCCCACCCTTCGGGCCACCGAAGGCGACACGTTGCGCGTCCACTTCTCCAACCGCACCGGCCACGACCACAACCTGCACTTCCACGGTCGCCACTCGCCCCTCCACGACGGATGGGAGCCGATCCCGCCCGGCGGCGAGACGGTCTACGAGATCGTGGCCGGACCCGCCGGCGTTCATCCCTACCACTGCCACACCATGCCGATCGACCGCCACATCGCTCGGGGCCTGTACGGCACGCTGATCGTCGACCCGCCCGGCGGGCGGCCCCCCGCCCACGAGGTGGTGCTGGCGTTGTCGGGGTGGGACGTCGATGACGATGGCCGCAACGAGCTGTACTCCTGGAACGGGGTGGCCGGCTTCCACCGCAAGTTCCCGATCAAGGTGCCGGCCGGCGAGCCGGTGCGGGCCTACGTGCTGAACATGGTGGAGTTCGACCCGGTGGCGTCGTTCCATCTGCACGCCGAGATGTTCGACGTGTACCCGAGCGGCATGGGAGATGCGCCTGCGTTGACGGCCGACATCATCTCGTTGGGGCAGATGGAACGGGCCATCGTGGAGTTCACCTTACCCGAACGGGGCCGCTACATGTTCCACCCCCACCAGCACGCCATGTCGGCGCGGGGAGCCATGGGCTGGTTCGCCGCCATCTGAACAGCCGACCGTTCGCCAGGGGATCGATCCCCCTGGATCCCACCGGTGGCGGTGCTAGGTTGGACCCCGCAGGCGACGAGGAATTGGAGGGGTTTGGTGGCGGACGAAGCGGGGAGTGGACCAGTCGCGGTACGGGCGACCCGACGGCGGATCACCGGGGTGGCGGTGGTTCTGTGGGCGGTACTGGCTGTCGTCGGCGCAGCCTGTTCAACGCTCGGTGGAGCCGAGGGCGGCGGAGCCGAACCTGATGGCGACGTGAACGCGACGAGCGAGGACCAGCCTCTGGCCAGCGAGTCGATCGACGCCGACGGGGCCGATGCCGACGCGGCCGCCGACGAGGTTCCGCCTGCGGGCCCGACGCTCGACGGGTCGGCCACACCGGGTGACGTGACCGACGTGTGGACGATGGTGGACGACGACGACTTCGTCCCCGATGCACCCGGTTCACGATTCGACGACATGGAAGCCGATTCCGACGGGAATCTGGTCATTGCCGGGTCGACGATCGATCACGAGGCTCGAAGTTATCACGCCACGATCTGGTCGAGCGGCGACGCCGGTGCCTCGCTGAGCCGGGAGATTCTGCCGACTCTGCTCGACGGTGTGTCCAGCGATCCGGCCGACGTCGAATTCGTGCCCGCCACGTCGCCGCTCGCCGTCGAGGCCGGCATCACCCAGGTGCTGGTGGGAAGCGTCGGTTCGGGACCGGGTCTGCGGGCCGCCGTCTGGCTCCAGCGCAACGGTGAGTGGATGCAACTGGAGTCCGACGCATTCCTGTCGGAGCGACAGGAATGGACCCATCGGCTGTCGGTCGGACCCGACGGTGAGCTCCTCGTGTTGGGTTCCACCACGTCGACCGAGGGCGAGACATCGCCGGTTGCCTGGTACAGCACCGACGGCACGACGTGGACCCGCCTGTCCGAGGCATTCGATGACCTGCCCGACACCACCCTGAGCGATGCGGCGTTGTCAGCCGACACCATGGTGGTGGTCGGCCAGTACATCGAGGGCACCCACACCTGGTCACAGCTCCACGTCAGCACCGATGGCGGCGTGACCTGGGATCACGCAGTCCCGCCGGGTTTCGGTGGTGACGGTGACGGCGATGTCGTGGTTGCGTCCGTGGTATCCAATCCCGCCGGTGGTTTCGTGGCCGTCGGTCGGGTGGGCGATGGAGCCGGCGTCGACCGCCCGGCGTCGTGGACGTCCGAAGACGGCGTCACCTGGGACGGCCCGTCCACATCGTTCGGGACCAACGACGACGGACGAACGATCAGCAGCGGCTTCGGCGCGGAACGGGTGCGGACCTCAGCCGACGGCTTCCTGGCCATCGCCACCAGTTCGTTCCTCCAGCATGTCTGGAGCTCGCCGGATGGATCGACCTGGAATCCCGTCGGCAACATCTGGGACGCCGAGTCCGACGGCGTCGACCTGTCGGGAATCGCATCGATCGACGATATGACGGTGGCCGTCGGTGAGGGTCGCGTCTTCCAGTTCGACGGCCGCTGGCGACCACTGCGGGTCGACGACGATGTGGTTCCGCGCCCGTCGGAGATTCCCTGGTCCAACGCCATCGCCGCCGGCGACGGCGGATTCGCCATCGTCGGTGGCGTCGAGGAACCCGACGGAGATTTGAGGGGTTGGGCTTGGACATCGGACGACGGTGAAGAATGGTCGGTGGTCGGGAACGTGCTGCCCAATGGGACACGACAGACGATCGGCCCCTACCGCGATGTGTCGGCCCACGACGACGGATTCCTGGCCGCCGCTCCCGAGACGACCGCCATCGCCACAGCCCGGCGTCGCGCCGGGCTGAGCTATCTGCATCTGATCGGGCCCGAGGGATTGGGGTCCGCATCGCCGTTCGCGGTCGACGCGACCCGCGTGATCCTGTCGTCCGTCGGCTCGATCGGAGATGATGCCGTCGTCGCCGGCATCACGTTCGACGGGACGACAGTTGAGCCCGTCATGGTCGAAGGACCGTTGCCGACGATCGGCGAGCCTGTTGAACTCGAGGCGGTGTCGATTTCGACGCCGAGCGAGAGCGAACGTGAGGGGTGGTCCGGGATCTGCTCGTCGCCCGAGACGATCGTCGCCGCGCTCGGCCTCGACGACGGCTCGAACTCCTCGGTGGCGTTCTTCGCCCGCTCGTCCGATTCGTCGTGGGTTCGGGCGGAGGCCGGCGTTGACGTGGTTGCAGCGAAGGACCGGAACTGGGTGAATGCCTGCACGCACGGCGCCGACGGTTTCCTGGCCGTTGGAGCTGTGCGTTCCGGCCTCGACACCGACGGCGCTGTCTGGTACTCGCCCGACGGATCCAGCTGGGAGATACTCGATGTTCCGGCGTCGCTGACCGAACCTGCGGCCGACGGCTGGGTCACCGATGCGACAACCCATGGCCCCGACTATCTACTGGTCGGTGCCGTCGAGATCGGTGGTGCGTCGACCGGGACGCTCTGGATCGGGTCACCCGACGCCGGATGGACCGAGGTGCCGGCGGCCAACGACCCGGTCGGCTTCGACCCGTCGGGCATTGCCGTCGACCAGGCCGGCACCGTGGTGATCACCGGTTGGCAAGACGGTCAGATGACGGTGGTAAAGGCCTCGATCGAAGACCTCCGCTAGTCGCCGCCCGGAGGGACGGGGAGTTTCGGCCCGGAGGGCCCCGAAACTCGAGGTTTAGCGGCGAAGCCGCCGAAACACGTTGACATGGAGTGCGCTCCAGGTGTTTCACTGGACCCATGACCGCATCCGAAGTCACTCCAGTCGAACTCACCCCATCACAGATGGCCGATCGGACCGGCGTCACGATCGACACCCTCCGCTACTACGAACGTGAGGGCCTGATCCAGAATGTGGCCCGGGCCTCGAGTGGCCACCGGCGCTACAGCGAGGACGACGTGCTGTGGGTCGAGGTGCTGCGCTGCCTGCGGGACACCGGCATGTCAATCGAACAGCTCCGCCACTATTGCGACCTCGGCGCCCAGGGCGATCACACTGAGCCGGAACGGCGGCAGATGCTGCTCGACCATCGGCGTCTCGTCGAACAGCAGATCGCCGACCGCCGAGCGGCGCTGCAGCTGATCGACCACAAACTGAGTTTCTATGGTGACCCAAGCAGTGATCCGGGCGAGGACACCGACCGGGCAGAGGTAAATCGATGAGTTTCGGCGCCACCACCACCGAGCCCTACGTGCAGGTCGGGCGGAGCGGACTGTTCGTCTATCGGGTCGGCCTCGGCACGATGCAGTTCGGTTGGTCGATCGACGAGGCCGCCTCCCACGCCGTGCTCGACGCCTACGCCGAGCTCGGCGGCAACTTCATCGACACCGCCGATTGCTACAGCTCCTGGTCGGCGTCGATGGGCGGCCCGCCGAACGCCGGCGGGGTGTCGGAGGAGATCGTGGGCCGATGGCTGAAGGCCCGTGGCAACCGCGACCACATGGTGGTGGCCACCAAGGTTCGGGCTGCGATGGGCGAACAGTTTTCCGACCACCGGGGCACGGCCGCCCAGCGGGAGGGTCTGTCCCGCCGCTGGATCATGCGGGCCTGCGACGACAGCCTTCGTCGTCTCGGCGTCGACCATGTCGATCTGTACCAGGCCCACTTCATCGACCCGGTGGTGCCGATAGAGGAGACGCTGGCCGCCTACACCGACCTGGTTCGACAGGGCAAGGTCCGCTATATCGGCTGCTCCAACTACAGCGCGTGGCGGCTGGTCGAGGCGCTGTGGACCTCGGATCGACGGAACCTGGAGTCGTTCGTGTCGGTGCAGCCCGAGTACAACCTGCTCGATCCGGTCCGCCGGTTCGTCGAGATGGAGCTGGCTCCGATGTGTCATCACCACGGGATCGGCATGATCCCCTACAGCCCGCTCGCCGGCGGCCTCCTAACCGGCAAGTATCGACGTGATCAGCCGCTACCCGACAGCGTGCGGGCCGAGGAGAACGCCAAGCGGCGGTTCTCGGATCGCAACTGGGACATCATCGAAACGGTGGTCGACGTGGCTCGGCAGGAAGAGACGACCCCTGCGGCCGTGGCCATCGGCTGGCTGCGATCCAAGCCGTGGGTCAGTGCCCCGATCGTCGGCGCCAACCGTCCCGACCAGTTGCTGGCCACCGTCGGAGGCCTCGACACGCCACTGTCGGCCGAGTCGCTCGCCCGGCTCGACGAGGTCAGCGACTTCGAGCGCAGCCGACCATCACTCGAAACCTGACCATCCTTCGGCCCCAGCCCAGCTCATTGCAGTCCAGCCCGACTCCCTGCGCGTTTACGGGTGATAACGACCACTTTTGACCGTAATCACCCGCGAATGACATCGGTTGGCTGGCTGGAAGAGCCACAAGACGGGTGTCAGTTGCGGTCGAGGGCGCCGACGGTGGCGGTCGGCTCGGGCATGACCAGTTTGCGGGCCCGAGGGTCGTCGATGAACCACGACTGACCGTTGGGCAGCTCGCCCACCCGGAGGCCGAGCGATCCACTGGCCGGAGGCGAGGTCTGACCCGCCCAGGGGATCACCGGGACACCGTCGACGAACAGCCGGCTGTTGCCGTTCTGATCCGTCCACTGCTCGACCTTTACCCACGCACCCGTGGTCAGCGCCTGCGTCCCGACGGCGTCGGTCGACGTGGTCGCTCCTGATCGCCGACGCAGGTTCCACGTGTCGGCCCCGACGAAGGCGCCGTCGAACTGATCCGTGGGTGAGATTCCAGCGCGGGTTCCGGAGGCGAAATCGACGCCGGAGTCGGTGGAGGCCCACCACCAGCTCTCGAACACCGTCCCCGGCTCGTCGACACCGGTGGCCACGGCCCACGCGGCCGTGCCGGACGCCGTCTCGGGGGCGGTCAGGGCGAAGGACCCGGAGCGGGTCTGGGTTCCGGTCACCGTCCACGCTCCCGGAGCGCCGGTCTGCTGCTGGCCGACCGTGACCGTGAGCGAGCCGGCCACCGTGTTGGCGTGACGCATCGCGACCTCGGCGGCGGTGAGGGGATCGTGGGTGATCTCGACATGCTCGATGAGGCCGTCGAAACCCGTGGTTCCGGCGGCCCGGTTCCCGATGGTCACGTCGGTGGCGGCGTCGGTGGCCAGTGAACCGGTCGCGGCGGTGCTGCCGACCGGTGCGCCGTCGACGTACAGGTCGACGGTGGCACCGTCCCAGGTGACCGCCAGGTGGTGCCAGGTGCCGGGGGTGACGGTGCCGCCCTGTAGTACCACCGGGCCACCGCCGGTCCACAGTGTGGCCACGGCCTGGCCGCTGGAACCGTTGACGCCCAGCTCGTAGATCGGATCACCGCCGGTGGTCTGCTTCGACACGATGTAGTCGGTGCCGGTGAAGGCGTCGGCGCGAACCCACGCACTCACGCTCAGGGCTTGGTCGGTGACGTTGAGGGCCGGTCCGAACAGCACGTCGCCGGCCCCGTCGAAGGCCATGGCCCGACCGGTGACGCCCGTCGTCGTGGCCGCCACCGGGTCGAGTCCGCCGGTGGCGTCGAGATCGCTGCGCCGGACCGAGGCGTCGAGCACCGGATCGGTCCCGGCCACAACGGTGGTGGCAGCCGAGAACTCCGAGGTCGATGCGTAGACGCCGCCGCCCAGATCCTCGGTGGCGGTTGCGGTCAGGACGTCGCCGACGAACACAATCGGGATGACGACGGTGAACGGTTCCGAGCCCGAGCCGGAGTGCGTGACCGTCTGCGCCGCCACCAGGTTCTGGCCCTCGCCGTGGCCGGACGGGTCGGCGCCTTCGGCCGGATTGATGAACACCTCGATGCGATAGTCGCCGGCCGGCGCGTCGAGGCTGAGGTCGACTGTTGTCGCCCCGTCCTCCGGGGCCGCCAGGACCGGGAAGTTGAGTCCGTCGTTGGCTCCGCCGTCGATGTCGCCGCCGTCGTTGGGGGTGACGCCGTTGCCGTAGTCGGCGCCGAGGTCGATGCCGAGGCCGTCGTTGCCGGTGATCGAATTACCGATGATGGCGTTGTCGGTGCTGGTCGAGTTGACGGTCACACCGACGCCCGGAGAGCTGGTGGTGGCGGTGATGAGGTTGCCGTCGCCGGCGCCGGTGCCGCCGACGAGATTCTGACCGGAGGTGCCCGTGAACGTGATCGCAGTGTCCTGGTTGGCGATGAACGTGTTGCCATGGATCCGGTTGCCGGACCCATCCGGTACCCAGATACCGCTGTCGATGTTGCGGCCGAATACATTGCCGGCCCCGGCGTCGCCGATCTGGTTGTTCGAGCCGATCAGCCAGATACCGGTGCCCTGGACGGACGGGGCCGTGACGGACGTCCCCAGCGAACCGAACCCGAGGTAGTTATTGGAGATGGTGTTGCCGTCGGAGGCGAGGTAGACACCGTGGCTGCTGGAGTGGGCCATCACATTTCGGTCGGCGGGACTCGGGCCACCGATCGTGTTGCCATCGGCGCCCGCGGTCAGCGAGAGTCCGGCACCGGTCGGCGCTCCGTCCCGGTCGCCGGTCACGTCCGGGCCGAGCCAGTTCCCGGCGATCGTGGCCGCGCCGTTCGTGTCGATGGTGATGGCGTCGTCGCCTTCGTCGATGACCAGTCCCCGAATCTCGATACCACTGCCGCTGAGCTGCAACCCATGGGACAGTGCCGTCGACGGGTTGTCGATCTCGATGCGCAGGACGGCGTCGAGGGGCCCGGTTCCTGTCACGGTGTTGGGCTGATGACCGGGTTGGGTGGTGCCGTCGATCGAGATCGTTCCGGTGACGGCCGGGAGTTCGGTGGCGGGGGCGATCTGCCACCACGAGAACGGGGTGAGCGGGTAGTCGGTGTCGAAGTCGACGATCAAGCTGTCGTCGCCGGCGGTTGTGGCCACCGGGGCGGCGAACCCGGCGGCGCCGTTGTCCTGGTAGTAGACGTGGCCTGGATCGGTAACCGGAATGTTGAAGTCGATGTCGCCGCCGCCGATGGCGTTGAGTTCCTCGATGGCCGCCCGCAGGGTGCACTCGGGGTCGCCCTCGGTGTTGGTGCCGCCGGTGTCGCAGGTCTCGTCGCCGGGGGTGGCGTCGGGCCCATCACCGGTCGAGTTGACGGTGATGCCGGTGAGCACGATGGTGATGTCGACGGTTCCGGTGTCCGTGCCGCCGTCGCCGTCGGCGAACGTCCACTCCATGGTGACGGTGCCGGTGTTGGCCGTGGTGTTCCGGTAGGCCAAGGATTCCAACACGTTGCCGACCCGGGCTTCGGTCGAGCCGGCGTCGAAGTCGAGGCGGAGTACGCCGCCGGAATTGGTGGTCACGGTGCCGACGGTGACGCCGTCGATGACGACCGAAGCGCCTTCGGTCAACGGGTCGAGGGTGCCGGTGGCTTCGAAGACATCGGTGGCATCGGCACCACCCTGTCGGGTGATCACCAGCGAGGTTCCGTTCCAGTTGAAGGCGTCGATGAGTTCGGCGTCGAACACCCGAACATCGTGGTCCATCACGACGGCTGCTCCGTAGGCGAGGTACGTCGGCGTGCCGTCGAGTGCGTTGCCGACCGGACCGACGACCGTCGAACCGTCGGTCGAGTCGAAGCGGAGGAACATAGCGTCGTAGGGTCCGTCGTATTCGGCATAGCCGGCGGCCAGGATGTCACCGTCGGGCAGGATCTCCACGCCGGTCAAGTAGTTCCAGTAGCGGCCGGTGGCCGGGAAGGCGATGCCGTCACCGTCAAAGGTGGTGTCGAGCACACCGGCGGTCGTGTAGCGGGCGACCACCGCGTCGGTCTGACCCTTCGTCCCCCGGTCCAACTGTCCGGCGACCACGATCTTGCCGTCGGCCTGCACGGCGATGGCATCAGGACCGCTGTAGCCGTTGGACGGAATTTGGGTTAGTACGTATCCGTCACCGCCACCGAAGGAGGGGTCGAGGGCGCCGGTTGGGAGGAACCGGGCGACGTTCGTCGAAGCGATCTGGTCACGAGAGTTCGACGGCGCGTAGTCGGCTGCGTCGCCGGTCACGACGATGTTGCCGTCGGGCTGGACGGCGATGGCTCGGCCGTAGGCATAGCTTCCGCCTGTCAGCCCGAACAGGGTCGATGCTACGCCGTCACCATCAAAGGTCGTGTCGAATGCTCCGGTGGTGGTGATGCGGGTGACGGCCATCGACGAGCCTTCTTCGCCGGCCGCGACGATCTTGCCATCGGCCTGGATGGCGATGTCGTACACCTGCTCGAGTCCGGCGTCGGTGAACGAACCGTCACCGGCGAAGGTCGTGTCGAGCACACCGGCCGAGGTGTAGCGCATCACCAGCCCGCCGGACCCGGACCGGCCCCCGACGACGATCGCCCCGCTCGCTTGGATCGCAACGCCGTTCCCCCATTCAGTGGCGCCGTCGTCGAAGATGGTGAAGCCGGCACCACCGGCGAAGGTGGTGTCGAGGGTGCCGTCGGTGTCGAAGCGGGCGACGAACACGTCGTAGGGGCTCGGGCCGGTCCGTCCGGTGACGACCAGTTTGCCGTCGGTCTGGACGGCAATGTCGTTGACGACGTCGTCGTCGGCCGTCAGATCGATGACGACGTTGCCGTGGTCGCCGAAGGATTCGTCGAGGCGCCCGTCCGGAGCGAACTTGATGAGCAGCACCCGATCGTTGCCGGGGTCGGAGGCCAGGTCCGTATAGCCGGCCAGCACGAACGAGCCGTCGGCGAGTTGGGCCAGGCCGTTGATGTACTCGCTGCGGCCCTCGAGGTCCCAGACCGTAACGGCATCACCACTACCCCAGTAGCCGGGGATCGACGGCACCCCGAACGTCGGGGCGTCGTTAATGGCGGTCACGGTGATCGAGACCGTTTCGGTGGCGGAGCTGAAGGCGCTCGTCCCTCCGGTCGGGTAGTCGCGCTCCGGTGTACCGGCCGTGCCGGTCGTCTGATCCCAGGCCCGCACCGTGATGGTGGCGGACTCGGCACCGAATCCGGCGGGCATGTAGCGGATGCGGTCTGTCGAGCGGAGGGGTGTGCCTTCGTGGTAGGTGTTGAGGAGCTCCCAGGTCGTGCCGCCGTCGATGGAGAACTCCCAGTAGCCCTCGTCGACGGTGAAGTCCTCGATCAGCACGCCTTCGGGGTCGCCGTCGGTGTCGGTGATCCGGTCGCCGCCGGCCGAGGCCACGATCTCGGCCACGGTGTTGCCGCTGTTGGTGAAATCATCCTCGGTGATCGTGGTCAGCGCCATCGTGCCGGCGTTGTCGAGCACCGGGGCGTTGTTGTAGGCGGAGAGGTCGAGCACGTAGACCGCGCCCCGATCGGTCCCGCCGTCGTCATCGCCGATTGCTCCGACGGCCAAACCGATGGTGCCGTCGCCGTCGAGGTCGCCGACCCCGGTGACCGACATGCCGAAGCTGTCGCCGGTTTCGAGGTCTTCCATCAGACCGCCGGCCAGGTCGGAGATCTGCTGCTCGATCCGCACGGTCCCGTCGGTGTTGAGGAACAGCACATGGATCGAGCCGGCGTCGGTTCCTCCGAGATTGGCCAGCGGTGCGCCGACCGTAACGTCCGGTGTGCCGTCGCCGTCGAGGTCTCCCATGCCGGCCACCGCACGGCCGAAGGCGTCGCTGTCCGCGAGCGTGGTGGCGAGCCCGCCGGCGGAGTCGGAGATCTTCTGTTGTCCTTTGGCCGTGCCGTCTACGTTGAGGAAGGCGATGTAGACGGCGCCGCGGTCGGTGCCGCCATCGTCATCTCCGTCGGCGCCGACAGCCAGGTCGGTCACGCCATCACCATCGACGTCGCCGAGGGCGGCGACCGAGGTGCCGAGCCGATCAGCATCGTCGACGCCCCAGCCGCCACCGGCCGACTGCGAGATCTTCTGTTCATCGCGTACCGTGCCATCGGCATTGAGGAACAGCACGTGGAACTCGCCCCGGTCGGTGCCGCCGTCGTCGGCGGTCGGTGCGCCGACAGCCAGATCGGGCAGGCCGTCACCATCGAGGTCGCCGAGGCCACTCACCGACGACCCGAACCAGTGGTCGAGGCCGAGACCGTCGGTGAGATTGCCGGCGGTAGCGCTGATCTTCTGCTCGGCCTTCACGGTTCCGTCGCTGTTGAGGAACAGCACATAGACGGCTCCGGCGTCGGTGAACCCGTCGTCGTCGCGGTCGGCTCCGACGGCCAGGTCGACGACACCATCGCCGTCGAGATCGCCGATGGCCGAGACCGAGCGGCCGAAGCCGTCGGACGGTTCGAGCGGGCCGGTCAGACCACCGGCCGTGGCCGAGATCTTCTGTTCGGCGATCACCGAACCACCGGCGTTCAGGAACAGGATGTGGATCGCCCCGGCGTCGGTGGGGCCGTCGTCGTCGAAGTCGGCGCCGACTGCCAGGTCGACCACGCCGTTGCCGTCGAGATCCCCGATTGCCGCAACCGAGCGGCCGAGGTAGTCGGCATCGTTCAGTGTTGCGGTCAGACCGCCGACGGTGTCGCTGATCTTCTGTTCGTTGACTACCACGCCGCCGGTCGGTGACGTCGGAAGATCGAGATAGTCGGGCTGGCCGTCACGGTCGCCGTCGAGCGCGTCTCGGGGCTCGCCGTCGCCGTCGGGATCGGCGTTCTCGGCGGCGGTGGGGGTGCCGTCGCCATCGTCGTCGGCGTCGTTCTCGTTGGCCAACGTGTCACCGTCGGTGTCGCCCAGTTGCTGTTCGTAGGCGGTGCAGAGCCCGTCGCCGTCGGCGTCGGCGCAGGCAGGTGCGGCCTTCGAGAACTCGGAGGTGGCTCCATAGGATCCGCCGCCCAGGTCCTCGGTGGCGGTGGCGGTGAAGATCTGGCCGTCGACGATAGCGGTGAGGCCGGTGAGGGTGAACGGCTCTGCTCCGGCGGCACCGGCCACCGTGACCGTCTCGGCGTGGACGAGAGTCTCCCCCTCGCCGTAGCCCGACGGGTGGGCTCCTGCCGTTGGGTTGACGAAGACCTCGATCCGGTAGTCACCGGCCGGGGCGTCGAGCTCGATGTCGAGCGTCGTGGCACCAACGAGCGGCGGCGACAGCCGGGGGAAGTTGAGCAGCCCGTTCGGGCCGATGTCTCCGTCGTCGAGGTCGTTGGCGGTCAGGCCGTCACGCTGGAGATCGATGCCGAGGCCCGCCGAACCGCTGATCGAGTTGCCGAGCACCGTGACGTCACCGGTTCCGTCCAACCGTAGGGCGGCGTCGGTGGCCGAGCGCACCACGTTCGCGTCGGCCGGCGTGGTGCCGCCGAAGGTGACGTTGCCGCTCCCGGTGTGGAGCAGTGCGGAGCCGACCGGGTAGGCGTCGGTGCCGGTGTCGTCGGTGCCGAACCAGTTGCCGGTGATGGTCACGCCGCCGCTGGTCGGGGTCCAGATGGCGTCGTCGGTCAGGCCTCCGAAGACGTTGCCACTGATCGATGCCGACGCCGAACTCACCACCCGCATGCCCGTCGAGGGGGCGCCGAGCAGGGTCCCGTCCTGGGTGACGCCAACATGGTTGTCGGTGAACGATGTTCCGCTCGACGTGTCGCCGAGCCGGATACCGTCCCCGGAGCCCGTGGCGGCGACGGTGTTGTTCCGAATGACGGTGTCGGCGGCGGTGCCGATGACCTTGATGTCGAGCGTGGCGTTGGCGTTGGTGGAGCCGTCGGGGAGCACGCCGAACCAATTTCGCTCGATCACGGCACGGTCGCCGGTGGCCCGGAGAGCGTCATCCGGCCATCCGATGATGGAGAACCCGGCCACCCGGGTGTCGTCTCCGACCAGGACCAAACCGTCGTCGGTTGGATCGATCCCGGCTCGCGTCGTTCCGTCGAGAACAACGATCGGGTCGTCGACCCAGCCCGACTGGGTGGTGGCGTCGATCGAGATAGTTGCGGTGACGGTGTCGAGGGGCCCGGATGCCGGGGTGATCGTCCACACCCCGGCGCTGTGGCCGCCGTCGGAAGCCGGTATGGCGAACTCGATGCTGTCGAGGAGCGACGAGAGGTTGGCTTCGGTGACGGCGGCTCGCAGCGTGCACTCGGGGTCACCTTCGGAGTTGGTGCCGCCGGTGTCGCAGATGCCGTTGCCCGGTGTGGCGTCGCCGGCGTCAGCGGTCGAGTTGACCACGGCCAGGCTCGTGGCCGCGGCCGAGAATTCGGACGTGGCGCCCAACGAGCCACCACCCAGGTCCTCGGTGGCAGTGGCGGTCAACACATCGGTGAGAGCCCCGGAGAAGGTGACCTGGAACGTCTCGACACCGGATCCGGTATGAGCGATGGTCTCACCATGCACATATGTCTGGCCTTCGCCGTACCCGCTGGGGTCGGGGCCGTCGGGGTTCGTGAAGAACTCGAGTCGATGGTTGCCGGCGGGCACGTCGAGCTCCAGGTCCACGGTCAGGGTTCCACCCGACTCGGAGATGCCGGTGATGACCGGGTGGTTGACGAGATCGTTGGGCCCGGTGTCGGCGTCGCCGGCGTCGTTGGCGGTCACGCCGTTCCCGTCCTCGGTGCCCCCGCTCAGGTCGATGCCAAGCTGTGTGTTGGAGCGGATACTGTTTCCGACCACGCTGATGTCGACCGAAGCGGCGCCTTCGACCCTGACACCGTCGGTTCCGTTGTGGGCGATCGTGTTGCCGGCGCCAACCGCCGTTCCGCCGACCCGGCTGCTGTTTGCTCCGTTGAAGAAGAGGACTCCGGCGTCGCCGTTGCCACGATCGAGTAGCCCCGAGGTGTCGGTGCCGATCAGATTACCCTCGATGCGGTTCGCGGCCGTTGCCACGTTCGCGTTGCCGTCGAGCGTGATGCCGTTGGTCGTGTTGCCGGAGATGACGTTCCCTTCGCCGGCACCCGCGCCGCCGATCAGCGTGTCGTTGACGCCGTTGTAGATGACGACACCGTGCCGGGCGTTGGCGACGACGGTGGAACCGTCGGCACCGAGACCGATGATGTTGGACTGGACCACGTTGCCGGTCAGATCGTCGTCGAGTTCGATACCGTCGTGTCCGTTGCCGGCCAACACGTTGCCGGCACCGGGCTGGCCGATGGTGTTGTTGCTGCTGGTGCCACCGATCGCAATACCGTCTGCGGCATTGGGGATTGACGCCAAACCAGTCACATCGGTACCGATGTAGTTGCCGATCACGGTGTTGTCGTTGGTTTGCCAGAGCACAACGCCGTCGGCGGTGTTGCCGGAGATGATGTTGCGATCGGCCGCCGTCGTACCCCCGACGGTTGTGGAGCTTGACCCCGTGGTGATGTCGATACCTCGGTCGCCGTTGCCCCGGTCGATGGTTCCCGAGCTGTCGAGTCCGACGTGGTTTCCGGCGATGACGGTGGCCGAGGCGCCGCTTCGGACGTTGATACCGTCGGCGCCGAAACGGTTGACGGCAAAGCCACGGATCTCGATGCCGGTTCCGGTGACCCGGAAGCCGTCGGTGGTGGCTCCGGCCGATGTTCCGTCGATTTCGATCACGGGGGTCGACGACCAGCCCGGTTGAGTGGTGGCATCGAGCACGATGGTGGTGGACAGGTCCGGAAGCGCCGAACCGGGTGAGATGGTCCACACTCCGACACTGTGGCCGGTGTCGGAGGTCGGGATGTCGAATGCGATCTCGTCGACAATCGCCGACGCATTCGCCTCGGCGATGGCGGCCCGCAAGGTGCACTCCGGGTCGCCGTCGGCGTTGGTGGCGCCAGTGTCGCAGAGGTGGTCGCCGGGGGTGGCATCGGTGGCGTCACCGGTCGAATTGACGCGAGCGGCCAGACTGGTGGCAGCCGACAATTCGGAGGTGGCTCCGAAGTCGCCGCCGCCGAGGCTTTCGGTGGCGGTGGCGGCGAGGATATCGGTCGACTCGCCGCTGAAGGAGGCCGAGAACGCTTCGGACCCGGAGCCGGTGTGGATGATCGTCTGCGATCCGGCGTAGGTCTGCGCCTCACCGTGGCCCGAATCGTCGGCGTAGGTGTTGTCGAAGAACTCGATCCGGTAGGTGCCGGCCGGTGCGTCGAGCGTGTAGTCGACGGTCAGAGTGCCGCCGGCCTCGCTGATGGCGGTGATGACCGGAAGGTTGAGCAGGTCATTGGGTCCTGTGTCGCCGTCACCGGCATCGTTGGCGGTGACGCCGAACGAGTCCTCGGTACCGCCGAACAGATCGATGGCCAGCCCGGCGTTGTCGACGATCGAGTTTCCGAGGAAGGAGTTGGACCCACTCGAATCCTGATAGATGCCCGAGGTCCAGACTCCGCCGGCGCCCGCGTTGGCGATGACATTGCCCTCACCGATCCCGGTTCCACCGACGAGCATCCCGGTGACATTGCCGACGCCATTGTCGAGCAGCACGCCCATCTGCTGGATCGGGTGGGGATTACCGCTTCCGTCGATACCGATGCGGTTGCCCTGAACCACACCACCGACGGTGTCGCCGTCGATTTCGATGCCGACGAGGCCTGCGTTGCCGATCACGTTGTTGACGATCGTCGGCGAGTCAGCACCGTTTTCGACGAAGACGCCATTGATACCGACTGACAGGGCGGTGGTGCCGTCGGCGCCGACGCCGATCAGATTGCCCTCCACGATCGCGTTGTCACTGGCCTCACCACTGATCTGCACACCATCGCTGCCGACACTCATCACGTTTCCGGCGCCGGGGGACGATCCACCGACGATGACGTTGGTGACGCCGTCGACCGTGCGGATGCCGTCGAAATCAATCGTGCCGAGGGAGGCGTTGCCGGTGATGTCGGTGCCGATGTGGTTGCCTTGGATGGTCAAGCCGTCGACGCCGTTGGTGCCGTCGGCCACGATGCCGTTCGGTCCGCTGGTGATCAGGTTGCGATCGGCGGCGGTGGTTCCGCCGATGGTGATGTTGGAGCCGCCCTCGATGAAGATGAGGGCCCCGCCGCCGGTGTTGGTGGCCACCGTTCCTGCCGCGTTGGTGCCGAAGTGGTTGCCGGCGAAGACATGGCCGGTGCCGCTGCGAACCTCGACGGCGTTGCTCTTGACCACCGTGACGGCCAGACCTCGAAGGGTGACACCTTCAGTGCCGCTGTCGATCCGGAAACCGTCGGGGTTGGGGCCGCCGGGGCCGCCGACATCGACCTCGATGACCGGCATCGACGTCCAGCCCGGCTGGGTTTGGGCGTCGATCACAACGCCGCCGGTGATATCCGGGTAGGCCGATCCGGCGGTGGTGGTCCACACACCGGCCGAATGGTTCGGGTCGGAGGTCGGGATGTTGAACGCGATGCTGACGTCGGCGTTGGAGGCGGCGTTGGCCTCCTCAATGGCGGCCCGCAGCGTGCACTCGGGGTCGCCCTCCGAGTTCGTGCCGCCGGTGTCGCACTGGCCATCGCCGGAGCTGCTGTCACCCGAGTCGCCGGTGGAGTTGACGGTGAGGGAGATACTCGGAGTCGAGACGGCCGAGAATTCGGATGTGAAGCCGTAGTTGCCGCCGCCGAGATCCTCGGTCGTCGTCGCCGACAGGATGTCGAAAGCGGAAAGCGCTGGTAGGCCGGTCAACGTGAACGACTCGGTACCGGTGCCGGTGTGGGTGATGGTCTCGGCGTGGATCAGTGTCTCGCCTTCACCGAACCCGGAGCTGTGTGCCCCGGAAGTGGGGTTCTCGAAGACCTCGATCCGGTAGTCGCCGGCCGGAACGTCGAGATCGATATCGAGTGTGGTGGCGCCCCCGGTCGGTGCCGCCACGACGGGGTGGTTGAGTTTGCCGTTCTCGCCGCTGTCGCCGTCGCCGGGGTCGTTGGTGTCGGGCCCGTCGTTGCCCAGGTCGATCCCCAACGAGGTGTTGTTCCACAACGAGTTTCCGAGGAACGTGCCGGACGCACCGTTGTCGAACAGGATCGCCTTGGCGGTTCCGGCGATTCGATTGCCCTCACCGGCTCCAGCACCGCCAATCGCATTGCCGCTGCTCGCACCGTAGGCGGCGATGCCGTCACCATTGCCGGTTGCCGCGGCGCCGCCGTTGCGCAGACCGATGTCGTTGCCCACGATGGACGTGTCGTTCGGTGCCGTTCCGCTGATACGAATCTGATCGATCGAGTTGGCCCCGATGAGGTTGCGGTCGGAGGCGGGGGCGCCGCCGACGCGATTCCTGAGCGACGTTCCCGCCAGGTCGATGCCGTGACTGTTGCCGGCGTCGCCGGTGCCGATGGCGTCGATCCCGATGTGGTTCCCGGCGATGACGTTGTCGGAGGAGTTGCCGATGTGGATGGCGACCCCGTTGGTACCGCCGAACCCGGTGATGGCGAGACCCCTGATCGTCGAGCCGGACGATCCGGAATCGAGCTTGATTCCGTTCTTACCGTTGCCGGCGCTCGTCCCGTCGATCTGGATGGCCAACGAGCCGTTCATGTCGGCCGGCGAGACAGCGGTGTTGACTACGGTTCCGGTCTGGGTCGTGCCGTCGATGGTGACCGCTGCGGTGATCGCCGGCAGGGCGGACGATGGGGTGATCGTCCATATTCCGGCCGAGTGCCCGGTCTCGGTGGCTGGGATGTTGAACTCGATGGTGTCGATGGTCGCCGAGGCGTTGGCTTCGGCGATGGCGGCTCGCAGCGTGCACTCGGGGTCGCCCTCCGAGTTCGTGCCGCCGGTTGAGCAGATGTCATCGCCTGGGGTGGCGTCGGCGGCGTCACCGGTGGAGTTCACCGTCGCCGTGTTGTTCGTTATGACGACGGCAGCCGAGAACTCAGAGGTCGAGCCATACGACCCGCCGCTTAAATCCTCAGTCGCGGTCGCCGTGAGGACGGCACCAGCACTGAGGGCCGCCAGGCCGGTCAGGGTGAACGACTCGCTACCGGCAGCACCGGTCACCGTCACGGTCTCGGCGTGAATGAGCGTCTCGCCCTCGCCATACCCGCTCGCGTCGGCACCATCTGTGGGGTTGACGAAGACCTCGATCCGATAGTCGCCGGCCGGCAGGTCGAGATCCACGTCGATCGCTGTCGCCCCGGGCATTGGGGCGGTCAAAACAGGGAAGTTGAGCAGATCGTTGGGGCCGGTGTCGGCGTCGTCGACGTCGTTTGCGGTGATGTTATTGCCGTCCTCGGTACCACCCGCCAGGTCGAAGGCCAGCGACCCGTTGTCCCGGATGGAGTTGCCGAGGACGCTGTTGCCTGTTGCGCCGGAGTCCTGGACGTCGACCCCGTCACCGAGATTGTGGGCGATGAGGTTGCCATCGCCGACGCCGGTACCGCCGATCATCGTGCTGGTGCTCGCTCCCAGCCGGATCGAGATTCCGTCGACAGCGTTCCCGGCAGGTGTCGACCCATCGGCTGCGACCCCGATGTAGTTTCCAACGAACTCGTTGTTGTCTGCATCGCGGACTTGGACGCCATCGTCGCCGTTGTAAGCGATCACGTTGTCGCGGAACACGTTGCCGGCGCCGAAGGCGATCTCGATGCCCTCGCCGGTGTTGCCGCGGTCTAGAAGACCGGTGGCGTCGGTGCCGAGGTAGTTGCCCTCGATCACGTTGTTGTCGCTCTCGACGGCGATCCCCTCACTGGTGGCTGCCGCCACGACGTTGCGATCCGCTGCGGTCGGACCGCCGATGGTGTTGCCGTCAGACCCGGCCCGCAGGAGGATTCCGTCGTCGCTGACACCGGGGGCCGTGGCGCCGTCGGCCAGCAGCCCCACCCAGTTGCCCGTGACCGTGTTGCCGCCGACGCCGTCGAGGTCGATACCGTCCCCGAACGAGTGCAGGGCGAGGTCACGCACGATCGAAGACCCCGCAGTCAAACGGAATCCCGCACCGAGAGTGCCGCCGCCGTCGAGCACGACGATCGGCGTCCCCGACCAGCCCGGTTGCGTCGAGCCGTCGATGGTCAGTGGTTGGGCAAAGGAGGGGTAGGCGCTACCGACGGCGATCGTCCAGGATGCCGGAGGCCCGGCTGCGTAGCCGGTGTCGCTGGTCGGGATGTCGAAAGCGACCTCGTTGATCATCGACGAGGCGTTCGCCTCGGCGATGGCGGCCCGCAAGGTGCACTCGGGATCGCCCTCCGTGTTGGTGCCGCCGGTGTCGCAGATGTCGTCGCCGGGGTTGGCGTCGGTGGCGTCGCCGGCCGAGTTGACGGTCACCGAGGCGTCGGGTGCCAAATCCACCACGTAGACGGCACCGCGGTTGTTGCCGCCGTCGTCGTCCTTGTTAACCCCGAAGGCGAGATTGGCGGCCCCGTCACCATCGAGGTCGCCGATACCGGCCACGGCGGATCCGAGGCGGTCGGCGTCGTCGAGCGTCGCCCCGAATCCGCCCTGGGTGTCGCTGATCTTCGACTCGCTCTTCACCGTGCCGTCGCTGTTCAGATACAGGATGTGGACGGCCCCGCGTTCGGTGCCTCCGTCGCCGTCGCGTTCGGCGCCGACCAGCAGATCCGGGGTGCCGTCGCCGTCGATGTCGCCGACACCGCCGACGGCGACGCCGAAGTAGTCACCGTCGTTGAGTGCCGCCGTGAACCCGCCGGCCGTGTCGGAGATCTTGGTCGCCGACGAGACCGTACCGTCGGTGTTCATGAACAGAACGTAGACGGCGCCGTGTTCCGCGCCCCCGTCGTCATCGCGGTCGGCGCCGACGGCGAGGTCGATCACGCCGTCCCCATCGACGTCGCCGAGCGCGGCCACACTCTTGCCGAAGTGGTCGTTGGCATCGAGGCTGACCCCGAGCGACCCGGCCGTGTTGCTGATCTTCTGTTCGGCCTTGACGGTTCCGTTCGAGTTGAGGAACAGGACGTGGACGGCACCGGTCGAGCCGCCACCGTCGTCGTCGAGGTAGGCGCCGACGGCCACGTCCCCGATCCCGTCGCCGTCGAGATCACCCATACCGGTGACGGAGCGACCGAAGTAGTCGCTGTCATCGAGCGTGGCCGTGAGACCTCCGTCGGTCGATCCGATTTTCTGTTCCGCCTTGACGGTGCCGTTCGAGTTCAGGAACAGCACGTACACGGCGCCGCGGTCTGTCCCGCCGTCATCGGTGTTGTGGGCGCCGACGATCACGTCGGGTACACCATCGCCGTCGATGTCACCGATGGCCCCGACCGACCGCCCGAAGCTGTCGTCGTCGGCCAGTGCCGCCGTCAACCCGCCGGTCGAATCCGAGATCTTCTGTTCGGCTTTGACGGTGCCGTTCGAGTTGAGGAACAGGACATAGACGGCGCCGCGGTCTGTCCCGCCGTCGTCGTCGCCACGGGCGCCGACGATCAGGTCGACGATGCCATCGCCGTCGAGATCGCCGACCGGGGCGGCGTCAGCGCCGAAGATGTCGCCGTCGTCGAGAACCGTTGCCAGGTTGCCGGCGGTGTCGCTGATCTTCTGCTCGTCGGCGATCGGTGTGGTCGACGGGCCGACCTGGTCGGGGTCGAGGTAGTCAGGTTGGCCGTCACGGTCGCTGTCGAGGGCGTCGCGGGGGTCGCCGTCGCCGTTGGGGTCGGCGTTCTCCGACGCTGTGGGTGTGCCGTCGCCGTCGTCGTCGGCGTCGAGGTAGTTTGGCGTGGTGTCGCCGTCGGTGTCCGGGCCCGGGTTGGTCGACGGGTCGTTGTCGGCGTCGGTGTTGGCATCCTCTTCACAGTCGAGGAGACCGTCGCCGTCGGTGTCAACGCACCCGGTGACGGTCATCGACACGGTTGCCACGTTCGCGTCGGAGGCCAGGTCCGCCACCTCGCTCGCCGACAGCGCCCGGTCATAGATCTGGACCGTGTCGAGCGGGCCGTCGTAGAACCGGCCGGCGCTGAGGTCATAGCGAGCCCCGAGATACATCGAAGCAGTCGGATCGACCGTACCGGTGCCTCGGGTCGGGTCGGACGCAGCCTGCACGCCGTCGATGTACACGATCAGACCATCGGAGCCGGCGGTCACCGTGTAGTTGTGCCACAGACCATCGCCAACCAACGACCCCACATCCACCTGAAGAGCCTCGTTGCTGAGGTCGTCGTCGCCGTCCCGGATCACGGTCCGCACGTGGTTGGGGACCTGCGAGTGCGCGCCCTCCACCCGGAAGATGTTTATGCTGTTCGTCGAATTGATGTTGCCGTGGCTGTAGACGTACTGGAACAGGCTCTCCGAGCTCGTCTCGAACTTGAGGTCGAACGACAGCGTGAAGTCCGACCCGTAGGCGAAGTCGGGCACGGTGACCAAGTCGTCGACCTCGTCGAAGTCGAGCGCTTGACCGAAGTTGCCGGCCACGGTCGTGGTGCCGGTCAGGGTGCCATCGGCCGACCCGACCGCGTCGTCGCCGTTGCCGGCCAGGCCCCAGTAGTGGGCCAGCGAGGTGCCGGCGTCGATGGCCCAGTAGTCGAAGGTGTCGGCGCCGATGTAGGCGGGATCGGAGGTGTAGGTCACGGTGCCGTCACCGTTGGTGGTGGCGGAGCCGTTTGCCGGATCGGTGACGTCTATCACGGTGATCGCATCACCATCGTCGTCCACATCATTGGCCGCCACATCGACAACGGTCGCCGTTGCGCTGTCGGCGGCGTCCGAATCGTCGACGGCGTCGACGATTGACTGGGGTGCGGTGAGGTCGAGCACGTAGGCGGCGCCGCGTGCGCTGCCTCCGTCGTCGTCGCCCGAGGCGCCCACGACGATGTTGAGCGTCCCGTCGCCGTCCAGGTCACCAATCGATGCCACGGATGCGCCGAAATGGTCGTCATTGTCAAGTGCCGCTCCGAGCCCTCCGGCCGTGTCGCTGATCTTCAGGTGTTCGGTGACGGTGCCATCGGCTGCGAGCATCAGCAGGTAGACGGCCCCACGGTTGGAGCCGCCGTCGCCGTCGAACCATGCTCCCGCGACCAGATCCGGCGTCCCGTTGCCGTCGATGTCGCCGACGCCCGCCACACCCGAACCGAGCTGGTCGAGGTCGTCGAGGGTCGCCGTAAAGCCACCCGTGGTGTCGGAGATCTTCTGCTCGGCCCGAACGGTCCCGTTGGAGTTCATGAACAGTACGTGGATGGCGCCCCGAGCCCCGCCGCCGTCGTCGTCGTTCTTGGCTCCGACGGCGAGATCGGTCACGCCGTCGCCGTCCAGGTCCCCGATACGGGCGACGGCGTGCCCGAAGCGGTCGTCGTCGTCGAGCACCGCCGTCAGACCGCCCTGGGTGTCGGAGATCTTCTGCTCGGCCCGCACCGTGCCGTTCGCGTTCATGAACAGCACGTGCACGGCACCACGGGCGGTTCCGCCGTCGTCATCGCCCCAGGCGCCGACGGCGAGGTCGGGTAGACCGTCGCCATCGAGGTCGCCGATCCCTGCGACGTGGTGGCCGAACTGGTCGCTGTTGTCCAGCACCGCAGCGAGGCCGCCCTGGGTGTCGGAGATCTTCTGCTCGGCCCGCACCGTTCCGTCACTGTTCATGAACAGCAGGTACACCGCACCACGGTCGGTTCCTCCATCGTCGTCCCCGAGCGCGCCGACAACGAGGTCGGGAACCCCGTCGCCGTCGAGATCGCCCGCCGTGTCCACAATGTGACCGAAGGAATCGCCGTTGTCCAACACCGCGGCGAGGCCGCCCTGGGTGTCGGAGATCTTCTGCTCGGCCCGCACCGTTCCGTTCGCGTTCATGAACAGCACATGGACCGCTCCCCGATCCGTTCCGCCGTCGTCGTCGGCCCAGACCCCGACAGCCAGATCTGTCGCACCGTCGCCGTCGAGATCGCCGATCGACGCCACCCCGCGCCCGAACCCGTCGGAGTCGTCGAGCACCGCCGCCAGACCGCCCTGGGTATCGGAGATCTTCTGCTCGTCGGCGACCGGCGTCGAGGACGGACCGACGGCGTCGGGGTCGAGGTAGTCGGGCTGGCCGTCGTGGTCGGTGTCGAGGGCGTCGCGGGGGTCGCCGTCTTCGTTTGGGTCGGCGTTCTCCGAGGCGGTCGGTGTGCCGTCGCCGTCGTCGTCGGCGTCCAGGTAGTTGGGGGTGGTATCGCCGTCGGTGTCCGGACCGGGGTTGGTGGCCGGGTCGTTGTCGCCGTCGGTGTTGGCGTCCTCGTGGCAGTCGGTGACACCGTCGGAGTCGGAGTCGGCGCACACCCACTCGATGACGAACCACCCGAGATCGGCGGTTGCGCCGGTCACTGCTCTTCGGGCCGTCAGCCGATCGGCAGCCGTCAGTTCCGTGGTGAACCAGCCGTAGCCCGGGTTGTCGTCGGTGGTGTAGGCTGTGCGGCCGCCGTAGCCGAAGTAGCCGCCGGTGGCGATCGAACGGCTCCGGTCCACCGGCGTGCCGAGCGTGGCGGTGATGCTGCTCGTGCCCGACGCAAACGCTGCGCTGCCGCGTTGGACCTCGGTTGAGTCGGTGAACTCTACTAGATACCACCGCACCGTCATGGCCTGACCCGATGAGCTGCGGTCGAAGGTGAGCGTCGTCGAGTCGGTGATCCGGCCACGCACCAGTTTCTGACCGATGTTGGTGGCCGTCCCGTCATCAGTGGTCACCGTGTAGGTCAGCCAACCCTTCGTCGCGTCGAAGGCCGATGGCGCGGCCGTCCTGATGACATCGCCGGTTCCGAAGCTCACCGTGCCGGTCTGGACGGCAGCCTCGTCGTAGGTGACAACCTGCCACGGAACCACGTTGGAGAACGTGGAGGTGGCGGTGGCGAGGCGAAGGTTCGTCGATGAGGTGAGCTGGGCGCTGACGAAGTCGTTCTCGCCGAAGACGGTGCCGCCGGCCCGATGGTTTATGAGGGGAAAGCTCTTGGTGAGGTCGACGCTCGTGATCGCCACGTTGGTCGGGGTGGCTGACATGGCGGCGACACCCCGCTGGACGGTCACCCCGGAGGAGAACTCGGTGACCGCCCATTCGATCGTGACGTCACCCTGGGTGCCCTCACGGGCGAAGGTGATGGTGGTCGAGTTGGTGAGCACACCGGTGACCCACAGATCCTGCGGGTCGGTGTCGCTGCCGCGGATCGAGTAGGTGAGGAACGCCTTCGTGGTGTCGACCGCGGAGATCGTGGCCGTGGTCGACGACGAGCCGTTCGACAACACCGTCGTGCCGTCCTGGATCTTGTCCAGCACGACAGTCGAGCCGACTCCCGCCGGAGCGACGGCGGCCGAGAACTCCGACGTGGCCCCGTAGGATCCCGCACCGAGATCCTCGGTCGTGGTGGCGGTCATCGAGTTGGCGGTGCCGGTATAGCTTGTCGAGTACGACGCCGATCCACCCGGATGCCCGGTCACCGAGTAGCTGTGGTCGAAGCTCTCGCCCTCACCGTGGCCGCTCGGATCGGCCGTGGTGTTGTCGAAGAACTCGATCCGGTAGTTGCCGGCCGGAGCGTCGAGGTCGAAGTCGATGGTCACGGTCCCGCCCGATTCGCTTGCATTGGTGATCACCGGGAAGTTCAGCAGATCGTTCACGCCCGTATCGCCGTCGCCGGAGTCGTTGCCGGTCACCCCTGTGGTGCCGAGGTCGATGCCGAGCCCGCCGTTCGAGAAGATGTCGTTGCCCAGTACGGAGTTGTCGTTGCCGCCGGCGATGTCGACGCCCTTGACCTGGTTGAAGGCGATCACGTTGCCGGCACCGGCGGCGGTGCCGCCGATCAGGTTTCCGGTGCCGGACTGCAGGTCGACACCGTCGCCGGTGTCGTTGCCCCGATCCGTGGTCCCGTCGGAGGCGGTGCCGATGTAGTTGCCCTGGACCACGTTGTTGCTGGAGTTGATCTCGACGCCTTCCCAATTGAGCGAGATCACGTTGCGGTCGGCGGCGGTCGGCCCGCCGATGGTGGCGCCGTCGGCGAACACGGCGATGCCGACGTCGCTGTTGCCGGCGCCGCTCGATCCGTCGGCCTCGAGACCGATGATGTTGCCGGTGATCGTCGCTCCGGTGCCTCGCACATCGATGCCCTCGTCACCGTTGTGGTTGATGACGTTTCGTTCGATGACGGTGTTGGTACCCCAGACGTCGACGCCATCGTCAGTGTTGCCCGGAGAGATCGACCCGGATCCGTCGGAGCCGATCCAATTGTTGACGATCGTGACGCCGTCGACCGCAGGGGCGATGTACACCCCGTCGAGGTCGTAGTTGACGATCCGGAGGCCCGCCGCCTTGGCGTCGTCGGCGCCCGACAGGAAACGGAGTCCGCTGACGCCAGACGTCGACGTGCCATCGAGGATCACGACCGGGCTCGACGTCCAGCCCGACTGGGTCATGGCGTCGATGGTGGTCGAGTTGGTGACGTTCGGAAGGCCCGAGCCGGGCGAGATGGTCCACAGCCCGGAGGCGTGCCCGGATTCGGTGGTGGGCATGTCGAACTCGACGACATCGAGTGTGCTCGAGGCGTTGGTCTCCTCGATCGCGGCACGGAGCGTGCATTGGGGGGCACCCTGGGTGTTGGTGCCGCCGGTGTCGCAGACGTCATCGCCGGGAGTGGCGTCCGATGCGTCGCCGGTGGAGTTCACGGTGACGGTGCCCGTGTCGACCTCGACGCGCACGTTGTCGACGTAGTAGTAGACAGGATCGTCAGGCGTTCCGGAACCAACGACCCTGATCCAGGTGTCGGCGTTGGCGTAGGCGGAGATGTCGTGGTTCTTCGACCCGGCGGCCGAGGTGGTTTCCATTGTCGTCCACGTTGATCCCCCGTTGTCGGAAACCTCGATCGAGATCGCGGCACCGGATCCCGACTTCGTGAGATCGAGACTCAACCGTGCCGTGGTCGCTCCCTGGAGGTCGACCGGGCGGGCCCAGCCACGGCCGGTGAGGGAGACCTCATCGCCTCCGATGCGGATGCAGTTGCCGCTCGTGCAGTTGGCGTCGGCCTGGATGCGGCCCGGCCCGTCCCCACGCCGTCGGCCTCGCCCTGTTCGACCCAGGGAGTCCCGCTCCAGTCGATCGAGCCGTCTGAACCGTTCAACCCGACGGCGCCAAACTGGTCGAGGTAGTCGCCGGCGCCCACACCACCGGCTCCTGCCGCCGCCGCGATCTCGGCCGAGGTGAGGGCCGATCCGTACACGGAGATCTCGTCCAGGTCGCCGTCGTAGTCGTTGGTTCCGAACTGGTCCACCCCGAACCGCAGGGGGTTGTCGGCGATGATCGTACCCGCCGAGTGGGTGCTCGACGTGATCAGGGTCCCGTCCACCCACAACTCCACATCGGAGCCGTTGATCTGACCCACCACGTGATGCCATTGCCCGTCGGTCCAGTCGTTGGAGAAGTCGATGGCCTGCCAGACGCCGCTGGCCTGGCTGCTCGGCGCATCGTCCCAGATCTTGAAGAAGAGGCGGCCGGCACCACCGTCGCCGTAGATCGCCAGCTCGTAGCCGTCGATCGCCGGATCGTCCTGGTAGTCCAGCTTGGTGACGAGTGGGTGTGAGATCCCGTTGGCCGGTGCCGCCGACACCCGCATCCACGTCTCGATGGCGATCTCCCCCGAGCCCGGGTCCAGCGAATCGTCGACCGGGTCGGGAACCTCCACCCCCTCGCCCGAATCGCCGGCGAAGCTGAGCCCGGTCGAGCTGACCCCCGTGATATAGGTCGGGCCGTTCACCAGCGTGCCATCGTTGCCGTTACCCGACGAGTCGAGTGCCGTGGTCCCGCCGCCCTCGTTGAGACGCCAGCGGCCCAGCGGGCCGCCGGCACCGGGTAGGGCGGAGTAACGCTGAACGAACCCGTCGCTGCCACCGCCGGACGCGGTCTGATACGCGCCTCCGGTCGTGGTCAGGTTCGACGAGTCGGTGTACCCGGTTACCACCGCCTCGCCTGTCGTGTTGAGCGCGACGCCCGTGGCGAGTTCACCGTTGGCGCTGCCACCGATGTAGGTGTAGAACTCGAGCGTGGCGCCCACCGGGTCCATCACCGCCAGCGATCCGTCCCATGATCCGCTGAGCGTGGTATCGGGCGCACCGGCCGTGGCCAGACCGGCGGACGACACATCGCCGGCGATGTAGGCCCGACCGGCGCCGTCCACCGTGATGTCGTGAGCGTACCCACCACCGGTGCCGCCCAGCGCGGACCCGTAGGTCAGCTGCGCGGATCCGGTCGCCGTGGAGTCGAAGACAACGTAGCCGGTGTCGGAACTGGAAGCCGTCTCGTCGTAGGCCCCTGTTGTGGTCGGGTAGCCCGAGGTGGCCGATCGTGGCGACGTGCAACTGCGTGGCGTCGACGGCATGGATCGACGACGGTCCGACGTCGGAACCGGTGCCCCCGAGGTAGGTGCCATAGGCCAGCGTCGAACCGGTACTCGACAGGCCACCGACCCAGAAGTCGTTCGAACCGCTGAGCGCGGTGTCGAACGCCCCGGCCGAGGTCGCCATGTTGGAACTGCTTGTTCCGGTGACAAACCAAACCCCGCCGGAGCCGTCGACGTCGATCATCCCGGCGGATTCCGATCCGCTGCCTCCGACGAACGTCGACCAGGTCAACGACGCCAGCGACGGGGTCAGCTTGGCCACGAACAGGTCCGTCGAGCCGTTGTGGGTGGTGTCATACGCGCCGCCGGTGGTGGGAAACGCGGTGGACTGGGTGTTTCCCAGAACCACCACGTTGCCGGCCGGGTCGAGGTCGACCGACTCGGCGTCGTCGATGTTCGAAGAACCGAGGTAGGTGGAGGCGGTGAGTGCGGTGCCGGTGCTCGACAGCGCCACCACGACCGCCTCGATCGAGCCGTTGTTGGTGGTGTCGTAGGCTCCGCCCGTCGTCGGAAAGTTGCTCGACGACGTGTTGCCGACGACATAGACGGTACTGTCGGCCGCCACGGCCAGCTCGCGGGCGTAGTCGGCGCCACTGCCACCGACGAACGTCGACCACAGCAGCGTGCTGCCGGTGGGATCGAGCTTGCTGACGACGATGTCGGTATTGCTGTTGAACGTCGTGTCGTAGGCGCCGGCAGTGGTCGGGTAGTTGCTCGACGTCGAATCACCCACGATCACAATGTTGCCGCTGCCGTCGATGGCGACATCCCGGTGCAAATCGTCGCCGGTGCCGCCGACATAGGTGCTGAGATCGAGCGTCGGATCGATGACCAGCGGGAGGCCGGATTCGAGCTCGCCCACTTCGAAACCGAGGGTCCCGTCGTCGTCGATCACGTAGGCGCTGACCACGTCGATCCGTTCGTCGCCGTCCAGCTGGTAGGAGACCGGGGCGGAGAATCGGAGTGGGGGTCCGGCCTTCTGCCGCACCACGAGGCGACCCTGTCGATCGACGCTCACGCTCTCCGCTCCGTCGACGGTGAGCTCCAGCGTGTCGGGGTCGACGCCGGCGTCGAGCAGGAGATCGTAGGTGACACCCGATCGTTCGGCGGTGTAGCGGACGTCGACGCCCGGTAGCAGATCGTCGTATCGCAGTTGCTGTTGCCGCTCGACCCCCGTGACGGCGAGTTCGCCGACGAAGTAGCTGATCGTCGGGCCGTCGGACGAATCCTCGCCGGTCGGTGCAACGTCCGGGTCGGCGCCGGCCAGCCCCAGACCGACGACATTGCCGCCTCTTGCGCCCGGACTGTCGATGAGCAGCCGACCGTCGACGAGGCTGATGCCGCGGCCCGCAATCCGCAGCGCGGCGTCGATCGTCGAGTCGAACTGCCCCCGGTTGAGCTCGAAGAGCCGATCCGTTCCCGTTGGACCGGTCAAAGCGATTCCCCGGTCGCTCAGACCATCGATGGAACGGGAGGCGACGTCGTCCTCTGCCGGATCCTGCGTCGCAGGGGTGTCGATCGGTGAGTCGTCGGTGTTGGGGCTGGGTTGTGGTGACGTATCGAGCGGCACGAAGGCCAGATCCGTGGGCCCGAATGATGCGTTCGTGGCCTGGAGCACCGACCCGAGATCTTCCCCGGTCGTGAGATCGAACCGATGGAGGGTGCCGTTCCACTGATCGGCGACCCAGACGGCTCCGTCGGGGCCGATCGACACGGCGGACGGGGTGACCAGGCCATCGGTGACAAAAGGCTCCATCACGGGTTCGGTGGCGTTGTCGGTCCCGTCATCCGGTAGCACGATTCTGTCGATCCGGCCGGCGTCGGCCATGGCGACGTAGAGCTCGCCACTGGGGCCGGCGGCCACGTCGACGGGGCCGGAGCCCGGGCCCGTGTCGATCTCGACTTCAATCAAGCCGTCGGCGTCAAAGCCGATGACCGAGTCGGTCCGCTGACTGGCGACGAAGAGTGTGCCGTCGGAAGCCATGAACATCCCGCCCGGATTGTCGAGACCATCGGAGGCGACCACGCCGATCCGATCGCCGGACTCGGGATCGAAGGAGACGACCTCGTCCGTGCCGGCCGAGGTGACCAGGAGATGACCCGCGGAGTCGAACGCCAGACCTCGGGGATTGTCCAGACCCGCCTTGGATTCGACCACCACATCGGCCACAGATCCGTCGGAGAGATCGAAGCGGAGGATGCCACCGGTTTCGGCGCCGGCCACGTAGGCCAGTCCATCGGGCCCGATCGCGATGGCCTGGGCCGAGCCCAGCAGACCATCGTCGGGCTCCAACGTGGCGATCAGCTCACCCTCGGCGGTGAACCTGCCGATCGAGTCCGCCTGATTGACGTCGGTGACCAGAACCTCGAATTGGTCGCCGCCATCCGTCGGCTCGGTGCTCTCGGCCGCTGGGCTCTCGGCCGCTGGGAGGATCGGCGCCGCTGCGGTAGGCGTCACCGCTCCGAGCACGACGACGGCGGCGATGACGGCCGACCACGACCTGAGGTCGCGGCGGGTCGTCAACCGCCACCATCGTCGGCGCAGGGACCGGAGCGTCGAAGCGGAGACGGTGGCGGTCACCGGGCCTGCTCCTGGCTCGAGGATGCTCGACGCCGGTGACACTGCCTACTACGGGTTGTTCGCCGTCTGCTCGGCGTCGAAGGTGAAGGTCGCCGTGGACGTGAGACCCTGCGACGCGTTGGTCGCCGAGGTCGGCAGGGTGACGTTGAAGCACAGGTTCTCGTTGGCGGTGGCCGCCAGCACCCGATCACCGGCCTGGGCACCGGTCGCCGGATTGCCGATGACATTGATGGTCGCCGTCGAACCGAGCGCACCGGTGTAGAGCACGGTGCCGTCGGCCTGCCAGTTCGCGTCGTCGCAGGTGGTGACGCCGGACTTGACGGTCAGCACCAGCTCGGCGGCCAGCGTGTCCTCGGTGGTTGTCGACGTCATCGAGTAGCGGAACTCGAGCGATCCCGAGTTGGCCACGTTGATGTTGGCCGTGACCTGGTCACCGGGGGCCATGGCCGAGGCGGTGATCGCCGTGGTGGCCGGCGCGGCGACGAGGTCGACCGACCCTGTGCTGAACGTGTTGCTGCCGACCGCCTGCTGGTCGGTGAACAGGGCCAGCGACGCCGCCGTGAAGATCGTGCCGGCCAGAGCCAGGACGGCCATACTGGCCAGGATCTTGGTTCCGGTCGCCCGGGGGCGACCGGGCTCGGGTTCGCCACCCGACACGGGATTGCTCCCATCGGGTGTCGTGTCTGTGGTGTGCATGGTGGGTGTCTCCTGGGTGATTCCTTCTCTCCTTGTCGGCCCGCAACGGGTCCGACTCAATGCTTCGGGTGAGGCTGCTCTGCCGAATAGGCCGAATGACCCGTTCGTGGCTGATGGAGGGCCTACTCGGGTATGCGGCGGGTGATGGTTCTACTCGACCGACCACGTTCGTTGAGTGTGCGAAATTCGAGCTTCTATCACTTGTCTACGGATAGTTACTCGAACATGTGTTGCATCGATCGTGTGTTCGTGTTATGGTCATGGTGAGCGGATCGGGGCCGCTTCTCTCACCTTCGGGTGACTCGGGTTGTTTGGTTGACGTTGGCGATTGGCGGTTTCCGATGGCGGATTGTGGTTGCGACGGTTCGGTGTCTGTTGCCGATGCCATTGCGGTGTTCGCTTCGTTGGGTTCGCTTGTTTCCGATCTTGACGTGGGCTCGTGTGAGCCCGATGATCTCGTTGTTCTGACCGCTGGCGTGCGAGTTGGTCAGCGGGCGTTGGATCGTCTGGTGATGCTGATCGGAGCCGCTGCCGAGGCGCACGAGGCCGAGGGTTGGGGCCGGGGCGCCCATGGCGTGTTGTTGGGTGATGGTCACGCGGTGCGGGGGCGAGCAGCGCGCCGTGAGGTCGCCCGGGCCCGCCTGCTCGGTGATCTCCCGATGTTTGCGGCCGCCGTTGCGGCCGGCCGGGTTGGTGCAGCTCAGGTTGATGCCATCGCGTTGGCGGCCAAGGGTCTGGCCGATGATGAGCGATCGTTGTTGGATTGCGGGGCTCTGATTGATGCTGCGATCTCGCAGCCGGCTGATGTGTTCGCCCGCTCGGTTCGTCGAATGGTGGAGAACATCAAGGGCGATGATGGACTTGGTGACACCAAGGACCGGCAAGCCCGATCCACTTGGACACACTGGTTCGATGAACGAACCCAGACAGGCCACGTGCATGGTGAGTTCGACCCCGAGCGCTACGAAGCGATTCTCGAGTCGGTCGAAGCGGAGCTGACCCGTCTCGCCAACCAGGGCGACGTCTCGAAGAGTCATCGGTTGGCGGCTGACGCCGCCTACAACCTGTTGACCGGAGTGTCCGGTGCCAGTGGTTCTGGTCGACCCCACATTTCGGTGGTTGTCGACTGGGAGACCTTCACGCAGGGCTCTCATGACTGGTCGGTGCGGGAAACGACCGCTGGTCACCCATTGCCACCTGAATCGGTGGCCAGACTGGCCTGTGATGCGGTGTTGCAGCGGGTGCTGCTTGACCCCAACGGCGTGCCGGTCGATGTCGGCCGCAAGTACCGGACCGCCACCGACGCCCAATGGGAAGCGGTTCGGGCGATCCTACGGTCCTGTGTATGGGCTGGGTGCGACGCTCCGCTGGCCTGGTGCCAACTCTGCGATGTTGCCGAAGGCAACTCGAGGCGATCGCCGAAGGCGTCGCACCATCATGTACACGAGTGGGAGCACGGTGGGGCCACAGACCTGTGCAACCTGGTGCCGCTTTGCAGTCGGCATCATCACGCGGTCCACGAGGGCGGATGGACCATGAAGATCTCCGCCGATGACCGAAGAATCGACATCAGCTGCCCCGATGGCAGCCTCTACGCCACCACCCGACCCGACCGGGTCACGTCGACACCGGTCAGAGGCTCACCACAAGCGGCGTAAGTCGGCAGGAGGGCAGACAGCTACTTGAAAATTGAATATGAGGTGGTGGAACTAGCCCAGGCCGAGGAAGACGAGGTCGGCGTCGGGGCCGAAGGTCCCGATCTCGTCCTCCTGGTTGGTGGCCGAAGCGTTGCCGTAGTAGAGGAACAGCTCGGTGTCGGCCGATGACGAGAGCAAGGGCACCCGCACGTGGATGCGGGCCGAGCCGGTGCCCGATGTGTAGGTCTCGAGGACGTGGTCGAGCCGGGTCACACCGTCGGCGGCGGTCACGACGAGGTCGTCGCCGTCGGCCTGGGCTCCGGCCGCGACCTCGGCGTCATCGACCGACACGAGCAGCACGTGGTCGGTTACATCGGCGGCCACCTGGTCGGCGCTGATCGTGAGCGGTTTGCGATACGACCACGCCCCGGCGTCGAGCCAGCTGCCGGCCTGGACCCCACCGGCAGAGGCGAACGCCGCCGGGTTTGCACCATTGGCATGAGCGGCCTCCAGCCAGGCTGCGCTTCTGGCGACCGTGTCCAGCCTGACCTCGTCGATGACCCCGTCGAAGGCGGCGCTGCCGTCGGCGGCCCGGCCCAGCGTGATCGTGTCGCTCGTCGAGCTCAGCACGCCGGTCGCCGGCTGCTCGTCAACCTGCGCACCGTCGACGTACAGGCGGAGAACGGTTCCATTCCACACCGCACCGACATGGTGCCACGCCCCGACGCCGATCGTTCCTCCGGTGGTCGTGGCCGATCCCGTCCCGGTCGTGTCGATGGTGGCGGAAGCGGCACCGGCTCCGGTCACGGCGAGGTCGAACCAGGTGGTGCCTCCTCCCCGTCGGGTGAGGATCGCGGCGTCGCCGGTGAGGGCGTCGACGCGGATCCAGGCCGACATCGACAACGCGGTCCGGCCGTTCAGGTCGATGGGCCTGATCCGAGCCCGGTCGTCCACCCCGTCGAAGTCGAGCCCGTTCCCGATCCGGCCGGGGACCAGGTCGGCTGACGTCATCGAACCCTCGGTCAGACCGTCATGGTTTCCGATGGTCGAGTCGTCGATCTCCGGAGCCGATCCGTTGGGATTCCGGGCGAGGTGCCAGACGGCGGTGGAGCCGACGGCCCAGGTCGACCGGATCGACTGCTGATCCGGGGCGTTGGGGGCGCCGAACAACAGGTAGAGGGTGGTGTCGGTCGACGACGACAGCGACGGAACTCTGACCCAAGCCTGCAGCGCCCCGGTGCCGGGGTCGAACCGTTCGATCTCGTGGTCGAGCGCGGTGGTTCCGTCGGCGGCGGTGAAGCGGATGTCGGAGCCATCGGCCTGGGCCTGGGCGGCCAGGGTGCCGCTGGTCAGCGAGACGAGAACCGGGAAATCGGTGAGGGTGGCGTCGATCTGTGCCGAGTCGACCGTTATCGGAATCCGTTGCGTCCAGGGATCGGCCTGATACCAGGCTGTTCCGGCGGTCCGGTCCTCGAAATCACCAAGGCTGCCCGATTCAAAGTCTTCCACCAGGAGATACACGTTCTCCGGTTCGTCGAGAACCGGGGCGGGGCTCTGGTTGCCGAAGTACAGCCAGTAGGTGTCGGCCGAGTCGGCCTCGATGGCGGTGGTCGTACGGAACAGGATCGTGGTGTCGGTTTGATTCCAGGCGGCTCCGTCGTCGAGGATCCGGTCCAGTTCCACCCAACTCGACCCGTCCCACCGCAGAACCCGAAGATCGGTTCCGTCGGTACGGGCCGCGTCGATGTCGACGAGGGCCTGGTGGTCGAGCGTCAGGTCGATCGTGTAGCCGTCGGGGGCGGCCACCGCGGCCGTCTCGACGTCGATCCGCTGCCGGAAGAGGTAGTCGGTGTCCCACCACAGCGGTCCGGCCCACTCGATGAGCTGCCAGGCGAACGAGGCGTTCGACGCCGACGCGGCCCGCTGGGCGGTTACCGTTGTCGAGTCGGTCAAGCTGAACGTGGCCGAGCCTTCGCCGACGACGTCGTCGGTGGCGTGGTCGGTTCGCCCGCCGGCCATCGGTCCGGGAACACCGACCGACGAGATGGCCGACGCCCGAGTCGTGTCGACCGGGGGAACCGCGATCGGCTTGGCGGACTCACCGGTGGCGAAGTCGACCACGCCATGGCGCACGGTCGTACCATCCCGGAGGTCGACCACCTGGATCCTCACGTCGACCGCATCGCCGCCGATCGAACGGCTGATCTCGACCGTCGTGCTGTCGACCAGCCGGGCCCGTACCATACGTTCGCCGATGTCGGGGCCGGCCGAGTTGGAGGTGACCGCC
The DNA here is from genome assembly GCA_965216655.1 of Acidimicrobiales bacterium. Classification (GTDB taxonomy): domain Bacteria; phylum Actinomycetota; class Acidimicrobiia; order Acidimicrobiales; family SZUA-35; genus JAHELU01. Next base: position 438,993 of record CBDCGP010000009.1, read on the forward strand.
GCCAGCACGAAGCTGTTGTTGACCTTGATCGGCGTCGACAAGGTGGCCGTTGTGTCGACGGCGCCGGAGCCGAGCGTGACGTCGACGGTCTGAACCACGGCGTCGGCCGAGTCGTCGAAGCTCACCACCTGCCAGTGGTGGTTCCGATCGCTCGCGAGGGTGGCGCCACCAGACTCGATGGTCACGTTGGCGCCGGCGCCGAGGTCGGCCCGCACCAGATCGTCGCCGCCGAAGTCCTGATCGCCGGGACCGGGTGCCGAGCTGACGAGCACGAAGCTCGAACCAGGGTCGACGGCGGTGATCGCGGTCGAGACCGACGACGTGCCGTCACCGGCGATCGTACCCCGCTGCACCGAGACGCCACAGTCATACGACACCACCGACCAGGCCACGGTGACCGGGGGCGGGGTGCCGTTGTCGGTGGACCGCTCGATCAGCACGGCCGAACCGTCGCCCGCGAGTTGCACCATCGCGGTCGAGTCCGCAGGCTCATTCGAACTGCTGCGCACCGACGAGAACACGAACGACGACGTCGGGTCGACGGCCGTGATCGGCACGGTGACGGTTCCGTCGACGGCGTGAATCGTCTCGCCGTCCTGAACCGAGCCGAGCTGAGGGTCGAAGCACTCCAGTGTCCCGAACACGTTGTCGGTCACCGGCTCCGCAGAGGTGTAGAGCGCCCACGCCACACCGAGTCCTCCTATCGTGGCGAGGGGAGCGGCACCGAGCACCGCCAGCCGTCGGCGCCGCCGGCGGGGGCGAGCTGCTCGATCGAGGCGGCGCGAACCAGCGGAAACGGCGCTTCGACCAGGCGAGGACGCCGTGGCGTTAGCCGGTGGCGATGGGGCGGCCCAGATGCGGCGCAGTGCTCCCACCGTGATGACGACGGTGGCCAGCGCGAGCACGGCGAGCGCAGGCCCCGGCTGGAACACGGTCAGCACCCAGGCTCCGAGCGACGGATGGATCCAGCGGGCGACCAGCTGCTCTCCCTCGAGCGGATACGGTGCAGCGTCGGGCCCTTCGTTGGCGTCGCCCTGGGTGATGGCGAAGCGGGCCGATCCGTTGGTCTCGACCTCGATGACCCGGTGGGTGATCAGGGGCTGGTCCGGTCGGCGCATCGTCACGATGTCGCCGACCTCGATGCTCGACGCCGGCCTCGGTTCGGCGATGATCAGGCTTCTCGGTGGGGCCGTGTCGCCCATCGAACCAGTGAGGATCACCACGGGCCGGTAGCCGATCGCCAATCCCACCACGACCACGACGGCGCAGGCGATGGTCGCCATGGAGGTGCCGACCAACAGCGCTCCGGCCAGACGGCGCACGAGCGAACGTTCTGGTCTCATTCGGACTCCTCCGGCGCGTGTTCCGCGTACACGATCAGCTCGACCTCGACGGTTGCCGCCTGCACCTCGTTGGGCGCCGACAGGGGGAGGTGGGCGCCGACACACATGACAGCCGCAGCGCCGGGCTCGAGCACCAGCCGGTCCGTTGACCCGGTCGAGGTGCCGATCAGACCGACGTGGTCGGCGTCGAGTACGACGTTGGTGGTGAACGTCTGCTCGGCGACGTCGGGCCCAGTGGTGCAGTCGTCGGCCGCCCAGCCGTCGAAGAGAAGCCAGTCCCCGAGTGCCGACGACGACGTGGTGGCCTTGGCCGTGATCCAGTAGCGAATCGGCAGGGTGCCGGTGTTGTTGATGGCCAGCCTCCCGCTGACCACGTCGCCGGGCGCCATGTTGGTCGCGGTGAACACGGCCGGGTCGGCCGCATCCGGTCGCCGTCGACTGGCGGCCTGTGTGGCGTCGACGACCTCGTTGACGGCGATGTCGACCGACCCGGCACCGAGGCGGTTGCCGACGAATTGTTCGCTGTCGGAGAAGTTGGCTCCCGAGTCGACCGCGAGGACTGCGACCCCGGCGGGAACCAACAGGACGATCAGCACCACCAGCACCAACAGCGGCGTCGAGTTCAGCCGTTCTTGCTTCACTGCGGCTTCGCCTCCCAGATGAAGCCAACCGAGGCGTTGCGACCGAGTGCCTCGCGACGGTCCTGAAGGGTGAAGGTGAACCGGAACACCCTCGATTCACCTTGATTGAGGATGCGCTCGAGATCGAGACGATCGCGGGCGGCCAGGCCACTCAAGGTCCCGTCAAACACAACCCGGAGTGCCTCGAATCCCGCGCAGCTCTCGAAGCCTCCGGACGAACCCTGTTCGACGAGCACGTCGAGATACGGCCCGAGGTCGCCCTGGACGTCGGCGGCGAGGGTGAGATCGACCGGCACGATCGATCCGTCGTAGGTGATCGTGATGCACTCGGCGGATGATCGCCCCGGCACCATGTCGGAGAGGTTGAACAACGACCGGCCGTTGTCGTCGTCGTTGAGTTCGATGGTTCCCGAGCTGACCTCCGAGGCATTGACGGCGCCGTCGGCTTCGAGCGCGCCGGCCGAACGATTGACCACGAACGTGGCGATCACCAGCACCGACATCGCCGCGGCGAAAGCCCGGGCCGTACCAAGGGTGACCCACCGCCGCTGGGCCTCGTCGTTCCGGTCATCGGTGCGAAGCGAGTCGATGATCAGCGGCCGGGCCACGCGGCCTCCTTCGGCGACGAAGGGGGCCAATTGGCGCCGATGCTCAGCCGGTCGTTCACGACTTCGGTGCCGTCCTGGGCCAGCAACCGCGACAACCGCTCGATGGGCATCGGCCGGAAGAGGCCGTAGCCCTGGATCAGCTCGGCGCCGGCCTCACATACGGCGGCCAGGTGCTCCTCGTTCTCGACCCCTTCGGCCACGATCTCGAGACCCAGGTCATGCCCGAGGCTCACGACGGAGGAGAGGATGATCCGGTCGGTCTTGCTGCTGCAGGCCTGTCGAACGAGGTTCCTGTCCAGCTTCAACTGACGAACGGGGAGCCGGCGGAGATGCCCGAGCGAGGTCTTCCCCTCGCCGAAATCGTCGAGCGAGAGGACGATACCGAGTTTGAGCAGTTGATCGATGACGTGTTTGGGCTCGTCACCGGCGGCCACGATTCGTTCGCTCAGCTCGACGACCAGGCGGTGAGGCGGAAGGCCGGACTTCTGCAGAGCATCACGGATGTTGGGGACGAGTGCGGGGCACTCCAGCTCCGCCGGCGAGGTGTTGACGGCCAGCGTGAAGTTCTCGTCGTCGTCGAGCGGGAGCGTCGCCATCTCCTGGAGGGCACGGTCGACGATCCAGCCGTGGAGTTCCGCGATGAGGTTGGCCTCTTCCGCCGTTTCCAGCACCTTGTCGGGGCCGAGCCGCCCCAGTTGCGGGTGGTACCAGCGCAGCAGCACCTCGGCGCCGACGATCCGACGCAGCGGTATCGACACCAGTGGTTGGTACACGAGCGTCAGCCCGTCGTTTGCCAACGCCTCCTCGAGGTCGTCGATGAGCCGGGCCTTCACCGTGGCCGCCTCGTCGAACGCCGGATCGTAGAACGCCATCCGCCGGGTGGACTGAGACTGCTTGGCCGTGTACATGGCGGCGTCGGCCCGGCGGAGCAGCTCGCCCGAGTCGAGCCCCGGCTCGTGAGCGGCCACCCCGATCGAGGTGCCGACCTCGACCGTGTGGTTGCCGAGCTGGAACGGGGTGGCCAGCTCCGAGTGGATCATCTCGGCGATGTCGGTGGCCAGCGCGTCATCGGCGTCCGACAGCAGCACGGTGAACTCGTCGCCCCCGAGGCGGGCCACGAGTCCGGCGTCTCCGACGGCCTCCACCAGCCGGCCGGCAACCGCCTTGAGGAGTTCGTCGCCGACATCGTGACCGAGCTGGTCGTTGACGGGTTTGAAGCCGTTCAGATCGAGGAAGAGGACGATCTTGGTCCGTCCTCTCGGCAGCGCGGCCACTGCCTTGGGTCGCAGCTCGCGGCCGAGCTCGCGCATGAAGTAGGCCCGGTTGGGAAGTTCGGTGAGCGCGTCGTGGAGCGCCTGATGTTCGAGCTTGGTGTGTAGGGCCTGGAGTTCGCCGACCAGATCCTGGTTGTGGAGCGCCACCGTCGCCTGCCCGCAGAGCAGCCGCAGCGCTTCGACCTTGTCGGCGTCGACGGCCGCCCCGGCCCAGTCCCCGGCTCGAAGCACGATCATGTTCTCGCCGCCGGTCAGGTTGATCCGGACCAGGTGGGCCAGACCGGAGTCGGTGAGGCCGCCCGTCTCGCGGGGGTCCTCATCGTGTTGGTCGACCAGAACCTCCCGGTGGAGCAGATCCTCGTATCGAAGCCCGCTGGCCCACGAGCCCGGTTCCGGGAGCACGACGCCGGAACCCCGGCTCGACTGCTCGATGGGCGACCAGTTGCCGTCGGAGGAACGAGCCCACACGTCGACGGTGTCGAAACCGAGTTGAACGGCCGACCGGGTCAGCGTCTCGAACAGGGCCGAACCGATCTTGGTGACCTCGTGTCCGACCTCGGCCACGTTCTCCAGCAGGCGACCGCGGTCGACCGCCTCCCTGGTGGCCCTTCGTTGAACGAGCACGTCCCCCAGCAGCTGCTCGGCCAGAAACGCGCCGGGCACGATCACCAGCAGGAGCACGCTCATCTGGTCGAGGAGCTGTTCGAGTTCGTCGACGATGTTGGTTCGGCCGATTGCGACCCGTTCGAGCACCCAGAGCCGGCCGAGGATGGCCATGACGGCCATCAACATCCAGTGCAGCAGCGCGCCGGCCAGGCGGAATCGAACAGCCGCTTCGACGATGGGGACGGCGGTGAGCACCCAGCCGATGCCGGAGCCGCCGGTGGCCGTCGTCATGAAGATCACGAGCAGCGTGTCGGCGACCAGCTGCACGACCGCCACCATCGATCCGTGCTTCTCGATGGGGAACCGGAGCGATACGGCGTTGGTGGCCGCCAGCCAGACCAGGGAGATGACGAGCAGCCAACCGGCCGGCACGGCCAGGCCGTCGATGGACAGCCGGTTGCCGTCGATCACGTACTGGCTGAGGATCATCACGGCGATGAGGATGCGGACGCGTCTCACGGCCTGGTCGGCAACGCCGGACTGGTGGTCGGCGATGCTGCTCTTGAACCCACGGCGACGCCTGGAATGCCGAATGCCCATGATCATGGCTGTGGCCGAGAGCACGCCGATTGCGACCAGGGGTGCGAACTCACCGTTGAGATACCAGACGAGGGGGAGACCGATCAGTGGGACCACGAGGCGGCCGACACCGACGACCGAGTCGGCCGGTACCGGGTCGGTGTCCGGGTCCGGGTTGGCGTCGCCTTTCGTGACGTAGCGATTCTGTTCCGGTTCGACCTCGAACACCCGATGGGTGATCACCTGATCGCCTCTCCGGAAGGTGACGATCGACCGCTGACCGACCAGCTCGTCGGGATGGTCCTGGATGAGGACGACGTCACCGACCCGGAGTACCGGAGCCATCGAGCCGCTCGTGATCACCACCGGGTTCCAGCCGGTCGTGATCGACACCAGCAGCACCCACGCCCCCAGCAGGCCGACGAGGTACAGGTAGATCCAGGCCACCAGCGAGATGGCGGGTCCGACCGAGCGAAACAGGTCGATGTCGGGAAGTCGGCGCGACGACTCGTCGACCGGCTCCAAGCCGTCGAACAGGGCCTGGGTCATGGCCTGGCCTCCACCACGATGGCGAAGTCGGTGTACAGCCCGGCCGCCTCGGGCTCGTCGAGCAACTCGGCTCGTGCGGCGAGTGTTCTCGTCCCACCCGATTCGACGGGGCCGAGCACGATGCCGCGGTCGTAATCACCGTGATCCTGCCAGAGATTGCGCAACGTCTCGTCGAAGACCGGGGTGTCGAGTGCTGTGTCGGCGGGGCATGGTTGATCGGTGGCCCAGAGCTCGAACCGGATGAACTGATCGAGGCCCGTGCCCCCTTGCGGCTTGGCGAACACACGGATTTCGGCCGGGATCGAGCCGCTGTACATCACCTCGACGCAGGCGTCGGCCGAGACACCCGGGTACAGGAGGTCTTCGTCGAACAGCAACTCGACCGCCTGGCTGACCTGCTCGAGCTGCACGGAGCCGGCGCTGAACAGCCCCGACGATGATGTCGACGCCGTAACCTCCGCTTGGCTCGTCTGCAGTCCGCTGACGAGGAGCACGAGTGCCGCTGCCATCACGACAATCCCGCCGACCCACCGCAAGGCCACAGAGGTCGTCGGGTTCGAGCGCTCCGTCATCCGTCCTCGGCCCCCGCTCCGGCGGTGGTCTCGACGGTCGTGGGCGGTGCTGTCGTGGGCGGTGCTGTCGTGGTCGGTGGCTCGGTGGTCGGTGGTGCCGTGGTGCTTGGAGGTTCGGTGATCGGCGGTGCCGTCGTGGGCGGTGCTGTCGTGGTCGGGGGCTCGGTCGGTTCCGTCGTCGGCGGTGGCGGGTCGATCAACCTCGGTCCGTCGAGGTCGATGCGAAGGATCTCGCCGGCGCCGACCCTGACGGGCACGGCTCGCAGCCCGCCGTCACCAGACCAGCGCACGGTGTACGGCCCGGGCACCAACACGTCGCCGTCCACGATCGATCGCCACCGTCCGCCGGGCCCCATCACGTCGACGTCGCGGAGCTGGGCACTCACCTCGACGGCGGCCAGAACGACCGTGCCGTCATCAGGCATCGGTACAACCAGCCGGTCTTCACCGATGGCCACCTCGAGATGGACGGGTCCGATCCAGGTGGCCGGGTTCGAACCTCGGGCGAAGACGCCGTCGGCCGCGGTGGCCAGCGGTTCCGACCACGAGTCGGTGTGGAGCCGGAGGCTCACCCCGGCCGTCCTTGCAACGGTGGCCTCGTTCGCTCCCGCCAGCGGGTCGGTTGCGGTGAACACCTCGGGCACGGCAGCGGTCTCACGGGCCGAGACCGGTTCGGCCGCCGGTCCGAGGAACATGGCGCCGACCGCCCCCACCACCGACAGCGTCGCGAGAGCACGGACCATCGCGACATGTCCCTCGGAGGAATCCGCCGTCAGCTGATCGGGCGTGGTTCGGGTGGGGACGGGGGTCCCGTTGGTTTCGGCGGCGCCGAGCACGCAGTACTCGGTGATCGCCATGCGATCCTTGGCGCTGAGGTGGTCGAATTCGAGTCCGACCCGAACCGATCCGGACTCATGGGCCGTGGCCGTTCGCACCGTGCCTTCGGCGGCGATCCTGTACGGCGAACCGTCACGACCGGGAACGGTGAAATGGACCGGTACCGTCACGCCCACCGGTGGGGCCGATGGGACCACCGCACCGACGCCGATCGGGGTTATGTCCAGCGCCGCGCCTCGAGCGGTGCCGACGGTGATCGGTGATTCGAGGGCGATGCGGGGGTTGCGACGCTGACCCTGGTCGAGAGCGAATCCACCGAGCACGTCGAAGAGCCCGATCGTCGTGGCTATCGAGGCTGCGAGAAGAATGGCGAGATCACGGTGGTTGGTGTTCGACGGCAGGAGGATCGGGTGGAGCGTGTTGAGCGCCCGGGCCGCCAGGGCGAGCTCGAAGCCGACGAAGATGAGGGTCAACAGCTGCATCCGACCCAGCGACCCGCGATGGGCCAACCGAAGCCGGGGGTGCAAGACCCGCAGTGGCTTCGAGAATCGTGGCGTTAACGCTCCGATGTCGGCCCCAAGCGTCCGCCATCCGTGTCGGATCCAGTCGCCGGGGGCCATCAGCCCGCACGACAGCATTCGCCGGGTGAACATGGTGGCCAGGTGGAACGCGACCACGATGGCGAGAACGAAGTCGGATTCGGCTTCGATCGGCAGCGTCCCGGTGATGAGGGCGCCGGCGAGGATGACGACGACACCGAGCTGTCGCAGACCGTGGGTCACCGACACGGCCGAGGCCATCGCGGCGCGGCGCAAGCGCCAGGTCATGCCGGGAAGCGTGAAGGCCAAGCCGAGCTGTTCGAGTGCGGCCAGGCTGGTCCGTCGTCGTCGGACGAGATACGGGTGGAGCGAATCGGGAGAGGGCACACGCAGGAGCGGTCTGGGCTCGTAATCGATCCACCAGCCGTCGCGTTTCAGCTCGGACGCTCGGCGGACGAGCGATGTCGTCGGGCCGACCGAGGGGTCGGCGGCGTCAGCCGTGAGCGTCTCGAGCGCCGTTCGGCGCACCAGGGATCCCGAACCGAGCCAAGGGGCCAAGCCCCGTTCGGCCAGCGATGGGCCGATGATGCGTCGTTCCAGTGCATCCTCGTCGCCGCTGGGCAGGACGTGGACGAGCGTCTGGGGGCTGACCAGGCCGATCGAGAGCTGGCACACCGCCACCCGATCGTCGAACACCCGGCGGTCCAGCTCATCGGCCATTCCCGTCATCGGAACCTGCCCGGCATCGAGCCACAGAACCCAGGAACGCGAGCTGTTGCTCATCACGGCCTCGAGGACGGCGCCGTCGTCGCCGCGCAACTGTGATCCGGCATCGACGATCCGGACGATGCCGTCGGGCCAGAGGTCTTGGAGTTCCGAGAGTTCTTCGCGACGGTCCTGATCGCTCAGGATCGTGACGGCTCCGAATCGGGGGTTGGCGCGCAGGCCGACGACCGTTCGCTCGACCTCGACCATCGTGGTCGACTGGTCGACGACGACCACCACCTCGAGATCCTGCCCCGAGTTGTGCGGGCCGCCCTCCGATTGTTCGTCTTCAGCGACGTCGAGAATCGACACCCGTCGCTCCCGACGGCCGCCCGACACCTGGTGGCGCAGAGCCATGATCTGCACCACCGACCAGGCCTCGGCCCAGAGCAGCGGGATCGAGAGCGCCAGCATCCAGCCTTCACCGATCGTCGTCGTGCGCCACAGGAGATAGACAGGTGACAGGACGACGACGAAGAGCGCGCCAACGGCGCGGCTCCGTTTCGATCGTTTCGAGAGGTCAGTGTCTGGTGCGTACACAACGGATCCAGGGGATATCGAGTCCCTGGGGCTCCATCGACCCCTCCATGGCCCTGATTGAGGTTCCCGGGTGTGTTCTCACACGGCGGTGGGTCTAACGCCCTATTGTTGACCGATTCACCACCCACCTCCGGCGCGGAGGACTATTCGTCCAACGTTGTAGCGACTTTCGGTTCATCGGCCCGTTAGCGGTTGACCGTATGCCACTCTCGACATGCGTCGGCCTTGCTGAGTACCCAGTATCGAGTCGACCTGGGGATGTGCCCGAGTTGGTAGACGCCTCGTCCTCTTTTGACGACCCTTCCTTTACGAACCTCCCAACGAATGGCGTCCGAAACTACTTTGCTCGGCTTGGGTGGCAGGAGTATGCCCTGCCTCCCAAGCCGGTCGACCAGGTCTCGGACAGCCATGGCGTCACCCGACCGGATCAGCTCGGCCAGCACCAGGTAGCGCATCGCACGCCCATCCACGGTGAAGGGACCGACAGGCCATCCATCAGCGTCGACCGTCACGACTCCACGCACACCTCCATCGTGAACCCTTGGTGTGACAGGCAGGCGCGACCGAACACCCACTCGTCCGACCAAGAGTCGCTATGAGGTTGGACGCAGCCTTTGTATCGGGAGCGGGTCTGCCGGGATCAGACCGGTCAGCCGGCGGACATCGGTACTCCCATCCCGGGATCGATCTGGTGGGGACCGTCGGCCGACGGAGCCACGTCGAAGTCGAAGATGGCGGTTGGGATGTACACGGTCGAACACGAATTCGGAATGTCGACCACGCCCGACAACCGTCCCTCGATCGGCGCCGCACCCAGGATCATGTAGGCCTGGATGTCGCTGTAGCCGAAGGTGGTCAGGTAGTCGATGGCGTGGAGGCAGGCCCGCTGGTACGACAGATGGGAGTCGAGATAGTGCTGCTTGCCGTCGAGGGTGACCGAGGTGCCGGAGAACGCCAGCCACTGGCTGTACTGGGGGTCGACGTTGCCGGGCATGAAAATGGCGTTCTCCGACACCCCGTAGGTGTCCATACCGCCTTTGATCAGATCGACGTGGAGGTCGATGAAGCCGCCCATCTCGATGGCGCCGCAGAAGGTGATCTCGCCGTCACCCTGCGAGAAGTGGAGGTCGCCCATCGAGAGGTTGGCTCCCGGCACGAACACGGGATAGAAGACGCGGGTCCCCTTGGTGAAGTTCTTGATGTCCTGGTTGCCACCGTTCTCCCTTGGTGGGGCGGTGCGAGCCGCCTCGGCGGCCGCCTTGTCGAAATCGTCGCCGGAGAGCGTGCCCAGGATGGCGTCGTTCGGATTCGGCGGCAGCGCCAAGGGTGGCACTCGGTCGGGGTCGGTGTCGATCAGCTCCTGTTCGCGGGCGTTCCACTTGGCCAGCAGTTCATGGGAGGGTGCGGTCCCCATCAAACCGGGGTGGATGATGCCGGTGAACGACACGCCGGGTACATGGCGAGACGTCGCCGTCTGACCGCGGAAGTCCCAGATCACCTTGTACGCGTCGGGGAACTGATCGGTGAGGAACCCACCCCCGTTCGACTTGGCGAACACGCCGGTGTAGCCCCATCCCTGACCGGCCAGCGGACCCGAGTCCTCCTGCGGGATCGGCCCGACGTCGAGAATGTCGACGATCAGCAGATCACCGGGCTCGGCCCCTTCCACCCCGAAGGGACCACTGAGCACATGAACCGTGCTGAGAGGGGCGTTCAGAATGTCGTCGGCCGAGTCGTCGTTGACGATCGCGCCGTCGAACCACTCGCGGCAGTCGACCCGGAACACGTCACCCGGCTTGACCATGACATTCGCCGGGACATCAGGATGCCAGCGATTGTGGCCGACGTACTGCTGGTCGGTGAACGATTTGGTTGAATCCAGGGGATACACGACTTTGGGCATGATGGCTCCTTATGAGGTGGCTGGTTGCGAGGTGGTCAACGGTTTGCGATCGAATACGAAATAGAGTCCGCCGAACACGACCA
>CBDCGP010000010.1:0-14564 GCA_965216655.1 Acidimicrobiales bacterium
GTACAACTCTCCCCGGTTCCAACTCCTGAAGCCGGTGCAGCACCCGGTGGGCCGAGTACCGACAGGTCCTCCAGAACCACCTCGTCGGGCCAGTCCAGCTCGGCGGCCCGGGCCAGCCAGTTCGTACCGAAGTCGAGATCGCGTAGCCAGGGCAGGCCGATGCCGCCCACCAGCACGCAACCGGGCGGGCGCCGCCACCGGGACGGATCTGGGCCCCGGGGCCGAGGAGAGTGTCGAGCGCGTCGTCACGGGCCGCCGGATCGACGGCCCTCAGCGGATTCGGTTCCGGGCTCGTCACGCCGCGGCTCCGGCGCTTATTCCAACGTGCACCCGCACGAGTTTACTTCGCGGGTGATGACGCCCCGGCCGGTGTCCATGTGGGTGGTGCACGGCATGCAGGGGTCGAAGCTGCGGATGGCCGGAGGATGTCCGATGCCCTTGATGTCGTCGTCGGCCACGCTCTCGAGGATCGGGTGCCGACGATGGCCTCCTCGTAGGCCCGGGGTTGCCGAACGGATCCCGGGGGGCGGCGTTCCAGGTGGACGGGGTGTTGATCTGGTAGTTGACGAGCTTGCCCTTGTCCATGTGCATGTGATGGGTCAGGTAGCCCGGCCGGCCTCCCACACGCCGACGAGACCCGCTCGTCGCGGGCACGGTGAACGGCGTCGACACCTTGGTATCGCCCTTGCGCCCACAGATCGAACGCCTGATTGAGGCAGATCATGCCGATGGCGGCGGTGAAGGCGATGCCGTAGGCCCGGCCCCGGTTGCGCTCGAAGGCGTTGAGCTTGGCCGGAACCTTCCAGTTGAGCTCCATCTCGGGCAGATCATGGGCCGGGAGGAGGATGCGCAGGCCGTCGCCGGTGGCCTCCAGGTAGGGGTTGTCGGGCAGCTGCTGGGCCATTGCCGTGGTCCACATGCGGCCGTAGACGCCGGTCTCCATCGCGATCCGATCCCACCGGGGCGCAGTCGACCACGAGTACTTCTCCTTGAAGTTCTTGCCCTCGGGCCGGGGGATCGTCTCCTTGTTCCAGGCGTGATACGGCGACAGCGGATTGCCCAGCTCGTCGTGGGGGAACCGGGGTTCGGCGCCGTTGTTGCCGGTGGTCCAGTCGTCGTAATAGGAGTGCTCGACGAACTCCTCGATGCCCATGTTGATCTCGGTGATCTTGGTGGTGACCAGTTCGCCGTCTTTGATGATGCCGGGCGCCGAGTAGCGGGCGTGGCCCCAGGTGTCGATGTTGGCGAGGTGGCGTCGTAGACGTCCGGGTCGTCCCAGATCCCGGTCTGGATCAGGTTGGGAGGCCGCAGGCCAACGTCGGAGTACGACGGGTTGGTGGCGAGGAAGAAGTCGCAGATGTCGTCCCAGATCCCGGCGATGCGCTTGGCATAGTCGAAGATCTTGCCCAGGTTGGCGTAGTACTCGTTGAAGGTGGTGGTGCTGACGGTGGTCGACACGCCGCCCGGCACCAGCGTGGACGGATGCGGGTACTTGCCGTACATCAGGCACATGGTGCGGGCGATGCGGGTGTACTCCAGCGCCTCGAGGTAGATCGACCTCGAGCGGATTGAACCCGTCCATGATGTCCTTGACGGTGCGGTAGCCGTGCACATCGGCGTTGGGGGCCGGGGTCTTCGCCGCCAGGTCGACCAGCTCGGGGTTGGTGACCGACACGATCGCAGTGGAGTAGTCGGGGCCGGCCAGCAGGCCGAGGTGGAGGGGGTGGTCGTAGAACATCTCGGCCACCTCGCCGAGGTTGCGGACGCAGACGCCCGAGCGGCGGGGGCACGATGCCGAACGCCATCTCGATGCCCATCGAGGAGACCGTGGAATGAACGCCGCCGCAGACCCCGCAGGCTCGTGACGAGATGTCGATGGCGTCGCGGGGATCGCGGCCCTGGAGGATGATCTCGTAGCCCCGGAACAGCATGGCCATCGAGTGGGCCTCGACCGCCTGACGGGAACCGAGGTCGAGCACGGTGTGGACCGCCAGCGCACCGGCCACCCGGGTGACCGGGTCGATGCTCCACTCCCGCAGTTTCGGAGGCGACGCCAGCGATCCGACCGATCCCCGTTGGGTGGCCTCCCGCACGAAGTCGCGGGGCTCGGCCACCGCCACCGCATACGGGTTCTGGCCCCCTCGATCAGGCGGGCCTTGCCGTTGGCGTCGAACTCGATGGGCAGGTTCTTGAAACACATGCTCAGGTGCCGCCCTCGTGGGAGTGCTGTTTGCGGGAATACAGCTTGTGGATCAACCGCTCGGCGCCCACCGGCTGTGTCTGGTAGCGACGCCACCCCGAGGGCAGGTCGCGGCTGTCCTCCCAGCGGGCCGAGACCATCTTGTCTCGCTGGGAGAGCTGGCGCATACGCCGGACGAAAACCACCGACCACCCGGTTGGTGTTGGTCGACAGCAGTGCGCCGGGCGGGCGTTCATAGATCGGGGAGAACTTGTCGGGGAAGCGGGCATGGTGCAGCCGATGCAGATGCCGCCCATGTTCATGCAGCCGCCGTGACCGTCGACGATTCCTCGTTCGGCGATGTTGCACTGCACGACGGGACCCCAGCAGCCCAGCTCGACCAGGCACTCCTTGTCGCCGTAGGAGTGGGCGAACACGCCCTCCTCGTAGTAGCCGGCCCGAGGGCAGTGGCGGTGCACGGTCTCGGTGAACAGCCAGGCCGGGCGGCCCAACTCGTCGAACTCGGGCAGCGGGGCCAGACCGTTGAGGAACAGCAGGGCGGCGGCCGCCGTCTCGGTGATGTTGTCGCCGATGGGGGAGCAGCCGGGATGTTGACGACGGGTAGGCCGAGGGTGGAACGGTAGTCCTTGCCGAGGTGGTCCATGACGCCCATGGCGTTGGTGGGGTTGCCGTGGGCGGCGGGTATGCCACCCAGCAGGCGCAGGTGCCGATGGCCAGCACGGCGGCCGCACCGGGAGCCATGCGATCGAGCCACTCCAGCGAAGTGATCTGGCGCCCGGTCTCGGGATCCTCGCCGAGGCCCCATCCAGTAGCCGTAGTCACCCCGACACCGTCTCGTCATGATCGACCCCTCCCAGCAGATGAGGTAGGGGGCATCCAGCTTGCCTTCGGCGGCCAGCCGGAGGTTCTCGGTCCACTTCCGGGCCCGACTCGACCGACAGCACCGTGTGCCACGAGCTCGAACACGGGGCAGGCCCGGCACCCGGCCGGTGAGGAGGTGCTCGACCCGGGGGTGGGTGGCACCGGAGATGGCGATCGTGCAACCGTCGCACGAGGCACCGACGATCCAGAACAGGTACACCTTCTCGAGCGGGCCCTCGGACACCCGGGTCTGGGGCTCACGCCGCTTGGGGCTGCGATAGGCGATCGGGGCGAGAGGATCGTCGCCGTCGGTGATCAGCGGCATGGCCTCGATCTCACCGTGGGGGACTCCGGGAACCACCTTGGTGTATTGCGTCACAGGATTCCCTTCCGATCGTCTGGCCGGCCGCGCTCGGTTGAGGGCGCGTGGCTGCTCTACCCGATGAAACTGTAGTCGCTATATGCGAAACGCATCTACTCGGCGGTCCTGCCGCGCAGCGAGCGATTGGCTCGGTGCAACTGTTGCTCAGCGTCGGGGCTCATGGGTTCGGGTCGTCCCGCCGGCGCGTCCACTCGCCGATCGCGGCGGCCGAGTCGAGTCGGGTCGGCGTCGGTGGTGACATCCGGTGTGCAGCCGGTGGCGGAAGGCGCAATTCGCCGAGGGCGCGGATGAGCCGCCCGCCGAGTTGTGGATGTCGCCGTTCGGATCGCCGGACACGCGCTCGTCGGCGTCGTCTCGCCCGGGTACCGGCGGCCTTGCCGGGAGCGACGAAGACGCCATCGGGCCGGGACGGGCGCCGCGCGATCACCGCCGGGTCGGAGCGTGGCCGGGTGCTGGTTGGGTTTAGGGGGGTGTCGGTGATGGTCATGTGATTTGGCCTTTCGGCGCCTCGCGTTGTGTGGCTGAGGATGGGTCAGTTGATGGCGATGCCGTAGATGGCGGTATTGACGGGGACGAACAGTGAGTGCCGGAGCCGTCGGCGGTTGATCTCCACTTGGGTGAAGCCGGCTGCCCGGATCGTCGAGGCGGTGTCGCGGCAGGTGTCGCATCCCTCGTAGACCCAGCGCCACGGCGGGCGAAGGGTGTGTTGCAGCCAGCGCCGAGGGCTCCACCGCGGTGCTGCGACGTGCTCGACGAATCGGAACCGACCGCCGGGACGGAGCACGCGTCGGATCTCGCCGAGCACGACATCAGGTTCGGCGACCGTGCACAGCACCAGCGAGCAGATGACATCGTCGACCGAGCCATCGGCAAACGGCAGGGTGTGGGCGTCGTCGGCGACGACTTCGATGTCGACACCACGTTCGCGGGCCCGGCGGAAGCAATCCGTCGTGCATTGCGAGGTTCGGTTCGACTGCGATCAGGCGGCTCCCGGCCGGCAGATGATCGAAGTTCGCCCCGACACCCCGCGCCGATCTCGACGATCGTGCCCGATGAGATGTCACCGAACGCGTGGCGTTTGTGGGGTCGCGTGATATGGCCGATGTATCGGTCGAACGCGGTGAAGAACCAGGCATTGAACCGTCCGCGGCGACCGTTGTGGAACGCCGCGGTCGCGCCTGGGGGGTCGAGGTCGGAACCCTCGTGGGCGTCGAGTGCAGTCATGGTCATGTGGCCTCGTCTCTGGTCGGGTGGTCACGGGACGTCGAGCCAGGTGGATCGACGAATTCCACACTGCACGGAGCGTGGCTGAGGAGCTTGGAGGCCGCCTGTGGATTGGATGAAGATGCGCGGAGTCGCCTAGCGCGCCGAGTGCGAGTGCGAGTGCGACGCGCCGTGAACGCTCGGCCCTCTGGTCAGGACAAGACGCCGAGGGCGTAGTCGACGGCCCAGAGCACGTCGTGGCCGGTCCCGCGGTTCACCCACTCGTCGACGAGCTCGGCGTGGACGCGAGATTCGACCACGGAGCGCGCCTCGTCGAGCAGCTGCGACTCGGCGCCATAGGTCGCCTTGACCTCGGGCGTCGACAACGCGCCGAGCAGCACCATGGCCGTCTCATCGTCGCCGGCACGGACGAGGAGGTCCACGAGATTGCGCAAGGCGGTCGCAGCGTGCGTGAAGCTGTGGACCCGCCGGTACCCGGTCAGCACCGGCACGAACGCAGCCAGCGCTTCGTCGACATCATCGACACGACTCCGAACTGCGAGCGCCGACAATCGAGCGACGCTGGCAACAAAGCTGTTCCCGACCGACCCGGCGAGCCGGAGGACGTCGTCGAAGCGATCGAGGGCGTCACGGTGGCGGTCGAGCGCGGCCAGTGTGTCGGCCTCGATGTAGGTCACCCATGCGTTCGCCGTTGGACTGGCTCCGGCGGGACGCCCCTCCTCTTCGAGCAACTCCATGGCCGAAGCGGGGTTCCCGCCGTAGGTGAGGAGCATCATGTGGCCTGTCAACACCATCGCTCGGAGCGTCGTATCGCCGGTCTCCTCACCGAGCGCTCGGAGCTGCTCCAGGTACTGCGTGGCCCGTTCATCGTCGCCGTCGTAGATGCCGATGTTGCCCAGGGTGTCGATTGCGCTGTAGAGCACCCTGGGGTCGTCGGCCTGGAGTGCGGCCTGGGCGAGCGCGGTGGCCCGGGCGTACTCGCCACGGTTGGCTCGGTAGACGGCGCACATGGCCGCCGCGGCGAGCGCAGCCGGGTGATCGGGCGGGACGTCGTTCAGGAGCTGCTCGGCCCAGACAGACGGCTCGATCCACTGTCGCTCGTGGGCGTAGTGGGCGAGTGCCGCCGTCAGTTCGCCCGCTCGGTCCGGGGCGTTTTCTCGAGCCCACTGATGCGCGACGCGTAGGTCGGCCTGGAGCGAGGCGAGGCGTTTCGCCGCCTTCGGTTCGTCCGGGGTGCGCAGCATCCGATCCATCGCTGTCGCGATGTCGATGATCCGGTTGGCGTGGCGGGCCTCATGTGACGGCCGGCGACGGCGTGCCGCGCTGGCCCGGACCGTCTCCAGCAGCCGATACGTCGTCGGCTGCTGGGTGATGTCGGAGACCACCAGCGACTGGTCGACGCAGGCGGCGAGCGAACCAACCGCCAGTTCCACCGAGTCGAGATCGGCGACCGCCGCGATGTCAGCAGCAATGGCCGGGCCGGCAAACGCCGACAAGCAGGTGAGGGTCTCACGCCCCGCGTCGTCCAACAGATCTTCGGACCACCTGATCAGCTCGCCGATCGTACGGTGTCGCTCCTCCGCACTGCGGTCCGCTGCCGGCAGCAGGTCAGCGCGGTTGCGTAGCAACTCGAGGAGTTCGTCGAGCCCGAGGGTTGGCAGCCGGGCGGCGGCCATTTCGATCGCCAAGGGGAGTCGATCGAGCCGGTCGATCAGTTCCGTCAGCTCGGCATCGGACCCGTCGGGTACATCGAATCCCGGTTGCGCCGACCTTGCTCGCGACTCGAGCAATCGGCGAGCCGTGTCAAAGCTCAGCGGTTCGATCGGGAGCACTTGTTCGCGGCTGACACCCATGCGCTCCCGACTCGTTGCGAGGATTCGGACCCGGCCGTCCAACTCGCCGATCGAGGACACGAGTCGGGCGACCGGATCAATGAGGTGTTCGCAGTTGTCGAGCACCACGAGCGCATCGAGGTCGGCAATCGCCCGGATCAGACCTCGATCATCCGCACCTGCCTCGTCCAAGCCGGCGTTGCGACGCAACACGTGCACGATCGCATCGGGATCACGCAGCGAGGCGAGGGGGACGGTGATGACGCCGTCAGTATGCAACCCGAGACGCTGTGCCGCGAGTTCGCGAGCAAGTGACGTCTTTCCGACTCCACCCGGCCCGACCAGTGTCACGAGCGGCGAGGCGTCAAGTAGACGGTGCGCGGCCGCACTGTCGTCGTCGCGACCGAACAGCGAGGTCGCTCTGGCTCGGGACATCTGCTGTCTCGACCCGACCTCGCCCTCGGATTCTTCGACGACCGCGACGAATCGGTAGCCACGTCCACGGTAGTTCTTGATGACTTCCTGTCGGGTGCCGTCGTCGCCGACCGCCCGGCGCACCTCTTTGATCCTGGTCGTGAGCGCCGACTCCGACACGAACTGGTCTCCCCAAACCTCATCGAGCAACTCGGCCTTCGAGACAACCCGGTCACGGTTCGACAGCAGGTAGGCGAGCAGGTCGAATGCCTGTGGTTCGAGATGTCGCAGCCGGCCGTCGAACTCGACAGAGCGACCGGCGATGTCGACGACGCTGCGTCCGAACCGGTTCATGACTCCATTGTGGTAGGTCGAGGCACCCGAGGCGACGCCAATCGCTCGACGGAAGCGCAGCTACTCGAGGGTTGCTGGGCGACCAAGTGTCGAGAAGCGTCGGGCGCCCGACGTTGGTGGTCAGAGGATGCGATCCCTCGGCGGTCGGCTGTGATTATCGCGTGGTGTGACCACGAGAGAACGCCGGTTCATCAGCGGGGCGGCTCGGGATTTTCGAGCGGTGATATCGGGCGGCTCCAGACGAACTGAGATTCTGCTGGCGTAGCCAGATGAGCATGGTTGACGGCCTTGACCACAGTGCGCAGTGTTGTCGTTGTTGTGCGGATTGGTCTGGGCTCGTCATTCACTCGTGGCCGAACTGTTCGCCCTGCACTGATTGTAGGCTCGATGTAGCGAAAGGAATGGGCGCAATGGCCGAGCTGCCGGACGAGACCCTGGCTGACCGGCTGGCGGAGCGGCGGAATGCCCGGTTCGTTGGTCGCAAAGCGGAACTTGAGCTGTTCGACCGTGCAGTGTCGGGGGCGGATTCGTTTGCTGTGCTCTACCTGCACGGGCCGGGAGGTGTGGGGAAGACATTCTTGCTCGCCGCCTTCGCCCGAATGGTGGCGGGTTCGGGCCAGGTGACGATCCAAGTTGATGGGCACCGGGTGATGCCGACGATTGACGGCTTTCTGGATGCGGGTCGCCGGTTCGTGCCCATTGATGAACGGGGTGTTGTCGAGGTGCCGAAGGATGGACGGCTGGTGTGGCTCATAGATGGTTACGACGGTCTCGGTGATATCGACGACTGGATGCGGACGGCGTTCCTACCCGGTCTCCCCAGCTCGTCGCTCGTCGTGTTGGCCGGTAGGACTCCGCCTGGATCTGACTGGCGTGCCGATCCGGCTTGGGGCGAGATGTTGCGTGTTGTCTCACTTCGCAACCTTCCGGTTGCCGACTGTGCTGCCTATCTCGACCGACGGGGGGTCGAGCAGTCGTTGCTGGACTCCTTCGTGGCGGCTTCGCATGGTCACCCGCTGGCTCTCGCGTTGTTGTGCGACCTCTATGACGAGGGTTCGGATATCGGACCGGATCCGGTGAACACCGACATTGTCCGTGTCCTGCTGGCTCGGTTCATCGAGTCTGTGCCTGATCGGGTACACCGGCGAGCGCTGGAATCGTGCGCGATCGCTCGAGTGACGACCACGTCGTTGCTCCGCTCGATCGGAGACAGCGACTCAGCAGAGGAGCTTTTCGAGTGGTTGCACGGGTTGTCCTTCATCGAGTCGGTGCCGGAGGGTCTGGCCCTGCACGATCTGGCGCGGGATGTATTGGATCGGGATCTGCGGTGGCGAGATCCGGGGGCATACCGCGATGTCTTTCGGGCCATCCGTGACCATGTCCGGGAGCAGCTGGTTCAAACTCGGGGAGTCGACCAGTTCCGAGCCATCTACGACCTGAAGTTCCTCTTCAGGAAGATGCCCGGCCTCTTGTCTCCAGTCGACTGGGAGGAGTGGGGTCGTCACTACCCGTTCCCAGCTCAACCGTCCGACCGGCCCGCGGTCATGGCGTTGATCGAGCAATTGGAAGGGCCGACTGCCGCCGCATTGGCACACCGATGGTGGAGGGATCAGCGCAGTGGGTTCCACGTCATTCGGGATCAAGACGGTATCCGAGGGGTCATCTGCCTGCTCGACCTGACGGTCGCCGACGAAGATCTGCGGCGGGCAGATCCGGCCTCTCGCGCTGCGTGGGACCATGCGACCCGGGAGGCACCGGTTCGGTCGGGTGAGCAGGTGACACTGACCCGGTTCGTTACTGATCGGGTGGCCGGGCAGGGGCCGTCACCTACGCTCAACTCGGTCCCGATCGTGACGCTACAGCGCTACCTGAACCAGCCCAGCCTGGCGCTCGACTATCTCGCGCTCTTGGAACCCGAGCCGTGGGAAGAGTACTTCCGTGTCGCCGATTTTGCTCGGGTCGCCGGTGCCGACTTCCGGCTCGATGATCGACGGTTCGGGCTCTTCGTACACGACTTCCGTAAGGTTCCGGTTGACGATTTGGTATTGCTCTGGACCGAGCGGGCGTTGGCCCAGGATCCTGATCTTCAGCCGACCGGAGGCGGGACCCGTTCGATCGTGCTCTCGCATCCCGACTTCCGCGATGCAGTGCGTGACGCACTGAAATCGATGCATGACCCTGAGCAACTGGGTTTCAACCCGCTCGCCGGGACTCGGCTGGTCCAGGAACGTCTCGGCGAGCAAGAACAGCCCGGTGACGTCCTGCACAGCGTTCTGGTTCAGGCGATCGAGTCGATGCGGTCCCGCCCCGGGAAAGGTCGCCAGCTTCGGGCCGTCGAGCGAACCTATGTCAAGGGACCGGTCACACAAGAGGTCGCCGCCGAGGTACTCGGACTGCCGTTCAGCACCTATCGGCGACACCTCAGCCAAGGGGTTGACATGGTCGTCGAACTGCTCTGGCACCGGGAACTCGGCACCTGATCAACCACACTCGCCAGACCCAGCCGGTGAGCATCGGTGAGCAAACATCGATCTGGTAGGTGAGCAGCGGCGAACTCCATCCTTCTCCTTGAGTGAGGAGGTCTCCATGGAGGTCAGTCACAAGAAGCCGGCCACCGGCCACGGTTGCGTTCAACACAGCGATCGAGCGGTGATCCTGGGCGGAAGCATCGCCGGTTTGCTCGCCGCTCGGGCCCTGGCCGACACCTACGCCGAGGTCGTCATCCTCGAACGAGATCACCTCGGGCAATCCATCCGTCGTGGCACACCACAAGCAGCTCACGCCCACGCCCTTCTCGCAGCCGGGCAGCGGGCCCTCGAGGGACTGTTCCCTGGTTTCACCGACGAGCTTCAAGCTGCGGGAGCCCCAATCGGGGACGTTCTCGCCGACGTTGACATGCACCTCAGTGGCTATAGGCAGGTACAGACACGCGCTGGGCTGGTGGCGGTGAGTGCCAGTCGGAGCCTCCTCGAAGACAGGATCCGTCGACGAGTTGCCGAGCACCCGAACGTTTCGTTCTCGCCGCCCGCCGACGCGCTCGGTCTTGCGACCAGCGGTGGCTCAGTTCGGGGGGTGCTCATCATTCGCCGCGACGACAGCAGCCCTGCCGAGACGCTCTTCTCCGATCTCGTCGTCGACGCAACCGGACGCGGATCTCGTGTCGCGACCTGGATGGCCGCCGAGGGGCTCGAACCTCCACCCATCTCCGAACTCAATTGCGGCGCTCGATACGCCACGACCGACTATCCCAAACTCCCCGGGGATGGCGATCAGCCTTTGGCACTCGTCGATGCCCCAACCCAGGCCAGGCCTCGTGGTTGCGTGCTCGCCCGAATCGACGGACAGCGCTGGAGGCTGACCCTGGCTGGCATGAACGGCGAACAGCCACCCGCAGACCAGCTCGGCTTCGACAACTATGCCAAATCGCTGTCGTCTCCCCTCATCGATGCCATCCTCGACCGGCCGCCTGCCGCTGACCCCATCCTCTACCGATTCCCCAGCAGTCGACGCCGACACTTCGAGCGTTTGCGCCAACCGCCCTCAGGCCTCATAGCCGTCGGAGACAGCATCGCCTCCTTCAACCCCATCTACGGGCAAGGCATGACCGTCGCAGCCCTCGAAGCAGTAGTCCTCCAGCGGCATGCCGCATCACGAGGGGCCGTCGACCCTGCGGCCTGGTTCGCCTGCGCGAACCGGATCGTCTCCCCAGTCTGGGCCATGGCTGCTGCCGCGGACGCGGTTTTCGCCGGTCCCGCCGCCAGACGACGCGACCGGATCGCAACCCGATACATCCGATCGATTCACGCCCTCGGCGCGTCAGACGCCGACGCCGCAACGACCTTCGCCCGCGTCGCTGGACTGGTGGACCGCCCCCACCGTCTTCTCCGCCCACTACTCGCCGCACGCATCCTACGAAGCCAAATCCTCCAGGCCCGCCGCAACAAGACGCCATCCGTCCAGCGGCCACCAACCGCTCACAAACCAGGAGTACCGACATGAAATCATGGCACCTCATCACCTCCGCGCTCATTGCGCCGACACTCGTCATCGGGCTGCTGGCCGCGCTCAGCTACGTGATCTGGCGAATCGCATGACACGAGACAGCTCTCGATCGGATCGTTCCCAAAGCTCGATAGTGCGACCATTGGTAGCCCAACCGATAATGTCGGCCGGCGGCCAGCGAACACCGCCCGAAGACGGCACTTGCCGAGCGCTCGATATCACGGTGATCATCGACCACAGGCGATTGACCCATTTGTAGACGATGGCCAATACGGTGATCGCTAGCCCCCGGGGAAGGGCGGGTTCCGGTCGGCACCGCGATCGAACACACGATACGGCTCGTATAGACCCGGATCCTCCCAAGAGGAGTAGTCGCCGTTCAAATTCTCGTAGCAAAACAAGATGGCTGCCGAACGGGCCCTATCGCTGATCAACTCACCAGGGATCTCGCCGACATCGAACACATTGCCCTCACCATCGGTCACCTCCAAAAAAACCTCTATCTGAGGTCCAGTTGACAACGTGTACCACTGAGCATTGACGTCGTACCAGAAGTCTCCCACTCCAGAGAAGGCACGAACGTCGTATCGATCATCGGCCTGGCATGTACTCTCCACCGAGGCGATGAGAGTCTCGAAGTCAAAGGATGCGTCATCACCCTCAACGGAGTTCTCCTGTGTCGTCGTCGCAGGGGCCTCAGTAGTCGTCGCCAGCGATGTTTTCGTAGCATCGCCGGTGATTACCTCGCTAGTTTCACTAGTAAGAATAGCCACGGAGGTTGTTGTGGCACTGCTCGCAGAATCCGTCTCGCTCGTCGCGTCAAAGGCAACCTGGTCAACACTCGATTCCGACACCTCAACATCTGAAGTGTCGCCACATGCAACCAGCGCGATCGCACACATAGCGACAATTGCAGCTCTTTGACCAAGTCCTCGAATATGGAGACGCATAGGAGCAATGTCGGCGCCGAGCCGAGTCGTCTTGAGGCACAGCTACAACGACTCGTCGACTGGTAGCCACGACGAAAAGCAACACCCAGCGGCTATCAGAGCTTCGCAGCGATTGAACGCAGCTCATTGGCAGACTTCGGTGCGCCGTAGGACTGTCGATCACGATTTGGGAGCAGGGAGTCGGGAGTTCCAGCCGACCACGCACAACGGCACCAGCGCCGTGCTCGGAAACGCTCACCGATCGGGCAGTCGGCCACTCAGTGTGGGCTTCCATCACGCCCGCAGCGTGAGGTCGCCCCGGACCTGGCCCGGCTCGAACGGGCAGCCACCCTCACCAACTGCGGGCCGGACGCCCCCTTACCGGGTAGGGACGCCTTGGGCAGGCTCGCCGCCCAGACTACTGGCCGACAGTTCACTCCAGCGCCTGAATACCTCGGCCTCCGAGCACGCTCAACGGCACCGGTGCAGCGCTCGGGAATGCCGATTGGTCTATATGCTGCTTGGTTGTCAGTGGCGCCGTCTATGGTGGGGTCATGGAACCCGCAAGGCGAGAGATCGACGAGGCGGCCGAGCACGTCGTCCGGTTTCACCGACCTGATGAGCCGCTCTCGGCAGCTGCGGAAGAGGCCCTTCGTCGCCGCACGCCTGAAGAGCACCAGGCGGCCATTGACCGTGCCCTGCGCCGCAGTTGAGGGCGGTACGGCTCGCAGACTCCGCGCTCGATGACATCGAACAGCAGCTCTCGCCTGAACGGGCTGTCGAGTTCAAGCGTCTCGATCTCCGGCCAGTCCCCCAGACGCTGAGCGAGCAGCCAGAAACATGGGAGGCCGTGTCGGTCCCCCATGGCCCGGCTCGACGGTTGACCATCTACGGTCGAACGGTGGCCGGCTTCCACCTGTTCGGTGTCGACGACACCGACGATCCTCGCGAGGGAGCAATCGTGATCTACTACATCGACATCTGGGTCGACGAGTTCCCTGACTAGGCGCTGGGGTATGGCATCGGTGCCGTGTCAGGTTTCGCTCCGAGGGAGTCACTCAGGGTGAGCTTGGTACCCGCCCCTTGGGGGCTGGGTCATCAGGAGCACTGCTATGTCCACCTCTGAACTGTCGTCGCTCGACGATCCGACCTTCCGTCGGGAGTTGCTCGTTGTGGCGAGCTTTCTCGCTGGCTACGGAACGACCACCCGCACCAGCTATGCCACCGACCTTCGCCTGTTCGCCGACTGGTGCCGAGATTACGGCCTCAACCTGTTCGAGGTTCAGCGGTCCCATCTCGAGTTGTTCGGACGATCCATGGAAGCCCGAGGACTCATGGCTTCCACCGTCGCCCGGCGCCTCTCGGCACTGGCCAGCTTCTACCGGTACTGCGAACAAGAAGGCCACGTCGACCGCAGCCCGGCCACCCATGTCCGCCGACCCAAGGTCGACAACGAATCCCGCACGCTCGGACTGGATCGTAACGAGTTGAGCGCGTTCATGATTCAGTCAGGGATCGGCACCCACCGTGAACATGCCCTGGCCTCGCTGTTGGCGCTGAACGGGCTCAGGGTGTCCGAGGCACTGAATGCTGATATCGAAGACCTTGGGTTCGAGCGTGGCCATCACATCCTGCGGATTACCCGCAAGGGCGGCAAGGGAGCGATCGTCCCGCTGGCGCCTCGAACGGCCAGGGCTGTCCGGCTTTACATCGGAGAACGGACGACCGGGCCGATCTTCCTCGGTTCCTACGGTCAACGGATGGACCGCCACGCCGCGGACCGAGCCGTGAAGCGAATCGCCCGGCGGGCCGGGATCCCCAAGAAGATCAGTCCCCACAGCCTGCGACACAGCTTCATCACCGCCGCCCTCGACGCCGGCGTTGCGCTTCGAGATGTCCAGGACGCTGCGAGCCATTCGGACCCTCGGACGACGATGCGATATGACCGGGCTCGGCACTCTCTCGACCGCCACGCCACCTACGTGGTTGCCACGTTCATCGCCACAGCCCCCGGACCCGAGGGCCCGAAGCACATTATCGAGTGGTAGTTACCGAGCGGTCCCAGCGCGGCCCATCGCCGGTACTCGCTCGGCAGGCGGGTGTAGCGCTTCTCGGTGGCTTGTCTCGCTCGTCTGTGACGACTGACACCCCGTGGAGGGGTTGCCCAGTTGCCGGCCACCTACTAGAAATAGAATTCTAGTTCAGATTCGTGGGAGGACGAAACCGATGGCCAACCCCGTCAAGGACTTCGCCGGCCGAAAACTTGCCGAGACCTTTCCGTACCCACCCGAGCAGCCCTTCCCCAAGACGCCCGCCGACTACGGCATCGACTACGTTGACGTCGAGTTCCCAGCCAGGGACGGCCT
>CBDCGP010000011.1:0-18422 GCA_965216655.1 Acidimicrobiales bacterium
TCCGACCGGAACCGCTTCGGTGCGAGAATGCCAAGGCCCATCGCAGTCAGCACCCGATTGGTGCGCGAGGCGCTTGGGCTGCGGAGTCCCGGGCCGGCGACGATCACCAGGATGGCGACGCACCAGACCACGATGGACAGGCCGGCGAGCAGCACGGCGAATGAGAACACGCCGGTCACACCGTCGCCCCATTGGCCTGCCGACTCAAAAGGCAATGGATAGAGGAAGACCCACGATCCCGCGAAGCCGAAGATCAGGGTCGTGACAACCACCCCGGCCACACCGGCGATCATCAGCCAAAAAGCGGCCCTCGCCAGCGCGGCGCCAAGGCGGCCGATCGGAAAGCCCACCTCGCTCAGCACCCAGAATGAGAAACCCATCACCGCGAATGCACCCCAGCCGACAAACGCGCCGAGGCCGTGGGCGGTCATCACGGCATAGAAGAAGTTGTCATCGAGCTGGACGATGTTGGCCTGGCTCTGGCGCATCAGCGCGCCGAGCAGGCCGGTGACCAAGAAGATGGCCGTCGACGCAATGACGTAGTGGAGCGTTAGGCGACGGGCGACCGCGCGATCCGCATCATCCTGGACCTGGACCGGCTCGTAGTCGTACGCGGGGGCTGCGGTGCTCACGCGACGGGTTCCTCAACGTTGATCGTGCCGAGCATTTTGTGGTGGTCCACACCGCAGAATTCCAGGCACACGACCTGGTAGCGGCCGGGCTCGTCAAAGGTGTGGACGTACTCGCTCGCGTAGCCGGGAATCGCCTGAATCTGGAAGAGCAGCGTGTTGTCGTCGTTGTAGACGGCGAAGCCGTGGGAGACATCGTCGGCCTCGACCGTGAAGCGCGTCGGCACTCCGGCGGTGATCTGCTGGGGCTCGATGAGCCACGCGAACTGCAGGCCGCGGACCGAAACGGCCTGCTGCCCTTCCGCCGCGGCGGTGTCCCCGTAGGGGATGAACGGCAGGGTGGCCAAAAGGAGCGCACCGAGTGCGGCGACCACCATCAAGAACCAGGTCTTCTCGCGGTGCGCGAGCTTCTGCGTATCGACCGCGTTACTCTCCCCCGAGTCCGTCCGGTGGGTTGAGTGCCAGATGACCAGGACGGCGATGAGGGCGACGATGCAGGAAATCGTGTAGATGACCGTGATCGCGAAGGCGGTTGGGTTCACACTGCGCCTTATACGCGAGGACAGTCCCACCCGCAACGGGGTCCACCCAGTCGATCGCCAGGTTTGGTAGATCGCCGAACGTCGACTGCGGGTAAACCCCAGCCCGGTTGCGCTTGGCTACTGGTGACTGTTTTCCGGCGGGTGCTCGGTCGGATAGGCAAACTGGAGGATCGACTCTTCCATGGTGCGACCGAGGGGTGCAGGCCGGCAGGGGACCTCGCAACACCCCTGGACCACTCAAGGAATTCGCAGCTTTTGCCGATGCTGAATCACAAGCTGAGCGGCCCTGGAGAAAGAGATGACAACGGAGATTGAAGCTGATGAGTTCATCCAGCTTCGGAAGTCGCAGAGCGGCTCTCGCTGGATGTCAGTCCTCACGGCGCCGACCGAGTCGGATCTCCGGCGCGAGTTTCCAAGCTTTGTCGCCAGCTTCGACGATCATCCCGCGCTGCTGATGGCTTTCCTCACGCCGAGCCTCGCCCTCGCCGGCACGCTCGCGGAACTGCGCCAAGGCCTGCACGAGGTTCCGACTATCGGGTGCTCATCCTCCGGCGTCGTTACCCGCGGCGGGATTGCGAACTCCGCCGGACAAGTCATCGCGCTGGGCGGCCAGGACTTCGATGTGACCACCGCACTTCACACCTACGAGACGCCCGACTCGCGAGAGGCCGGCGAGTGCCTTGCCCGCGGCTGCATTCCGTCGGCAGGGCCGACGTCGTCCCATTCGGCGCTGATGCTCCTCACCGATGGACTCCACGGCGACGTCGCCCAAATCATTCGCGGCGCGTATCGGGTAACCGGCGCCGGAGTGGGGATCGTTGGCGGCTGCGCCGGTGACGACCTAGCGATGGAGGAGACCTTTCAGTTCCACGACGACCGGGTTGTGAGCCGATCTGCGGCAGCGGCGCTGCTGCAGTCGACGGCACCGATTGGCATCGGCGTGGAGCACGGCTGGTCGCCTATTGGCGAGCCCCTCATCATCACCGCGTCGGACGGCACCTCCGTCCTGGAGATCGACGACCGCCCGGCGCTGGATGTCTACCTCGAACGCGTCGACGCCCCGTCCTCGGCCGCGGCCGACAACGCGAGTTTTGCCCAGTTCGCTCAGACCCGGCCCTTCGGGATCAGGGATCAAGGCTCGGGACACGTCAGATTTGTGAAGGGCTGCGACTTTGAACGGCGGTCGTTGGAGTTCCTGCTCCACATCGACGTCGGTCAAATCGTTTGGGTCATGAACGGTGACCGCAACTCGGTGATCGAGGCGACCAGGGGCGCCGTCGATCAGGCCGTGGGCAGATTGGATGGCCACGACCCGATCGGCGTCATCGCGTTCGACTGCGTCGCGCGTCGGGCCATTCTCGGCGAGGCGCAGCTTGAGGACGAAGTCCACGCGCTCACCGAGACGCTTCCCACCGGCACGCCGTTCGGGGGGTACTACACCTATGGCGAAATCGCTCGCACGTCAGGAGCGATCGGTCTTCACCATCAAACGATGGTGGTCATGGCGATCGCCTGATGCGACAGGATGATCTCGACGCCCTGACCTCGGCGCAGGCGCTCGTTCGATTCCTCGGCGTTTTTTCGGTTTCCGATGAGACGGAGATCCGGCGCTACTCCGTCGAGGCGCTCGCCGAATCCTTCGACGCGCCTGTGGTGGGCATCGTCTGCGAGGGCAAAGTCATCGCCAGCGTGGGTCTGGGCGACAACCCCGATGACCTCGTTCGCTTGGCGGGGCGCGGACTCGGCCAGACGGTCACGAAACTCTCGCAACTTGGCAAGTGCAGTGTATTGACCCTTCCGGTTCCGGGCATGGACGACACGGTCGTCACCCTCGCGCGTCCATCCGGGCCGTTTGATGGGGAAGAGATCGTGGTCGTTCGTACCATGATCCGTGTGATGCGACTCGCGCGTATAACCGCGGACTCTCTCGCCGAGCAGGTTCGCGCCAACGCGGAGGTGCGCAGCCTTGCCGAGAAGTTCAAGGAACGGCACGTTTCGTTGACGCGGCGTGTTCTGAACCTGCAGCGAGCGGTCTCTCAGCCCGAACATAACGAGTCCCCGCTGACCACGATCATCCAGCAGGCCACCGAGGCTTTCCCGACCGACCAGGTATTCGTTCGCCTTCTTGAAGGCCCCGACGCCGGCGTGTGGAACGCTGAGGGCGAGACGCCCATGGGGTCGTGGTCTGGCACCGATGAGGCTGAACTCGTTGAGCGCACGATCCGCGAAGAACAGCTGGCGACCGACCCCGGCGGCTCAGATCGCTCCGCCGTGGGCTCTGCGATGTCGGCTCCGATCTACCAGCGAGGAGAAGCCGTCGGCGCCACCGTGGTCATCGCAGGCCGCCAGCGGCGTGAGGACTTCTCCGACGAGGACAAGGAGGCCCTTATCATCCTGGCCGGCTACGTCTCGGTAGCGGTCACCGACCGCGCGAACACGCGGGAGCTCGAAGAATCGCTCACGGCGGCCGAGTGGCGCGCGACTCACGACGATCTGACCGGCCTGCCGAACCGCCCCCGCCTGCTCCAGCTGCTCAATCATCAACTTCGTGACACTGGTAGCGCGGTTGTCTTCTATATCGACCTGGACGGCTTCAAGACGATCAACGACCTCTACGGGCACGCGGCGGGCGATCGTGCCCTGCAAGAGGTGGGGACGCGTTTGGCGACACACATCAGACGCGAGGAATCCGTGGGACGAATTGCCGGAGACGAGTTCGTCGCGGTCCTGCCGCGAATCGATCACAATGACGCGCTGAGGCTTGCGCGACGCCTTGCCGCGCAGCTGAACAAGCCAATGGAGATCGATGGTCGGTGGTTGGTGCTTCCGGCGAGCATCGGTATCGCCAGCTTGAGCGACAGCACGGCCGAGGAGCTACTGGAGGCCGCCGATGTGGCCTTGTATCGGGCGAAGGCATCGAGCGGCGAGCGCATCGCCTTCTTCGACAATGCCGCGCGGGAGCACCGCCAGCGTCGCGTCGCAATCGAGCAGCAGCTTCGCCTCGCCACCGCGGGAATGGATCAGTTCCACCTTGTCTACCAGCCGGTGGTGCACCTTGAGGACCGCCGTGCCATGGGCCTTGAGGCCCTCATTCGCTGGGAGAATCCGACGTTGGGCGCGGTACCTCCCGACGAGTTCATCGCGATCGCTGAAGAGACCGATGTGATCACTCAGATCGATGACTGGGCCCTTCGCACCGCCCTGACTGAGACGTCCGAGCGCGGACTGCGCGCACCGATGCGCGTGTCGGTCAATCTCTCGCCGCAAAGTTTCCTCCTGCCGAACCTCGTGCAGATGGTGCAGGCCGCGCTGAGGGCCGCCGACATGAGCCCCGACCGACTGGCTGTCGAGATCACCGAGCGGGTGATCCTCGGCGATCCGGCGGTCGTCGGCGACAATGTTGCGGCTCTCCAAGATCTCGGCGTGGAGATCGTTTTGGACGACTTCGGCACGGGCTATTCCTCGTTGTCGTACCTTCGCGATCTGCGCATCGACGGTTTGAAGATCGACCGCTCGTTTGTCGAGGGAGCCGAGGACAACCCGCGCGGCGAAGCCATCCTGCGCGCGGTGCTGGAGATGGCGCGCGATCTCGACATCGATGCGATCGCCGAAGGGGTGGAGAGGTCTGAGCAGGTCGAGGTCCTCAGCAGCCATGGTTGTGAGTGCTTCCAGGGCTTCTACTTCGGCCGTCCGGCCCGACTCGAGGACCTCGAAGTCAGCGTCGTGCTCTCCGCCTAGATCTTCTGCCGGACGGGCTACTCGACGCCGAACCCCAACAGGATTAGGTGGTGGCGTATTGAGGTTCGCAGGGAGCCGCAGTGGGTACTGCGAACTAGCAGCTCGACGGCCGCAGCCGGAACCAAGAACCGAACGGCCCGCCGGAGAGGCGGGCAATTCGGCGGGGGATCAGACGGGCTTGCGCTGGCCGAAACGGCACGCCCGTCGTCCTTGTCAGGCGCTGAGCCGAATCGCCTCGGTCAGGGGAGCACTACCGAAAGCGCTTTCGCGTGCCTCGACAAGTTTTTCGTCACCGGTTCTCTGCCACAGGGCGACCAGCGCCTCGACAGCTTCGGTGCTGAACTGGAGTCCGGCGTTGCGCCAGCATTCCGCCAGGGCCCGATCGCCGCTCATCCGTGGACGGTAGGAGCGACCAGAGACCATTGCGACCCAGGCGTCGGCAAGGGCGATAATCAAGGACGCCTCGGGGATTTGGGGGCGTTTGAGATTTCGGGGGTAGCCGGCGCCGTCCGGACGTTCATGGTGGCTGCGGATCCAGGTGATCTGCTCCTCGGTCAGCACATCGGAGACCATCGCCGCGCTCATGGCGGAGTGTTCTTTGATCTGGTCCTGCTCAGGAGCGCTGAGCGCACCGTTTTTTGTGCGGATCCGGTCGGCCACATGGAGCATGCCGACGTCGTGAAGAAGCGTCGCCTGGTGCAGTAGCAGCCGCTCGTCGGCGCCCCACCCAAGCTCTCCCGCGATCGCCACCGCGACAGCTGAGGTCCGCCGCGCGTGTTCGGCGATGTCGGGGTGGCGCTTCGCGACGGCCTTGATGAAGCGTTCGGCGCGCCGGTCGGTCTCAACCTGAGTCGGGTCGCTACCGAGGCCGTCAGCGAGGCTCGCTTGAGGTGGATACCAGTCGATCATTACTTACTGAGACGCGCCGACCCCGCGAAAGTCGGCTGCACTTTCTTTCGTCGAGGGCTTTTTGGCGCCCACGAGGTCGGATGCGGCGAGTCCGCGCACCGCCCGCGCGCTAAGGCACAGAACCGCTTCTCGCGGGTTTGCATACTTAATTGCGCAAAAAATCCACTAACAGGGTCAACTTTCGCCCCGTCGGCTCCCCCAGCGGAGTGCTCCGCGGGGACGCTGTTATGAATTGCTAAGAGCCGAAAGTTTAAGTGCCGGGCGTGCACGGGCGAGTCTTCTCAGAGCTGCCGCGCCCGCTACTCGGGGGACTCGGCGCTGCGTCGACCTCGGGCGACACCCGGCGGAAACGCCTCCGAGAGCAGGTCTATCTCGTCCCGCGCCAGAGTGAGCCGAGCGGCCGCGGCATTGGACGTGAGCGCCTCGACCCTGGTCGTCCCCGGAATCGGAACCACGTCGTGGTCGCGGGCCATCACCCACGCGAGCGCGATCTGTGCCGGCTCGGCTTCGTGCGCCTCGGCCACCGCGACCAGCGCCTGAGCCTGAAGGGTGTTGTGGGCGAGGTTCGATCCCTGAAAGCGCGGGATTGAACGACGAAAATCGTCCGCAGCCAAACTCCCAAGCCCAGGGTGCGGATTCACCAACAGCCCGCGCGCAAGGGGCGAATAGGCGACCAGCGGAATGCCCCGCTCACGAAGGAGATCGATCGTCTCGCCCTCCAGTTCCCGCGTCATGAGGGAGTATTCCGACTGCAACGCATCGATCTGCGCGACGTCGGCGGCGCGCCGAATGAGCCCTGGACTCACCTCGGATAACCCGATGCCGCGAATGTCGCCCCGGCGGCGCAGCTCGTCGAGGGCCCCGATGCTCTCCTCGATCGGCACGTCCGGATCGGCCCGGTGGAGGTACATCAGGTCGATGGTCTCCACGTCCAGGCGCCGCAAGCTCTCATGCACGCCGGCGACGACCGACTCGGGGCGTCCGTCGGCGATCAGGCGGCCACGCGCATAACGCACGCCGCACTTGGTCGCGATGAAGACCTTCCCGCGTCGGTGCCGGATCGCCGCGGCCACCCGGCGCTCGTTCTCGCCGTCGCCATAGGTCGCGGCCGTATCGATGTGGGCCACTCCGAGATCGATGGCGTGAGCGAGCACTCGAAGTGCCTGCTCGCGCGAAACCTCACCGTAGGTCCCGGTAAGGCCCATGGCACCAAACCCAATCGACCCAGGGCGCAGAGCGCGGTGCGGCTCGGTGCGCCTCACCGTGGGCCATTCATGCGCAATTTGCGTATATCTGAGCCATCTCTGCCGCCACCTGAGGGATCAAGGATCCGTCATTCCAGCCGAAGGAACGTTCAGAGTATGTCTCCCTTCCAATCCGATATCTGGACCCCGATGACCTCGCAACGCGCAAACGCTTACGGCCGAGTTATGCAGCTGCTGAGCGCCTCCGATTCGCTTGAGACGAAGCACAAAGACCTCATCCGCGAAGCCGCGGACGCTCTGCTGTTTTGCCGGTCGATCGATGAGTCACCCGAGGTCATGGAGGCGCTGGTCAGCGCGATCGAGCTCGGGCAGAGACTCGCCGATCAGAATCGCTGGCCGGCACACCGGGTCGAGCAGCTCGCGGAAGAGCTCTCAGAGTGCGGCCCGGGACCCGCGCCCGTTCCTCTCGCCGCGTAGATCGAGCGGCAGGCCGAACCGCTCACACCAGGCGGCGGTCCGTCGCCCATCGGGTCAGCTCGTATCGATTTGACAGCTGTAGCTTGCGAAGCACCGAGCTGACGTGATGCTCAACGGTCTTGGGGGAGATCGAGAGGCGATACGCGATCTCCTTGTATGCGTAGCCTCGGGCGATGAATCTCAAGACCTCGTTCTCGCGCGGAGTCAGTTGGTCCAACTCGGGATCCGCCGGGGTGGTGACGCCCGATGAAAACGCGTCCAGGACGAACCCCGCGAGCCGGGGCGAAAAGACGGCGTCACCGGCGGTAACCCGGTGGATTGCATCCACCAAGTCATCCCCGGAGATGGTTTTGGTGACATACCCCCGGGCTCCCGCCCGAATGATCGCGATGACGTCCTCGGGGGCATCGGAGACCGACAGCGCCAAGAACCGACGCTCCGGTGACGACTGCAGCGTGGACTCGATGACCGCTTTGCCTCCGCCACCGGGCATATGCACATCCACCAGCACTGCGTCGGGCTCGTGCTGGGCGATAAGCGCAATTGCGTCGTCCACGTCGGTCGCGGTCGCGAGGACCTCCACTCGGTCTCCGAGCTCGGCCTGGACGCCGGAGATAAACATGGGATGGTCATCGACGATCACCACTCGTGGCGTGGCCTCGCTCATGAATCCTCCAAAGGCAGTGTGATGTCGACCTCGGTTCCGCCGCCGGGTTTTGAGGTGACCTGAGCGCTGCCGCCCGCGCGTTGGATGCGCCCGATGATTGACCCTCTGATTCCCTGGCGCTCCTCGTCGACCAGCTCGGGATCGAATCCCGCCCCACGGTCTCTCACGAACGCCTGAGCCTCAGCCTCGCCGACTTCGACGAACGCGGACACCTCAGCCTCGCCGGAGAATTTCGCCGCGTTGACCAGGGCCTCGCGCATCGCCAGTACAAGCGCCTCGATCCGCTCATCCATTGGCGCCTCTCCCACGACGACCAACTCGACGCGGACGTCGTGCAATTCCTCGACGTCCGCCACAGCCGCCTCGAGAGCCGCCCGCAGAGACTCTCCGGGGTGGGCGCGTTCGGGATCGAACAGCCAGGTCCGAAGCTCGCGCTCCTGCTGGCGGGCGAGGCGGACGGTGTCTGCCGGGCTGTCCGCCGAGCGTTGAATGAGCGCCAGAGTCTGCAAGACCGAGTCGTGGAGGCGAGCAGCCATATCGGCGCGCTCCTCGGACCGAATGCGCTCCCGGCGCTCCTCGAGGTAGTCTCGGGAAAGGCTCCACAGCCAGGGCGCGAGCACGAACCCGACTCCGAGCAGGATGGCGAGCGCCGCCGTGACTTGGTCGCCAACAACCACCACCGTCGCGACGCCGGCGAGCACCAAGCCGCCGCCGACGAGCAGACGCACAATTCCCGTTCTGCCTCCGAGGATGGTCCGCACCGCCCCATCGGCAAGGTCCGTGCGGCGTTCGCTGTCGGTGCGATGCCAGAGCACCACACCGCCGATCCCAACTAACACCAAGGGGAGGATGAGCCACTCGTCAACGACGAGGCCGCTTCCGATCAGAAGCACCGCCGCGCCGATACCGAGAAGGGCAATCGCCACGATCTGGAAGGGCGCGTTCCCCTCTGCCCGACGGGGTGGGCCTGGCCCGTCCGCGGGAAGAAGCAACCATGCCGCGAGGTAACCGACGATTCCGATGCCGTTGACCAGGGCCAGAACGACAAACCCGA
Source organism: Acidimicrobiales bacterium (assembly GCA_965216655.1). Classification (GTDB taxonomy): domain Bacteria; phylum Actinomycetota; class Acidimicrobiia; order Acidimicrobiales; family SZUA-35; genus JAHELU01. Next base: position 9,222 of record CBDCGP010000011.1, read on the forward strand.
GTCTCACGATCGTGACCGGGACCCCAACGCGCTCGGCGATTCCGGCGGCGACACCCCCGATAAGACCCCCGGCGCGCGCACGGCGCAGGCGACGCGATCCACTCGGCCTGGCCGTCGGAGGCGATGTGGTGGTCGTGCCCATCGTGCCACGATGGTTTCACAGAGCTCGGGCCGGCGGAACGAGGAGATCCCCCGACGCTCTAAGGGTTATTCCCGATGGACCGTGCGATCGCGCTCCTGCAGGATGTTTGCTGTGAGCACCCGAACCGCTGTGCACGGAGTTTCACGAAGCGTGGACAACCGCTTGATCGGCGGGGTCGCGGCGGGCATCGCGCGCCACCTCGGCACCGAGGCGGCAATCGTCCGGGTCGCATTTGTCGCAGCGACGCTCATCGGAGGGGTTGGGGCCGTGCTCTATGGGCTGGCGCTGCTGGTCATGCCGCGCTACGGTGAGGCGCACGCGACCTTCAGAATGCCGCGGCAGGCCGGCATTGGCGCGGCCGCTGTGCTTGTGCTGATCGCGGTTGGTGGTAGCGCCCTGATCGGTGGGCTCAACCTGCTGGGGCTCGGCAGGATTGGTGTTGCCGCCTACCTGATCAGCCTTGGCCTGGCGGCGCTTTGGTGGCGGGAAAACATGGCCGAGCGCGCGCCGTCGGCCGACGCGCAGCGGCCGGTCCACGACTCGCCCTATCCTCCCGGCGACCCTCTGGAAACCGCGCCGGCCAAACCACGGGGCCGGTCATGGACCCTCCCCACCCTCAGCTTGGCCGTTGTGGTGGTCGGTGTCCTTATGTTGCTTCGCAGCTTGGGAGCGAGCGAGCTTGGACCCGGCGGCATCGCGGCGGCGGCGCTCGGCGTGGTGGGGCTTGGGTTGGTTCTGAGCGCGTTCTTGGGCCGCGGCGGTGGCCTCATTCCGATTGGGATCGTGCTCACTGTCGCAGTGGCCTGCCTGGCGACCGCAGGAACGACGTTCAGCGGTGGTTTCGGTGAGCGGAACTGGGCGCCGACCGCGGCGGCGGCAATTCCGGAGCGTTACGAGCTCGGGGCCGGAGAGGCCCGGCTGGACCTGCGTCGCGTGAGCCTCCCCTCCGGAACCACCGAGGTCGAAGTGGATATTGGAGCAGGGGATTTCCGGGTCTTGTTGCCCGCAGAGACCAACCTCACCGTCGATGTCCGGGTGGGTTTTGGAAACATCGACGCGCGTGGCTTCAGCAGGACCGACAACTACAACGACGACGGACCGGGCGCGGAGTTTGTCGAGCGGGTGACCGTGCCGGGCGCGACCTCCACGCTCCGACTCGAGGTGGACCTTGGTTTCGGCAACGTTGATGTGACGGGAGCACAATGAGAACCCCGCCCCGCCTACCGTCGTTGTTTCTCGGCCTGCTGTGTGTGGCCGTCGCCGCGGTCTATCTCTTGAGCATCGAGGGCGGTGGCGCGAACCTCGATCCGGCAATCGTGTGGCCGATTGTGATCATCGGCATCGGTACAGCCGGCTTGCTCGCCCTCGTTGGTCCCGCGGACCGGGGTGAGGCGGGAGCGGATGACGGTCCGCCGGACCCCGCCGGGGATCCGACAGACCGCGAAAGAGCCGACTAGCTCCGACTCTTCTCCAACGCGTCGTCCAGCAGCTGCTTGGCGGCGTCTCGGCCACCGAGGCCGAAGGCGATCGCGGAACCGAGCGCGATCGCACCGAGCACGATGTAGAACGCGCCGGTAACGATCGGGACGGCGATCTCAAGCTGCACCAAGGCCATGAACCCGGCGATCGTGAGGATCAAGACCGGCGCGACCAAAGCCGCGATGGCGCCCAGTGGCGAGCCGCCCATGACCTTCTGAAGTAGGTCGCGAACGAAACCCGCGGCGATGACCGCGACGACGATGATCAACACGGCAGCGATGATGTTCGGTATGTAGCTCCAGACCGCATCCACGCCGTCGTTCACCGACTCGACGTTGAGTGCGCGGGCGGCCTCGCCCAACGCAACCAAGAAGATCAGCCAGAACGTGACGCCGACGGCGATAGCCGACACCGACACGTCCGGAACCTTGTCGAGGACGGCCTTGGCCGGCGTTTTCGCCAGGAATCCATCCGCGTCGATCTTGCCCAGCAGACGCCGGACGATTCCGCTCAGCACACGAGCGATGATGTAGCCGATCAGAAGGATCAGCAGCGCACCGACCAGTCGCGGAATCCACGTCGCGACATCATCGGAGAGCGCCTGCAGGCTGTCTGAAAAGGAAAATGCCAGCAGCGTTTGGGTCTCCATTGTTTCTCCCCCCTGGAGATTGCGGCATCAGAGGACACCGCGTGTATGAAGCGAGACAGCCGAACATCGCGAGAGGTTGCACTTTCTTGGCGGAAGCGGTGCGATGGCTGTCTGTAACTCCCGGGAGGACCCGCCGGTCATTCCGGGTATGACCAGCGCATGCGGGCATTTTCGGTTTACACACACCACGGCTTCGGGCCAACCTCTTCGCGAGAGTAGGCTGCCGTGTTTATGTGCGCGATCGTCGCGACAAACGATGACGAGCTCGTTCGCCGAACCCTGGAGGGCGACCTTGAGGCCTTCGGTGTCCTCACGGAGCGCTATCGCGACGTGGTCTACCGCGTCGCGGCACGAATCGTCGGCCCCAGCGATGCCGAGGATGTCGCCCAGGACGCGATTCTGCGAGCCTTCCATCGCCTCAAACAATTCCGGGGCGACGCACCGTTTCGCGCCTGGTTACTCAGGATCACCCAGAACACTGCCCTCAACACTTTGGAGAGGCGGCGCGCCATCCCGACCGACCAGGCGGAGCGGTTGGCAGAACAGCAGGACCTTGAGCGCGAGGGCCAGCCCCAGCCAGCGTCGAGCCTCCTGGACTCGGAGCGCAGGGACCGGATGCGGCTCAAGATTGCCCAGTTGCGCGAGCAGCACAGGGAGGTGCTGGTGATGCGCGAACTCGCTGAGTTGAGCTACGAAGAGATCGCCGAGATCACCGGGAGCCCCCTGGGGAGCGTGAAAGGGCGGCTTCACCGCGCACGCGGTGAGTTGATTGAGCTGCTTCGCAACAACACGTATGACTGGGAACTGCCCGAGTGAGCACGACAGACGAACGTTTGGACGAACTCGTCGGGGAACTCGACGCCGACGCCGCGGCCGATGAGCTCGGACCGGAGTTTGTCAGCGGGATTGTGAGTACCGCCAGATGGCAAGCTCCGATTCGCGACGCGCTTGGCAGCGTGCTTCGACTCGTGGATGCTGTGGGCATCGCCCTGAAAAAGGCGCTCGGCGCCCGTCAGTAGGAGAACCCGCAGGTGATCGCCTTCTCACCCGCCACGAGCGTCGCCTCCGACGCCCTCGATTCGGTGGTCGACGTACTTCCGCGGATTGCGGCATTCCTCGCCGTACTCATCATCGGGCTCTTGGTCGCGCGCTACATCGCCAAGGCGCTCACCGGACTGATGCTCAGGGCGAAGATCGACCAAATGGGAGAGCGGATCGGAGTTGGGGACAGCCTCGCGCAGGTTGGCCTCGGCCGTTCGGTCAGCAAGCTGGTCGCGGCGATTGTGCGGATCTTCATTTCGATCTTTGCGGTTGTCTTGGCGGTTGGCCTTCTCGGCGTGCAAACCCTCGAGGAGCCGATCAACGAGTTCATCCTTTTCTTGCCCCGATTGCTCGTGGCGCTCGCGATCGTTTTTCTCGGTGTTGTCGTCGCCGGTTATGTCGGCGACTGGGTGCGGCGTCTCACCAACCAGCTCGGCATCGAGGGTCCCCTCGGCACGCTCGCCGGCGCGCTGGTCGTCGCGATTTTTGTGATCGTTGCCGCGGCCCAGGCGGGGATACCGACTGAGCTGTTCGTCGTTCTGATCGCGATCGCGATCGGCGCCGCCGCCCTCACCTTCACTCTCGCGTTCGGCTTCGGCTCACAATCGGTCGCCCACCAGATCACCGCCGGCCGTTACCTCGGCGATGACCTTGAGCTGGGTCAAAAGATCACGGTGGCCGGGGCCGACGGGCGCATCACGAGGTTTGAGTCATCACACGTTGTGCTCGAGGGCGACAACGGTGCGCTGATTCGTGTTCCCAACAGCACGGTTCTCGAATCGATCGTCACGATCGCCGCCCCCGAGGGTGACTCACAGGGGCGCGACACGCCGAGTCCGTACTAGGGGTCCGACTACCGGGCCCCGGTGGCGCCGCTTCCGGCGAGATCCGCCTAGTGCGCCAAGTTAGGGACCACCTCCGTGGGGCCGGTGGCCGCCTGAGACGTCCGCTCGTCCCAGGGTTTGACGGAAGCCCGACCTAGAACTACGAGGTGGGGGTCGAGGGCGCGGGCGGACCCAGCCGCTCAGGGGCGCCGAAGTCGCGTAGCACGGCCGGGATGACGATGGAGCCGTCGCTGCGCTGGTGGTTTTCCATGATCGCGATGAGCGCCCGAGACAGGGCAACGGCCGTCCCGTTCAAGGTGTGCACCATCTCGGTGCCGGAGTCTCCCCGGGTGCGCGTCTTGAGCCGCCGGGCCTGATAATCCGTGCAGTTGGAGCACGAAGTCACCTCGCGGTAGCGCTGCTGACCGGGCATCCACGCCTCGATATCGAACTTGCGCGCGGCCGGCGCACCGAGGTCGCCAAGCGCGATGTCGACCACGCGGTAAGGAACCTCAAGCCCCTGAAAAATCCGCTCCTCGAGGCCGAGGATCAACTCGTGTTCCTGGGCAGAGGCATCCGCCGGAACGAACGAGAACATCTCGACCTTGTCGAACTGGTGGACCCGGAAAATGCCGCGGGTGTCCTTCCCCGCCGCACCGGCCTCTCGACGGAAACAGGTCGACACGCCCACGTAGCGGAGCGGGAGTGTCTCGGCATCGAGAATCTCATCTTGGTGGAGCGCCGCAAGGGGAACCTCCGAGGTGCCGACCAGGAAGAGGTCATCGGCCGCGGTTTCGTAGATTGACGCACGGTCTGTGGGAAAGAACCCCGTGCCCCACATCGCGCTCTCGCGCACCAGGACCGGCGGTATTACCGGCAAAAAACCTTCGTCCGCGGCGTGCGCCATCGCAAATGATACGAGCGCCTGCTGAACGCGAACAAGATCGCCCATCAGATAAGCGAACCGCGAGCCCGACACCTTCGCGGCGCGTTCGATGTCGATAAGTCCCAGCGGTTCCGCGAGCTCGAGGTGGTCCCGGGGTTCGAAGTCGAACTCGGTGGGCGCCCCGACCTCGCGCACCACCACGGCGTCATCCTCGCCCCCTTCGGGCGCCTCCTCATCGGCGATGTTCGGCAACGACAGAAGGAGAGTGGTGCGCCGTTCCTCGAGTTCCTTCAGTCGCGCCTCGTCGTTTGCGACCGCGTCGCCGACCTCTTTCGCGGACGCCTCAAGGTCGGAGCTGTCCTCGCCGGAGCCGCGCCGGCGCCCAATCTCCTTGGAGAGCCGTTTGCGCTCGCCCTTCGCCTGTTCGACCTTCCCCCTCAGCGCGCGGGCGTCGGAATCGCTTTCCAGTAGCTGCTCGAGGTCCTCGCTGTGACCACGGCGCGCCAAAGCCGCGCGCACACGATCGGTCTCGTTTCGTATGAGCTTGAGATCGAGCACGTGGGGTTAGGACGCAGCGCCGGCCGACGCAGAATCCAGCGCGTCATCGACCGACGCGACATCGTCGCCGAAGACGAAGGCCCGGCGCAGGCCGGTGATCTCGAACACCCGGCGAATTTGGCGCTGAGGGCAAACGAGCCCAAGTTGACCCTGCCCCTCGCGGGTGCGATTTAGAATGCTCACCAAGGCGCCCAGACCCGAGGAGTCCAGCAGACTCACCTCGGACAGATCAACGATCAGGCGGGTGCGCGCCGGATCGTGAGCCTCCAACGCGCCGCGAAACATCGGCACCGTGTAGATGTCGAGTTCGCCCGTCAGGGCGAGGACGCTCGTCGCGCCGAGTTCGTGTGTTGAGATCTCAAGGCCCATACTGGCCCTGCAGATCTTGACTGAGCGCTACTGCAGACTCAACACGTAGGCAGCGATATTGTCGAGGTCTTCACCGGATGCGAGACCCCCGGGCATGGCGCCACGCCCCTCGGTGATGACCGTGCGAACGCCCGCCTCGTCGAGTCCCGCGCCGGAGAGCTGAGGTCCAACCCCGCCTGCCTCGGTGCCGTTTCCGGCGTGGCAGCTGCCGCACGAGGCGACAAATGCGGTTTCGCCGGCGGCAGCGTCGCCGGCGGCGCCTTCACCGCCCTCCTCGCCTTCACCCTCAGGGGCGGGCTCCTCCTCGCCGGGCGCCGGAACGGTGTTGCCGTCCGCATCGGTCTGGGGCGCGGTGTTGGCGACCGTTTCAGCGTCGGCCGGCGTCTCCGCCGCGCTGTCGTCGCTTTCGACACACGCCGCGGCGCCAATCGCCAGGACGCTACCCATAAGGGTCAGTGCAAGAAGTTTGCGGACCTTCGACACGTGTGCGACCTCCACTCGACGAACTCGTTCCGGGAATCTATCGCACCGATCGGAGTTTTCGTGCGGGTTCCTGCGGATCGTCCGCGCGGAACACACCGACAGTGCACGGCACCTCAGCTAGCCTCGGATTGATGATTCGTCGTCTTCCGGGCAAGGCACCGACTCTCGACCCGGCCTGTTTTGTCCACGAAGCGGCCGAGGTGATCGGAGAGGTGACCATCGCCGCCCACGCATCGGTATGGCCGACCGCGGTGGTTCGCGCCGACACCGAACGGGTGGCCATCGGAGTGAGAAGCAACGTGCAGGATGGCGCGGTTCTGCACGCAGATCCGGGCTTTCCCTGCGAGATTGGCGAGGAGGTGACCATCGGCCATCGCGCGTGTGTCCACGGCTGCACAGTCGACGACGGCAGCCTGATCGGCATCGGCGCGATCGTCCTCAACGGCGCGAGGGTGGGCTCCGGTTCAATCGTGGGCGCCGGCGCGATGGTGCCGGAGGGAATGGATATCCCACCGGGGTCGATGGTCCTCGGCATCCCGGCCAAGATTCGGCGGCCGACCACAGATGAGGAGAGGACCGCCCTTCGGGCGCAGGCACGGCGATATGTCACCAACGCCCAGCTGCACGCGGCGCCACCAGAGAACGAGTGATGTCCTCGAGCGAACACGGATGGCGAGAGCTGCTCGAGGGGGTGGTGGGCAGCCTCCCCAGCGGCATGCTCATCACCGACGAGCGCGGGGTGCTGGTCATCGCGAACCACGCCGCCCAGCTGCTGCTGGGCGGAGATCTGAGCCGCGCCATCGGGGCTCCGGCCATCCGTGCGCAGCGCGAAATCATCGCGTGGCGCTTTAAGAACCCCGGCGACTACGAGAGCCGCGTCTGCGCCTCCCTCGACCCGCCAAGAGGGGACTCGTGGGAGCAAGAGACGGTCGACGGCGTCGTCCTGTCGATCGACTGCTCGCCGTTGCGGTCGGCCTCCGGCGAACCACTCGGACACGTCCAACTCCTGAGCGACATCACCGAATCGCGACGGGGCCTCGACGCGGCGATCTCCGAGGCGCACCGACGGCTGGAGGAGCTCGAGACCCGGGAACGGCAGCTGGGCGAGCGTGCCGCTCTTACCAACGCCGCCTACCAAATCGCCGGCGCCATGACCGGCGATGAGATCTTCCGGCGCTTGATCGCCGAGTCGGCGCGGATCGCGGGCTCCAACCGGCTGGCGGTTCTCGATGCCGGGCGCCACCGCTCAAATCGCGTCGTTGTCGCCCGCGGGTTCGAGGGAGATGACGCGGAGCGGCTCTGCTCCGAGGCCTCCGATGCCACCGCGTTGACGCTCGGTCGCCGACGCACGGCGGTCTGCAACGACAGCTCTCACGAGACCAACCCGGCGGCGCAGGCGGCGGCGTCGGTCGGTCTCAAGGCCCTCATGCTCGTCCCAATCGCCCTGGCCGAGCGAGCCTATGGGGTGCTCGCGGTGTGCTCGACCGAACCCCAAGCTTTTGGCGAACGCGAGGTAAGACTGCTTAACGAACTCGCCGGACACGCTGCGAACTCCCTCGCCAACGCCCACCAGTTTGCCCGCAACCGCGCGCTCGCCGACTCCTTCCAGCACTCGGTCGTTCCGTCGGCCCTGCCCGATGTGGCGGGGTTGGACTTCGCGGCGTTCTACCGCGCCGCGGAGGGCGAGCTGATCGGCGGCGACTTCTATGACGCCTTCGAGCTGGACGATGACCGCGTGGCGATCGTGCTTGGCGATGTGAGCGGGGAAAGGACCGAAGGCGGCCGCCGTCACCGCGATGGTGCGCCATCTCATCGAGGGCCTGGCGCGCACCGTCCATGACCCGGCCGACTTGATGCTCGAGTTGAACTCAATGTTGTGCGACCGCCTGGCCGACGATTCGCTGGTCACCCTCTTCGTGGCCGTGTTCGATGGGCGCAACGGGACGCTGAACTGGTGCAACGCCGGTCACCCGCCGCCGGTGATCGTTCAGTCGAGCGGCAGCGCCCAGACCCTTGGCCATCCGGGGCCACCCTGCGGCTGCTTGATCGACGCGGAGTACTCGGCTCTTCGTAAACCCTTCGCCCCCGGAGACCTGCTTGTGCTCTACACCGACGGGCTTATCGAGGCCCGCCACGACGACGAGGAGTTCGGCGAAGAACGCCTCTTTGCCGAGGTGACGACCCTCGCGAGCACCGGGCCCGCGACCCTCGCACGGGGTCTCTACGCGGCAGTCCGCGCGTTCGCCAAAGGCAAAGTCGTCGACGACGTCGCCATCATGGCGATCCGCCGGACCGGTTAGGCGAGGTTCTCCGCCAAGGCTTCGACCGCAAAACGACTGTAGGCGCGGACGGTCGCCGCTTGACCGATTCTGTTCACCGAGTCGGGGTCGGCGATGGCCTGCTCTCCTGCGCGCTCGCGCTCCATCTCCTTACCGCGTCGATCGAGCGCGAAGATCAGGTCCGCCAGCTGAGTCTGGCGCCCCTGCATCCATTCGCCTACGCGGCCGGCCACCGGTTCACCGCCCCGCACCCCGTCTAGCGCGTCTAAGAACACCTGGAACCAAGCCTCAAGCCGGACCCGCCGTTCAATCACCTGCTGGTTCGACGGATCCTCGCCGGCGACGTCGCCAAACTGTTTTCCCGCCTCGAAGGCGTGTGCTTCACCCCGCGCGCTCAGGACACTTTCGTGAAGCTCGTCGCGGTCGGCCAGCAGCTCCGGGAGCCGCTCGCCGAAGCCCGCGAGAGCGTCGTCCCCCGGAGCGGCGTGAGC
>CBDCGP010000012.1:0-135075 GCA_965216655.1 Acidimicrobiales bacterium
AGAACCCCGGCAGGAGGCTCGGGTACGGATCCGACGGTGACAACATCAGGTTCTCGTGACCGGCGGCCCGAAACTCGTCGAACTGCTTGAGCGCCTCGGCCCAACCCTGGTCCGAAACACTGACCGACGAGAGATTGGCTCGATAGGTCGCCGTCAGCTCCGGAGCGAGAACGTAGACCTCGACCGGATTGGTGTTCACCGTCTTGTCTCCGGAGGTCACGGTCACCGTGATGGTGTGCCTGCCCTCGGGAAGGATGAGGGTCGGGATGTAGTCGAGTGCCGGCTCCTGCGGGATGTCGTCGACGACGACGAGGAACTCCGCATCTTCTGGCACTCCGTCGATGGTGACCTCGTACGACGTTTCGACCTCGAGAGGCCCGTCGGCCGCACCGTCGACGGTGAGGACGGGGGAATCGGACAACACCGCCGGTGCTGCCGGCTCGGTGCCGGCGCCGGCCCCGTCGGTCGGATCGCCTTCGACGTCGTCCTCTGCAAGGTCAGCAGCCAGATCATCGGAATCGGCGGCAAAGGTGCCGGAGTCGTCGCTGTCGCCGCGGACGAACACCCAGTATCCCGCAGCCAGTGCGAGCACGCCGAGAAGGGCGGCCACGGGGACCAACCATCGGCTGCCGGCCTGCTGAACGGGCATCGACGGTGCAAGCTCGAGCTGCGGCCGACCGCCCTCACCGCCACCGTGCCCACCGCCACCGGGGGGTCGACCACCGCCCATGGCCGGCTGACGACGATCCGGGCCGTCGAAGCGGTCATCGAACCCGCTCATGTCCTCCTCGTAGACGGTCGTGCGGTCGCCCGATCCCGGGTACCCCCCGGGTGCGCCGTGCGAGCGATAACCGTCGTGATCACCACGGAGAGGCGCTGCGGCCGCCGGCCCGTGGCCCCGAGGCGCCGTGCGAGGATGCGGCGGGGTTCCCTGCTTCGGTGCGGATGCCGCAGCCTCGAAACCAGGCGTCGTCGGCGCCTCGTCGCCGACAGGGCCCCTCGTCCGTTCCGCAGCCGCGGCGGTCGAGCTGACCGACATGTTCTCGTCATCGGGAACCGATGCGAACACACCGAGGCTGGTCGGTCGGTCGAGGTCGGCTGATCCCGACACGTCCTCGCCGGCGTGCGTCAGGGGTGGGAGATCGAGCCTGCGGACCGGCCGCGCCGACGTGTCGATCGAATCCTCCCCGAGGTCGAGGCTGGCGAAGTCGCCGGTCTGCCACTCGGGATCGGTGGGCGCGACCGAGGGAGGTCGTCCCTCAGACCCCGCCCGTCGGTCCTCCGTCGCCCGTCCGTTTTCATTGCCCGTCTCGGCCACAGCCGATTCTCCTATCTCGCCAGTCTTCCACCATCACACACGGCGACAGCGGACACAATCCACGTCGCCGACATCACAGCGTGCCGTACCCGGCGCGAAACCCAAACTCGATACACGCCCATTGAGCTGTACCACCAGTGAGCTCCTTTGCGCAAGCAGCCGGCGGACAGCCCTCGATGGGCGGATGTCTCCTGATCGCCGGGTATTCACTTGCCGGTTTCACACCCTGGCCGCCTTTCACCACTTCCGCAGCCGCACACCAATACTAGCGAGACGAGACCGATCTACGCCGTTCGCCCGGGACCGGACCTCCATGGCCCATGATCAGTGACGTTTGGGGCCGACGCGTCAGATGCTCTACCCTCGACGGCAATGTCCGAACGAGAGGCGACCCACGACGACGGGGTGCTCGGTCCCGACGGGGCCGCTGACCCCGCATACCGTGTGACGCTCGGCTACATCGACCGGTCGCGACGCTACTACGCGGCCCAAGGCTACGAACGTCCCTACCGATGGGCCACCAACGACACGACGCCGTTCGCCACGCCGACCAGGCCGGTCGCCACCAGCCGTCTAGCCGTCGTGACCACCGCGTTTCCCGTGGAGCACCACGACGGACCGCGACCGACGAAATCGATACGGATGACACCGACCGAACCGCCGCCCGATGAGATGTACACCGGGAATCTGTTCTGGCACAAGACAGCCACCCACACCGACGATGTCGAATCATTCCTGCCCCTGCGGACGCTGGCGCGGTTCGTCGCCAACGGTCGACTCGGCGCCATCAACGACCGGTTCTTCTCCGTCCCGACGACCTACAGCCAACGGACGACAATCTCCGACGCCGCAGTCATCGTCGATCGGTGCCGCGAAGACGACGTCGACCTGGCGCTCCTCATCCCGCTGTGACCGGTGTGCCACCAGACCGTGGGTCTGGTCGCGCGCTCTCTGGAGGAGGCCGGAACTCCAACGGTCGTCATCGGCAGTGCCCGCGACGTCGTCGAGCAGGTTTCGGTTCCCCGGTTCGTGTTCACCGACCTGCCGCTCGGCAACCCGTGTGGACCACCGGGAGACCGCGAGGCCCAGCACCTCGTCGTCGAGACCGCACTCAAACTGTTCGACACGGCCTTCGCGCCCCGCACCACCGTGCAGGCCGCCGTGTCGTGGCCCGATCACCAGTGGCGATCGAGCTATATGGCGATCGGTAGCCCCGACGGCCGGAGCAGCGGACGGAAGTGAAGATTTGTCTGTCTACGACCCGCTGGTGGGTCGTAGACAAGCAAAACCGGTGCAGTCCGCTAGCGCGCCGCGAACAGCGAAATCGTCTCGACGTGTGAGGTGTGGCCGAAGAGATCGATCACCGTGACCGAATCGAGGGAGTAACCCCGCTCCCCCAGCAAAACGGCGTCGCGGGCCAGCGAGGCCGGGTCGCAACTGATGAGCGCGAGTGCGGCCGCACCGGTGGACACCAGGCGATCGCAGGCTTTCGCCTTCAGCCCGGCCCGGGCGGGATCGGCGACGACGACACCGGCGGGTTCGGCCTCCCATCGCTCCACATCGGATTCCACCACCCGTCCGTGCGGCCGCAGGTTCCAGCGGGCGTCGGCGGCCGCGGAGGGATTCGACTCGACGCCGACGACCGGGCGGCCGGTGGCGGCCAGCGCCCCGAACAAGCCGACCCCACAGTAGGCGTCGACCATGAGGCCGTCGAAGGGGGCGAGCAGGTCACCGACCGTCTGCGCCATGACCAGTGCACCGTCGGGACGGCATTGGAAGAACGAATCGGCCGAGATCTGCAGCCTGAGCCCGCCGAGCTCCTCGTGGATGTGGGGTCGGCGGCCTGCGGCCAGTTCGTCCCGGCCCACCACGACCACGTCGTCGGGCACGGCCACGCCGTCGGCCACCGGATCGACGACGACCATACGCTCGCCGGTGTTGGCACCCACCCGGATCATGACCTCGGCGGCCGCGCCGAACCGACCGTCGACCAGCAACTCCTCGACCAGCGGGTGAGCGACAACGCACTCGGAGACCAGGACCGGATCGTGCGATCGTCGACCCCGGAAGCCGGCTCGGCCGTTGCCGACCAGGGCTCGGACCGTGGTGCGGTAGCCGTCAACCGGCAGCGGCGGGCCGGAGCGGACCGCAGGCGGACCCTCGATCCGGGCCAGTCGGCGGAGGCAGTCCTCCACAATCTCGACCCGCAAGCCACGCTGGCGGTCCGGGGCCACGTGCTGCCAGTCGCACCCCCCACAGGTGGCCACCTGGTCGCCGTCGGCGCCGGAGGCCGCGTGACGGCAGGGGGGCTCGACCCGATCGGGCGACGGATGCGAGATGTCGATCGCCCGGGCCTCGATCCGAGACCGGTGCACGGCAACGGCGGTCGCCGTCAGCTCCTCACCCGGGAGCGCACCATCGACGAAAACCACCCGGCCGTCCGGGCCGCGTCCGATGGCGGCGCCACCGGTGGCCACCCGATCCGCGGCCACGACGAACGGGCGGTCGTAGGGCGGGTCGAACCCGGCCGTGTCAGTCGTCGCCGGCGAGTTCACCCGAGCGGGTGATCACGTGGTCGAGCAGGCCGTAGTCCTTGGCCTCGTTGGCGGTGAACCACTTGTCACGATCGGAGTCCTCGATGATCTGATCGACGTCCTGGCCGGAGTGGTCGGCGATGAGCTGGGCCATCTCCTTCTTGATGTTGATCAGGTTCTCGGCCTGGATGGCGATGTCGGCGGCCTGCCCCTGCACACCGGCACTGGGTTGGTGCATGAGAATCCGGGCGTGGGGTAGTGCGTATCGCTTGCCGGGAGCGCCGGCGGTGAGCAGGAACTGGCCCATCGAGGCGCCGAGACCGAGGCACACGGTGGCCACGTCGGGCTTGACGAACTGCATCGTGTCGTAGATGGCCATGCCGGCGGTGACGGAGCCACCGGGCGAGTTGATGTAGAGCCAGATGTCCTTGTCGTCGTCCTGACCGGCCAGGTAGAGGATCTGGGCGGCGAGAGCGTTTGCGATGTTGTCATCGACCTGCTGACCAAGGAAGACGATTCGTTGCTTGAGCAGCTGCTGGAAGATGTCGAACCCGAAATTCGAGCTCGGCGTTTCGGCGGTTGGCAGCACTACGGGACTTGTCATAATGGTCAGGCTACCGCCGATGCATCGGCTACCGTGGCACCCATTCATACACGTCATGCGGACGTGGCGGAATTGGCAGACGCACCAGGTTTAGGTCCTGGCGCCCTCACGGGCATGGGGGTTCGACTCCCCCCGTCCGCACCGATCCGATCGGCTCTCGCCTAGGTCAGGCCGAGCAGCCGACCCAGGTCGACCAGGGCACGGCCTCGGTGGCTGATGGCCCCTTTCTCGGCGAGGGTCAGCTGGGCGAACGTGCGACCATCGCCTTCATCGGGCACGAAGATCGAGTCGTAGCCGAAGCCGCCGGTCCCCCTCGGCTCGGTGGTGATCGTGCCATCGACGCGGCCCCGGGCGACAACCGGCTCCCCGCTACGGTTCGAGTCGCTCAGTGCGGGCAGATCCGGGATGGCACCACCGAAACACATCACGATGACCGTCTCGAAGTGGGCCCGGCGGTCGACGACCCCGTCGAGCTCGGACAGCATCAGGGATCGATTGGCCGCGTCGTCCCCGTGGGCGCCCGCATAGCGAGCGCTGCGAACGCCCGGACGGCCGTCGAGCGCCTCCACGAAGAGGCCGGTGTCGTCGGCCAGGGCGGTCGCCCGGCAGTGCTCGGCCACCTCGGTCGCCTTCTTGATGGCGTTGGCGACGAGTGTGGCGCCGTCTTCAACCGTGTCGGCCAGTTCCGGGGGCCGCGGTTCAACCACGAACCGCCGGCCGAGCAGATCCTCCAGTTCGACGATCTTGCCCGGATTCAGCGTGGCCAGGTACAGCGGTGGGAGCGAGGTCACAGCTCGTGTCGATTCGCCGGCGGCTCAGGATCAGTCGACGGAACCGGCGCGAGACGGCGGTGGCGTGGCGATGACCGCCTTCTGCTCCTCGACGATCTCCGCGATACCGGCCGATGCCAGATCGATCAGTGTGGTGAGCTGGTCGCGGTCGAAGACGCGGCCTTCGGCCGTGCCTTGGACCTCGATGAAGCCCCCCGATCCGCTCATCACCACGTTCATGTCGACCTCGGCCACCGAATCCTCGACGTAGGGCAGGTCGAGTCGGCACTCGCCGTCGACGATGCCGACGCTGACTGCCGCGCAGTGGTCGGTGAGCGGATGGGCCGACAACTCGCCGGCGGCGATCAGGCGGGTCAGCGCGTCGTGGAGGGCGACGAAACCGCCGCAGATCGACGCCGTTCGTGTTCCACCGTCGGCCTGCAGTACGTCGCAGTCGACGGTGATCGACCGCTCGCCCAGCGTCTTCAGGTCGCAGACCGCACGCAGGCTGCGGCCGATCAGTCGCTGGATCTCCTGATCGCGGCCCGAAACACGGCGCCTGATCCTCTCCGGACTGGAGCCGGGAAGCATCGAGTATTCGGCGGTGACCCACCCCTTGCCGCTGTCTCGGAGCCAGCGGGGGACATCGGATTCTATCGACGCCGTGCACAGCACCCGGGTCCGGCCGAACGTGACCAGAACCGAGCCGTCGGCCATGTCGGTGAAGTCGCGCTGAAAGCCCACCGATCGAAGCTGGTCGTTGGCTCTGCCGTCTGGTCGCATGAAGTCTCTCCCGTGTTGCGTGTGCCCGTGATCATAGGCTGGTGCCGGCGACATGCCTTGCGACGGTGATGGGTGGTCTCGGTCAGCCGAGGCCCGGCCGCCACAGCGTGGCGTCGACCAACTCGGGCCCGAGGAGCCGGCTGCCCAACCTGGTGAAGGAACGGACGTCGCCCGAGGAGATGAACTCCTGCCGGCCGACGCGGTCGCGGTCCGGGTGGGTCAACCCGGCCCCCTGCAGCAGATCGGCCAGGGCGAACGCCGTCTCGTCGGCCGACGACACCAGAACGACACCTCGACCGACGACGTCCGCGATGACCCGGGCCAGATAGGGGTAGTGGGTACAGCCGAGGAGCAGGGCGTCGATATCGGACTCGACCAGTGGAGCCAGGAGCCGGCCGGCCAACAGCGTGATTTCGGGTCCGCTCGTCACACCCCGCTCGACGAACTCGACGAACCCCGGGCAGGCCAGGGAGACGAGTTCGGCATCGGACTTCACGCCGGCCATCGCCTTGTCGTACGCCCCCGACGACATGGTACCGACGGTGCCGATGACGCCCATTCGCCCCGAGGCCGACGCCTGGATCAGCGCTCGGACCCCGGGATCGATGACCCCGATCACGGGAATCGTGAGCGTGTCGGTGAGCAGATCGAGGGCGGCCGCCGTCGCCGTGTTGCAGGCCACGACCAGCAGTTTGATGTCGTAGCGGGCCACCAGATGCTCTGCGATCTCCATCGAGTAGGCCCGCACCTGATCGAGTGATCGGGAGCCGTAGGGATACCGCGCCGTGTCGCCGAGGTAGACGAGATCCTCGTTGGGAAGCAGGTCGATGGTGGCCCGGGCCACCGTGAGGCCGCCGAACCCGCTGTCGAACATGCCGATCGGCCGGGTGGTGTCGATGGCTGCGACCGACTGCTGCTCATGCGGTTGCCGATGTCGGCGGGAGGATTCGTGAACCATGGATGGGACGGTGGCCGAAACAGGGTTCTTTACCCCCTCGACCGGTGCCGCTTCTAGGTTAGAAGGCGGGGATCGCTGAGGAGACGATCCCGTCGGCTGGATCCGGAACCGGCGAGTGTTCTAGCGTGACGAACAGGACTTGGGTGGTGACCACATCGAGCGGCCGGGCATTGAGCTCGGCCGCTCAACGCTTTCAGCGGGCAACCGTCGGGACGTCGGCGAGCGAGGGTCGCCACGAGCTCCCGACAAGCGAGATGTGGTTCACCGTGCAGTGGCGCTCGAGGAACCCGGCCTCGCAATAGCAGAGATAGAACTGCCAGAGCCGATAGAAGCGGTCGTCCAGTCCGAGCTCTGTCATGGCGGCCCGGCGCTGCTCGAACCGCTCCCTCCACCGTCTCAGCGTCTCTGCATAGTGGGCCGAAAAGTCGTTCAACCCGATGAGTTGCAGACGGGTTCCGCTCGAAACGGCGTCGAGCACGGCCCCGATCGAGGGCAGGTAGCCCCCGGGAAACACGAAACGCCTGATGAAGTCCTCGGTGTTCTTCGTCCGCTGGTAGCGGCGCCCCGGCACGCAGATCGCCTGCAACACAGCCACTCCGTCGGGTTCGAGGCAGCGTTCGATGGTCTGGAAGAAGCGCTTGTAGTCCCGCCAGTCGACGGCCTCGATCATCTCTACCGACACCACCCGATCGAACGACCCGGTCAGGTCACGCCAGTCGCGGTCGATCACGGTGACCCGGTCGCTCACGCCTGCGTCGACGATCCGCTGTCGGGCGAGCTTCAGCTGCTCGTCCGAGATCGTGGTGGTCGTCACCCGGCAACCGGTGCGTTGTGCGGCCCTGATGGCCATACCGCCCCAGCCCGTGCCGATCTCCAGCAGATGGTGATCCGCCGTGAGCCCGAGCGCATCGATCACCATGTCGTATTTGTGGACGCTGGCTTCGGCGAGCGATGCGTCCGGGTCGGGAAACACGGCCGACGAATAGGTGAGGGTTTCGTCGAGGAACAGGGCGAAGAAATGGTTTCCCAGGTCGTAGTGGGCGGCGATCTCGTCTTTGTTCCGCTGCCGTCCCGAGCGGGGCAGAGCTCTGCGGAGCCGGTCCGACACGGGGGCGACGAGGTTGCTCAGCCGGTTGCGGAATTCGTCGATCGGGCGGATGTTGGCGATGACCAGCCGGATGACCGCCACCGGCTCCGGGCTGCTCCACCAGCCTTCGACATAGCCGCGACCGAAGCCGATCGATCCTTCGGCCAGCACCGAGGTCCACGCCCGATGGTCGTGGACCTCCATCACCGCGTCGTAATCTTCGCCGTCGACATCGCCGGGGTCGACCGGCCCGCCGTAGACGGTGGTGGCACCGGTTTCGTGATCGACGACCCGCAGCCGGCCGACGCCGAGTTGCCGCAGCAGGCCGTCGAGGATCCGGTGAGCGAGCCCGGAGCGGATGGCCGACGCGGACCACGCCGTGCGGTTCGATCGGGCCATGAGGGCCTCGGCCCTGACGTGATTGGTCGTGTGATCAGTGTCGAGTAGATCCATGGCGGGCACTCCTTTGCGGATGGGGGACGAAGGCGATTCCCTTGGCCATCAGGCGAGCGGCCTGGTGGTGAATCCCTCGGCTGACTCGATGGGTGGGGAGGCCATCGCGTCGCAGCGTGGCGGTCAGGGATTCCCTGGTCACCGGGCGACGCACCAGGTTCATACCCGTTTCGAGCACGATGTCACCGGCCTGGTTCGTCACCGAGATCGAAACGGCCGTTCTCGGTTCGCACCCGACGTCCGACGCGCTCGCGACGTCACTGACCTCCAGGTGATAGGTCAGATCCGGGCCGAGGAAGGGGGAAACGTGCAGTGCCTTGGGAAAGGTGGCGTCGAACGTGGTGGCGCCCGTCCCGTCGGCCGATTGCCGGGAACGAAGCTCGACGGCGTAGTGGTGACGTTCCTTCCAGGGGGTGTTGGTCACTTCCAGCACGGCCATATTGGGACCGGTCGCGGCATCGGGGCCGGACGGCCAGGCGAGGTAGACCGAGATCGGATTGAACAGCCAGCCCCACCGTCTCGGCTGGGTCAACAGCCGGATCTCGCCGACGTCGGTGTGCAGCACGGCGTCGGCCGCCATCCGTCGCACCATCGCGCTTGCCGATGACAAGCCGTTCGATCCGTAGTCGTCCGCCCGGATCTGGGCCGGCCGGAGACGACCGGTCGACCAGGCCCAGTGCAGATCGGTGATCGACTCCGGGTGGTCGGGATCGAACCAGACGTAGGACACGTCGTAGCGGAATCCGTGGGGGCGGGGCATCAGCCGCCGATGCCAGACGGTGCCGCTGCACAGAGCAGGGGGACCCGGCTTCACGGCGAACCCCACTCCACACCGAGGCCGCGGCAGACCTCGACCGCCGACCGCATTCCATCCTCGTGGAAGCCGTAGCCCATCCAGGCGCCGCAGAACCAGATTCCGCCGGTGCCGTTGAGGGCCCGGATCCGATCCTGGGCGCCGGGAGCGCGGTGATCGAACACCGGATGGGCGTAGTCGATCTGTTCGATGATCATGGTCGGATCGATCAGCTCATCACTGTTCAGCGTCACCAGGTAGCGGACCGGAGTGGCCAGACGCATGAGCCTGGTGAGATCGTAGGTGACCGTCGACGCCACCGAATCGGCATCGATTCGATAGTTCCATGCCGCCCAGGACCGCTCGTTGGGTGGCAGCAGCCCGACATCGGTGTGGAGGGTCGCCCGATTCGGCTGATACGGGATCGCGGCCAGCGCGTCGACCGCATCCGGCACGTGTTCGCCCACCAGTTCCAGACTCTGATCGCTGTGCGTGGCCAGAATGACCTGGTCGAACTCGTCGACCCCGTTGTCGGCGACGACCGACAATCCGGCGTTCGACGGCGCAACCTTGAGCACGGGGCACCCCCGGCGAATCTCTCCCGAGAATCGGGCGGCGATCTCGTCGACGTACATGCGGCTCCCGCCGGCGATCGTTTTCCACTGGGGACGGTCACCGATACTCAACAGCCCGTGATTGTCGAGAAATCGCAGGAGGGCGACCGCGGGAAACTCGCGAAATCGAGTTGGAGGGGTCGACCAGACGGCGGCACCCATGGGGATGAGATGTCGATCGATGAAGTCGCGCCCGTAGCCACCCTGGTCCAACAGGTCTCCGATGGTCAGGTGTTCGAGCACCGAGCCGCGACCGGCACGGGCCAGTAGGCCACGACCCGCACGATGGAAGCGGAGGATGTCGATCACCATCCGCCACATCGCCGGATCGACGAGCCGACGACGCTGGGCGAACATCGTGCTCGGATTCGTGGCCCGATAATGGAAGTCCCGGCTCGGATCGTGAACCGCGAAGCTCATCTCACTGTCGACGATTCCAACGCCGAGTTCGTCGAAGAGCCGGACCAGATTGGGGTAGTTGCGGTCGTTGTGGACGATGAAGCCGGTGTCGATACCCGTCGGACCCAGTTCGGGGTCGTCGACCTCAATCGTGTTGCAGTGGCCGCCGAGCCGACTGGCCGCCTCGTACAGGACCACGTCGTGGTGGGGTCCGAGAATATGGGCGCACGCCAATCCGGCGACTCCTGATCCGACGACGGCTACACGCACGAGTGTGCCGTAGGCTGAGGACTGGAGCCACCGTACGAGGCATGCGCATCGGCGACGATCTGGGGAACGTTCATGACGGTACGGACCTTCGTCGAACTGTGGCTCACAGATGCACCACGCTACCGATGGAACGAAGGACCGCGACGCTTATAGCTGGAGAATGCATCATCCACATTTAGGGTTATGCATGCAATTGATTCTATGCACATAGCCAAAAGATTCCGACTTGCAAGGAACCTTATTACGTTTTCAGCTGGTTCTTGGATAGGTGATTGGAACGATCTAAAATCGCTTCGTGGCTAGAGGCGAGATGCTCCCGATACAACATGCTGCTCGCGCTCTCGGGGTACCTGACGAACAGCTCCGCCGGCTGGCGGAGCAGGGAACGATCCCCGAGGCAGTGAACCGGGAAGGCGAGTGGCTGGTACCGACGATGGCATTGGTGTCCATCGCCAGGCAGCGGGGGTGGGCACTCGATCTGGCCACGCTGCAACAACAGCTCGATTTCGAATCGCCCGGCCGTTATCCGGAGGATGCCCTCGCCGCCCAGGCCGCCGTGCTCCTCGCCAGAACCCAGGCGACGGCCGCCCGGGTCGAAAGCCGTGACCTTCTACGCCGGCTCCGCGAGGCCACGGATGCCGCCTCGGCGGCGCGGGCCGCACACCTCGAGGTATCGGCGGCCCTGACCGCCTCGGAGCAGCAGCTCGAGGAGATCAAGCGTCGTCATGCCGTGGCGCAGGCGAAGCTCGCCGAGCTCAGGAAGCAGGTCGGCGACGAGAACCGACAGTTCCAGTTCATGGTCGACCGCATCAACAGCCTCGAACAGGATCGCCGCCGCCTGAGCCTCAGCCTCGGCTGGCTGGGCAAGCTTCGATATCGCCGGCTGGCTGATCGGATGATGTCCGCATCGCAACAGCCGATGGGATCGCGGTTGGAGGAATTGGCCGACGACGTCCCGACAGACGGTCCGGGCGCCGAAGCCGTCGCGCCCGAACGTGCACCGGTCGACGACAGCTTCCCCCCGCTGGTCGAGTTGACCACACCCGATCCGCCCACCGTTTCGCTGTCGGATCCGCGTCCACCGGTCTGGGAGGTTGCGTCGGATGAGCCGCTGTGGCCGGAGCCGCAGGCCGGTGATCGGCCGTCATCGGCGCCAACGGAACCTGCGACGGAGCGTGCAGTGCCGGTCCCGCCGGTCTCGATTCGGTCCGCTTCCACGATGGCCGCACCCGAACCTCGCCCCCATGGGCCCGGTCAACCCGACACCGTATGGGCCGAGGCCGTCGAAGGCGAGGATGTGCCAATGCCCGGCACCGCTCCCCGACCCTCGTTGCACGCAAGCGTTTCCCGCACACCGGACGGCCGCTTCGGTCAATCGTCCGGCGCTACGCGACCGGCCCGTCGCATACCCGCCGGCTGATCGTCGAGGCCGCCGACAGGAACGACCCGATGGCGAATGCTACTTCGGCGCGTTCGGCGTAGCCTTTGGTGATGGCCGTAAAGATGATTACGACCAACAAACAGGCGCATCGCAACTACGAGATCTCCGAGACGGTCGAGGCCGGCATCGCCCTCCGCGGCAGCGAGGTCAAGTCGTTGCGTGAGTCGAAGGTGCAGATCAGCGACGCCTACGCTCGATTCGAGAACGGCGAGCTGTGGCTCGTCGGGCTGCACATCGCGCCCTATACGAGGGCCAGCACGCACCAGCGCCACGATCCGGCCCGCAAACGCAAGCTTCTCCTGCATCGGGCGGAACTCGATCGTCTCTTTTCGAAGACCGAGCAGGATCACCTCGTGCTGGTTCCGATGGCGTTGTACTTCAAGAACAACCGGGCCAAGCTCGAGGTCGGTCTGGGCCGGGGCCGCAAGACCGTCGACAAGCGGCAGCTCATCGCCAAGCGCGACGCCGACCGTGAGGCCCGTCGCGAGCTGGCGCAACGAACCCGCCGGCGCTGACCCGGCGCTATCATGGAAGATCCCCATCGGGGCGGGTTTGCGGCTTGGGCCGGAACTCGAGTGCTATTTGACAATCGAGACGAGCCACAGTGCGGCCGAATCGGCCGCCGATGACTCATCTCGACCTCGGGGCTGATCGGTTTCGACGTTGAGACGAGAAGTCGTGTGTGCGACCCGAGTTGCTCAGACTCGTTAAACGGGGCTCAACAGAAGCGCCAAGAAGGCTGACTTCGCTCTCGCCGCCTGATTTTTGATCAGGTAGCCAGAGGAAAATCGCGAGCCGCGAGGCCACGCGGGGCCTGATCACTGCAGCCCGGCAACAGAAGCAGTGAAGGACGATGGGAAAGACCATTGACAGCAGGCAAAGACCGCTGACTCCAGGGAAAGACCAGGCGGAGGAACCCTCGGGTTCACGTTGACCCGGCAACCAGGCAGCCGTATAGCCTAGCCACGGGAATGGTCGTAGCGTGTGCGATGACTCCTCAGCGGACGGGGGTTCGATTCCCCCCAGCTCCACGTGCTCGGCGCGGTCCGCCTCACCCCGAGTTTCGGCTACGCCCAAACATCGCCGACCGAACGCAACCGCACCAGCGACCGCAACTCTTCCCGCCCCACATGCTCGGCGCGGTGCGCCTCACCCCGAGTTTCGGCTACTCCGAAACATCACCGACCGAACGCAACCGCACCAGCGACCGCAACTCTTCCCGCCCCACATGCTCGGCGCGGTGCGCCTCACCCCGAGTTTCGGCTACTCCGAAACATCACCGACCGAACGCAACCGCACCAGCGACCGCAACTCTTCCCGCCCCACATGCTCGGCGCGGTGCGCCTCACCCCGAGTTTCGGCTACTCCGAAACATCACCGACCGAACGCAACCGCACCAGCGACCGCAACTCTTCCCGCCCCACATGCTCGGCGCGGTGCGCCTCACCCCGAGTTTCGGCTACTCCGAAACATCGCCGAACGCAACCGCACCAGCGACCGCAACTCTTCCCGCCCCACATGCTCGGCGCGGTGCGCCTCACCCCGAGTTTCGGCTACTCCGAAACATCGCCGGCCGAACGCACCTGCACCAGCGACCGCAACTCTTCCCGCCCCACGTGTCGGCCTCGCCCAAGTTTGCGCGGCCTGAGAAGTATCTGACTAAAGTCAGGTATATGGATCACACCGTCGATGTTCTGCGCCGCTTCAACCGCAGCTATACCCAACGCATCGGCGTGCTCGACGATCGATTTCTCGGCCTCGACCGACCGCTGGCCGCTTCGCGGCTGCTGTGGGAGATCGGCGCCGACGGTCGTTCAGTGGCCGATCTTCGACACGCTCTCGGTGTCGACTCCGCGTACCTGAGCCGCCTACTCCGACGTCTGGAGGCCGACGGGCTCGTCACGACGGTGAAGGATCCCTCGGACGGACGGCGACGACGCGCCGTACTCACCGAGGCCGGGCGGGAGGAATGGACGGAGCTGGACACTCGTTCACAGACACTGGCCGAACGCCTCGTCGCCCCGCTCGACGGCAAGTATCGGGACCGGCTGGCCGGGGCGCTCGACACTGCGGAACGGCTGCTGTCGGCGGCCGCGATCACGATCGAGTCCGTCGACCCGCTGGATGACGCCGCAGTCGAGGCGCTGGGGCGCTATTTCGACGAACTCGACCACCGCTTCCAATCCGGATTCGATGCGGGAGATTCGATCACGGCCGACGCCGACCACTACCGCTCCCCCAACGGCGCCTTCCTCCTGGCCGTCCTTCCAAGAGCCGACGAGCGCCACAATGGGCCCGAAACCGCCGCCTGCGGAGCGATCCACCGCCTGGTCGAAGATACGGCCGAGATCAAGCGGATGTGGGTCAATCCCCAATGGCGGGGAGTCGGCCTGGGCCGGCGAATGCTGGCCGAACTCGAAGACGTCGGTCGAACGCTCGGATGTGATCGGGTACGACTCGACACCAACAGCGCGCTCACCGAGGCCATTCAGATGTATCAAACAGCCGGGTACACACCGATCGACCGCTACAACGACAATCCGTTTGCGAAATGCTGGTTCGAGAAGCAGGTCTGACCGCACGGTGGGCATCCCACCCGTCGACGATCCACATCCTGCTCCAATGATGGCGACTTGGCTCGATGAGTTGTGGCGAGCCGGTATTTTTTGCAAGCTTGTCGCATGTATCCAGCGGCCGCCGCACCGGTTCCGCCGACGGATCACCGTCGAGCGTACGGAGCCGGTGTCGTCGCGGGGGCTCTGACTCTCGCCCTCGGTTGGGTGCTCGTGACCCAGCTCGGCTGGGCCGGCGCTGCCGACGCGTCCCCCGAATTCGCCTTCGAGGCCGGCACTTGTCTCGATATTTCCGACGGAGAGCCTTCGGCGCTCTCCGCAGTCGATTGTTCGACACCGCACGACGGCGAGGTCGTCGGGCTCGCCACCCATCCCGACAGCGGCCGGGCGTTTCCCGGCGAGGACGTGACGCGGGTCTGGTTCGACCAGGCATGCCGTGCGGTCACGACGGAGTTTCTCGGATCCGATCACCTGGCCACCACGCTGAACGCCGGGATCGTCATGCCCGGTGAAGATGAATGGGACGCCGGGGTCCATCACGCCGTGTGCTACGTGACGGTCGGCGACGGCGGCGATCCGCTGACCGGTTCCGTCGAAGGCCGAGCCGCGGAGTTCGCCCGAGGTGACGTCGTGCCCATCAACCGTCTCCTGCCCGGTGATTGTTTCGACCCTGCGGGGAGTACCGAGCCGTTCGAGCTCCGCAACAGTGACGTGGTCGAGCTGACCGACTGCACGGGATCGTTCTCCGGCATGTTCTTCGGCCGAGGACAGCTGCCGTTCCCCGACGATCTCCCGATTCCCCCGAGCGAGGAGCTTGCGGACTCCAGCACGACGGCATGTTCGGCCGCCTTCGAATCGTTCTTCGATGTCGAATCGGCGGTCGGCTACACCTTCCGGTTCTGGCGGCCGTCCCGTTCGAACTGGGATGACGGCGAGCGTGAGGTCCTCTGCGCGGTGCTCAGCAACGAACCGATCGACGGTCCTTACATACCGGCCAACTACCCGGAGCTCCACAAACTCGGTACGGGCCAGTGTTTTGATCTGCTCCCCGAGCAGACCCCGGATTCCGTGTCGCTCGATGATCATGTGCGGCCGGTTCGCTGTTCGGAGGCCCACCAGGGCCAGATGATCGGTGGCGGCCGGTTCGAAGACGGTGTCGGTTTCCCGGGTGAGACGCAGGCGAAGGCCATGACCGAACGCGAATGCAGGAGTCTCTTCGAGGCGTTCATCGGGATCGAACCGACCGATTCGGAATTCGGCCGCTTCCCGTACTGGTACCCCGACTCCGAGGCTTGGGGCGACGACGACACCCGCTATGCCTGCGCCATTCTCGGTGAAGCGTCCCTCACCGAGTCGTTACAGGGCAGCGCCCGCTGAAACACTGGGCCACCGGACGCAGGTTCAAGCGAACGGCGGGTCCTCCCAACCCGGGAACACGTCGGGTAGATCCTCCGACGGCCGCAACGACCACTCCGGCGGTCTCTTCTCCAGGAAACTGGTGACGCCCTCTCGGGCGTCGGCCATCTGACCAAGCGCCTGGATGGCCCGCGAGTCCGCCCGATGGGCCTCCATCGGATGGGACAGTGTGAGGCCCCGCCACAGCAGGCGTCGCGTCGTCGCCACCGAGACCGGAGCCGATTCGGCGAACTCGTCGGCCAGCTCGCGGGCTCTGGTCAACAGCTCGTCTGGATCGACCAGCTCCCCCAGCCCGCCGGCTGCCGCCTCCGCGGCCTCGAACACCCGGCCGGAGTAACACCAGCGGGCCGCCTGGGAGATACCGACGAGCCTCGGAAGGAACCACGACGAACAGGCTTCGGGCGTGATGCCACGTCGGGCGAAGACGAATCCGATCTTGGCCCCGTCGGCCAGGAGGCGAACGTCCATGGGGAGGGTCATCGTGATGCCGATCCCGACGGCCGGCCCGTTGATGGCGGCTATCAGAGGCTTGGTCGACTCGAAGAACCGCAGGGTGACGATACCGCCTCCGTCCCGTCGGACTCCGTTGGCCCATCGGTCCTCACCGTCGCCGTCCGCCTTGGCCCGGGCCTCGGCGTCGAACGTCTGGCCCCCTCGACCGAGGTCGGCGCCGGCGCAGAAGGCGCGGCCTTCGCCGGTGACCACAACCGCTCGAATCGTATCGTCGCCGTCGATCTCATCGCAGGCCGCCACGAGCTCGCGGACCATGGTGTCGTTGAACGCGTTCAGCCGGTCAGGACGGTCGAGGGTGAGCGTGGCCACGTGGCCGTCGCGTTCCAGACGGATTGTTTCGAAGGACATGGCAGTCTGTTTAGCCTTCGCCCGACGGCCGGGTCCATTCCGGGTGCCGCCGTCAGCGGCCGGGTACATTGCTGCCGTCAGGCGGCCGGGTACATTGCTGCCGTCAGGCGGCCGGGTACATTGCCGCCGTCAACTCGTCGGAACGACTGCTGATCGACTCCCACCACGTCTTGTCGTAGTGGTAGTGCTCCCACAACGAGACCGATTCGTCACCTTCCAGCAGCAGATCGATCGCCTCTCCCCCGACCAGCGCCGGGTGGGCATGGCCGCAGGCGTGGGCGAGCATCAGCAACTCGTGGCGGAGACTGAGCACGTAGTTGGCGGCCCGCACGGACTTGTCCTCGACATCGAGTCCCCTGGTCAACCACTTGGAGTGGGTGGCAACGCCGGTCGGGCAGTGACCGGTGTGGCAGCGTTGGGCCTGAATGCAGCCGACCGCCATCATGGCCTCACGGGCGACGTAGATCATGTCCGCTCCGAGCGCCATCGCCAACAGGCCCTCTCCGGGGAAACCGAGCCGCCCGGCGCCGATCCACACCACCTTGTCCTGCATGCCCTGGCGGGCGAAGGTACGGAACACCTCCGCCATACCCATCCGGAACGGGAGGGAGACGTGATCGGAGAAGGCTAGCGGTGCCGCGCCGGTGCCCCCTTCACCCCCGTCGACGGCTATGAAGTCGGGGCCGCGGCCGGTGGTGGCCATGGCGTGGGCCAACTCACTCCAGAACTGGCGGTCGCCGACGGCCGACTTTATCCCGACGGGAAGCCCGGTTGCTCCCGCCAACGTCTCGATGAAGTCGATCATCGACGAGACCGAGTCGAAGGCTGAGTGGCTCGCCGGACTGGCGACGGTGATACCGACCGGCACACCCCTCGCCTCCGCGATCTCCTCGGTCACCTTGGGACCGGGCAGCCGGCCCCCGAGCCCCGGCTTGGCCCCCTGGCTGAGCTTGATCTCGATGGATTTGATGGTAGGAGTCGATTCCACCAGGGCGACGGCCTTGTCGAGGCTGAACGTACCGTCCGGGTTGCGAGCTCCGAAATAGCCGGTGCCGAGCTGCAGGATCAGGTCGCCTCCGTGGCGGTGGTGCGCACTCACGCCGCCCTCCCCCGTGTTGTGCATACAGCCCGCGATCTTCGCCCCCCGGTTGAGCGCGGCGACCGCCGGGCCCGACAGCGAACCGAAACTCATCGCCGAGATGTTGACGACCGACTCCGGGCGGAACGCCTTCGGCCGATCGCGCCATTCGCCCAGGACCTTGGCACAGGGTAGATAAGTCTCCTCGGTCGGGTCGATGTCTTCAGGCACCGAGTACGGGAACGCCGAATGGCGGATGATCAGGTACTGGGGATCGTCCATCTTGGAGTCGGTCCCGAATCCGAAATACTGATTCTCCCGCTTGGCCGACGCATAGACCCACCGGCGCTGATCCCGGCTGAACGGCCGTTCCTCATCGTTGTCGGTGACGATGTACTGCCGCAGCTCCGGGCCGATCTTCTCCAGCAGGTACCGAAGTCGCCCGATCAGCGGATAATTCCGGCGTACCGCATGGCGGACCTGAACCACGTCGATCACTGCCAACACCACGAGTACAGCGACAACGACGGCAACAACGGTGAGCACGGTCATGGACAAAGACTACTCAACTCACCCGCGGCCACCCTGTTCCGGGTCCCTCGAGTGACAGCCAGTGTCACCTGGTGCCCAGAACGTGAGTGGAAGGATCAGGCGTCGAGGTAACGGGTGACGGCCACGCCCGCTCCGGCAGCACCGATCAGGGCGCCGACGATGAGGAGCACCCCACCGATGGTCAGCACCTGGGCGGTGGGCACGGCGAAGTCGCGGAAGATGTAGCTCTGCAGGTCGTCGAAGAAGCCCGACAACAGCTTGTTCACTGCGAACACGCTGAAGATGCTGAGTACGGCTCCCAGCAGCCCCTGGAGCAGGCCCTCCAGCATGAACGGGATGCGGATGAACCACTTGGTGGCGCCGACGAGGCGCATCACCTCGATCTCCCGGCGGCGGGCGAACACGGCGGTGCGGATCGAGTTGTACATCAGCAGCGCCGACGCGGCGGCCGCGGCGATGGCGGCCGCGGCCATGACCGTGGAGCTACCACTGGAGAAGGTGCTGATGGCCCGGATGTTGTCGCTCGCGAACTCCACGTCCTGAACGCCCGGAATCGTCTCGATCTCGTTGCCGATCTGGCGGATCAGCTCGACGTCGGTGTCGCTCGGCTGGACCTGGAACGACATGGGCAGCTGATCGGGTTCGACGAGCTGCAGCAACTCGGGTTCGTCGGCGAAGAAGTTCTGGAACTCCTGGAACGTGGCCTCCCGATCGATGAAGAATCGGCCGTCGACGTATGGGTTGGAGGCCAGAAAGTCGTCGATGCTCTCGATCTGCGACTGCTGGACGTTGACGTCGAGCCACACGATGAACTCGACCTCGTCCTTGAACGACGTGTTGATCCGGCCCACGCCCTGCTGGACGAGGAGGGCAACGCCCATGAGCGAAAGCGACACGGCGACCGTGAGGATGGTGGCCAGGCTCAGCGAGGGGTTGCGGATGAGGTTCTGGCCGGTTTCTTTGAGCAGGTAGTCAGCGCGAATTGCCATGGGGGGAGTTCCGGTTCCTGTGGTCGCGGGTCGGTGTCACCGATGATTGACGGACGTCGGGTTATTCGTAGACGCCGCGGGCCTGATCGCGGACGATCGATCCTTCCGACAACTCGATGACGCGCTTGCGCATGGTGTCGACGATGCCCCGATCGTGGCTGGCCATCACGACGGTGGTGCCGGTCTTGTTGATCCGGTCGAGCAGGCGCATGATGCCGATCGAGGTCTGGGGGTCAAGGTTTCCGGTTGGCTCGTCGGCCAACAGGATCAGTGGTCGGTTCACGAAGGCCCGGGCGATGGACACCCGCTGCTGCTCGCCACCGGAGAGCTGATTGGGATATTTGGTCATCTTGTCACCAAGGCCGACCAGCTCGCAGATGGCCGGAACCTGGGTGCGGATGACGCTGCGTGGCCGACCGATGACCTCGAGGGCGAACGCCACGTTCTCGGCGACGGTCTTGGTCGGAAGAAGTTTGAAGTCCTGGAAGATCGATGCCGATGTTGCGTCGCAACATCGGGACCTTCCAGCTCGACATCTGCCCGATGTCCTTGCCGGCAACGAAGATTCGCCCGCCGTCGGGCTCCTCCTCCTTGTTCAACAGGCGCAGGAACGTCGACTTCCCCGAGCCGGACGGTCCGACGAGGAAGACGAACTCACCCTTGGCGATGTCGGCGTAGGCGTCGCGCAGGGCCGGTTCGGTCTGCTCCGGATAGGACTTCGATACGCCTTCGAGCTTGATCATTGCTATCGGTTCCCGGTTCAGGATCGAGGTGGGCACCTGGCCATCAGGCACCGCCAGACAGTCTATCTCTGCTACACCGTTTGGCTGTTCACTGTGCGTTGCCGCATCGAGTTTCGGCCGAAAGGCCCGAAACTCGGGGAGAGGTGCTCCGCACCGAACACTCTATCCCTGCGTGATGGCTTGAGGGTTCAGGGTGGCGTCGAACACACTAATCTCCGGCCTGCGCGGCCCGCCGCCACCGCAGCCAGGCCTCCATGAACGGCCCGACGTCACCGTTGAGCACCCCGTCGGGATTGCCCGAGGTCTCGCCGCTGCGCTCGTCCTTGACCTGCTGGTAGGGCTGCAGCACGTAGCTGCGGATCTGGCTTCCCCACTCGACCTTCTTCGACTCGCCCGCCTCCTCGGCCAGCTTCTCCTCCCGCTTCTGCCGTTCCAGGTCGACCAGCTTCATCGCCAGCATCTGCATGCAGCGGTCCTTGTTCTGGTGCTGGGACCGTTCGTTCTGGCACGAGACGACGATCCCGGTCGGCAGGTGGGTGATGCGAACCGCCGAGTCGGTGGTGTTGACGTGCTGCCCCCCGGCTCCGGACGACCGGTAGACGTCGACCCGCAGATCCTTGTCGTCGATGGTCACCTGGTCGGTGGCGTCCTCGATGTAGGGCACGACGGAGAACGACGCGAACGCCGTGTGGCGGCGGGCCTGCGAGTCGAACGGGGAGATTCGCACCAGGCGGTGCACGCCGCGCTCGGCCTGCAACCAGCCGTAGGCGTAGCGGCCGCTGATGACGAACTCGGCCGAGGTGATCCCGGCCTCCTGCCCCTGCTGTGCGTCGGTCACCTCGAAGCCGAACCCCTTGTTCTGGGCCCACTTGCGATACATCGTGAGCAGCATCTCCGCCCAATCCTGGGAATCGGTGCCGCCGGCTCCCGAGTGGATCTCGCAGACGGCGTCGCCCTCGTCGTATTGACCGGTGAACAACGCCCGAAGTTCGAGTTCGCCGAACCGGGTCCGAAGCTGTTCGATCAGCTCGACGGCCTCCTGTTCCAACTCGGCATCGCCCTCCTCCCTCGAGAGTTCGAACAGCGCCTCGGCGTCGTCGACATGCCCCGCCAGCTCGTCGAACAGATCGAGGTCCTCCTTGACCGCGGTGAACTCGGTCTGGACGACCCGGGCCCGCTCGGCGTCGTCCCACAGGTCGGGGCGACCCATCTCGGTCTCGAGCTGTGGCAGCCGCGCCCGTAGCTCGGCGACACGGAGATACTCCTCCGCCTCGTCGAGCTCAACCCGTAGCGCTTTGAGATCCTCGGTCAAGTCAGCCATCGGTCTACCGGGTGATCAGCGCCGACCGTGACACTGCTTGAACTTGCGGCCGCTACCGCAGGGGCACGGCGCGTTCCGCGGGGTCTTGTCCCACTCGTCCTTGACGTATGGGCTGGGAGCACCCCCGTTCTCGTCGGCTTCCGGCCCGCTGTCGCTGGATGTCTCCACGACATCGGTGGTGGTCACGGCACCGAGACCCGCTGCCGGCGCAGCCGCGGTGGCGGTGGCCGCGGACGATCCGGCGGCGGCCATCGCCGTCGCTGCTTTCGGTTCGGGTTTGGTCGCCTGCTGCTCGACGGCACCGGCCCCGTTGGCCTCCGGCTTCGGTTCGGGCGGCACGACCTCGACGTGCATCAGGTAGCGGATGTAGTCGACGTTGAGCGAATGCATCATCTCGCTGAACAGATCGAAGCCCTCGGCCTGCCACTCGACCAGCGGATCACGTTGACCCATCGCCCTGAGATTGATGCCCTCCCTGAGATTGGCCATCTCCGTGAGGTGGTCACGCCACCGTTGATCGATCAGCTGCAGCATGATCTGGCGCTCGACCTGGCGCATCACGGACTCGCCGAGCTCACCCTCTTTGGCTTCGTAGTGGGTCAGGCCGTCGTCGCCGATCATGTCGCGGATGTCGCTCAGCTTCCGGGCCCGCCCGAAATCCTCCTCGGCCAGCTCGGTGTCCCAGAACGTCTTGAGCTCGGTCAGCAGGCCGTCGAGGTCCCACGTGTCGTCGAGTTCGGCCTCGCAGTGGGTCGCGATGAGCGAGTCCGCCACGCTGTCGAGCGCCTCGATCGAATCCTCCCGCAGGTTTCCCTGCTCCAGAATCTGGGTTCGACGGGCGTAGATGACCTTGCGCTGCTGGTTGTAGACCTCGTCGTACTTCAGCACGTTCTTGCGGATCTCGGCGTTGCGCTGTTCGACGGTGTTCTGAGCCCGCTCCACCGACTTGGTGACCATGTTCGACTCGATCGGAACGTCCTCGGGCAACGCCCGGTCCATGACCCAGTTCATGGCCCCGGTGGCGAAGATCCTCATCAGATCGTCTTCGAGCGACAGGTAGAAACGGCTCTCGCCAGGGTCGCCCTGGCGGCCGGAACGGCCACGCAGCTGGTCATCGATCCGACGGGCCTCGTGCCGCTCGGTGGCGAGCACATAGAGCCCACCGGCGTCGAGTACGTTCTGGCCGTCCTTGGCACAGATCGGTGTCCAGTAGGCGAGGCGCTTCTCGTAGTACTCCTGCCCCTCGTCGGACTCCAGCTCCAGGCCTTCGGCGTGGGTGTCGGCCTCGGCCAGCTTCTCGGGGTTGCCGCCGAGCACGATGTCGACGCCACGGCCGGCCATGTTGGTGGCCACGGTCACCGACCCGGATTTGCCGGCCTGGGCGACCACATCGGCCTCACGGAAGTGCTGCTTCGCGTTGAGCACCTCGTGGGGGATTCCCCGCATCGTCATCAGCTGGCTGAGCTTCTCCGACTTCTCGACCGACGCGGTTCCGACCAGAACCGGTTGGCCCCGGCTGATGCGCTCCTCGATGTCGTCGATCGCGGCGCCGAACTTGCCCTCCTCGGTCTTGTAGATGAGGTCGGGTTTGTCGAGTCGGGCGATCGGCTTGTTGGTGGGCACGGCCACGACGCTCAGACCGTACGTGGTTTCGAGTTCGGCGGCGTCGGCCTGGGCCGTACCCGTCATGCCGGCCAGCTTGTCGTACATCCGGAAGTAGTTCTGGAGGGTGACGGTGGCCAGCGTCTGCTGCTCGTCCTTGATCTTGACGTTCTCCTTGGCCTCCACGGCCTGGTGGAGGCCATCGGACCAGCGCCGCCCGTCGAGGACGCGGCCGGTGAACTCGTCGACGATCTTCACCTCACCGTTGGTGACCAGGTAGTCCTTGTCGCGGTGGAACAGCTCCTTGGCCCGTAGCGCCGAATTCAGCTGGTGGACCAGGTCGCCCTGCACGCCGGCGTAGAGGTTCTCGATCTCGAGCATGTCCTCGACCCGGCTGATGCCGTCCTCGAGGATGGCCACCACCCGCTTCTCCTCGTCGACCTCGTAGTCTTCGTCACGGCGAAGCTTGCGGGCGATCTCGGCGAAGCGATAGTAGATGTCGGCCGCACCCCGGACCTTCCCGCTGATGATCAGGGGGGTTCGGGCCTCGTCGATCAGGATCGAGTCGATCTCGTCGACGATGGCGAAGTTGTGGCCCCGCTGGGTCCGGGCCTCCAGGCTGCGGGCCATGTTGTCTCGCAGATAATCGAAGCCGAACTCGTTGTTGGTCCCGTAGGTGATGTCGGCGCCATATTGCGCGATTTTGTGGGCGGAATCCTTGTTGCCGGGAACGACGACGCCGATCGACAGGCCGTGCCAGCGATGGATCTCGCCCATCCACTCGGCGTCGCGGGTGACCAGGTAGTCGTTGACCGAGACGACATGCACACCTTTGCCGGTCAACGCGTTGAGGTACACCGGAAGGGTCGACACGAGGGTCTTGCCCTCGCCGGTCTTCATCTCGGCCACCGACCCCCAGTGGAGGGCGGCGCCGCCAACCAGCTGCACATCGTAGTGACGCTGACCGATGGTGCGGATCGCCGTCTCCCGCACGACGGCGAACGCCTCGATCATCATGTCGTCGAGCGACTCGCCCTTCTCCAGACGATCCTTGAATTCGGTGGTTTTCGCCCGCAGCCGATCGTCGGACAACGCCTGCATGTCTCCTTCGAGGGCGTTGACCGGGGCCACGATGCTTTGTGCGGCCTTGAGCCGCTTGCCGTCTCCGGCGCGCAGAATCTTGTCGAGTAACTTCATCTCCGTAGAAGTCTACTGCTGCTGACCGGGGTCACCTGACGCGGCCGTCAAAGCTGCGGGTCGGAGCACGACCGGAGCGCTGACCGGTGTCCCCCGTCACCGGGCACCCGATGGCTACGATGTCTCAAACCGCCGCCCGAAGGAACGACGCATCATCGTTCACCGCCGCCTCCCACGTCGATTCGTCGACGTCGCCGCCCGACTGGCGGCGACGCTGGCGCTGCCTGTCGTGATCATCGCGCCGAGTTTCGCCTACCTCACCGGGCGAATCCGCCCGGACCTGGTCGCCGATGCCGACCACCTCTACCTCGCCGAGCTGATTCCGTCACTGCTGTCGGGGACCGGGGTCGACGAGTGGACCGTTCCCCTGGCCAACTACGCCGTGCCGGATTGGCCCCTCTACTCGGCCGCCCTCGCCATCGGTCGAAGCCCGATCGGCACGGTTGCGGCGTTCATGGTGTTTCAGGCCGCGTTGCTCGCCGCCGCCGTCTTCGCCTTGGTTCGGGCCTTTGATCGCTCGGCCCCTGTGTGGGTGGCGGCCGTTCCGGTGGCGATGGTGGCCGTCCCGGCGTCGATGCAAGCGCTTCCCAGCGTCTACATCGGCGCCGCCTACAACCACTTCGGCACCGTGATTCTGGCTGTGTTCGCCCTTGCCCTCACGCTCCGCTGGCTGGAACACGGCTCCACCCGAATCCTCCTCCTCGGACTGGTCCTTTCTGGCGTCGCTGTGTTCTCCGACCGGATCTTCGTGATCTGGTTTCTGGTGCCTGCCGCGGCGGCAGTCGCCGCTCTGACGGTATCGGGGCGGCTCTCGATCGGCCGCGCCGCGTCGTGGCTGGCCGGCCATGTGGTCTTCGCCGTCGCGGCGCTGCCACTGCCCGACGTGGTGTTTCCCTCCCGGACCGATTACGAGGTGGTGTTCGGCCGAGCCGGACTGACCCAGCGGATGCTGGATTTGGGTCATCTCGTCAAGACGGCGTTGCTCGCCCACCGGCTACAGGCCGTGCTGGTGATCGCGCTCACCGGTCTGGTCGCCGTACAGCTGCTACGGGCTCGTTCCCTCGCCGGCCGCCCTCTCGCCCGGACACCGTCGCTGTTCACTCTGTGCTTTCTCCTCGCGGTGGTCCCGTCGACAACCGTGGGGTTGGCGTTGCTGAACGGCGGTGTGCAGCCACATGTCCGCCACTATTCCGTCCTGTTCCTCTATCCGCTCATTGCGGGGTCGGTGGTATCGACGGTCGGGCTCGCCGATCGGACGCCGGCTCCGCCCATCCCAGCAGCCGGGTCGTCCGGATTGACCGGGTTCCGGGTGCCGAACGCGGCGACGGCCCTCGGGTCGATCGTTGTCGTGTCGCTGCTGGCCGCCGGGGCAGCGACGGTCGGGGCCGACGTCGATCGTTCGACGGTGCCGATCGCCTGCATCGAGGAGGCAGCCTCGCGAGCCGACGGCCGGCGCGGCATCGCCTCGTACTGGGACGCTCGATCGATCGAGGTCTTCTCCCGACGGGATCTGGATGTCGCCAGCGTGACCCCACTACTGCTGCACGATCCCACCAACGCCGACCTGACGGAGTTCGTACGCCGGTACGACTTCGCGGTCAGCTCGACCGTTCTCCCCCAGTGGGAGCTGCCGATCGACGCGATCGTGCGGCGGGCCGGGGAACCGATCGTCCGCACCGACTGTGGACGCCACACCGTTCTCAACTGGGGGCCGGACGGACTCGACCTGTTCCCGACCGACACGGTCGGAGCATCGCTGGTCTTCTCGGGCTGCACGCTGCCGAGCCAGCTTGCCGAGCCTGATCCCGGACTGTGTGCTGTCGACGTCGACGGAGCCACCGGACGGCTTTCTGAGCTACGGGCCGTACGTCGGCCTGACCGCCGGTGTCTACCGACTGCAGGTGGACTTTCGCTCGACGGCGCCGTCGACCACCACGGTCGGGGCGTGGGACGTGATTCTCGACGGGGCCACCGACTCGCCCGCCGGCACAGGAACACTTGCCGGGACAGGAGGCCGCTGGTCGAACCAGACCGTCGAACTCGATCTGGCGTCGGCCGCCGATCGAACCGTGGCGGAGATTCGGGTGGACCCTGCACGACACCCGATCGATGTTGCCGCCGTCCGAATCGAACGGCTGCGATGACCACCCGTCTACCCAAACTGGAGAATCCCGTGCCGCCGCATAACCCACCCCGCCTGAGCGTCCTCATCCCGGCCTACAACGAAGGCTCGAGGATCGAGGCGACCATACAGTCGCTGCGAGCGTTCCTCGATCCTGTGGTGAACTCGTATGAGATCGTCGTCGTCGACGACGGATCGACCGACGCGACGGCCGAGATCGCCGGCAGCGCCGGGGCGACCGTGGTCCGCCACAGCAGGAACCTGGGCAAGGGGGCGGCCCTGCGAACCGCCGTCCAGCACGCCGGCGGGCGCAATGTGGTGTTCACCGACGCCGATCTCGCGTATCCGCCGCAGCTGATCGCCGTGCTACTCCGTCACCTCCAGAGTGGCGCCGACGTGGTGGTCGGCAGCCGCTATCACGCGGAATCGAACTCGACCAGGCGGCGGAATCCGCTCCGGGAGGTGGGCGGAAGGCTGATCAGCATGCTGATCCGCCTCCTGCTCCTCCCCGAGGTCATCGACACCCAGTGCGGCATAAAGGGGTTCACCGCTGCTGCGGCTCGAGATCTGTTCGGCCACAGCAGGGTCGACGGCTTCGCCACCGACGTCGAGCTGTTCGTGATGGCCCATCGAAACAACCTGAAGGTGTCGGTCGTGCCGGTGACGGTCGACTACCGGTCGGGTTCGACGGTGTCGATGGTGGGAGACACGACCCGGTTCGTCGTCGAGCTGTTTCGGATACGCCGCCTGATGAAGGCCGGCGCCTACGACATTCGGGACGCACCGAAGGTCGACGAGGTTGCCGACCTACGATCTCCGCAGCCGAAATCAGGACCGGCGACGAAGCGGCGAACTCACTCGACCTCGATCAGACCGACGTCTCCGTCGTCGCGACGGTAGACCACCGCCGCCCGATCGGTCTCGGAGTTGGTGAAGAGGAAGAAATCGTGGTTCAGCAGGTCCATCTGCAACGCCGCCCCCTGCGGATCGAGTGAGTTGATCTCGAACAGTTTCGACTTGACGATGTTGTACATCGGCACCGCACCGTCGCCGTCGTTGATGAGCTGATCGGGGACGAGTTCCGCTGGTATGGCCGGTTTCTCCCGGCTGCGGTAACGCTTGTGAACCTTCGTCTTGAGCTTGCGGAGCTGGCGCTCCAACTTGGCCACGGCCAGATCGACGGCGGTGAAACCATCAGGAGCCGACACCTTGCACCTGATGTGGTGCCCGTGGCCCTCCATGGTCACCTCGCAGAACTCGGTGTCCTTACTCCGGGAGTTCTTCTCCTCCCAGAAGTGGACTTCGGCCCGCTCCATGCCGTCGAGATACTTCTCCAGACGACCGATCTTCTCCTCTGCCTGACGCTTCAGAGACTGGGACACCGTCTTTTTCCGACCACTGACCGTAACTTCCATAGAACACCTCGAGACTGCTCCTCCATCGCGCACCCTGATCGGCACGACTCCGGAGCAGATGGATCGTTACCCTCTCACCATAGGCCGATCCACAGGCCCGAGGCCAGCGTTTCCCGGCCGGTCATCAGCCGAAGCGACCGTGGCGCCGACGATGAACGATGTGCCCGCTCGACGGAGCGTTGTGGCTGCTGCAGCCAGCGACGCCCCGGTGGTGATGACGTCGTCGACGAGCAGCACGTCGGCCGGGGCGCGGCTCACCCGGCAGCGAACCTGTGGCCCGGAAAGGCGCTCGGCTCGGCTCCGCCCCTCCTGGGCTTCCACGCCCGATCGGGACAGGAGAGGCGTGACGGGCAGGCCGAGCCCGTGTCCGACCGCCCGGGCCAGCAGGCGGCCTTGATCGTATCCGCGGCGGCGGCGCCGGTCACGGCTGGCCGGCACCCAGACGACCGTCGGTTGCCGATCCAACCAGCCGGGCGGAATCGGCGACGACTCAGCCACGAGTGCGGCGGCGAGCTGGCCGCCGAGCCGGCGGAGCACGTCGCGTCGCCCGCCATTCTTGGCCGCGAGCACAAAGCGACGAACCCGCTGGTCGTAGGGGTGCACCGCCAGCGCGACGTCGACGCCGTCGATCGTTCGCACCAGCGGCGATCCCGACCGATCCGGCAGACATGCACAGCGCCGCTGCCGCCTCTCGGTTCGCCGACACCACGGACACACCCGCATGAGCACCATGTGGTGGACAGTAGCCACGGCCAGTGACAGCCGGATCGCAAGCGGATCGGGTCCGCGATCGCCGCCCCTCTGTGCGCGTTCGCGGGTGATAGCGGTCAAAAGTGGTCGAAATCACCCGCGAACGCGCAGGGGTGAGCGGTGTTTGGGTGCCGTCGGCCCTGGGCGCGTCAGTACCGGTAGTGGTCGGGCTTGTAGGGCCCGTCCACGGCGACCCCGATGTAGTCGGCCTGTTCCGGGGTCAGCTCGGTGAGCCGCACGCCGAGGGCGTCGAGGTGGAGACGGGCCACCTTCTCGTCGAGGATCTTGGGGAGCGTCACCACGTCGATCCCGTAGGACTCGGCATTGGCGTGCAACTCGATCTGGGCCAGCACCTGGTTGGTGAAGCTGGCCGACATCACAAAGCTCGGGTGGCCCGTGGCGTTACCCAGGTTCAGCAAGCGGCCCTCGCTCAACACGATGATGCTCTTGCCGTCGGGCCAGCGAAACTCGTCGACCTGGGGTTTGATGTTGATGCGCTGGATGTCGCTCGCTCGGTGGAGCCCGGCCATGTCGATCTCGTTGTCGAAGTGGCCGATGTTGCCGACGATGGCGCCCTGTTTCATCATGCCCATGATCTCGGCCGAGATGAGGTCCTTGTTGCCGGTGGCGGTTATGAAGATGTCGGCCGAGTCGACCACCCGCTCGAGGGTGGTGACCTCGTAGCCGTCCATCGCCGCCTGGAGCGCGCAGATCGGGTCGATCTCGGTGATCACGACCCGGGCCCCCTGGCCCCGGAGCGACTCGGCGCAGCCCTTGCCGACGTCGCCATAGCCCATGACCACACACAGCTTTCCGCCGATCATCACGTCGGTGGCCCGGTTGATGCCGTCGATCAGGGAGTGGCGGGTGCCGTATTTGTTGTCGAACTTCGACTTGGTCACCGCGTCGTTGACGTTGATGCCGGGGAACATCAGCGTCCCCGCCTCCTTCATCTCGTAGAGGCGGTGGACCCCGGTGGTGGTCTCCTCCGACACCCCACGGATGTTCGCCCCCATCTTGGTGAAGAGCGTCGGATCCTCGGCGTGGAGCCGGGCCAAGAGCTTGAGCACTTCGGTCCACTCCTCGGAGTCGTCGTCGGTCGGCTCCGGAACGGCACCGGCCTTCTCGTACTCGACTCCCTTGTGGACGAGCAGGGTGGCGTCACCGCCGTCGTCGAGGATCAGGTTCGGTCCGCCGATCGAATCGGGCCAGCGGAGCGCCTGTTCGGTGCACCACCAGTACTCCTCCAACGTCTCGCCCTTCCAGGCGAAAACGGGTACACCGGCCGGATGTTCGGTGGTGCCGTTCGGACCGACCACCGCAGCGGCGGCGGCCTCATCCTGAGTGGAGAAGATGTTGCAGCTGGCCCAGCGAACCTCGGCGCCGAGTGCGGTCAGCGTTTCGATCAGCACGGCGGTCTGAACCGTCATGTGCAGGCTTCCGGTGATCCGTGCCCCCTTGAGCGGCTGGGAATCGTAGTACTCGGCCCGAAGGGCCATGAGGCCGGGCATCTCCTGCTCGGCCAACTCGATCTGCTTGCGACCCATGCCGGCCAGATTGATGTCGGCGACCTTGTAGTCGCCGTCGGCCAGAGTTCGCGGTCGCGGGTCGGCAGTGGACATATCAGCTCCTGATTGAAGACGTGTTGGGGGAAGGAATGCGGCGATCGAGTCGGTTCGACGGCGCCGGGACGGACCCGGTCCGCATCATGGTTCGAAGGTTGGCTTGATGTTCAGCTCTGCGGCCAGCGCGGTCAGTCGGTCGTGTTCGGCGTCGTCAACCGTTTCCGCCTCGTCGATCAACATGATGGGAATGTCGTCGGTGATGCGGTACCGGCGCTGGAGCCGCGGATTGTACAGACAGTCCTCGGCCTCGAAGTACAGCAGGGGTCCCTTGTCCTCTGGGCAGGCAAGGATGTCGAGTAGCTGTTGGGCCAGGGCCACGGATCAACCTCCGATTGTGACACGCCGAACGGACTATCGACAGGCTACCAGCGACTAGAAAAAGCTAGCTCCAGCGCACCCGGGTCGACGCCGCTACGAGCCGGTGGTGGCCCGCCAGACCGTTGTGTCGGCCGTCGCCAGTTCGAGCTGATAGTGCTCCGTGGCCGCCGGGACGATCGCCGCCTCGCCGCCTGCTAGTCGGAGCTCCGTGTCGTCGGTGGTGTCGGCCCGCAGGACCGCCGAGCCCGAGCCCACGAGTACGATCTCCGGTCCGCTGACGGCGCAGCGGTGCGTCTCGGCGCCGGAAGCGAACCGGTACCCGGTCAGGCGGAACTCGGGCACCGGCACCTCGAAACGGTGCACCGGATCCGTCATCGTCTGGATCGACGAGCGGAACGGCTCGAAGCTCGCCACCGCCAGCAGCTCGTGGACGTCGATGTGTTTGGGCGTGAGCCCACCCCGCAGCACGTTGTCACTGTTGGCCATCAGCTCGACGCCGACGCCGGACAGGTAGGCATGCAGCACCCCGGCGCCCAGGAACAGGGCCTGCCCGGGCTCGAGTACCACATGATTGAGCAGTAACGCCACGACCACGCCGACGTCGCCGGGATGATGGTCGTTGATGCGAATCGTCCACTCCAGCTCGGAACGGAACCGCTCGACCTCCGACGCCGGCTCCGGGGAGTCGAGAAGTCCATCGGCACCGGCCACCACGGCGTCGACGAGGGTCGTCGCCGTGCGCTCATCGAGTTTCAGGAGCCAGGAGACGACGGATGCCAGAACCTCCGACGGTTCGACGTTCTCGCCGAGGCGATCGCGGAGCGGCTGAAGCAGCGGATCGGCGAAGAGCGAGATCAACCGACGGGTATCGTCGAGCTCGCGCAGCCCGCACTTGGCTTCGAATCTGCTCAGCGCGCAGATCAGCTCGGGCTTGTGATTGGGATCGCGGTAGCTTCGCTTGAAGGCGTCGCGGTCGATACCGGCCCGTTCCTCACGTTCGAATCCGGCGCGAGCCCGAGCCTGGTCGGGATGGGCCTGAATCGACAGCGGTTGGTCGGCGGCCAGGATCTTGAGGAGGAACGGCAGCTCACCGAAGCGGTCACGGACCGACGGGCCCAACCAGTAGTCGGGATCGCCGGCGATGGCGGCGTCGAGGGTCACGCCGCGTGTCGAGTCGGGGTCGGCGGCGTCGATCAGTGTGCTCGGGCTTCGGGGATGGGCTCCGAACCAGTATTCGGCCTCCGGTCGGCCGGAGGGTTCGACGCCGCGCAGCTCGGCGATGGCCGTCGGGTGACCCCACGCGTAGTGCTGAAGCTGCCCGCTGATTCGCCTCACGTTTGCCTGGCGCCCTCGGCGATGATCGCCTGCACCTCGGCCACCCGGCGGTCGACTTCGTCCGCCGATGGGGCCTCGAGGTTGAGTCGGAGCAGCGGCTCGGTGTTGGAGGGCCGGAGGTTGAACCACCAATCCCCGAGGTCGACGGTCAGGCCGTCGAGCCGGTCACGGGCGGCGTCGCAGTACCGGTCGGCCACATGGTCGATGACGGCGGCCGCATCGGTCACGCGGGTATTGATCTCCCCCGATGCCTCGTAGCGCTTGAGGGGCGCCAGCAACTCAGACAGCGGTCCACCGAAGTCGGAGAGCTGTTCGAGCACAAGGACAGCGGCGATCAGACCGGAGTCGGCCCGCCAGTTGTCGCGGAAGTAGTAGTGGGCCGAGTGCTCGCCTCCGAACACGGCACCCGACTCGGCCATCATCTGCTTGATGAACGAATGGCCAACCCTGGAGCGGAGGGGCTGTCCGCCGTTCTCGGCCACGATTTCAGGTACCGCTTTCGAGCAGATGAGGTTGTGGATGATCGTGGCCCCCGGGTTCTGGGCCAGGATCGAGCGGGCCAGCAGTGCAGTGGTCGCCGAACCGGAAACGGGCTGTGCCTTCTCGTCGACAAGGAACACACGATCCGCGTCTCCGTCGAAGGCGAGACCGATGTCGGCCCCCGTCTCCAGCACCCGAGCCTGGAGGTCGACGAGATTCTTGGCGTCGAGCGGGTTGGCCTCGTGGTTTGGAAAGGTGCCGTCGAGCTCGGGGTACAGGATGTCGAGGTCGAACGGCAACCCGGCGAAGACCTCGGGGACCACCAGGCCCCCCATCCCGTTGGCGGTGTCGGCCACGACCTTCAGGGGGCGCAGCCTGGACGGGTCGATGAAGCCTCGCACGTGTTCGACGAACTCGTCCATCAGATTCCGTTCCGACCGGCGGCCCCGGGCGGCCCCGGTGACCGCGTCGGCGCCCTGGGCCGCTGTGCGCTTGATCTCGGTCAGCCCCGATTCCTCGCCGACGGGAGCGGCGCCACTGCGACACAGCTTGATCCCGTTGTACTCGGCAGGATTGTGAGACGCAGTGAACATCACGCCGGGCACATCGAGCCGGCCCGAGGCGAAATACAGCAGATCGGTGGAAGCCAGCCCGATGTCGATCACATCGAGTCCCTGCCCCATCACACCCTCTGCGAAGGCATCGACCAGTTCGGGACCCGACGGCCGCATGTCACGCCCGATGGCCACGGCGGTCGTTTCGGGTTCGACCCGAGCGATGAATGACCCGAACCCCGTGCCGAGCGCCCGACAGACAGCAGGGTCGATCTGGTCGGGGTAGGTACCTCGAATGTCGTAGGCCTTCACGATCTGGTCGAGAACGGAGTGGTCGGTCACAAGATCACCTGTCGGTAGTCGCACGGTACGAAAGACGTCGCCGCCGCGATCGACGGCGGGCGGTGGACGGCACCCGGCGTCTGGCGGTGCCGTCCCAGACTAGTGGTGGTGGTCCCACTTCGACCGCTACCCGGCCAGGCGATCAGACCCGCTCGTTCAGAATCCTCAGCTGGGCCGGATCAGGCCGGTAGACGCCCTCGCCGACCCACCGGCGGATGCGGAACAAGTCCACCATCAGCGCCGCGACGTCGGCAACGAGCCGAACCGAGGAACCGGCGCGGTTCTCGACCGACACCGGGATCTCCCGTAGCGACAGCTGGTCCTGTTCGGCGATCAGAAACAGCTCGACGTCGAACGCAAACCCGTCGATGCGGGTTCGTTCGAACATGATGCGGCCGATGTCGGCCTGGAACCCCTTGATCCCGCACTGGGTGTCGCGAAAATGGCCCAGGAGCACGAGATGGGTCAACCGGTTGACCATACGTCCGCCCAGTTCCCGCAACCGTCGGGCCCGGACCAGCACGTTGGTCTGTTGGTGGCGCCGGCTTCCGACGACCATGTCCCACCCAAGCTCGACCTCGCGCAGCACGGTCAGCAGCAGGTCCGGACGATAGGCGAGGTCGGCATCGGTGAACGCCACCGTCCGGCCCCGGGCCTCGAGCACACCTCGCCGCACGGCGGCGCCCTTACCCCGGTTGGCCTCCTGGGCCACGACCCGGGCTCCTGCCGCCTCGGCCACCGCCACGGTGTCGTCACTCGAACCGTCGTCGACCACGAGAATCTCGAAGTCGCCATCATCCAGTTCGCCGCCCATGGTCTCCCTGACCTTCGAGACCGTGGACCCGATGCGGTCCTGCTCGTTGAAGGCGGGCAGCACGACCGTCAGCCGGAGCGGACGGTCCGGAACCGGACGTTCGACTCGACGGGCCAGGTCCCGGCGGACCTGATTGAACAGGATCCAGCGGTACATGAACCAGCGAACGCACGCCCCGAACCCGATGGCGACCAGTTTGCTCAACGGCAGGGCGAGAAGCGGGTGGATGATGACCAGGGCCAGGGTGTCGACCGATCCGGCCACCACGGCGGTTCCGGCGAACAGGCCGGGATTTCTCACCCAGCGGGCGGCGGGATCGGCCCGGAACGTCAGGCGGCGATTGAGGACGTAGGCGACGGAGGCGGCGACAACGAGGGCCACG
The DNA here is from genome assembly GCA_965216655.1 of Acidimicrobiales bacterium. GTDB lineage: Bacteria > Actinomycetota > Acidimicrobiia > Acidimicrobiales > SZUA-35 > JAHELU01. The sequence continues at coordinate 34,494 of CBDCGP010000012.1, forward strand.
GCGTTGGAGACAACGATCGACGGCCACCAGCCGGCCAGAAACAGGAACAGCAGGAGATCGACCGCTGTGGCGATTGCACCGACAACGGCGAACAGTCGGAGCCGGCTTCTCACGTGCGGTACAAGGCCGTCTGATCCGGCGACGGGTCCGTATCATCGACGGAGGCACCACCATCGCCGGCTTCCGTGGCCGACGCCCTGTGACCATCGGACTCCGTATGGTCGGCGATTCGCTCGTGTAGTGGAGCGCCGACGACGACCGGCACGTCCACCGTGTAATCCGAGGTGATCGGATCGCCGTCGGCCGGGCCTTCAACCGCCGAGCGGTCAGCGGCGCGCTGCTCCTCGTCGCCGATCGGAGTCGCGTTGACCTGTTGTGGGCCTTCGCCCGTGCCGGGCCGGCGCGCTCGAACGGCGAGGAATCCGACGGTCGCCAGTCCGATCAGCGTCAGCAGCGTCGACAGCCAGTCGATCGCCGTCCGCCCGTACGCCAGGCGCACGGTGGTCTCGGTGGGCACGACCGCCATCAGGTTCGGCCCGACCCGCCACGGTCCGTCGGCCCCTTCGGCGGTCCAGTTCGGGAAGAACGATGCCTTCACCAATACGGGCCGACCGACGTCGTCGACATCGAAGGTGATCGTCGAATCGGTGACGGCGATGTCGGAGACGGCCACAGGATCGAGCGGGTCGCCATCCGACACCGACAACGACTCCTGGCGCTGCCAGTCCGCTGGACCGTCCTCGGCCGGTAGCGCCAGGAAGGACTGCGGATCGTTGTACTGGTCGACGGCCTGGCCGACCCAACCGATGTCGAATCTGGTGACGGCCTCGTCGTTGGCCACCTGCTCGGCCGATCGACCCGACACCACGATCGGTTCGTAGCCGAGCCCCTCGACCACGGCGCTGTCGGCGACTTCGAAGATGACGAACGGTTGAGCTTCGGCGATCTCCGTCAGGGCCGGGTGGGTTTCAGCGGCCGCGATCGCGCTGTCGGATTGTGCCATGTAGTAGCGAACGCCCATCAACTGGAGCTGCGCGACCCCGACGTCGATGTCGAATCCCAAGTAGGGAAGGTCGCGCTGGGCCCGGGACGGGGCATCGGAGAGAACACTCTGGTTCAGGAAGTGGAACGGAGTTGTGGCCGACGACTCGAAATACAGCCCCTCCATCGAGCCGATGCAGCCGTCGGTCCAATGCGGCAGCAACATCAGCGCCATCGGTGTTCCGTATCGATCGAGCTCCTTCGAGTACTCCCACATCGCCCGACCGCACCCATTGGTTTCGCCGACCCCGGCCATGGCGGTGACGACATCGTGGTACTCGCGGTAGGAGTCCTTGCGTTCGTATCCCGAGTAGTTCCAGGCGGCCCAGCTGGGCACCTGACTGCGGGCACTGTTGGTGAAGACCAGCCACTCGTACTCGCCGTCCTCGTTGACCTCGCCGAAGGGCATCAGCCGCAGCGGCATCGCGACGGCCACGAAAACGGCGACCAGTGCGGCCGCGGACGCCAGCGCCATGGCCGGAGGCGACGGACGGTCCAGGTCACCGGTGCTCAACGTGGCGACGTAGCGGACGACCATGGCCACACCGACCGCCGCGGTCAGATAGACCGACAAATAATAGAAGGGCAGGAGCCGGGCGTTCCATAGGGGCCCCTCGCCGACGTTGGCGACCGCGGCGGCGAAGATCAGGCCGAGACCGCCGAAGATCATGCCGATCCGCTCCCGGGCGGCATAGGCCACCAGCACGCCGATGGCGGCAACCGGCAGCGCGAGTTTCATGGGAACGGTCAGCATCGGGCCGCCCACCTCGTCGAGGCGTTCCCATCCCATGTCGTTGAAGTAGGGCTCGCGAAGGTAGAACGGCAGCAACCAGAAGGCGGAGACGAGCATGGCCACCGGGCCGACGACCACCAGCCACCGGGACCGGGCGAAGATGGTTCCGTCGCCGGCTGCCGCGGCCACGAACACGATCACGGTTGCGAGGATCGCCAACGCCTTGATGCCGACACCGGTGCCGTCGGCGAACGCAACCGGCAGAAGCGCGAGGGAGATCGAACCGGCCAACATCCACGTTCGGGCCGTGGAGCGACCGTTCGACAACACGGCGAGCATCAGCGCCGGGATGAGGAAGAACACGGGGATGACGTGGCAGAGGGCGACGAGCGCAACCACCACGGCGGATCGGGCCAACCATGTCGAACGATCCATGCCCCGAAGGGCGAGCCCGACGGCCACCAGGGTGAGGCAGAGCGAGATCGAGAAGGCGAACTCGCCGGCGAGTGTCGAGTTGATGTTGCCGCCGTAGATGGTGAAGTTCGTGTCGAACAGGAAGATGAACGCACCGAGCGCCAGGAACGCCGGAATCGGCTCGGGCGAGCCGGCGAGCCGCCCCATGAGCCAGGCGGCGAGTGGGAACATCACCAGACCGCTGACCGAGACGAGCTTGAACGCGACCCCGTAGGGCACGGCGACGAGCAGGACGGCAAGGGCGACGAGGCCGACGATCACCGGCATGCGGTTGTCAGGTGCGGCCAGGACGCGGGCGATCCGGTCGAGCGGGCGGCGAGCCGGACCCGGGAGTCGCCGCCCGGCCGCCGAATACGCTCCGCCGCGACGATTCGCGCCGCCACGAAGGTAGACGAGGCAGCCGATCACGGCGACGACACCGAGGCCGATCGGCCACGGCAGGCCCACGTTCAGGGCGATGATGGCCAGTGAGGGGACGACCATGTAGAAGTGGTAGGCGGGGAAGCCGCTGTACCAGTCCGGTGTCCAGCCACTCAACCGGGCCTGGGGAAGCAGATGATCACGAAGATACGCGGGCCCCCACACGTGGGCCCCCATGTCTCCCCCGGACGGGGTGGTGTCGAGGAAGAGGAGCGGCTCGGCCAGGTCGGCCACCGTGTTCGCGTCGGGCCAGTTCAGGAGGGCGAAGACGAAGAGGGCGCAGGCTCCCGCGATCAGCGGCCCGACGCGCCCACCCAGCGGGCCGTGGGGCGGACTGTCGCCTCGTATGGAACTACCAGCCACCCAGTAGACGATAGTAAGAAATCACGATGACCGTGCGGCGGGAACCGGCTGCGGGAGGGGTGTGGCCACGCTGATCGGGGCCACCGTCCCTACCGGCGACGACCGGCGTGTTGGCCGACATGATCGAGCGCCTGCTGCAGTTCGATTGGCTTGCCGGCCAGCTGCCACCGGCGGGTGTCACAGTTGTCGCACGACTCCATGATCAACACCCGGCCGTCGACCTCGATGTCGATGCTCGACACGTCGTGTCCGCAACGGCCACAGGTGGCCAGCTCGTCGAGTGTGCGATTCCGCAGTCCGGTATCGGCGATTCGGCTCGTCGCCGAATCCTGATCCCCGGTGTCACCACTGCTGTGAACATCACTGTGCACATGAGCAGCGACGACGGTCGGCACCGGATCCGGGGACGGGGACGGGGACTGTGGCGACGGAGACTGCGGCGGCTCAGCGTCGATCGTCGAGCTGACGGGTTCAGGGATCTCGTCCACGACCGGTTCGTCGGCATCCTCAACGACAGGCGCCCCCGACCCCAGCGGCGTTCCGCCCGTGCGGTCGAAGCGCTTGCTCTTCCGCCGTCGCAATGGGCGGGTTGTCGAGTTGCCGTCGGAACTGGTCATCACGTCTCCTGGTGCGACCGAGGTCGCATTCAGTGCCGCTCCGAGGCCGCTCGAGGGGCTTACGACCAGCGTCGGAACCCGGCTCGAACCGTCCGCAGCGGGCCGGTTGCGAGTTCTTGGTTCGGCTTGGCCGCCCTGATCGTTAGCGTGATCGGCTGCTATGGGCCGCACGGCTCATGCAATCATGCCGCTCAGGGGTTGGTGGACGCCACCAGGAGTTGAACCACCGTGGTCGCGTTGAACGCCATGTGGGTCACGATCGCTGGACCGATACGACCACTCTTCGCCGTCTGCCAGGCCACGACGAGGCCGAAGAGGGTGAGCCCGGGAATCGCGATCAACTGTTGGTGCACGAGGGCGAACAGCAAGGCACTGCCGACGATGCCGAGCAGCGGACCGGTCACCCGGGTGAGAGCCTGGAGAAACAGTCCTCTGTAGACCAGTTCCTCGACGATCGGGGCGATCAGCACCACCGCAACGGCGAGAACGACGATCTTGGCCGGGCTGTCGGCCAGATCGACGATCAGCCGTGCCGACTCACCCGGGTCGGCATCGACGAATTGGCCGATCGGCCAATAGAGGAGCGGCAATGCGATCAGTTGCAACCCGATGCCGATCATCACCGACTCGGCCGCCTCCCACAGCCCGTCGACACCCCTCTTGATGGCGGGGTCGTAGTCGATCCTGGGGCCGCGACCCAGGCGGCGACTGATGATCACCGATCCTCCCAGATAAGCGAGCCACAGGCCCACGTTCGCCGCCACGAACAGGAAGAGGTTGGACGGATCCTCGCCGAGGTCCTGGCCTCCGAGACCGAGCACGCCGGCCGCCCAGAACGGAGCCACCAGCTGGGCCAGCACGATGCAGAGGAATGCCTCCCGCAGCCCCCAGCGCACGTCGGGGGGACGGGACGGCCACCCGGGATGCATTCGAGTCGACATCGCCCATGACGGTAGCACGCTCCAAAAAGATGGATCTCCAGGGCACCCCGGCGTCCAACAGGAGTTTGCGGAACGCAAACTCGGGGCGACGGGCTCCGTCCCGTCGCACGCCCTGTTGACCGCGACCGCCACGTCAGTCCAGTGGCGGTCGCGGGTCAATATCTGCCCCAGGCGAAGCACGGCCTGGTTGCCATCACACGATATCGGTCGATCCACCTTTAGGTCACCTTTCGATCGAGCGTGTAGTGATTAACCATAAGGTGCAATCGACCGACGGATCCCTGACGGCAAGACCTTCCCCCGACCACGATACGACCGCTCGACTCGGCAACGAGTCGCACTCCAATTAGGCTGAAACCATGAGTTCCCAAGGGCCCACCCCTCCCCCTTCCCCTCCAGGCCGCAATCCCCGAATGCCGACGCGGTCCGACTCCGGCTGGCCCCGCTGGTCGGCCTGGATCGTGGTTGGCGTGCTCGTCGCCCTCCTGTTCCTGGCCTCCGGCCGCAACACCACCGAGACCGACGAGATCACCTACAGCACCTTCCTCTCCGAGATCGAGGACGGCACGATCAAGGCGTTCGAGTTCGACAACACGAACTTCGAGATCACAGGAACCCGTGAGGACGGCACCACCTTCTCGAGCACGGCGTTCACCGAGTTCTCGGAGAGCGACCGCGCCCTGTTCGACCGTCAGGGCGTCGACTACAAGCCCGACACCCCTACGACCAACTGGCTCGTCGGCCTGATACCGCTGTTCCTGCCGTTCATGATCATCATCGGGTTCTTCTGGTGGATGGCCCGTCGACAGCAGTCCCAGATGGGCGGGATCATGTCGATCGGCCGGTCCAAGGCCAAGACGTACTCCTCTGAGCGTCCGGGCACCACGTTCGCCGATGTGGCCGGCTACGACTCGGTCAAGAAGGAGATCACCGAGGTGGTCGACTTCCTGAAGAATCCGGGCAAGTTCGCCGAGATCGGGGCGAGGATTCCCAAGGGCGTCCTGCTCGTCGGTCCCCCCGGAACCGGTAAGACACTCATCGCCCGTGCCGTGGCCGGTGAGGCCGGTGTCCCGTTCCTGTCGGTCACCGGTTCGGACTTCATGGAGATGTTCGTCGGTGTCGGCGCCAGTCGGGTTCGTGACCTGTTCAACGAAGCCCGGAAGATGGGCCGGGCCATCATCTTCGTCGACGAGATCGACTCGATCGGCCGCAAGCGTGGAGCCGGCCTCGGCGGTGGCCATGACGAGCGGGAGCAGACACTCAATCAGATGCTGTCCGAGATGGACGGCTTCGAGGCCACCGAGGGCATCGTGATGATGGCCGCCACCAACCGGCCCGACATTCTCGACCCGGCCCTGCTGCGGCCTGGCCGGTTCGACCGCCAGGTGGTCGTGCCGCTTCCCGAGCTCGATGACCGCAAGGAGATCCTGAAGGTCCACGTCAAGCACAAGAAGGTGGCCGACGACGTCGAGATCGACGTGATCGCCCGCGGCACGCCCGGCATGAGTGGTGCCGATCTCGCCAATCTGGTCAACGAGGCCGCCCTCTACGCGGTACGAAACGGTGAGGAGAAGATCCACGCCAGCCACTTCGATATGGCCCGTGACCGGGTGATCATGGGAGTGAAGCGTGATTCGCTGGTGATGTCGGAATCCGAACGGGAGATGACCGCCTACCACGAGGCCGGACACGCCCTCTGCGCCGCCGTGCTCCCCGACTACGATCCGCTGCACAAGGTCACGATCATCCCCACCGGCATGGCCCTCGGTGTCACCATGACCCTGCCCGAGGAGGACCGCCATTCGCTGCGCCGCAGCCACGCCCTCGACATGATCGTGATGATGCTCGGTGGCCGCAACGCCGAGAGTCTGGTGTTCGGCGTCGTGTCGTCCGGAGCCGGCGACGACCTGCAGAAGGCCACCAGTCTCGCTCGCCGTATGGTCAGCGAGTGGGGTATGTCCGATCAGGTCGGTCCCATGGCCTTCGGTGGCGGGGGCCCTGTCTTCCTCGGCGATGACATGATGCAGTCGCGCGAGTACTCGGAGAACACTGCGGAACTCATCGACCGGGAGACACAGCGTATTCTCAACGAGCAGGAGGAACGCTGCCGCGATCTGCTGACCACCCACCGCACGGCGCTCAACCTGGTCGCCCGCAACCTGCTGGAGCACGAGACGCTCAGTGGAGCCGAGGTCAATCGCCTGATTTCAGTGGCCAACGGCGATCTCGGTTCGCCCGGCACGGAGCTTTCCCAGGCAGCGACCTCCACCACGCCAACCACCTCCTTGAACGACAACTGATCGGACGCGGGCAATGAAGCTCGGAGCATTCTCGGTGAGCCTTGCCGTCACCGATCTGGCGGCGTCGCGCGCCTTCTACGAGAACCTCGGCTTCGACGCCATGGGTGGCGACGAGTCCATGAACTACCTGATCATGAAGAACGGCGACTCATTGATCGGGCTGTTTCAGGGAATGTTCGAGAACAACATCCTCACGTTCAATCCGGGGTGGGATGCCGACGCCAACGAGGTCGACGAGTTCGACGACGTACGAGCGATCCAACAGAAGCTTGAGTCGGCCGGTCTCACGCTCGACCAACGCATCGGCGATGACGACAGCGGCTCCGGGCCGGCGAGTCTCGTCGTGACCGATCCCGACGGGAACGTCATCCTCATCGACCAGCACGTCTAGCCGTCGAACCTCGCCCGCTCCTCGGCCTGCACCCCTGGCGCGTTCGCGGGTGAAAACGACCACTTTTGACCGTAATCACCCGCGAATGACCGGTAATTCGGGCGGGCGGCGGCGGCGGACTGATGCTCAGGCCCGGGTCACGGCGTCGTCAAGGTCCTCGGCGGTCAGAGGGCCGAAGAACGCTTTGACGACGGCGCCGTCGGCTGCGGCGACGATCGTGGTTGGCACCCCATCGATGCGATACCGCTTGTGCAGTCCGGGGTCCGACTGGACCGTGGCCTGCTGGACGGCGATGGTTTCCGACTCGAGCGGAGCGGCCGTGGCCCACACGCCGGGGCAGGTCTCACAGGTTTCCGAGGCGAACACGACAACCAGGACCGGCTTGTCGGGTTCGACGAAGTCGTCGCGGTCCAGCTGGCGCGGAGCGCGGTAGCTCGGGGCGCTCGGCGGGTCCGGCCTGCGTCGTTGCAGGAGAAACGCCACCCCCACGGCCAACACGGTCAGAACGGCCAGAATGACGAGGCGTTCCACGGTCGGCTAAGACCGCGTGACGGTGGGGATGCCGGGGACCACGTCCATGGCCTCATCGGCCAGCACCGTCATCGCCTCGACGGCCACGGGCACGTCGGAGGTCACCTCGATCACCCCGCCGGTGGCTCCCGGCAGCGAGATCGGCACGACGGTGCGTCCGCCGCGGGGAACGGTTGCCCGGGTCGGACCGACGAATCCACCGTTGGTCATGACCCGAACCTCGACCGATGCCTCGTCCGGGGACACGATCACCACCGACGTCGAGTCGCCGACCACGGTGACCCACGGCACGATCCAGCGGGTCGAGAGCTGTTCGACGCCTCGGCTCGTGGCCAGCCCTGCGGTGGCCGTCGGCTGAGGGAGGGGGTCGCCGTTGATGTCGACCACCGCGGCCGGAATGTCTACCGCTCCCCCGTCGTCAGCGGCGTCGGCGTCGGCGTCGTCGGCGGGCGTCTCCCCATCGGCGTCGGCGTCGGCCGCAGCCTCGTCGTCGGCACCGGCATCGGCTTCACCGTCGCCATCGGAATCGACGTCACCGTCGGCGCCTTCCTCGCCCTCCTCGGAGCCGTCCTCCTCGTCGTCTTCCGCCGCGGCCACCACGGCCGCGGGATCGCTCGGGTCCTGCAGCTGCTTGGCCACCTGCCACCGCTCGACCACCACCGGCAGGTCGTTCTGCACGAGCACGTTGACGCCCAGTTCGTACGGCAGCGGAAACCCGAAGCGGAGAGCCTGGGCTCCGATGTCGATCGTCTCGAAGCTGCCGGGCCGTATCTCCCGGGTCGTCGTCACAACGCCGTACAGCGACAGGTCGGCGGGGTTGTTGGGCCACATCTGGATGTCGACCACGGCGGTGGTGTCCGACTGATCGTCGATCAACACCTCCTCACCGTTGTCGTCGACGCTCAGAACGGGATCGGTCGGTTCGGCCGGGTTGAACACGATCAGCGAGTGGTCGCCGCCCTCGTTGATCCGGCCGGCGGGCATGATCCAACTGTTGGCCGGCCGGGCCACGCCGAGTTGCAGTGCAGCCCCGTTGGCTCCCAGGCTTCCGTCGACCACCTGCAATCGCTCGGCGATCAGGCGACCGCGTTGGGTCGTGACGATGGTGGCGACGTTGGCCTCACTCGTGATGTTCTCGCCGATGTCGATGATGCGAACCGATCGGGCCGGAACCGACGCTCCCTGGAGCGCCTGGGGTTGGCGGCTCCGGGCCAGGGTGCGGAACTCGACATTGAACACCGCCGTCTCGGGGAAGGGGTTCATGAGGGCGAGAAACTGCTGGGAATCGAGTTCGGTTCGACCACTGGCGAAGAACCAGCGGTTCGAGACGTGGGTGGCGCACGGGCCCTCCGCCCGCCCCTCCTCGGTGGTGACGGAGTGACCGACCACTCCCTGACCGGAGATGATCTCGACAACAGCACCGGCCACCGGGCTCTCCTGGCTGTCGGACAGCACGACCTGTTCGGTCTGGAACGGAGCCAGCTCGATGCGGCGCCCCGCACCCTGACCATCGGCGGTGAGAATGCTGAGGTTGGCGACGGCGGTGACCTCGGCGAGGTTCGAGATGTAGACCTCGTGGTCGGCGAAGCCTTCGCTGTCGCTCGATCCCATCGGGCAGTACCAGGCGCTGTCGAGGCGGGGCGGCTCGGCCAGGGCGGGGGTGATCACGTCGAACTCGACGACCTCGGTCGCGGTGGAGATCGGCTCGGGCTCCGAAACCCGGTCGTAGGCGAGCCCGGCGGCCAGGAGGCCGAGAACGACAAAGACGAATGGCCAACGGTTCATGCCGTACCCTCCCGTCGGGTCTGAGCCAGCAGGGCCCCTATGGCGACGAGGAAGAACTGACCGAGAATGGCGAGACGCCGCTGCAATCGTGAGCTGAACTCGACGACGACCTCGCCACCGGAACCCGACGGCAACACGAGCAGGTCGTCGAATCCGGAGATCGTCTCGGTTCGCGATCCTGACGCCTCGAGCCCCTTGCTGTGCAGCGACACCAGGACATCGGACCCCTCGGGCGCCTCGATCAACCAGCGCCCCGGCTGGTCCATCGTGTACCCGGCGACTCCCGACGTCAGGTCCACGTCGAGCTGCTCGGCCGCCGTCGTCGCCTGGGCCGCCTCGGTCGACGGCACGAGCGGAGTCACTCCCCGGCTGGAGCGGTTGCGGAACACCGTCAGGTCCGGCACACCGGGCACTCGCTGCAGATCGAGCTGCTGGGCCAGGGCCCGTTGGATGCCGTCGCCGGCGTCGATCGACGGGCCGTTGTAGGGCTGCGGGGCCAGCTTCTCTGTCACGACGACGTAGTCGACACCGTAGGGGGCGAGCAGCCGGCCGAGGCGGACGATCTCACCGGCCTGGGCCAGGTCGAGTTGGCGACCGATGCCGTCGGTGGAGCCGACAGGACCGGCCTGCCAGCGACCCCACACCTCGGCGTTGCCGCCGTCGGTCACGATGTAGTCGATACCGGTTTCGGTCTGCATGGCGTCGAGCGGCAACACGCTGGCGTCGCCGATCCACAGCACCCGGCTTTGAATCGGAACCTCGAGATCGGCGTTGGCCCGCTGTACGAAGAAGTCGACCGACGACGCGAAGTTCGTCGTCGGTGCCTGCCATGATCCGCTGAAGGCCCCCAGGATGCCGACGAGGAACATGGCGGCGACCCCGACCGAGCCGACGGTGATGCCCAACTTGCGAATCTGGGTTCCGCGGGCCGTCAGCTCTCCGCTGGCCAGATCGACTTCGATCGACCGCACGCCGACGGCCACCACGTAGCACAGTCCGGCGGCGGCCATGGCCAGCATCGCCTCCGGGGCGGGAATCTCGATGGGAAGCCAACCACGGCGATCGGACCAGGCCAGACCCCAGAACGTGATGGCCACCAGCCATCCGGTGAGGGCTATGTGGAGCAGCTGTTGACGGACGTACAGCAGTGCCAGTACGGCAAGTCCGAGCATGGCCAGCACGAGCACGGCGGGGGCATAGGTGTTGGGGGCGAACCGGACCAGGTCGAGGAGTGTCGAGAACGACGTCTCGGGTGACTCCGGGCCGATCACCCACCGCCAGCTGATGTTGCGAAGCAGGTCGAAGCTCCACGGTCCGTGCAGGGCCACGGCGGCCACCACCGACACCAGGGCGGCCAGAGCCACCTCCCAGGCCCGGCCGGCGCCGGTCGCCAGTACGACGATGGTGAAGACCAGAGCGGTCACGGCCGCTATCGGCACGATGGCCGGAACGAACGTCGCCACCAGGGCCACCAGAAACCCGAAACGGATCAGACGGACGGGCTCCGATCGGTCGGCCACTGTCGGCCCGGCTGTACCGCCTGCGGAGCCGAACGGGCTGTGGCCGTTCAGCTTGAACAGGCTGGACAGCACGTAGGGGGCGGCGGCCCAGATGACCAGCGCGTCCCAGCGGCCGGCGGAGAACATGGCGACGACAAGGGGGTTGCAGGCGTAGAGAAGCGCCGCCACCATCGCCGCCCGGGCGCTGGCCAGCGGGCGCAGCGACCTGTACATCGCGAGCGGCGCAAACAGGGCCGGACCGACGGCGACCAGGGTCTGGAACAGCCCCGACGACCAGAAGAACAGCATACGGCCGATGGCGAGAACGAGGAGCGCCGACGGCGCGTTGCCCGGCCCCCCGGTGCCGGTCGATCGCCAGCCACCCAACCACTCCCGGAACAGCGACAGGCCGTCGGGAACGGCCGGAATCTGACCGACGGGCACCACGCCCCTGGTCAGGAGATGACGGCTCCCGAACCCCAACAGGATGGTGACGAACATGGCGATGACCACGGCGTCACGGACGTTGCCGGCATCCTCCCCGGCAAACGAGGACCGGACCGAGCCGACCAGATCGGAGAACCGGTCCTGGCCGGCCGACACCTGGCCGCGGGAGAAATTCGCGATCCGGGCCGAGCCGCGCATCTGCAGCTCGGCCACCTTGGCGTCGCTGACCGAGCGGGTACGCCGCAGGATCCGTCGACGGCGCCGAATGTCGTCGAGACGCGACAGGTTCCACGGAATGGAGGCCATGATGTCGCGGGCCTGACCTCGGCGACCGGCGGCCAGGGCGTACAACGTCTCCAGGAAGATGAGCACGAACGCCAGCGGGACGTAGGTGAACATCGTGCGCCGCTCGGCGGTTATCAGCACCGTGCGCAGCCGGTGGCGGGCCAACAGCCGTCGGCGTTCCCGTTGGTTGACCCGTTCCTCCATCGTCTCCCGGTGCCGGGCCTTGGCGCCCGGGACCACGATGACCCGGGCCCCGGCCACGTGGGCCCGCCAGCACAGGTCGAGGTCCTCACCCAGGATCTTGATGCCGGGATCGAACCCCCCGAGTGCGGCGAACAGATCGGCCCGGATCAGCTGGACACCGCCGGGGGCGACGAACACCTCTCGCACGGCGTCGTATTGATCCTGGTCGAACTCGCCCCGCTCCACCTGGTCGAACATCACGCCGAAGCGGTCCGAGCCCATGCCAAGCTGGGCCAGACGGCGGGAATCGTCCCAGCTCACCAGTTTCGGGCACGCGATACCACCGTTGTTCCGGTACAGCTCGCTCATCAGCGTGGAGACGCAGTCGGTCTCCAGATAGACGTCGTCGTGGCAGAACAGCAGGAACGGTGATCCCGACACGAGCTCGAGTGATTGGTTGGCGGCCACGCTGAAACCGGGGTCACCGGCCAGGCGATGAAGATAGGCCTTCGGCAGCACCTCGGCCACTCGTTCCGCAATCGGCTCGTCGCTGCCGGCGTCGACCACCAACACCGAAAGGTTCTCGTAATCCTGCTGGGCCAGTGAGCTGAGCGTCTGGGCGAAATGGGGCCCCGGATTGGACGCGACGACAACCGCCACAACCGCCGGGATGTCGCGCAGGTCCGGAGCGTCGAGCTCCGAATCCGGCGCGATCGACGGAACCGCCGCTCGGTCGACAGAGGGTGATTCGTTGAATTGCGTCACGACCAACGAATGCTACTCGTTGCCGACAGTCGAAACGCCTCATCGACCACATCAATGAACGTGATCGATGACATCGCGGCGGCGACGGGCCACCGTCCATGGTCAGGGCCACCGCGAGTGGCCACTATGATCACCTGAGTGAAAGCGCTCGTCACCGGGGCCGGAGGCTTCGTCGGACCGCACCTCGTCCGCCATCTCATCGATGCGGGCGATGAGGTTGCCGCGCTCGATCTCTCGAACGGCCCGGACCTGCGAGACCGCGACGGCTGGCGCGACGCGTTGGCGACGCATCGCCCGCAGGCCGTCTACCATCTCGCCGGGTGGAGCGACGTCGGCGGATCGTGGGCCGATCCGTGGACCACCTTCGAGGTCAACGTCATGGGCACGGTCGCCGTGCTCGAGGCGGCGCGCCTGGTGGCAGACCGGGCCAACGGCTCGAACGCCGGGCCGGTCATCGTGCTGGTCAGCAGCGCCGACGTCTACGGTCCGGTTGAGGAGTCGGAGCTACCGCTCACCGAGGCTCACGAGGCAAGACCCCGCTCGCCGTACGGGGCCAGCAAGATATCGAGTGAAGAGATCGCAAGGAGCTACCACCGGGCCCACGGACTGCCGGTGGTCATCGCCCGACCGTTCAACCACCTCGGACGGGGTCAGGCGCCGAAGTTCGCCGCCGCATCGTTCGCCCGCCAGATCGCGGCGTTGGAGGCAACGGGTGGCGGAACTGTCCGGCACGGAGACCTGTCGACGAAACGCGATCTGACCGACGTGCACGACGTCGTGCGGGCCTACCGGTTGCTGGCCATGCACGGCGAACCCGGTGACACCTACAACGTCTGTTCCGGTCGGGCCGTGTCGATGCAGCACGTGCTCGACACCCTGCTTGCATTGAGCCCGAGCCCGATACGCGGCGAAGTGGACCCGGCCCTGATCCGTCCGGTCGACCTGCCGGTGCTGCGGGGCTCACATCAGAAACTCACAACAGCCACCGGCTGGCGGCCCAAGGTCGATCTGGCCCAAACCCTACGTGATGTTCTCGACGACGCGCGGAGCCGTCGGGACCATTCGGACGCGGCACCTCAGGCGGACACGAATCAAGCGAAAACCGGCGGTCTTCATGAGGATGGTACAACGTGAAACGAGCGCTGATAACCGGCTTGACCGGGCAGGACGGTTCCTATCTGGCCGAGTTCCTACTGGCCAAGGGATACCACGTCATCGGCATGGTGCGACGAACAAGCACCGTGAATTTCGAACGGATCGCCCACATCCAGGATGACATCGAGATCGTACAGGGCGACCTGCTCGACGAGACCTCGTTGCGCCACATCCTGCGTCACCAGCAGCCCGACGAGATCTACAACCTGGCCGCCCAGTCCTTCGTGCAAACGTCGTGGCAGCAGGCGGTGCTGACCGGTGAGACCACCGCTCTCGGGGTGACCCGGCTGCTCAACGCGATGCAGGAGTGTGACCGCGACGTCCGCTTCTACCAGGCGTCGTCGTCGGAGATGTTCGGCAAGGTCGTGGAGGTTCCCCAAACGGAACGCACACCGTTCTACCCCCGCAGCCCGTACGGGGCGGCCAAGGTCTACGGACACTGGATCACCGTCAACTTCCGGGAGAGCTACAACCTGCACGCATCGAGCGGCATCCTGTTCAACCACGAGAGCCCCCGGCGCGGCCTCGAGTTCGTGACCAGGAAGATCACCAATCACGTTGCCCGCATCAAACACGGGTCTGGCCACCGAGCTGCGCCTCGGCGACCTCGATCCCCGCCGGGATTGGGGCTACGCCGGAGACTATGTGGAGGCGATGTGGCTGATGCTGCAACAGGATCGAGCCCGACGACTACGTGATCGCCACCGGCGAGACCCATTCAGTCCAGGAGTTCTGCGAGATCGCGTTCGGCCACGTTGAACTGGACTGGCAGGACTGGGTGGTTCAGGATGAACGGTTCATGCGACCGGCCGAGGTCGATCTGCTCATCGGTGACGCCGGCCAAAGCCCGGAAGACACGCTGGGGTGGAAACCGAAGCACCAGCGTTGCGGTCAGCTGGTCTCCATGATGGTCGAGTCGGACATGGAGCTGGTCGGCCGGCAGTTGCCACGGAGACTGACCTGAGGAGCAGTTGACCATGGCGGAGGACACGTGAGCGACACGAAACGTCGACGGTGCCGGTGGCCCGTTCGAGTGTCGCCGTGCTCTGCGATGACCTGTCGGTGCCGCCCGCCTGCTGAAAGGCCTCGTGGAGGTGGTCGGAGCCCGCGGCCATCACCGCCGTGGTGAACGTGGCCGAGGGCCTGACCCTGCACGGGCTCCACATCTCCCCCGACATCCGACACGATCGTGTACACCCTGGCCGGTGCGAACTCCACCGAACGGGGATGGGGCCTCGAGGGGCGAGACATGGCAGGCCATGGAGATGCTCGGCCGGTACGGCGGACTGCACTGGTTCAGCCTGGGCGACCGCGACATCGACACCCATCGTCTTCCGCACCGACGAGCTTGAACCAGGGGCGAACCCTCAGTGAGGTGACGGCGTCGATCGCCCGGGGTTGGGGCCTCGGGTTGACGATCCTGCCGGTCACCGACGACCGCCTGCGCACGATGATCACCACCGTGGACGAGGGCGAAATCGGGTTCCAGGAGTACTTCGTGCGGCGCCGTCACGACGTGGCCGTCACGGCTGTCCGGTTCGCCGGGGCGGTCGAATGCCGCCCGACTCTGGGAGTTCTCGACGCCCTGGCGACGAGCGATGTGGTGGTGATCGCCCCGTCCAATCCGGTGGTGTCGATCGACCCCATCCTGGCGGTTCCCGGCATCCGGGCCGCGCTGGAGGCCCGTTCCGAGTCGGTGGTCGCCATCTCCCCCATCGTCGGCGGGCGAGCGCTGAAAGGACCGGCGGATCGTCTGCTCGTAGAGCTGGGCCGTCATGCGTCGGTCGAGGCCGTCGGTCGCTGGTACGCCGGCATCACGTCGGTTCTGGTCATCGACGAGGTCGATCGGGAGCACGCCGAGAAACTGGAGAGTCAGGGCATGAGGGTCGTGGTGACCGACACGATCATGTCCCGACCCGGTGTCGCCCCCGCTCTGGCCCGGACCGCCGTCGAGGCCGCATCACCGTTGGCCTGAAGGGCCGTCGAGCGTGATGTGGTCGAACTGGTTGCCGCCCTGGTCGACGGCTCGGATCTCGATCCGGTCGGGCCAGACCGCGATGTCCAGAAAGTGGAGCGTTGAGAACGCAACGTCGATGAAATCGGCGGAGCTGGCCGGCCGAACAGTCGCCCCTCCGCCGGACACGATGTAGGTGACGCCGTCGATGGGCCGGCTGCGCTGGTAGTCGTGGTCGTGGCCGGCCAGTACCAACTGGACGTCGTGGGCCTCGAACAAGCCGCTGAAGGCGTTACGAACGCCGTGGTCCGAACCGTGGTAACCGCCTGAATACGGAGGATGGTGCATGGTCACGATCGTCCACCTCGCGTCGCTGTCCACCAGCGTCTCCTCCAGCCACGCCACCTGCTCCCGATTCTCGGGCTGATTCGAGTCGAGGCTGATGATCAACACATCGTCGATGCGGGTGGCGTACCACCGGCCAGGCATGCCGATCGCCTCCGCGTGGGCATCTGCGTTTTCGTCACGAACATCGTGGTTCCCCAGCACGGCGAGCAACTGCGTCCCGCCGTCGAGAACATCGCCGTACGGCGCGAACACCTTGTCGTCGACATCGTCCGGATCGCCGTTCGGGTACACGTTGTCGCCCAGCAGGAGCAGCGCCGCGTACTCCTGATCGCCCTCGATCCGGTCCATTGCGGCCGCGGTGGCGAAAGCAGGCTCGTCGCCGGTCCCGACGTCGCCTGCCGCCGCGAGCCGGAGATGCGGCGAGTCGTCGAGGGAGAAGGACTCGAAGGGCAGAACGTCCTCCGGTGCCCCGATGTGATCGCGGAGCTGGAAGGCCAGGCGATGCCTGAGACCGAGTTCTCTGGCCACGAACGCGGCTGTGACCAGGCCGATCACCAGCACGATGATCACGAGCCGGGGAAATCGGCGTCCGCTGGTGGTTGTCACATCCATTCGTCCGAGATCAGCTTAGGAGTTCACGGTAGCGACACGCCCGTCCGCTGAACGGGCCCGTCATCCTGTTGAATGGACGCCATGGCTCTCCCACCCGCCCCCGCCGGTCTTCGTATCCTGCCGGTTGCCGGTCTGCCCGAGGTCACGCCTGGCGCTGATCTGGCCGGGATGATCATCGATGCCTGTCTGGGCGGACCGGGCCTGGAGGACAACGACGTCGTGGTGGTCAGCCAGAAGGTGGTGTCGAAGGCGGAGGGACGGCTGGTCACGGTCGATCCCGACGATCCGCTGTCCCACAAACCGCTGGTCATGGCCGAGTCGGCCCGGGTGATCCGGCGCCGGGGTGAGCTGATCATCAGCGAGACCCGGCACGGATTCGTCTGTGCCAACGCCGGGATCGATCGATCGAACGTCGCGCCGGACGTCGCCTGCCTGCTGCCCGAGGATTCCGACCGGTCCGCCCGCCGGATCCGCGACGCCGTGTCCGGACGAACCGACGCCCGGGTGGCCGTGATCGTGGCCGACACCTTCGGTCGCCCATGGCGACGGGGCCTCACCGATGTGGCCCTGGGGTCAGCCGGGATCAAACCGATCCTCGATCTGCGGGGGACGCCCGATGCCGGCGGCCGTGAGCTCACGGTGACCGAGGTGTGCCTGGTCGACGAACTGGCCGGAGCGGCCGAACTGGTCCGCGGGAAGGCGACCGGGATCGCCGTGGCGGTGATTCGAGGCGGGCCCGACGAATGGTTCGGTGAGGGATCGGTGGTCGAGCAGATCGTCCGCCACCCCAACGAGGATCTCTTCCGGTGAACGGCGGCGTGATGAACGAACTACCCGGGCTCGTCGCCCACCTTCCCCCGGCACCGGATCCCGATGCCCTCCTCGACGGGTTCGTCGACTTCGTCACCGAGCTCGGGTTGGAGCTGTACCCGGCCCAGGAGGAGGCGATCCTCGAGCTGCTCGGCGGCAACAACGTGATCCTCAACACGCCCACCGGCTCCGGCAAATCACTCGTCGCCGCCGCCGCCCACTACGTCGCCCTGGCCGCCGACCGTCGAAGCATCTACACCGCGCCGATCAAGGCGCTCGTCTCCGAGAAATTCTTCAGCCTCCGCAACGACTTCGGACCGGACCGGGTCGGCATGATCACCGGAGATGCCAGCATCAACGGCGACGCCCCGATCATCTGCTGCACCGCCGAGATCCTGGCCAACCTGGCCCTGCGCGACGGGGCCGACGCCGACGTGGACGTCGTCATCGCCGATGAGTTCCACTATTACGCCGACCCGCAGCGAGGTTGGGCCTGGCAAGTGCCGATCCTCGAGCTGCCCCAGGTTCAGTTCCTGCTGATGTCGGCCACGCTCGGGTCGACGACCTTCTTCGAGACGGAGCTGACGGAAAGGACCGGTCGCCCCACCGCCCTGGTGGCGTCGCAGGACCGGCCGGTCCCGCTCGACTTCGAATACCGCCGCACGACGCTCCACCAGTCGATATCCGACCTGCTGGAAGCCGACCGGGCGCCGATCTATCTCGTGCACTTCACCCAGCGGGAGGCGACGGAGGCGGCCCAGGGCTACCTGTCGCTCGACCCGCTGAGCAAGACCGAAAAGGACCTGGTCAAGGACGCCATCGGTGGATTCCGCTTCGACTCACCGGTCGGCAAGGACCTGCGACGCTACATCCTCGGCGGCGTTGGCGTGCACCACGCCGGACTGCTGCCGAAATACCGGCTCCTCGTCGAGAAGCTGGCTCAGGACGGGCTGCTCAAGATCATCTGCGGCACCGACACGCTCGGCGTCGGCGTCAACGTGCCCATCCGATCGGTGCTGTTCACCCAGCTGTGCAAATACGACGGGCAGTCGACCAGAACGCTCACCAACCGCGAGTTCAAGCAGATCGCCGGCCGGGCCGGCCGCAAGGGCTTCGACTCCGTCGGTTACGTTTGGGTGCAGGCCCCGGCGCACGTCGTCGACAACCTCCGGGCCGAGGAGAAGGCGGCGGCTGCGGCCAAGGGTGGACGGCGGAAGAAGGTGGTGAAGAGCAAGCCGCCTGAGCGAGGCTACGCCCACTGGACCGAGGACACGTTCACCAAGCTGGTGGAGGGCGATCCCGAGCCGCTGACGTCGTCGTTCCAGATCAACCATCAGATGATGCTGACCATGCTCGACCGGCCGGGCGACGGGTGTGGCGCCGTGAAGCGACTGCTGCAGACCAACCACGAGACCCGGGCCCGCCAGCGGCGTCACATCAAACGTGCCGTCTCCATCTATCGCTCGCTGCTGGAAGCCGATCTGCTCGACCAGCTCGACGAACCCGACGAGGACGGTCGCACGATCCGGGTCAATCTCGATCTGCAGGACGAGTTCGCCCTGCATCAGCCGTTGTCCTTGTGGGCGCTGGAGGCCATCGAGGAACTCGATCCCGAGGACCCCGGCTACGCCCTTTCGGTGTTGACGACCGTCGAGTCGGTGCTCGAATCACCCGGTGTCATCATCGCCGCCCAGATCAACCACGAGAAGTCCGAGCTGATGGCCGAGCTCAAGGCCAGGGGTGTCGAATACGAGGAGCGAATGGAGCGCCTGGCCGAGGTCGAGGCCCCCAAACCGGAGAAAGAACGGCTCTACGAGAGTTTCGACCGGTTCAGGGTCCATCACCCGTGGACCGGTGGCGACAACGTCAAACCGAAGTCGATCGTGCGCGACATGCTCGAACAGGCCATGACGTTCCGCGAGTTCGTGAACCACTACGGGCTGAAGCGGTCCGAAGGTGTCGTGCTCCGCTACCTGAGCGACACCTACAAGGCGCTGATCCAGAACGTTCCCGAGGACTCCAAGACCGACGAGCTGTACGACATCATCGAGTGGGTCGGCGAGGTGGTCCGACAGGTCGACTCGAGCCTCATCGACGAGTGGGAGCAGCTGACGGCTCGCGCGGAGGTCTCCGGCTCCGATTCGGACGGCGAGATCGCCGGATTCGGTGTCGACGTCGATGACGTGACCACCAACCCGAGAGCGTTCTCGGTGATGGTCCGCAACGAGATGTTCCGCTGGGTCCAGGCCTTGGCCCGGCGCCGCTACGACCTCCTACCAGGGGTCGATGTCGAGGAGATGATCGAGACACTGGCTCCGTACTGGACGGAGTTCGACGAGATCATGATCGACGCCGAGGCCCGCAACCGGGCCCGCTTCACCTACGACCACCAGTCGGGTGAGGTGATCCAGATCATCCACGACCCCGACGGGATCGACGCATGGCGGATCGAAGCCACCGTCGACTTCGACGCATCGGCCGACGAGGGCAATGCGGTGATCGACCTCGAACGCATTCACAGCATCGAGGACGCCGCTGGCCACAGCTGACGGAGGGGGCGAACCCGCACCCATGGGGTTTTGTCTGTCCACGACCCGTTAAGGGGTCGTGGACAGACAAAAGCTGGAGCGGGTCTTCTAGGTCGTGGCCGAGGGAGGCGCCGAGGCTTCGGACTCCACGCCCAGCTCCATGTTGATTCGGGTGCTCGAGTCGGCCTTGTCGTCACCACCGACACCGAACCGCATCTCAACGCCGAGCTCGTCGCATACAGCCGCTTCGGGCACGAACTCGGGTTTGCGGTCTCCCCCGTTGGCGAAGATGAGGCGATGGTCGGGGTACTTTTGGGCGGCGAGGCGTATCGATTCGCTGACGGTACGGTCGTTGTCGACGGCGATGAATGCGTCATCGACGGCGCTGAGCGCCTTGACGAGGCGAAGGCGGTCCTGCTCGTCGATGATCAGCTTGCCCTTCTTGGCGATCTGCTGGTCGTTGTTGTTGACGATGACGATCAAGGTGTCGCCCAGTGCGGCAGCCGCCTCGATCATGTCGAGATGACCGATGTGCAGTGGGCTGAAGTAGCCGCTCACCAGAACGCCTGTCGGCGTACCCCCACTGGATCGATTGGCTGAGCTCGTCACCGGAACCTCCATGGTCGAGCTTCCAGTAAAGCGGACGACACGTCCAACACCACCGGTCCGATCGCCCGAACGCCGAAGCCTCTAACGACCTTTACACAGTTCGACGAACAGGCTCTCGTAGGCGGCCGCCTGGGCGTCGGGTGTCAGGCAGGTCTCGGCGTGGCGTCGGCCCCGTCGACCCATCGCCGCCAGTTCAGCCGGGTCGGCCAGCAACTTGTCCAGCGCGGCGAGGAAGGCCGGGGCATCGTCGGGCGGCACCGAGAGGCCGCAGTCGGCTTCCCGGACCGTGGAACACACTTCGCTTCCCTCGTCGATCGAGGCCAGCACGGGTCGACCGGCGGCCAGAATTCCGTAGAGCTTCGACGGGGTCGAGCTTGCGGCCAGGCCCTGCTTGAGCAGCACCAGGTGCAGATCGGCGGCCCCGAGGATCTGGGGTACCTCGTGGCGAGGACCGAACGGGATCATGGTGACGTTGTCGAGCCTCGACGCCCAGGCCGCCACCTCGGCATGGGCGGCCCCCTCACCGTTGACGACGAACTGGACCGACTCGTCGTCGGCCCAATGCGTGGCGGCCTCACGAATGAGGTCGAACGACTGGGAGAGCCCAACGTTTCCGGAGTACATCACCACGGTCTTGTCGCTCAGGCCGTGTCGCTGCCGGTAGGGGTTCGCTTCCCGCTCGACCTCCTCGACAGGTCGAATTCGTTCGAGATCGACGACGTTCCGGATGATCCGTACCCTGTCCCGCCGATGCGGAGGGAGCTTCGCCCGGACGTTGTCCCGCTGGTCGGTCGACAACACGGTGATGGCGTCGGCCCGCCGGTACAACGCTCGCTCGTACCATCTCGCGGCGGCGATGACGCGTGGATTGGTCAATGCTCTGAGATCGACGGCTATGTCGGGGAAGATGTCCTGGG
This sequence comes from Acidimicrobiales bacterium, assembly GCA_965216655.1. Classification (GTDB taxonomy): domain Bacteria; phylum Actinomycetota; class Acidimicrobiia; order Acidimicrobiales; family SZUA-35; genus JAHELU01. The sequence goes on from CBDCGP010000012.1 coordinate 56,202, forward strand.
TGTTGAAGACGAACGGAGCGCGGCAACGTTTGGCCAGCAGCCAGGCTGCGTCACCCATGAAGATCGGGGGCGACATGCCCACCACGACATCGTGGTCGCCGGTGGTCAGCGCCAGACCCGAAGCGAGGCCCGTCTGACCGGCGAAACCGATGGCGCGGGCCCAGATGTCGGTCTTCGTGGTGGCGAACGGCCACGACCGGATGACCCGACCCCACGGCGTTTCCTCGGTTCGCCAGGGCCGACCGCGCCACTCGGAATCCACCTGGTGGCCCCGGTACCAGGGCAGGGAGGTGACGACGGTGATCCGATGATCCCGCTCGGCCAGGCCGTGGACGAGCTTGGTCATCACCTCGCCGGTGGCGGCGTGAAGGTCGGGTTCGAAGTGTGGGCAGAGCAGGAGGATTCTCATGGCGGCGGTGTGGGGATCCGATCAGGTCTGGCGGGGAGCGGTGGTGACCGGCTCGAGACCCAGTAGGTCACGATAGACCGTCAGGAGACGAGCCGAGGCGTGGTCGGGATCGAAGGCGGCGGCTCGTTTCCGGCCACGGACGGCGAGATCGGCCGCCAGCTCCGGCTTGTCGGCCAGGTCCGTGACCGCCCGAACCCAGCCGGCAACGTCGCCGCACGGAACCAGGATCCCGGCGTCGTCGATCACCTCGGGCAGCGCGGCGGCGTCGGCGGCCAGGACCGGGCAACCGCGGGCCATCGCCTCCAGACACGGGTTGCCGAATCCCTCGTACGCCGACGGAAACGTCAGCGCCAGCGCCTGGCCGTAGAGCCAGTGGAGGTCGGCTTCGGGAACCCGTCCGAGGACGTGCAGCCGTCCGGCGACACCGAGGCGGTTGGCCTGTTCCAGCAGCCGCTCGGTTTCCGGCCCGGCCCGGCCGGTGAACACGAGGTCGATGTCGGCCAACCGCTCGGGCAGGCGAGCAAGTGCCTCCACGAGGTCTCGATGTCGTTTGTGACGGTAGGCGATCGCCGGAAAGAGGAGAAAACGGCGGTGGCCGAGTCGTTCGGTCAAACCGGCCGACGGCGGACCGGCGGCCGAGCCGTTGGTTCGGTATCCCTGGTGGACAACCCGAAGCCTGGATCGTTCCGCGCCGTAACGGGCGGCGATACGGTCGGCCGTGAACCGGCTGGGGCAGACGATCAGGTCGGCATGTTCGACCGCCAGTGGTAGCAGGCGCCCGAGCCACATCCGCTTGACCATCGAGAAGTTGGAGGCCATGTCGATCGGTTGGAGATCATGAATCGTCACCACCACCCGCTGCCGGGGCGCAGACCGTCGGGGGGCGGTCCCCCGCATGCCGGGACGGCGCAGGAAGGGAATGGTCCCGCCCAGGTGGTGGATGACCGAGTCGGCCGCTCCGACCCGGGCCAACCAGGTTTGTTCGAGCGCAACCCGACGCGGCCTCGACACATTCCGCCCCGGCATGACGACGGGCGTGAAGTTCTGCGACAACTCCGGATACCGGTCCAGCAGGTCCCGCCGGGCGTACATCCGAAACCGTACGTCGGGGGCGTCGATGCGGCTGAGTCCCTGCAGCAGCCGGATCGTGTATTCCTCGGATCCTCCGACCACCCCGGGAACCAGCCACGTGAGGTTGAGGCCAATGGTTCGTGGAGCGTTCACCCCTGCCGCCCCTCCCCCAGAACGGCGTTGAAGATCTCCGCGTAGCCCTTGGCGGTACGGTCCCAGGTGAGTTCGGCGGCTCGGTCCAGGCCGCGGGCGACAAGCGTCCGGCGCCTGGCGTCGTCGTTCAAGACCCGGTCAAGCGCTGCGGCAATCTCCTGGTGGTCCGCCGGATCGACCAGCTCGGCGGCGTCGACCGCCACCTCCTCGGTTGCGGTTGACCGGGCCGTGACCACCGGTAGTCCGTGGGCCATCGCCTCCAGGACGGGCAGGCCGAACCCCTCGCGGTGAGACGGATAGAGCAAGGCCGAGGCCCGGTGATACAAGGCGCTGAGGATCCTGGGGCTCACCACACCAACCCTGATCACCTGCGCTCCGAGCGCGGCGAACCGATCGGCGTCCTCAGCGTTCGGACGGGATCCGACGACCACAGCAGGGCAGCCGGTGGCGGTCAACGCCGCTGCGCAGCCCTCCGGGTTCTTCCGGGGACCGTCGGGCGCGACGAGCAGCACGAACCGTTCGGGCAGCACCGGTGACGGCACGCCCGGCGGACCGACGAGCGCCCCGGGTTCGGCCAGGACGACGTCGGCTTCATCGGAATTCACAAGCGGCCGATCAACCCCCCAGGGCACAACCGACACCCTGTCGTCGCCGATCCCTTGTGCTCGACACTGCTCGGCCACGACCGCCGACGGGCACACGAAGTGATCGGATCGGTCTCTGGCGACCTGCCACATGAGTGGGAAGAATCGCCGGCCTCGCAAAGTGAGGAACTGCGGCGAGTCCAGGAAATCGAGATCGTGGACGGTCGAAACGACCGGCCGGCGGGTTGGGGCCACGATCATGCTCGACGCCCAGAAGAGCGAATCCGGGCCGGTGAGGTGGTCGACCGACGGTCGCCGAAATCGAAGCCACGATTCGTAGAGCAGCGGACGCGGCAGTCGATGCTGAATCACGGGGCAGCCCGGGGGAACGCCGAACGGTCCGTCGGGATGCTCGGCGGTGCGGCGGTGGGCGGCGGCGAGGCCGGTGAAGGTGAACTCGTTGCGATCGATCAGTGCGGCCAGTGTTCGCTCAGTCGCTTGCGCGGTGCCGCCAGGAACCTTGTGCCAGAACTGTTCGACCAGGGTCAAGACATGCGGCATCTGACCACTATTGTGTCACCGCCACGAGGCGGTGCCGCACATCCCGGTCGGGAAATACAACCCAGCTCCAACGGCCGGGCGGTCGTCGGTGATTCAGACGCCCAGGATTCTGGCGAAGTACTCGGCGGTGCGACCGATACCGGTTCTCAGGTCGATCTCCGGCTTCCACGACAGCTTCGAGGTCGCCTCGGTCAGATCCGGCTTACGCCTGGTCGGATCGTCCTGCGGCAGCGGGACGAAGGTGACCTCACTCGAGCTGTTGGTGACCTCGACGACGACGTCGGCCAGCTGGAGCATTGTGAATTCCACGTCGTTGCCGATGTTGATCGGACCCATGTGCTCGCTGTCGACCAGCGCCAGCTGGCCTCGAATCTGATCGTCGACATAACAGAAGCTCCGCGTCTGGGATCCGTCGCCGTAGATGGTCAGCGGCTGATTCAGCAGGGCCTGGGTGATGAAGTTGGAGACCACGCGGCCGTCATCGGGGCGCATGCGGGGCCCGTAGGTGTTGAAGATGCGCACGATCCGCACCTCGATGTCGTGCACGCGTTGGTACGCCATCGTCATGGCCTCGGCGAAGCGCTTGGCTTCGTCGTAGACGCCACGCGGACCGATCGGGTTGACGTTACCCCAGTACGACTCGGGTTGCGGGTGTACCAGCGGATCGCCGTAGACCTCGCTGGTGGAGGCCAGGAAGAACCGGGCCTCCTTCTGGCGGGCCAGACCCAACAGGTTGTGGGTGCCGTTGCCGCCGACCTTGAGGATCTGGATCGGGATCCTGGTGAAGTCGATCGGAGAGGCCGGTGAACCAAGATGCATGACCCGATCGACCGGGCCGGGCACCCACACGTGCTGCGAGACATCGTGGCGAACGAACGTGAACTGGTCGTTGCCGAAGAGGTGCTCGATGTTGTCGGTGCTGCCGGTGATCAGGTTGTCGATGCAGACGACCTCGTCGCCCCGCTCGACCAGGCGATCGCACAGGTGCGAGCCGAGAAAACCCGCCCCTCCGGAGACCACGACCCTCGTCATGTCAGCGGCCCACGCCCCGGTAGTTGAAGCCTCTGCGGCGGGGAATGGTCGGATCGAGCAGATTGCGGGCGTCGACGATGTTGATGCCGACCATGATCTCGGCCAGCTTGTCGAAGTCGAGCCACGTGAACTCGTCCCACTCGGTGAGGATGGCGAGCGCGGCCGCGTCCTCGGCCGCAGCGTACGGGTCGGACATGATTTCGATGTCGAGGTCCGGATACATCTCGGAGAGTCGGTTCTGCTCCGGTACGACGGCCGGATCATAGGCCTTCACCTTGATTCCGGAGGCGACGACCCTCTGGAGCACCTCGATGGCCGGCGAATCCCGAAGATCGTCGGTTCCCGCCTTGAACGTCAGGCCGAGTGCGGCGATGTGGCGATCGGCCATGTCGTCGGGGACGGCGTCCATCAGCTTCTGGGCGGTGCGATCGAACTGGTCCTCGTTGACCCGGAGCACCTCGCTGAGGAAGTGGAAGTCGTAGCCGGCGTTCTCAGCGATGCGGGCGAGGGCCTTGGTGTCCTTCGGGAAGCAACTGCCGCCCCAGCCGGGACCGGGACGCAGGAACTCCCGACCGATCCGACGGTCGTAGCCCATACCGAGCACCACGTCGTTGACGTCGGCCCCGACCGCCTCGCACAACGTGGCGATGGCGTTCACGAACGAGAGCTTGGAGGCCAGGAACGCATTCGAGGCGTACTTGATCGTCTCCGCCGAGACGGGGTCGGTCACCATGATCGGCGCGGCAATGCGCGAGTACAAGGCGGCGACGCGGATGGCGGCCTCCTGGTCCTGGGAACCGATGACCACCCGATCGGGCTGGAGGAAGTCGTTGACGGCGGTTCCCTCCCGGAGAAACTCGGGATTGGAGACGACAGCTACATCGGACCGACCGAGCACCTTCGCCACCACCCGGGTGGAGCCGACCGGAACAGTCGACTTGTTGACCACAACGCTGTTGTCGGGCAGTGCGGAGCTGATCTGAGCGGCGGCCGCCTCGAGATAACTGAGGTCGGCGGAACCGTCGTCGCCCTGGGGTGTGGGCACGCAGAGGTAGTGGAACTCGGCGTCCTTCGACGCTTCGGCCGCCCCGACGACGAATCGAAGTTTTCCGGAACGCAGACCCTCGTCGACCAGGCGGTCGAGTCCCTTCTCCACGATCGGTATCTCGCCGGCCTGCAGCCGGGCGATCTTCGCCTCGTCGATGTCGGCACAGATGACGTCATGGCCGAGATGTGAGAAGCAGGCCCCGGTCGTCAATCCGACATATCCGGTACCAATGATGGCGATCGAGGCCACGAGCATCCTCCACTACAAAAGTTGAACTACTGGTTCTGAATTTGTCCACCCGGGAATGACGACCCTCGTCATCACGATGCCGAACACACGCGACCTCTTGTCGCACCGGGATCAGGAGGGCGCGGCCCCACCGTCACGCAACAGCTGCGTCGCCACGTCAGGTTGACCGACAGGCTGTTTCCTCCGAGTCTACGGGCTGGTGTCCGGATTCCTGCCCATCCGGGATCACCGTGAACAGGGTAGACGGTGTTGGTTGGTTCGCCATTCGGCCACCTGGATCGACGCTCCTGTCGATGGTCGGCGTCGATCCGCCGGATTGGTCTCCACGAGCGGCCAACGAGGTCGTGGTCGAGCCTGCTCCGGCCGATGGTGCGGCCAAGGACTCCGGCGAATTACCCATGGGCCCGACCAGGATCTGGACCGAACGGCCCGCGAGACCCTCTGCCTGCACGACCTCCGGCTCGGGTAGCAACTCGCTGATGGCCGGCTCCAGTTTCGCTCTCACGTCATCGATGGCATCGACGACGACTCGGGCTGCCGCACCGCCGTTCGGGCCGTGGACAACGGTGATTCCGGAGGTCAGGTCGTTACGGGTTCGCTGCCGATACTCGAATCCGGCCTCCCCCATGCCGGTGGCCAACGCCGCCGCCGGCTCGTACGGAGATGGTCTCCCGGACTCCGATGCACTCGACACGATCGACAGATCGATCGTGGTCGGATCGTCGTGGGCCGCACCTCGCATGAGGGCGAGGACCGGCCGGGCCTGGTCGAGCTGGGGTTCGAGCACCTGGTTGCCGTCGATCACCGAGTCGACGACGGGGAAGCTGTAGGTCTGGAGCGTGCCGGGATCGAAACTGCGGTAGGCGGCGCCGAGGTCGACGAGCAACTGCGGGGTCAACGACTCATCGATGGCCACGTTCTCGAGCCCGGTGTCGACCATGTCGGCGAGGACGAACGGGTTGCGGGCGCCGAGGTCGATGGCCCGGTACATGAGACGCTTCAGAAAGTCCTGCTGTCGGCTGATACGGCCGAAGTCCGATGTGGGATCGGTGACCCAGGTCCCGTCGGGGCGCTGGGTCTGGTAGTAGCGCGACCTGACGTATGCCAGCGCCGTCGGAGGGTCGAGCGCATGACAGCCCGCCTCCGACACGAGGAAGCCGGTCTGGCTCCGTGGCTCGGGTTGCGCGTTCACGTTCCAGTCCCGAGCCGGTGCCTCGAAATGGACATCAACCGAGCCGACGGCTTCGACCAGACCCTGGAAACCGGCGAAGTCGACGTTCACGTAGTGGTGGATGGGCAGGTCGAAGTTCTGCTCGATGGTGTCGATCAGCATCGCCGGTCCCCCGACCTCGAAGGCTCGGTTGATCCGGTCGCTCCGGTTCACCCCGGCGATCCGGACCCACAGGTCGCGGGGGAAGGACAGCAGGGCAAGTTGGCCGCTCCGCTCGTCGATGTGGGCGACGATGATGACGTCGCCGAACCGTTCACCCTGTCGACCGATCTGGACGGGGTCGGAGGCATCCAGGCCCGCCGACGAGTCCGACCCGACCAGGAGAATGTTCAGCACCCGCCCGCCGGCCTCGGACTCCTCGGAGATCGGAGTCAGGCTTCGGCCCAGCTCGACCCGTTGGATATCGGAGGCGCGGTCGTAGCCGTATTGGAGAAGCGCCACGGCGGTGAGGCTGGCGGCGATGAGGACGATGTTGGTGAGCAGGATGAGGCGCTGGATCCACGATCGGCGCCGCGGCCTCCGGCCTCGCGTCGTCCCCGTCATGGGTCTCGTGGTTCGGGTGGAAGGGCCTCCGGTTGCACGGCCAGCAGTATCCCGGAGGTCACCGTGACCACAGCCGTCACCTCGCCCGAGCCCGACGTCTCGAACACGTTGCTCACACCTCGTGACGTTCCGGCGTCGAGCGTCTCGCCGTCCAGAGGATAAACGAGACCGGCGGTGGTGATGCCGTGGGCAGACCCTCCTACGGGAATGAGCGAGACCAGTTGGCCGGGACGACCCGTCAACGTTCGCCGGCTCCTGATCACCGAGATGCGGCTCCGATCGACATAGGCGGTCACATCGACCGAGGCGGTCCGCGGTCCGGCGAGTGTCAACAGGTTGGCCAGCCAGTGATCGAGCCGACCGCCGCCGACGCCGACGACGACCACCTCGTCGATGTGGCGGCCGGCGATCACCTCGACAACACGTTCGAGGGCCAGCTCGAGATCGGTCTGATCCTTGGTCTCGGGGTGTGTCTCGACCTCGGTTCCTCGCTCGACCGCCCAGCCGACGGCGGCGGGATCGGCCGAATCGAGGTCACCGATCAGGAGGTCGACCGCGAGGTCGAGGGCGCGGGCATGGTCGATTCCGGAGTCGGCGGCGATGGTTATCACGGGCGGCGGCAGGGTGGAGAGGAGGTCGACGGGCGGCGGATCACCACCCGCAATGACCAGTGCAATCCTAGACACCGTCGAGGTCAGTAGCCACGACCCCGCATGGATCCCTCGAGCTGTTGCCGGTCGACGTCGAACACAAGGCAAATGTAGCCGCGGTCCTGGTCGGCCCAGTTGGCCTCGGACGGGAAGATGCGGCCGATGTCGAGCCGGGACTCCTCATAGGAGATCCCGGCGAACGCCTCGAACACGGTGAGACACTGGTCGAGGACCACCTCGTCGACGAGGTCGGCCCCCGGATAGGGCGTGTCGGGAAGTGCACCGAGATAGTAGACCTCGTTGTCATGGGGCTCGGAACACGGCACGGCCTCGACCATCGACACATCGACGGCATTGGTCTCGGTGTCGACCGGGTTGTCGGTGTCGTTGAAACAGTCGCCCAGCTTCAGCGCATTCACGCCGACCTCTCCCCCCTCGATGATCTGCCCGGCCTCGTCGCGGGTGGTTTCATCGCGCTGCGGATCCTCGCCGCCCAACAGGCCGCACCCACCGACGAGACAGCCGGCGGCGGCCAACGAGCCCAAACGAAGCCTCAACCTCCCAGCACGCCCGACGTTCCGGGCGAGATCGAACCTCATCACGGTGTTGGTCCCCTAACACATCTTCCAAGAAGAAGCCGTCCGCCTACAGCCGTTCCACTGTTCGGTTGTAACGGACGACAGCATACGGGTGATCGCGCCTCCGCCCTCCCCGTCATCCGCATCATTGCCCGTGGGCCTTGTTGATAGCCCTGGGCCGCGATCGTCGAAACGCCCTACGTCGTTCGTTTGACGACTCTTGTCCCGACGTTTACGGGTGCTTCCGCGCCCCGAGATTCTAGTCCACGCCGGGATAGATCGATGGCGGCGGGCCCGGCACGCCCGGGGCGCCGCACACCCAGCAGTTGGAGTCGATCGATCCGGTCCAGGCGACCTCGCAGCTTCCGCAGCTCATGCGAAGGCCGACGCGCCGGTACCTGGTGACGGTTGCGGTGGCGGTGTCGTTTCTGGGATCCACAAGGATCCCATCGGCGACAACTCACCCGATGTGAGAGTCCGCCGAGACCCATTGCTCGGCGATCTGTGTCGTCTACCTCGGTTCGTCGAGGAGTGTCAGTAGCTCACGGCCGGCTTCAATTTCTTGGCGTGGGCGACCCACTTCTCGACCTCGACCTGTGACGGTGGACGGCGCACGATACTGCGGCCCTTGGCGACGGCGGCATCGTTGACATCCTTCATCATTGCAGTCAGATTGTCGGGACGCCGCTTGGCCAGTTCCTTCACGGTGTCGACCCCAGCGGCCTCGAGGAGGTCGCTGTACTGGGTGGCAACACCTTTCACCCGCATGAGATCGGCCCTGTTCACCCACTCGAGAATGGACCGTTCAGCGAGTCCGGACGCCGCAGCGATCTCCTTGCGGCCCTTCTTGGTTCCCCCACTCTTCAGGAGCGAGTCGGTGGATTTGACTCCGGCGGCGCGCAGCTTCTTGGCGTTCGCCGGTCCGATGCCCTCGATGCTCTCCAGTGTCGCCATTTGCAGTACTTCCTTTGCTGATCGATGGCCTACAGAGGTCGAAACTAGACGAAAGCTCGTGGAACATGCAGCCATTGGCGGAAATCGGCCCGCAGAAGCGGGTGAGGGAACGATCAAAATCGGTCGGCGACGAGATCGTCGCATAGGGAAATATCCAAGGCTTCTGCGCATCGATGACCAACAATCCCTAGGCTGTTCGCTGGGTAACCAACCACCGCGTTCCAAGAGATCCACCGGACGCGAGCGGGGGAACACAGAGGCGACACCGCTACGGCGCGATCCAGAACCTCATTCGTGCGGTTCGGGTCGAACCGTGACCGTACAGGTCTGTCGCGGGGTTGTGCCGCCAGGACCGTCGCCGTCCTCCGCTCATGGCCGACCCGACCCAGAGAGGTGAATGAACATGAGCGAAAGAGACAACCCGATCGATCCGGAAGACGTGACTGGAGAGGTCACCGACGCAGCGTCCGAAGTCGGCGACGCCGGCGAAGCCGCGGCTGAGGGGGTTACCGACGCAGCGTCCGAGGTCGGCGACGCCGGCGAAGCTGCGGCTGAGGGGGTTACCGACGCAGCGTCCGAGGTCGGCGACGCCGCCGAGCAAGCAGGCGAGGCCGCTGATGGGGCCATCGACGCCGCTGGAGAGGCGCTGGAAGGCGCCAAGGATGCGGTTGAGGACGCCGTCGATGAGGTCGGAGACGCCGTCGGCGCCGCCGGCGATAAGGTGAGCGGCCTGGCCGGGAAGGCCAAGGACGCGATGACCGGGTCGGGCGCCAAGACGGCCGCCGCCGTGGGTGGCAGTGCCGCAGCGGCGGGCACCGCGGCGAAGGCAACGGGCAGCTCGGCGAAGACCACGACGGGCCGGATGGCGACCGCCAAGCCCGGGTCCGGTGTCCTGGACGGCGGCGACGACCGCAACGATCGGATCCGCCGCATGCTGTGGTGGGGCCTCGGGATCATCGCGGCGCTCGTCCTTCTCGCGCTGATCGGATCACAATGCGGTGGCGGTGACGAGACCTCCACCTCCGACGACGGTGACGTCGCGGCCCCCACGACATCCGAGGAGACATCCGACGACGATGCCGGCTCCGCGGCCGCCGACGGCGACGGGTCGGACGCTGCCGCCGACGACGACTCCGATGACCCGGCGGACACCGATGACGATTCCAACGACAGCGGGGCGACCGATGACGGCGAGGCGACCGACGCCGAGTCGGACGATGCCGCGGACGACGGTGCAGCAGAGGACGAGACCGGCGAAGGCTCCGGTGACACCGATTCGAGCGACGATACGTCAGACGACGCCGGCGACGACGATGCCGGCGACGCCGACATCGTCGACATGCAGGCTAAGGTCGACGAAATCCTGTCGGGCACGGGAATCAACGGATTGGCCGGCCTGGTCGATGCCGACGGCACGTCGGTGACGCTCACCGGAGAGGTGGCCACCGACGACGACAAGGCAGCCGTCGAGGCCGCGCTCGCCGAGCTCGGCGTGACCATCGACAACCAACTGGCCGTGACCGGCGGCGACGACGCCGCAGCCGACGACGATTCCGATGACGAGACTCCGGCGGCCGACGCCACCGATTCCGATCCGGATTTCACCGGCTGAGCCGTTTGGCGAACCGATGTGGTCGACTGTTCGATCCGCACCTGAGGTGACGGCCACGCTCGCCGCCGTGGTGGCGGCGGCGTGGCTGCTCACAGGCTGCCTCACCGACGACCCGAACCCCACGACGACAGCGGCCTCCACGACGACAGCAGTGTCCGTCCGGTCGGAGGCGGTCGCCGCTCGATGGGAACCGAGCGTCGAACCCGTCGTCGACCTATCGGAACCGTCACCTTCGGCGTCACCGACATCGGCGGGCACCCTCGTGGCGCATGTCATCGGTGACGAGATAGTCGCCTACGGCGGTCCGGCATCGAGCCGCGTCGTCGCCTCGTTTGCCAATCCCAACCGTCACGGCACGCCCCTGGTGTTCCGTTCGCTGGCCGATCCCGGGTCGACCCTGGTCGACTCGGGCTGGATTCCGGTGCTCTTGCCGATGCGGCCCAACGGAACCGTCGGCTGGATCCGGACCGACGAGGTCGAACTGACCCGCAATCCCTATCGCATCGAGGTCGACGTCGACGATTTCTCCCTCACCGTGTACCGCAACGACGACGTCCACTTTCGCACCGTGGTCGGAATCGGCGACGGCGACACGCCCACCCCCTACGGTTCGTTCTACCTCACCGACCTGCTGAAGCCCTCGGATCCGGCCGGGATCTACGGACCCTACGCCTACGGACTCTCGGGGTTCAGCGAAACGCTGACTTCGTTCAACGGCGGGCAAGGGGTCATCGGGATCCACGGCACCGATCAGCCGGCCGCGCTCGGCACGAGAGTCAGCCACGGCTGCATCCGGGTGGCCAACGAGTCGATCACCGAGCTGGCGTCCTTCCTGCCGCTCGGCACGCCGGTGGCGATCGGGACCGAGCCGGGCGTCGCGGGCGAGCGTGAGGCACTGTCGGTCGGATAACTTTCGACCATGACCGAATCACCGACCGGATCGGCACACAGCACCCACGCGGCCGTACCCGACCCCCGCAACGCGGACGTCGAGATCTACATCAACGGGTCCTTCCATCCTCGCAACGAGGCGAAGATCTCGGTGTTCGACTCGGGTTTCCTGGTCGGCGACGGCATCTGGGAGGGCCTTCGGCTCCATCACGGCCACTTCGCGTTCCTCGATCGACATCTCGACCGGCTGTACGCAGGAGCGGCGGCGACCAGCATCGACATCGGGCCCCGCAACCGGATCGTCGAAGCCCTGCATGCCACCGTCGAGCGCAACGGGATGACCGACGACGTCCACGTTCGCCTCATGATCACGAGAGGCGACAAGAAAACTCCGTCCCAGCACCCGTCGAACGTGGTCGGGGGACCGAACACCGTGATCATCGCGGAACACAAGAAGGCAGATCCGTCCGTGATCGACAAGGGTCTGAACCTGTTCACCGCCACCGTTCGCCGCCCACCGCCCGACACCCTGGATCAGCGGCTCAACTGCCACTCGAAACTGCACGAGGTCATCGCACTGATCCAGGCGGTGAACGCCGGGGCCGACGAGGCGTTGATGCTCGACCCGACCGGAGCCGTCGCCACGTGCAACGCCACCAACTTCTTCATCGCCACCGGCGGCGAGCTGTGGACGTCGACCGGTCACTACAACCTGCATGGCATCACCCGGGAGGTGGTGCTGGAGGCGGCCGAGGCCGACGGCATCGTCACCCGGCAGATGCCGTTCTCCCTGACCGACGTCTACAGCGCCGACGAGGCGTTCGCCACAGGCACGTTCGGCGGGCTGACCCCGGTCCGCACCGTCGACGGCCGCACGATCGGAAACGGAGAGACGACGATGATCGACCGCCTCCGCTCCCTCTACACGGCCGCCGTCGAAGCCGACATCGAGCGGCGGATCTCCGAAGAGTCCGCATGACGCCGACGACGAACGAGCGGATCAACGTGTGGTCGAGCCCGCGCAACGTGTCGACGGCGCTGATGTACTCCTTCCGCCAGCGGGCCGACACCACGGTCGTCGACGAGCCGCTGTACGCCCACTACCTCACGCGCTCGGGCCGCGACCATCCGGGCCGCGACGAGGTGCTCGCCACCCAGTCGTCCGATCTCGGGGCCGTGATCGACGACGTGATCCTGGCCGACCACCCGACGCCGGTGGTGTTCTTCAAGCAGATGGCGAAACACCTCCAGAGCATCGACCCGGACGTGGTCTCCGATGTCTTCTTCGGCCGCTGTCGCAACGTGCTGCTGACCAGGGACCCGTTCGACATGCTCACATCGTTTCAGGTTCGGATCCCCGATGCCACCGTCGACGACACGGGGTTCGTCGAACTCGTCGAGATCCTGGACAACGTGCTCGACGCCGGCGGTGATCCGATCGTGCTCGATTCGAAGCAGTTGCTGATGGACCCCGAGTCGGTGCTGCGTCGGTTGTGCCGGCGCCTGGATCTGCCTTGGGACGACGCCATGCTGAGCTGGCCGCCGGGGCCCAAGCCGGAGGACGGGATCTGGGCCCGCTACTGGTACGACAGCGTGCACGCCTCGACCGGCTGGGCGCCGTGGAAGCCGAAGAACGCCACCCTCCTCCCCCACCTCCAGTCGGTGCTCGACGAGGTGGAGCCGATGTACGAGCGCCTACTTCCGTACTCGATCTCCGGCTGATTCGACGCCTCCCGTCGCCGCCTCGGACCCGGTCCGCCGACGGGAGGCCAGCACGGCTCCGATCGTGATGACAGCGGCTCCGATCAGCGCGAGTCCGGCCACCTCATCGTCACGGATGGCCACGCCGAGGACGAGGGAGACGACGGGGATCAGATAGGTGATCAGCGAGGCCCGGATCGAGCCGACCCGCCCCATGAGCGTGGCCATGACCCAGTAGGCCAAGCCGGTGCCGACGAGACCGAGGATGGCGACCGGGATCACCACTTCGGCGGTCCAGCGGTTGGCCTCGAGATCCCTGAGCGCGGCCGGGGCGAGCCAGACGGAGGCCAGGCCAAGGACCCAGCTCATCAGCGTGACCCCGCCGTAGCGGACCTGCAGCGGCGCGGCGAAGTTGATGGCGAAGCCGTAACACACGGTGGCGCCGAGCACCATGGCCACCCCGGCGGCCTGCGACTCGCCGTCGCGGATCGACGGCAGGCTCAACAACACGAGGCCGACGAACCCGAGTGCGATGCCGATCATCTGCCGTCCGCTGGGAAACCGGCGGTGCAGGAACACCGAGATCGCGGCGACGAACACGGGCGTGGCACCGTTGAGCAATCCGGTGACCGCGGAGTTGATGTGTTGTTGAGCCAGCGGGAACAGGGTGAACGGAACGGCGACCCACACCACCGACAGGAAGATCACCATCGGCCAGTCGGCTCGCTGAATCAGCGCCGGCCGTGGGTTTGCGGCGACCGACCCGCGACCCCGTCGACCCACCCGTATCAGCCACAGGGCGGCCGCTCCGCCGCCGACCCGGGCGAACGACACCATTCCCGGCGTCAGGCCCTCCAGTCCCATGGCGATCAGAAGGAACGACGATCCCCAGATCACCGAGATGGCAACGAAGAGGGCCCAGTCGACGCCGTTGAACGACTCCTCGGCGATCGGAACCTGCGCGGCCCGCGACGGGGCGGTGGCTCCGTCGACCGGTGACAACTGTCTGGACATCACCGAAGTCTGCCAGCCGAGGGCCGTGACGCAAGCGGATTTCGGACTTCATCACCGGGTTGCCGAGGGACTACCGTACGGCCGTGGCATTCCTCGACAACATCGTCGGATCGTTCAGCACCGGAGCGGCGGGCAATCCAACGGTGGCGATGATGGATGCCTCGTTCGCCCACGAACAACTGCCGTGGCGATACGTGAACTGCGAGGTGCCGGCCGGCGCCCTGGCGGCAGCCGTGGCCGGAGCCGACGCGATGGGCTGGCGGGGATTCAACTGCTCGATACCGCACAAACAGGCGGTGATCGCCCACCTCGACTCGCTGGCCGCGGCGGCCGAGGTCTGTCAGGCGGTCAACTGTGTGGTGAAGGACGGCGACGGCCGCTACGTCGGCTACAACACCGACGGACGGGGATTCCTCGACTCGCTGGCCGCCACGGCGGACCCGTCCGGTACCCGGGTTCTGTTGATCGGCAGCGGCGGGGCGGCTCACGCGATCGCCGCCGAGCTGGCGCTGGCGGGGGCTCGGTCGGTGTTCGTCGCCTCCCGCAACTCGGCGACCGCCGGATCGCTGGTCGATTTGATCAACGGCGTGGCCGATGGTGTCGGCGCGCTGCTCGACTGGCCCGAAGCGGGCACATCGCTGTCGATTCCATCCGATGTCGACGTGGTGGTACAGGCCACACCGGTCGGCATGGTGCCCGATGAGGGATCGACGGTCCCCGTCGACTGGTCCGGCGCCGGCACCGACACGATCGCGGCCGACGTCGTCATCAATCCACCCCGCACCCGCTTCCTGCGTGATGCGGAGGCTGCAGGCGCGGTGGTGCTTGACGGCACGGGGATGCTGGTGAACCAGGCGGCCGAGAACATTCGTCTCTGGGCCGGCGTCGACGTGGATCGATCGGTGCTGCGGTCCGCACTCGAAGCCACATTCTGACCGTGGTCTGAGCCAACGAGTCCACCTGGGAGGGTGCACATGAACATCGACATCATGACGGGCCCGAACGACTGGGCCGGAGCGGCGGCGCTGGCCCGAGCGACGCAGGACGCCGGCTTCTCGGGGCTGCTGTTCACCGAGACGTCGCAAGTTCCCTGGATGCAGATCGCCGTCGCCTCCCAGGCGGCTCACGAGTTGTTCTTCACCACCGGGATCGCGGTGGCCTTTCCCCGCAGCCCCATGGTGACGGCCCAGACCGCCTACGAACTGGTCGGCAACACCGGTGGCCGGTTCCGTCTCGGCCTCGGCAGCCAGGTCAAGGCCCACGTCACCCGTCGCTACGGGGCGGAGTTCGACCGCCCGGCCGCCCGCCTCCGCGACTACGTGCTCGCCGTCAAGGCCTGCTTCCGGGCCTTCGATCAGGAGGAGAAGCTGGCGCACGACGGTGACTTCTACCAGCTCAGCCTGCTGCCCCGTGACTGGTCACCTCGACCCCACGATCACGAGACTAAGGTCGACATCTCCGCCGTCGGATCGGTGATGACGAGGGTGGCCGGCGAGGTGGCCGACGGCGTCCACGTCCACCCGCTGCATTCGATGGCCTACATCGAGAACCGGCTGCTGCCGCTGCTGGCCGAAGGGGCATCGGAGGGCGGTCGGTCGGCCGGCGACATCGATCTCATGATCCCCGTGTTCACGGTGTCCGGCGAGTCGGCCGAGGAGAAGGCGCGCTCGGCGGGTGCGGCCAAGCGCCAGATCGGTTTCTACGGCACCACACCGAACTATGCCTTCCAGTTCGACGACCTCGGCTTCGACGGAACGACCGGCCGGCTGCGGGACGCGATGAAGGCGGGCGACCTCGACGCCATGGAGGCCGTCATCACCGACGAGATGCTCGACCACTACGCCGTGGTCGCCGACTGGGACGACCTGGCCGACCGTCTCATCAACCGGTACCGAGGTGTCGCCTCCCGAATCGTGCTGTATTCGGCCGCCGGCGACCTGCGGAGTGCCGATGGAGGCGACGACCGTAACGCCGGCCGCTGGGCCGAGGTGGCCCGCGCCGTCCGAGCGGCCTCCTGAATCGTCCTCAACCCCGCAGGAGCGGGCGGGTCAGGCACGTCGGCCCGCCCTCACACGGGATGCAGAGCTCGTCGGCCGCGAACGTGCGTACCACACAACCGGCGGACCGCATCAGCTCGACCGTCTTCGGGAAGCCGTCGACGGCGATACAACGGCGCGGTCCGGTGGCCAGCACATTCAGACTCAACCCGTTCGACGCCTCGAACTCATCGGCCGGCGCCACGAGGAGTTCGTAGCCGGAGTCGACGAGGCGTTGGTAGAGCGCTGTCGGCAGCAGCGGGGCGTGGATCAGGGCGAGATCGGCGTCGAGGGGACTGATCACCGACAGCAGATGAAGGCATGCGTCCGGTCCCTGGAAGTAGGGCAGGTCGACGGCGAGCAGCTCGATGCCCCGGGGCTCGACGATGGCGGCGAGTTGGTCGAGTCCGTCCTGATTGGTCCGGAAACCCCGGCCGGCGGCGAGTGTCGTCTCGTCGAGCCAGAACAGGTCACCGCCCTCAACGGTGCCCGGCGCCTCGATCGATCCGATCACCGGCACGTCGACGTTCTCATAGAATCGCCGGTGCAGTTCGACCTCATCCTCCCGGAGCGCCTTGCCGGGGCGGAGCACGATGGCTCCGTCGCCGATGACGAACGACGGATCGTAGGTGAACACGGCGTCGGCCAGCTCATCGGCTGTGCCCGGGCCGTCGTCGTCCATCCAGCAGATCTCACACCCGTCGCCCTCGAGGAGGTCGACGAACGACTGGTACTGGGCGACCAGGGCGTCGGCGTCGATGGGCTTGGCGTAGTGCCAGCGACGATGGTCGGCGGTCAGGATCGCTCCGGGACGACACATCGCCACTCGTCGTAGCGGGCCGTACATCGAGCGCACGCCGTAGGCGGCTGTCGACTCACTGTCTGATGACCACATGGCGTGCAGCGTAACGGCCTGTGCCATCATCGGGGGATGCGATTGGCTTTGGGCATGGGATACTGGTCGTCCGGCCCGCCGGCGGATGCCGTCGAGCAGGTGGCGACGGCCGAGCGGCTGGAGTTCGACTCCATTTGGACGGCGGAGGCGTACGGCTCGGACGCTCTCACTCCGCTCGCCTGGTGGGGTTCGGCCACCGAACAAATCGGGTTGGGTACATCGATCTGTCAGATCTCGGCCCGAACACCGGCCGCCATGGCGATGGCGGCGATGACGATGGACCACCTCTCGGGTGGCCGCTTCAGGCTCGGGCTCGGCGCCTCCGGCCCACAGGTGGTGGAGGGCTGGTACGGGCAGCCGTACCCCAAGCCGCTGGCCCGGACCAGGGAGTACGTGAAGATCGTGCGCCGGATCTTCGCCCGCGACGAGCCCGTGACCTTCGACGGAGACCACTACCAGCTTCCGTTTCCGGGTGGGGCCGGTTTGGGCAAGCCGCTGAAGTCGACCATCCATCCGCTGCGCAGCGACATACCCATCTATCTGGGCGCCGAGGGGCCGAAGAACGTGGCCATGACGGCCGAGATCGCCGATGGCTGGCTGCCGCTGTTCTTCTCTCCCGGCGATAACGGCTTCTACCTCGACGCACTCTCCGAGGGTTTCGCCCGCCCCGGGGCCCGCCGTGGATTCGACGACTTCGACGTGGCCGCCGTGGTCCCGGTCGTGATCGACGACGACGTGGAGGCGGCGGCCGACAAGATCCGGCCGATGCTCGCCCTCTACGCCGGGGGGATGGGGGCCAAGGAGGCCAACTTCCATCTCAACGTGTTCGCCCGGATGGGATTTGCCGACGCCTGTGCAACCATCCAGGAGCACTATCTGGCCGGTGACCGTCCCGCTGCGATCGCCGCCGTCCCGACCGAGATGGTGGAAGCGGTGGCTCTGGTCGGACCGCCATCGAAGATCGCCGACGATCTAGCGGCGTGGGAGGAGTCCATCGTCAACACGCTGGTGGTCAGCGGCCCGCCGGCCCTGTTGGAGGGCATCGCCGCCATCGTCCACCACTAGCCGGAACTTTGTGACGCGGCCGTCCCCCTTCGCTCGAACTTTGTGCAGCTGACGACCCGGTCAGGGGGTCGCCAGCGTCGCAAAGTTCGGGCGGGTGTTCTGCCGCTAACCGTCGAGTTTGGCCACGAATCGGGTGACGGCGTCGGTGAAGACGTCGTTGCGATCGCCCGCCACCATGTGGGCCGCTCCGGCCACGTCGAGATACTCGGCGTGGGGCACCATGGCCAGGAATTCCTTTGCCTCGTCCTCGGTGACGATGTCGCTCAGGCGACCCCGAACCAGCATGGTGGGCATCGTCAGAGCACGGGCGGCCTCCTCGGCGAGGTTGAAATCGGGGATCTCGGCCCGGGCGCCTCCCGGTCCCCGGATGGCGAGAAAGGCGGGGTCCCAATGCCACCGCCAACGGCCGTCCTCGCCCTGGCGGAGATTCTTGGCCAGGCCCGACAGGTCGTCGGGGCGCTCGCGATGCGGTTGGTAGGCGGCGATGGCGTCGGCCGCCTCTTCGAGCGAGCCGAAACCCCGCTCGAGGTCACCCGACATGAAGGCCAGGATTCGTTCGACCCCGTCGGGTTTGGGCCGCGGCGTGATGTCGACGAGGATGAGCGCCGCCATGTCATCGGCCCGGCGACCCGACAGGATCAAGCCGGTCACCCCGCCGAGCGACGCACCAACCCACACGACAGGCGGTCCCATGAGGTCGAGCACCGTTTCGGCGTCGTCGACGAATCGTTCGATGGCGTAGTCGCCGTCGGGATCCCAGTCCGAGTCGCCGTGGCCTCTCAGATCGATGGTGAGGACCCGATGCCCGGAGGCGGCCAGGGCGGCGGCCGTCGATCCCCACGCATGGCGGGTCTGTCCGCCACCGTGGGCCAGGATCACCGGGAGTGCGCCGTCGGCTGCGGCATCGCCATCAGGCTCCCACTGGTCGCCCGTGATCCGGAGTCCGGAGTCGGTGGTGATGGAGATGGTGCGCGGCTCGGTCATGCACTGAACATGATGCCGCGTTTTCGTTAGAGGGCCAAAGCAGTGCCGGCCGAGCCGCTCATGCGGCGCCCAAAAACCGAACTCCAGCGCACCCCCTACTAGCCACGAGTTGGCGAACGGCAACTCCAAGCGAGGCGCTCCGCGCCGAAGCCGCTTAGCCGAGTTCGACGGCGAGTACGACGAACTGGGTGAACTGGCCGGCGTTGAAGTTGTTGTCGCTGACGATCACCACCGTGCGGCGACCGTCGGGCAGGGTGGGTCCGAACGTCATGCCCTCGATGTTGTCGATGGGCACGCCGAGATCGTCGAACGAGAACACGAGACGCTTGGTCGCCGGTGTGACATCGATCGGCGAGCCGTCCTGGTAGAGCGCGTCGACGCCGAGCACGTCGGTGGCTCCTGCGGTCGACACCTCGTAGATGTTAACGACGTTGCCGGTGCCGTTGCCTCCGACACCGCCCACGGAGAAGGAACGCTCCATCACCAGCATCGTGCCGGCGTTGTCGATCGGCAGCACCTCGACGATGCCGTTGACGCCGAAGATGGCTGACGGCTCGGCCCACGGGTCGACCTCGTAGACGTACTCGGCGACCGGTTCACGGCGGGCCAGGTCGTAGATGAGGATGCGAGCCAGGCTGCCGTTCTCGAAGCTCGACGCCGGGCCGTCCTGCAACAACGCACCCTCCTGGGCGGTCACGAGGTTGCGCCCGTCGGGTGTGACGTTCAGACTCTCGAAGCTGAGGTTGAACCGCACGCCGCGGTCGACGCCGTTGGGCAGGTGGTACTCGGGGATCGGCAGTTCGGCGGTGACCCGGCCGGTGCGGTTGTAGCGCCGGATGAACGGGTCGATGATCGGATCGGCGAACGTGTTGCCCTCGGACGAGACGTAGAACGAACCGGGGTTGGCCAGCACGAGGCCTTCCGGATCGAGTCCGCCGGGAGCGAACGGCGATCCGTCGGCGTCGAGGAGCGTCGTCACGTCTCCGAAGGTGATGTCACCGTCGTCGAGCATGCCGTCGGACAGGTCGATGGCCGCGGTGTAGAAGCGGACGGGATCGCCGGTGGCACGGTTGCCCTGATCATCGGAGATGATGTGGTAGACACCACGAGGTTCGTCCCAGGTGATGCTCGACAGGCCGCCGATCTCGGTGCCTCCGAACACCGTGCCAGTCGGAATCACCGCCTGCCCGAGCGACTCGACGGCGACGACCGTCGCCGGGTCCTGATCGTGGTGACCGGCGGCGGCCACGCCAGGGGTCAACGCCGCTGCTGCAGCGATCACCATGGCGGCCGACACCGCACGGATGATTGATCGGATCCGATTCGACGGTCGGCTGTGCATAGTGATCTCCTGAGTCCCTTGCCCGCCGTTCACGAACCTAGTCGATGGGTGTGGTTCGGTCGACTGTCAGCTGGTGGGGTTCGGAGGGTCGAGTCGCATCAGGCGGTGCGTTTCGGTCTGCCCGTATTCGACGAAGCCGAGCCGCTCGTACAGTTCGGCCGCCCGGTTGCCTTTGATGACCTGCAGGTGGACTGGGAGGCTGAGGTCGCCGGCCCGAGCGATGGTCTCACGAAGCACCGCCGTGCCGATTCCCTCGTTCTGATGGTCGGGATGGATCACGATCTCGTTGACGTCGACACGTTCGGTCCCGACCGCGATCATGACGTAGCCGCACGGCTGGCCGTCCCGTTCCACCATCTCGTGGCGCCCGACCGTCCAGCCACCGTCGAAGTAGCGATCCTGTTCATCGACATCCCACCTCCCCCACCGTCGTTGGACGATGTCACGGTAGGCGAGGTGGTGGGCCTGCCGGGCGAATTCCCGATCCGCCGGGGTGGCCGGGCGCCGTGTTAGTGCCACAGAACGAGCGTATCTCACGGTGTGACACCGGATCTCACGCCTCCTGATCGAAAGCCAACATGAGGAGGAAATCCGATGTCCACGATCCTGATCGACCCCAACCATTCCCCACACCACACCCCATGCCGTCGAGCGTGCCTTCACCGTGCGCACCGCCACTGCCGACGACGTTGACGGCATCGGCCAGATCATCTCCAGCCGCCATATTCTCGACGGCACGATGCGGGTACCCTTCGAGCCTGTCGACGCGCTCCGCGAGCGTTTCGAGCAGCGGCCCGACCAGCGCGTGCTGGTAGCCGTCGCCGGCGACCTCGTGGTCGGGTTCCTGCTGCTGAAGAGCTGGCCCGACGCCCCTCGCCACTCCCATGTGGCAGAGATCGACCTGGTGGCCACCAGCGAGGACTGGCAGGGCCGGGGCGTCGCCCGAGCGCTCCTCGAAGCCACCATCGAGATGGCCGAGCAGTGGATGGGCATCCGTCGCCTGCAACTCATCGTGTTCACCACCAACATCGGAGCGATCGGCCTCTACGAGCGCCTCGGTTTCGAGCACGAGGGCACGATGCGGGCCTACGGCTTCGGCCGAGGCGTCGACACCGACGCCCACATCATGGCCCGGGTCAATCCGATCCGTTGAATGGTTGGCGAGGCAGCGTGTGCGCCGATCCGGAGTCGTTCGCGGGCGAAGACGGTCAATACTGACCGCCTGCGCCCGTAATCGAGCTCGCCTGCAGCCGGCGACGTTTCGCAAAGCGAACCTGGAGTGAACCGCCCCCACGGTTCTAACGTGGAC
Organism: Acidimicrobiales bacterium; assembly: GCA_965216655.1. Classification (GTDB taxonomy): domain Bacteria; phylum Actinomycetota; class Acidimicrobiia; order Acidimicrobiales; family SZUA-35; genus JAHELU01. The sequence goes on from CBDCGP010000012.1 coordinate 78,114, forward strand.
CGTACTGGACTTGAACCAGTGACCTCTCGCGTGTGAGGCGAGCGCTCTAGCCAACTGAGCTAACGGTCCGAACTGTCAGACAGCTTATCCCCTCACCCATGGCCTTCGTCGCCGAATCTCACGGCTTGCAGCGGGTGGCGATCACCACGTGATCGAGTGCGTTCACCTCGGTCGTTTCGCCGTTGCCGACGTCGACCTGCACCGGCCGGTGCACGATTTCGGCCCGCTCAACCGTCAGCCCGGCGGCGCTGAAGCGCTCGGCCAATTCGTCCGGCGTGGTCAGCAGCGCCGGGTCCTGAGGTCCGCCGTGGCCATCTTCGATGTTGGTTCGGTCGTGGCCGACGACCACGATCCGGCCACCGGGCGCCACCGCGGCGGCGCATCGATCGAGGAACGGTTCACGGCACTCGGCCGCCCAATGGAGGTAGACGTGGGCGACCAGATCCCAGGCCTCCACCCCCAGCTCCCAGGTCGTCAGATCGGCCACCTGCCAGTCGAGGTCGATGCCCAGGTCGGCGGCGATCTCGCGGCCCCGGTCGATGGCGACGGTCGAGAAGTCGACGGCCGTCACCGTCCACCCTCGCTGGGCCAGCCACAACGCATTGCGTCCCTCCCCGCAGGCCAGGTCAAGGGCTCGTCCCGCGTCCAGACCGTCGACCGCGTCGACGAAGAAGCGGTTCGGTTCCCTACTCCACATCCGGCCGGCCTCATACCGCTCGTCCCAATCGGCGGCGCCCATCTCCGTCGACCGGCCGTCACCGTGTCCTGTCTCGGTCATCACCACACCCTTCCCCGCTGTCTCCCCTACACGGCGCCGAGGCAGACCCAGACGCCGTTACTCAATTCGAGTTCTCGAATGGTACCCAACGGACAGGACCCGTCGCCCAGATGCGCGCCGATCACCAGACCGTCTGCCGTCGAACCGCATGGCACCTCGAGGAGCGTCGGCCCGCCGATGATGTCGACACAGTCGTTCGCCTCGATGCCGGCACCGAGTGACGGGCCTGGCATCGTGGTCACGGGCGACGAGTCACCCCGGTTGCCGGCGTACGCAGTGACCACGAAGATGCCGATCATGAGCGCCAGCACCAACAGCACGGGGAAAGCCCGAACGGCCATGGCGCTGCGGTCCGAAATCTCGTTGAGTTGCATGTCGCGGCGGGCGGCCAGGAACTCGGGATCGATCAGGCGGGGGTCGATGCGGCGGATACGTGGATCATCGTCATCGACGTCGAAGCCACCCGACGAGCCGCCCGAAGCCCGGCCCGCGGCACCGGCGACGAGCTGTTGATCGTATTCCCGACGGCTGTCGGCCCGACCGAGCACCGACCATGCCTCATTGATCCGGCGCATCGCCGTTTCGGCCGCGGCCGACTCACCGTCGGACGCGCCACCCACACGGTCGGGATGCCACCGTCTTGCCGCGGCCAGATAGGCCCGGCGGATGGCGTCGTGATCGGCGGTTCGGGCGACGCCCAGCACCTCGTAATGGGTCGACGAGCGACCTCGGGAACCGCCGGATCGGCCGCCTGTGGTCAACGTCGAGCCTCCACGAATCCAACCTACTGCTGCGCAGTCGACTTCATGTCATCCCCGGGTCAGGATCGGCGGAGGTCAGGGCGAGCTTTTGCGCGTCCACGACCCGGAAACGGGTCGTGGACCGACAAATCCTCGGAGTGGTTCAGCGGCGGGAACCGACAATCATGGCCGCAACGGCCGCGACCAGCACGATCCCCCGGATGATGGCCACGACACCCGACAGCACCGAAGCACCGTCGACCATCAGCATCGAGTGCCACCACCCCACCGTCACCTCGAACACGATCGCCGTGGCCAGCACGGCCGCACAGACCGCAACCCGATCGCCGGAACGGTCGCCGGCAGCCGATCCGACGGCGTCAGACGAAATCGCGATCCGGACGATCCATCGAGGCAGCAGGAGGCCGGCCACGAAGCCCGCCGATGCCGCCACCGACGCCAGGATCAACGAGATCCCGCCGGACTCCGACACCAGGGCGGCAATGAGGCCGATGACGGCAAGCACACCGAACCGAAGGTGCCCGGCCACATCCATCCACGTTCCGTTCAGATCATCGAGCGCCGGCAGCGCCCGCCCGCTGCGAACGAGCCAGATCCCACCGGTCACCACCGTGAACGCCGCCAGCACCACCGCAGCCGCCCGACTCAGATCGACGTACTGGGTGGCCACCGGCGAGGGGGGTCGGTCGAAGATGATGCGGGCGCCGGCGACGAGAACCAGCGCAGCCGGTGCAGTCCACAGGAACGCCATCATCCGAACGACCGAAGCCCACGTCAGCGACGATCCGAGCTCGTCGAGCAGGCATGCCGGCGGCTTGGCGGACGCCGGGGTGGTCGACGCTGCGGTGGTTGACGTTGCGGTGGTGGACATTGCGGTGATGGTTTGCCTGGTCGCCACGTACTTTGAGTCGGACGTCGGAGACGGTCGATTAACCCGGCGAGGCCAGCCGTCACCGAACCGCAAAATCGAAGGCCGGTTCGCGACCGTGTGGGGGCTCAGCGCGACAGTACGAGGCCGAGCGCGAGGAGCAGACCGGTCGCCAGCTGGACCTGGCCGGTGCCGGCCAACGCCGGGATGAGATCGGGGCCCCGAGCGCCCGACCGCACGCGGGCGACCGGGTCCCGGGCCGTGGCCAGACCGATCAATCCAAGGGCGGCCCACGGACGCCCGAGCACCGACACCGCAACGATGCCGAGGGCCACGGCGACCAGGAGGCCCTGGTACAGCGATCGGGTACGGGCGTCTCCGAGCCGCACGGCGAGGGTGCGTTTGCCGGTCGTCGAGTCGGACGGGATGTCACGCAGGTTGTTGGCAACGAGCAGCGCAACGGCCAACAGGCCGACCGGCACCGCCGCCACGAGGCTAACCGCCATATCGTCGTCCAGGCCTCCGCCGTCGGCCAATAGCGCCTCGGCGTGGACGTAGGTCGAGCCGACGGTGGCGACGAGGCCGAAGAAGACGAAGACGAACAGCTCACCCAGTCCGTGGTATCCGTAGGGTCTCGGCCCCCCGGTGTAGGCCCACCCCGCCACCATCGACACCGCGCCGACCACGAACAGCTCGGGCCCGACGGCGAGCGCCAACGCGGCGCCGGCCACCCCGGCCACACCGAACGCCACGAGGGCGGCCGTCTTAACCTGGGCGGCGGACGCCAAACCCGACGCCACGAGGCGCAGGGGTCCGACGCGGGCGTCGTCGGTGCCACGTTCCCCGTCGGCGTAGTCGTTGACGTAGTTCGTGGCGATCTGCAGGGCGAGGGCCACGATGAGGGCGGCGACCGCACGCCAGACGACGATCGGACCGGTGACCGCTGCCGTTCCGACGGCAACCGGAACGACGGCGGCGGGGAGGGTCCGGGGTCGGGCGCCTGCCAGCCAGATCTGCGGCGAGGTCACGTCAATCGCAGCAGGAGTCACGCCAGCCGCACGAGACGCAGCGGTAGTGGGCGTGCTCGGGGGCCATGTCGGCGCCGCACAGCATGCATTCCTCATAGATCGCGTAGCGGGATCGACTGGGCGTCACCGCACATCCGGTGGACGCGCGAGAAGCTGAAACGGATTCCGTCGAGAGCTGCGCCATAGTTGAGCCGACTCTAGCATCCCGACGACCGCCACCCGGCGAACCAACCGTGCGCCCCAACCACCACAATCGGCGCTCAGAGCACACAGAAGGGATTGCGGCGGTCAGTCGGCGGGCGCGATGAGGCGTTCGGCCAGGCGTTCCAGCCCGGCGACCCGGCTGCCCTTCACCAGAACGGCGGCGTCGGCGCCGAGCGGTCCGAGCGACGACAGAGCGCCGTCGATGTCGGACACGTGTTCGGCGTCGGGGCCGTAGCCGGGCGAGTCCACGGCCACGACTCGGATTCCCTCAGCTTGGGCCTCGGCGGTGATGGCCAGGTGCTCGGCCGGACCCTCCTCGCCGAGCTCGGCCATCTCCCCCACGATCGCCACCAACCGGGCGGCACCCGTCTCGGCCAGAGCCGCCAGCGCCGCTCGCATCGAGGTGGGATTGGCGTTGTAGGCGTCGTTGACGACGACGGCTCCGCTCGGCGTGGTCGACACCTCCATCCGCCACGGCGACAGTTCGACCGCCTGGACCTGGTCGACGGCCCGGTCGAACGGGATCCCTGCGGCCACCGCGGCGGCCACGGCGGCGGCGGCATTGTGAGCCATATGGGCCCCGGCCACGGGCACGGTTGCCGTGCGGGTGTCACCGGCGTGGGTCAGCTGGAACGTCGGGTGCAACGACTGGTCGAGCTTGACGTCGGACAGCCGCACATCGGCCTCCGGCGCGACCCCGAACGTGATGATCGGAGCCGAACTCCGCCCGGCGATGGCGAGCACGTGGGGGTTGTCGGCGTTGAGGACCGCGGCGCCGTCGGGGGGTAGAGCCTCGATCAACTCGCCCTTGCCCCGGGCCACCGCCTCGATCGACCCGAACAGCTCCGAGTGGGCCAGGGCCACGGTGGTGATGACGCCGACGGTGGGCCGGGCCGTGGCACACAGCTCGGCGATGTGGCCGATGCCCCTGGCTCCCATCTCGACGATGATGACGCCGACGTCGTCGGGGGCGTTGGCCAGGGTCAGCGGCACACCGATCTCGTTGTTGAACGACTTGGCGCTGGCCCACACGAGAGGGCCGTCGCCCGGCGTGCGACCGCCACCGCACGCGGCCTTCGTCAGGTCCTTGACCGAGGTCTTGCCCACGCTGCCGGTTATCCCGATCACGGACCCGCTGATACGCGACCGGGCGAGGGCACCGATGGCCGTGAGCGCTTGGGCGGTGTCGGCGACCCGAATGCGGGGCGCCGAGTGCTGGTCCGGGCCGAGGTCGAGCCGGTCGTCGTGCACCGCGGTGAGGAAGGCCGTCGCCCCGGCGGTCAGCGCGGAGCGGACGAAATCGTGGCCGTCCCGTTCGGCCACCAGCGGCACGAACAGATCGCCGGGGCCGAGCGTGCGCGAGTCGATCGACAGCCGGTTGATCGTGGCGGCGGCGGCGTTTTGCGGCGACAGCTCACCGCCGACGGCTTCGGCCAGTTCGGCCAGGGTGAAGTTCACCCTTCGGTTGTAGCCGAATTCACGGCCGATCGGGCGACACCGCCTCCGGCGGGCCCAGGCGCCATCGCCGCTGGTCGCCGCCGCGACCGGAATCCGTTGCATTACGATTGCCCCGTGACCTCCGCCAGTTCGCCACCCATCCGCCTTCTTGTGCTCTTCGGCGGGCAGTCCGCCGAGCACGATGTCTCCTGCACAACCGCTGCTCACGTGCTGGCCGCGGTCGATCGCAGCCGCTACGACATCGAGACCATCGGCATCACCCGATCCGGACGTTTCGTTTCGGCGGCGGACGCCGTGGCTCTGCTCGATCCGGCGGACGGCGACGGGAAGGCGTCGGACATCAAGGCGCTCGAGCCGGTCGGTGAGTCGACGGAACTGATGGCCTCGGTCCACGACGGGGCGGCCGACGCCCGGGTCGTGGTGCTGCCGCTGTTGCACGGTCCGCTCGGTGAAGATGGCACCGTACAGGGCATGTGCGAGCTGGCCGACGTGGCCTACGTCGGGGCGGGGGTGCTGGGCTCGGCGGTGACGATGGACAAGGTGATGGCCAAGACCGTGCTGGATGCGGCCGGCCTGCCCCAGACCCGCTGGCGGGCGGTGGCCGAGGTCGATCTGGTTGCCGACCGGGAGGGCGTCATCGCCTCCGTCGTTGATGAACTCGGCCTGCCGTGCTTCGTCAAGCCGGCCAACATGGGATCGTCGATCGGAGTCAGCAAAGCGTCGTCGGCAGCCGAACTGGCGGCCGCACTCGACAGCGCGTTCGAGTACGACGAACTGGCCGTGGTCGAGGAATCGGTTACGGCGCGTGAGATCGAGCTGTCGGTTCTGGGCAACCAGGAGTTGGACGTGTCGGTGCCCGGCGAGATCGTACCCGGCGCCGAGTTCTACGACTACGAGGACAAGTACCACGACGGCAACGCTCAGCTCATCATCCCCGCCGAACTCCCCGACGGCGTGGCCGAGCAGCTCCAGGAGCTGGCCCGCCGGGCCTACCGGGCCTTGAGGGTTGAGGGTATGGCCCGGGCCGACTTCCTCTACGAGGAGGGCGGCAGGGGTCCGCTGGTCAACGAGCTCAACACCATCCCGGGGTTCACGCCGATCTCGATGTACCCGAAGCTGTGGGAGGCCTCGGGGCTCGGATACGCGCAGCTGATCGACCGGCTCGTCGACCTCGCCATCGAGCGCCACGACCGGCGGACGGCCAAACGCAACACCGGCCGCACCGCCCGCGCCGCAACCTGACCCCCTACTCAACTTTGTGACGTTGCCGACCCCCCAACCGGGTCGTCAACTGCACAAAGGTGGGACGGACCGGGTCGCCGGCTGCACAAAGTTCCGGTGGGAGGGGGTCAGAAGCCGCCGGTCGAGCGACCACCGCCGAACGAGTGGCCGGACCCGAACGAGCCGCCGCCGAACGACCCACCCGACCCGAACGAGCCGCCACCGAACGACCCACCCGATCCCCACGAGCCGCCGCTACTGGTGTGGCCGCCACCGAGTCCCCCGTGGCCGCCGCCGACCACCACCCAGGTGCCGTGGCGCCGCCGTCGGGCAATGATCCGCTCCTGAATGTGCAGTGCGGCATCGGCGACGCGGCCCGCCACGTCGATCTGCTCGGCCGGGTGCTCCGGGAGATCCTCCAGTTCCTCTTCGAGGCCGTCGAGCGCGGCGCCGTCGCTCGACTCGAACAACTCCCACCCCAAGGCCCGACGAGCCCGAGCCACGGCACGGCGCGCTCGGTCGACCTCACGCACGGCCTCGCGCCGTAGTGCCTGCATTTCCGCCTGCTCGTCCTGCGCGGCGGCCAGAAGTTCGTCCATCTGGCGGTTGAGCTGGTAGCCCGTCTCGGCCACCCGGAGATAGTTGGGTTTGACCTGGCGAAGCTCCACATCGAGGCCGTCGACTGCTCGGGCGAATTCGGCCGGCTTGACGTTGTAGGCGTCGTCGAGGTCGTCGTCGTGGCGGGCGATGAACGCATCCAGATCGGCCAGGATCTCACGGGCCTGACTCACGATGCCGGCGGCCTCCTCCCGGGCCTTCTCGAGGTCGACCATCAGATCCTCGGTCTGATCCAGCAGCTCATCGGCGGCGATCACGTGCAAGCCGGCCTGCTCGAGTTCACGGCCCGCGTCGTCGAACTGCTGGGCCGGCAATCGCTCCTCGATCGCCGCCCGCTGCAGCACCGAGGCCTGCCGCACCTCCTCGATCGCCCGCTCCGGATAGTCGGCGGCCCACTGCCAGGAATCGCCGGCGTGGAGAGAGGCCAGCGACACGAACCGACGGCGAACATCGTCGGCCCGAGCCGTCTCCAATTCGCCCGCAGCGGTCAGCTCCGAGTTCCACTTCTTCAACGATTCGACCCGGGCCGGCAGCGCCTGCAGATAGTGCTCCGCAGCGAACATGGCCGCCTCAGCGTCCTCGACGACCTCGGACAGTGTCAGCCAGTCCAGTTTGAGTTCGGACACATCGAGCTGTTCCACCGTATTACGGGCCTTGGTCAGGGACTGGATCTGGCCGTCCACGGCCCACCCCTCGGATGCCCGCTGGGCCGCGAACTCGAGAGCGGCATCGGCCTCGTCGAGCAGCAGTTGTCGCTTCGCCGGAACGGCGACCCTCAGGTGATCGAGATGCGCACCGAACGCAAGAAGCCGGTCGAGCGTCTCGTCCTGTAGATCGAGGGCCTGCGAAAGCTCGACGAGCCGCTGTTTGGCCCGATCGATATCGGGAATCTGGGCCTGATCGAGTCCGCTGGGCATGGCCTGTGACAACAGGGCGGCCGCCGCCTCGGTGGTCTGGCGGCTGCCGGCGGTTTCTCGACCGAGAGTGCCCAGCGTCTCGGCCGTGCGACCGGCAGTGATCTTCTCCCACAGCTCGGCCTGGACGGTCAGTTTGTCGTCGCGCTCTCGCAGCATCCCGACACGGGCCAGTGGGCCCGTCATGGCGGTCTGCAGTGATTTGCGGGCCTCGATCAACTTTCGTCGACGACCGACCGCGTAGACCGCACCGCCACCCAGACCAAGCGCTGCCACCCCACCGAGCACCGTCCATGGCGAGGTCCCACCGGTCGAATCCCCCGGCCCCGTCGCCGCGTCGGTGCCATCGTCGGCTGCTCCACCATCGGAGGCGTCGGAACCGTTGGTGGCGGCCCCATCCTCGGCGGCCGCCCGGCCGATCCGATTGCTGATCTCGGTGATGCCGTCGACGAATCCCGCGGTGAAATCGCCCTCACCGAAGCGGGACCCCATCACCTCCCCCCGTACCTGCTGGACATCGCCGACGTCGGCCCGCCAGCGGTCACCGACCCACAGGTCCGACACCCGATCCGAGACCGAGACGCTGAGCACCACCGTCGACCGGTCGAGTCCAGCGGATTCGCTGCCGTAGCATTGGGCGACGATGTCGTTTACGGTCGCTTCGAGGTCGCCGCCCGGCACCGAATCGAAGCTCCGGACGACAAAGCGGACGTCGCCGGGGGCCTCAGCGATGATGGCGCTACGGACCTCGTCGACATCGACGGCGCCGCTCGTGTCGACCACCTGCTGGTCGCAGTCGAGAGGATCCTGGGCGGCTGCCGGGGTCGCCGCGGCCAGAACGATGGAGAAACAGACGCCGATGATTGACGCTACGCCGACCGGAGCAGGCCGGATCGGTCTCGTTGCCAACAGTCGGCTCACCCGGAACATCGCTCCCGCCTCCGAGGATTTCGCCTTGACTGTCATTGGGTCACCCTTGCGGCTCGGTGGTCTCCGGCCGCCATGTGGGGGCCAGAGTCGCACCTAGAAACAATAACAAAGTGCGACGCAACCCGGCGGCAGTACGAAGATCGAGCTGCATCCCCATGGCCTGGAGCAGGGCCGAGTCGGCCACGATCCCGGACACGACGGCGTAGGCCGAGACCAGGACCAGGCGAGGATCACCGGCCTGGAACAGACGGGCGTTCATGCCGTCGGTCAGGGCGACGATGGCCCGGTCGATGAGCGGTTGGAGCAGATCGAGTGCGCTCTCGGACCATGGTGACCCGAGACGGGCGATCTCGCGCAACACACCGAGCAACTCCGGCCGCCGCACCGCAAGGCCGAAGCTGGCCCGCACGACCGCCTCCACCGACGGCCATCCTGCCTTGACGCCCCGAACGGCGTCGTCGAGCTCGGAGGTCAGGTCGGCGGCGGCCTGAGCCAGTACGGCCTCGATCAACCCGCCCTTCGATCCGAAGTGGTAGAGAATTGTCTGCTTGGTCACGCCGAGCTCGGCCGCCAGCAGATCGAGCGATGTTCCGGCCACTCCCCGTTCGGCGAAGGCGACGGTTGCGGCCCGCAACGCTCTATGCTGAGTGGTCACTTACCAAATGGTAGACAGCCAGGGGACCAAAGACCACGGACCGGTGACCACGACATGATCGCGACCGAACTAGCCGGCAAACGAATCGCCATCACCGGAGCGACCGGGTTCCTCGGCACCGCCCTCGTCGAGCGTCTGCTCCGGGGCGCCCCCGATTGTCGCCTCGTGCTGCTCGTGCGGGCCGGCAAACGATCGACGCCGAGCCAGCGGGCCCGTCGCGAAATCTTCCGCAACAGCGCATTCGACCGCCTTCTCGACGAGTTGGGCAAGGACGACTTCTGGGCCGCGGTCGACGAGCGGGTCACGGTGATCGAGGGCGACGTGTCCACCGACGGCCTCGGCCTCGACGCCGACGGCCGAGCCGCGCTGGCCGACTGCGACATCGTGATCCACTCGGCGGCGACGGTCAGCTTCGACGCACCGCTCGACGGCGCGGTCGAGGTGAACCTGCTCGGTCCGACCAGGATCGTCGAGACGCTTCACGATCTCGACGTCACCCCCCATTTCGTGGCCGTGTCGACGTGCTACGTTGCCGGCAACCGCCGTGGCGAGGCCCCCGAGCAGCTGTTGAGCGACAGTCCGTTCCACATCGACGTCGACTGGCGCTCCGAGGTCAAGGCCGCCCGCCGAACCCGGGCCGACTTCGACGCCGACTCCCGCTCCGCCGACCGGCTCGAGGAATTCCGCCGGCGGGCCCGTCACGAACTCGGCGCCGCCGGCACACCACTGCTGGCGGCCAAGACCGAACAGTTGCGTCAGCGCTGGGTTTCCGATCAGCTCGTCGAGGCCGGTCGGGCCCGGGCCGCGTCGCTCGGTTGGCCTGACGCCTACGCCTACACCAAAGCGCTCGGGGAGCGGGCGCTGGACGAGTCGCGGGGCGATGTGCCGGTGTCGATCGTCCGGCCGTCGATCATCGAGTCGGCCTGGTCCGAGCCGGTCCCGGGATGGATCAAGGGCTTCCGGATGGCCGAGCCGATCATCATCAGCTACGCCCGGGGGTTGCTCAAGGAGTTCCCGGGGGTTCCGGAGGGTGTGATCGACGTGATCCCGGTCGACCTGGTCGTCGCCGCCATCATCGGCGTGGCCGCCAAAGGCCCGGCCGGCGACGGCTCCGTGGACATCTTCCAGGTGGCATCGGGAACCCGCAACCCGCTGCACTATCGCCGCCTGGTGAACCTGGTGAGCGGCTGGTTCACCGAGAACCCCCTCTACGACCGCAAGGGTCAGCCGATCGCCGTGCCGGAGTGGTCGTTCCCCGGCCGCGGCGCCGTCGAACGCCAACTCGATCGGGTCCAGAAGAACCTCGACCGGGCCGACAAGGCGCTCAAGCTCCTCCCCCTCCGGGGCAAACAGGCCCTCATCAACGCGGAGGTCGAGGACAGGCGCGACGAGGTGGCCCGCGCCGTCGGCTACGTCAAGATCTACGGGGCATACGCCGAGTGCGAAGCGCTGTACGGAATCGACAATCTCCTCGCGTTGCACGAGTCGTTCACCGATGCCGACCGCACCGACTTCGGCTGCGATCCGGCCGTGGTCGACTGGGACACCTATGTCTGTGACGTCCATCTGCCATCGGTGGTCGAGCACGCCAGGGTCAAGACCACCGGCGAACGCAGCGACCCCGACGCCCGCACCCGCCGCCTCCGCAAACGGGTGCTGGCCCCCGAGCGTCAGTTGGCGGCGTTCGACCTGGAGAACACGATCATCGCTTCGAATGTGGTGTTCAGCTACGCCTGGCTGGCCACCCGCAACCTCGGCCCGGCCGATCGGATGCGGTTCACCCTGAAGACGCTGAGTGAGGCCCCCGGCCTCCTCGCCCTCGACCGCCGCGACCGCACAGACTTCCTGCGCCACTTCTACCGCCGTTACGACGGCGCCTCGGTGGCCGAGATGGAGCGGCTCGGGCCCGAGCTGCTGGCCGACCATATCCTGACCAAGGCCTTTCCGGCGGCACTGCGGCGGGTGCGGGAACATCGCAGACTCGGTCATCGCACGGTGCTGATCACCGGGGCGCTGAATCTCGTCGTGGATCCGCTCGGACCGTTGTTCGACGACGTGATCTGCGCCGAGATGTCCCAGCAGGACGGTCGCTACACCGGCGAACTGCTCGGCGTTCCGCCCACCGGTGAGGTTCGGGCCCAGGCGCTGCGGGACTACGCCGAGGCCAACGCCATCGATCTGGCCGAATCCGTGGCCTACGCCGACTCGTCGTCGGACCTCCCGCTGCTCGACGCCGTCGGTTTTTCCCGTTGCCGTCAACCCCGAGACCCGCCTGGCCTCCATGGCCACCAAGCGAGGCTGGCTGATCGAGTACTGGTCGAAGGCCGACGGTTCGAGCGACAAGATACTACCCCTCGGGCCACTGCCCGCAATGCGGCGGAGCCGCAGATGAGCACTGCGGCGGAGCCGCAAATGAGCACCGTGGCGGAGCCGCAAATGAGCACCGTGGCGGAGCCGCAAATGAGCACCGTGGCGGAGCCGCAAGTGAGCACCGCACCCCCACTCAACTCCCGCCGCCCAAAGTTGCTGTACGTTTGAGGATTCAGTGAAGAACAAGAAACCGCTCGCCAATCCGAGACCGGGCTTCGTGCTCGAGGTCGATCGTCAGACACCGCCGATCCTTTTTCACCACGGCGAAGGCTTCCGCCTCGAAAAGCTGCCGGTGGGACGATCCCGGGTGGTCTACCCCGGGGAGCCCCTGCGCGGGCTCGACGACCCCGACGGCGCCATCCGTGATGCGCTCCTCAACCCGATCGACGACGATCCCCTGCCCTCGCTGCTGAAGCCGGGCATGAAGTTGACGATCGCGTTCGACGACATCTCGCTCCCGCTTCCCCCCGATGCAACGCCCCGACGTGCGCCAGCGGATCATCGAGGCGGTACTCGACATGGCCGCCGAGGCCGGGGTCGACGACGTCCACCTCATCGCCGCCCTGTGTCTGCACCGTCGCATGACCGACGCCGAGCTACGCCACGCCGTCGGCGATCGCGTCTTCGAGGCGTTCCATCCCCACGGGCTGCTCTACAACCACGACGCCGAGGATCCCGACGGCATGGTCATACTCGGCGAGACCGAGAAGGGCGAGACCGTGCAGATGAGCCGGCGGGCGGCCGAATCCGATCTCGTCGTCTACGTCAACATCAACCTGGTCTCGATGGACGGCGGCTGGAAGTCGACGGCCACCGGATTGGCCGGCTACGAGGGCGTGAAGGCCCACCACAACGTGCACACGCTGCGCCATTCCCGGTCGTTCATGGATCAGGAGAAGTCCGAACTGCATCGCTCCAACTGGCGGCAAGGCGACGTGATCAAGGCTCACGGGCCCCGGATCTTCCAGATCGAGTCGACCCTCAACACCAACACGTTCGGCCACGACGGTCCGATGTCGGTGCTCCAGAAGCGGGAGTGGGAGTGGTCGATGAGGGATCGGGCGTCGTTCACCGCGATGGCGGCGGGGCTCGAACGTATGCCGTCGGCTGCTCGGCGCAAGGTGTTCCATGCCTGGCGCGCACCCTACGACGTCACCTCGGTCCAGGCCGGTGAGGTCGAGGCCGTGCACCGGCGCACCACCGAGATGGTGTACGCCCAGCATCTGGTGCCGGTGGAGGGTCAGACCGACGTGTTGACGATGGGCCTCCCCTACCTGACCCCCTACAACGTGAACTCGATCATGAACCCCATCCTCGTGATGGTGCAGGGGCTCGGCTACTTCTTCAACCTCTACCGGGGCAAGCCGCTGGTGCGGGAGGGCGGAGTGCTCATCATGAGTCATCCGACGCCGTGGGAATTCCACCCGGTCCATCACCCCAGCTACATCGACTTCTTCGAGCAGGTTCTGGCCGACACGACCGACCCGGTCGAGATCGAGAAGCGCTACGAGAAGCAGTTCGCGGAAGACGAGTGGTACCGCCACCTGTATCGCACGAGCCACGCGTACCATGGCGTGCACCCCTTCTACATGTGGTACTGGGGTTCACACGCCATGCAGTATCTCGGGCAGGTGATCGTGGTCGGTGGCGACGAACGGGCCGTCCGCAGGCTCGGTTTCAAACCGGCCTCCACCCTGGCCGACGCCCTGGAGATGGCCACCGACACGGTCGGGCCGAAACCGACGATCACCCACTACCACAACCCTCCGATCCTCATGGCCGACGTCACCGGATAGCGGCGGCACGACGATCGAGGCACGAGGCGCAACGAAGCGATGATGGGCTGGCTCAAATTCATAACCCAACCTCCCGCCACCCCAAAGGGGGTGACCAAGCCGGAGAAGACCCCGAGAACCGGTGTCCACTACGACACGTCGTGGGCCCACCGTCCCGCGGCGAAGCTGATCCGACGGTTCGGCGTCTGGAGCTTCTTCAAGCCGGCCATCGCCTATTACGGGAACCCGCGGGTGGTCGGGGTCGACCGGCTCAACGACGTCGAGGGACCGGTCATCTTCGCCGCCAACCACCACAGCCACGCCGACACCAGCCTGCTTCTCGCCACACTGCCGTCGCGGCTGCGGGAGGACCTCGCCATCGCCGCCGGGGCCGACTACTTCTTCCCGAACCGTCTCACCGGTGCACTCTCGGCGCTGTTCATCGGGGCCATACCGATCGAGCGGACCAGGATCTCGAAGCTGTCGTTGCGCAACAGCCAGAAGGCGGTGGAGGACGGGCGATCGCTGCTCATCTTCCCCGAGGGCGGACGCAGCCCCGACGGCTGGAGTTCGGAACACAAACCGGGTGCCGCCTACCTGGCCAAACGATGCGGTGTACCGGTGGTGCCGATCTACCTCGACGGCACGGGATCGGTGCTGCCCAAGGGCAAGAACTGGCCGAAACGAGCCCGCTGCGCCGTGGTCTTCGGCCACCCGATGACCATCGGCGACGACGAGAATCCTCGTGACTTCGCCAAGAAGGTCGAGCAGCGGGTGGCCGAGCTGGCCGACGAGTTCGGCTCCGGCTGGTGGCAGGCGAGACGCAACGCCTACCGCAATACGACCCCCGCACCGACCGGCCCTGACGCCGGTGCGTGGCGCCGCCGCTGGGCGCTCGGCCCGAAGCCGGGCCAACGGCGCTCGTCGTCAACCAACAAGCGACGCTGGCCCGAGTTGTAGATCGATCTCAGCAGCGCGTCGATCCGTCGGGTAGACAACGCCATAGATCCAATCCACGGGCGTTCAACACTTTGTGGTGCCATCGGACTGGAGGCACGCTGCATAGCGCGGGGACGCAAGGGACGTTCCGCTGATACGCACCTTTCCGGTGTCTAGTGGCACCGGCTGATGTCCGAGATAGTCGTACACGATCGGTGAAGCCAGCAGAGGATAGTTGACAACCAGATCCACTCCTGGCCGCTTTTCCTCCTCGTTCACTCCACTGTTCGAGAACAGAGCGAGCTGTTCAGGGTCAGGCTGGCATACCACATCGACCGTTTCGGAGAGATGCGTGTACGACTCGATCCCGTCGGGAGCAAGGCAGTCGTCGCTGTTCAGAACCGTGTCGTCAACGGCGGCGACACCGATCACCTCATCGAAGGCTGCCGGGTAGAGCGGATGTTCGGATGCGTCGTTGCCCGCACCGGCGACCACCTGTATACCGGTGCTGGCCGTGTAGGGCTCGAGAACGGCTCGCAGACCCTCTCGCCACCCGGCGGTCACAGTCAGATCACCCGTGTCGCCGACGCCGAGGTCGACGCAATCGTAGGCACCGAGTGAGAAGTTGAGCGTCGATTCACCGAAGGCAAGAACCCCGGCCGCGAGGAGTCCCTCGTCGATCGACGACGTGGTCACCCACTGACGGCCGGTCGGATCGGTCTCCGCGACGTTGATGACGGTCACATTGGCATCGGTTGCGACCTGGGCCGCCACGCTCGCAACCATCAGGCCATGACCGTACTCCGACGTAAGGGGGTCGCCGGAAAGCGGGCTCGTTTGGCCACCCAGCGAAGCGACGTGGGTGATGTTGTTCGGCCAGAGTGCCTGGTTCGCCCCGATCGGCAAACCGTAGTCGGCGATCCAGATCCGTCGCGGCCGGCCGTCCGGATCCAGCCCTGGCTGTGTGGCGGCATCTGTCGCGAACGCTTCGCTGACGGCGTCTCCCGGCACAGGGGTTGGATCGTCGGCCCCGATGGCGTGAGACATCATCGGCTGGAGCACGAAGTCGAGACCGATCGTGACCTCGGTGATTTGATCTGACCCCTCAGCCCTCGAGATCCGCTGAACCAGTCGGGTCAGGGCCTCCCCGAAATCGTCGTCGCCGAGTTCGACGGGAGTGGGGATCAGTGATCTGAGACCATCTCCGGTTCGGTATCGATCCAGAATGGTCGCTGCCGCCTCGTCACCGTAGATCTCTTGTAGCTCCCGGGCCAACCGACGTTGATACCGGTCGACGAGCAGGAGCTGCACGGCCGCATCGGTGTAGGCATCCCTGTCAGCTCGATCCCCGAGATCGGAGAAGTCACCTTCCAGATCCGGCGTGTCGTCCTGGTTCGGCCGGGGGTCTTGTTGACCAAGCTCGCCAAGCGCCGGTCCGTCGGCGCCGAGAACGCCGCCTTCACGTAGTTGTCCTTCCAGCGCGTCCAACCGGGCATTGTCGATGCCATCCTCTGGCTGAGACAGAAAGTCGACGGGCCTGGGAGTGTAGATGATCCGGTCCCGGTCCAGGTGGAACGGCCGAGTGCCATCGAAGAGAAACACCCGATCGAGTCGGTAGAACCCATAGGTGTCGTCGAGGTGTCCCTCGTCTGTGTCAGATGTGTCTGCGCCGGGATCGACGCAGAATCCGTAGCCGGACGGCGGGTCCGCCATGTCTGGGCCCACAAAGTGTGTTCTGCTCCGCCATTCGATGACATCCGCGTTCTCCCAGCGCACGTAGCTGCCGTCGGAGGCTTCTCCGTAGGTGGCGGACATCAGCAGATTGTCGTCGCCCAAAATCCACCGTCGAACAAGCAGGAGCGCGATCACCACGATCACAATGATGATCACCGCCAACACAACCCTTTTAAGCATCCCTCGCTCCTTCCGCCTTCGGTACTCTAGTTGAGACCCGGCCGTCCATGGCTCTGATACAGGATTTCGAACGTGTCGACATCGTCCCTCACCGTTGAGCAGCTGCTGACGCTCGCCGGCGAGAATCCCGAGGAGGCAAAGCGTGAAGCCGAGCGTCGTCTCCGCGACGGCCAGTGGGGCGATTCGGTGCTCCTGCTGCAGACGCTGGGCGTCGCCGAACGCAACCTGCGAAACCCTCGGGCCTCGGTCGATCATCTCACACGGGCGTTGGAGGTACACGGCGAAGCGGGGGACCCCAACCGCGAATGGCTCCTGCGGGTCGACGTCGCAGCCTCGCTGGCCGACCTGGGCGATCCGGAACAGGGCCTGCTTGTGCTTGGAGGCGATGGCGGGCCCGATCAGCAGATCTTGGAGTCGATGGCCGACACTCCGCTGGCAAGAACCGAGCATGGCCGCGGCCTGATGCTGCAACGAATCGGTCGCCTAGGTCCGGCCTGGCAGGCCTATGTACGAGCACGAGACGTCTATGAGCGCATCGGCCATCACCTCGGAGTCGGCCAGATCAACGCCAATCTGTCAGTGCTGGCCACCCACCAGGGTCTGATCGACGAGGCTTTGGCTCTCTCGGTAGCCGCGGAGGAGGCGTATACGAGCGCCGGAAACGACTGGTGGGTGGCCCACACGATACTCAACCGTGGTTGGACCTACGGATGCAGCGGAAATATCCCCAAGGCCCTGGAACTACTGTCACAGGCTGAGCATCGATTCCTCGCAATGGGGATTCCCGACGGCCTTCGACTCGTGACCCGGGCTGAGGTGCTCCTGAGGGCCGGCCTTTACGACGCGGCACGCACCGACCTTTTGAAGGCGGTG
This sequence comes from Acidimicrobiales bacterium, assembly GCA_965216655.1. Taxonomy (GTDB): domain Bacteria; phylum Actinomycetota; class Acidimicrobiia; order Acidimicrobiales; family SZUA-35; genus JAHELU01. The sequence continues at coordinate 95,420 of CBDCGP010000012.1, forward strand.
GACGAATTCGATCGGAGCGACCTCGGAATAGACGCCGCCGAAGCATTGATACTTGCGGCGGAATCAGCGGAGATGGCCGAGGATGTGACCGAGGCCATTCGGTTGGCCGAAACGGCCGTCGACCGTCTTCGTGACCAGAACCGGCCCGGCTGGGCAGCCGCAGCCGTCGCCACCGCCTTTGCCATCCGGTGCCGCTCAAGGATCTACGACGGCGACATCCAGTCCGACGTCGAGCGGATTGCGGACGATCTGCGTGCCGCCGGAAAACAACCGTCCATCCCAACAGTCCGTCTAAGTGCGGCCCTCGCCCTGCTGGAGCAAGGGAACAAGTGGGCGGCCGAGCAGCAAATAGAGCTCGTCGACTCCGGAGCGATGACACGCGATGGCCGGGCTCTCGCAGCCCTCGTGACGGCCCGCCTCCATGAGGTCAACGACGACCTCGATCGAGCATTGGGCGCACTCGATCAGGGATTCACCAACCTGCAGGACGAACTCCAATTGTTCGGGGGCGTCGACATCGCGGCCATGGCCGCCGCCGCGGTTGTTCGGGTCGTCGACCAGGCGAAACGACTACTGGCCACCTCGACTCGTTCGGAGGACTATCTCTTGTGGGCCGACCGCGGCCGCCAAATCGCGACTTGGCGCTGGCCTCGTATCTACGACGAGGAACTCGAACAACTGCTGAAGCAGGCGCGTGCCTTGGCTCTTGGCGGTGCGTCGGGGCGGTCGGAGGCCGACGACAGGGCTCTCGTTGCGCTCAGGAAGAACATCGAGGAGCTTCGCTGGCAACAACACCGACAACTGGATCCGATCAAGCAGGACTTTTCGGTGCGACCGAAATGGTCGACGACCTTGATCGACATTAGCGAAGTCGATGAGAGATGGGTGGTGGTCCTTGCCGATGGCGGACACGTCACACATCACATCGTCGACGTCGACCGATCGTCGGTCCAGGCCCTCGTCCGACTGGGCCGCCTGTACCAAACCTCGCCGCCGTCGATGCAGCGGCAGATGATGGACCAGATGCGTTCGTCGGCAGCGGTCATCGATGAGCTGATCAGCGAGCGACTGCCTCGAGATCACGAGCAGCCGGTGTTGATCGGAATCGACGAGAGCCTTCTCGACATTCCGTGGTCTATCCTGCGCAGCCTCTGGGAGAGACCGTATTCGATTCTTCCCACTCACCGGTATCTCGCCGATCGCAGCAGGGCGGTTTCGACCGCGGAGGGTGTATCAGTGCTTGTCGGCCCGGGACTGGCCAGTGGAGCGGCTGAAGTTCACTCCATTGCACGGGCGGACGAGGTTGGTCCGGCGCCGGCGGACTTCGAATCTCTTGCCAGTGCTCTGGATCGGCGAATCGTCCATATTGCAGCGCACGGCGGACCGGAACCGAACAACCCATTGTTCAACTGGCTCGAGTTCGAATTCGGGAGGGTGTTCCTCCATGACTTGATGTTTGTGGACATCGCCCCGGAAACTGTCGTGTTGGCCGCATGCTACGCCGGTCAATCGCAACGCTTCGGCGCCGGCGGGAGCGGGTCGTTCGCCAATGGATTCCTGGGGGTCGGGTCGAGATGGGTGGTCTCCGCCTCCACGGCGCTGCGAGACGATCCGCACATGATCGAATTTGCGGCTGCCGTCGTCAATGAGATCGCAAGAGGCGTGGACGCTCCGACGGCACTGGCACGAGTTCGGCGCGCCCAGGCCTCACCGACCTCGAATCCGGCAGCGATCGCGTTCACCTGCTACGGGGGCTGACGTCATCTGCAGGCTTCGCACTGTGGTCCTAATCCTCAGGCCGGGCGAAACCAGGGGGTGACGAACGCCCCGCCATCGAGTTCGAGGCGGACCATAGATGCCGGCGTCGAAAGCTCGAACGTTCCCGCCACCAGGTCGATGTCGGTGGCCGAGCCGTCGGGGGTGCGGAGGGTGACCGCGTCGGAGATCGCCGGCATGACGACGCCGGTGAGCAGCGTCTTGCCCGCAGCAGCCACCGTCTCGAGGACAAGACTGCAGCGGTCGGCCCAGGTGAACGTCCTCGACCGGGTGCTCTGCGATCGTACCGTCAGCTCCGACTCCATGACCTCGGCGATGGAAGCCTCGAAGTTGACGAAGTCGAACAGCGCGGCGGCGGCATCGATCGCATCGCCGGGAACCGGGTGCTCGACTCTGAGCGTTCCCGCAACCAGATCCTCCAACCATTCCTCGTCAGGGACCTTCGGCTGATCAACATGTTCGCTACGCTCGCCCATCACAGACTCCTTGCCAGCGCTGCGATCTCAGGTGTCGCAGCCAGCTTCTCGAGGCATCGGGACCGTTTCGGCCCGATGCTACCTACGGGGATCCCCAGCGCTTCACTGATCTCGGCGTACGAGAGGTCGTCCCGCATCACCACCATCCGCAGCAGCTGCTGCGACTCCTCGGGCAGACGGGCCAACGCGGCCAAGACCTGCCTTCTGGTTTCAGTGTCGATGACCTGACGATCGGGCCCGGGGTCGGGCGATGGCTCGTCGGCAATGGATTCGGTTGGATCCGTCCGACGGTGTTTTGACCGGGCCAAATCGTAGATCTCCCGTTTGGTGGTGGTGGCCAACCAACCGGGAAGTCGTTCCGGGTCATCGATCTGCTGCAGCCGTTCCGCCAGGCGGACGAACACCGACTGGAAGACATCGGAGGCGTCGGCATCATAGATACCCATTCCCCTGATGATCGACCAGACCAAGCCGCTGTGCATCTCCACTAGGGCGCGCCACGATGGCGCGTCACCGGACAGCGCCGCCTGGGCCAACTCGGTGCGAGATGCCATGGCCAGCGAGCTTACGCCGAGTTCGGATGTCCGTCGAGCCATAGACCGCATATCAACCAGACGGTTCGTCTCCGCGATCTGATACGGCCTTTCGAGGAAATTTCGTCGGAGCAGGATGGGAGGCCACAGCGGAAGAATGTTATGTATCAGCAGCTCACGTCATGTCGTCGAAATGAACGACAGCGACCGTCTCCTGAAGTGGAACAACTGATCCGATGCCCTCCGAATCGTCCGACGACGTTCCGTGCCGTGACACGATCTCCACCTACCCGGATGCCTTCACGTCTCTGGCATCGACAATCGCCGACCACGGCGACGAGCTGCGACGCCTTCCCAACGTGGATCGCATCGGGGTCGGCTACAAGCTGGTCGGCGGGATCGAGACCCACCGCCGCTGCATCACCGTTTTCGTGACCCGGAAGGTGCCGAACTCGGAACTGACCGAACAGGCCCGTGTTCCAGTCCGATTCCACCTCCACCTGACCGACGTGGTGGAAACCCCGCACCCGGCCTAGAGAGCACCGAGGTTTCGCTTGTCCACGACCCGTTTGGGGGTCGCAGAGCCGCAAAAGCCGGCGATCAGGGGGCCGGTGCCGGTTCGTCCTCGGCGTCGAGTTCCGAGCAGTGCAGGATCTCCTCACGGTCGCCGCAGCTCACGCCGAAGCGTTCGTAGTCGCTGCCGACCGGCGCCTTCTCGAAGAGCTCGTCGCAGGCGAGCCCACTCCCCTCGGCGCAAGCACGCCACAGGTCGTCCAGAACCCGATCATCGCCCAGTGTGTCCGGGCCGTCGACGAAGGCGAGTGAGCCGACGTCGTCCGACTCGCCACCGTCCAGGATCGACTCGGCCCGTTCACACGTCAGGAGAAGCTCGTCGGCGACCAGGTCGTCGAGTTCCCCCCGACGCAGATCATGGCGAGCCAAACGGACCACACAGGCCGCGACCTCGGCCGTGGCGCCATCGGCCACCAGCTCGGCCTCTGCCTGCTCCACCCGTTCGTCGAGCGTCACCTCGGGCGTCTCCGAGGAACACCCTCCGAGCACCAACGCCACGGTCGCCACGATGGCGCCGGCCGCAGAGACCGTCGGCCGCCGCTGGAATCGGAAGGCCACCGACATCACCTCAACATCCCTGCACCGGCTCGGATCAGCTCGATCCACGTCCGTCCGGGAGTGAGCTCGATGACCGACCCGTCACCGGTGGTCAGCGTGGCGACCGAACCGAGCGTCGGGCGGTTCCAGACACCGTCGATCCGACGACCGGCGGTGAAGACCGTCGCCTTGCCTTCTCCGACGAACACGAACTCGGGCACGGTGGCCCCGGTGGAGTCGACCATCCCGGTGGCCACTTCCCGAGCCTCGATCACGACGACGTTGGCCGCCGAGATCTGCCCCGCCGCTGCCGTCATGTGTGCGGATCCGCCCTGGGTTCTCAGCCACCGGCTCCCGTCCCAGGTCCAGCCGGCGTGGGAGGCCCGGTAGGCCACGGTGAGGCTGGTGTCCTCGACACCGCCCACCGGCTCTCCGTCTCCGCGGAATGCGAACTGGGCGGGCGGCGGACCACCGGTGGCACTGGCCCAGTGGGAGCCGACGTCGCTGTACAGGTTCGACGGCGCCCGTCGTGACGAGGAACGCCAATAGCCCGACGATGTCGCCGCGCTGCGGTTCTGGACCGTCGGCTGGTTGCGGATGAGGGTGTCGGTCACGGCGTTGGCCCCCGAATAGAGGAGCAGCGGCGATCCGAAGCCGTTGATGATCCCGATGTCGGTGGTGCGGGCCGAGCGGACCGGGCCGACGGCGGTGGAGGTCGAATGGAAGACGGCGGCGAAGCGGGTCACCCCACCCTCCACCTCCTCCTCGACCACGATGTCAGCGGAATTCAGGCCGGTCTGGGGTCGGGCGGGCCGGCCGTTGTCGACCTTGACAACCGCCGCCGGACGATTGGGCACCGCACCGGGGAGTCCGGTCAGCGGCATGTGTCCGGGCGCCACGGTGGGGGCCGGCGCCCGAGCGGCGACGACCACGTCGTTGCGTCCGAGCCTTCCGAGTTCACCGGTGTAGATGGCGGTGTCGCCTCCCCCCCCGCCGCCGATGGTGGTGGCCGTCGAGCCCGAGATCGGCGAGGACGCACCGTTGGATGGCGCGCCGCCCGACCCTGCACCACCGTCGGCGGCGGGTCTCGTCGTCGTCGTGACCGGCTCGGTCGCATCCCATGCCGAATCGCCGCGTGCCGACCACAGGCGGTCGACCCGCCCGGTGGCGTCCTCGATCTCGCCTGTATCGTCGGCGAGATCGATGACCGTGTCGGCCGGCTCCTCGTCGACGAAGGCGAGCGAGACATCCGGCTCGCCGGCTTCACCCACCGCCGACCGGGCACCCTCGGAGTCGGCGGCACAGGCCGCAGCCACAACCGCCAGCATCACCGCGACAACGACAACAACACTTCGTCGATTCCGGTGAGTCATCGCAGATACCCCGAATCCCGTTCGATCAGCTGAATCCACGTCCGGCCCGGTGTCAGTTCGATGACGTCGCCCTCGGGGGTGGTGAGGGTCGCCACATCGACCAGCGACGGGCGGGTCCAGGTGCCGTCGATGCGATGACCGTCGGTGAAGACCGTGGCCGGGCCCTCGCCGACATAAAGGAACTCGGGCACGGGGCCGCCGGCGGAATCGAACATGCCGGTGCCGACGCGCTCGGCCTCGATGACCACGACATTGGCGGCGGTGACGGGCTCGCCCCCCATCACCTCGTGAACGGATCCCCGTTGGGATCGAGTCCAGCGGTCGTCTTCCCAGGCCCACGCGGCCTGCGATGCCGGATAGTCGATGGAGAACGACGACACCGCCGTCCCGTCTGCCGACTCTCCCTCGTCCCGATACACGAACTGCGGGGGCGGCGGACCGCCGTCGACCGACGCCCAGTGGGGACCGGTGTGGGTATAGAGATTCGACGGGGCCTGGCGGTCCTCGTCCCGCCAGTAGCCAGACGTCGTGGCGTGGCTGTGATTGCGAATGTGTTCCTGATTGCGGATGATGAGTTCGGTCATGTCGTTGGCCCCCGAGTAGGCAAGAATCGGGTTGCCGAGGCTCGACACCAGGGAGATGTCGGTGGTGCGTCCGGAGCGGACCGGACCGATGATGGAGCTGTTGGAGTGGAAGACGGCCGCAAATCGGGACACTCCGCCTTCGACCTCCTCCTCGAACACGATGTCGGCGGCGTTCAGACCGGTTTGGGGATTGGCGGCCGCCCCGTTGTCGACCTTGACCACGATCGCCGGACGGTTCGGGGTCGACCCGGGTAGCCCCGTCAGGGGCAACCGGCCCGGGACCACCGCAGGGGCGGGCGCGGCCGGACCGATCAGCTGTTCATCGGGGGCCAGGCGTCCGAGCACCCCGGTGTAGGTACCGTCAGGCACACCGCCCGGCGGACCGGGGATCGTCGTGACCGGCAGCATCCCGCTGTCGTCAGGCGGCGGATCGACGACGTCGGCCACGACGTCGTTTCCGGACGTTGCATCGTCGCCGTCGGTGAAGGACAACTCCGACGCCGGTGTCGCCGTCGTCGCAGCCTCCTCCTCGTCCGCCGACGAACAGGACGTCGCCAGCACAATCGCCAGCAGCGCCGGGACAACCAGCGCCGGCGACCTCATCCAGCATCGTGCACGTGATCTCATCTCCTCGATACCTCCCACGGTTCAACCCGTCGGACGGTGGGCGCGGGAAATGAGCCGAACGCACTACGGCTTCGGTGCGGAGCACCTCGCTCGGAGTTTGCCGCCGGCAAACTCGTGCAGGTTGCCGTGGTGCCCTGGAGGTGGGCTTTCCCGCAGCCTGCTCGTCGCCGAGAAAAAGGCCGAGAAGAGAAAGTGTGCGGGAGAGGATCAGCCGGCTTCGCCGACCAGCCGAAGGCCGGGACTGTCCTCGCCGTCGATCGTATTGGCCCTCGGCAGCTGGGCCACGAACTCCGTCAGATGGCCGGGAAACGTGTGCTCGGCCATGAGGATCGGCCGCCCGCCCTCCCCCAGGGTCGTTCGGCGCACGACCAGAACGGCGCTGCCCACGGGTACGTCGAGGAGCGCCGCATCGGCGTCGGCGACGATCTCGGCCCCGATGGTCTGGGTGGCTTCGATCGCTCGCTCGGGCAGCAGCTCATAGAAGCTGGACCGGGCCACGGCATCGCGAGACAGACCCGCTCCCAAATCCTCCCGACACCAGACGGTGACCCGTCCGAACGGCTTTTGGTCGACCAGCGACACCCGCCTGACCTCGAGCACTCGAGGACCCAGCACCGCCTGGACCCCCGGTGGGGCGTCGATGAAACGGAAATCGATGATACGCCGGTCGTGGGAACGGCCGGACCGGACCAGCTGACGCTCGATCGACACGAGGGTGTCGAGGGTTTGGGGCACCGGGTCGGCGGTGACCATCCATCCGAAACCCTGGCGCGACTCGACCAGGCCCTCACCCCGCAGCACCTCGAGCGCCTTGCGGATGGTGACCCGACTGGCATCGTGGGTCGCGCCGAGCGAGGCCTCGCTCGGCAACACGTGCCCCGGTTCGAGTGATCCCGATTCGATGCGACATCGCAGCTCGTCGGCGATTTCCTGATAGCGGATTCGTCTCACAGTGTTGGATTATACTTGTAATTGCTCGAGACAACTTGTATTGTAGTTGTATCAGTCAGGTCGACTGGCAGTGTCAGGGTAGGATTGCCGCCGGACCTGGGACAATCCGCCATCAGCAGACGACGATCACCCACCAACGAGGGGATGCAACCCAATGAGCGAAGCAACGAACGGCAAAGTCGGCCCCGAGACCCCGATCACGCTGATCGAGCGCGTCTACAGCACCCTCGACGAACGGGTCGGAGCGTTCCGTGAACGACTCGGGCGGCCCCTCACGCTGGCCGAGAAGATCCTGGCCAACCATCTCGACAACCCTGACGCAGAGATCGAGCGAGGGGTCACCTACAACGACTTCCGCCCCGACCGGGTGGCCATGCAGGACGCCACCGCCCAGATGGCGTGGCTCCAGTTCCAGACCGCAGGGCTCGACGAGGTCGCCGTGCCCACCACCACCCACTGCGACCACCTGATCCAGGCCCGGGTCGACGGTCGCCTCGACCTGATGGCCGCGGTCGACGGCAACGCCGAGGTCTACGACTTCCTCGAGTCGGTGAGCGCCAAGTACGGCGGCGGCTTCTGGAAGCCGGGATCCGGCATCATCCACCAGGTCGTCCTCGAGAACTACGCCTTCCCCGGCGGCATGATGATCGGCACCGACTCCCATACCCCCAACGCCGGCGGGCTCGGCATGATCGCCATCGGTGTCGGAGGCGCTGATGCCGTCGACGTGATGACCGGCTTCCCCTGGAACGTGCGCTGGCCGAAGCTGATCGGCGTTCACCTCACCGGCGAGCTGTCCGGTTGGACCGCCTCCAAGGACGTGATCCTCAAGGTCGCCGAGATCCTCACCGTCAAGGGTGGAACCGGCGCCATCGTCGAATACTTCGGCCCCGGCGCCACCTCGCTGTCCGCCACCGGCAAGGCCACCATCTGCAACATGGGGGCCGAGATCGGGGCCACCACCTCCATCTTCGGCTACGACGACGCCATGGCCCGCTACCTCAAGTCGACCGGCCGGGAGGCCACCGCGGATGCCGCCAATGCCGTCGCCCACCATCTGCGAGCCGACGACGAGGTACTGGCCAACCCCGGCGACTACTACGACCAGGTCATCGAGATCGATCTGTCCGAGCTGCGGCCTCACATCAACGGCCCCCACACCCCCGACCTGGCCCGCGAGGTATCCGAACTCGGCGCCGAGGCCGAGCGGGAGGGCTGGCCGCTCGAGATCTCGGCCGCGCTCATCGGCTCATGCACCAACTCGTCCTACGAGGACATCACCAGGGTGGCCTCGATCGCTCGCCAGGCCGCCGCCGCCGGGCTCAAGGCCAAGACCAAACTGATGGTCACCCCCGGGTCCGAGCAGGTGCGGGCCACCATCGAGCGCGATGGCCTACTCGACGATTTCCGGGCCATGGGCGCCGTCGTCCTCGCGAACGCCTGCGGTCCCTGCATCGGCCAATGGGACCGCAGCGAGGAGGAGGGACACGTGCCAGGGGTGACGAACTCCATCGTCACCTCCTACAACCGCAACTTCCCGAAGCGCAACGACGGTGACCCGGCAACGTTGGCGTTCGTCACGTCACCCGAGACGGTGATGGCGCTGGCGCTGGCCGGCCGCCTCGATTTCGATCCGCTGACCGAAACGCTGACGGCGGACGACGGCACCGAGGTCCGACTCGACGAGCCGGAGGGCATCGAACTGCCACCCCGGGGCTTCGACGAGGGCGAGAGCGGATTCCAGGCCCCGCCGATCGACGGGTCCGATGTCGACGTCAAGGTCTCCCCCACCTCCGATCGCCTCCAGCTCCTGGAACCGTTCGGCGCCTGGGACGGCGAGGACTTCAGCGATCTCCCCATCGTCGTCAAGGCCCAGGGGAAGTTCACGACCGACCACATCTCCATGGCCGGACCGTGGCTCAAATACCGCGGCCACCTGGAGAACATCTCCGGCAACCTGTATCTCGGCGCCGTCAACGCCTTCACCAAACCCGACGGCACCGACTACGAGGTGGGCTACGGCAAGAATCAGCTCGACGGGGAGACGATGACGTTCCCCGACATCGCCAAGGCCTACCACGAGGCCGGTGTGGAGTGGGCCGCCATCGGTGACGAGAACATGGGCGAGGGTTCGTCGCGGGAGCACGCGGCGATGGAACCCCGATTCCGGGGTTGCCGGATCACGCTGGCCCGCTCGTTCGCCCGCATCCACGAAACCAACCTGAAGAAGCAGGGGGTTCTGGCCCTCACGTTCGCCGACCCGGCCGACTACGACCGCATCGGCGAGGACGACCGCCTCGGCACCGAGGGTCTGGCCGGCATCGCCCCGAACGAGCCGGTCACCGTCACCGTCACGAAACCCGACGGGGAGACCTGGTCGTTCCAGGCCAACCACACGATGAACAACGAGCAGATCGGCTGGTTCAGGGCGGGATCGGCGCTCGCGGTCATACGCCAGAACGTCGCCGGGTAGTCCACCGCGCCGTTATCCGCGAACCGTCAACCGAAGGCGGTGGCCACGAGCTCGGCGAAGAGTTCCTCACCGTCGATGTCGCAGCCGCGACGGTTCAACCACGCGGTGACGTTGGTGACGTCGCGGTGCAGATAGTTCAGGCCCTGCGGGTTGGCGGCCAGGTCGACTGCCTGGGGCAGGTCGATGAACCACACCCGCTCCTCCCACCACAGCAGGTTGTAGGCACTCAGATCCCCGTGGACGAAGCCGGCTCGCACCATGCCGTGGAGTCCGTCGATGATCTGTGAGGCCGCACCAGCCAGAGCGTCACCCTCGACGTGGGCCTGGGCGAGCTGTGGTGCCGCCATCGACGAATCGCCGATGAACTCGAGGAGGTACTCGTCGTCACCGTAGGCCACGGGATACGGCACATTGACGCCGTGGTGCCACAGCCGACCCGTGACCACGTACTCGTGGTCGGTCCAGCGGCTCTGGAGCAGACGTTTGCCGTAGGTCGTCATCCGCTCCACGGCCCGCCGGTCCCGGGTTCGCCGAAACTGACGGCCCTCCCGGTACTCGACGTCGTGACGAAACGTCGACGCCCGGGCGAAACCCGCCTCTTCGAGTTGACCCTTGGCGGTCACCTTTCGAGGGGCGTAGCGCTTGAGGGCGAGGAGGCAGGACCGACCATCGGATCCGGTCCGCTCGATCAGGTCGATCTGCGCCTCCTTGCCCGATTTGATCGGACCGAGGTTCACGTCGGTCCACGGTTCGGCCACCAGCCAGTCGGGCTCCGGTCGGCGGGGTGGTCCACCATCATCGTCGGTGGCGGCTTCTGGGGCTGACAGGTCGTCAGCGAAGAGGTCTGACACGACATTCTCCATGTTCAGGGCGCGGTTCAGGGGTGTGAAGCGCGCCGGCGATTCACGTTGGAACGTCGGTCACCTGCGCATGGAAGCGGCAGCAGGAGTGATTCAGGCCCTTCGGGTGGCGCGACCGAACTCGGAGTGTCGTGACAGAACAGTCATGTGATATCAACTCCTTCGCCGGGGCGGCCGACCGGCCGCGCGTTCCTTCCGAGCAAGGTACTCGATCACGACTGATCGGTCGACCGAATTACGATCCCCGGTTGGAGCAGTGCGTCGGGACACGGGGACGTTGCCTCACGTCTCGGGATGCAGGCGGAGGAGCCTCAGGACGCGGATGAGATGACGGTGGACTCCGAGCCGGCGGGTCGCCCGCCCCGCTATCCGCTTGACCATCAGAAGGCGGCTGTGGGTGTACCGCTGCCGGCTCAACTCGACCTCTGATCCGGTCACCGTCAGCCCGAGGTGCCGCTCGATGTCGTTCAACACCCGCTTGGGCTCGGCGGTGAGGTCGTCGAACTCGACCAACAGCACGTTCCCCCTCGCCGCCGCGGCCCGCCACCCACGGTGGAAGAAGTCGACGTCGTCGCGCAACCCCACCTGCTCGGCGTGGGAACGCCACGACTCCATGTCGATGGTCCGATCGACGCCGACGGGTTTCATGGCGAACGATTTGAACGCTCTGAGATAGGCGTCGACAACCACATCGGGGTCTCGGAGTAGTACGACGATCCTGTGATCGGCCAGCCGCGCGACGTTGTTGGCCGTCGGTGGGATGTGCTGCTTGTACAGGTGACCGGGTCCGACCAGTCGCTCGACGGTGGGCCCGTCCAGTTCCACGATGTCGGGATGGTGGCGGTGCAGATTGCGGATACCTGGCGGTCGGACGAGATCACGAAGCTCAACCTGCTCGGATGGCAGGTCGTGGATACGCCCGAGCGTCGTCATCAACGACGTCGACGCACTCTTGGGTATCGCCACGAGGAGCATCTACGGTCCGCCTGGTTCAGGTCGACGCGGTCGACGAATGTCAGTCCGCGTCGGGGGCTGCGCCTCCAGGGTAGGTCAGGGCCAGCTCATCGGGCGTGGGGTCGCGGTGTTCCCGGGCCTCGGGAGGGAGAAGATCAACGATTCGGGCCATCAAGTCGGCGGTCGCAGCGTCGAGGTCGTCGTCGGACAGATCCGGCGGAACGGCAAAGGGTTCGCCGACGTTCACGGTGATCGTCGGTGGATCGGCGAGGTTCATCACGTAGGGGACGCGACTCGACCGCGGCCATGCCTTCTCGGTGCCCCACAACCCCATCGGCACGAGCGGGGCCCCGGTGTCACGGGCCAGCCGCACGGCGCCATAGCGACCCTTCAGGGTCGGATCGAAGAACGCCGGGCCGCGAGGAATGGTGCCCTGGGGGAACAAGGCGATCAACTCGTCGGCGGCCAATGCCTTCGCCGCCTGCAGCATCGGCTCCTCGCTGCCGCTCCCCCGGTCGACCCGGATCGCACCGAGCGCCTTCACCAGTGACCCGACGAGCGGCGCATCGGTGACCTCCTTCTTGGACAGGAACCGGGCCGGCCGGCCGCGCTGCCCGATGGCGTGGGCCACGACCGCCGGATCCAGGTAACTGCGATGGTTTGGGGTGACGAGGCACGCTCCGTCGGCCGGGATGTTCTCCATGCCGTGCAGTTCGATGGACAGCCACGGCCACAGCTGGGGTTGCGCGACCGTGTTGATCACATCCTGCAGCTCGACGCCCAGCGGCTTCGGCACACCCTCCGGGGCATTGAACCAGACCCGGGGCCAGCCACGGGCGACGGCGAACGCGAACAGCCGGGGATCGGGATTGACCGCCACCGGCTGGCCGACCTTCGACAGCATCGGAACGTCGAAGATGCTGTCGGAGTAGGCATAGCTCTCGCTGAGGTCGACGACATTGGCCCTCGCCCAGGCCTGGACGCAGCGGGCCTTACCAAGCGACCAGACGAACTCACCGTCGATGGTGCCGTCGTAGGTTCCGTCCGGACCGACCCGGTAGCGGGTGGCGAGCACGTCGTCGAGCTCCAGGAGATCGGCGAACGGCTTGATCACGTCATACGGCGTGGTGGTGGCCAACACGATGCGGCGACCGGCCTCTCTATGCTCGGCGAGTGTGGCCCGGGCGAACGGCTCCATCATCGAGATGAGCTCGGGAGCCAGCTCGGTTCCGGCCTGTTGCACCGCCTCGGCCGACCACCCCTTGGCCGCACGCGCCCCCTGCCTGGTGAGGAGGATCGAGGGCAGCGTCTCGCCGAAGACGTTGAAGAACCCGAACGCCAGCCCCTCGCCGGGAATCGAGCGTTCGGACAACACACCAATGCGACGAAGCGCTTTGGAGATGGTTGGACCGCTGGCGATCGGAATGAGCGTGCGGTCGAGATCGAAGAAGGCCGCCGCCGTGGTTTGCCTGGTCATCGCTGCGTCACAAATCTCGGTATCACGGCTCTCTGCATCACGAACCAACTGTAGGGCGACCATGGCGAAGACGAAAACGAAAAGGACCGGCCGAGAATGGCCGGTCCTTTGTTAAAGATGTCCGGGCCGAAGGGGGACAAAGGCCCGGACTCGAATCAGATGCTGGAGGGGGAACCAGAACTGTTCGATTAACGAACATTGTAATTCAACACTCGTCATCTGACAACGAGTTTCAGAAGATCGAACCCATCTTCTGAGAAGATTCGACCGCAACATCTCCCGCCGTTCTGTGCCATCATTATTCGCGATGGACTTACGACAGCTGCAGGCCTTTCTCGCGGTGGTGGAACACGGAGGATTCACGGCTGCGGCCCGGGCGACCCACACCGTCCAATCCAACATCTCAACCCACGTGGCCCGGCTGGAGCGAGAACTCGAAGCGACGCTCATCGATCGGTCGACCGGTAGGCCCACCGAGGAGGGGGAAGCCGTCCTCACCAGGGTCCGTCGGATCCAAACCGAGTTGGCCTCGCTCCAGGCCGACGTGTCGTCACTCCGGGGATCGCCCAGGGGAACGGTGCGCATCGGCATCATCGGCACGACGGCCCGCTGGCTGACGCCGATCCTGGCCGAAACCGTGGCGGCCAACTCCCCCGACATCCATCTCGTCGTGGCCGACGGGACGACGCGGGCCATCGAACTCCGCCTGCTCGACGGCGAGCTCGACCTGGGACTCGTAGGCCTTCCCATCGACGACCCCGAGATCCGCACCACGGCGCTGTTCGACGAGGATCATGTCGTGGTCGGGCCCCAGGACCATCAGTTGGCGAGGGCGAAGGGGCCCGTCGAACTGGCCGACCTGGCCAAATACCCGCTGCTCCTGGCCGCCCCGGGAACACCATTCCGTCAGGAGGTCGATGAGACGTTTCGCTCCCGTGGCCTTCGCCCCCAGGCCAAGCTCGAGGTCGACGGGTTGCGGCTGCTGGCATCCATGGCCTTCCAGGGGTTCGGCATTGCGATCGTGCCGGCGACCGCAGCCCCCGGGTGGATCGGTGGGCCGTGGACCAGGATCGACGTCGAGGGCCTCTCTCGCCGAACCGTCGGTCTGGCGTTCCGGCGGCGTGGGATGCCGACGGTGGCCGCACAGGCCACCGTCAAGATCTTGAGTGGCATCATCTCCTCGCATGCCCCGGAGGTGCCCGGCCTCCATCCCCTCGGAACCTCGGATTGAGCGACCGGGATCCACCCTCCCGGCCCGGCCGGCGGCGGTCATCGGCTCGGGCGCTACTGTGGGGCGACGATGACTGATATCGAGGCTGACGCCCGCTCCGCGACGCGAACGCGACAGGTCGAGCTCGGACACCATCGGGTGGTGCTGGCATCGACCGGTGAGGAGGTGTCGAATCCGACCCTGCGGGCAAGCGACGGACGGCGATTGACAGCGGCCGTTCGGCGGGCCGTCGACCAGCGGATTCCGTTCGTCCTGACCCTCCGCACAACCGGGGTCGCGGTCGACGACGGTATCGGCGGTGCCGCCGGCTGGGCGGGTCTCGCCCGTGAGTTGGTTCGTGCCAGCGGCGTGGTTCCCACGATCGTGATCGTCTCGGGGCCGGCGGTATCCGGCCCGGCTCTGCTCCTCGGCCTGTTCGATGTGGTGATCCTGACCGCCGAGTCCTATATCTATGTCAACGGGCCACGCAGCGTCGAGACCTACACCGGCGTGCCGATTTCGGGCTCCGAGCTGGGGGGTGCTTCCACCCACCTCCGTTCCACCGGTCTGGCCTCGCTCGTCGTCGACACGGTCGACGAGGCGCTTGTTGCCGCCGAGGACGTCCTCTCCCACCTCCCCTCCAGCGTCGACCAGCTGCCGCCGGAACTCGAAACCGATGATCCTCCCGATCGGGCCTGCCCAAACGTCGGATCGATTCTGCCGGCCACTCCCGCCGGTTCCTACGACGTTCGCGACATCATCACCGAGGTGATGGACGACGGTCGGTTCCTCGAGTTGCGGTCGGGCTGGTCCCCGAATCTCGTCACCGGGTTCGCAGCGCTGGGCGGCCTGTCCGTCGGTGTGGTGGCCAACCAGACCCAGTCGCTGGCCGGCAGTATCGACATTCCCGCCGCTCAGAAGGGCGGTCGGTTCGTGGCGATGTGCGATGCGTTCAACATTCCCTTGATCACGATGGTCGACACGTCGGGATTCCTGCCGGGCAAGGATCTGGAATGGCGGGGCATGATTCGCCACGGCGCCCAGATGGCGTTCGCCTACGCAAGAGCCACCGTTCCCCGGATCGGCCTCATTCTCCGCAAGTCCTACGGGGGCGCCTACATCGTGATGGATTCGGTCAACATGGGCAACGACCTCATGCTGGCCTGGCCCTCGGCGGAGGTGGCCGTGATGGGGGCGAAAGGCGCGGTCGAGATCCTCCACCGAAACGCCTCGGCGGATGAGCGGGCGGCGCTGCAGGCCGACTACGAAGCGCAGTACCTCACTCCCTATCCCGCTGCTGAGCGCTCGTCGATCACCGCCGTGATCGACCCCACCGACACCAGGCGGGAACTCGTCGCCGGCCTGCGGATGCTCAGCTCCAAGCGGGAGCGTCTCCCCGGCCGCCGACACGACAACTCACCGCTCTGATTATGACCGGCCCGTACCCCAGCAGCTACATTCAATTCCGAAAGAACCATCACCACCGGTCGATAGGTACCTGCACAAGGGGGTGTGGAAACCCCGGGACCGCAAGTTAAGTCAACTCGCCGTGCCGACGCGTGGATCTGCCCGATCCGGGCCGTCACGCCGCAACCTCACAAGCCTTGAGAGAGAGGACAACCGTGCCCGATTCGGTAACGATCACTGACAACCGCACCGGAGAGTCGTTCGAAGTACCAATCGTCGACGGCGGGGTCGATGCCGCCGCCTGGCGGGCGAATCTTCCCGGCCTGTGGTTCCTCGATCCGGGTTTCACCACCACGGCGTCGACCGAGAGCGCCATCACCGAATTGGACGGCGGCAACGGCATCCTCCGCTACCGGGGTTATCCCATCGAGCAGCTGGCCGAGCAGTCGACGTTCATCGAGGTCTGCTATCTCCTCATCCATGGCGATCTGCCCAACCAACAGCAGCTCGACCAGTGGGTGTACGACGTCACCCACCACACGTTCATCCACGAGAACATGCGCAAGCGTTTCTATGAGGGCTTCCATTACGACGCCCATCCCATGGGCATGCTCGTGTCGGCCATCGCGGCGCTGTCCACCTTCTACCCGGAGGCGAAGGACATCGAGGACCGCGACAACCGCTTCATTCAGATCAACCGTCTGATCTCGAAGGGTCCGACGCTGGCCGCCATGGCCTATCGGGCCAGCATCGGCATGCCGTTCGTCTATCCCGACAACTCGCTCAACTACACCGAGAACTTCCTGTCGATGATGTGGAAGGTCGCGGAGCCCCACTATGAACCGGATCCCGTTCTGGCCCGAGCCCTCGACGTGTTGTTGATCCTGCACGCCGACCACGAGCAGAACTGTTCGACGACGGCCCTGCGTGTCATCGGGTCGTCGCATGCCGATCCCTACAGCGCCGTGGCGGGTGCTACAGCGGCCCTCTACGGGCCGCGCCATGGTGGCGCCAACGAGGCGGTGATCCACATGCTGCGCGACATCAGCAACTACGAGAACGTCGAGGCCTTCATCGAAACGGTGAAGGGCGGCGAAGACCGGCTGATGGGCTTCGGCCACCGGGTCTACAAGGCCTACGACCCCAGGGCGCGCATCGTCAAGAACCACGCCGAAGAGGTGTTCAAGGTCACAGGCAAGAATCCGCTGCTCGACATCGCGCTCAAGCTGGAGGAGATCGCGCTCGAGGACGACTACTTCAAGAGCCGCAATCTCTACCCCAACGTCGACTTCTACACCGGGTTGATCTACCAGGCGATGAACTTCCCGATGGACATGTTCACGGTGCTGTTTGCCATCGGTCGCATGCCCGGGTGGCTGGCCCACTGGAACGAGTCGATCGAGGCCAACGTCCGGATCTCACGTCCTCGCCAGGTCTACGTCGGACCAGCCGAGCGCAAATACGTTCCCGTGGAGGAGCGCGACTAGGTCCGAGCCGCGAAGGCGTCGAGCTGGCGACCTCGCTGTCGGCGATCGATGGGCCGACCTTGCCATGGGCCTCGGTCCCGCCGAACGACGGCCCTCACGAATGGTGGATCTGCGAGAGAATCGACAAGACTCTGCCGACCACCACACCCCGGCACCGGCGGCGCCAGTGACGAAATGTTCGCCTGACGGACGAGAGGACCATCGGCCCTGGATGCCGCTGGAAAGCCGGTGGAGAATTGGAGGCAGCTTGATCCGCCGGGCCGAGGAGCCATCGTCGTGTCGCCGCCAACGTCGCTTACCACCAAGATCGCCACCGCTGCACTCGGCTTCGTGGGGGTGACGGCCGTGGCCGGTGGGGTGGAGATGGTGCTGTTTCCAACCGGAAACGTCTTCGTCAAAGCGGAGTGGCTCGACGCCCTACCGGTCCGGAGTTACCGACTGCCAGGCGTTGCGCTGGGCGCCGGGCTCGGTATCGGATCGCTGGTTACAGCCTTGGGACTGCACCGCCGTCCTCACTGGACGCTGCTGAGCGGTATCGAACGGGCGACGGGGCTGCACTGGTCATGGGCCGGAACCGGTCTGATGGGAGCGGGCCTTGCCGCGTGGATCCTGCTCGAGGTCGCGCTGATCCCTGAGCGCTCCGCCATCGAGGCGCTGTACGGAGCGATCGCCGCAGGGTTGATGGGACTGTCGGCGAGTCCGTCGTTTCGACAGGCTCTCCGGGTGGCCGACCCATGATGAGAACGGCCCTGACCCTGTGGTCGGCGGCCACCTTCGCGGCGCTGTGGCTCGGGTTCGTCATCGTTCTTGCCGACGACGGCCGCGAGTTCGAGTCGCTCGACAAGTGGATCGAGGGACGACCGGTTCCAGTTCGGGTCGGCCTGTGGGTCCTGTTCCTACCGATGGTGGTCGGCGTGAAGTCGTGGACCTCGTCATCCACCACGGTCCGGGCGATCGGACTTGCCGCCCTGCTGATCTGGACGGCCGTCTCCGCAGCAAGCCTGGCTCGCCTCCTGACCAACTGACATCAACCTCAAACCGGCACGAGACGACGATGATGCTCCCGACAGACCATCAGTCCGACTCCGGGTGCGGATCCCCGTCGAGGATCACTGCTCTGCCCTCTACCAACAGGATGCCGGGCTCATCGATCGAAGCTGCAAGACGCGAGACGGTCCACCCATCAGCGACGACCACGGACACAACCACTCGATTCGAAGCCGGTTCAGACCCAACCAGGTACAGGTAGACGTCTGCGTACGGAACGGCCAGCAAGCCAGTCCGGGCCCGCTGATGAAGCGACTCGTTGAAGGACTCACTCGGAATGGGCGCTCTGCGCCGGCTAGCCTCACCGCTGCCGCCCCCCGAATCGTCACGGACGTGAGCGACTCGCCCGTCAGCTGGCGGCCACGTGACCTCAAGGAGACGTCTTCCCCAGGTCACTCCCCGTCGAGACTCGGTCCACGACGGATCCATAACGAGGCCATCGACGTACGGTCCGCTTCCTCTCGGAGGTCGAGAGGCACGAACCACGGGGCATGCCTTCGGACCATCGCCGCTGTCGATGACAACTGCTCCGAACTCGACTCGCGATGCGCGCCATGGAAGTTGTTGAAGGCCGCAGCGAGTCCAGACCTCGGCCCCCGCAACAGTGAACGATCGCCACGAGACGTCTGTGGAGGCAGGTTCCAACATGCACTCGACACTACCGCTGGGTTGCATCCGGCGTCGGTCAGACCCGCCAGGGAACCACACGTATCCCGTGCGGACAAATTCAAAATCAACGTCCCGAAACCTGGGGACTCGACCGTTTGAGACACTCTTGCTCGACCGGCCGCTGAGCGAGCCGTTGCCGGCTCCGCCTGGTCAACGGTTCCATCTGACCGTTCAGGATCCCACATGGATCGGCATCGCCGCCGAGGCGCATGCCGCCAAGGGCCGAGGCCGTGGACCCCACGGGGTGCTGTTGGCCGACGGCCACTCGGTTCGGGGCCGCACCGCTCGCCGGGAGGTCGACCGGGCTCGAACCATCGCCGTGCTGCCCAGGATGGCTGTCGCGTTCGAGGCCGGGCGGATTGGAGCGGCCCAGATCGACGCCGTCGCACTGGCGGGCAGAGGTCTTTCCGCCGATGAGATGACGTCGTTGGATTCGGACGACCTGGTCGATGCTGCAACGACACTGCCTGCCGATGCCTTTGCTCGGCATGTCCGCGAGCTCGTCGAGCAGCTCAAGGGTGATGATGGTCTTGGCGCCACCAACGATCGGCGGGCGCAGTCATCGTGGAAACACTGGTTCAACGAGCGAACCGGGATGGGCCATCTCCACGGCGAGTTCGACCCTGAACGGTATGAGTCGATTGTCGGTTCCATCGAGGCCGAACTCGGCCGCCTGGCCAACAACGGTGGTGTTTCGAAAGATGCTCGGCTGGCTGCTGATGCTGCCTACAACCTGCTGACAGGCTCGGAGTTGAGGCGGTCCGGACGGCCCCACATCAACGTGGTGGTGGACTGGGAGACGTTCACCAGAGGTTGCCACGACGCCTCCGTTCGAGAGACGGCCAATGGCCACCCGTTGCCCCCGGAATCAATCGCTCGCCTGGCCTGCGACGCCGTCTTGCAGAGAGTAGTGCTCGACCCCAAGGGGGTTCCGATCAACGTCGGTCGCGGTTATCGGACCGCCACCGATGCCCAATGGCATGCCGTTCGATCGATCTACCGGTCGTGCGCCTGGCACGGGTGTGACCGGCCGCTGGCTCGGTGTCAGCTCCATCATGTTCGGGAATGGGAGCGTGGTGGGTCGACCGACCTGTGCAACCTGATTCCTCTCTGCCTTCGGCATCATCATGCAGTGCACGAGGGCGGTTGGGCGATCAAAATCGACGACGACGACCGAAGGGTCACGATCCACACACCCGACGGAACCCTTCACGCCGTCACGTGGCCTGATCGGGTCGGTCCGCCGACGGTGAGGGGCTCGCCGACGGCGGCATAGGCCGCCGGAGGGCACTGCCCTGGAGGGCGAGCACTGTGCTTGAGGGCGAGCACTGTGCTTGAGGGCGAGCACTGTGCTGGAGGGAACTGTTACTTGAAAACTGAATAGTTCGCCGGCGTTCAGGCCACGTCGATCAGGATCTTGCCGATGTTGGCGTTGGATTCCATGTATCGGTGCGCCTCGGCGATGTCGGACAGCGGGTACCGGGAGTCGATCACCGGTTCCAGCAAGCCCTGGTCGAACAGTGGCAGCAGCTCGGCCCGGACCCGCTGGGTCAAGGCGATCTTCTCCTCGATCGGGCGGGCCCGGAGCACCGTACCGATGATCGAGGCCCGTTTCGGCAGCAGCATGCCGAGCGGCAGCTCGACCGTCTGCTCTCCCATCACGCCCACCTGGATCAACCGGCCTCCGGTCCGCAGCGACTTGATGTTGTCGATCGTGTACTCTCCTCCGATCACATCGAGCACCACGTCGACGCCGTTTCCAGCGGTCGCCTCCGACACCACATCGGCGAAGGACTCGCTGCGGTAGTCGATCACACGGTCGGCGCCGAGCTCACGGCAGCGATCGTGTTTGGCCGCCGAGGCGGTCACGGCGATCCGGGCGCCGACGGCCTTGGCGATCTGGATGGCGGCCGTGCCGACGCCCGAGGCCCCGGCGTGGACCAGGGCCCATCGCCCGGAGGTCAGCCCTCCCTGCACCACCAGCGCGTCGAATGCGGTGAGGAACACCTCCGGAATCGCGGCGGCGTCGGCGAGCCCGACCGAGGCGGGCACCGGCAACGCCTGCCGCTCGTGGATCACCAGCCGTTCGGCGTATGCTCCACCGCCGACGATGCCCATGACCTCGTCGCCGACCGACCAGGCCGAGACCGAATCGCCGACCGCCCCAACCCGGCCGGAGAACTCCATCCCGGGAATCTCGTTGGCCATCTTCGGGCCCGGGTACATACCCCGACGCTGGAGGAGGTCGGCTCGGTTGAGCGCCGTGGTCACAATGTCGACAAGGATCTCCTCCGGGCCGGGTTCCGGATCCGGAACATCCTGGAGGGTCAAAACGTCGGGCTCTCCGTAGGAGGTGAGGACTACTGCACGCATCGCCTCACCGTAGCGCGACGGCGAGGTCACCCGAGGTGCCGAACCTCACCCAAGGGGTCCGACGCCATTCGGGCCAGCCGAATTTCGACGTCGACCGGAACGGCCCCGATCGGTCCGATGAGAATCGGATCGAGCACGAGCCGATCGACGCCGGCATGCGACGAGCCGATGTCGGCCAGAGCGGTCGCCAACGCCAGGAGTTCATCGGCTGCCGGTGTTGGCAGGTGCGCGGCATCGACCCGGGTCCGATATGCCGTCACCAGGTCGTTGAGCCGCTGCTCGGTGGTCGGTAGGAACGTCCGGTCCAACGGCTCGACGGTGTCGAACCCCGAGCCACCGAATCCGACTTCGACACTCGCGCCGAGAACGGGGTCGCGGGCCAGGACCAGGCGAGCCATCACCGAGTGGGGAACCATCTTCTGGACAACGGCCCGCTGTATGTCCGGACCCCAGATCTCGGCCATCCGGTTGTAGGCCGCCTCGAGATCGGTCACATCGTGCAGATCGACCGCCGTGCCACCGGACACGCCGATTGCGTTCGACAACTCGTCGATCTTGAGCACCACCGGATAGCCGATCACGTCGGCCGCCTGGCGAAGATCGGCGAACTCACCCCCGGGTGCGAACGGAGCCATCGGCAAACCCAGGTCGGCGAGCAGCTCCGGCGTCTGATCACTTCCCAGACCGAGATGACCGGCCTCGGCGGGACCGAGCAGATCGTCCACCAGATCCGACCGGTCACCGACAACCGCCTCGGCCTGCGAGGTACGCCATCGACCATAGGCAGCGCTCCGGGCCAGCGATCGAGCGGCCTCCTCCGGAAAGGTGAAGAACGGCAGTCGTTCGATCTCGACGCCACTGCGATCGTAGAGACCGACCACCGCGAACGGCTTGTCGACCGAACGGTTCACCCGATCAGCGAGCCGCTCCAGGTCTTCCAACGGGATGTCGGACGTTGGTACCAGGGCGAGGATCACCGCGTCGACGCCCTCGTCGACACCGGTGGCGACGATCACACGCTCGTAGTCGGTCACGGTGCCCGAGCGGCTCATGGCCACCGTCAGCCCGAACACCTCCGACACCTGATCAAGATCGTCGATCAGAATCGCTCCGCTCGGGGCGCTGTTCAAGGGGCCGGACGGCACCACGGGAACGAGATCGACACGGCGACAGGCAGCCTCGGTGAGACGAGCGAGTGACGCGCTGTTGGACACGATGGCCACCCTGGATCCGTTCGCCACCGGTTGCGAACTCATCATCGCCGCCTGATCCGCGAGCTCTGACACCGCGTCGACGAGGATCACACCCGACTCGGTCAGAAGTTGCGCACTCGGCGTGTCGGGCGGGCGCACCGCCACGATCGGTTTCGTCATCGACGTCAGACGGGCCGCATCGGCGAGCGAACGGGCTCCCGACCGCTCGGCGCTCAACCGCTCGGTGTAGACGAGGATCACCTTGACGGCGTCGTCGAGCGCCCAGGCCCCGATCACGTCGCCGAGCGAGACATCGGCCTGGTTGCCGACGCCCACCACCTGGGCCACACCGGCGCCGGCCAGTCGAAACTGGTCGATGACGGCCGCCGTGAGCACGCCTGAGTCCGACGCGAAGGCCACCCCACCCGGTTGCAGGGCGAGCGGCACGGCGATCAGGTTGAGGTTCAGGTCGGCCGCCGTGTTGGCCACCCCGAAGGCGTTGGGTCCGATCATTCGCATACCGTGCTTGCGCACGATCGCCGTCAGCTCCCGCTGCCGGTCGGCCCCGGCCGGGCCGGCATCGGCGAAGTCAGACGCCACCACGACCACACCACGGACACCGGCCTCGCCGCACTCATCGACGACCGACGGCACCTGATCGGCGGGCACCGCGATCAGGGCCAGATCGATGGCCCGATCCGAACCGTCGGCGAGCGATGCCGCAGCCTCGGTCACCGAGCCGAACGTCGGTCGGCCGTGGACCTCGCCGCTCTTGGGATTGACGGCAAGCACCGCGCCCGTGAACGGAGGTCCCACCTCGAGACCGAGCAGGTTCCCGAGCAGCTGGCGGCCGAGCGATCCTGGACGACGTCCGGCACCGACCACGGCAACCGAAGTCGGTCCGAGTAGCGGAGCGATCGAGCGACTCACAGCACGGCGGAGTCGATCGTTGATGAGGGCCCGACCCGCGCTGGTGGGCGTCAGGTCGATGTCGACCTCGATCAGACCGTCGGCGAACCGGGTCCTGGACGCGAATCCTGCGGCTCGAAAGACCCCGAGCATTCGGTAGTTCTCCGGCAACACCGAAGCGGTGAACATGGTGAAGCCGTTGGCCCTGGCGGCCGCGGCCAGATACTCGAGGAGAAGCGTGGCCAGGCCACGACCGTGGTTGGCGTCGTCGACGAAGAAGGCGACCTCGGCCACGGATTCGGGGAGACTGCCGTGCTCGTAGCGGGCCACCGCCACGAGCCGGCCGCCGTCGAAGGCGACGAACGCCATCCGAGACCGGTAGTCGACCTGGGTGAAGAAATCGAGTTCCCGATCGGTCAGTTCGGGACGATGGCGGAAGAAGCGAAAGTAGATGCTCTCGGGTGATTGACGGCCGTGGAAGTCGACCAGCGCGCCCCGGTCGGTCGGACGAATCGGCCGAATCTCCACCGTTGCACCGTCGGCCAGGACGGCGTGGGTCTCCCATTCATGGGGGTAGGCGGCCACGGACGACGTCACGGTTCGATGGTACCCACGCTCGGCATGGTAGCTTCGTTCGACTCATGACCTCCCAGACCACCCCTGCCCCGCCGGACGAGGAGGAGATGGGCAGCCACCCGTCCCGCCTGGTGAAACCGTTCCTGTTGGCGGCACCGCTCATGGCGTTGGCGCTCGTGCCGGCGTTCTTCTACGGTCGTCACTCCGATCGAGTGGCCGCCGACGCCGATGAAGCGCTGATGGCGTCCCTCGACTCCGCCGCCGACGGCCCCGGCATGACGCTCGACCCGGAGGCGCTGTGCGACCAGGCGAACACCGAATCGATCGCCACCGAGTTCGCCGTCCTCGATCTCGTCGACGAAGCCCACAAGGCCTCGGTGACCGGCCTCGGATTCGATACCGTCACCGTCGATTTGAAGGGCTGGGTCGAGTCACCGGCGGCGATCGACCCCGACACGCGCGACGACATCTCGGTCCGCATGGAGCGGATCAACGACGACTGGTGTGTCGCCGACGTGGTCTCACTCGCGGGGCAAAGCGGGTAGTCGGATATCGAACAGATCCCGAATCCGGCTCTCGGCCTCGACGCCGAGGTGGGTCGGGACATGGTCGGCAAGCGTGGTCAGCACCTGATCGTGGGCCACGTCGATCACCGGCCGGGCTCCGGCGTCGACCCAATCATCCGGACTCAACCTGTTCCCGACATCGGGATAGACGTACTCGCTCTGCATCATCGACAACGTCTGACCGTGGCCGAGGAAGTGGCCGGCCCCGTGCACCACGTCGGCGATGGTGGCCGACGACATCGTCTCGGCCGTCACCTCGATACCGCGGACCGTGCGGTTGATGGCGCCCAGCATGTCGTTGTCGATCACCATGGCCTCGAGTGAACAGGCCATCAGGCTGGCCAGCATCCCCGCCGACTCGTAGATCACGTTGGCTCCCGCGTTGGCGGCCAAGGTGACGGCGTTGCCCTTCTCGTGGCCGGCCTGATTGTCGGCCTGCTTCGAATCGGCCATGCCGGCCGCCACCCCCGACGGCAGACCGAGGTGGTTGACCACCTGGGCGGCGGCGGCGTTCAGGACTGCCTCTTCGCCACTCCCCCCGCTCATCGCCCCCGTTCTGAGGTCTGATACGAACGGCCACAACCCCATGATGCACGGGTGGCCGGGCGACAGCAGATTGACGAATGTCAGTCCGGCCAGACACTCGGCCAGGGCCTGCACCAGGGAGCCGGCCAATGCGGCGGGTGATGTGGCTCCCGCCTGCCCGGCCGACAGGAGATTGACCGGAATCCCGGCCCTCACCTGCTCGGCCAGGCACAGCGCCGAGTCGTGGGCGAACCGCAGCGGAGGCACAACGAAGGTGTTGTTGGCGATCATGAACGGCCGCCTTCGGAACTCGCCCTCGCCTCCGAGTGCGATGTCGTACATCGCGGCCACCTCGTGAACATGCTCCGGCTCGAAGAACGAGGTGCCCTGAGGCTTCGACGTGCCGGCCATCGTGGCGAAGGCCGTGTTGACGTCGACCAGGCGGGATGTCTCCATGTCCCGGGCCACGACGGTGCGGACGAACAGGTGGATATGGTCCAGGCTGTCGGCGATGCGGGCTGTGTCGTAGCAGTCGGTGAGCACGCTGTGCCGGAACCGCTGCGACTCGTGGTCGAGCATCAGCACGGCCGCTCCCGCCGTGGCGAAGTGGACCCGCTCACCGCCCAGTACGACGCCATCGTCGGAACCGAAGTGATGGACCGTGAATTCCTTGGCTGCTGCGTCGATGGCCAGGAGCACGAGATCACGAGGAAACCGGAGCCGATCGTGCTTGTCGATCAGGCCGCCGGCCGACACCACGACCTCACGGATCTCCGGCGTCGCCTCCCCCATCCCGAGATCGGCCAGCAACCCGAGCGCGGCGTCGACCACATCGGCGCACTCACGCTCGGTCAAGGGTTTGTAGCGCCCACCGGTCATACCGGGCCGGACCGCTCTGGCCTCCGCCTCCAGCGGCGCCTGACGGAGCGCCACCCGGGCCGCGCGACCCCCCGAGCGCCGCGCCATCAGACCCGAATCCGTTCGTTGCCCGGGTCGTGCGCCGGTTCGGCCAGCACCGTGGCCCGGCGTCTCTCGCCCTGCAGCTGAATCTCGAATGTTGCCCCCGGCTGGGCGTGGCTGGGCGCCACGTACGCGAACGCCAGGCTCTTCCCGACACTGTGGCCGAAGGCGCCCGACGTCGTGAGCCCGATGATCTCCCCGTCGCCATACACCGGTTCGTTGCCCCGGCAATCGTTGTCGGCGGTGTCGACCGCCGGCTCGACCTCGCAGTAGACGAGCAGCCAGTCGAGCTTCTCCCGTCCCAGCTCCAGTCGCTCCTGCACGGCATCACGGCCGACGAACGGCCGGGACATGTCGATGAATCGGCCCAGCTCGGCCTCGACCGGCGTGATTTCGGTGGTGAGTTCCGATCCCATGGCCTTGTAGCCCTTCTCGATGCGCATCACATTCATGGCGTAGGAGCCGTAGTGCACCATGCCGTGGGGTCCGCCGGCGGCGACCAGGGCGTCATAGAGCTCGACCATGCGATCCATGGGATGATGCAGCTCCCACCCCAACTCGCCGACGTAGCTGACCCGCAGCGCAATGCAGGGAACGCCGGCCACGGTGATCTCCTGCCCGGTCAACCACCGGAAGGCCTCGTTGGACAGATCGGCGTCGGTGAGCGGCTGCAGAATATCGCGGGCCCGCGGGCCGGAAACGGCCAGGATTGCCAGCTCCTCGGTGCGATCGCTGACGGTGACGTCCTCACCACCGTTCGAGTCGATGTGGTGGACGAGCCAGTCCCGATCGTGGAACTGGGCGGTGATCCCGGAGTTGAGATAGAACCGGTCGGCGGCCAGACGGGTGATCGTCATCTCCGATTCGATCCCGCCGAGCGTGGTGAGGAAGTGTGTCAGGCGGATGCCGCCGTCTCGTTTGGGCATCGTATTCGCCGCCATCCGCTCGAGGAACGCCTCGGCGTCGGCCCCGGTCACCTCGAACTTCGAGAACGCCGTGAGATCGGCGAGACCGGCCCGATTGCGCGTCCCCTCCACCTCGCCGGCCACGATGGCGAACGCATTGGAGCGTCGGAACGTGTGATCCTCCGGTTCACCGAAGTACTGGGGGCGTTCCCAGCCGAACACCTCCTGCCACTGGGCGCCTCGGGCATCGAGCCGGTCGTAGATCGGATCGGTCTTCTGGGGTCGTCCGGCAAAGCGCTCCTCGCCCGGTTTGCGGGTCTGGTACATCTCGTGGAACTCGTCGATCGCCTTGTCGATGGCGTACCGGCCGGTCGGCCCGCAATGGTCGCCGAAGCG
Organism: Acidimicrobiales bacterium; assembly: GCA_965216655.1. Taxonomy (GTDB): domain Bacteria; phylum Actinomycetota; class Acidimicrobiia; order Acidimicrobiales; family SZUA-35; genus JAHELU01. The sequence continues at coordinate 122,837 of CBDCGP010000012.1, forward strand.
GCGGGGGTCCATTTCGGCGACGTTGACCTCGGTCTGTCCGTGCACCATCCACTGGGCCAGGAACTTGCCGGCCCCCGGCCCCTGGGTGATGCCGATCGACGCGCCGGCGCACAGCCAGTAGTTGCGCACCCCCGGAGCCGGACCCATCAGGTACCCCGAATCGGGGGTGTGGGTGATCGGACCGCTGACCACGGTCTTGATCCCGGCCGACTCGAACGCCGGGATCCGCTTGCCGGCCTCGATCAGCCACGGCATGAGCGTGTCGATGTCGGGTGGCGTCAGATAGAAGTGCAGATTCCAGTCGATCCCGTCGACCCCGTAGGTCTGGGCGTTGGCCCGCTCGTAGGGACCGACGAGCAGACTGTCGATCTCGCGGCGGTAGTACGACGAAGCCCGAGGATCGCGGATGACCGGTGGATCGAAATCACCGAGGTCGACCATCTCGGGCATCGTCTCGGTGATCAGGTACTGGTGGATGACCGACACGATCGGCACGTCGACCCCGGCCATGGCGCCGACCTGCGGGGCGTAGCAGCCTGCCGCGTTGACCAGATGGTCACAGACGATGCGACCGGACTCGCCCTTCTGCTCGTAGACCACCTCCCACCGACCGTCCGGCAGCGGGTTGGTCCCGGTGACCAGGGTATGGCGCTCCAGTTGCCCGCCGAGCTGGCGGGCACCCCTGACCATGGCCGCGGTCACGCTGGAGGGATCGGTCCAGCCGTCGTTGGGGGTCCAGAAGCCGAGCTTCACGTCGGACACGTCCATGAACGGCCAGTGATCGAGGATCTTCTTCGGCTCGATCAGGTGATTCTCGACCCCGATCAGATCGAGCATGCCGCTCACATAGCGGAACCAGTCGACCTGATGGCGGTCGAGGGCCAGCCGGATGGCGCCGGTGCCGTGCCAACCGGAGGCCAGGCCGGTCTCGGCCTCGATCCGGTCGTACAGCTCGGGGGCGACAGCATGGCATTTGGCCATGTTGAGGCTGCCGATGAAGTGGGGAATCAACCCGGCGGCGTGCCACGTCGACCCCGAACTCAACTCACCCTTGTCGATGAGCACCGTGTCGGTCCAGCCCTCATGAGCCAGGTGGTAGAACAACCCGGCTCCCATGGCCCCGGCCCCGATGATGACTACCTGCGCTTCGTCGTTCATGGTCCCTTTCCGTTAGATTCGAACCCGCTGGTTGGTCGGGTCGTAGAACGATCTGATCGACGGCGTCGCCGGGATGACCTCCGTGGCCACCTCGATGGCGAACTCGCCGGCATCGAGCCAATCCTGTGTCACCCCGTCGCCATGTTCGAGATAGCCCATGGCCAGCGCCCGGTCCTCGACATAGCTCCACATCCCACTGGACGTCCGACCAACGATCACACCGTCGCGGAGGATCGGCTCATCGTGATAGACGAGCCGATCGGGGTCCTCGAGCCGGAACTGGATCAACCGTTTGTGTCGGGGCTGAGCCCGTTGGGTCAGCAACGCCTCCCGCCCCCGGAACCCGCCTACTTTGTCCCAGGCGACGGCGAAGCCGAGCCCGGCTTCGATCGGGGTGTCGCAGTCGGTGATGTCGTGACCCCAGTGCCGGTAGCCCGACTCGAGTCGGAGTGTGTTCATGGCGTGGTAGCCGGCGTGACGCAGGCCGTGGGCCGCTCCGGCGTCGACCAGGGCGTCGTGGAGCGCCACCGCCCGATCGTAGGGAACGTACAGCTCCCAACCCAGCTCACCGACGTAGGTCATCCGCAACGCGAACACGTCGATCAGCCCGTCGGCCGTCTTGACCGGGATCGTCTGGGACCAGCCGAACCCGAACGAGTCGTTGTCGAGCGGGGCCTCGGTCAGCTGTGACAGGACGGCCCGGCTGTTGGGGCCCATGAGGCCGAGCATCGCGATCTGGTCGGTGTCGTCGGAGATGGTGACCTCGCGGCCCCGGGCCGCCCGGCGTAGGTGGGCCCAATCCCGGGTGGCGGCGGCCGCTGCGGTCACCACCAGGAAGTCCTGCTCGCCGCGCCGCGTTACCGTGAGGTCGGCCTCGATGCCGCCCTGGTCGTTCAGCCACTGGGTGTAGACGGCACGACCGACGGGCACATCGATCTCGTTGCCGCTCATGTGGTTGAGCACGGCCAAGGCGTCGGGGCCGCTGACCGAGAAGTTGGCGAACGAGGTCTGGTCGAACAGCCCGACGGCGTTGCGCACCGCCTCGCACTCCCGACCGCTGGCCTCGAACCAGTTCTGCTTGCCCCACGAATAGCGGTAGACAGGTTCCTCGCCTCCGGTGGCGAACCAGTTGGGCCGTTCCCAACCCGCGGTCTCACCGAACACGGCACCGGCATCGGCAAATCGCTCGTGGAGCGGTGAGACCCGTACACCCCGCGCGCTCTCGTACTGACGGAAGGGCCAGTGCATGGCGTAGAGCAGGCCGAGGCTCTCGGGAATGCGCTGGTCGAGGTAGCCGGCCTCGCTCTGGAAGGCGAACGTGCGGCGGATGTCGACCGCCGTGAGGTCCATGGGCGGGTGGCCGTCGATGATCCAGTCGGCCAGGACCCAACCGACACCACCGGCCGATTGGATGCCGACCGAGTTGAACCCGGCGGCCACGAAGCAGCGGTCGACCTCCGGTGATTCACCGAGGTGATAGACGCCATCGGGGGTGAAGGCCTCCGGCCCGTTGAAGAACAACTGGAGGCCGACGTCACCGAGCACCGGCATCCGGTGGATGGCCCGCTCGAAGATCGGGCCGACGTGGTCCCAGTCCTCGGGCAGGGTGCCGAACATGAAATCGGAGGGAATGCCGTCGAGATTCCAGATCTTGCCTCGCGGCTCGAAGAAGCCGGCCATGATCTTGCCGGTCTCCTCCTTGAAATAGGTGTAGTTCGTGGGGTCGCGCACCGTCGGCATGTCGGGCCGGACCGCCTCGATCGGTTCGGTCACGATGTAGAAGTGCTCGCAGGCCTGGAGGGGAACGTTGATCCCGGCGGTGCGGGCGAGCTGGCGGGTCCACATCCCTCCGGCGAGCACCACGGTCTCGGCCTCGACGGCGCCCTGCGTGGTCACGACGCCGGTTGCCCGGTCGCCGTCGGTCATCACCTCGGTGACCCCGACACCCTCGGCGATCGTGACACCCTTGGCCTTGGCCCCCTTGGCCAGGGCCATCGTGGTGTCGACCGGTGACGTTACCCCATCGTGGGGAATATAGAGCGCCCCGACGAGATCGTCGGTGTGGAGCAGCGGGCAGCGTTCGAGTGCCTCGTCGATGTCGATGACCCGGATGTCGACGCCGACGGTCTTTGCCATCGACACGCCCCGGAGCAACTCCTCCCACCGTTCGCGGTCCGACGCCACGGAGATCGACCCGGGCGTTCGATAACCGGTGGCCTGGCCGGTTTCGGCTTCGAGCTCGGAGAACAGCTGGGCCGAATAGGTGGCGAGCCGGGTGAGGCTGTGACTGGATTTCAGCTGGCTGACGAGGCCGGCCGCGTGCCAGGTGGTACCCCCGGTCAGTTGACCCTGCTCGAGCACCAGCACGTCGGTGACACCCCGCCGAGCGAGGTGGTAGGCGACCGAACAACCGACGATGCCGCCGCCGACGATCACGACCTGGGCCCGGTCGGGTAACGCTGCCACGTGAACTCCTTGTCTGCCGGTCGTCGTGACGGTTCCGCCACGCTAGCAAGCCGGTTGCGGCTATGTCTATAGCTGCATGTTTTGAATATCTCCTATAACGTTGAAGGTATGCCCTCATCCAAGCTGAGCTACCGCCAGCTGGAGGCGGTGGTGACGGTGGCCGAGTGGGGCAACATCTCCCACGCCGCCGTCCAGCTGTCGATGTCACAGCCCGCACTGTCACGTATGGTCTCGACCGTCGAGGGCTACTTCGGCGTCGACCTGTTCGACCGTGACGGGCGGGGGGTGACGTTGACTGACGCCGGCGAGCGACTCGTCGAGCACGCCCGCCAGGCGCTCGGCCACCTCAACGACATGGAGGATGAACTCCGCTCGCTCGACGGGAGGATTCGAGGGAAGGTCTGTGTGGTGCTTCCCGACACCGTCGCCCACAGCCTCTGCATTCCACTCATCGACACGGTGGCCGTCAACCACCCCGAGATCGAGCTGCGCGTCATGAGTACGCACCCCAACAACGTGCCGCTTGCCCTCTCGGCCGGCGATGCGGATGTCGGCATCGCGTCCAACGTCCACAGCCTCCGACGATTGAGGACCGAACCGCTCGCCGTCGAGCAGCTTCACCTGGTCGGCCCGCCGAGCTGGAACGCGCCGTCCGACATCACGCTGAACGCGGTGGCCGACCTGCCACTGGCGCTTCCCGCCATCCAGCCGGGTCTCCGCACGATGATCGACACCGCGTTCGCGTCTCAGGGCCACCTCGCCAACATCGTCATGGAACTCGACTCACAGGATGCATTGATCGAGATCATCCGCCGCGGCGACATGTGGTCGATCATGTCGTACGCGGGTGTTCGGCGGGCGGTCGAGCTCGGCGAGCTTCGGGCCGGCCGCATTGTCGAACCGACGATCGACCGGACGCTCCTGATCGGCTTGGCCGAGGGGCGTCCCGTGACCCGCCTCATGCGGATCATGGTCGACGAGGTCCGCAACACCTTTGCCGAGGTGGCCGATCAAGCCAGGTGGACGGTCATCGACTAGGAACGACGACGAAGGCTGTTGAACCAACAACAGGGCGTCATGGGCCCGTAGTGGATAGTCACCGCATCGAAACCCAACGGAAACCGGCCCCGAGAGCCGACTGCCTACCATTGTTTCGAGTGGCAGGCCCCTGTCGGCGGGCGGATGTCGTACGACCCTGCCTTGACTTCCACCACCCGAATTCAACGAAAGTCCGTGACGTTGCTCAGTCGCTCCACCACCAGCGCGGTAGCCGCGGCCATCACCGCGATCCTCGTCGTTGCCACGTTCTTCTGGCTGTCGGTCGACGAAGCCGCGTCGGTCGACGGTGCCAGCGTGCTCGAGGTCGGTGAGAGCCGCTACGAATTCGTGCCGTCGGTGTGCACCTTCACCGACACCGACTTCATCGCGGCCGGGCGGGGCAGCATCGACGGCGAGGTGTTCTGGGTATCGGCGTCGAGCCGCAGCGTCAGCCTGACCGTCGGTACCGACTCCGAACTCCAACGCCCGGCCGCCGACCAGCTCTGGATGACCAGCGTCGGCGAGCTCCGCTGGGATCAGGGAAGCGAGTCACTACGAGTGCGGACCGCGATGCGCGACGGGCGAAACGACAGCGCCTCGTCGATTCCAGCGCGGTTGTCAGTGGCCTGTGCCACGTCCACCTGACCGCCACGCCGCGGTCATGGCCAGCAGCTCATCCAGCAGTTCCGGGGTGGCCGCAGCCACCGGCGCCCGGCGATGTGTCGGGTCGAGGGTGATCAGCTCGTCACCGTGGCTGTCGGCTGCGAACCCTCCGGCCTCCCGGCACACCAGCACGCCGCCCAGATAGTCCCAGACGCCGTGGGCCCGGTCGACGTCGACGTAGCCGTCGAGGCTGCCGGTGGCCACCGCGCACAGGTCGAGCGCAGCCGCCCCGAAGGCCCGGAACTGATTCCAGCCGCCGTGTGACGGCGGCAGGCCCGAGAATCCGATGATCGCCTCGTCGAGTCGCTCACATGACGTCGTCCCGAAAGGCGAGCGGCCGTAGTCGGTGCCCAGCAGGCGGCCTTCACTGACCTCGAACCCTTCGCCCCGTACCGCCCGGTAGCGGCGGTTCGACGCAAGGTTGGCCACCACCGCGGCGACCGGCCCGTGATCATCGACGGCGCACAGGCTCGTCGCGAACCACGGGATGCGGCGGGAACCGTTGGTCGACCCGTCCACCGGATCAACGACCACGACCACGTCGTCATCACCGACCAGCCCCGACTCCTCGCTCAACACCGCCAGCCCGGCGCTGCGCAGACGAGGCACGACGATCTCGTCGACCACCACATCATGGCGATACTGCGACGGCCGCTCACCGGAAAGGCCCCAGTCGTCGAGCCCGTCAAGCACCTCACGGATCTCGGACACGAGATCATCGAAAAGGGACAGAACGGCGTCTCGATCCACGGCCCCCAACCCTAACGGACCGTCCGCATCGGAGATCGATTTTTTCGCGTCCTGATAGAATCGCCGGTGGAGTGGTCGCCCTCCGCCGGCCGTCTCCAAGGGAGAGAAGTTTCTGTGGCAATAATCGACATCCCGGGGTTCGTGGCCGAGTTGAAGGAACACGCCATGGACCACCAGTTCCACATCCACGACGAGCGTCATTTCATCGAGACCTATTCGATGAGGCAGGCGTGGGAGGTCGACCTGCACCCCGAGCGCGCCTGTGGCGGACCGCTCGATCTCCATCTGTCGATCGACCTCGATCCCCGGTCGGTGCTCGCTTTCGAGGATCACCTCCTGTCGCTCCACGAGGAAGCCGAACCGGAGACCGGGCTCACGATCCCCCTCATGTTCACGTGGATTCTCCCCCCGCTCACCACCGCCCCCGATCTGCTGGTGCTGGCCACGGAACTGGCGGGTATCGGCGGCGCCAACCTACCCCTGCGGGTGGCGGCCATCGACTCCACGGCCGAGGTCACCGACGCCGCGGAACGGACACTGTCGATCACCGCGGCGCTGGAGCTTCAGCTCGACGACCTGTTCATGCACCGCGAGTCGCTCTGCGAGGCACTCGACGACTGCTACCGGGTCAGCGAGTTCCTGCTCGACCGCGCTCCTGCCTGGCTGGGTGAGTTCTAGCAGGTCGCCAGACGGGCGGCCCGATCTCGAGGCCTTTCGCTCGGCCATCACGTATCCGGCCGAGCTGCCGATCACCGACCGGCGGGCCGAACTGGTGGATGCCATCCGGTCGAACCAGGTGGTTATCGTCGCCGGCGAGACGGGCTCCGGCAAGTCGACCCAGTTGCCGAAGCTGTGTCTCGAAGCGGGGCGAGGGACCGCCGGGCTGATCGGCCACACCCAACCGCGGCGGCTCGCGGCGCGTTCGATCGCCGAGCGCATCGCCGATGAGACCGACTCGGACGTCGGCGATTTCGTCGGCTTCTCGGTCCGTTTCAACGATCGCGTCGGCCCGCGCACGGTGATCCGCCTGATGACCGACGGCATCCTGCTCAACGAGCTCCAGCGGGACCGCCGTCTGAGCCGCTACGACACCATCATCATCGACGAGGCCCACGAACGCAGCCTGAACATCGACTTCATCCTCGGCTACCTGCGCCAGCTCCTGCCCCGGCGCCCCGATCTGCACGTGATCGTGACCTCGGCCACGATCGACGTGGAACGGTTCTCCCGTCACTTCGACGACGCGCCGATCATCGAGGTCTCCGGGCGAACCTATCCGGTGGAGATCCGCTACCGGCCCTACGACGGCACCAACGACACAGCCGGCAACAGCCCCGACGGTCTGCCGCTCTCGCAGCCGGAGGCCATCTCGGAAGCCGTGAAAGACCTGATCCGGGAGGGGCCGGGCGACATCCTGGTCTTCCTGCCCGGCGAGCGCGACATCCGGGAGACAGCCGACGAGCTGTCAGCACTCGACCTTTCCTCCACCGAGATCTTTCCCTTGTTCGCCCGGCTCTCGTCGGCCGAGCAACACAAGGTGTTCCGGCCGCACCGGGGGCGGCGGATCGTGCTCGCCACCAATGTGGCCGAGACCTCGGTGACGGTGCCCGGCATCCGCTACGTGGTCGATCCCGGCACCGCCCGCATCTCCCGCTACAACACCCGCACGAAGGTGCAACGACTCCCGATCGAGGACATCTCGCAGGCGTCGGCCAATCAGCGAGCCGGACGCTGTGGACGTATCGGGCCTGGCATCTGTATTCGGCTCTACAGCGAGGAGGATTTCGACGCGCGCGACGAGTTCACCGAACCCGAGATCCTCCGCACCAACCTGGCCTCGGTGATACTGCAGATGGCCGCCCTCGGTCTGGGCGATATGTCGTCGTTCCCGTTCGTCGAACCTCCCGACAACCGGGGTGTCGCCGACGGCATCGCCCTGCTCGAGGAGCTCGACGCCCTCGATCCCGAACGGCACGGAACCGACGACTGGCTGACCCCCCTCGGGCGGGAGCTGGCCCGCCTGCCGGTCGATCCACGCTTCGCCCGGATGATCATCGAGGCGGCCGACCACGGGGCGCTGGCCGAGGTTCTGATCATCGTTGCCGCCTTGTCGATCCAGGATCCTCGCGAACGGCCGACCGATTCGGAGGCCGAGGCCGACGAGGCCCACCGACGATTCCACCACCCGACGTCCGATTTCGTCACCCTGCTGAAACTGTGGCGCCATCTCCAACAGGAGCGGCACGAGCTGTCCGGCAACCAGTTCCGCCGAGCCTGCCGGCGCCAGTTCCTCAACCACAACCGGGTGAGGGAATGGGAGGACACCCGAAACCAATTGGAGCAGACGGCCCGGGAGCTGGGGTACCGGACCAGCGGCAACCGGGCCAAGGTCGAGGTCATCCATCGATGCCTGCTCGCCGGTCTGCTGTCGCACATCGGGATGCGGCTCGATGACAAGCGGGATGGGAGGCGAGACGGCGGTCGGGGCCGGAACCGGCCGCGCCCGACGGAGTACCAGGGGGCACGAGGGGCCCGTTTTCGGCTGGGCCGTGAATCGGTGCTCTCCGGGCAACCGCCGCCGTGGGTGATGGTGGCGGAGCTGATCGAGACGAACCGGATGTGGGCCCGGATGGCCGCCCCGATCGAACCGGCCTGGGCCGAGCAACTCGGCCCGTATCTGGTGAAACGCAGCTACAGCGACCCCGTCTGGGTGGCGGCCGATGGGACCGCCTACACGATCGAGCGGGTCACCCTCTACGGTCTACCCGTCGTCGACGACCGGCGACGCACGGTCGGGAGTGTCGACCCCGCGCTTGGCCGCGACCTGTTCATCCACCACGCACTGGTCGAGGGCGAGTGGGAGACCCGCCATCGGTTCGCCGCCCACAACACCGAACTCAGGGCGGAGATGGCCGAGCTGGAATCCCGCGCCCGGCGCGACCTGGTGGTGGACGAGCAGGATCTCCACGGCTTCTTCGCCAACCGCCTGCCGCCGGACATCACCTCGGCGGCCCACTTCGACCGCTGGTGGAAGGACCAACGCTCCGAGACTCCTGACCTGTTGAACCTGACGCCGGCCGACGTGCTGCGGACCGACGGGCCGGTGGTCGGAGTCGAGGACTTCCCGAACCGGTGGACCACCGATGCGCTCGATCTGGAACTGGCCTACGTCCACGACGGTGACAGTCCTCTCGATGGGCTCAGCGTGCACGTGCCGGTCGAGGTGTTGAACCAGCTGGACCCGCAGGCCTTCCAGTGGACCGTGCCCGGGCTGCGGCGGCCGCTGCTCACCCACCTCATACGGTCACTGCCCAAGGACCTTCGACGCGAACTGAATCCGGTGGCCGACACGGTGGAGGCCGTTCTGCCGGAGCTGGCGATCCATGCCGGCCAACGATCGCTGCCGGCGGCACTTGCCGATGTTCTGGGATCCAGGGCCGGCGCCGTCATCGATCCGGCGTCGTTCGACTGGGACCGGGTGCCGGATCATCTCAAACCGACCTTTCGGATACTGGGCGACGATCGTCGGCTGCTGGCGGAGGGCAAGGATCTCCCGGCGTTGCGGGATCTGCTCAGCGAGCACACTCGGGACGCGATCGCCGAGATCTCCAGTGAGCAGTCGGACCTGATCCGATCGAACATCACCCGTTGGGACTTCGGCGATCTGCCGATGCGAACCACAACCGCCGGTCCCAGCCACACGATCACCGCCTATCCGGCGCTCGTCGACCGGGGTGATTCGGTGGAGGTCCAGCTCCTCCCCGACACCGACGAGCAGGCCGATGCCATGTGGCTCGGAACGCGCCGGCTGCTGAGGCTCGGACTGCCAAAGCCCGTTCGCACCCTCGACCGGATGCTCGACACGGAGACGAAGCTGGCGATGACGGCGTCGCCGGTCCAGACCAGGGCGGCCTGGTACAACGACGTGATCGACGCGGTACTCGACCGTGTGATCTCGGAGACCGGTGGGCCGTCGTGGAGGGCGGCGGGTTTCGGCCGCCTGGAGACAGCCGTCGACGAGAGCTACCACGACGAACTGGTGTCGGCCGTCGAGACGGTCGCCGATCTCGTCGGGCGGACGAGCAGACTGCACGGCCGATTCGCCACGGTGGACTCAACCGGGTCGCTCGCCGTGTCCATCGCCGATGCCCGGGCCCACTTCGATCGCCTCGCCTATCCGGATTCGTCGCCGGGGTCGGCGTGACCAGGCTGGCCGATGTCGCCCGGTACCTCGAGGCGATCGACTACCGGCTGGATCGGATTCCGGACAATCCGGCTGCCGATCTCACCAGGGCGGCCGAGTGCGTCGCCGTCGAGAACCGGCACCGGGAGCTGGTCGAACGCCATGGCATGACGGTGGAGTTGGAACGGATCGTGTGGCAGCTCGAGGAACTTCGAGTCGCCCAGTTCGCCCAGCATCTTCGACCGACCGGCCCCGGGGCAACCAAGGTCAGCGTTCGGCGCATCGAGCGGGCGCTGGACAGCCTCGCCCGCTGAGGTGGCCCTCCTCAGGCGCCCTGTTCACCTCTACTCGTTGCCTGATGAACCGACACGGCGTAGTCGGAATCGTTGCGATAGGGCTCACGCTCCCAGGTTCCGTACCGCTCGATAAGCGTGAGACCGGCATGGTGACACCAGTCGTCATAGCCGCCGAGGTCGTACGGCGGCGAAAAGGACGATCCGCAGATCAGGTAGCCACCATCGGCGAGAGCCTCGGCCAGATTGGGAACCACGAGATGACGGCGCGACGGTTCGACGAAGACGAGCACGTTGCCGGCCAGGACGATGGTGTCGAAGGGCTCGTCGAAACCAATGGAGGTCAGATCGCCGAGCATCCAGGTGGCGTCGGAGTCCTTGGACCGGGCCCGGGCCAGCATGTCGGCGTCGTTGTCGACACCGACGACGTCGTAGCCCCGACGCGACAGTTCCAGGCCGACCCGGCCCATCCCACAGCCGGCGTCGAGGACCCGCTTGGCCGCATACCGGTCGACAAAATCGGCTTCGCCGTGGACGTTCTGCCCCTGCGACTCCAATCGATCCCATCGAGTTTCGTACTCGTCGAGATCGATTTCCCGGCGCCATCTGCGCCATCGTTCGCTAACGGGAAGTTGGTCCACGGCGACCGGCCTTTGTCGTCGTGCCGCGCCGTTCGGCGCGACCGTCGGAAATCAGCTTTGGAGACGAGCGAAGAGTTCGACCTTCGCTTCCTCGAAGTCCTCCTCAGAGATGATACCCGCCTGGCGGCGCTGGTGAAGGTTCTCCACGAGGGTCAGGAGTTCCTCGGGCGACGGTTCCCCATCACCCGAAACCATTGAGACAACATCTCTGGGCTCGTCGTTCGCTACTGAGTCTTCGTCGGAGGAGTTGCGGTTGCGCCGGGCGGCGCGCTTCTGGGCTGCCCGTTCTTTCTTGGCTTTGTCCCGCTGCAACTTCGCGAAGCTCGATCGTTGTTTGGCCATGGCGAGCTCCTCAAGTAGGTTGGTCACATCCACCGGAGAACGCGCCCCGGTAGGCGGTCATATAGGGTAGAGGGATTTTTGCCGCGAATGACCGTTTGTGACGAGGTTGTACCATTTCCAACCGCCAACCGAGGCTTCGTCATCCCAACTCGTCGAATTTTGGGCAAAAGTACCCCGTACATATGTGGCTCAATGTCCTTGATGGTTCCTGACGCCGGCCGACTCCGCCTTCAGCCCGCGACGTGTCGTCGACTACCATCGGGCCCGACCCGACCCCGCGAGGATCTGCAGAATGCCTGAGATGCCATACGCAACGTTCGGCTCGACCGGGCATCGATCGAGCCGGATCATCTTCGGGGCCGCCTCTCTGGGTTCGATGGGCCAACAACGAGCCGACGAGACGCTGGCCATGGCGGTGGAGGCGGGCGTCAATCACATCGACACGGCGGCGTCATACGGTGACTCCGAGCTACGCCTTGCCCCCTTTCTCTCCGACCATCGATCCGAGGTGTTCCTCGCCACAAAGACCGGTGAGCGGACAGGCGACGGGGCGCGGGCCGAGCTCGAGCGCAGCCTCGTGCGGCTGGGGGTCGATCACGTCGACCTGATCCAGCTCCACAACCTCGTCGAACCCGACGAGTGGGAAACCACCTTCGCTGCCGGTGGCGCGCTCGAAGCGCTCGTCACCGCCCGCGAGGAGGGGCT
>CBDCGP010000013.1:0-41252 GCA_965216655.1 Acidimicrobiales bacterium
GCCGAGGTGTTGCTGTCGGCCAAGAACGGTGTCGACGGCATCTACAGCGACGACCCCCAACACCAATCCCGAGGCTGAAAAAGCTCGATGAGCTAGAGTATTTAGATGTACTTAATCGTGACCTGCGAGTCATGGACCCCACAGCGATAACCCACGCCAAGGAGAACAAGCTGCCGATCGTCGTGTTCGACATGGCGGCCGAGGGGAATCTTCGCAGCCTCCTTTGTGGTGAGACGATCGGTACGATAGTGCGATGAGCGAATTTGTCGAGCTGGTGCTGTCGGACGCCAAGGAGCGTATGGAGAAGGCCATCGCCCACTCGCGCAGCGAGTTCGCCTCCGTGCGCAGCGGTCGAGCCAACCCGCAGCTGGTGGAGCGTCTGTCGGTTGAGGCCTACGGCGTGGAGATGCGGGTCGTCGAGGTGGCGTCTGTGTCGGTGCCCGAGGCCCGCCAGCTGATGGTCACCCCGCACGATCCGGCCAATCTCGAATCGGTGGAGCGGGCCATCCGGGTGTCCGACCTCGGGGTGTCCCCGAGCAACGACGGGCGATCGATTCGTTTGAACTTCCCTCCGCTCACCGAGGAGCGCCGGAAGGAAACTGGTGCGTGTCGTGAAGAACATGGCGGAGGACGGCCGCATCTCGATCCGCAACATCCGCCGGGAGGCCCGCAAGGACCTCGAGAACGCGGAGAAGACAACCAGCTGAGCGAGGATGAACTCGCTCGAGCCGAGAAAGAGCTCGACAAGCTGACCCAGGCCTCGGAGGCCTCGGTCGATTCGGCGCTGGCCAGCAAGGAAGACGAACTTCTTGAGGTTTGACCGAACCATCGGAGGTTGCTCGCCGGAGCCCGTTCTGAGAGCGGACGTTCGGCGAATCGGGGGAACAAGCCCGAAGCCCGCGGTGATCGGAAGGAAGCGCCACTGTGGCTGACACCAATGGACGAGACAACAACGACGAGTCGGGTTCGCCGAGCATCTTCGACTTGTTCGAACCCCCTCCTGAGCCCGACCCGAGCACTTTCGGGAAGGTTCCGGTTGTTCGCTCCGACGATGCCGAGTTCGATCGCAAGTCGGGCACGACCGCGGCCGAGCGAAAGACCGCGGCCGAAGCCGAGGCCGCCGGGCTACAGCACTGGACGGCGCCGGCCACCGGGCAGGTGCCGAAGGTGCTGGCCAGCGAGAACGACGGCAAGGATCTCTGGGGCGACGTCAAGGGCCCGAGCTGGCAGAGCGACGATCCCACATGGTCGGGGCCCGATCTGGCCGACGTCTTCGCCGGTTCGAGCGACACCGATCTGCGTGATGATCGCGTCGACGAGGCGCCTGAGCCGAAGGTGGTTCCTCCCCCCGACGCGACCACGGCTTCGTCGGCCGCCAGCCCGGCTCGGCGGTCCGAACTCGACGACTGGGGTCCCGACGGGCGACCGTCCCCCGCCCACGATCGATACCTCCGAGGGTCGGCGGATCCCCGGAACCGAGGCCGATTCTCGAACCGTCACCCGGCCTTGATCACTCCGAGATCACTCACCATCGTGCACCGGAGACTGGTCCCTCGGTGCTCGACGAACCGAGCGAGAACCGGTCGCTCGATGACCTGCCGCTCGATGAACCTGCGACGGTTCAGCACACTCGAGTCGCGGCACCGGCCGAGATCAACCTCAACGTCGACACCGGAGCCGAGCCCCGCCGTCGAGTGAGTTCACCACCTGCGGTCGAGTCCCGCAGGAGCGCTCCGGTTGATCCCGAGCCGAGAGTGACCGGGCAGGTTCCGGCGATTCCCGAGCCCCAGGCACGGGAGGTGTCCGATCCCGCGGTCGGCCGCCGATCGGCGCTGTCCGACGACGACCCCACAGCACCCGGCCTGTTCGGTCAGTCCGATCCCGAGGAGCGCTACTTCGAGGGCGAGGATACGATCCCTCCGCCGACCTCGATCAGCTCGACCGTCCGGTTGGTCGCAATCTGCCCCAGGCAATCGAGCCGCCGTGGTCATGGCCGGCGTCGTGCTCGGCGCACTGTGGATCGGGCCCGAGGCCATGCTGATCGTGGTCTGTGCTGCCGCCCTGCTGGCCGTCATCGAATTGTTCAACGCCATGCGTTTGGCCGGTCTCCGCCCGGCCACGCTGATCGGGCTCCTGGCCACCGTCGGATTCCCGGCTGCGGCCTACTTCCGGGGTGATGTCGCCTTCACGGTCATCACCGCCATGAGTGTGGTGTTCGGCATCGTCTGGTATCTGGCCGGAGCCGACAACGAGCGTCCCGTCCTGAACTTGAGTCTCACGATCCTCGGCGTCTTCTGGATCGGCGGCTGTGGTGCCTTCGCCGCGCTCATCCTCCGGCAGGAGGAGTTCGGGGTGCAGCTGCTGCTGTCGACGATCGTGATCGCGGTGGTGTCCGACACGATGGCCTATTTCGGCGGCCGAGCGTTCGGGCGCCGTCCGTTCCACAGCGCCAGCCCGAGCAAGACCTGGGAAGGGGCGATGACCGGTTTCGTGTTTGCCGTGTTCTGCGCCTTCGCGATGGCGGTCATGCCGTTCTCGACGATGTGGGACGGTCGCTTTCTCGGTGCCCTTGCCTCGGCGCCGTGGTCGGGATCATGACTCCCACCGGTGATCTGGGCCGAGTCGCTCGTCAAACGTGACCTAGGCGTCAAGGACATGGGCACGATCGTGCCCGGCCACGGCGGCCTGCTCGATCGGATCGACGGCATCCTGTTTCGCGCTGCCCGGCGCGTATTTCCTGGCCGTGCTGTACGGCATCATCTAGATCTGTGACCGAAACGTCGGTTGCCATCGTCGGCTCAAACCGGTTCGATCGGTACGCAGACGATCGACGTCGTCGAGCGCCGGCCGGGGGAGTACCGGATCGTCGCGCTGGCGGCCGCGGAGCGAGACTCGACGAACTCGTCGAGCAGGCCGTCGCCACCCGTCCGGAAATCGTTGCCATCGGCGACGAAGGTCGCGTCGCGGAACTCCGTGATCGCCTCCGTGCGGCCGACCTCGGCACGATCGACATCGTGGCCGGACGGTTGGGTCTGGCCGAGGTGTCGCAGGCGGCCGATGTGGTCGTGAACGGCGTCGTCGGGTTCGCCGGGTTGTCATCGACGCTCGCCGCCCTCAACGCCGGCAAGAGGCTGGCCCTGGCCAACAAGGAATCGCTCATAGCCGCCGGACCCGTCGTGCAGCGGGCCCGGCGCACGCCGGGCGCGGAACTGATCCCCGTCGATTCGGAACACGCCGCCATCCACCAGTGTCTGCAGTCCCGCGGACACGCTTCGGTGTCATCGGATTCGTCGGTGGCCCGCATCCAACTGACCGCCTCCGGTGGACCGTTCCGCGGCTACACCGCCGATCAGCTGCAAGCCGTCACCGTCGACGACGCCCTGGCCCATCCGACCTGGTCGATGGGGCCGAAGATCACGGTCGACTCGTCGACCCTCATGAACAAGGGGCTCGAGGTCATCGAGGCCCACGAGTTGTTCGGGAATCCTGCCGGCGCCGATGGCCAGGGGATCGGGCTCGACGACATCGAGGTGGTCGTCCACCCCCAGTCGATCATCCACTCCATGGTCACCTACACCGACGGATCGACCATCGCCCAGCTGTCCCAACCAGACATGAGATTGCCCATCGCCTACGCCCTCGCCTATCCGGGGCGGTTTCCCGAGCCGTTCGGCGCAATCGACTGGTCGGCTGCGGGCCGCCTCGATTTCGAGCCTCCCGACCGGGAGCGGTTCCCGTGCCTCGACCTGGCCTACGAAGCGGGGCGAATCGGGGGAACCGCCCCGGCGTGGATCAGTGCGGCCAACGAGATCGCGGTGGAGGCGTTCCTTGAGAAAAGGATCGAGTGGGCCGATATTCACAGGGTGATCGAGCAGGTCATGAGCCGCCACGACGGCGGCTCGGGTGAGACGCTCGATGAGATTCTTGATGCCGATTCAAAGGCCCGGAAGTATGCTGAAATGGTACTTTCCTAACCGTTCGGAGAACTGAAATCGTGGATTCGACCAAGAGTCCGGAAGCCGTCACTGCTCCCGCAGCCGGGCACCGGACAACCGGGCACGAGAGTGCCAGGACGAACGACTGGAAACGATCGCTCGAGCCCGAGGATCGGGGCGAGGATTACGCCGGTCAGACCAACCCCATCGGGCTGCTCTCCATCCTGGCGTTGTTCGTGCTGCTCTACTTCTGGGCCGGACCGCGCTATTTCCTGGTCGTGCTCGGCATCGTGATCATGATCTTCCTCCACGAGCTGGGTCACTTCGCCACCGCCAAGTGGACCGGGATGAAGGTCACCCAGTTCTTCATGTTCATGGGCCCACGTCTCTGGTCGTTCCGACGCGGGGAGACGGAATATGGCGTGCGGCTCCTTCCGATCGGAGCCTTCGTCCGTATCGTCGGCATGAACAATCTCGATCCGTGCACGCCCGAGGAGGAGTCCCGGGCCTACAAGAACAAGAGCTACCCCGCCCGGATGCTGGTGATCACCGCCGGCTCGATGATGCATTTCATCCAGGCGATCATTCTGTTCCTGATCGTGGTCACGGTGATCGGCCTGAACGATCCGTCGAAGTGGTCGGTCGGGTTGATCTCGCAGCTGGAGGATCAGAGCACGCCGTCGGTGGAGGCCGGATTGCTGCCGGGCGACGACATCGTGGCCATCGACGGCATCGACACCACCGACTGGGGTGACACGGTCGATTACATCAGCGCCCGCCCGGGCGACGAGGTGACACTGACGATCGAGCGGGGCACCGAGGTGTTCACGGAAACCGTCACCCTGGCCACGATCCCCGACGAGGAGCTCGGCGAACGGGGCTTCCTCGGCGTCGGCCCGTCGTTCGAGCGGACCCGGGAGAGCCCGGTGCTGGCGGTCGAGACGTTCGGCGAGACCATGTGGCAGGCGATTACCGCCATTCCCCGGTTCCTGTCGCCGTCGACGCTGAGTGAACTCGGACGTCTGATGTTCGAGGGATCGGGCTCGGTCGACATCAACTCGGAGGAGGCCGAACGGCCGGTTTCGCTGGTCGGTGCTGTGCGGATCGCCGGCCAGGAGGATTTTGACGTGACGGTTCCGTTGATGATGCTCGGCATCTTCAACATCTTCGTCGGCGTACTCAACCTCCTACCGCTCCTGCCCCTCGACGGCGGCCATGCCGCGATCGCCACCTACGAGCGGCTGCGATCACGAGGCGACTATCGCCACCAGGTCGACGTGGCCAAGCTCCTACCGGTGGCCTACGCCGTGATCGGGTTGCTCGGGTTCATCATGATCTCGACCGTCTACCTCGATATCGTTCGGCCGATCGGATAGGTTCAGCTCGTGGAAGCCGGCGCGGTGGTGTTCCCCCGCAAACAGACGCGTCAGATCATGGTCGGCGACGTCCCCGTCGGGGGAGGTGCCCCGATCACGGTCCAGTCGATGACGATCACCAAGACGGCCGATGTCGACGGCACCCTCCAGCAGATCTATGCGCTGGCGGCGGCCGGGGCCGACATCGTCCGCTGCACGTGCAATGAACCGGAGGCGGCCGAGGGGCTGGCCCGGATCGTGCCTCGCAGCCCGGTGCCGATCGTGGCCGACATCCATCACCAGTACCGCCGGGCGCTCGAAGCGCTGGAGGCGGGTGTGCACTGTCTCCGGCTCAACCCCGGCAACATTCGCAAGCCGGAGCACATCAAGGCGGTCGCCTCGGAAGCGAAGGATCGGGGTGTTCCGATCCGGATCGGTGTCAACGGCGGCAGCCTCGACCCCAAGCTCTACGAGAAGTATGGAGGCCGGGTCACCCCGGAGGCGATGGTCGAGTCGGCCCAACAGGAGATCGCCTACTTCCATGAGGTCGACTTCGATCTGATCAAGATCTCGGTGAAGGCGTCGAACGTGCCGCTCATGATCGAGGCCTACCGTCAGCTCAGCGAGGTCACCGACTATCCGCTCCACCTGGGTGTCACCGAGGCCGGTCCGCCCCCGGCCGGGATCGTCAAGGCCACCGCCGGGATCGCCACGCTGCTGGCCGAGGGAATCGGCGACACGATTCGCTACTCGCTGACCTCCGACCCGGTCGACGAGGCCCGTCTCGGCCGCGTCCTGCTCGAATCGTTCGGGC
Organism: Acidimicrobiales bacterium; assembly: GCA_965216655.1. Classification (GTDB taxonomy): domain Bacteria; phylum Actinomycetota; class Acidimicrobiia; order Acidimicrobiales; family SZUA-35; genus JAHELU01. Next base: position 6,105 of record CBDCGP010000013.1, read on the forward strand.
TGCGGGAGCGCAAGAACGTCGATCTGATCGCCTGCCCGTCGTGTGGTCGAGCGGAGATCGATGTCTACGAGGTGGCCCAGCGGGCCCAGGACGCCTTCGCCGACCGGCAGATCCCCTTGCAGGTTGCCGTGATGGGCTGCGTGGTCAACGGACCGGGAGAGGCCCGCGACGCCGATATCGGCATCGCCGCCGGCAACAAGCGGGGCCATCTGTTCATCAAAGGCACGAACGTGGCCGTCGTGCCGGAGGACGAGATGGTGTCGACCCTGGTCGAGTGGGCCGAGTTCATCACGGACAACGGCACCGAGGCCGCCCTCGAACGCGCCAAGTCGACCCGCGACGCCGCTCGCAAAGCGGCCGACGAGGACCGTCGCCGGAACCTCAACGAACTGGGCGACGACGCCAATGCGTCCGAGCAGATCGTGGAGCTGCTGCGCAAGAACCGCTGATTGCGATGGCGAGTCTGGCGACTAGGTTGTAAGTCTGCATGTATATGTAGTACATTTACTACATGTTGACAGAAACCGGCAACGAATCTCACCGCTCCTCCAACAACACGTCGGCATCGCCGTTGCGATTCTCCGCTCTGTGCGGAGCGATGGTTCGGGGTCTGGCCAGGGTCATCCCGTTCCCCATCCCACGCACCACGGCCGGGCGCCGTCGACTCATCGCCGTCTTCGTCGGGGCCGCACTGACCGCACCGGCCCTGTGTGCGCTGACCGGCTCGGTCCTGCCGGTCGTGCTGTTCGCTCCCATTCTTTCGGTGCTGGTGATCGCTCTCGGGTTGTCGGTCGACATGATCACCGATCGGCCCACCAGTTCACTCGACGAGCGTGAGCGGCGTGTGCGCGATTCCGCCCTCAGCCGGCCGCTGGAGGTTGGCATCGTGGCCGGTGTGGCCATCGGGTTCCTGGCCCAATGGACGTTTGGCAACGACGATCCGGCCGCCGTCGCTCTGCTGATGACCGTCACGATGTTGGCGTTCTCGATGCGGCTCATGGCCATCGCCTGGACGATGCCCGACTCCGTAGGGGACGAGTGATGGGAGGCGATGGCCGACCCGACTACTACAACCGTCTCCGGGTCATTCGCACCGACCGGCAGGTGTCGCGCAAGGAGCTCGCGGAAGCCGTCGGCGTCCACTACCAGACCATCGGCTACATCGAACGGTCGGAGTACAGCCCATCGCTCGACCTCGCGCTACGGATCGCCCGCCATTTCGAGGTGCCGGTCGAAGCGTTGTTCTCACTCGATCCGTTCCCGCCGCTCGGGCAGACTGCTCCGTCCAAAGCCGAACCGTTGTCAACCAAGTGAGGCGACAACGGTCTTCACGACTCCGTCCGGGTCGAGTGTGGTCGTGTCGACAACGAGGTCGGCATCGTCGACCAGCCACCGTTGAGCGCCCAGGTAGGCCTCGATGTGGTCCAGTCGCCATTGGCGGATGTCGGGATCAGCTCGGTCGTTCTCTATACGAGTCTGGAGGGTCGCCCGATCCACGTCCAACACGACGTGGCAGACGTCGATGCCCTCGTTGGCCAGCCCCGAGCGCAGCTCGGCCCAGTAGCGCCGATCGAGAACCGACTGGACAGCGACCAGCCGTTGCCCGCTGATCGCTGTGAGATGACGGGCGACGACCGGCACCAGCTGGCGCCACGCCGGTAGATCCTGAAAGTCGTCGAACTCGACACCTTGAAGATTCGACATGAGCAGGTAGCCGACGTGTTCGGGGTCGTACAATCGCAGATCACCTCGTTGGGCGACCAGGGCCTCGGCGGCTGTCGACTTGCCCCCTCCGAACGGACCGTTGATCCAGATCACACGTCGCCGTCGATGACGTCGCCGTCGATGACCTCGTCGTCGGTTCCGGCCGTATCGACTGAGAAGTCGGTTCCAGCGGATTCGACCCGGCCACGGATCTCGTCGATCGCGTCGGTGTTGCCCGAGATCTGTTCCTGAAGCCGGTCCATCTTCTCGGCCGGCGTTGCCCGGAGATCGGCTTCCCTGCGGTCCAAGTCGGCGGAGAGGTCACGGCCGACCTCCGCCGACCAGTCGCGAGCCTCCGCCGACTCCGACCGGAACCAGCTCTTGATGTTTTCCCAAAGACTCATCGTTTTCGATCCTAATCGAACGATTCAGACAACACCGGCCGGCGATTTGCACAACTCTCCGGCGGATCGCTGACAGGGCGTCGGTTGATTCCCTATGGTGTGAAACCAATGACGATCGAACCTGCCACCGACTCCACCGATGACGTCGTTCCGGTCGCCCGCCTCAAACACCATCGGGTGACCCGATGGACCCATTGGGTCAACTTCCCGCTGCTCACCATCATGATCTGGAGCGGGCTCCGGATCTACTGGGCCGACGTACGGGACCCGTTCGGATTCGGCGTCGGACTCGTCGGGTGGCATTGGTTCGACTTCCTGCCCGACGCCGTCAACGAACGGCTTGGTCTCGAGCGCCGCCTGGCTCGGGGGATGGCCTTCCACTTCACCTTCGGGTGGCTGTTCATGCTCAACGGCGTCGCCTACGGCCTCTACACCTGGCGGTCGAAGGAGTGGCGGCAGCTCGTGCCCGATCGCCACTCGGTGCGGGACGCGCTCACCGCGTTCATGCACGATCTGTTCATCCGCCGTCGGCCGCTGCCGCCGCAGGCCCGTTACAACGCCGCTCAACGGCTCAGCTACACCCTTATCGTGGTCATGGGTGCGTTCACGGTGCTCACGGGGATCGCGATCTACAAACCGACGCAGGCCAACCTCCTGACCACGCTGTTCGGCGGCTACGAATCGGCGCGTACGATTCACTTCGTCATCACCATCGGGTTCATCGTGTTCTTCGTGATCCATCTGCTGCAGGTGGCCCGTGCCGGCTGGTCGAACTTCGCGTCGATGATCACCGGCTACGAGCGCCTACCCGACTCGGCGAATCGGCCGACCACGCAGTCGGCCTCGCCGCCGGCCGGGCGAGAGAAGGCGACCGCCGATGTCTGATCGCCAACCCCACGTCGATGCCGAACAGGAGCGCGCCACCCGCTACGCGGCGCTCGAAGCCGAGGCGCCGACGCTGGATGAGGCCGGGTACCGCCGCCAGACCCGCCGGTCGGTGTTGACCGGAGGCGCAGCGTCACTGGCCGCGTTTCTTGGCTGGCGCTGGCTGCAGAACGGTCCGGAGGACAACAACATTCCCGTCGCGCTCCGTCGTGGTCACGAAGCGAACGAGGCACTGTGGCGTCGGCTGAGTGGGCGCACGGCACCGACCTTCGATCGCAGCCGGTCGTCGATGCTGCGGGTGAACGGCCGCCACGGCATCCGCGACGAGATCGACCTCGACGCCTGGGAACTGTCGGTGCTCGGTCCCGACGGATCGGAGCTCGGGCGTCATGTCCTCGACGACATCCAAGCGCTGCCGAAGGTGGAGCTGACGATCGAGCACAAGTGTGTCGAGGGCTGGAGCCACATCGTGACCTGGGGTGGAGCCCGCTTCAGCGACTTCGCCGAGCTGTATGCCGATCGACTCGGGTCGGGCCTCACCGACTACGTCTCGCTGGTCACCCCCGACCGCGAGTACTACGTCGGTATCGACATGGCCTCGATGCTCAATCCGCAGATGCTCCTGGCCTACGAACTCGAAGGCGAACCGCTCACCCAGGACCACGGCGCGCCGCTGCGCTTGGCCACCCCGAACAAGTACGGCATCAAGTGCCTCAAGCGGATCGGCACGATCCAATTCGCCGACACCCAGCCCGCCGACTACTGGTACGAACGTGGCTACGACTGGTACGCCCAGCTCTGACGGTGCTCCGAGCCACGCGCCACTCCCACATCATTGTGCGCGTTCGCGGGTGAAAACGGTCAAAACCGGTTGATGTCGCCCGCGAATGACAGGCATGGGCGGTGGGTCGGTCGGGCCCAAGTAGCGAACCAAACGAGGCGTGTACGGTCCGGGACGCTAGTATTGTTGCCAGCGTGGGCTTGCGGCCCACGCTTTTGGCTTATCAGTGAGGGCCGGCAGGCTCGGTCCGCTGCTGATACGTACGGCCGCCCACGCGTCGTTGCCGACGTCGAGCCGCCGGGGTTTCGGCCCCGGATGAGCCCGACGGCGCCGGTCGACGAGCAGCCGTACCCGAGGCAGCACGCAGAGTCCCGAACGAAGGTGCACGAAGAACGACAGTAACGATTCGAACCCGGCGACAGACGAGGAGGTGACTGGTGACGGAACCAAAGGGAACATCGACAGACGGCATTGACCAGGCGACTGAGACCGATTTCGGCTCGCCCGTCGCCGACAAGGTACACCTGCTGCTCGCCGATCCCGTGGCGTCCGTCGGCGGCGAACTGATCGACGTCGAGTGGACGGGCGGGACCCTACGCCTCGTGGTCGATGCCGACGGTGGGATCACCACCGAGCGCCTGGCCGAGGTCAATCGCCTCGTTTCCCCACTGCTCGACCAGCACGATCCCGTTCCCGGTCGCTACCTCCTCGAGGTCTCGAGCCCCGGAGTGGAGCGGCCGCTTCGCCGGCCCGACCATTTCCGTCGGGCCGTCGGTGAGCAGGTGATCGTCAAGCTCGAGTCATGGTCGGAGATCCGACGGGTCAGGGGCGAACTGTTGACCGCCGACGACGACGGAATCTCGGTGGCGGTCACCGAGATCGACGGAGTCGAGCTCCAAGCGGTCGAGAACCACGAATTCGCCCACGAGGTGATCGCGAAGGCCCGAACCCACTTCGACTGGGGGCCCACGCCGAAGAAGGGCGGCTCCAAAGGGGCCGGGTCGAAAGCCAAATCGAAATCGAAGTCGAAGAACAAGTCGTCCAACAACAAACGGAAAAAGCGATGAGCAACGAGATGACAGAGGCCCTGCAGGCCTTGGCCGAAGATCGAGGCATCTCGATCGACAAGCTGTTCGGCATCATGGCCAACGCACTGGAGTCGGCCTACAAACGTATGCCCGACTCCTACGAGTACGCCTGGGTGACCATCGAACCGTCCACGTTCGACATACGGGTCTTCGCCCAGGAGCTCGACGAGGAGGGCGAACCGTTCGGGCCCGAGTATGACGTCACCCCCGACTCGTTCGGTCGTATCGCCGCCCAGACCACCAAGCAGATCCTCACCCAGGGCATCCGCGAGGTCGAGCGGGAGATGAAGTACGAGGAGTACGCCGGACGCGAGGGCGACATCGTCACCGGCATCGTGCAACAGACCGACTCCCGCTACACGCTGCTCGACCTCGGTCGGGTCGAGGCTCTGCTACCCCAGGCCGAACAGGTTTCGATGGGCCGCAGTGAGGGCGGCAATCGGGTCAAGGCCTACATCGTCGAGGTCCGCCGTACGGCCAAGGGCCCCCAGATCGTGGTCAGCCGAACCCACCCCGGCCTCATCAAGCGATTGTTCGAACTCGAGGTTCCCGAGATCGCCGACGGCATCGTCGAGATCAAGGCCTGCGCCCGCGAACCGGGCCACCGCACCAAGATCTCGGTGTGGTCCAATGACCCCAACGTCGATCCCGTCGGCGCCTGCGTGGGAGCCCGGGGTTCACGCGTTCGCATGGTGGTCAACGAGCTGAACGGCGAGAAGGTCGACATCATCCCGTTCTCGGAGGATCCGTACGAGTTCGTGGCCAAGGCGCTCTCGCCGGCCAAGGTGAAGGAGGTGCGGATCGACTTCGACACCGCCACCGCTGAGGTCATCGTCCCCGACTTCCAGCTCTCGCTCGCCATCGGCAAGGAGGGCCAGAACGCCCGGTTGGCTCATCGACTCACCGGCTGGCGTATCGACATCAAGAGCGAAACCCAGATCGAGGAGGAGGCCGCCTACCAGGGCGAGGATTGGGCCGAGGGCGAGTGGGTCGTCGACCCCGAGTCCGGTGAGCAGATGTGGCAGCCGGCCGACGGGAGCCCGGCGATCTCGGCTGAACAGTGGAACGCGGCGACCGCCGGCGAGACCGCCGAGGCTGATGAAGCTGCTGACTCGGCGGAATCCGAGGAATCCGCAGAGTCGGATGAACCCGCAGAATCGGATGAATCCGCAGAATCGGATGATCAGGAAGCGGAAGCCGCCGCCGCCGACGATGACAGCGCCGACGATGACGCCGACGACGATGACAGCGCCGACGATGATGACAGCGCCGACGATGACGCCGACGACGATGACGCCGACCACGATGACAGCGCCGACGATGCCACCGGCGATGACAACGCCGAAACGGCCGCGGAGTCCGATGATGAAGACGCGCCTGCTGAAGGCGGCGACGAAGAGGAGTAACACCTTGGGCAGGACCGGCATCCGTTGAGCGAGCCCCGACGGACATGCGTCGGATGCCGGGCGGTCCGGGCTCAGTCTCGGTTGATTCGCCTGTTCGTCGACCCGGTGGACGGCTTGACGATCGGTCGAAGTGGCTCCGGTAGGGGAGCGTGGCTTTGTCGGGATACAGTGCTCAATTGCTTCGAAACCGCTCTCGGTCGAAACGGGTTCGAACGGTCCCTGGGCCGTCCGGTCCCGATCGCGTCACCGTCCGAGCTGAAAAACCAACTCCAACGTCTGCAAACCGCACCCTGACGCCGCTCCCCACCAGCGGATCGGGAACAATCGGTCATTCCGGTTGCGGCCACGGACGTTTGCATGGGTCTGCGAGCCCCAAACGATAGGATTAACCGTCGCCCTCCGAGTGAGGTGCTGTTGTTCTTTTCTCCGAGAATGTGAGGAATCGCGACCACCATCGAACAGCTCGCCGGGCCCCGATCTCGAACCGAAGACAACCAACGTAATCCAGAAGACAAGAGGCACTGCGAGTCACTCCGGTGCCCAGAGGTTAAAGCAGCAACGTGCCAGCCAAAGTCCGCGTATACGAATTAGCCAGAGAGATGAACCTCTCCAACAAGGAGATCATCGACCTCTGTGTCGACCTCGGCATCGGAGTGAAGAGCCACTCTTCAAGCATCGTCGAGGCTCAGGCTGATCGCGTCCGGCGCAAGGCCAAGCGCGAGGGTTTGATCAAGCCGCCATCGGAAACCGAGGAGCCGGCCGCCGAAGCCGCCGAAGCCGCCGATATGCCGGCGGTCGTGTCCACAAAGAAGCCGCCGGCGAAGAAGGCCGTCAAGAAGAAGGCGGTGAAGAAGTCTGCCCCCGCTCCGGTCTCCGACGGCGCCGGCGAAGGATCGGCTCCGGCACCGGCCGACGCCCCTCCGGTCGTGTCGAGCAAGCCGAAGCGGGTCGTATCGTCGAGCGGCCGCACGCCGGATCCCGCCCCATCGAAGCAGATCCCGCCCCCACCGCCCGCCATCAAGCCGGTCGAGGTGGTCACCCCACCGGCTCAGCCGTCTCCCGAACCCGCTCCGGTCGCAGCCCAGGCCGCGTCCGCTGCTCCCGCTCCGGCGGAGAGCCCGGAGGCTGCGCCCCAGCCCGCCGAGGCGCCCAGCGCCGAAGCCGCTCCCGCCGCTGATCCGGTGTCGGAACCGGTCGCAGCGTCGACCGCCGCGCCGTCAACCGACGAAGCGCCCGCTGCCGATTCCAACGGCTCGCAGACTCCGGCGCCACCCGAGGGTCGTGGCGGCAAGCCGATTCCCCCTCCACCCGGTCCTCCCAGGAGCCGTGCCGGCAAGCCGATTCCCCCGCCACCGCCCCCTCCAGGCAGTGGCGGTCGGACCCGCCCCGGTGGCGGCTCCGGTGGCGGTCGTCCCGGCGGCGGCGGTGGTGGTCGTCCTGGCGGTGGCGGCGGTGGATTCCGCAACGCCCCGGCACCGAGTCGCGGTGGTCCTCCCGGTCGTGGCGGTCCTCCCGGTCGAGGCCGTGGCGGCCCCAATCGGGGTCGTCCCCGGCGCAAGACGCGCCGCCGTCGAAGCCGAGAAGAACTCGAGCCGATGGACGTCCCGACCTACACGTCGGATGACGCCCCGGTTCCAACCGACACGGTGGTCATCGAGCGTTCGTCGACCGCCCAGGATCTCGGGCCGAAGCTCAACCGAACCGCGGCCGATGTGGTGCGGTTCCTGTTGACCAACGGCGAGATGGTCACGGCCACCCAGTCTCTCACCGACGAGATGATCGAGCTGTTCGCCGCCGATGTCGGCGCCGAGATCCGCTTGGTCGACCCCGGCGAGGAGCAGGAGGTCGAGCTCCTCAAGATGCTGGAGTACGACGAGGAGGACTACGAGGAGACCGACGACGACTGGCCGATTCGTCCGCCGGTCATCACGGTCATGGGTCACGTCGACCACGGCAAGACGCTGTTGCTCGACCGCATCCGTTCGGCCAACGTCGTCGAGGGTGAGGCCGGAGGCATCACCCAGCACATCGGGGCCTACCAGATCACCCACAACGGCAAGCCGATCACGTTCCTCGACACCCCGGGCCACGAGGCGTTCACCGCCATGCGAGCCCGCGGCGCGGACGCCACCGACATCGTCGTGCTGGTGGTGGCCGCCGACGACGGCGTCATGCCGCAGACGGTCGAGGCTCTCGACCACGCCCGCGCCGCCGAGGTGCCGATCATCGTCGCCATCAACAAGATGGACCGTGAAGGTGCCGATTCGAACCGGGTCATGACCCAGTTGTCCGAACGGGGCCTCGTGCCCGAGGAGTGGGGCGGCGACGTCATCATGGTCCCGCTCTCCGCGATGACCGGCGACGGCGTCGACGACCTCATCGACAACCTGCTCCTCATCGCCGAGGTCGAGGATCTGCGGGCCGACCCCGAGGGTCGCGCCTCCGGAACGGTTCTCGAAGCCCACCTCGACATCGGTCGGGGCCCCGTGGCCACGGTGCTGGTCGAACACGGCACGCTCAACGTCGGCGACCCCCTGGTTTCGGGTGCGGCCTGGGGCCGTGTCCGGGCACTGGTCGACGATCGCGGCGAACGAGTCGAAGCCGCCGGTCCGTCCACACCGGTCCAGGTCCTGGGCCTGAGCGACGTGGCCGAGGCCGGTGATTCGTTCATCATCGCCCCCAGCGAGAAGGTGGCCGGCAAGGTGGCCGACACCCGCGAACACTGGCAGCGGGTGGCCAGTTTCGGCAGCGCCGGTGCGCCGGCAGCCGGTGGCGGCGCCAAGCTTGAGGACATCTTCAAGCAGATCCAGGCCGGTGAGGCCGCCACGCTGAACCTGATCGTCAAAGCCGACGTCAACGGATCGCTCGAGGCGGTCGTCGACAGCCTGCGTAAACGTGAGCGCGACGAGGTCAACCTGGCCTTCGTCCTACGCGGCGTCGGCGGGATCACGGAGAACGACGTGCAGCTCGCCGCCGCCTCCAACGCCACCATCCTCGGCTTCAACGTCCGCCCCGACCGGAAGGCCCGGGAGATGGCGGAGCAGGAGCAGGTGGAGATCCGCACCTACGAGATCATCTACAAGCTCCTGGAAGACATCGAGAACGCCATGCTCGGCCTGCTCGAGCCGGAGTTCGAGGAGGTCGTCACCGGAGACGCCGAGGTTCGCGAGATCTTCCGGATTCCCCGGGTGGGCGCGATCGCCGGTTGTATGGTCACCAACGGTGTCATCACCCGCGGCTCGAAGGTCCGCTTCCTTCGGGAAGGCACGATCATCTGGAAGGGCACGATCCAGTCGCTCAAGCGGTTCAAGGACGACGCCCAGGAGGTTGCCGCCGGATTCGAATGCGGAATCGGCCTCTCCGACTTCCAGGATCTCAAGGAAGGCGATGTCATCGAGACCTACGAGGAGCGGGAGATCCCTCGCGAATAGTCGAGGCCGTTTCCGGTGCAGGTCCACATCGCCACCATCGAACTCCACGTTCCGGCCGCCCGGTCGCTCAAAGGCAAACGGTCGGTCGTGTCGTCGCTCGTGCGGCTGATCGATCAGAAGCACGGCGTGGCCTGCGCCGAGGTCGACCACCAGAACCTCTGGCAACGATCGACCCTCGGGGTGAGCGTCGTCGGCGGTACCGTTGGTCAGGTCACCAAGGTCATGGACTCGGTCGAGCGACTGGTCTGGTCACGAACCGAGGTGGAGGTTCTCGAGATTCACCGCAGTTGGTGGGAGGACGAATAGTGGCTGGTAAATCGAGATCGCAGCGAGGCCGCCGAGACGGCGGTGGACGCGGCCGGAGCGCCGGCTCGGGTGGGCGTCGATCGCGGTCGAAGCGACCGGCGACGAATCGCCGGTATCCCCGCACGGCCCGGCTGAACACACTTCTGCAACAGATCGTCGCCGACTTCTTCGAACGGGTCGACGACGACCGGTTCGACATGTTGACCGTCACCGGCGTGGAGGTCGACAGCGATCTCAACCGGGCGCAGGTGTTCGTGTCGGCGCTCGGTACGGTTCCGCTGGCCGAATCCGAATCCGAGGCACCGGCCACGGCCGCCGCATCGGCATCGGCATCCGGCTCCGGCGACGATGTCGACGCCGAACTGCTCGACGCGTTGGACGACTACCGAAAGCCCGTCCGGGCGGCGATCGGGCGTGAGGCCAGGATCCGCAAGACCCCCGACGTCGTCTTCGCCATCGATCCGGCGGTCCGCAGTGGCGCCCGTATCGACGAGATCCTCGCCTCGATCAACCCGGGCCGAGCCGAGGATGCAATCGTCGAATCGGGCGATGACGGCTCTCAGGGCGGGTTGGACGACCGGTCCGACGAGGAGGAGTGACATGAGCCGGGGTCGGCGGCGAGATCGTTCCGACTCCGGCGTGTCCGGGTCGGTCGTCATCGACAAGCCGGCGGGCTGCACCAGCCACGACGTGGTCGACGCCGTTCGCAAGGCGCTCGGCACCCGGAAGGTCGGTCATGCGGGAACCCTCGACCCGGACGCCACCGGTGTGCTCGTGCTCGGCGTCGGCCTGGGCACGAAGCTTCTCGAGTACACGACCGGCTCCGACAAGGGCTACGTCGGCGAGGTGGTGATGGGCACCGAGACCTCCACGCTCGACGCCTCCGGTGACATCACCGAGGTCCACGAGATGGGCGACCTCGACATCGCCGACGTTCGGGCCGCCGCATCGGAGTTCGTCGGTCCGATCGAGCAGATTCCGCCGATGGTCTCGGCCGTCAAGGTCGACGGGAAGCGGCTGCACGAACTGGCCCGACAAGGGGTCGAGGTGGAGCGCAAGGCCCGCCCGGTCACCGTGCACCGGTTCGACGTCGAACCGACGGACGAGCCGGCGGTGTTCTCGGTCACGGTCGAGTGCTCGTCGGGCACCTACATCCGCACGCTGGCCGCCGATCTCGGCCGGGCGTTGGGCGGTGGTGCCCATCTACGCAATCTGCGGCGCATATCGGTGGGCTCGATCGGACTCGACCAGGCCCAACCGCTGGACGACTTCGAACTGCGGCCGATCGAGGAACTCCTCGGCGCCATGCCGATGCTGGAGGTCGACGCCGCCGTGGCGAAACGGGTGTCCCATGGCCAGAAGCTCGGCCCCAGTGGGGGAGCGGGCAGGTTTGCGATCAAAGGGCCAGACGGGCGGCTTCTCGCGGTCTACGAGGTTCGTGGCGGCGAACTGTGCCCGGCCAAAGTGCTGGTCGGTTCGTGACCCGATACGTTCGATTGCTGTGAACGTCATCACCGACCCCGCGACGGAGGCCCGGCGGCGGGTCGACGCGGCTGCCGCCGGTGGTCCGGTCGACGCCGGACACGCCCTCACGATCGGGGTGTTCGACGGCGTGCACATCGGGCACCGAACGGTGATCGAACGGGTCAAAGGCCTCGCTGCCGATCTCGGTGCGAAGTCGGCGCTGGTCACGTTCGATCCCCACCCGGCTCGGGTGCTGCGACCCGAGTTGGCGCCCGAACTGTTGACGGGTCTCGATCACAAGATCGAGCTGCTGGCCGACACCGGGCTCGACACCGTGGTCGTCGTTCCCTTCGACAAAGCGCGGGCCGGTGAGTCGGCCGAGGAGTTCATCGATTCGGTGCTCGTCGGCTGCCTCGGGGCCAAAGCGATTGTCGTCGGCCAGGACTTCCACTTCGGCAAGGGCCGGCTCGGCAACGTCGACCTGTTGAAGCAGGTCGGCTCGCATGCCGGGTTCGACGTGTACGGCCACGATCTCGTCGCTCGTCCGGCCGACTCGTCGGAGTTGACCGGTTACGACGACGTCGACTTCTCCGATCTCGGGGCAGCTGTGTCGTCGAGCGCGATCCGGCGGGCGTTGACCGTCGGCGAGGTGGCGTTGGCCGGGCGGTTGCTCGGCCGCCCGCACGAGGTACGCGGCGTGGTGGCCACAGGAGATCAGCGGGGTCAAACGATCGGATTCCCCACGGCCAACGTGATGGTCGAGCCCGGGTTTCGCCGTTCCGGCCGACGGCGTCTACGCCGGGTGGTACCTGCCGCCCGACGGGTCACCGCGGCCGGCCGCCATCAACATCGGCCGCCGGCCAACCTTCTACGAGCACGCCGAGCATTCGCTCATAGAGGCCCATCTCATGGGGTTCGACGGCGACCTCTACGGGCAGCCGGCGCGTGTCCGATTCGTTCGCCGGCTACGGGGAGAGCAACGGTTCGACGGCATCGAGGCCCTCCGCGCTCAGCTGCATCACGACATCGAGGCAGCCCGGTCGGTCCTCGACGCAGATTGACTTGTGCGTTGTCGCCCTCGGTTTTGGTGGCTGGGGCGCACGGAAGGACATGTGGGCTGTAGGATGGTGAGTCGCTGTTCTGGACCGTCGCCTCAGGGGACGACCGGAATGGCCGGGCCCCGGGTCCCACCTTCAACCGTCGTCGCACCGATGCCTCCACCGTGAAGTGCCGGTCGCGGCCTAACATCCATGGAGATTCGATCACGATGAGCAACAAAGCAGCAAACCTCAAGCCGAAGGGCGACACCATCGCCAAATTCGCCCGCTCCGAGGGCGACACCGGTTCACCGGAAGTGCAGATTGCGCTGGCCACGGATCGGATCAACCATCTCACCGAGCATCTGAAGGTGCACCGCAAGGACTACCACAGCCAGCGCGGGCTTCTTGCCCTCGTTGGTCGTCGTCGCCGCATGCTCGACTACCTGGCGTCGATCGACGTCGAGCGCTACCGGTCGCTGATCGCCGAACTCGGCCTCCGTCGATAGGCTCGCCCGCTGCGCCCTCGGGCGATTTCGAGCATTCACATTCTTTGGGTCGAATGCCGATAACATGGTTGACAGGCGTTGTTCGCCGGTATCCGGCGGCAGCGCGAACAAACCAAGCAGTACCGCGGAACCAATCGCCGGTAGTGCTGTAGATGTAGGTCAGCTGCCAGTTTTGGGCTCCTCGGTCTCCACCCGCCGCCCGAAGCGCGCCCGGCTGATACCACCGTTGTTCGTCGTGTTCATTGGCGAGACGTTGGTGTGAGGCCCGGGATCGAGTGGTCAAAATCTGGGATCTGACCTGTACCGGCGAGCGAAGGTCGTTCGCCAACTACAAGTTCAGAGGAGAATCCCTATGACGGAACAAGTTTCCGTGTCCGGGACCGTCACCGCCGGTGATGGTCCAGACCTGAGCCTGGAAACAGGCAAACTCGCCGGTTTGGCCGGCGGCTCGGTGATGGCCCGCATGGGCGACACCAGCGTCCTGGTGACCGCCACCGCTGCCAAGTCCCCCCGCGACGGCATCGACTTCTTCCCCCTCACCGTCGACGTCGAGGAGCGGTCCTACGCCGCCGGCAAGATCCCCGGCTCGTTCTTCCGCCGTGAAGGCCGGGCCCCCGATACCGCCATCCTGACCTGCCGGCTGATCGACCGGCCGCTGCGCCCGTCGTTCCCCGACGGCTACCGCAACGAGACCCACATCGTGGTCACCGTGCTGTCGGCAGACATGTCCCACCCCCACGACGTGCTCGCCATCAATGCCGCTTCGGCTGCTCTGATGGTGTCCGACATCCCCTTCGACGGCCCGATCGGCGCCGTCCGCCTGGCCTACACCAACGACGGTGAATGGCTGCCCCACCCCACCTTCGAGGAGGGCGACGAATCGTCGTTCGAGATCGTCGTCGCCGGCCGTCAGCTCGACAACGGCGACGTGGCCATCATGATGGTCGAAGCCGGTGGAACCACCGCCTCGTGGACCAACTACGAGAACGGTGCGCCCAAGGTCGATGAAGGCGTGCTCGCCGATGGCCTGGATCAGGCCAAGATCTACATCAAGGAGGCCGTCGGCCTTCAGCTCGAGCTGGTGGAGGCCAACGGCGGCCGCAAGCCGTTCATGGACTTCCCCGTGCAGGTCGACTACACCGACGAGCAGTACGCCGCCGTCACCGACGCCGCCGAGGCCAAGATGGTCGACGTCATGGGTATCGCCGACAAGGCCGAGCGCGGTGAGGCCGAAGGTGCCCTGCGTGACGAGGTGCTCGCCGCCCTCACGCCGCAGTTCGCAGGCGACGACGAGGCGCTGGCCACCAAGCAGCTCAAGGCGGCGTTCCGGTCGCTGTCGAAGAACGTGGTTCGGCGCCGGATCGTGCAGGACGGATTCCGCATCGACGGTCGTGGTACCGCCGATCTGCGTCCGCTGTCGTCCGAGGTCGGTGTGGTTCCCCGGGTTCACGGCTCCGGCCTGTTCCAGCGGGGCGAGACCCAGGTGCTCAACATCACCACCCTCGGCATGAAGCGCATGGATCAGCTGATCGACGGCATCGATCCGACCGACCGCAAGCGCTACATGCACCACTACAACTTCCCGCCGTTCTCCACCGGTGAGACGGGCTTCATGCGGGGCCCGAAGCGCCGTGAGATCGGTCACGGGCTGCTGGCCGAGCGGGCCCTGGTGCCCGTCGTGCCCACCGAGGAGGAGTGGCCCTACACGCTGCGCCTGGTCTCGGAGGTCCTGTCGTCCAACGGCTCCACGTCGATGGCGTCGGTCTGCGGTTCGTCACTGTCGCTGATGGACGCCGGTGTGCCGATCAAGGCGCCGGTGGCCGGTATCGCCATGGGCCTCGTCTACGCCGAGGGCAAGTACACGACCCTCACCGACATCCTGGGAGCCGAGGACGCCTTCGGCGACATGGACTTCAAGGTGGCCGGTACATCCGACTTCGTGACCGCCCTCCAGCTCGACACCAAGATCGACGGCATCCCCGCCGACGTTCTGGCTGAAGCGTTGAACCAGGCCAAGGAGGCCCGGCTGCAGATCCTCGACGTGATGGCCAAGGCCATCCCGGCACCCCGCGACGACGTTCGCGAAGGCGCTCCGAAGATCATCAGCTTCGAGATCCCGGTCGACAAGATCGGCGAGGTCATCGGCCCGAAGGGCAAGGTCATCAACTCGATCCAGTCCGAGACCGGTGCCGACATCTCGGTCGACGACGACGGCCAGGTCGGCATGGTGTCGATCGCCGCCACCGACCGCGAGGTGGTCGAGGAGGCCGAGCGTCAGATCCGTCTGATCCTCGATCCCCCCACCGCCGATGTGGGAGAAACCTACAGCGGCCGGGTGGTCAACATCACCAAGTTCGGTGCCTTCGTCAACATCCTTCCCGGCCGTGACGGCCTGCTCCACATCTCGAAGATCGGGCAGGGCAAGCGGATCGATCGGGTCGAGGATGTCCTGGAGCTCGGTCAGGAGATCGACGTTCTCGTGGAGGACATCGACCCCAACGGCAAGATCTCACTGAAGATCGCCGGCGACGACAACGACTACTCAGGCGGCGGCCGCGGCGGTGGCCGTGGTGACCGCGGCGGACGGGGTCGTGACCGCGATCGCGGCGATCGAGGCCGTGGTCGGTCGAACGACGACTCGAACGGCAGCAACGACGACTCGGTGTCGATGTCGTTCGAAGACGACTTCGAGCCCGAGGGCTTCGGCGACCTGGGTCCCGAAGGCGCAGCCGTCGTCCCCGACGACGACCGTCGCAACCGTGGTCGCCGTGGTCGAGGCCGCGGTGGACGCAGCCGCGGCTGACAGCCTGTCGACAGGCAGGGGTTTGGATACCCAACTAACCTGACGTGAACGTGGGGCCGAGGTCTCGGCCCTCCGGGTTCGCCGCCCGGCCCCATGTTCACGGAACAGATCGCCGAGATTCACCCTGTTGTTCCCTGCGGTGACACGGTCGGGCAACAGAGGCAAGGAGACCGCCATGTCGATTCGCGTTGGAGTTTTCGGAGCCGGAGGGCGGATGGGAACCTCGGTGGCCCACGCCATCCACTCGGCCGACGGCCTCGATCTGGTGGCCGCCGTCGACCCCTCGTTCGAGGGCATCCACGTCGGCGAGGTGACCGGCGTCAGCGGAAAGAACTTCTCGGTGGTCTCCACCCCGGAGTCACTGGCCGTCGACGGCGACCCGCAGGTCGACGTCATGGTCGACTTCACCCACGTCGACGCCGCCCGTCAAAACCTCGAGTTCTGCGCGGCCAACGGGATCCACGCGGTTGTCGGCACGTCCGGGTTCACCGAGGCCGACTACGGGTCGATCGGTGACCGCTTCACGAAGTCGAACTGTCTGATCGCCCCGAACTTCGCCATCGGCGCCGTGTTGATGATCCGGTTCGCCGAATTGGCGGCTCCCTACTTCGACACGGCCGAGATCATCGAACTGCATCACGACGCCAAGATCGACGCTCCCAGCGGCACCGCGGTGTCGACCGCGGAGCGGATCGCGGCCGCCAGCGGCCAGTGGGCCCCCGATCCCACGGAATCGGAGACCATCGCCGGCGCCCGTGGGGCCAAGGGTCCACTCGGCATCCCGATCCACTCCGTGCGTATGCGGGGCATGATCGCCCACCAGGAGGTACTGCTGGGCACCATGGGCCAGACACTCCAGCTCCGGCACGACTCCTATGACCGGTCGTCGTTCATGCCCGGCGTGATTCTGGCCGTCAGGAGGATCGCCGATGTCGAGGGGCTAACCGTCGGACTCGACCGTATCCTCGACATCTGACCCGGCGCCCTCATCCTCCTCGCGGGCGAGTTCGATGAGTGACTGGGTGTCGCCGTCGCCGCTGAAGAACTCGTTGTAGATGCTCCAGGCGGCGATGATCACCGAGATCACGAGGAACTGGATTCGGTACTGGGCGATGAAGTCGCCGACGCTCTGGAGCGGTCCCTCGAAGCGCACTCCCAGTTGCCGGATCAGGACGAGCCGCCCGATCGTGCCGGTCACGTTGAGGATCAGGAACGGCACCACCCGCATGCCGACGGCGCCGGCCAGGGCGCACACGAACGTGACCGGTGAAATGAACACGAGGGGATAGGCGAGCCGTCGAGCGGAGTCCTCGCTGTCGCGGATCAGGGGCCCGTAGGTCTTGGATCGCCGCTCGATCCAGGCGATGGCCCGCTTGCCGTACCAGTAGCCGATCAGGTAGTAGAGCGGATCCGACGACAGCATTCGGCTGAAGGCCACGGTGTAGAAGGTCGGGCTGTCGAGGTGGATGGTGGTGAGCACCAGGATCCGGTCGGCCGGTGTCATGGCGATGAGCCGGGCCGGGTGGCGATCGAACCACAGTGATGAGTAGATGTCACCGATCTGGGCGATGACGAACGAGACTACGGCCAGCGCGACGACGACCCCGACGATCCACTTGCTCGGTGGCTGTCCTCGCTCCAATCTCACCTGAGGCAGTCTCGCAGGATCCGTCGGCAAAAACTCCCCGATACCGTTGGCCGTACTGTGGCATCTGTGAGCTCGCCAACACGGCCCGATGAATCCGATGTCGTCGCACGTCCCGACTGGTCGTTCGCCCGGCGCCCGTTCTGGCTGTTCTCCCACCTGTTCGCGCTGTCGGTCGTTGTTCTGTTCACGGTCCTCGGCCTGTGGCAACTGAGCCGCCACGACGACCGGCAGTCGGCCAACGCCGTGATCGACGAGCGCCTCTCGGCGTCGCCCATCGTGGTCCAGGGTGCCGATGATCTAGCTCCACCGGCCGAGGAACTCGAATTCAGGCCGGCCGAGATCGTCGGATCCTGGGACGACGGCCAGGTCGCGCTGGTGGCGAACCGCAGCCAAGGGGGAACGGCCGGCGTACATGTCGTCGGCGTCGTTGCGTTGGCGGACGGAACCCGGCTCGCGGTGAACCGGGGGTTTCTACCGACGGGCGTCGATGATCTCGAACCGGCGGCCGTGCCCGACGGTCCCGTCCGCCTGTCGGGTTGGCTGCAACCGTCGGTGCAGCGGGGCCGATTCGGTGCCTCGGACCCCGGCACCGGCATGCTCATCCCGCGGTTGAACACCGATTCCGTTGCGGATCGGATCGGAGCCGATGTCGCGGACGTGTGGCTGCAACTGGCCGACACCGATACCGACCAGGTGACGTTCCCCGACCCCGTCCCGTTGCCGCCGCTCGACGACGGCCCCCATCTCGGCTACGCCGCACAATGGTTCATCTTCGCCGTTCTCGGTGTGCTGTTCTACGGCGCGCTGCTTCGGCGTCAGTCCCGAACCGGATGAGCGGCGACCGGCTCGAGCTGCTCACGCTCCACGGACTGCGACTGGTCGGCATGGCCACGGGCGAGGCGATCGCCGACGTTCACGGACTTGATCCGGTCACCGTCGAGGCCGAACTCGAGCGTCTGAACGGTGAGGGTTTGGTGGCGCCGGCTCGCGGTGACACCGACCGGTGGACGCTCTTGCGCCCCGGCCGCAAACGAGGCGAGCGCCTTCTGGCCCGGCAACTCGATAACCAGGATCCGGCGGCGCAGGCCGTCGTACAGGGCGCCTACGATCGGTTCACCGCCCTCAATCAGCCGATGCTCGACGTGTGCACACGCTGGCAGATCGTGAGCAGCGAGCCGCTGGTGCTCAACGACCACTCCGACCCGGCCTACGACGCCGCCGTCGTTGACGACCTGACCGAAATCGACAGTACCGTGCAACCGATCTGTGCTCAACTGGAGTCCGTGTTCACACGGTTCGGTCGATACGGCCCCGCGTTCTCGGAGGCACTCTCGCAGCTTCGCCGAGGTCGGTACGACTGGTTGACGAAGCCGACGATTTTGTCGTACCACACGGTTTGGTTCCAACTTCACGAGGATCTACTCGCTACCCTCGGATTGGAGCGGGCTGCCGAAACCGCCCGGCTGAACGACGCACCAGGAACCGAAGCGTCGCGGGCGAACCCTCGATTCCAACCGGAGCCGCCCGCCGGCACCGTCCTTCCCGCTCACCACGATTCACCGAAAGACTGACAATGGCATCCGACGCGGCACCAAACTCCACGACACGCCCCACCGCCCGTTTCGGTCCGGTGCTCACCGCCATGGTGACTCCGTTCGACTCCGACGGAGCGCTCGACACCGAACGGGCTCAGAACCTCGCCAAGCACCTCGTGGCCAACGGCAACGACGGCGTTGTGGTGGCCGGTACGACGGGCGAGTCGCCCACGATCTCCTTCGAGGAACAGCGGGAGCTCACCGTTGCGGTGAGGGAGGCCATTCCCGATCACACGCTCATCGCCGGAGCCGGCAGCAACGACCTGCGCAGCGCCGTCAAGAACACCCACATGGCCGATGAGGCCGGAGCCGACGGCATTCTCGCCGTCACGCCGTATTACAACCGACCGTCCCAGGCCGGGTTGGAGGCACACTTCCGGGCATCCGCGGCCGAAACCGACCTGCCGATAATCCTCTACGACATCCCGGTTCGAACCGGCCGCAAGATCTCGAAGGAGGTCCTGCTCAGCCTGGCCGAGGTCGACAACATCGTTGCCGTCAAGGACGCCGCCGGGAATCCGGGAGCGTCGTCGGAGATCCTGGCCGAAACCGATCTGCAGTACTACTCGGGTGATGACAGTATGACCCTGCCGCTGCTGGCCGTCGGCGCCGTCGGCGTGATCGGCGTTGCCACCCACTGGGTCGGCCGGGAGATGGCCGACATGATCGCGGCGTTCAACGACGGCAAGGTGGCCGAGGCCCAACGCCTCAACGCGTTGATGTTGCCGTCGTTCGCCTACGAGACCGGCGACCTGGCCCCCAACCCGGTGCCGACTAAGGCGCTGATGAACCTGATCGGCGTGCCTGTCGGGGAGTGCCGGCTGCCCATGGGGCCGGCCCCCGACAACCAGGACGATCTGGCCCGAGCGGTCCTCGCCGATCTCGGTCGGGCGGTGTCCTGATGGCCGATCCGGTCAGAATCTCGTTCCTCGGCGGTCTCGGTGAGATCGGTCGCAACTGCGCGGCGATCGAGGTCGGCGGCCGCATCATGCTCATCGACTGCGGGCTCATGTTCCCCGACGCCGACGCCGCCGGTGTCGACGTCATCCTTCCCGATTTCACCTATCTCCGGGAGAACGCCCATCGGGTAGAGGGTGTGGTGGCCACCCACGGCCACGAGGATCACATCGGTGCCCTCAGTTTCCTGCTCGAAGAGATGCCGCTGCAGATCATCGGTTCGCCACTCACGATCGGCATGGCCAAGGGCCGTATCGGTGAGCGGGGGGTGATGGACCAGGCCACCTTCATCGAGGTGAGCGACAACGACCGGATCCAGGTCGGCCCGTTCGACATGGAATTCTTCCCCGTCACCCACTCGGTGCCCCACGGCTTCGCCACCGCGTTCCACACGCCCCAGGGTGTGATCCTCCACAGCGGCGACTTCAAGCTCGACATGACCCCGGTCGACAGCAGACTGACCGACTTGGCCGGCCTCGGCCACCTGGCGAAAGACGACGGGATCCGGCTGTTCCTGTGCGATTCGACCAACGCCGAGTCGGTCGGCTTTTCCGAATCGGAAACGTCGATCGGCCAGTCGATCCAGGATCTCTTCCGGGCCCGCGAGGGTCGCCGGCTCATCATCGCCTGTTTCGCCAGCCACATCCACCGGGTACAGCAGATCGCCGACGCCGCCATCGCCACCGGCCGCACCGTTGCCACCATGGGCCGCTCGATGAACTCCAACGTGGCCCTGGCCCGTCAGATGGGTCTACTGCACATCCCCGACGCCAAACTCCGGGCGATCGAGGACGTCGAGGGAATCCCCGACGGTGAGCTGTGCATCATCTCCACCGGTTCCCAGGGTGAGCCGCTCTCCGCCCTCGCCCGCATGGCATCGGGGGAGAACCGGTGGCTGTCGGTGCACGACGGCGACTGTGTGATCCTTTCGTCGCACCCGATACCCGGCAACGAGTCGAGCGTCTCCCGGGTGATCGACGGCCTCATCCGACGGGGCGCGGAGGTCGTCCACTCGGGCATCGCCCGGGTCCACGCCACCGGCCACGCCAAGGCCGAGGAGCTTAGGGTCATGCACTCGATCGTGCAGCCCGAGTGGTTCATCCCCGTGCACGGGGAATACCGGCACATGGCCGAGCACGCCCGTCTCGCCGTCGGCATGGGGCAGCCGGCCGACAAGGTAATGGTCTGCTCCGACGGCGACTCGGTGACGCTGACCGACAAGGGACTGCGGCGGGGCGAGGAGATCCCGTCCGATTACATCTACATCGCCGGATCCGTTGGTGCGCTCGACCACAGCGTGTTGATCGACCGCCGGATCCTGGGGCAGGAAGGATTCGTCAGCGTCGTCGTGCCGATATCGATCGTCGGGGCCGGAGCCGAACTCATGCGGGATCCCGAGATCGTGAGTCGCGGTTGGGTCGAGGGGGACGAGGGCGAATTGCTGCGCAAGGAGGCGACGCTGGCTGTCCGGGAGGCGGTCGAGGAGGCGCTGGCCGACGGCAAACGAACCAGCGACGAGCTCGAACGGGTCACCCGGCGGGCTGTCGGCCGCTTCATCAACCGCCGCACCAAACTCCGGCCGATGGTCGTGCCCGTGGTGCTCGGGGCCCACGAGGGCGGCAAATCGTCGTGACCGCTCGCTTCGGTCTTCACCCCCAGACGCTGGGAACCGAAGCGATCGCCCGATTCACCCGGCATCTCGTCGAGGTGGCCGGCCCCGACCAGCTCGGGCTAGCCGTCCCGACGTGCGGGGACTGGACCGTGGCCGATCTCGTCTGGCACCTGGCGGAGGTGCAGGCGTTCTGGGCGTGGATCATCGAGAACCGGCCTGCACCCGCCGGCGACGCCGTGGTGCCGGATCGGGCGGAACCGGCCGCCTCGAGGGCTCAGCTCGTCGGCGCCAACGACCGTCTGTGCGCCGCCCTCGGCGCGGCGCCGTTCGACGATCCGACCTGGACGTGGCACCCCGACCACCGCACGGTCGATTTCAGTATTCGACGCCAGACCCATGAGGCGCTGATCCACTGCTTCGATGCGGTGCTGGCCTCCGATGGCCCGGCTCCGGCGGTCGAACCCCTTCTGGCCGCCGACGGATTCGACGAACTCGTCACCGTCATGGCCGGAGGTGCGCCCGACTGGGCCGACTACGTGGCGGGTAACCGTCGAGTCGACGTGCACGCCGTCGACACCGGTGACCGCTGGCTGCTCGAGTTCGGTACGATCACCGGCCGATCTCCCGGTGGCACCGAATACCGCGACGAGCCGACCATGGTCGTCGTCCACCCGGATGATGGTCCTGCCCCGGCCGCCGAGATCCGGGGAGCGGCCGTCGATCTGAATCTGTGGGCGTGGGGTCGAGGGCCCGAGGAGACGCTGACCATCGACGGAGATCAAGGAGCCGTGACCGGGTTGCGTCGGCTCATCGAGGAGTTGACGCAGTGATCGTTCCGCTCGTGCTGCCGTAACAAAATCCCGTTCGGCGGCATATACCGGGTGTATGGGGGCCGAACCGACCGACACCGAGCTGCTGATCGACTCGGTCACCCGCGCTCCGGCGTTCGGCGAGTTCTACGATCGCCACGTCGCCTCGATCGTGCGGTTCTTCTACCGCCGTACCAGCTGCGTGGAAACCTCGGCCGACCTGACGGCCGAGACCTTCGCCGCCGCCTTCGTGTCCCGTCGCCGGTATCGCGACACCGGGACTCCGGCGCTGGCGTGGTTGATGACGATCGCCAACCGCCAGCTGTCTCACTACGTACGCCGACGGAAGGTGGCCGACCGCTACCGCCGCAGGCTCGACATCGGCCGCGTCGAGCTCACCCCCGAGGACTACGAGCGGGTCGAGACCCTGGCCGACCTGTCCGGGCTTCGCCAGGAACTGGCCGACGCGATGGCCGCCCTGCCGGTCAGCCAGCTCGACGCCGTTCGCTATCGGATCGTCGATCAGCTGCCCTACGGCGAGGTCGCGGCACGCCTTGGTTGCAGCGAGGGCGCGGCCCGGGTCCGGGTGTCGCGGGGACTGCGCACGCTGGCCGGACGCCTGGAGGCACCATGAGCCCGAACCCCCCATTCGTCGAACGGCTGAGGCAGGAGCTCCTCGACGGCGCCGGCCGCTACGAGCGCCAACGCCGGCGGCGGCTCCGAGCCGCCGGAACGGTCGGGGCGATCGCCGTCCTGATCGCTGCCATCGGGTTGGCGATCCGAGAGCCAAGCGGCATGATCCGTGCCGGCGACGACCCGACGTCGACCACGACGACTCCGACCACCGGCGAAACCGTCGGCTCGACGACCTCGACCACCCGATCGGAGGAGGCCAACGGCTGTCGAGCGGGGGCGACGCCGCAGAACCGAGACTCGTCCGGCCTCGACGCCCTGGTCGGCTACTACAACCGGCACGACGCCAATCGCATGGTGGCGTTCATCGGTGACGGGATCGTGATCGACCCGAGCCTCGAACCGGGCCGGACGGAGCCGTATCCTTCGGTTGCGGCCTGGTTGGAGGCGGCGGCCGAGGTCGAGGATCGATTCGAGATCGAGGGCTATGGAGCCGGTGCGCCGCTCGGTCTCTTCGTACGGCGCACGAACCTACGGCTGACCGAAGTGGGCATCGACAGCCTCTCGATCACGATGTCGATCTGGCCCGGCGACTCCTGCGAGGCCCGGATCGAGGTCCGTGATGTGATCAGCTCGCCTGATCCGTGTGCGTTCGAGGTGCTGATCGGCGGCGAGGAGGACTGTGCCGGACCGTTCGAGCCCCGGATGGTCCATCACGCCGTGTGGACCGGCTCCGAGCTCTTGATCCACGGAGGCCAGAGCGGTACCCACACCGATCCCCTTCTCCGCTCCGGCTTGGCCTTCGACCCAGCCACCGGGGCGTGGCGCGACCTCGCGCCGTCACCGGTGTTCGTCGGCGGGTGGCCGCCGAACGACGCCTATTGGACCGGCAAGCGGATGATCGTGGCCGGCATGACCCCCGACCCGGCCGCCGACGGCGCCGACAGCGACGGTCAGGCGATCCGGGTGCTGTCGTACTATCCCGACGACGATCGCTGGTCGGTGTCGGAGCCGCTGCCCGAGGAGCGGTTGATTGGGCCGGGGGCAACGGCCTTCAGCGGCTCCGAGCTGTTCCTGTTCGGCGGCTCGAACAACGATCCTCTGGACACCGCCTGGTCGTTCGACCTCGAGACGGACACCTGGCGACAGCTGCCCGACCCGGGGATTCCAGCCGTCGAGGAGTCGGCCGGGGTCTGGACCGGAACCGAGGCCGTGTTCCACGGCGGCTACACCGTCGGCGGCACCGACAACATCCACGTGGCGTTCGATCCCGAAACGAGGCAGTGGCGCGAACTGCCGGACGACGGCGGACACTGGATCCAGTCCCATCGCCTGATCTGGACCGGGAGCGAGATCGTGGTGACCGGGGGGCACGCCGGGCCGTCGCACGACGCCGGCCTGCGAATCTTCGATCCGGCCACGGAGACGTGGCGACGCTCGGCTCCGATCCCGGTGCCGGCGACGGAGGACCCGGCGGCCGCCTGGACCGGCGATCGCCTGCTTCTCTGGGGCGGTCACGCCACCTACGGCGGTCTCGACGACGACGGCGATCACGTGATGGGCACCGGCGCGATCTACGAGCCCGACACCGACTCGTGGACGATTCTGAATGGTTCGTCGCTCGACGACCGCTGCCACCACAGCGGCACCTGGATCGACGACGCCTACGTCGTCTTCGGTGGGATAACCGACTGCGGAAATCCCGGCGTACTGGCAACCGGGACCGGGGCCGTACACCGGCCGGACACCGGCGAGTGGGAACCGTTGACCCGCTCGGGTGACTGAGCGGCCCTCGAGGCCGCCGCACTGTCGGTGAGGCGCCGGCCACCGTCGGTCGGGGTACACCACCCGGCCACCGATCTCCGCTAGGCTTTTCAGCACTGTGGCAACATCTACTCGGAACCAATCGCGTTCCGGTCGTGGGGCTACGGGCGGAGGCAGACCGACACGCAAGAAGTCGGCAAAGCGTCGCGCCCAGGAAGACCGTCGGGACATCCAGGGCTTGTCGCTGATAGCCCTTGGTGTTTTGTTCGGTCTCGCGCTCTACACCGGAACAACAGGAATCGTCGGACAGGCCGTCGCCAAAGGCAGCGGCGTGTTGTTCGGACTCGTTCGTTATCTGGGACCGCCGGCGCTCATGGCCGGCGGCTTTCAGTTGCTTCGGACCAACAGCTCCCGGAGCCGTCGACGACGCAAGAAGACGACCGACTACACCCAGCTTCTGGCCTGGGGTTCGCTTGTCGCGTCGATCTTCTGCCTGCTCGACATCCTGGGCGGCAAGCCGCACTGGGGTTCGACCCCGGCCGAACTCGGCCGTTCCGGCGGCTGGGTCGGCGTCGCCATCGGGGGCACGCTGGAGCGTTACCTCGGATCGATCGGTGAGATCGTGGTCACCGTCACGCTGATGATGGTGGCCGCCGTGCTCCTGACCTCGATCTCCCTCGGGCCGGCGGCCGACACCATGGCCGAGCGATTCGGGCTGATCTGGGACCGCGGACGCAGCCGCGCCCGCGAACGGTTCCAGGACCGCGACTGGCTGCAGCGCGACGAGAGCGACCGCACCGGTGATGTCACCGACGAACGTCCGCCCGGCTTGGCCACCATGTTCACCGAGGACGGGGACGAAGGTGACGATCCCAACACCGAGCAGGCCGACATCTACATCGATCTTCGCAAACGTGATGGGGCAAAGGAGCCCGAACCCGTCGTGGAGGTCGACGACGACGAGACCGTCATCGTCGGCCGGCTCGACGATGACTGGAATGCCGAGGCCCCCGAACCGACCGCCCCGGTCATCGAGGTGCCGGTTCCGACGGTGGTCGACGGCATGTCGGTCGCCGTGCCCCAACCGCCCGACGGCATGTGGCACCTGCCCAGCCTCGATCTTCTCGACCACTCGGAGGCCCAGGACGTCGATCGGGCGTCGGTCGAGCGCACCGGCCGCCGGCTCGAGCACGCACTGGCCGAACACGGCGTCGAGACCCGGCTGATCGGCGTGGTCGTCGGGCCGACCGTGAGCCGTTTCGAACTCGAACTCGGCCCCGGCGTCAAGGTGTCGCGGGTGACGTCGCTGCACAAGGACATCGCCTACGCCATGGCAACCCCGGACGTGCGGATCCTGGCGCCGATCCCCGGCAAGCAGGCCATCGGCGTGGAGGTCCCGAACGTCCGCCGTCAGATCATCACCGTCGGCGATCTGCTCATGTCGGAGGAGGCGGCGAAGTCGGATCATCCTCTCGAGGTGACCCTTGGCCGCGATATCACCGGTCGCACCATCATGGCCAACCTGGCCCGCATGCCCCACCTCCTGGTCGCCGGCCAGACGGGCTCGGGCAAGTCGAGTTGCATCAACTCGATGCTGGCGTCGATCCTGATGCGCTGCACCCCCGATCAGGTCCGCATGATCCTGGTCGACCCGAAGAGGGTCGAGTTGACCCAGTACGAACGCCTGCCCCATCTGCTGACCGAGGTCGTCACCGACCCGAAGAAGGCCGCCAACGCCCTGGCCTGGGCGGTGCGGGAGATGGAACGTCGCTACGACCTGCTGAGCGAGGTCGGTGTGCGGGATCTCGACGGCTACAACTCGGCCGTCGAGGAGGGACGCCTCGACGCTCGCCCAGGAGCCGATGGTCAGCCCCAGGAGTATCACAAGCTTTCCTACATCCTCGTCGTACTCGACGAGCTGGCCGACCTGATGATGGTTGCCGCCCGCGACGTGGAGGAGTCGATCTGCCGGATCGCCCAGAAGGCACGGGCGGTCGGTATCCACCTGGTGATCGCCACCCAACGTCCGTCGACCAACGTCATCACCGGCCTCATCAAAGCCAATGTCCCGGCCCGACTCGCGTTCGCCGTGTCGTCGCTCACCGACAGCCGGGTCATCCTCGATCAGCCCGGGGCCGAGCGCCTGGTCGGCCGGGGCGACGGGCTGCTCAACGACGGCACCACGTCGACCCCGACCCGATTCCAGGGGGCGTGGGTCACCGAGAACGAGGTGTCGGCCATCGTCGCCCACTGGACCGGACAGGCCCCCGAGGTCACCTACGACTCCCGAGTCCTTGGCGACGACGGCGGGGGAGAGGCCGCCTCGTTCATCCCCGGCGGATCCACCGGCGACGAGGGCGACGACGATCTCCTGCTCCAGGCCATGGAGCTCGTGGTCCGGTCCCAGCTCGGATCGACGTCGATGCTGCAACGCAAACTCCGGGTCGGCTTCGCCCGTGCCGGTCGACTCATGGATCTGCTCGAGGAGCGAGGTGTGGTCGGGCCGTCGGTCGGGTCCAAGGCCCGCGAGGTGTTGATGACGGCCGAGGATCTCGATTCGGGCCGATGGCCCAAGGGTGTGGCGGCGCCGGCCGCCGAGTCCGCACCGTCGGCGCCCACAGGTCCGGTGATGGCCGGAACCGCCGGTGTGGCGCCGGCCGAGCCCTCGGCGGGTGACGGATCGGGTGAGGGGGGCGCCCCCTCCGATCAGAGCTGGCCCGGGTCGAACACGGGCAATCCCTTCGAGTCGCCGGCGCTGCCCACCAGGGTCGACCCACCGCGGCGGTCGGGTGGCGGGGGCGG
Source organism: Acidimicrobiales bacterium (assembly GCA_965216655.1). GTDB lineage: Bacteria > Actinomycetota > Acidimicrobiia > Acidimicrobiales > SZUA-35 > JAHELU01. Next base: position 33,743 of record CBDCGP010000013.1, read on the forward strand.
CCCTACGGCGTTCACCGGTCAACCGGTGGTGGAAGAGCCTCGGAAGCGCCGTCGCACGCTGGCCGACATCCCCAACCCGGAGCCGGTCCGCATCCCGGATCCGGCCGAGCTCCGGGCCCGGTCGAAGACCTCGGCGTCGACGTCGTCCGCACCGTCCTCGTCGGGCCTCGATGCCACCGTCGGCCCAGATCCCGAACTCGGTCTGGAGCCGGATACCGGCTCGTCCGTCGGGCTGCTCGAGCGGCCGCGTGACGACGACAAGGAGGTCGAGCGCGTTGATCTCGAAGTGAGTTTCGACCTCGAGGCGCCGATCGATGATGTGGCGACCGCAGACGTCGCCGATCCCGACGAGGAGCCGGCCGTACAATCGCCGCCGCTGCTACGCGTCGTCCCGGGGATCGAACCCGACCCCGACACCGAGCAGGCACCGTTCGACATCGAGGAGGACCCTCGTTTCGACGATGATGACGTTGCCGACGTTCTCGACGATTACGACATCTTCGACCCCGACGCGGACGACGAGGATCCACCCCATGACGTCGAGCTCAGTGCCGACGAGTGGTCGGACGAGTTCGACGTCGACGACGATGACGACGACTTCGACGGTGATTTCGACTCGGCGCTGGCTCCGCCCCCCGGCTATCCCCGCGACTGACAGCCCTCGTGGACGACCGGTTCACGAGGTAAACCCAAGACCCACGGCCGCCGATAGTCTCCACTGGTGACCTTCCTGACGGAACCGAGCCTGATCGTGGCTCTCATCGAGGTGGCGATCGGTCTGTGGCTTCTGACCAGGGCCGCGGATGAGTTCGTGGAGGGGGCGGCCAACGTCGCCAGCGCGCTCCGGATCTCGCCGGTCGTCATCGGCGCGGTGATCGTCGGATTCGGAACCAGCGCTCCGGAACTGCTGGTTTCGTCGCTGGCGGCTTGGCACGACGATCTCGATCTCGGCGTCGGCAACGTCGTCGGCAGCAACGTCGCCAACCTCACCCTCGTGCTCGGCGCGGCGGCCCTCATCGTGCTGTTGCGGGTCATCCCGTCGGTGTTGGCCCGCGAGGCGCCGCTGTCGTTGCTGGCCGTGCTGCTCTTCGCCTACTTCACCACCGGTGGCCTCCAACGCTGGGAGGGGTTGGTTCTGCTGGGCACCCTCGTCGGTGTACTCACATGGATCGTCGCCGGCGGCCGGATCGATCACGTCGAGAGCCATTCGCTCGACGACGGTGGTCCGTTGTCCCACGAAGCCGTACGCACGGGTGGGGGCCTCATTGGGACCATCGCCGGTGCCCAACTTCTCGTCTGGGGCGCCTCCGCCATCGCCGAACTCGCCGGGATCTCCGGCGGTTTCGTCGGATTCACCCTGGTTGCCATCGGAACGTCGCTTCCCGAACTGGTGACGGCCGTCGCCGCCGCCCGCAAGGGGGAGACCGAGATCATCCTCGGCAACCTGCTCGGCAGCAACATCTTCAACAGCCTTGCCGTTGGCGGTTCCATCGCCGTCATCCGTCCCGGGGTCGTAGACGACCGGGAGCTGGCCACGGTCGGGGTGGTTGGCATGGCGCTGGTGGCGTTCATAGCGTGGGCGTTCATGGTCACGCGGCGGCGGGTTCACCGGATCGAAGCGGTCGTGCTGTTGGCGATCTGGCTCGGGTCGGTGGTGCTCATGGCCCAGGGTGCCACCGACGATGTGGTGGCGGCGCTCGGCTTCGGGGCCGGCTGAACGGGCCGCCGGCCATGAACCGCTACCGGACCGGGCCAGGGAAGACGGGTTCGGCCGAATGCCACGTGGGGAGCGCCCGCGCCAGTCTTCGGTTGCCCGAAACGGTGACGTCACCGGAACGCAGGAGCGCCGACCACGACCGTTGACCGACGTGCCACCGCACGAACGGGCCGGATCGTGCCACGACCGTCACATCGGTTTCGCCACCCGGATGGGAGTGGCAGACCTCCGCCCGACCGTGCTCGACCAGCAACCAGAAGAAGCGGTCACCGGCCTTTTCATCGGGAAACTCGAACGCCACGACCGTCCGCTTGTCGGGCAGATCGCCGGGCATGGTGTGGAACTGGGCCCACGCCCAGAGGGCGAAGCCGGGATCGTCGTGCTCGTCAGTCACGTCCAGCCATCGCATGGCCCATGCCCCCATGCCGTCGATGACAGTCGAGAGGTCGCGGCCGGCATCGGTGAGCACGTAGGTTGCGGCCCGACCGTTCGGGCGGGATCGCCGCTCGATGATGCCGCTGGACTCGAGCTGTCGCAGTCGTGTCGTCAACATCGAACGCGACATCGTCGGTACCCCGTCGGCGATCTCCGTGAAGGTGGTGGCCCCCCACAGCAAGTTGCGGACGATCAGCGGCGTCCAGCGTTCGGCCATGATCTCCGAGGCCCGGGCGACCGGACAGTACTGACGGTATCGGCTCACAGTTCGATTTTAGTACTGGTCGAGCGCGGTGGTTGCCAGGATGATCGGTTCATGGACACCGAAGACACCAAAACCAGGAACACGGAGATCGCCGCCGACACCGCGGCCGAGCGTGGCCAGGTCGTCGGCTCGGCGGCCGAGGTTTACGAACAGTTCTTTGTGCCGGCACTGTTCGGTCAGTTCGCTCCGATCGCGGTCGACCGTGCCGGGATCGGCCGGGGCGATCATGTTCTCGACGTGGGCTGCGGCACCGGGGCGGTCGCCAGGACGGCACGACCGGTGGTCGGCGCCGACGGCCGGGTGGTCGGTGTCGACATCAACGAGGCGATGCTGACGGTCGCCCGGAGCCTCGACGACACCATCGACTGGGTCGAAGCCCCGGCCGAATCGCTTCCCACGGCAATCGGATCGTTCGATGCCGTCGTCTGCCAGTTCGGTCTGATGTTCGTCGTCGACCGGCAGGCGGCTCTGGCGGAAACGGCCCGGGTGCTCCGGCCGGGCGGCACCGTTGTGGTGTCGACCTGGGCCGACGTTTCGACCAGCCCGGGCTACGAGGCGCTCATCGAGTTGCTGGACGAGGAGATCGGTGCGACCGCGGCCGATGCCCTGCGTGCCCCGTTCACGATCGGCTCGGAGGCCGAACTGGCGGAGATCGTGGCGACGACGTTCGCCACCGTCGACGTGTCCACCGAAGCGGGCACAGCCCGGTTCCCATCGCTCGAATCCTGGCTGCACTGCGACGTGCGCGGCTGGACGCTGGCGGACATGATCGACGACGAGGCCTTCGATGTGCTGCTGGCTGCCGCCCGATCACGCCTGTCCCGTTTCGTCGATTCCGCGGGGGCGGTGTCGTTCGACGCCCCGGCGATCATCGCGGTGGCATCCGCATCCGACTGAAGCCACCCCCGGGGCCGGTCCGGCCGGGCGCCTATGAACCGACTACTGTCGTGGGCGATGAGCGATCTCCACCAGTCACTCGAGATTCCGGTCGATGGGGGCGTGCTCGCTGCAGGACGTTGGGGTGAAGGCGACACGATCGTCGTCGCCTCCCACGGCATCACCGCCAATCATCTGTCGTGGCAGCAGATCGGAGAGGAACTGGTGACCGTGAGCGATGGCGCGGTGTCCCTGGTCGCCGTCGATCACCGGGGGCGGGCCGGCAGCTCCGCAACCCCCGGCCCGTTCGGCCTGGCCCGCCACGCCGACGACGTGGTGGCCACCCTCGACCATCTCGGTGTCTCCTCGACCGTGTTGGCGGGGCACTCCATGGGCGGTTTCGTCGCGGCGGTCGCCGCTGAACGCCACCCGGCCCGGGTGGCGGGTCTCGCGCTGGTCGACGGCGGTCTGCCCTTCGCGCTGGAGGTGCCACCCGACGTCGACCCGGAGGTCATCATCCAGGCGGTCCTCGGCCCGGCGCTCGATCGCCTCGATCAGCGCTGGCCCGACGTCGACGCCTACATCGACTTCTTCCGAGCCCATCCGGCGTTCAGCCCGCCGAACGACTGGCCGCCCGCCGCCGAGGCCTACATCCGCTACGACGCCGTGCTCGACGACGACGGACTCATTCGTTCGAGCGTCGATCGGGAAGCGGTGCTCGTCGACGGCGGCGTCGCGATCGTCGACCCCGAGGCGGCCGCGGCGCTGTACCGGATCGACTGCCCATCGGTGCTGTTGTGGGCCCCCCGGGGGATCCTCGACCAGAGTCCCGGCCTCTGCAACGCCGACCACGTCGGCTCCGCCGTTGCCGAACTGGAGCATCTCGACGCGGTCCTGGTCGACGACACGAACCACTACACGATCGCCGTCGGCCACTCCGGGTCGGTTCTGGTTGCCGAGACCATCATGGACCTGCTCGGACTGGATTCGTGATGAGCGCCTCGGTCCGGTTCCTTGGAGTGACCTCCTGGTACATCTAAACTTGGAACCGATTGCTGACGAAGGCGGAATCGTCAAATCACAGGAGCGGCACACGTTGCACATTCGAACATCCGGATCGCCGGTTGAAACAACCCTGCTTGTCGGCAACCTCCAGTTTCCGGAGGGCCCCGTCTGGCTGTCCGACGGGTCGGTGCTGCTGGTGGAGATCGCCCGCGGCACGCTGACCAGGGTGTCACCCGACGGTGACGTCGACGTCGTCGCGGACCTGAAGGGTGGGCCCAACGGGGCCGCTGTCGGCCCGGACGGCAAGATCTATGTCTGCAACAACGGGGGGTTCGTCTGGAGTGAGGTGAACGGCCTCACCGTTCCCGGAAACCAGCCAGACGATTACACCGGCGGCAAGATCCAACGGGTCGACCTCCAGACCGGTGAGATCGAGGTGCTGTACGACGAGGTCAACGGCATCATGCTGCGCGGCCCCAACGACCTGGTGTTCGATGACAGCGGCGGCTTCTGGTTCACCGACCACGGCAAGACCCGCGCCCGCCAGCGTGACCGCGGCGGTCTCTACTACGCCAAGGCCGACGGTTCGGAGATCCGCGAAGTGGTCTATCCGCTTGACGCTCCCAACGGCGTCGGCCTCTCGCCCGACCAGGACATGCTGTACGTGGCCGAGACCCACCAGGGCCGTGTCTACCAGTGGCCGCTGTCGGGTCCCGGTGAGATCGCGGGGTACTTCGGCCCCGAGCATCGGGGTGAGGTGCTGGCCGATCCGGAGGGCGGGCCCCTCTTCGACTCGCTGGCCGTCGACTCGCTGGGCAACATATGCGTGGCAACCGTGCGCCGGGGTGGCATCACCAGCATCACCCCCGAGGGAGCCCACCGGTTCATTCCCTTCGACGACCCCCTCACCACCAACATCTGCTTCGGCGGAGAAAACCTCGACATCGCCTACGTCACGCTGTCCGGGTCCGGCCGGTTGGTGTCGTGTCCGTGGGAGGTCCCCGGCCTTCCACTCGCCTACAACCTCTAACCCTCCGTTCCGTGCGCTCCCGCCACCGGTTTTCGAGGCCTGGGGCGCACGGAAGGGATCGGGGGAGGGCGGTGACCGTCCGGTAGCCTTGTCGCCAATGCCCGAACGGTACTGGATAGAGACGCTGGGCTGCCCGAAGAATCAGGTCGACTCCGACAAGTTGACGGGCACGTTGGACAGGGATGGCTACGTTCCGGCGGAATCGGCCGATGACGCGGACCTGGTCGTCGTCAACACCTGCGCTTTTATCGCCGACGCCCGCCAGGAGTCGATCGACACGGTTCTCGCCTTCGACGACATCCGCAAACCCGAGTCGCGCCTGGTCGTGACCGGTTGCATGGCCGAACGTTACGGCGAGGAGCTCGGCGAGGCCCTTCCGGAGATCGATCGGATCGCCCCGTTCGGGGTCTCCCTGCTCGACGACCGACCCCAGGCCACCGACACGTCGGTTCCGGTCACCCTTGGGGCCACCCGATCGGGTCGCCGCTCGGCCTTCGATCTGCTCGAGCTGCCGCGGCCGGCGGCTCGAGCACCCTGGGCCTACGTGAAGGTGGCCGAGGGCTGTGACCGTAACTGCGGCTTCTGCGCCATCCCGACCTTCCGGGGGAAGCAGCGTTCCCGGACCAAGGACTCGATCCTGGCCGAGATCGAACAGGTCGAAGCCGCCGAGATCGTGCTGGTGGCCCAGGATCTCGCCACCTATGGCCGAGACCAGGGTAGAGGTGAGCGTCGCATCGTCCCGCTGGTGAGGGCGGCGGCCGATCTCGTGCCCCGGGTTCGGTTGCTCTACCTCTATCCGTCCGACCTCACCGAGGAGCTGATCGACACGATCTGCGCCACCGGTGTGCCGTACTTCGACCTCTCGCTGCAGCATGTATCGCCGCCGCTCATGCGGCGTATGCGTCGTTGGGGTGACGGGCGGCGATTCGCCGAACGTATCGCCGCTATCCGGGCCCGTGAACCCGATGCCGCCTTCCGGTCGAACTTCATCGTCGGGTATCCGGGCGAGACGGAGGCGGACCACGACGCGCTGCTCGAGTTCGTCACCGACGCCAGACTCGACTGGTGTGGCTTTTTCGCCTACTCCGAGGAGGAGGGAACCCACGGGGCCTCGCTCGACGGCAAGGTCCCCTCGGGCCTGATCGACGAGCGTCTGGCGGAGCTGCGTGAGCTGCAGGACCGCATCACCGCCGAGAAGCGGGCGGCGCTGATCGGTGACCGTCTCGAGGTGCTGGTCGATGAGGTCGGTCGGGCCCGATCGGTTCGGGAGGCCCCCGAGATCGACGGCATCATCCACGTCGACCCATCGCTCGAGGTCGGCACGTTCACCACGGTGACGATCGATGGTGCCGAAGGCCCTGATCTGCTGGCCGCAACCGAAGGCGACCTCTTCGAATCGCGGGTCGAAACACCGGACGGCGAGGTGCCCGTCGGTGGCTGACGGTCCGGTTCAACAGAACGCGGTTCAAATGGATTTCATCGGTCGATCCCGCTGGGCTCTGGCCGCCAACGCCCTGACCATCACGCGGATCGTGATGGCCCCGGTGCTGGCCCTGATGATCGCCTACCGCAACCCGTGGTGGGTCAGCTTCTGGTTCGGCTGGTTCCTCGGTTTCACCGATTATCTCGACGGCCGGCTGGCCCGCCGCAGCACGCCAACCCGGGTCGGGGCCTTTCTCGACCCGCTGGCCGACAAGGCCGTGGTCCTGGCGGCCGGCGCCGTGCTCGTCGCCATCGGCCGGTTCCACTGGCTTCCCGTGGTGCTGATCGCGGTCCGCGAGATCGCCATCATGGTGTATCGCAGTTACTGGGGGCGTCGGGGTCTCGCCATCCCCGCCCGAACGTCGGCCAAGTACAAGACTTTCGTCCAGGGTCTGGCGATCGCAGCGGCCATGTTTCCTCCCCTCGACGGCAGCCCGTGGGTGGCCGACACGCTCCTGTGGTTCGCCGTCGCCTTCACCCTGTACAGCGGCTTCCAGTACGCCTGGGACGGCCGAAGCGCGCTTCGGTCGACCGGTCAGCGTTGACGGACGGCGGCGCGGTGGTCCCGGCGGCGCGCCTGATTCGTTCGTTCTCCACCGTCGTTGCGGCGATGACGCTCGTCGCCACGGCCTGCGTCGGCGGACACAGCGGATCGATGGCCGCCGGTCGATCCGGCGACGGATCCGACACCGTGGTGGGG
>CBDCGP010000014.1:0-228653 GCA_965216655.1 Acidimicrobiales bacterium
ATCGACCCGGAACGAGGCTGACATGGGCGCATCCGCTCTGCTGCTGATTCGAATGATCGGCTCGCTGGCGGTTGTCGCGTTCCTGCTGTGGATCCTCACCAAGGTGGCTCGGTCTCGAGGACTGGGCTCGCCTCACAACGATCTCATCGACGTCAGGGCGCAACGCGGACTCAGCCGGAACGCCTCCTTGATTCTCGTGCAGGTCGGCGCCCGCAGCCTGCTCCTCGGCGTGGCCGACGGGGGAGTGCAGGTTCTGTCCGAGGGCGACGATCTCGTGGCGAGGAACGCGGACGAGGCCGACGAGGCACCGGAGGGCCAGGAGTTGGTGCCATCTCCCCGATCGCTTCCCTCCCACCTACCGATCTCGTCGGGCCGGCTCCTGGATCGGCTCCGGGACAGAACGGTACGGAAACAGCGGTGACCCGGTTCCGACGGGCCGGTGCAGGCTGGCTGATGGTGGTGCTGGCCGGGATCGGACTGCTGACGTTCGCCGCTCCGGCCGCGGCCCAGGACGGCATCGAGCCGACGCCGCCGACGGTCCCAACCCCCGGCGGCGACGACGAGGTCGAACCGGAGGACGAACCGTTCACGATCACGATCGACGACGGCAGCGACGGCCCCAGCCAGTCCGTCACGATCATCGTGGCCCTCACGCTCCTCTCGCTCGCACCATCGTTGATCATCATGTTGACGAGTTTCACCCGGATCGTGGTGGTGCTTTCGCTCACCCGAAATGCGCTCGGGTTGCAGGGGGTGCCTCCGAACCAGGTGCTCGTCGGCCTCGCCCTGTTCCTGACCCTGTTCGTGATGAGCCCCACCATCTCCGCGATCAACGAGACGGCGGTGCAGCCCTACCTGGACGGTGAGCTGGAGCAGGCCGACGCGATCGACGTCGGAGCCGAGCCGTTGCGGGAGTTCATGCTCGAGCACACCCGGGTGTCGGAGATCGAGTTGATGCTCGACGCCACCGAAGCCGATCGTCCCGAGGACCCGTCCGACATCGCGCTCAGCACCCTCATCCCGGCGTTTCTTCTCTCGGAGTTGAAGACGGCCTTCCTGATCGGGTTCGTGATCTTCATTCCGTTCCTGGTGATCGACGTGGTCGTCTCCGCCGTCCTGATGTCGCTCGGCATGATGATGCTGCCCCCGGTGTTCGTGTCGCTGCCGTTCAAACTCCTCCTGTTCGTGATGGTCGGCGGATGGTCGCTGATCGTCGAGACGCTCCTGACCAGCTTCCTCTAGGGCGCGGGTGACCGACCACAGCGAAAGCCGTATGCGAATCTCCCCGGTTGATGAAGGCGGTGTTTGATAACGATGACCGAGACCCAAGCCATTGAGATAGTGTCCGAGGCCATCTGGATCGCGGCCCGCATCTCGGCCCCGATTCTCGTCACCGCCATCGCCGTCGGTGTGGCGGTCGGCCTCCTGCAGTCGGTGACCCAGCTCCAGGAACAAACCCTCAGTTTCGTGCCGAAGTTCATCGCCGTCGGCGCGGTGATCATCATCTCGGGATCGTGGATGATCCAGGAGATGGTCGCCTACACGGTGCAGCTCTACAACTCGATCCCGGGCCTCCTGGGTTAGGTCCGGGCTGGCGGTGGCCTCCTACGCATTCGATCCCGGCGTCATCGTCGGATTCCTGCTCCTGACCGCCCGGATGCTGGCCATGTTGCAGTTCGCTCCGCCGTTCTCGAGCGGTGGCGTGCCGATTCGGGTCCGGCTCGCCGTGGCCGTCGGCATCGGTATCGCCCTGGCGCCGCTCGTCGCCGTCGACTTCGACCTCACCTCGTCGGGTCTGGTTCTCGCCGTCGTCTTCCAGGTCGTCGTCGGCGCGGCGATGGGGATCATCATCCAGTTGTTCATGGCCGCCATCATGGCGGCCGGGTCGATCATCGATCTCATGTCGGGTATCGGGGTCGCCGTGCTCTACGATCCGACGACGCAGGTCCAGGCCGGTCCCGTCGGTCGGCTCTACCAGCTGATCATGGTGACCGGACTGTTCATCATCGACGGCCACCTCATGATCGTTCGCGGACTGCTCCGGACGTTCGACGTCGCCCCGCTCGACGGCTTGATCCCGAGCAATCTGTCGGACGCCTTGATTCGAGGGGCCGGCGATCTCTTGCTCGCCGCGACCGAGATAGCACTGCCGGTGCTCGTGGCGCTGGCCATGACCGAGGTGGTGCTCGGTCTGGCCAGCCGGGCCGCGCCCCGGCTCAACGTGCTGGTCCTCGGCTTTGCCGCCAAGGGCATGATCATGATGCTGGTGTTGACCGTGTCGGTCCCGCTTGCCGTACGCTCGATCTCGACGCTGCTCGAGCGCTCGATCGTGTGGTCGATCCAGGCGCTCGGGGGCTGACTCATGGCCTCCGATACCGACACCGGGTCAAAAACCGAAAAGGCGACACCGAGGAGGCGCAAGGAGGCCCGGGCCGAGGGTCAGATCCCCCGGTCGGTGGACGTGGTCCAGTGGGGGGTGCTCGTGCTGGCCACCTTCTTCGGTCCCCCGATTCTCGGTGGGCTGCTCGACTCGTTGCGGGCGCGATCACGCAACACGATCGTGCTGTCGGCCGAGCGGGAGTTGGGGCCCGTGCTGGGCTCGCTGTGGGCCCTCATCGGTGATCTCGCAGTCGTCATCATCGCCATGATGGCTCTCATCATGATGCTCACGCTCGCCGGTCTCGCCGTGCAGGGAGGCGTCGTCGTATCCGGCCGATCGTTGAAACCGAAGTGGCAGCGTCTGTCACCCATCGCCGGTTTCAAACGCCTGGTCTCACCCGATTCGCTGGTCGACACCGCCAAGTCGTTGCTTCGACTGCTGATGCTGGTCGTCGTCGTCGTGCTCGTGGTGCCGACGGTCGCCCGCAACCACCTCGGTGGCGGTTCGGTCGGGGCCGCGGACGGGGTCCGGGCGGCGGCCGACGACCTCGTGCTGCTGCTCCGCCTTCTGGCCCTGGCCGGCCTCCTGGTCGGTCTGGCCGACGTTGGCTTCCAGCGGTGGCGAACCGAGCGGAAAATCCGCATGACGAAACACGAGGTGAAACAGGAGGCCCGGACAACGGAGGGCAATCCCGAGGTTCGGGCCCGGCGCCGCCAGATCCATCAACGGATGACCCGCAACCAGATGCTGTCCGCCGTGAAGGACTCCTCGGTCGTCGTGGTCAACCCGATCCACGTGGCCGTTGCTCTCAAGTACGGCGACGGGCTGGCCGCGCCGAAGGTGGTGGCCAAGGGGACCGACGAGGTGGCCGAGCGGATCCGTATCCGGGCCGTCGAAGCCGAGGTGCCACTTGTGGAGAGCAGGGCGCTGGCGTGGCTGCTCCACGACACCACCGAGGTGGGGCGTGACGTTCCCGTCGAGCTGTACCACGCGGTGGCGCTGGTGCTGGCATTCGTCCTCCGGTCCCGTCCCTCCGCCCTGGCGGGGATGATCCGCCGGGTCAACGTGCCCCGCGCCGCGCTCGAGCCGGCACGATCACTGGCCGCCGCGGAGGGATCACGATGACCGAAACACTCAACATTGCCGGTTCCGCCACCGATGGTGAGTGGACGACCCTGGTGCGGCAGGACGTTCCCGCCTCGACAACACCAGCGGCCACAACCGAGTAGCGAGCCGTTATGCCGACTTTCCGATACGGGGGCGCGTTGGTCTCCGCCGGCGTGATCGGCGTGGTGGGACTGATGATCCTCCCGCTCCCGAGCGCCGTCATCGACCTTCTCCTGTCGATCAACATCGGCTTCGCCGTGATGCTGCTGCTGTCGACGATCCTGGCCCAACGTTCGATCGATCTCGACTCATTCCCCTCGCTTTTGCTGATCGCCACGCTGTTCCGCCTGGCCCTCAACGTGTCGACGACCCGGCTGATCCTGGGAACCGGCTCCGCCGGTGGGGTCATTCAGGCGTTCGGATCGTTCGTCGTCGGCGGTTCGGTGGTCGTCGGCCTCGTCGTCTTCCTGATCTTGGTGGTGATCCAGTTCGTGGTCATCACCAACGGTGCCTCCCGGGTGGCCGAGGTCGGCGCCCGTTTCACGCTCGATGCCCTCCCGGGCAAGCAGATGGCCATCGACGCCGATCTCGGCGCCGGTCTGATCGACGAGATCGAGGCCCGCGTCCGGCGTGAGGAGGTGGCACAGGAGGCCGACTTCTACGGGGCGATGGACGGAGCGTCGAAGTTCGTCAAGGGCGACGCGATCGCCGGCGTCCTCGTCACGCTCATCAACCTCGTCGGTGGACTCGCCATCGGTGTGGCCCAACAGGGATTGTCGTTCTCGGAGGCGGTCAACCGGTACTCGATCCTGACCGTGGGTGACGGTCTCGTGTCGCAGGTCCCCGCGCTGTTGATCTCGGTGGCGTCGGGCATTCTCGTCACTCGGACGGCGGGCTCGTCCGACCTCGGTGAGGCCGTCACCGGCCAGCTCGGGCGTCAGCACCGTGCCCTTCGCTACGGGGGCATCACCATCAGCGCACTCGGCCTGGCACCGGGACTCCCGATCGTGCCGTTCGTTCTCGTCGGCGCCACCATGTTCTACGCCGGCTACCGGATGGCGAATCAGGTCCCCGACGACATCGCCGTGGTCGAGGTCGAGACCGAGGGCCAGGCCGAGGAGCGTGAGGTCAACGAACTGGCGGTCGAGATCCGCCCCGAGCCGCTGGCCCTCACCCTGGCCGTTGACCTGGTCGATCTCGTCGACGGCACCCGCGACGGCGACCTGCTCGACCGGGTGCGGGCACTGCGGCGTAAGATCGCCATGGAGATCGGTCTGATCATTCCTCCGGTTCGGACCCGCGATTCGCTCGATCTCAACCCCAGCGAGTACGTGATCACGGTGCACGGGGTGGAGATGGGTCGGGGTATCGCCCCGCCCGGCAACGTGCTCGTCATCGCCGAGGATCTCAGCGCCATCCCGGGGGAACTGACGAAGGAGCCGGTCTTCGGCCTTCCGGCGAAGTGGCTTCCCGTCGAGCACCGCCAGATCGCCGAGGCCTACGGGGCGACCATCGTCGACAGGTCGTCGATGATCACCACCCACCTGGCCGAGGTGGTCAGAAATCAGGCGCCGGCGTTGCTGTCACGCACGGAGACGAAGTCACTGATCGAGCTCGTACGGGAGACCGATCCGGCGGTCATCGAGGAGCTCACGGCCTCCGATCTGACCGTGGGCGAAGTGCAGCGTGTTCTGCAGGAGCTGTTGGCCGAGCAGGTCTCGATCGTGGACATGATTCGCATTCTCGATGTCGTCGGGGAGCGGGCCCGCGAGACCCGCTCGGTGGCCGACCTGGTGGACGCCGTGCGCACGACGCTCGGTCCGGCCATCACCCAGCACCGGATCAACCCCGACGGAAGCCTGCCGGTCGTCGTCCTCGACCCGATCCTCGAGCACATGCTCCTGCAGTCGCTCCAGGCGACGCCGAACGGCGTCGACTTCGCCCTCGAACCCGAAGCGCTCGAGGAGGTCATACGAGCACTTCGGGCCAAGATCGTGGAGATCGAGCAGACCGGTGTCTCACCGACGGTCGTGACGGCCAGAATCCTGCGCCGCCCGCTGAAGAAGCTGATGGCGCTGACCGATCTCGACTGCCTGCTGCTCGCCTTCGAGGAGCTGGGTACCAACATCCGCATCGACACCCGGGGAACCGTGACCAGTGAGCGAACGCCGGCACTACTCAGGGCCTGACCTGGCCACGCTGCTGCGCCGCGTCGACGATGAACTCGGCTCGGATGCGGTCATCGTGAAAGCCGACCGCGTCCGGGACGGCGGCGTCGCCGGGTTCTTCGCTCGTGAGCACTACGAGGTCGTCGCCTCGGCGGGGCTGACTCCGTCGGGAGTTGCCCTGACGGAACCCGACGCCGACGACGAGCTGATAACGTCATCCCGTCCGTCCGTGGCCCCCACGGCACTCCTGCCGCCGCTCCAACCAGTGGAGCCGATGACGACAGCGGGCACCGTCGTCTCGCGGACTCCCTCGAAACCAGCGCGCGCCGAAGCGCCGCGCCGCTCCATACAGGCCGCACTGCTCGATCGTGCCGATCAGGTGAGCACTGAGGAACTGCTGACCAGGGCGGCGGAAATGACCGATGCGGATCGAGCCGGCGACTCGTTTCGATCGATCCTGGGTCGGGCCGTCGCCGTCGGATCCGGTCAACCGGTGGGCTCACAGCCGATCGAAAACGACCGACGGGGTCCGAAACAGGCCGAAACGGGCCGGGGTTCCGCCGACGAACCGATTGTCGGCCTTCGCCCCGAACCGGTTCGGCCCGGAGAACGTGTGATCGAACCCATGCCCGACAACCCCGGAACCGATGATCAGCCACCGATCGATGACATCCCGTCGATCGGCGATCGTCGGTCACCCGGCGACGGACCGCCGCGGACGCTGCGGCGATCTCGTCCGGTTTCCGATCCCGGCGGACGATCGAGCGACACGAGAGACTCGACCGACACGAGAGACTCGGCCGATTCGTCCGATTCGTCCGGTTCGGCCGACTCGCCCGACGATGGTTGGCACCGTAGCGGCCCTCATCCCGGTGAGCCGCCGCCGTGGGCGGTCGATCCGTTGTGGAGTCGGCCGCCGCCACAGTCGTGGTCCCCGCCGCCGTGGCCTGTTGTGGGGCCTCCCACCTCGTTCCCCGGTGGATGGGGCATGCCATGGCCGATTCACTTCTTGCCGCCGGCACCGCCCATGGGACCGCCGGTGACCGGCTGGTGGCCGATGTCGAACCCCGAACCCTTGCCCCGGTGGGCCGACGTCCGTCGTGAGATCGACGAGGTGGTTCGGGCTCGGGTCGATGACATCGCCCGAGCGGTCCGAAACGATCTCGACGAGACAACCTGCGACTGCGGCCGATCGGCAAGGCAGGGAGCGCGGTCCGTTGATCGTGGGCCGTCGTCGGATCGGCCACCGCCGCCGGTGTCGCCGGAGGAGCGGCGGTCGGGAACCGATCGTCGGGTCGCCTCACGGCCGGTCGAGAACGACCGTCGGCGCGGCGACCGACGAACCGGCGACGACCGACGGCGGTCGTGGGGTGAACAGTGATGACACCGATGCACTCGGACACCATCGCGGGCTGAGATGGACCAGCGACGATTTCGCTCGCTCTGCGCCGCCGGGATCTTCCTGCTCGCACTGGTCGTGAACGGCCGCCTGTTGATGGCTGCCTTCAGCGGCGAATTCTCGGTCGACTACGTACTCGGCCGCTACAGCGCCGCTCTCGTGGTCGGCTTCATGGGGATGCGGATCATGGATTCGATCCTCTTCCGGCCTCGCCATCCCGGCCCCGCGGCCGGCTCAGCGTCCTCGTCGACCTCGTCGTCAACATCCCCATCGTCCACCGTCGCATCGGCCACGGGCTCCTCGGCCGGGGAGAAGGAGGCTGTGCCCGAGATGCTCGAGGGGTCGTAGAACATGTCGCCCGCCGGTGTTTTGGGAGGTGCCATCACACGGTGCCCCCCGATCGTTCCACTACGATGCGTGCCGACGCCGCATGCCCAACGCCGCTTCCGAGCAGGGTCGGCCTGAGCGGGCAAGAAGACAATGGATGAAAATGAATCCCAAGCCGCCGATGGTGAATTCATGACGATGGTCAGTATTGACTCCAGCCGATTCGGAACCATCGAAGTCGATGAGAACTCGCTGTTCGAATTTCCCGACGGACTCCTCGGGCTGGAGGAGTCGACCCGTTCGCTGGTACTGGTCGAACAGACCGACACGCCGTACTTCTGGCTCCACTCGGCGACCGATCCGGATGTGGCGTTCGTCGTGACCGACCCGTGGCAGTTCTGGCCCGACTACGACATCGTCGTGCCCGACGAGGTCGAGAAGCGCCTCGGCCTGACCGGACCTGAGGATGTGGGGGTCATGGTCCTGGTCTCGGTCCGTCCGGGCGACGATGGCGGAGAGCCGACCGTCACCGCCAACCTGCTGGGTCCGCTCGTGGTGAGCTCGTCGACCAGACGGGGCACGCAGCTGGTGCTCGACAATGCCCGCTACTCGGCTCGCACGAGAATCGGGAACTGATGCTGGTTCTGAGCCGCCGCCAGGGCCAGGCCATCGTCATCGGCGACAACGTGATCGTTCGGATCGTCGAGCTGAAGGGCGACCAGGTTCGCCTTGGTATAGACGCCCCCCGCTCGGTGATCGTGCATCGGGAGGAAGTGGCCGAGGAGATACGCCAGGAGAACCTGGCCGCCGGGGCAGCCGCTTCGGTCGACTTGTCCGCACTCCCGCTGCCGGGCGTAGCGAAACCGTCGGCAGCTGGGGCACGGGACGACGCGCCCGGTACCTGACGACGGTGAGTTGGCGATAGTGCCGCCGCCCGGTCGTCTCTGCTGTGGGCTCGGTGTAGTAGCCGCAGACGTTGTGGACGAACTCGTCAGGGTGGCCGGTTTCTCGTACGTCATACGTAGATTATTGAAAAATTCGTAAAATTTCTCTTGTTTCTCGTACGTGTGTTCGGTAGACTGAAGGTGTGTTGGAAGGCGGGTACCATCCATCATCGTCTGATGAGGACCTTGTAGATCTCGAAGCGGCCCTGGCTCGTGCCCAGGAAACGCCGCTGTTCTGCCGTCCGGCCGTTGAGTTGGCTGAGCGGGCGTGTGTGTTGGAGCGGTTGTCGTCTCGGTTGGATGCGTTGCGGTGTTCCACGTTGGCGGCTGCCTCTGAGGCGACCGAGGGTCCGGGGGCGTTCAAAGCACTCGGATACCGTCATGCGGTCGATCATGTGGTGAGTGCTTCGAAGGCGGATGCCCGGTCGGTTCGCCGTCTGGACCGGATTGGTCGGTGGTTGATCGACTTCCCGCTGTTCGCGCAAGCCTTCAATGCGGGGGTGCTGACCAGTCGTCACGTGCAGGAGTTGTACAAGCTGGACAAACCCAAGGTCCACCACCAGTTGGTGGAATCGCAGGAGATGCTGGTTGCGGCTGCTCGTGATTGTGACTTCTCCGATTTTGTGAATGTGTTGATCTACTGGCTCAACGCCGCCGATCCTGATGGCGTGGAACCGTCGGAGCAGGCGGCCAAGACCACGTGCAGCTACCGGAAACACGCTGATGGGTCGGTCACCGGTCGGTTTGCGTTCGACCCGCTCACCGGGCAGGCGTTCCGTAGGCTTCTCGACCTTGAATCCCAAGAACTGTTCCGTCAAGACAGCGAAACCGAGGTGACCCGCACGGTTGGTCAACGGCAGGGTGTAGCGTTGATCAACCTGATGGTCCGGGGTAGCCAGTCCGGTGGTGATTCAACCATCACCCCACTCATCCATCTGGTCATGGGTCAGAGCTTGGCCGAACGGCTCGTTTCCGGAGCAGTCGGCGATCCCGACGGCGCTCACAGCCCGGTTGAACCTGATTATCACACGACATCAACTGGCGATGCGAACTGGCTGACGGCACCCCCATCCACCCCAGGCTCGCTATCGCGGCGATGGCGGTGGGTCGGTTCCAGCGGATGGTGTTCGATACCGACTCCCGGCCCGTTGAGGTGGCGGTCAAAGCGAGAGGTTTCCCGCCGTGGATGCGCCAAGTTCTGCTGGTGAAATCAAGGGGGCGATGCCAGGTCCCCGGATGCGATGCACCGTTCGCGTGGCTTCAATCCGACCACGTCAGACCCCACGCCAAAGGCGGGCCAACCAAACTCGCCAACGGACAGATGCTCTGTGATCCACACAACAAATGGAAACGCGACTCGTAAGGTGAACGGAGCGGACATCAGTGCACCCACCGATCAGGAGCGCTTACGCTTGCGCTGGCGGTAGGCGCGGGCGTTGTGACGCCCACCGCAGGCGGTCATCGAGCACCATCGGGCGCTCCGGTTCTTCGACGTGTCGTAGATCGTCCATTGGCAGTGCGTGCAAGACTTGAGGCGTTGCAAGGTCCCGGCGTTGCCGGCGTCGATGGCGATGAGGGCCAACTCGCCAAGCAAGGTCATCGTCGGAGTCGGCCCCTGTGGGGAGAGGCGGAGGCCGCGATCGTCGGGGGTCAGGGTGAACGATATGGACGAGAGTCTGTCGGCGAGCGCGGCCCAGGCCCGAGTTGTGTCGCCGCCCTCGCGGTTGGCAACCGTGATCTCGTGAAGTGCCGATCGGAACGCGCTGACAGCGGCGAGGTCATCGGGGCTGGGCTTGGTTGCGGAGCGACCCTCCGCGACCAGCCATCGGTCGAAGCCCTCGGCGGTCGAGAAACGGTCCGCGCCGTTCTCGTAGTTGACCGAGTTGGCGAAACGGCGGACCAGTTCCAACTCCCCCGGCGCCGCCCGGTCGGCAGGCCATCCAGGTTCGGGGAGCACGCGGCCCTGTTTGTCGACAGGATGTCGGTTCATAGCTGATTCACTGCTGGTCGTTCACTACTGGTTGGCGATGCATTCAGCGAGGAGGGCCGTCAGCCGATCCATGAGTTCGGGGTCAGGGTCGATCACCGCGAGACGGGGTTTCTCGCCGCCCAGGCCCACCCAGATCTTGAACTCGAACGTGCGGGTGCTCTGCCCGACGACGTGGGGATCGCAGCGGGTCACGAACAACTCGATGGGAACCCCGATGTCTCCGTCGACATCGAGGGGAAGTAGCGGAGGGTCGCTGGTTTCCACCATGGCGAAGATCTCGGTCCCCCGAATTGCCTCGACACGGGTGAGGTCGGCCCCTCGCCGCGTGATCGAGATCGTCCCGATGAGATCGTCGCCGCTGCGGGCCCAGTCGCTTCCGAACCCGATGTCGACCGCCTCGGCAATACGGATGGCCGCGCACTCACGATCCAACATCTCGTCGAGTGGTGTGGGGTCGAGGTCGCCGATGACGGTCCTGGTCGGTCCGTCGCCGATGGCGAGCTCGTACTCGACGCTGGCCTGCCGTGGGCCAGGATCACAGGAGACCAGATCACCGAAATCGGCCTGCACATCGACCCGGCTACCTGCCGGTATGACCGTTCGCTTGTTCTCCACCGGAACCGGTTCGAAGTGGTCACTGTGTAGCCGGATCATGGTGATGGTGAGAGGCTCGGTCGTGCCGTTGGTCGTGGCCACCGACAGCCGTCGCTTGTGCCACAGATATCTCGGGTAGTCGGCGAAGACCTCGATCGACGCGGGCAGCTCGCCGACCGTTGCCTCGCCAATCGTTGCCTCGGCGATCGTGGTGGCTGTCGCATCGGAGCTCGTCGACAAGGTGGGACCGGTGTCGGTCCCAGGATCGGTGGCTGAGGGTCCACAGGCGGCTGCGATGACGGCGAGCAGTATGAACTTCACTCCGACCCGTCGCTTCATTGACACTCGCGAACCACCGTCATTGGCAAAAGTATAATGACAGTGACGGAGCCTCGCCAGTCGCTGCCGGGCCCCCAACAGGTTGCTGCGCGATGGACCTGCCTGGTTCGACATCTCGTGCTACTGTCACGCGCTCATCGATCATCTTCAGACAGGAGCTATGTGATGGACGGGAGTCTTCGAAGGTCTGCCCGGCGGCTGCGGCCGGCGGCATTCGTGGCGGCGATTATGGCAACGTTGCTCGTGGCCGGCGCCAGTCCGGCCATGGCGGCCGACCCCAGTACCGACGGCCTGGTGATCAGCGAGTACGTCGAGGGTTCGAGCCTCAATAAGGCAATTGAGATCTACAACGGCACCGGCGCTTCGGTGTCGCTCTCAGGGCTTGAATACCGGCTTTATTCCAACGACGACACGACCCCGACGTTCACCTACGCCTTTCCGGCGGTCGATCTGGCCGACGGGGACGTCTTCGTGGTCACGCACCCCGACTTCAACGACGACGAGGGGCTTACGCTCGGCGGGGACGTCGACGACACTTCGACCGCCATCAACTTCAATGGCAACGACGCGTTCGAGATCGTCGATGCGGGCGGCAACGTGATCGACAGCTTCAAGCAGGCCGGCGCCGAGATCAACAACGCCGCAAACGTCACGCTTCGCCGCAACGAGTTTACTCGCGACACCGACATCACCGATGCCTACGACATCACCGCCCAATGGGACGCGTTCGGCCAGAACGATGTCAGCGACCTCGGACTGCCGCCCGGTGGCGACGGTGGAGGCGGTGGCGGCGACCCGGACCCCGTCTGCGACACACCTGCCGAAGACCTCACCCTGATCAGCGAGATCCAGGGTTCCGGCGCCGACCCCGACGCCCGCTTCGACTCGCCGCTCGACGGCCAGACCGTCACGATCCGCGCCGTCGTCACCCTGGCCGACCCTGACCTCGACGGCTACTTCGTGCAGGAGGAGCCGGCGGATCAAGACGGCGACCCGCTGTCGTCCGAGGGCCTGTTCGTGTTCCAGTCCGCCGGCCAGCTTCCCGTCGAGGGCGACACCGTCGAGCTGACCGACCAGGTCACCGCCTTCTTCGGGCTGACCCAGCTGTCGTTCCCCGACACCGAGATCTGCGACGTCGATCCGGTCACGATCGACCCGACCCCGGTGACACTACCCCTCGATCGAGCCGGGCGCGAGGCGTTCGAGTCGATGCTGGTCACCAACGCCCAAGACCTGCAGGTCACGGGTCTGTTCACCGCCTACCGGTTCGGTGAACTCGGCTTGGCGCTCGACGGGCCGCTTCCGCAGGCCACATCGGTCTTCGCCCCGGACGACCCGGCCGCAGCCGCCCTGGAGGCCGAGAACCTCACCCGGGAGTTGAAGGTGAACGATCGCAACGAGGCGTTCTCGCAGTTCAACCCCTTCCCGTGGGAGCTGTTCGATGAAGACCTGTCGGCCGGTGACACGATGCCGGCCGGGCGACTGGTCGGAGCGCTCACCTACAGTTTCGGCGAGTTCAAGGTCGAGCCGGTCGAGAACGAGGTGGGGGATCCCGACGACCGGATCTTCTTCCCCGAAACCGATGACACGGTGCCCCGGCCTGATGCGCCGAACCTCGCCGACGGCAACGACATCGCCAGCTTCAACGTGTTGAACTACTTCAACACGTTCGGCGACAGCGCCGTACTACGGGGTGCCACCAATCAGGAGGACTTCGACGTCCAGACGGCCAAGCTGGTCGATGCCATCAACCGACTCAACGCCTCGATCGTCGGGCTCATCGAGATAGAGAACGACTACGAGGACTTCTACGACGGCGACCCGGCGACCGTGCCCTCGATCGTGACCTTGGTGGAGGCCCTGAACGGTGCTGCCGGCTCCGAGAAGTGGGCCTACATCCAGCCTCCCGAATCGATCCTCACGTCGGAGGGTCTCGGTGGCGGCGGGCTCGGTCCGGATGCCATCGCCACGGGCATCATCTACCAGCCGGCCGAAGCATCACCCGTGCTGCAGGCCACCACGTTCGATATCGACGCTTTGCTCAGCGGCGACGAGGACAACAACCGGTGGCCACTGGCCCAGGCCTTCGACATCGACGACAACCGCGTCACCGTCGTGGTGAACCACTTCAAGTCGAAGGGCTCATCGTGCGCCGACACGGCCGGCCCCGGGTTCGGTTTCGGTGACGACGCCGGCTCCGCCTTGACCGGCAACTGCGACCTCACCCGTCAGTATGCGGCCGAGCGGCTCGTCGAGTGGGTGGAGACCAAGGGCAACCCGGTGTTCGCCAACCGCAAGGTCCTCCTCATCGGCGACTTCAACGCCTACGAGGAGGAGGCTCCGATCGAGATCCTGGTCGATGCCGGTTATGTCGACCTCGTCCAGCAACTGGGTGATGATGCGTTCACCTTCAAGTTCAGCGGCCGGTTCGGTCGGCTCGACTATGTCTTCGCCTCGTCGAAGCTGTCGAAAAAGGTGTCCGACGCCGAGGTGTGGCAGATCAACTCGCCCGCACCGACCGGCTACATCTACTTCAACGATCCGATCGACCTGCTGGCCCACGGCTCGTCCGACCACGACCCGGTCGTCGTTTCGTTGGACTGACCGGGTAGCCGCGGAGTTGACACCGAGTTGACACGAGGGCGGCGTCGCTGGTTCCAGCCGGCGGCGCCGCCCAACCGTCACAGTCCGAGGTCGGGTTCGACGCAACCCTCGGGTCGGCCCCCGCCGCCGATCGGCTGATCGTCGAACTGGTCGTCGACGAAACCATCGCCTTGGGAGGTCGCGGCGGAGAAGTAGTCGACGATGGCGGCGACCAAGGCATCGGCCTCGGCCGACACGAACGCGGGGTCCAACAGGAGTTCCTCCTCTGACGGATTGGTGACATACAGGAACTCGGCGAGAACGGCCGGAACATCCCCGCTGTGGCGCAGCACCGACAGGTAGTCCTTGCCGTCGGCCCGCACCCACGACCGCACACCGGCGTTCGGGCCGCCGGCGAACAGGAACTCACGAACCGGGGTCGAATCGAAGACCGGCGGCACGGCCAGAGTGTCGGGAACCGGGACCGTCGTTGGCACCGGGACCGCTGATCCGTCCGGGTTGGTGGCCGGTGAGCCGTCGGGATTGGTGGGCGGCGGCGGTGGCGGTGTCGTTGTTGTCGGCGATGGATCGCGCCGTGACGGATGGCGAAAGCCATCGGCGGGTTGTGGCGGGGGCGCCGGCACCGTGGTGGCGTCGGCGGGTATCTGACCATTGGCCACCAGTGCCGCGTCCCTGGCCTGCACCGACCGGTCGTAGGCGGCAACGGCCGCCTCGTGCGCATCGAGCGCACTGATGTACTCGCCATGTTCGGCTCGTTTGACGTCGGCCGCCGACTGTAGAACTGCGTTGAGCCGGAGGTGGAAAAGACCTCCGAACCTCGTGGCCTCGGGGCTCTGGTTCTTGGTGAACACGATCGTTCCCGGACGGTCGCCGCTGCGAGGGGCGCCACCGTTGTGGTGGACCGAAACGAACAGTGCTGGATCGATCGACTTGGCCAGAAGGCCCCGCGACCCGGTGGTGAGGTTGTGGTCACTCGATCGGGTCAGCACCACGGTCGCCCCGAGCACCTCGAGACGGCTGCGAGCCTCGACGGCCACGGCCAAGTTCAGTTCCTTCTCCACCGACCCCTGCGATCCGGCTGCACCGATCTCGGTTCCCCCGTGGCCGGGATCGATCACCACGTGAGCCCGACCAACGGGTGTGACGTCGTCACGGGGTAGGTAGCGGGTGTTCTCACACGCCGTCATCACCAGGTAGGTGTCGTCGCGCTCGCCCAGTACCGGGAGCACGACACCACTCGGGGTGGTGACGGCTCGGGCCGCCGGCGACTCGGGCAGCGCCACGAACGGCTGCTCGGCCGAACCGAGACGAACAGGAGGCGGCTCGGTGGTTGTGGTTGTTGGTGCTGTGGTCGTCGTCGTTTGAACAGCGGCACCGGCATCGAAGGCCAACTGGTCAGGGGGAGTGGCCTCGCCGGCTGACGGGCCGGACGCGGTACACCCCGATCCGACGGTCGCCAGCGCGATCAGAACTGCAGCAACCGGACGAGAGCATTGCGAACTTCCGAACACCCTGAACCGTCGGCCGAAGCCGATTCGGTATAAGGCGTTCGGCCCAGGTCATACGACCCGGTCACACCCCTGGAACGGACTCAATCGGCGAGCTGGCTCGACAGCCGACGGGCCGCATCGCGCACCAGGTGGCCGAACTCGTCGATGCGGTCGTCGGGAGGAAAGCGATAGGCCGGGCCGTGCACGTGGAGCGCGGCGACCATTCGCCCCGAGTGGTCGGTCACACCGGCGGCCACGGAGTTGATGCTCTCGTCGAACTCGGCGAAGACCCAGACGTAGCCGAGGTCGCGGATCTCGTCGAGGCGGGCTCGAAGCTTGTCGGGATCGGTGACGCTGGCGTCGGTGGTCCGGGTGAGCGGTTTGCGGAGCAGCGACGACAGGTAGCTCTCCGGCTTGTCGGCCAGCATCGCCAGCCCGGACGGCACGAGGTGAGGTGCAACCCGCTCTCCGGTCCAACTCCTGACCTGAACCTCTTCGGTCGACTCGTAGTGATCCAGATACAGAACGGCTCCCCGATCGAGAATCGACAGGCCAGACGTCTCGCCGGTGATCTCGGTGAGATCCCACAGGTGGGGCCGGGCGGCCGCGATCAGGTTGCGTCCCGGCGCCGAGGCACCGGCCAGATCACCCAGCGACTGTCCGAGCCGGTACTCACCGCCCGCCTCATCCTGTTCGACCGCCATCTCACGTTCGAGAGCGCTGAGGATACGGGCGACGGTGCTCTTCGGAAGACCGGTCCGATCGGCAAGATCGGTCACGCCGGCCGGGCCGGCAGCCAACGTCCGTAGGAGGAGGAATGCTCGTTCAATGGATTGCACGGGGCGATTGGATCCTTGTCGATGGCTGGCCCCCGGTATCCGAACAGCGATGTTCGGGCTCCGCTCGGAATGTGCGCCGAACAGGCTCGATGACCTCGGAGAAAACGCAGTTCAGGGGGTTTCATCGTAGTCGTTGACCGCAGCGACACGGCCAATTGGCGGCCAATCACCAGCAATCAGGGTCAGAAGCCGATACTGCAGTGGGGTGTCGGAGAACAGCCGAAGAACGCGTCGGCCCGCTCGAGCACCGCCGAAGAGGACGCCTCCAGGCGGCGTCCGGCGGCCAGCGTGGAGGCCGACACGCCGCCCAGCAGCAGCGGGCCCACGGCCGCCTCACTCAGCACCAAGTCGGCCCGCTTTCGCCGCCGGGCGGTCGATACGCCATCCGCGCTCACCCGGATCATCGGTCCGTCGGGAAGTTCGATCACCAGGGAATCGTCGGTGCGATAGGAGCGGGCGTCGAACGCCGCCTGCGGATCGAGAACCTTCAGCCACAGATGGTCGCCGATATGGGTCGTCTTCACCGCCCGGGGATTGGTGAGGAAATAGGGGAGCGGGTCGTCCGGCCCGAGTACGGTTCGGCTGGAGATCTCGCCGGCCAGGTCCGTCGACAGGATCAGCGTCCACAGCGCCCGACGGGCCTCGTCCGTCAAGCCGCACAGCATCCAGAGCCGCAGGCCGTGCCGGGGGTCGCCTTCGTTCCAGTCGGGGTTCACCTGCCAGATGGCAAATCCCTGCGGATGGAGGGCACAGACCGTCCGGGTCGTCGGGCTGTGAGGCCGAAGGTTCTCCCGAGCCAGGAACTCCGGCATCGCGACCTGACCGACCGCAGTCCGGCGGTACCGGTCGAACAGAGCGCAGATCTCGGGATAGTGCTCGGTGTGATCGACGAATCGGATGGACGACGTGTCGGCCTGGAACCGGTCGAGCATGGCCACCCGTCGGCGGTCGATGGCGATCGACCGGACCACCGTGGCCACGCCGTATCCGAACCGTTCGTAGATCCCGCCCTCACTTGCGGTCAGTCCGATGACCGGCTCGCTGTGGACCCGGGCGTCGTCGTCGAGCCAGGCCATCATGCGGGCGGCGATACCCTGTCTGCGGTGGGTGGTGGCCACACTCACCCAGGTGACTCCGGCCATCGGCACCGGCGCCGGTCCCGGCAGCGTGACCCCGAGGCCGAAGTTGCCGGCCGCCCCGACCATGGGGTTTCCGGCCAGCGACGAATCGCGGACGATCACGAAGCGGTCGAGGTCGAACTCGCTTCGGACGGTCTCGATTCCGACGTCGTCCATCCGGAAGCCGAAGTTGCGTCCGTCGAAGTCACAGAGCTCATCGACGTCGTCGGCGGTCGCGGTGGAGTAGGTGAGTGCCACCGAACCAACCTAGTTCCGGGCCAACCGCGGCGTTCGGGAATTATCGGTCGGCGATGATGGCGTCGGCGACGGTGTCGACGGCGACGTCCACAGCCAACCGCTTCCCGTCGCCGTTGGCCCGAACCGTGAGCTCGATCTCCCCGTCGGCCAGCGATCGGGGACCGACCGTCAGCCGGTAGGGAACGCCGATGAGCTCGGCATCGGCGAACTTGACCCCGGCGCGGGCGTCGCGGTCGTCGAGTAGCACGTCGATACCGCGGGCCTGTAGCCCCCGGTACAGATCCTCGGCCGCGGCCATCGTGGGCTCGTCGAGCTTGAGCACGGTGACGACGGCCTCGAAGGGGGCGATCGCCACGGGCCACTTCAAGCCGTGCTCATCGTGGTGCGATTCGGCCACCGTGGCCATGTTGCGGCCGATGCCGATGCCGTAGCTGCCCATCACGATGGGCTGTTGCCTGCCGTCGGCATCCGACACCATCGCGCCGAACGCCTCGGAGAACTCGGTGCCGAGTTTGAAGATGTGGCCGACCTCGACGCAGCGGATGATGTCGAGCGCATGGCCGCAGTTGACGCAGGGCTCGCCGGCGCCAGCCTCGCGTAGGTCGGCCCACTGGGCGACGTCGATGTCGCGTCCGATGTCGACGCCCCGGTAGTGCCAGTCGTCCTCATTGGCCCCGGTGGTCATACTGGTGCGGCCCCGCAGGGCCTCGTCGGCGACGATACGCAGGTCGGAAACGCCGACCGCCCCGAGGCTGCCCGGCAGTGCGCCGAGCGCGGCCTTCGCCTCCTCGGCGCTGGCTTGGCGCAACAGGATGGTGCCGGTGGCGTCGATGAACTTCTGGGTGTTGAGCTGATGATCGCCTCGCACGAGGGCGAGCACGATCTCCCCGTCGGCCACCATCACCATGGTCTTGATCTGCCGGTCGGCGGGGGCACCCGCCTCCTCGAGCGCGGCGATGGTGCGGATACCCGGTGTGGGAAAACGCTCGGGTTCGTCGGGAGGGGGCTCGTCGGCGATCGGGGCCAGCTGCGACGTCGCCTTCTCGATGTTGGCCGCGTAGTCGCAGTTCGGGCAGCGGATCACGTCGTCCTCCCCGGCGGGGCAGGGCACCATGAACTCGGTGGAGGTGTCGCCGCCCATCGCCCCGGAGCTGGCCTTCACGGCGAACGCGTCGAGCCCGAGGCGTTCGAAGATGCGCTCGTAGGCCACCCGGTGGGTCTCGAACGCCCTGTCGAGCCCATCCCAGTCGATGTCGAAGCTGTAGGAGTCCTTCATGTGGAACTCCCGAACCCGGAGCAGGCCGCTCTTGGGCCTTGCCTCGTCGCGGAACTTCGTCTGGATGTGGTACCAGATCTGGGGCAGCTCCTTGTACGACGACAGCTCGGCGGCGACCGTGGCGAAGATCTCCTCGTGGGTGATGCCGAGCGCGAGGTCGTTGTCGCGCCGGTCGGTCAGGCGGAACATGATCTCGCCCATCGTGTCCCACCGGCCCGACTCCTTCCAGATGCCGGCCGGGTGCATCGTGGGCAACAGGAACTCCTGGCCGCCGATGGCGTTCATCTCGGAGCGGACGATGTCGGCCACCTTCTGGTGGACCTTCCAGCCGAGGGGAAGCATCGAGTAGTGGCCGGAGTGGAGCTGACGGATGAAGCCGCCCTTCACGAGAAGCGCATGGCTGGCGGCTTCGGCGTCGGCGGGCGCATCACGAAGGGTGGGAATGAACAGATTTGACCAACGCATGGGGACAAGCTAACCGGATTTCGTCCCTGCGACAGGGGTTTAACCAATTCCAGGCCTATGGCTCGGCCGCTCGGCTCGACCGTTGATCGACCGTCAGTCCGGCCGGTTCACCGTGATCAGCTGGTCTTCCGGTTGGTCGATCGTGATGGTCGCGCCGCCCGGCCACGTCACGGTGACCGATTCGACGGCGAACGCTCCCAGCCCGATGTGCAGCCGGGGATCCTCACTCGACAGGTAGCTGCTCCCGGCTCGGATCTCGCGGGTGAGCGTGGCGCCGTTGGCCAGCCTGACATCGGCTCTGGTGCCGGGGACGGCCGGGTTGGCGACCACGACCAGATGACCGCCCGGCGGTCCGTCGTTGCGCAGCAGGGTGGCCGGACCGGCGATCTGGTTGATGGCGATGTCGAGATCGCCGTCGTTGTCGTAGTCGGCGATCGCCGCTCCCCGTGCCAGGCGGGGGCCGACGGTGTCGAGGCCCAGCCGACGCCCCCAGTCGCGCAGCTGGCCCGACTGGCCCTCGGCGGTGAGGTTGCCGAGAATCTGGATCGGTTCGGCGTCTTTCGCCAGATCGGAGACGGGCACCCGGCCGTTGACGATGAGCAGATCGAGATCGGTGTCGTTGTCGAGATCGCTCCAGGAGGTGCCCCATCCCGTCAGGTCGTTGCCGAGACCCGCATACCCGATGCGATGGGTGCTGTAGTCGAAGGTCAGCGAAGAGTCAGGCCCCTCGGACTCGTCAGACTCGTCGGCAGCTGTGGGCGGACGGCCCCGGTAGAGGGCGTGGAGTTCGGCCTCCCAGTTGGTGACCATCAGATCCGTGCTGCCGTCGCCGTCGTAGTCGCCGCCGGCCACGCCCATACCGCTGCCGGTGTCGCCCACGCCGGCCTGCGCGGTGATGTCGACGAGGCGCACCGAGCCCGGAGTCGACCGGTTCTCGTACAGGGTGTTGGCCTGGCCGTCGTTGGTCAGGTACAGGTCGAGATCGCCGTCGCGGTCGAGGTCGGTGAACAGGGCACCGAGCGTGCGAAGATCGCCGACCAACCCGGACGCGGCGGTGACATCGACGAACGACCCGTCACCGGCACCGAGAAACAGCTGGTTGGGTTCGCCCAGGAAGTCCTGAGGGAAGGCACCGACCGGATTGTCGACCTGGCGGTCGAAGTCGATGTAACTGCCGACGAACAGGTCGATGTGACCGTCGCCGTCGACATCGGCGGCCGCCGCGGCCGAGGTCCACCCGTCGACGGCGACCCCGGCCGTCTCGGCCCGGTTCTCGAAGTTCCCGTCGCCATCGTTGACGAGGAGGGCGTTCGGCCCATCGGCGGTCACGTAGAGGTCGATGTCGGAGTCGGCATCGAAGTCGGCGGCCACACAGCCGTTGCCGCGGATGCGCAGCTCGCCGCCGGACTCGGGTGGCCACGGACGAAAGGTTCCGCCGTCGTTGCTGTAGAGGCGGCTGGCCGGCAGTTCGCCCCGTTGGATCCAAATCTCCTCCTCGGCCTCGGCCCAGGAGTTGACCAGGAACAGATCGAGGTCGCCGTCGCCGTCGGCGTCCAGCCAGCACACGCCGCCCCCCATCATGGCCACCGGGTCGGCCGTGATGTCGGCGGTGAAGGCGCCGTGGGAGAAGTCGAGCCCGACATCGGCGGCCACATCGGTGAACCGCCACGGTCGGGCGGTCGTGGAGTCCGGGTTCGTGAGGTCGCCGTTGGTGGGATCACCGTTGTTGGGGTCACCGTCGGCCGGCGACACCCGAAGGACACGGCCGGCGAAGATCTCGGTCACGAACAATGAGCCATCGCCGGCGATCACCACGGATCCCGGGAAGTCGAGGCCATCCGCCACGGTGACGAGCCGGTCGCCGTCGAGCCGGCTGAGCCGACCCGTGCCGGGCTGGTATCCTTCGCCGCTGAAGCAGGAGGCCTCGGGGTCGAAGCGGGCGAACTCGAGGATCCACACGGTGCCGTTGTCGTCGACCTCGACGTCGATCGGCATGTCGAGCCCGGTTGCGATCGGCTCCTCACCGCCGTCGCCGTCGATGGCGACCAGCCGCCCCGACCCCGACGGGTAGGGGCAACCGCCCGTCAACGTCACGAGGTACCGGTCGTCGCGGCGGGTGATGCCGGTGGGAACCGGGTCGATGGTGAGGCTCGAGTTCTCGGGGTCGGTCAGCTGGCCGAAGCGGTGGATGAACAGGGTGCGCCCGTCGTCGGTGAGGGTGGCGACACCGTTCTCGCTGGCATCGGTCACGACCGGCACCCCCGTATCGGTGAAGGTGATGTCGAACGCGTTGGTGAGACGAACCCGGTTGAGCGGGGTCATCGTGGTCTCGAGATCGGCAGGGCCCAGCACGGCGCCGGCGTCGACCGCCTTCGACGACGGCACCGGGAAGGTGAGGAGCGCCTCGGCCCCGAAGTGGCTGGTGAAGACCGTGGTGCCATCGGGCGAGACGCCGACCATCGGCACGCCCGAGAGATCTCCCGAGTCGCGGCCGCTGGGCAGGTCGTCGACCAGCCGATCGAGTCGGTTGCCGCTGATGATGCTGATGCCGGCGCTGGTGTCGTCGTCACCGGTTCCCTCCTCGGCGACCAGGATCTCGCCGGTCGGCAACAGGGCCAGACCGACCGGGTTGATCAGCCCCTCGGCCACGACCGCGGTCTCATACTCGGCCGAGCCTGCCTCCTGGCCACTGCAGGCCGCCGCCACCAGCCCCAGAGCCATCAACGCCACAATTCGGCACCGCGAAACCGCCACCATCTGTCCGTCTACCGCCTATCCGCCCGTCGCCGGTCGTAGATCGGGACGGTCGGTGATGATGCCGTCGACCCCGGCCTCGATCAGCCGGGTCATGGCTGCGGGGTCGTTGACCGTCCACGGCACCACCAGGAGGTCGTGATCGTGGGCCTCATCGATGGCCTTGGCGCTCAGAGACCGGTGGTCGGGTGACCACACGGTTGCGCCCTGGGCCGACAGATCGGCCAGATCGACGCTGTCGTTGCGCCGGGTGAGAGCCACCAGTCCGATATCGTCCCGTTCGGCCCGGATGGCCCACAGGGAGCGGTGGTCGAAGCTCTGCACCGTGACCCGATCGACGATGCCGGCGTCGTCGATCGCGTCGATCGTGCCCTGTTCCAACAGGCCCATCGTGGTCCCGTCGAAACCGTCGCCTATCGCGTCCGGGTCGTCGGGTCGCCGCTTCGTTTCGATGTTGAACCGCACGGTCGTCGCCGTCATCCGCTCGTCCGAGGTCTTGTCCGCCGAACGAGCGTACTCGTCGACGAATCGAAAGAGTTCCGCCAGTGTGATGATCCCGAAGTCGTCGCCGGAGATCGTGCCGCCCTCGGCGACCTGTTCTGCGAACGCGGTGTCGTCGGGGTTCGACGCGCACCGCAGGGCTCGGAGTTCGGATGCCGTCAGCCGGCGGACCGGAGTGCCCACCCCGTCGCCGACACACTTGTCGCCGCTGATGATCGGGTCGTGCCAGACCACAACCTGATCGTCAGCCGACAGATGGAGATCCAGTTCAAGGGTGTCGACCCCGAGATCGAGGGCCAGCTCGAAGCCCGGAAGTGTATTCTCGGGCCGGAGTCCCCGCGCTCCTCGGTGGCCCTGCCAATCGATCGGGGGTTCGGCGACCGCGGAGGTCGGCACCGAGGGCACCGAGGGCACGATGGATGTGGTCGACGACGGACCGGCCACATCGGCCGTCTCGGTCGCGCCACAGGCCACCGCCGTCATGGCGACGGCGGTGGCCCGGGCAGCGAGGACTCCGAACCGGACTATTGCCTACTCGAAGAAGGCGTTGTAGTCGGCCAGCGCCTGGTTGGCCTGCTCGGCAGCTGTGTCGAGCGCCTCCTGAGGGGTGGCCCCGCCGTCGATGACGGCGCTGTAGGCCTCGGTCACGATCCGGCGAACCTCCGGGAAGGGACCGGCCCGACCACCGAGCACCGCATAGTTCGTCGAACCGTCGGCGTTCGTGGTCTCGGTCGTGGCCAGCTGCTCGATCGCGGTCACGAAGTTGGGGTTCTCCTCCCAGAACGATGCGAGGTCCTCAGGCGGCTCGGTCTGGAGCGAGGCCAGCACGGGGAAGTAGCCGGTGCCCGTGTGCCAGGTGATCTGGGGATCGGACTGGGTCATGTAGCGCATGAAGTCCCAGGCCGCGGCGTTGGTGGCATCGTCGCCCGAATCCATCAACCACAGCGCCGCGCCGCCGATGACCACACCGTTGCGCTCGCTCGAGTCGCTGTGCGGAATGAAGGCGGTCTTGACCTCGAAATCGGCGTTGTCCTGGAACCCTCGGGCGCCGGCCGTCGAGTCGAAGATCATGGCCGCTTCCTTGGCGAAGAACACGCTGTCGGTGTCGCTCCAGGTGTTGCCCAGGTTGGGGGCGTGACCGTCGACGAAGAGGTCGGTCAGGAAGGTGAAGACCTCGACGCCCTGGCCCTCGTTGAACGCCACCTCGGTGGCCCGACCGGTACGACCGTTGTTCTCGTTGAAATACAGACCGCCGCTGTTGGCGAGGATCTGCTCGAAGTACCAGCCCACTTGACCGAACGTCACGCAGGTGTCGAGGTCGTTGGCCTCCTCCAAGGCCTCACAGGCCGCCATGAAGTCCGAGAAGTTCCAGTCATCCGCCGGTTCATCGAGCCCGGCCGCCTCCCACATCTCGGCGTTGTAGTAGACGATCGGTGTGCTGGAGTTGAACGCCAGCGCCACCATGCCCTCCTCGTCGGAGTAGTAGTCACGGGGAGCAGCCAGGAAGGCGTCGGCCTCACCCTCCTCCATCAGCGTGTGCGCCGGCACGAGCCGGCCGGTGTCGAACATCGTCTGGGCCGCCAGGTCGAAGTTCTGCACGATGTTCGGTTCCGTGCCGGTCTCGAATGCGGCCAACAGCGCGTTGTAGGTGTCGTCGTAGGTGCCCTGGAACGTGGCCTCGACGACGACGTCGTCCTGGCTCTCGTTGTAGCCGGCCACCAGCTCGTCGACCACGATGCCGAGATCATCGGCCATGGCGTGCCAGAACTGGAGTGTGATGGCGTCTCCGGCGGCGGCCTCGTCGGCCGCGTCCTCGGACCCTTCATCGGCCGATTCGTCGGCCTCATCGGCCGCTTCGTCGTCGGCCGTGTCCGCCGTTTCGTCCTCGGCGGCGACGCCGGTGTCGTCGGCGCCGTCATCACCTCCGCAGGCGGCGGCGACCATGGCCAGCGCCAGCAGAAGTGCCAACAATCGTCGTAGTGGTTTCACGTTGTCCTCCCTTTCAAGAGACTTTCAAGAGACTTCGAGAGATCTGATAGCGATCTGGTAGATGGTGTGCTCAACCCTTCAGGCCCGACATGGCGATACCGCGGACGAGCTGACGCTGGGCGAAAATGAACACGGTCAGCGTCGGGATCATGACGATCGTGGCGCCCGCCATGATGGCCCCCCAGTCGGTGGCCCGCTCCTGGTTGGCCAGGAAGAAGCGGATGCCGATCTGGGCGGTTCGCATCGACTCCTCGTTGGTGATGACAAGGGGCCATAAATACTGATTCCACGCGCCGAGGAACGAGAAGATGGTGAGGGCGGCGATGGCCCCCCGGCTCAGTGGCACCATGACCTTCCACAGGTAACCCCAGTCCGACATGCCGTCGATGCGGGCGGCGTCGTAGAGGTCTCGGGGAATCGACATGAAGAACTGCCGCAGCATGAACACCCCGAAGGCACTGGCCAGGAACGGAATCGTCAGGCCCTGGTAGGTGTTGGCCCACCCGAGGTTGCTGATCAGCACGAAGTTGGGGATGAAGGTCAGCTCGAAGGGGATCATGAGACTGCCGAGCACCAGCCCGAACAGCAGGTTTCGCCCTCGGAACTGGAACATGGCGAACGCGTAGCCGGCGAGGATGCTGAGGAACACCTGGGCGGCGGTGATGATGCCGGTCTGGATGAAGCTGTTGATCATGAACCGGGCGAACGGGGTGGCCGTCCACGCGGTTCGGTAGTTCTCGAACGTCCAGTCGCCACCCCAGATCGAGTTCGGATTGGCCAGGATCGTTGGCAGCGGGGTGAAGCTGGTGAAGATGGCGACGACGACCGGAATCGCGATGACGGCGCCGATGAGCAGCAGCGCCGTCTGCACCGCCAGTTCCCCGCCGAGTCGGCGGGGCCGCCGGGCCCCCGCTTCGGCCTTGGTGTCGGCGGCGGTCACGTCGAGACCCTCGGGTAGCTCGACTGCGTCGATGGTCACGGTTCGCTCCGATCCGTCATGCGTAGTGAACCCGCTTTCGGGCCCCGCGGAACTGGATGAAGGAGAAGGCGATGATGATGAGAGCCAGGAGGAACGCCTGAGCGGAGGCCAGCCCGCGGAATCGGGTGCCGACGAACCCGTCGACGAAAACCGAGTAGACCAGGTTCTCGGTCGACTGCCCGGGGCCACCCTGGGTCAGGATGTCGATCTCGCCGAAGGCCTGGAAGCTGATGATGATGTTGATCACCACGAGGAACAGGAGGGTCGGCGACAACAGCGGAAGGGTGATATGACGGATACGGGCCCAAGTGCCCGCGCCGTCGACCTTCGCCGCCTCGTAGTAGACGTTGTCGATCTGCTGCAGCCCGGCGAGGGCGATGATCACGTTGAACCCGAGCTGGCGCCAGACAACGGCCACGGTGACGGCGAACAGCGCCCAGTTGCTCGACGTCAGCCAGTTCGGTCCGTCGATGCCGACCGACGCCAGCCACGTGTTGAGATGACCGACGACCGGGTTGTACAGCCAGCGGAACAACACGCCGGTCACGGCGCTGCTGATGACCACGGGGACGAAGATCAATGTTCGATGGAGCCACGAGAGACGGCTGACGGGATAGGACAACAGCAGTGCAATGGCCACCGCGATGGCGATGCCCACCGGAACGGTTCCGATCATGAAGGCGATCGAGACCAGCACGTTGTTCCAGAACTCGCCGCTGCCCAGCAGACGGGTGTAGTTGTCGAGGCCGACGAAGATTTCGCTGCTACCGAACGGAGCGACGCGCGTCATCGACAGCCGGAACGACTCGATGATCGGGAAGTACACGAACACGGCCAGCACGGCAATGGTCGGTGCCAGATACAGATACGCCCTGTTCGTGCGAGTCATCGGCGGATCCCGATCAAGCTCTACTCCTCCCCACAACCGGGATTCTGGTGGTTGCCCGGCCCGACCACAGTAGCACGTCGATGCAGCGACACGTAGCTGTCACGTCCAGGTGGGTATGTGGCCCGGACATACCGTCGTACGCCTTGGGTCAAGCCCCTCGGTTGGGAGTAAGATCCGTAGTGTCCGCGCCGTTGAGGGGCGCCCGAGCGGCAGGGGTGGACACCGTGACAGCTCCGCAACCAGCGAGGTACCAACACCAATGACGGCAACCAGCACGGCAAGTCCGGCCCTGCAACGAGCTCGACGACTGGCCCGCCCCCGAGAGCGCCTGACGACGCCGTACGTGAGAGACATGGTCGACGGAGAGAAGGGCGCGCTGCGCCCGGCCACGTGGGAGGAGGCGCTCGACCGGGCGGCCGACGGGCTCACCGCTATCACCGCCGAACACGGCGGCACCGCCGTCGGTATGTTCAGCTGTTCCAAGTCGACCAACGAGATGAACTACGCGGCGCAGAAGTTCGCCCGCACGGTGCTCGGATCCAACAACATCGATTCCTGCAATCGAACTTGACACGCTCCCTCCGTCGTCGGTCTGGCGACAGTGTTCGGAGCCGGTGGAGGAACCTCGTCCTACACCGAGATCGAGGAAACCGATCTGATCGTGCTCTGGGGCTCCAACGCCCGCGAAGCCCATCCGATCTTCTTCCACCACCTCATGACCGGGATCGACAACGGTGCCCGGATGTACTCGGTCGACCCCCGTCGCACGTCGTCGGCCAAGTTCGCCGATGCCTGGCTGGGCCTGCACGTCGGCACCGATATCGCCCTGTCCAACACCATCGCCCGCCACATCATCACCAACGATCTGCAGAACGCCGACTTCATCGCCCACGCCACATCCGGGTTCGACGCCTACGCCGAGTCGGTGGAGCCGTGGACCTTGGAGCGGGGTTCTGAGATCACCGGGGTTCCGGGAGCGGCCATCGCCGAGCTGGCCGAAGCCTACGCCACGGCCGAGACGGCCCAGATCCTGTGGACGCTCGGCATCACCGAGCACCACAACGCGGTCGACAACGTGCTGTCGTTGTGCAACCTCTCGTTGCTCACCGGCCACATCGGCCGGTGGGGTTCCGGGCTGGTGCCGCTCCGGGGCCAGAACAACGTGCAGGGCGGCGGCGACATGGGCGCCCTGCCCAACAAGCTGCCCGGCTTCCAGGACGTCGCCGACGACGAGCTGAGGGGTAAGTTCGAGGCCGTCTACGGTGCCGAGATCCCGGCGGATCCAGGTCTGCACCTCACCCTGATGTTCGAGGCCATGGGCACGAAGGATCTGAGGGCGGTCTACTGCATCGGCGAGAATCCGGCCGACTCCGAGGCCGACGTGGCCCACGCCCGCCATCTGCTGTCGGAACTCGACCTGCTGATCGTGCAGGACATTTTCATGACCCGAACCGCCGAGATGGCCGATGTGGTGTTCCCGGCCTCGATCGGGTGGGCGGAATCGGATGGCACCGTGACCTCGAGCGAGCGCCGGGTCCAGCGGGTTCGGGCCGCCGTGCCGCCGCCAGGGGAGGCCCGTGACGACATCGAGATCATCTCGATGCTGGCCAACCGGATGGGGGCCAACTGGGGTTCGCCCACCGCCGCCGAATTGTGGGAGGAGTTGCGGGCGCTGTCGCCGATGCACGGCGGCATGACGTGGGACCGACTCGAGGCCGAGGGCGGCCTGCAGTGGCCGTGTCCCAGCGTCGACCATCCGGGGAGCCCGTTCCTCCACGGATGGCTGTGGGCCGACGATCTGGAGGGACGGGATCCGGCCCCGTTCAGCGTCGTCGAACACGAGGGACCGAAGGAGCAGCTGACCGACGAGTTCCCGATCCGGCTCACCACGGGACGTGCGCTCGACTCCTACAACACCGGTGTCCAGTCCGGTTCCCTGTCGTCGCCGATCCGCTACGGGGAGGCCATCGACCTCAATCCGGTCGACGCCGAACGCCTCGGGCTCATCGACGGTGAGACCGTCAGGGTGTCGTCACCGCGTGGTTCGGTCGACATGCCGCTACGGGTCGTGTCCGATCTGCCGGAGGGACTGGCCTTCACCACCTTCCACTTTCCCGACCTGGTCGATGTCAACGTCCTGACCAACGACGCCTGGGACCGCAAATCGGGAACGGCCGAATTCAAAGCGGCGTCGATCCGAATCGATAAGCTTTCCGATCAGGAAACCGACCCTTCGGAGCACTCGGAGTAACTGCGTGGCAGACCTCTATTTCGGACCCGACAAACCAACCGCGGACGAGCAGCAGGCGGTCGATCGGGTCGTGGCCAACACCATGGGTCCCGCCGTGGTGGTGGAGGCCGAGCGGCTGGTGCGGGGCGGACGGGCCCGGCGCAACGAACGCCGGCACCTGCTGCTTCCGGTGCTGCACGCACTGCACAATCAGGCGGGCTGGATCAGCCCCGGCGGGCTCAACTATGCCGCCGAGCAGCTCCAGGTCCCTCCCGCCGAAGCCTACGGGGTGGCCACGTTCTACGAGATGTTCCGGGTCGATGACCCGGGGCACAGCGACGACGTCGTCCATGTCTGCGTCGACGCCGCGTGTCAGATCGCCGACTCGGAATCGGTGATCGCAGCGCTCGAGGCCGAGGGTAAACACGTCCACCGCAGCCCGTGTCTCGGGCAGTGTGAACGCCCGGTGGCGCAGTTCATCCAGGGACGGGCGAAACCCGACCGGGTTCCGGCCGACGACCGCATCGAGTCGGCGGCCGCCGTGCCACAACAGGGTGACCCGTCGTTGCGTCTGCTGCGCCGGGCCGGGCGGGTCGACCCGACGAGCCTCGAGAGTTACGTCTCGTTCGGCGGCTACAAGGCGCTGGCCGCAGCCTTCGAGCGGGGGCCCGCCGGTGTGATCGAGGAGGTGTCGGCCTCCGACCTCAAGGGCCGGGGCGGCGCGGCGTTTCCCACCGGCGTCAAGTGGAGGGCGGTGGCCGAGGCCGAAGGTGACGCGAAGTACGTCGTCGTCAACGCGGATGAATCGGAGCCCGGCACGTTCAAGGACCGGGTGTTGATAGAGAACGACCCGTTCGCCGTGATCGAGGCCGCCACCATCGCCGGGTTCGCCACCGGTGCCTCGAAGGGGTGGATCTACATTCGAGGTGAGTACCCGCTCGCCACCCGGCGGCTGAACGCCGCCATCGACGCCGCACGCGACGGCGGATTCCTGGGCGAGAACATCGCCCGGTCGAGCTTCTCGTTCGACATCGAGGTGCGGCGGGGGGCGGGCGCCTACATCTGCGGCGAGGAGACCGCGCTGTTCAACTCGCTCGAGGGATATCGGGGCGAACCCCGGCAGAAGCCGCCGTTCCCGACCACCAACGG
The DNA here is from genome assembly GCA_965216655.1 of Acidimicrobiales bacterium. Taxonomy (GTDB): domain Bacteria; phylum Actinomycetota; class Acidimicrobiia; order Acidimicrobiales; family SZUA-35; genus JAHELU01. The sequence goes on from CBDCGP010000014.1 coordinate 29,790, forward strand.
CCTGTTCGACAGCCCGACGGCGATCAACAACCCCGAAACACTGGTCAACGTTCTCGACATCGTGATCGACGGCGGTGAGGCCTACGCCGCCCTCGGAACCGAGGACTCGTCCGGCACGAAGCTGTTCTGCCTGAGCGGCCATGTGGCCAACCCGGGGATCTACGAAATCGAGTTCGGCACCACGCTGGGCGAGCTCATCGAACTGGCGGGCGGAACCACCGGTGGCTCGCTGGCGGCCGTCATGCTGGGCGGCGCCGCCGGCAACTTCGTCGGACCCGACGACCTCGACATGGCCCTGTCGTTCGAGGGGGCCCGCGCCGCCGGGGCATCGCTCGGTTCGGGTGTGGTCATGGTGTTCAACGACAGCGTCGATTTCGGTCCCGTGATCACCCGCCTGGCCGAGTTCTTCCGTAATGAATCCTGCGGACAGTGCGTGCCCTGTCGGGTCGGGACCGTGCGGCAGCACGAGGTGCTCGTCCGCAGCGGTGGCCGTCCGGCCAACGGTCAGGTCGAGCTGTTGGACGAGATCGATCGGGCCATGAAAGATGCCTCGATCTGTGGTCTCGGCCACACCGCGGCCACGGCGGTTCTCTCGGCCATCGACCTTGGGCTTGTGCCGGCCACCACGACGAACGGAGACGCTCCATGACGGTGACGGAGACCAGCGTGCAACTCACGGTCGACGGGAAGCGTGTCGAGGTGCCGAAGGGGGCGTCGGTTCTCGACGCCTGCACCGCGGCCGGTGTCGACACCCCGACGTTGTGCTACGCCGAGAACCTCACACCGGTCAACGCCTGCCGGGTCTGCGTCGTCGAGCAGGAAGGATCACGCACCCTGATTCCGTCGTGCAGCCGGGAGGCTGACGATGGCATGGAGATCCGCACCGATTCCGATCGGGTCCGCCACAGTCGCAAGATGGTGCTCGAGTTCCTCGGGTCCGGCGTCGATCTCACCCAGGCCGACGACCTGGCCCCGTGGATCGACCACTACGGTGCCGAGCCCGATCGCTACGGCGACGACCGGGTCAGGGTCGACGAACCGGTCCGCGTGCAGGACGATCTCTACATTCGCGACTACGACAAGTGTGTGCTGTGCTACAAGTGTGTCGAGGCGTGCGGAGACGACGCCCAACACACGTTTGCCATCGCTGTGGCCGGTCGAGGTTTCGGGGCGCGGATCAGCACCGAGTTCGACACCGAGCTGCCGGATTCGGCCTGTGTGTACTGCGGAAACTGTGTGGCCGTCTGTCCCACCAACGCGTTGCAGTTCAAGACCGAGTTCGATCTTCGCCAGGCGGGGGAGTGGAAGCCCGACGACCAGTCGGTCACCCGCACCGTGTGCTCATACTGCGGTGTCGGGTGCAATCTCGAGCTGCATGTGCAGGATGAGACCATCGTCAAGGTCACGTCTCCGAACGACCACAGCGTGACCTCCGGCCATCTCTGCATCAAGGGACGCTTCGGCTGGACCTACGTTCACGGACGCTGACCGCCTTTTCGGATCGAGGGGGCCGTCAGGGGGCGACGGTGATGGTGATGTCAGGGCCGAGACCGGCTGGGTAGTGGCTCGAGGCGCCGGACGCGTACATGCGTAGTTGTTCGGGGGCGACGCCCTCGGTGATCAACGCCTGGGCCAGGGTGTCGCGTCGCGCCTCGCTGAGGGTGAGGTTGGCCGCCGCGACCGCTTCGGTCCCGCCGGTCTCGACGGCGTCGTAGGCCCTGACGTCGACCACGACCGTGGCGCCACCGGCGGTCAGGACGGCGGCGAGCGAGCGGACCGCTTCGGTGCCCTCGGGATCGAGTTCGCTGCCACCGGGCACGAATGCGATGGAGGCCGGATCGATGGCGGCGACGTCGAACGCCCCCTGTGCCGCCGGCCCTGTTTCGAGCCAGATGTGGTTGCCGTGCTTCGAGGTTGGAATGAAGAGCGCCGAACCGGGTGTGATCGTTGAGATCCGACCGTCGTCGATTCCGTATGCGTCGACCAGGAATCCGGTCAGTTGCTCGACGGCCGCTTCGGCTTCGCCCCGGACCTGGCTCTCGGCCGGGCCGAAGAACGAGTATCCGGCGGCTCCGAGTGTTGCGTCCGGGTACGCCGCCAGCGACGTCGTCATCGGTGGCATCGCCAGGAGGCCGTCTGGTCGTAGCGGCCACACGTCGTCGGTTGGAATCGCTGCGAGCCCGAAGGTGAAGGGCGACTGGGTCCGCAGCGTGTCGTCGAGACGACGGTCTCCGAATCCCGGGGTGAGCATCACGAAGTTCGGCACCGGCTGAGCCGGGCTCAACGGTGTGGCCCCCAGGCCCCGGGCCCGGATCTGATTAGGCACGGCACCGGCCGCCACCAGCTCGGCGGCGAGAGCATCGGCCTGTCGATCGCTGAGTGCGAGGTTGTCGGCGGCCGTGCCCTCGGTGTAGGTGCGTACGGTCACGGTCACCGGCGTGGACGGCTGGTCGGCCAGAAGAGCGCCGACGGAGGCGACGATCGCTGCGCTCATCTCGTCGAGTCTGGTTGTGCCCGCGTCGAATCGCAGAGAGGTCACATCGGCCCGTGCGGTCAGCGCGGTCGAGAGCGTGGCGGTGAAGTGGTCGTTCAGGAGTTCGGCCGTCGGCGGAGTCCCGGCGGCGATGACACCTTCGAGATCCGATGGCGCCTCGGTCTGGGCTGCCGTGCCGTCGAGCGGCGTGTCCGGTCTCGTCAGCGAGATGACGAACGCCACGATCAGGCCGACGAACAACCCGACGGCAATGGTTGCGAGGACGACCTTCGCCAGCCTGCCGCCGGTGTCGGGGGCGGGCGCGGAAGCAGGCGCCGGCCGTTCCCGCATCGCCTCCTGTGCCCATGAAAGGTCGGGGGCCGATGCTGGTCTCTGCGGTGAGTCGGGGGTGAAGACGACGTTGGGAGGGCTCTCCTCTACGGGCTGTGGGGCCTCGACGCGAGGCCGAATCGGTGGCGGCGATGCGATTGTTGTTTCGCCTGTCGGTTCACTTGTCGTCTCGGCGGTTCCGTTGCCATTCGCCCGGGACGTCTCCGCTCGCTCGGGTTCGAGGTCGGGGTCGGGCCCGGCTGACCATCGAATCTCGGCGACCGTTCCGTTGGTCGGTTCGACTGGTTCGAGCGCGGCCGGCTCGTCGCTGACGTGAGTGCTCGGATCCGGGGGATCCCCCAGAATGACGGCGTCGGCGTCGGCATCGGCGTTGTCGGTTTCGTCGGCTTCGTCTACGGCTTCAGTCGGCTCATCCTCGACGGCGTCCCCGTCGTCGACATCACCGTCCAGATCGTCGAACAGGCCGAAGAAGACCGACGGGTCGAGCGGGCCCTCATCGTCGACGTGGTGGCCGTTTCCGTTGCGTTGTTCGTCAACGGCGGGCTGCCCGACGTCGGTACGTTGCTCGTTGCTCATGCCAGTTCGATAGCCGGATCCCACGGTGCGCGGCTTCGCAGCCGACCCGGTTCGGGCTCGCCGCGACACCGATACTCTACCGCACCGACCGGCCCGTCGGACGGGGTCAAACGGTCGTCCGACGGCGTCTTTTCGATCGGCGTCGGCCCCCGGCACCACCTGTATGGTGGCGTCATGGACTGGGACAAACGGGACAAGGCTCTGCGGGACGACATCCGACGTCTCGGTCGTCAGCTGGGCAACTCGATCGCCCGCCAGGAGAGTGATGCCTTTCTCGCCATGGTCGAGCAGGTCAGGCGGTTGGCCCGACGCCTGCGCAAGGACGACCAGCAGGCGGCCGGAGCCGAACTCACCGAACTGCTCACCAACGTCGACGACCTCGACGCCATTCGCCTGGTCCGCGCCTTCACGCTCTACTTCCATCTGGCCAACGTGGTCGAACAGGTCCACCGGATCGAGGATCTGAACCGGCGCAAGCCGTCGGCCGGGCGTCTCAGCGATACGATTCCGCGACTCGTCGAGATGGGGCATCCGACAGGCGCCATCGCCTCCGCCGCCGCCCAGCTCCGCCTCCAGCCCGTGTTCACCGCCCACCCGACCGAGGCCTCCCGCCGATCGATGCTCGACAAACTGTCCGAGGTCAGCAGGCTGACCGAGGAGCGGGCGATGAAGCGCACGTCGCCGGCTGACGCCCGCCGGATCGACCGTCGGATCGACGAGCTGATCGATGCCATGTGGCAGACCGACGAGATTCGGCGCGAACGACCGAAACCGGTCGACGAGGCTCGCACCGCCCTCTACTACATCGAGCAGCTGGCGTCGCACGGCCTACCCGACCTGTGGGCCGACCTCGACGGTGAACTGGCCGAACTGTCCGAGTCGATTCCGGTGGACGCCGCACCCATCCGCTTCGGGAGCTGGGTCGGCGGCGATCGCGACGGCAACCCCAACGTCACTCCCGAGACCACGGTCGAGGTGCTCGACCTTCAGCGGTCCCGGGCGCTCCGCCTGTTGCGGACCGAACTCGATGCGCTTCGGGCCGAGTTGTCGACATCGGAGCGGATCCGGCAGGTGTCCGACGAGCTGCGGTACCAGGTGGAGGACGATCGCCGCCGGTTCCCGGAGGTGTTTGCCGCCGTGGGGGCCATCAACGACGGTGAGTGGTATCGCCTGCGGTTGGCCGCGATGCTCCAGCGACTGGCCGAAACGGCGGCAACCGGCGGCGATCCCTTGCGCCCCGCCGGCCCGCCCGGACGGGGTGGCCGTGGCAGTCGGGCCTACCTGAGTGCCGACGAGCTGGCCGAGGATCTGCGCATGTTGGAGCGATCGCTGCTGCAGCACGACGGTGAGCTGCTGGCTCGAGGCCGGCTGGCCCGGGTGCGGAGGATGGTGTCGACCTTCGGCTTCCATCTGGCCACCCTCGACCTGCGACAGCATGCCGAGGTCCACCACCGTGCGCTCGAGGAGTTGTTCGCGGCGGCCGGTGAGGAGTACCCGGACAACCGGAAGGCTCGCGCGTCGCTGCTCATCGCCGAGCTCGGTTCGCGCCGACCGCTGGCCCCACCTCGGCTCAACGTACTCGGGCGGGATGCCGCAGCGAACAACGGTGAAGCCTCCGACCCGTCCGGGCCGGATGCCCTGGCGCTGTTCGCCACGGTACGGGCCCAGCTCGATCGGCACGATGACGCCCAGATCGAGAGCTACATAGTGTCGATGACCCAGGGTGTCGACGACATCCTGGCGCCGGTGCTGCTGGCCCGCGAGGTCGGTCTGGTCGATCTCGCCGCCGACGTGGCCCGCCTCGGGTTCGTGCCGCTGTTCGAGACGATCGACGATCTCCGGGGGTTGGAGAAGATCCTCGACGAGCTGTTGTCGGTTCCCGAGTACCGCCGTCTCGTCGACCTTCGGGGCGGGGTGCAGGAGGTGATGGTCGGGTACTCCGACTCGAACAAGGACGGCGGCATCACCACCTCCCAGTGGGAGATCCACAAGGCGCTGCGAAGCATTCGTGACGTGGCCAACCGACACGGCATCGGTATCCGTGTGTTCCACGGCCGGGGCGGCACGGTCGGGCGTGGGGGAGGACCGACGAACGAATCGATCCTGTCCCAACCGTCGGGCTTGATCAGCGGTGAGGTGAAGATCACCGAACAGGGCGAGGTCATCGCCGACAAGTACGGGCAGCCCGAGATCGCCCGTCGAAACCTCGAACTGGCGACCGCCGCCGTGCTCGAGGCATCCGTGGCCCACCGGTCCTCCCGCTACGACCCCGATCGCCTTGCCCGCTGGGATGAGGTGATGGAACAGATGTCGACCGCCGCCTTCCGGGCCTATCGCGAGTTCGTCGAAGCCCCCTCACTGCCGGCCTACTTCGAAACGTCCACTCCGGTGGAGGAACTCGGCGATCTCAACATCGGGTCGCGTCCGGCCCGACGCCGGGGAGCATCCAGGGGCCTCGAGGACCTGCGGGCCATCCCGTGGGTGTTCGGCTGGACCCAGGGTCGACAGATCATTCCCGGCTGGTTCGGCGTCGGCTCGGGCCTCCGGGCGGTACTCGACGCCGGGCACGGCGACCTCCTGTCGGAGATGGCGGCGGACTGGACCTTCTTCACGACGTTCCTCGGCAATGTCGAGATGACGCTGGCCAAGACCGATCTGGGGGTGGCCGCCCGCTACGTCGAACGGCTGGTACCGCCCGAACACGCCCACCTGTTCGACGTCGTGGTGGCCGAACACGAACGCACCGTCACCCACCTCACCAAGGTCACCGGTCGGGGGTTGCTCGAGAATCTGCCGGTCCTGCATCGCACGCTCGCCACCCGGGCCACGTACATGGATCCGCTGCACGTGTTGCAGATCGATCTGCTGGCCCGCAACCGGGCCGGCGTCGACGTCGACCAGCAGGTGCGCCGCGCCCTGCTGCTGAGCGTCAACGGCATCGCCGCCGGCATGCGCAACACCGGATAGCGGCCGGGCCGACCGTTCACACACAATTCACGCCTTTCGTTTGCCGACGCGACGGTCGGGGCACGACAATTGGCGTACCCACAACCCGGTCCACCGGACCAGAACAGGCGGCAGATGCCCGAGACACCCGACAACCGCTCCCAGTTCTTCGACGAGATGCTCGGCAACGGCACATCGCCTCGCGCTCCCTATCGCGATTACTGCCAGTGGTTCGACGGCGAGGACGGACGTCGCCTGCAGGCCAAATCCAGTGAGGCCGAGTCGATCTTCCCGCACCACCGGGATCACGTTCAACGTCTACGGCGACGACGAAGCGGCCGAGCGTCTCATTCCCTTCGATCTCGTGCCACGCATTCTGTCGGGTCGGGAATGGTCTCGTCTGGCCAAAGGGATCGAACAACGGGTACTGGCCATCAACGCCTTTCTGGAGGACATCTACAACCATCGGGAGATCCTTAAGGCCGGCCGGTTGCCCCAACACCTGATCGCCGGGAACAAGGCGTTCGTCGGACAGATGCTCGGTTTCCGTCCACCGGGCGGGGTCTACACGCACATCGTCGGCGTAGACATCGTGCGAACCGGTCCCGATCAGTTCCACGTGCTCGAGGACAACGCCCGCACACCGTCCGGCGTCTCCTACATGCTCGAGAACCGGGAGACCATGCTGCAGATGTTCCCCGAGTTGTTCGGGCGGGTCCAGATCGAACGGGTCCGCGACTATCCGCGGTCGCTGCGGAAGTCGCTCGAGGCGTGCGCCCCCGACGCGTGCAACGATCGCCCCAACGTGGCCGTTCTCACGCCCGGGCTGCTGAACTCGGCGTACTTCGAGCACTCGTTCCTGGCCGACCAGATGGGGGCTGAACTGGTCGAGAGTGACGATCTGCAGGTCATCGACGGTCGGGTGGCGATGCGCACCACCCAGGGCTACCGGCCGGTCGATGTGCTCTATCGTCGGATCGACGACGACTTCGTCGACCCGCTCAGCTTCCGTCCCGATTCGCTGCTCGGTGTCCCCGGACTGATCGACGTGTACCGAGCGGGCGGTATCACGCTGGCCAACGCCCCCGGCACCGGCATCGCCGACGACAAGGCCATCTACAGCTACATGCCGGAGATCATCGAGTTCTACTCCGGGATACCACCGCTGCTCGAGAACGTCGAGACGTGGCGATGCTCGGAGCCGGCCCACCTGAGCCATGTGCTCGCCAACATCAAAGAGATGGTGGTCAAGGAAGTACAGGGTTCGGGCGGCTACGGCATGCTCGTCGGTCCCGCAGCGTCGAGTTCCGAGATCGAGGACTTCGTCGACAAGCTGAAGGCCGACCCCGCCAACTACATCGCCCAGCCCACCCTCGCCCTGTCGACCGTGCCGATTCTCACCGAGGCCGGTCTCGCCCCCCGCCACGTCGATCTCCGGCCGTTCGTGCTGATGTCGCCCGATCGGGTCCACATCACGCCGGGCGGGCTGACCCGGGTGGCCCTCACCGAAGGCTCCCTTGTCGTCAACTCCTCCCAGGGCGGCGGAACGAAGGACACCTGGGTGTTGATCGATGAGTAGCTCGGCGTCAGGGGGACCGAACCATGCTCGGTAAGACTGCCGGTGGGCTGTTCTGGATGTTCCGGTATCTCGAACGCAGCGACAATTTGGCCCGCCTGATCGACGCCGGTGTCACGATCGCCGCCGGCACCACATCGGATCCGGCCGAGGTCTGGCGCTCGGTGCTGGTGTCGGCCGGCGTCTCGAACGACCTTGTCGACCACGAAGCCCCGACCGTCGACCAGGTGATCTCCCAGCTGCTGTGCGATCCATCGAACCCGTCCAGCGTCCGGGCGATGATCACCCAGGCCCGAACCACCGGACGAGTCGTGCGAACGGCCCTGAGCCGTGAGACGTGGGAGGCGATCAACCGCTGTTGGATCACGCTCGATGAACTGCTCGACACGGCGCTCGAGGAACGAGACATCCAGGACGTCCTGGGTGAGATACGCCGCCAGAGCGCTCTGGTCCACGGCACGTTGCACGGCACCATGTTGCGTGACGACGACTTCGCCTTCTGCCGCCTCGGCACCTGTATCGAGCGGGCCGACTACACGGCCCGAATCCTCGACGTGAAGTACTACGTGCTGCTCCCGACGGCGTTCCACGTCGGCAGCCCGCTCGACAACGTGCAGTGGGAGACGATCCTTCGCTCGGTGTCCGGGCACCAGTCGTACCTGTGGCTGCATCAGGGTGAGATCAGCTCGTCCGGAATCGCCGAGTTCCTGCTCCTCGACGATCGCATGCCACGGTCGATCGCGTTCTCGGTCAAGAAGATGGCGTCCAACCTCGGCTACCTGGAGCAGATCTACGGACAGCGGCATCGCAGCCACGATCTCATCGACGCGCTGGCCGAGGAGCTGAACGAGACCAAGATCGGCGACATCATCGACAACGGACTGCACGAGTTCATACAGATGTTGGCGGCCCGGAACGCCGAGCTCGCCCAGCAGATCGAAACCGACTACCGGTTCTACCGCTAGAGCCGCTGAGGAGCACGGCGTTGCAGATCGACATCTCCCATCGAACGGCCTACCGGTTCGACGAACCCGTGCACTACGGGCTCCAACGGTTGCGGCTGACTCCTCCGTCGGATTCGACCCAGACCGTCGAGAGCTGGGAGTTGGCGTTGACCGGCTGCGGGGTGCAGCTCTCCTACGACGATCATTTCGGCAATCGGATCACACTGGTCCGAACGGATCCCGAGGCGGCCGAGGTCGAGATCGAGGCCCGGGGTCAGGTGCGGACGTCGGTATCCGACGGCGTTGTCGGGAAGCATTCGGGAGCTGTGCCGCTGTGGTTCTACCTTCGGCCGACGGCGCTGACGCAGGCCGGCGACCACATCCGGGAACTGGTCAAGGATCCGTCCGGGGCGTCCGACGAACTTTCCCGTCTGCATGCGCTGTCGAGCCTGATCGCCGACCGGGTCGAGTACCGGGTTGGAGGGACCGAACCGTCGACACCGGCCGAGCAGGCGGTCCGGTCCGGCGTCGGTGTCTGCCAGGATCACGCCCACATCTTCGTCGCGGCCGCTCGCCTGCTCGACATTCCCAGCCGCTACGTCAGTGGCTACATGGCGCTCGACGAGGGCGAAGCCTCAGCAGCCGGACACGCCTGGGCCGAGGCCCACATCGCCGGGCTCGGTTGGGTCGGGTTCGACATCTCCAATGGGATATCACCCGATGAGCGGTATGTCAGAGTGGCGATCGGGCGCGATTACCGGGAGGCGGCGCCGCTGGTCGGCATGCGGTACGGATCCGGGGGCGAGGATCTCCAGGTTCGCGTCGATGTCGCCGCTCTGTCGGAGGCACAGGTCGCCGAGAGGGCTCAGCAGGCCCAACAGGAGGCTCAGCAGCAGTAGCAGTACTGATAGTGGTAGTCACCGCCGCCATCACCAGAACCTCAGTGCTCTGACGAGATCAGCGTGGTGAGCTCGGCGGCGATGTCATCCGGCGATCGGCCGTCGGTGACGATCTGGGGGAACCGTCGGTACAGCGGCCCACGTTCGGCCAGCAGCTCGACGATGCGCCGGCGGGGATCGGCCACCGCGAGCAACGGCCGTTCGATCGCGGACGGATCAGCCACCACCCGGTCGTGGATCTCCTCCGGTGTTGCGGTCAGGCAGAACACCCGGCCGTTCCCGGTCAGCGCCGCGACGTTGGCCGGATCCAGCATCATCCGGCCGCCGGTGGCGATGACGAGATTGGAGCGCCCGGACAGCTCCGCGGCCAGGTCACGCTCGATGGCACGGAACGCGGCCTCCCCCTGGTCGCGAAAGATGACCGGTATCGGCCCGTGCCGTTGCTCGATGACGGCATCGGTGTCGACGAATCCGAAGCCGAGCCCGTCGGCCAGAATCCGTCCGACGGTCGTCTTGCCGGTTCCCATGAAACCGGTCAGAACGATGTTGGCCGTGGCTTCCACCGTCTCACTCTACGGCGAGGGTGATGAGCTACGGGGCGTACGCCCGGCCGAGCAGATGACGGGAGATGACCAGGCTCGAGATCTGGGCGGTGCCGTCGCCGATCTCCAAACCGATGACGTCGCGGAGACGCTGACCCAGCGGTGACTCGTTCGAGTAGCCCATGTGGCCGAAGGTGAGCAGGCACTGGTGGATGACGTCGACGCTCAGCCGCGGGGCCCACAGCTTCGCCATCGCCGCCACATCACCGTGCTCCTGTCCCTGGTCCTTGAGCCACAGCGCCTCATAGCACACGTGGCGGGCGCCACGAAGGTGGGTGGCCGCTTCTGCCAGGGGGAACGAGACTCCCTGGAACTTGCCGATCGGCTGCCCGAAGGCCTGCCGGTCCCTGGTCCACTCCAGTGTCTCGTCGAGCGACTGCTGGGCCGCCCCGAGACAGGCCAGCCCGATGATGGCCCGCGAGTAGTCGAAACCCTGCATGACCGAAACGAAGCCGTCGCCCTCGTTTCCGACCAGCGCCGAGCCCGAGACCCGAAGACCGTCGAAGTGGACCGACGCCCGGCCGATGGCCCGGCCGCCGAGATCGTCGAATCCCGAGCGGGTCACCGCGGGATCGTCGAGGGGGACGTAGAAAGCACTCACGCCACGGGCTCCCGGACCGCCGGTGCGAGCCATCAGCAGACCCATCGGAGCCACGGTGCCGAACGTGATCGAGGTCTTCTCGCCGGTGATGATCCAGTCGTCACCATCGCGCTCGGCTCGGCATTCCCATGGCCGCGGCGTCGGATCCGTGGTCCGGCTCGGTCAACAACAGCGCCGGGATCACATCGCCGGCGGCGATCGGGGGCAGCCACTCACCCTGGCGGACGGGGTCGGCGTGGCGGACGATGATGTCGGCCACCAGGCAGGTGTTGATGATGACGTAGGTGGCGTTGAAATCGGCCCGGCCCACCTCCTCGGCGGCCAACCCGGCCACCACGGCCGAGGCGTCCTGACCGCCGTACTCGCCGGGGACGCGGAGGCCGGTGAGGCCCATGGAGGCCATGTCCGACAGGAGGCTCGGGTGCATGGCGGCGGCTGCGTCGTCGGCCTGGTAGTGGGGGGCCAACACGTTGGTGCAGAACCGCCGTAGCTCGGTCTGGAATGCCTGCTCGGTCTCTTCGAAGGAAAAGTGCATCTCAGCGCACCTCAGTAGGTGCTCCGGCCGCCGGAGAGGTCGAAGACGGCACCGGTGGAGAACGAGCACGCCTCGGAGGCCAGCCAGGCGACCATCTCCGCCACCTCCTCGGCGGTACCCATCCGACCCATCGGGATGCGACCGATGACGGCGTCGGTCACCTCCGAGTTGAGATGGTCGTTGAATGCGGTGTCGATGATGGTCGGGGTGACGGCGTTGACCCGGAGGTCGGTGGTGGCGTTCTCCTTGGCCAGGGACTTCGTCAGCGCCAGAACGCCGGCCTTGGCGGCGACGTAGGCCGACATGTGGGGGTTGCCGTCCTTGGCCGCGGCCGAGCTGATGTTGACGATACGTCCGGCCGGCGAATCCAGAAGTGGTGGGAGCAGCTCCCGGCAGCAGAGGAAGGTACCGTCGAGGCTGATGGCCACGACCCGTCGCCAGTCGTCGACCGGGTAGTCGGCCACCGGGAGGTCGGGGCCGAGTACTCCCGCTCCGTTGACCAGCACATCCACGCCGCCGAGCTCGGCGGTCGTGGTGGCTGTGGCCGTCCGCACGGAGGCCTCGTCGGTGACGTCACAACCGACCCCGACCCAGCGCTCTCCGATGGCGGCTGCCGCCTCGGTGGCAGCCGTTTCGTCGATGTCCCATACGGCGCCGATCAGGCCGTCGGCGGCCAGCCGGCGGGCCGTGGCCCGACCGATACCGCCGGCTCCTCCGGTGATCACGGCCACTCTCCCTGCTGTCCCTGTCATCGGCGTCGTTCACCTCCGGTTGGCCAGCAAGCGTAGATCAGGTTTTGCTTGTCCACGACCCCCAAACGGGTCGTGGACAAGCAAAGGTAGGGACAGCGCTGGTGCCGGGCGAAGTCAGGAACGGCGGTTCGACGCCAGGGCGCGGCGCCGGTCGGCGATACGGCGGTCGCCGTCGGATGTACCGTCGTGGAAGGCGTCGAGCCAGTCGTCGAGCGGAGACTCGTAACCGCCGTAGTTGCACTCGATGTAGCGGTGGTGGAGCTGGTGGTGGAAGTCGCCGACCCGCAGCCGAGCGGATCGGGGCTCACCGGGTCGGAGCTGAATGGCGTCGTAGCCGGTGTGCGAAAGCGGCGCCCCGACCCCGTGGTGCATCATGGCGAACAGCATGTGGAGTGGACCGGAGGGCACGATGAGGAACAGCCACACGTCGGCGAACAGGAGCACATGCTCGAGCGGGTGCATGGCCAAACCCGACCACGGCCCGACGTTGACGTTCTTGTGGTGCACGGCGTGGACATGGCGATACGCCGGGCCTCGATGGAGCAGCCAGTGGCCGACGGCGAAATGGTTGTTCGAGTAGATCGGAATGATCGCCAGCAGCAGAACGAACCACACCGCACCCGCCACCGATCCCGTGTCGAGGCGGGGAGCGACGCCGTTGGCGTACGCCCACCACATGAACGTCTCCCACGCCGTCCAGATCGCCACGCCGCTGGTCAGGGTGAGAAACATGTTGTCCTTGACCTGGTCGCCGAAGAGAAAGATCCGTTTGCGGGCGAGCGGTCGGGTGTCGTAGCGCAGATCGTCACCCTGCCGCCGCCATCGGTAGAGCCACAGGTGGGTCAACCCGGCTGAACAGAGGACGACGACGAGATTGCGAAACCAGATGGTGGCGACCCATCCCGGGCGGATCGTCGCCGCCTCCTCCATCGTCGGCGAGAACCACAGCCAGACCACGACGGCCACCGCCAGGATCACCATGCGGCTCGACAGCGGATGCCACACGGCAGCCATGTGACCGATGATGGCTCGGGCCTTGAACGGACGTCGCACGATCGGGGCGCTTCGCAGCGGGAGGGGCGGGGTGTGGCCCCAGCGGGTGGTCGAACGGCTCGTCACGTCTGGCCCTCTCCTGCGACGGCCAGACGAGAGGGGCGGGAGAACACTTCGGCCACCAGCGGGCGGAAGTCCTCGAGCGACAGGTCGGGGTGGTTGGGGTCGAAGCAGTTCTGGTCGTAGTTGGCGCAGAAGTCGACGCAGCGGTCGTAGTACGGGGACTCCTGGAACTGCTCTCGGGCGTGGCGATCGTGGCCGAGGTGGTGGAAGTAGTAATAGCCCTGGAACACGCCATGGTGCCGGATCACCCAGGTGATCTCGGGGTCGACATAGGGGGCGATCACGGCGGCGGCCATCGCGCTGTGGTTGTCGGGCGCAAGGACGTCGCCGATGTCGTGCAGCAGGGCGGCCACCACCATGTCGACCGGTTCGTCGTTGTGCAGGGCCCGGGTGGCCGACTGGCGGCTGTGGCGGGCCCGGTCGACCTGGTAACCCAGCATGGGACCCTCCAACATCCGAACCGCGTTGAGCAGCGAGTCCACGAGGTGGTCGGTGGCGTGTTGTCGGTACAACCCGTCGAGGTGGATGTAGTCCTCGGCCGTGCCGTCGGCCATCTCCGTCCACGTCACGGTTCCTTCAGTGTCGAGTGCCATGATCTGATCGAACCCCATCCCGTCGACGGCGACTAGACACCGACTGCTTGCCAATTTCATAAGTGTCAGTAATGTTCTGATTATGAATGCTTTTAATATGAAACGTGAATCACGGAGGTCGTGGGCGTGACCGTCCAGCCGCCGCTGCACCTGCTGCGCACGTTCGACGCGGCTGCCCGACATCAGAGCTACACCAGGGCGGCCGCCGAACTCGTCATCAGCCAGTCGGCTGTGAGCCAGCAGGTGCGACAGCTCGAACAGATCCTCGGCCGCCCGCTCTTCGAGCGGGTCGGGCGGGGGGTTCGCCTCACCGATCAGGGTCGATCGCTGGCCGTCGACGTCCACACCGGCCTGCGGCGAATCGAGAAGGGCCTGGCCCCGTTCCGGGCCCGTTCGGCCGACCACCATCTCGTCCTGCGGGTCAACAGCACCTTCGCCATGCGCTGGTTGATGCCGCGGATCGGCTCGTTCCTCGACGCCAATCCGGACGTCGAACTCGATCTCACGTCGAGCTACTGGGCGGAAGCCCAGGTCCTGACCGGCTCGGCGATCCAGGTCGACTTCGGGGTCGTGCCGCCGGGAGCCGAAGTGTGGCCCGATCAGCCGCTCCTCGCGGTGACCCATCCCGTCGTGGCCCGGCGGATCGAGGCACCGGGCGACCTGGCCGCCGAAACGCTCCTCGATTTGCGCGGTGGCGATGGCTGGCGGGAAGTATTGGCCGACCTCGGTGTCGTGCCCGAGCCGTGGCCCCGAACCCACACGTCGATGACGTACCTCCACACGATCGAGCTGGCACGGTCGGGCCATGGGGTGGCCATCGTGCACAAACCGGTGGTGGAAGATCTCGTCGCCGCCGGCCATCTGGTGGCGGTAGCGGGTATTGAAGCCGAACCCAAGGAGCACTACTACCTCGAAACGGATCCGCCCGAGGATCTGAACTCGGCGGCGAGGAAGTTCCTCCGGTGGATCCGTGATCGCCTGCCGGCGACTCCTGAGCGGCGGTGAAAGGGGTGTCACCTCGGTGGATTATCCTGTTTTCATGGCTGTTTCGGATACCGACATCGACGCCAAGGCGGTGCAACGGGCCGCACTGGCGCGGCTTACTCCGGGTGAGCGGATGCAGGCTGCCATGGCGATGGCCGACGAGGTCAAAGAGGTGACGCTGGCCGGCATCCGCCTCCGAAATCCCGACTACGACGACGCGGCGGTGCATCGGGCGTGGATGGTCATTCTGCACGGCGCGGAGCTCACCAACAAGATTCTCGGCCCGCCCCCTGCTGCTTGATGGCCGATTCCTCTGCCGAGCAGCACGATCTGCTTGGTCTCGTCGTCGAGCGATTGAGCCGGGCCGGAATTGCCTACATGGTGTCGGGCTCACTTGCGAGCAGCCTCCACGGTGAGCCACGCATGACGCGAGACATCGATGTGGTGATTGACGGAACCGCTGACCAGCTTCAGCGTTTTGCCGATTCGTTCGATCCGCCCGACTACTACGTGACCGACCCGTTGGTGGCACTGACGCACCGTTCGATGTTCACCGTCGTCGAGGTGACGACCGGGTGGAAGGTGGACCTCATGATTCGCAAGGATCGACCGTTCAGCCGGGCCGAATTGGAGCGACGGATACCGGCCAGGATCGGCAGCGTCGATCTGATGGTGGTCTCGCCGGAGGACGCAATCCTGTCGAAGCTCGAGTGGATGAAACTGTCCGACTCGGACCGCCAGCTCGGCGACGTGGTCGGGATGATTGCGGCCAACAAGGAGCGGCTCGACTGGGCCTACGTGAACCACTGGGCCGAGGAGCTGGCTGTTGCCGAGCAACTCCGCACGGCAACCCGGGAAGCTGAAGCATAGACGGCTGGGGCGTGACTATCGGCCGCCGCCGATGTCCATCAATGCACCGGTGACGTACGAGGCCTCCTCGGAGAGGAGCCAGGCGATGAGGTTGGCCACCTCCTCGGCCGTGCCTCCACGTCCGATCGGGACGTTGGGAGCCAGTGCCCGAACACGGTCGGGTTGACCGGCATCGGTGTGGATGTCGGTGTCGATCAGGCCGGGGCGAACGGCGTTGACCCGGATGCCCTGGCGTGCCACCTCGGTGGCGAGGCCGACGGTCATGGTGTCGAGTGCGCCTTTCGACGCGGCGTAGTCGATGAACTCGTTGGGGCTGCCGAACGAGGCGGCCCGCGACGAGACGTTGACGATCACGCCACCCTGCCCGCCATGAGCGGTGGACATCCGTCGCACCGCCTGTTGGGCGCAAAGGAACGGGCCGGAGATGTTGATCGCCCAGGTCCGTTCGAGCCGCTCCGGATCGACGTCGATGAAGGCGCCCATGGTTCCGACCACGCCGGCGTTGTTGACCAGCCCGGTCACCGGTCCGATCGAATCGGCGGCGGCGAAGAGACGGATAACGCCCTCGGGTGAGCCGACGTCAGCCTGGACGGCGGTTGCGTGCACATCCGACCCCGCCGCCACCACATCCGCAACCACGGCTTCAGCCGCCGACACGTTCCGGAGGTAGTTGACGACAACATGGGTCGGCCGTTGTGATTCTGCGGCGAGGCGAGCCACTCGCCTGGCGGCGGCCGCGCCGATGCCTCGGCTGGCCCCGGTGATGACGATCACATCCTGGTCAAGGTCGGATGATGGGTTGGCGGTCGATGTCACCGTTCAACGCTACCCAGTAGATTTGGGTGCCATGACCCTCGAGTACCGCACCGTCGATGTGTTCACCTCCCGCCCGTACCACGGCAACCCGTTGGCGGTTGTGGCCGGGGCCGATGGGCTGTCAACCGAGGAGATGCAGCGGTTCGCCAACTGGACGAATCTGTCGGAGACCACGTTTCTCCTCGAGCCGACCGATCCGTCCGCCGACTATCGGGTCCGGATCTTCACGCCGTCGACCGAGCTGCCCTTCGCCGGCCACCCGACCCTCGGGAGCTGCCAAGTATGGCTCGATGCCGGTGGTCAAGCCTCGAAGGCAACCGATCGCAATCGGGTGATGCAGGAGTGCGGCGCAGGCCTCGTCCCGATCGCCAGAGACGGCGACCGGCTGGCCTTCAGGGCTCCTCCGATGGTTCGCTCGGGCCCGCTGTCGGTCGACGAGATCACCCGGTTCGCCGGCCAGCTCGGGATCGATCCGTCGACCGTCGTCGACGGCGCCTGGGTCGACAACGGGCCCGGCTGGGCCGCCCTTCTCCTTCCCGACGCCGATGCCGTCCTGTCGATCGAGTTGTCGTCCGTCGACGGAAAACTCGGGGTGGTCGGTCCGTATCTCGGTGTCGTCGGCCCCCATGGCGTCGCCGGAGACGATCAGGGGAGCCCGGCGTTCGAGGTCCGGGCCTTCTTCTCGGCCAACGGGTCGCCGGCCGAGGACCCCGTCACCGGAAGCCTGAACGCCTCGGTGGCCCAGTGGCTCGTCGGTTCCGGTCGAGCCGAGCCACCGTATGACGTGGCGCAGGGCCGGGCCCTCGGCCGATCGGGCCGCGTTTCCATCACGGCCGACGATGCGGGTGACATCTGGGTGGGCGGGCACGTCGTCACCTGCGTGACCGGCCGCGTCGACCTCTGAGGCCGGGCGAAGGGGCTTCTTAACCGACCTGCCGGGCGAACTCGTGATACTTGCGATACGAGTAGACGGTCAAGCCGACGATGGCGGCCAGCGGCAGCACGATCGACAGCCCGACCGCCCACCCGATCGGTAGGGCGAGGGCGGCGAGAATGCTGACAACACCGACGGCCACGAGGATGGGACCTCCGACGGTGTGGGTGGCGGTCCACACGTCCTCGTTGGACAGTGTCCACGGGGTTCGGAACCCGAAGAACCAGTTGCTGCCGGTCTTCGGCATGTAGTTGCCGAGCACCACGAACAGCACGCCGAGGCCGACGAGGATGAACCGGGGGTCGATCATGTCACCCGACTCGGACAGCGTGGCCCGGGTGACGAACGCCGACATGGCCACCATGAAGACCACCACCGCCATCCAGGTGGCGCTGTAGGCCTTCACCGATTTCTCCATGCCGGTGCGGCGGGGATCGATTCGGGGTATGACCGCCAGTAGCACGCAGACGGCGGCCAGCACGAGCGGGAGCACGAGGAAGGCCTCGAAACGGGATCCGTAGCGATCGGCCTCGCCGTTGATGTCGAAGTGCACGGGAACCTGTTGCCCCGGTTCCGTGTTGGCCCAGCCGTACCAGGCGATGGCGAGCGTGGTGAGCACGCCGATCACGGAGACGATGGCTGCGTTACGGTAGGTGAGCATCGGCGGTTCCTCCTTCGGATTGTTCGCCTGAGAGTTGGTTGTCGAGTCCGCCGACCCCGAGCTGGTCCATGAGCGAGGCCATGGTCGACTCGAGAACCGAGAGGTTGACGCGATAGGTCAGTGACGTGCCGTCGCGCTCGGCGTGGACCAGATCGGCCTCCTTGAGGACCGAAAGCTGGGCCGAGAGGTTCGGCATCTTGATGTCGAGTTGTTCGCTGAGCTCCGTCGGGGTCATCGGGCGGTGTCGGAGTGCGGCGAGCACCTGACGTCGCCCCGGATGGGCCAGGGCCTTGAACACATCGGCCATGATTTCAATTCTAGGCCGTCCACCTGGATATTTCAATAGTTTTCGAAATATCGAACTACACTTCGGGGGCGGTACGGGGGTCAGCGCGCGTTAGGTGAGCGACGACTAGATTTGAATGCCATGGCGGTCGAGTCGCTATCGGAAACCGAGCAGCCCGTTGTGGGGCTGGTCATCGGCATCGACGACGCCACGCCGCTCGAGTTCTGGGTCGCCGTCGCCCCGGGTCGCACGCTCCAGCTCGACGACGTCGTCGCCCTCGAACGGATGCTGCCCGACGGCCACATCGTCCGCATCTACGGGGTCGTCAGCCAGCTCCGGGCCCGCCACGAGGGCGCGCACTTCCAGAGTGACGTGTTCCTCATCAACGACGGCGTGCTGCCGGCCGAGATCAGCGAAGCCGCCCTGATCCAGCCCACCCGGTTCGAGCCCGAGATCCTGGTACCGCCGCTGCCGAAAACACCGGTACGGCTCGCGGTCGACCTCGAACGTGACATCGCCCTGTCGTTCGACACCGTGGCCGACGACCGTCGGTTGCCGGCCGGGCTGTCCCGCAACAACGAGCCGGTGTTCCTCGACTTCGACTTCATCGACGGGACCAAGGGCGCCCACATCAACATCTCCGGCATCTCCGGCGTGGCCACCAAGACCAGCTACGCCACCTTCCTGCTCTACTCCATGTTCGCCTCGGGCGCACTGGGGGCCGAAGCGGCCAACACCAAGGCGCTCATCTTCAACGTGAAGGGCGAGGACCTCCTCTTCTTGGACCACGCCAACACGGCCCTCGATTCCGAGCAGGCCGGCCGCTACAAACCCCTCGGCCTGCAACCCGGGCCCTTTCGTGACGTCGGCATCCTGGCCCCACCTCGGCGAGGTGACCCGAACGCCACACCGGCCACCGGGTCCCGCCACACCGGCGTGTCGCCGTTCTACTGGACGATCGCCGATTTCTGTCGCCAGGAGCTGCTGCCCTTCCTGTTCGCGGACGCCGAGGACGAACGCCAGCAGTACACGATCGTGGTGCAGGCGGTGACCGCCCAGCTGGCGAAGCTCACCGACGCCGGGGAGGGCGCAGTGTCGCTCGACGGCCGCCTCATCCGCACCTTCGGTCAACTCGTCGAGGCCATCGAGGACAAGCTGCTGCCTGCCGATCCCGACAGCGGCGCCGACCCCCGCTGGGCCGGCCGAGCCGTCGGAACCGGCACGATCAACGCATTCGTGCGTCGCCTCGCTTCGGCCCGAACCCACGTCGAGCACCTGGTTCGGGCCGACATCGCCAACGCCGACCGGCACGCCCTGGATCTCGACGGCCACCAGGTCACCGTCGTCGACATCCACTCGCTCCACGACCGGGCCAAGCGGTTCGTGGTCGGTGTGGTGCTTCGCCAGGCGTTCCGGGCCAAGGAGGCCTCCGGTTCGGCCCGACCGCTGCAGGTGGTGGTGCTCGACGAACTCAACAAGTACGCCCCCCGTGACTCGTCCAGCCCGATCAAGGAGATCCTGCTCGACGTGGCCGAGCGTGGTCGCTCCCTCGGCATCATCCTGGTGGGCGCCCAACAGACCGCCAGCGAGGTGGAGCGCCGGGTGGTGGCCAACAGCGCCATCCGGGTGGTCGGACGCCTCGACCCGGCCGAGGCCCGCCGCGACGAGTACGGCTTCCTCCCGGCTGTCGCCCGGCAGCGGGCCACCATCCTGAAACCCGGGTCGATGTACGTGGCCCAGCCCCGCCTGCCGGTTCCGCTGCTGGTCGAATTCCCGTTCCCGTCGTGGGCCACCCGCCCGGCCGAAGCGGGCCGCGACGGCCCCGACAGCCGAGGCCGTCGCTCCACCGACGGCGTCCGGCCGGGCGAAACCCCGTTCTTCACCGATGGCAACGGCAACCCCGATGACGTCCCGGCCGACGATCCGTTCGCCGGGCTGAGCTAGACCGGCGGCGCCACCAGCGATGAGGCTGCTCCACACATCGGACTGGCATGTCGGCAAGTCGATACGCGGGCACAGTCGAGCCGACGAACATCGGGCGGTTCTGGCCGAGATCACCGCTGCCGCGGTCGAGGAGGCGGTCGACCTGATCGTGGTGGCCGGTGATCTCTACGAGACGGCCGCCCCGTCGGCTGAGAGCGAGACCATCGTCAACCGGGCGCTGCTCGATCTGGCCGCGGTGGCCCCGGTGGTGGCGGTTGCCGGCAACCACGACAACCCCCGCCGTCTGGCCGCCATCGCCCCGCTTCTCGAGCTCGGCCGGATCACGATGGCCACCGTGCCCCGCAGCCCGGCCGACGGAGGCGTCGTGACCATCGCCGCCGCCGATGGCGTCGAGGTCGATGTCGCCCTCGTGCCGTTCGTGTCGCAGCGGGGCATCGTGCGGGTCACCGAGCTGATGGACAACGCCGCGTTCGAGAACGCCCAGACCTACGCCGAGCGTCTGCATCGTATTCTCGCCGCTCTGGGCGGTGGCTTCCGAGCCGATCGGGTCAACGTGATCGTGGGCCACCTCTTCGTCCACGGTGCGGCGAGCGGCGGCGGTGAGCGTCAGGCTCACCTCGTCGACGAGTACGGGATCTCGGCCGTCGATTTTCCGACCACCGCCGCCTATGTCGCACTCGGCCATCTTCACCGTCCGCAGCAGATTCCCGGCCCGACCGCCATCCACTACTGCGGCTCGCCGCTCCAGCTCGACTTCGGAGAGACCGATCAGGTCAAGCAGATCAACATCGTCGACCTGGAACCCGGCCTGCCGGCCAAGGTCAGGGCTCGCACGTTGGCCGCCGGGCGACCGCTGCGCACCCTGCGGGGCACACTGGCCGACGTGACCGCCCAGGTCGACGTCCTGAGTGCGGAGGATCTGGCCGACGGCTGGTTTCGGGTCCGGCTTGAGGAACCGTCGCGGGTCGGTCTGGCCGAGGAGGTGCGGGCGATGATCGGTCCGTCGGTCGTCGACATCCGGGTTGAACGATCGGACGTTCCGGTGCCGAAGCGGGCCCGGGCGGAGCGATCACCACGTGAGTTGTTCGCCGACTACCTCGCCGAGCGGGGGGTCGACGACCGCAAGGTCGAACGGCGATTCGCCGAGCTCCATGATGAGCTGACGGGAGCCGACGAATGAGGCCGCTGCGATTGGAGGTCGAGGGATTCGCCACCTTCCGGTCCCGTACCGTGCTCGACTTCGACGACCTGGATCTGGTGGCCTTCGTCGGGCCCACCGGAGCGGGAAAGTCGACGATCATCGACGCCATCACGTTCGCCCTCTACGGGTCGGTGGCCCGCTACGACGACGCCAATGCCGTCGCCCCGGTCATCCACCAGCTCAGCAACGAGGCCAAGGTCCGTCTCGACTTCGAACTCGGCGGCCGGCGCTACGTTGCGGTCCGGGTCGTGCGACGTAGAGGCACCCGTTCCCGGTCTCAGGACGCCACAACAGGGGGAGTGGCCGGTGACCGGGCCGACTCCGGTGCGGCCACCAAGGAGGCCCGGCTCGAGCGTCTGGTCGACGGTGATTCGGAGGCGGAGTCGGAGGTTCTGGCCGGGAGCGTCAAGGAGCTCGACGCCGCCGTTGCGGAACTGATCGGGCTCGACTTCGGCCAGTTCACCCGCACCGTGGTCCTGCCGCAGGGCGACTTCGCCCGCTTTCTCACCGACAAGCCTGGAGACCGTCAGAAGCTGTTGCGCAGCCTGCTCGACCTGGGGATCTACGCCCGCATGGGGATCGTGGCCCGGGAGGCGGCGAAGGTGGCGGCCAATCAGGCCGATGCACTCCAGAGCGAACTCGACCGTCAGGAGATCGTCGGAGATTCACAGCTGGCCGACCTCGCGGCCGCCGTGTCGGCCGTTGACGATGTGCGTGCGCTTGTCGAGCATGAGTTGGCTGCGCTGACCACCATCGATGAAACACTCGAACCGATACGGGATCGGGTGAACGCCGCCGATGCCGAGAGCGAGACGCTGACCGCGGTCACGGTCCCGGGCGGCATCGATCGCTCCGAGGCTGCACTGGCGGAGGCCGACGAGGCGATCGCTGCGGCGTCGGCCGACGTCACCGCAGCGCGGGCGACCAGGGACGAGCTCGAGCGGGCCATCGAAGCGGTGGGAGAGCGCTCACACCTGACCACCGTCCTGGCCCGGTTCGAGCAGCGCGAGGGGTTGACCGGCGAACGGGCGGAGACGACCGAGCGAATCGGCGACCTGCAGGCCGAGCTGGCCGAGACCGAGCCACTGGTCGCGGCCGCGCAGCAGAAGCGCGAGGAGGCGCAGGAGGCCTTGTCGGCCGCCCGTCGCTCGGCCGACGCCGCGGTCTGGACAGCCCGCCTCGTGGAGGGTGAACCGTGTCCTGTCTGCCTTCAGCCCGTCACCGATGTTCCCGAGCATCGGTTCGCCGACGGCGCCGGCCTCGAAGCCGCTGTCGAAGCGGCCGAACGAGACTTGACCGATGCCACCCGTCGACACTCGACGCTGGCCGGAAGGATCGACGCCGCCGAGACCAGACTGGCCGAGGTGGGGCGACGGATCGACGAACTCGACGCCGAGCTCGCCGGCGTTGACCGCAGCGCCATCGAAGCCAAACGTGATGAGCTGGCCGACCTGGACCAACGGGCGACGGCGACCCGGGTCGAATTGCGGTCGGCCGAACAGACCCTCGACACCCTGACCGAACGGCGCGCCGGTCTGGCCGCCGAGGTCGACCGGTGGGGCAACGACTTCGCCACTCAGCGCGACGCCGTCTCGCATCTCAAGCCGCCGGCACCACAACGGCGTTCGTTGCTCGACGACTGGACGGCGCTGGCCGATTGGGCTTCGGACCGTCGCCGGGAGCTGGCCGACGAGCGGGCGGAACTGGCGGCCACAGGTAAAGACTTGGCCAAGCAGCGAGCCGCCGTCCTCTCTCGACTCGGCGACGCCGTGCAACCGCTCGGCCTCGAGCCCGAACCCGACGGCCTGTCGGCGGCAGTGGCCGTGGCCCGATCGGAGGCCGAAGGCCGGCTGACAGCGGCTCGAGCCCGGAAAACCGATCAGGAGCGGCTCCGAACCCGTATCGACGAGCTCGCGGCCGACCGGGAACTCAACACCGCCCTCGGCCGCCACCTGTCGGCCAGCGGATTCGAGGGCTGGCTGCTCAACGAGGCGCTCGACAACATCGTGGCCCGAGCCACTGCTTGGCTGCGGGACCTGTCGGGCGGCAGCTACTCGCTCGTGGTGGCCAACCGCGAGTTTGCGGTGATCGACCACAACAACGCCGACGAGCAGCGCGACGTCCGCACCCTGTCCGGGGGCGAGACGTTCCTCACGTCGCTGTCGCTGGCGTTGGCGTTGGCCGACTCGATCGCCGAGCTGGCCCCGGTGGAGGCTCCGAGGCTCGAGTCGATGTTCCTCGACGAGGGTTTCGGCACGCTCGACGCCGCCACCCTCGACGTGGTGGCCGGTGCCATCGAGGATCTGGCATCGACCGGTCGCATGATCGGGATCGTCACCCACGTCCGCGATCTGGCCGAACGGATGCCGGCCCGGTTCGAGGTGGCGAAGACTCCGACAGGGTCCACGGTCGAGCTGGTCGAGCTCTGATGATCCGTCGGATCCTGGGGTCGGACGATCCAGTCGATTTCGTGTTCGTCGTCGCCTTCTTCGTGCTGTACCTCGTCGTCGATCGGGCCACCGGTCTGCTGAGCGAACTCGGGCCGCCGGATGTGTCCGACTGGTCGCTGGTGGCGGCCGCCGTGGAGCGGCGTGACCTTTGGTGGGCGGGTTTGGCGGTGATCGTCGGGATCGCCCTGTTCGCCTCCGGTGCCCTCCGGGAACGGGCGCTCGCCCCGTGGTCGGCACTCGACCACGGCGCAGCACTTCGGCTGTTGGCGGCTCCGCTGCTCGTCGTCTTGGCGTGGTCCGGCACGCTCTACCCGTACAACTCGTGGGCAGGCCAGCTCCACCTGCTCGATCGCGGTCTGGTGGCGATACTCGCATTGGCGGTCCTGTGGCGGCCGCTGTTCCTGATCCCGTTCGCCCTACAGTTCCGAATAGTCGCCGCCCAGACCGTGATCCCGTTCGGCACCAGATCAGCGGAGAACATCGGCGAGGTGCCGGTGATCGTGCTGTTGCTGATCGGCACCGGCCATCTGCTGTTCGTGCTGACCGGTCGCCGGGCGACATCGGCCGTCCTCCTCGCCGTCGGCGCAGCCCTGGCCGCCCATTTCTACATCCCGGGGAAGGGGAAGCTGCTGATGGGCTGGCTCGGCGAGAACGACATTGCCAACCTGGCGATGTCGGCCTACACCGCCGGGTGGCTTGGCGACACTGACGGATCGGTGGCCGCCACCACGGCGTCCTTGTTCGATCGATACGCGCCGGTGGTCATGGTCGCCACACTCGTGCTCGAGGTCGGATCGCTGGTTGCGGCGGCCCATCGCCGGCTGCTGCGACCCTGGTTGATCGGTTGGATCGCGTTCCACGTCGTCACGTTCGTGACCACCGGGTTCTTCTTCATCTCCTGGATACTGGCCGAGGTCGGTCTGCTGATCATCCTCAGCCGGCGCGAGCTGCGGGCGTGGGTCGACGAGAACGCCACGTGGGCCCGGGCCGCCGTTGCGGTAGCCGCCGTCGCCGGCGCGCCGGTGTTGTTCCATCCTCCCGGCCTCGCCTGGTTCGATGCCCCCGTGTCCTACGGGTATCGGCTCGAGGTCACAGGTGTCAGCGGCGCAACCTACTCGCTGCCGGCGTCGGCCCTGGCGCCGCTCGATCAGGAGGTCATGTTCAAACGGCTCCAGTTCGACGGCCCCGGCCACCTCAGCGGGCCCTACGGAGCGCTCGAATCGGCCGAGCGGCTCGACGAGCTCGAGAACGTCGAGAGCCTGTCGGACCTGCAGGCCCTCGAAGCCGAGCAGCCGCCAACCGATCCCGCTCTACGAGCCACGACCATCGACCTGCTGACCCGCTTCATGAGGGCCAGCCATGACGACGACGTGCTCACCACGACCAGGTGGCTCCACCGGCTGAACACGCCGCCGCTGTACTGGTCGTCCAGCCCGGCCGACCGGTACCGTTTCACCGAACCGATCGTCGAACTCGACGTGACCCTGATCACCAGCGTTCACACAGCATCGAACCGTGAGGCCGGGACCGTGTTGAGGCGAACCGACCCCCTGGTCACGCTGACCTTCGGGTCGGACGGCATGATCCGGGAACAGCGGCCCTGAGAACCTGCGTCAGGTGCGATCGAGTCTGGACCGGCCGATGTCGGCGTTCTGGCCGGCTCGACGACCCGACCCGTACTCGTCGAACCTCACCTCGGCCGAACGGCTCCTGGTGATCCGGTAGGTGGCGTGCAGTGCCTCCCGGGCCGCCTCGTTGGTCGGTACCAGGGCGTTCCCGGCCGCAGCCGCCGTGGCCCGGGCCTCGGTGAGCCGGTCGGCCACCTCGTTACCCCAACCGACGGCATAGCTCATCCGTGATCGTGGCCTGTCCCTCAGCAGATCGTGGCGGAGTTGGGGGAGGAGGTGGTCGACGAGGGCCATCGTCAGCTCTCGATCGACGTCGCTGCCGAACAGGATCACGTGGGTGTCATTGCGGCCGCCGCTGCGAGCGGTGGTGCAGCGGTTGAGGGCGGCCACCGTGGCGTAGAGGTTGACGACGCCACGGGTGGCGTTGCCCCAACCGGTCACGGCGATTCGGTGCTCGCCGATGGTGGTGCCGGACTCGGTCAGTTCCGGTTGTTCGATGTGGTGGCGGGTGATGAGCTGCTGGGCCTTGGCCAGGAAGGCCTGCCGCTCCGGCTCATGGTCGGTGCTGTCGGCTTTGGCCAGCAGCGCCCTGACGCGGTCGACAACACGGTCGCGCTCGTCGGTGGTGGGCATTGGAACTCCCGTCTTCGCACCCGCCGTTGTGGCGGGCGCACGTTTCGGTGATTGGCGGCAGCGATGCTGCGAGGCCCGTCGTCACCGGTCGAACCGATCGGGGCGATTGTGCGAGCCTACCCTCTGTGCGACGGGGCGCCCACTAAGCTCGACGTCGATGAGGTTCACCGTCGAGACATGGGATCCGGCCTACGGATCGCCGGTGCGCGACCACGATCTGGATCGCAGCACACAGTCCGTCGACGTCGATGTCGAGTACCTGGCCGCCGACTGGCGCCCGCACACACCCGATGCGGGAGATCAGGCCCTCGACACCGTCACCTTCGTCGACGGCGTCCGGCGAATCGACGCCCGGCTCTGGATCACCGACACCGATGGGCGTTCCCGGCCCGGTGTCTGCGCGTCGGTTGCCGCTGGAGCCGTCCGCTGCCTGCCCGGTCGTGCCGAGCTCACCAACGTCGTGGTGGAGCGGGGCCTCTACACCGCCGCCTCCGACGCCGCGTCCATCCTCCCACCCGTCGGAGCGGTCGGCTCGTATGAGCTCCGCCCGGTCCATGACGACAGCGACGAATCGCTGTACCTCGGTGTGCATCGCCATATGACAGCGGTCGAGGTGGCCTTGGCCGACGAGCTCGACGACGCCGGCCTCATCGTCTTCGACGGACCGCTCGGACACCGCGACGGCGCCGATTCGGTCGGCTACGTCAAGACCCATCACGTCGACTATCTGGGCCCGTCGGAACAGTCGGTCATCGGCCGGTTGGGCATCGGTCAACGAACGCCACTGTTTCGGATCGACGGCCAGTGGTCGGTCTGGTCGTGGTATCTGCGCTTGCCGGCCCCCATAACCCACGGGATGAGCGGCATCGTGCGGCTCGAACTGCCCGGGCTCGGCGACGCCGAGACGGCGGCCGATCGGGCCGACGCAGTATCGGCGGCGCTACCCCGCTACGCCAGCGAACGTCACAAGGACCCGCGCGCCCCCCAGAACCTATACCCGATCTCCGGTCTGGAGCGCCAGCTCCGGCGCCGACTCGGCGACGCTCGGTTGTTGGAGCGGGCGCTGCGCCGCTCGGCCGCCGCCTGACCTATTCCGAGCGCCCAGGCCACCGGTTGTGAGGGCTGGGCCGCACAGAACGGCGGTCCGCTGATTGTGTGCGCCCAGACCACCGGTTGTGGGGGCTGGGCCGCACAGAACGGTCGTCGGGTGATCTCGCTAGCCTGACGCCATGACTGCGTCCGGCCGATCCAAGTATTTCGACGCGGCCGCCGTCTGTCCGCCTGGCCTCGAAGACCTCTGCGCCGCCGAGCTCACCGATCTCGGGGTGCGGCCCAAGCCGGCAGGACCGGGCGTTGTCGAGTTCAGGGCCAATGCCCGGCAGCTCTACGCGGCCAACGTCTGGCTCCGCACCGCGGGCCGGGTGGTTGTGCGGCTCGCAACCTTTCGCGCCACCGACTTCGTGCACCTCCAGGATCATGCGGCGAAGATCGACTGGGCCCGATGGGTCGAGCCCGGTCGGGCGCCGTGGTTTCGCATCTCGACGAGCCAGTCGAAGCTCTACCACACCAAGGCCATCGCCCAGCGCCTGCATCAGGTGAGCCTCCCACCGTCGATCGGCGAACCGGAGCAGCTGTTCATCGTTCGCATCAACCGCAATACCGTCACGATCTCGGCCGATGCGTCCGGCCAAGCCCTCCACCATCGCCCCTGGCGCACGGATCTGGGCGACGCGCCGTTACGGCCGACGATGGCCGCGGCCTGCCTCCGGGCGGCCGGGTGGAACGGCCGATCCCCCCTGATCGATCCGTTCTGCGGCTCCGGCACCTTCGCAATCGAAGCCGGATTGATGGCCCTCGGGTTGCCGCCAGGCGGGGAACGTGAGTTCGCCTTCCACACCTGGCCGACGTTCGACACCGGGGCGTGGGCGAGCGTGGCCGGGTCGGTGCGGGCGGCCTACGAGGCCGCCTCGGCCGGGGACCGACCCCCGCCCCGAGATCGTGGCCACCGACCGCGATCCGGCGATGGTGGCGGCCACCGCGGCCAACGCGGCCCGGGCCGAAGTCGACCAGCTCCTGACCGTCGAGAAAAGGGTGGTCTCCCACCTCGCGGGCCGAACCGGTGCCGGGCTCGTCATCACGAACCCGCCCTACGGCAAGCGGCTCGGATCGGCCCGGCTGGTGAAACTCTACGGCCGGTTGGGTGCCGTCGTGCGAGAGCGCCTTCCGGAGTTCGACCTGGCCGTGCTCACCGCCCACCGCAAGCTTGCGTCCGAGGCCGACGGTCGGAGCGAACCGGTCCTGTCGTTCCGCCACGGCGGGCTCGGAGTCAAGCTCTACGTGCGCAGAGGTGAACGACCGGCCGAGAGTCCGTCAGACCGGCGTCAGGACCAGATTGTCACCGCCGGTGGCGATCAATCGGAATCCACCGTCGGTTGACTCCCACCGCTCCACCCGCTCGATCAGCGCCCAGAGGTCATCATCGACATCCGACGGAGAACACGGGTCGACCACGATCTGCCCCGTCAGGGTGATCGAGGCTCGCCCGTCGTCGGTCATCGTGAACGATCCCAGCCGCCGGTCGCAGCCCAGGTCGACCTCGGCTGCGCCGGTGACCACGTCGAAGCCGACGAGACGAGACGACGCCGGATCGAGTTCAACCGCCGAGCCGGCGACCGTGGCCGCAGTGATTGCGAACGATCCGTTGAACTCGGCCGAGGCAATGGTCGGATAGCCGTCCGGGATGGCCGCGCCCGACGCGGTGTCGTCGGCGGCACAGGCGGCGAGCAGAAGGACGGAAGCCCCCAACGCCACGATCCTCGCCACGACGAGCGGCGGTCCTGGCCGTCGTTGCCGGCTGGGGGAAACGGGAGTCACGGGAGCAAATGCTATATTCTCCTGGGCCGGTTCCCCGCGCCCTTGCGTTCAACGGTGATGAACCAAAGGAGGTTCGCCCGACATGATGGCACCCCATCCGCCGAGTGTGGTCCTGGCCACACCGACGTGGTTGGCCGAGTGGCTCGAAGCAGGCGACAGCGGTCCGTACGGCGACGACGAGAGCCGAATGACGTTCGTGCTCGATCTCGCCGCCAGGAACAGCCGCAATGGAGGCGGTCCGTTCGCGGCCGCCGTGTTCACCGAAGCCGGTGATCTGGTGGCGGTCGGCGTGAACCGAGTTGTTCCCGACTCCGCCCCGATCGCCCACGCCGAGATCGTGGCCATCGCCGCCGCCGGCCAGCGGCTCGGAACCTGGAATCTGCGGTCGACCGGTGACTTGGTCCTCGTCAGCTCGACCGAGCCGTGCGCGATGTGCATGGGGGCGGTGCCATGGTCCGGCGTGCGGTCGTTGGTCGTGGGCGCCCGCGACGCCGATGCCCGGGCTGCCGGATTCGACGAGGGCAACAAACCCGACGACTGGCGGGAGCACCTCGACTCGTTGGGCATCGATGTCCGGACCGACGTGCTCCGCAGCGAAGCGGCCCGGATCCTGTCCGATTATGCGGAGAGCGGCGGGCCGATCTACAACGGCTGAGCCCGCCCGGCCGTTCAACCCATCGGGGTCTGGGCTCTGACCTTCTTCACGAACTCGTTCGACTCGGAGAAGCCGATCATGACGTCGCCGCGTGATGTGCCCCGGTTGACCTGGTCGACCCAATACTGGAAGCCCGTGGGTTCGGGCGGACGTCCGAGCACGTTGCGATAGACCAACGTGACGAACTCACGGTTGGTGAGCGTGCCGTAGCGGTTCAGGAACTCGGTCGAACCGGCGAACGTGTTGCTGATCGCCGGCAGCTCGAGACCGGTGTTGATCCAGTGGGTCAGGCCGCGGTCGTCGGGTCGTCGGCCGAAGTAGGCCCGATAGAGGCGGCCCACGGGACCGACCAACTCGAGCCACCAGACCTGGCTCGACGTCCGCTTGACGAACTCGCTCGACTCGGAGAAGCTGGCGATGACTGTGCCCCGTGTCCCGCCACCGTTGAGCACATTGAGCCAGTGTTGCAGTCCGCCGGAATCCGGCGGACGCTCCAGGACGTTGTCGTAGACGAGCTCCACGAACTGCCGGTTCGAGAGCCGGCCGTATCGTTGCCGGAACTGCTCGGACTGGGCCAGTGCCTGGGCGACCGACTCCAGATTTCGTCCGCCGTTGATCAGTTCCGCCGACCAGTGGGCCATCCCCTTCTCGTCGGGAAGATCGCCGAAGAAGGCGAGGTAGAGCCGGGCGACCTGAGCCCGTTTGGCCACCCGATCGGCCGCCCCCACGACCGGAGGCCTGCCTTTGCCCGAGACCGCCGCCCCGGGGGCGTTGAGGAAACCGAGGTCTCCGACATTGCGGCCGAGGATCTGGGCCGCGTCGGCCCTGAGCCAGGTGGTCACGAGATTGCCGTAGAACTGTGAGAACGGCACCGTGGTCCGGAGGTTGCCGTCACCGTCGAGATTGGTCAGCGACGGCATCTGACCGTGGAACCCGCCGTTGACCTGGTGGCCGATGGCGAACAGGGAGTTGGCGGCGCCGTGGTCGGTTCCGCTGCCGTTGTCGCGAACCCGACGCCCGAACTCCGATGTTCCCACCACCAGGGTCCGGGTCACGAACGCGGGGTTGAGCATCTGGTGAAAGGTCTGCACTCCGGCGTTGAGTTCGGACATCCGATCGTCGTGCATCCGGGCCTGGTTGGCGTGGGTGTCGAAGTCGCCGAACATGATCGAGATCACCCGTATCCCCAGGTTGGCGTTGATCAGACGCGCGGCAAGCCGGAACTTGGTGACGATCTCGGCCTCCGAGCCCTTCGGGTCGACGAGCGGATACACCGTCCCGGCGAGGTCGACCGCTCGGCGGCCGGCGCCTGTGAGCCGGTCGGCCAACGGTCCGAGCCCGGTGGGAGTGAGGCCCATGGCCCGCAACGCCCGGTATTGACGGCCCTGGGAGGAGTCCGGCTCGCTGATGTCGAAGATGCTGTTCCGGTACTCGGGAATGCCGATGGCCTGCCGGGTCCGCCCTCTCACCAGTATCGGTAGTGATGAACCGAGGCTGACCCCGTTGAAGAGACCGCCGCCGAGACCGTCGAGGTAGCGACCGAGCCACCCGGTGCCGAAGGCCGACGACGAGCCGGCCGCCATCATCATCTTGGCCATCGAGTCGAAGTGGCTCAGGTTGGACCCGCCCTGACCTACGCCGTCGATGATGGCGAGATTGCCCTGGTCCCACTGGCTCTTGAAATGTGTGAGGCGTGGGTGGAGCCCTCGACCGGCGCCGAGACCGATGGCCTCGCCGGCCCCCAATCCGAGCCTCGAACGGGCATCGTGGTAGCTCCCGTTGCCGAGCGGGATGAAGGTGTTCAGCCCGTCGTTTCCGCCGGCCATGGTGACGAACACCAACACACCGTCGCCGCTACCCAGCGGCGCAGCGGCGGCAGCCGGTTCCGCAAGCCACGCCGGCAACGCGCTCACGGCCACGCCGGCGGCAACCGCTTGGAGGAAGAGGCGTCGGGTGAACAGGGTCTGCTCGTCGTCGCCGGTCGACGGATCGGGCATCGGCCAGTCGGGAATCGAGGGGGCGGTCGACGTCATGCCAGTTGCACATCCGGGATCAGCAGCGGGAGCATCAGCAGACCGGGAAGTTGCCCCCACGAGTTCTCGGCCTTACGTTCCGAAACCACGTAGTCGACGAGGGCCTTGCGGCTGGCGCTGCTGCGGAGCGCGATGCCGTAGTTGCCGAGCGCCCGGTTGACCGCCTCGTCGACGGTGTACTTGTAGGTCTTCGGGTTCCAGTCGATGACGTCGTTGACGTCGTTGATGTCGCCGCGGTGGTAGACCCGCCACCGGAGGTGGCCGGCCATGGAACCGCGGGCCCAGATCGCCGATTCACTGATCCAGTAGTCGTTGGGCCTCCAGCCGCTCACGTTCGGAGGCCGGAACGGCTCCTGGCCCATCGGCCTGAGGTACCACTCCGGGTGGGCGTCGGCGCAGGTCAGCCTCGTGTGGCGCATCAGCGCCACGGCGTACTCGATCGGCGAGCGCATCAGCCCGTTGACGGCGGCATCACTGCGGAACTCGGAGTGCATGAACACCGCTCGCAGCGCCTCACGGGCGTTGAGATTCCGGTTGTAGGTGCCGGCGATGTCGCTGACGACGGGGTGACTGATCGACACCGGGTAGGCAAAGAACGACCACAGTTTGTGGGCGAAGAACCGGGTATGGGCCTGGCGGCGGTGCCTGATCAGCAGATTGATGATGTCGCGGCCGTTCCACGTTCCGCGCTGGCCGAGAAAGGTCTTGGTCCCGCCATCGTGATCGGCGGCCGAGAACCGGTAGCGATCGTTGTCGTCGAGCCCGTGTCCGGTCCAGGCCCGGGCCGACTCCCGAACGTCGGCCTCGGAGTAGTGTCCGACCCCGGTCACGAACAGCTCCATCAGCTCCCGGGAGAAGTTCTCGTTGGGCTCGCGAACCGTGTTGCGGTGGTTGTCGAGGTAGATGAGCATGGCAGGATCGACGGAGGTCCGCCAGAGAAGATCGGCGACGTTGCCGAGGCCCCTGGTCCGGAACAACTGGTTCTGGTCGAACATCGCCTTGTGGTTCTGGACCTTGTCGATCGAGGAGCACAGGTAGCCGTGCCAGAACAGCGTCATCTTCTCCACGACGGGAGCCTGGGTCACCGGCCGCCGAGATCGCTCGAGCCAGTAGTGCATCATGTCGAGGTACTTGTCGTACCAGCCACGATCAGGATGCAGGTTCGGCTGGGCCCCCAGCGCCGGTGCCCGCGACGTGTCGAGAACGAGGTCGACCAGCTCGTTCCACGGCTTGTCCTTGTGGGCGAGCACCTCGGAACGAACCGCACCGAAGCCGGCGCGGCTGAACAGGTGGGCCATATCCCGGAACCTCCGATCCATGAAAGGGTGTTTCGGTCTGCGAGCTACGGAGGTTTAGCGAAATGATTTAAAGGAATCGGTATAGGTGATGGGCCGCCCGACCTACAGGTCGGACTCGCCCCAGAAGCCCGGTAGGGGATCGGGGGACGTGGCCGAGGCGTACGCTTCGAGCCTGGCGATCGCTACCGGGTCGTAGAGCTCGATGACATCGTGGAGCACCGGTGGTCCCGCGGCCCTCAGCGCCCGGTCGGCCGGCGATCCCGGTTTCGGAACGCTGGCGGTCAGCACCAGCACCCGGCTCCCGGCGGCTGCTGCGGCCCGGCCGAGCACCCTCCAGGCCGCCTCGATGCGCTGGAGCCCGGGTTTCGGGGTGGTGAACCCGCCGGCCACCTCGACCCACCAGTGCCGGCCCTGGGCGTCGGTGACTCGCAGATCGAAGTCCACCGCTCCGGACGGGTGTTTCGGTTTGATTCCCACGTCACTGAATCCCGCCTCGACGAGATGGCGAACGGCGATGTCGACGACCTTGGCCGCTTCGTCGACCGCGGCGGCGGTGTGCAGATCCTGGCGTTCATCGGGCGACAACCCGGCGGCGGAGCCTGCTGCTGCGATGCGTTCGAGGCGGTCGAACTCATCGGCCAGCCGTTGCTCGGCGAGTTCGACGTACTCGGGTTCGTTGTCGTAGCCGACACCGATACGGCCGGTGCGCAACGCAGCCGCCACGGTGGTGCCCGAGCCCGCGAACGGATCGAGGACGATGTCGCCCTCGTAGGTGTAGAGGTCGATGAGCCGGCGGGGAAGGTCGATCGGGAAGGGCGCCGGGTGGCCGACCCGGGTGGCCGACTCGGGATCGATGCGCCACAGGTCGCGGGTGACGTCGACGAACTCGTCGTTGGTGATGGTGGACACGTGGGGCAGACCGAGTTTGCGCCGCTTGGCGGCGCCGATGGCCCGATTGAAACGGCCCTTGGAGGCGATCACGACCCGCTCGGTGAGGTCTCGCAGCACCGGGTTCGAGGCTTTCGCGAACGATCCCCAGGCGCACGAGCCCGACGAGCTCGACGCCTTCTCCCAGATCACCTCGCCCCGAAGCAGAAGGCCGAGGTCGTCCTGGAGAATCGAGATGACGTCGGCGCTGAGGCTGCGATAGGGCTTGCGGCCCAGGTTGGCGACGTTGACCGCGATGCGGCCGCCCGGCTCCAGCACCCGGCGGCACTCGGCGAACACGTCCCGCAGCTTGTCGAGAAAGTCGAGATAGGTGGAGGGGATGTCCTTGTTCTCGTTGATCGCCAGCTCGTAGTCCTTGCCGACGAAGTACGGCGGTGACGTGACGACCAGGGCCACCGAGTTGTCGGGCAGTTCGTCCATCTTGGATCCGTCACCCAGATAGAGGCGGGCCGGGCCGAGCTCCTCGAGCAGCTCCGGTGGGCGGTTCACCGTCTCGTCGGGGGAGAGCTCGGGGGCGGCGAAGCGGGCGTAGAACGACGACGCATCGTGCCCCTCCCGTCGGCCCACCCCGAACGACGAGGTGGTGGTGCGCCCCTGTGGCCTGGTCATCCGACCATAGTAACCTGCGCCGGTGACGCCTTATCCTGCTCGTTCGAAGTGGAGTTCGATGCCTCCACCGTTCATGACCAGACGCTCGCGGTCGGCCTCGAGGCCGAACTCGGTCATCAACGGGATGGCGGCCAGGTAGTCGGACGCGATGGCATCGAGTTGGTCGCCGCACCCCTCCTCCGTCGCTTCGGCGACGCCCAGGGTAAAGGTGCCGCTACCGATATCGGCCTCACCCCCGTAGTCGTTGCAGACCGCCTGGCCGCCGTAGGTGCCGTTGCTGAAGACGAGCGTGATCGGCTGAGCGGCATCGATCGGGCGGGTATCGGGGATGGTGATTTCGTCGGGCGATTCCGGGTTTCCATAGCCGGCCACCAGCACCCATTCGATCCCATCCAGCAGCTCGGCGTCGGTGGCAACGGGACGGGGTGCGATCTCCGCGAGCTCGTCCTCGGTGACCGCCCGGTAGCCGAGGCCGTCGCCGCCCATCGACGTGACGGTCAACCGTGGGCCGTCCACCTCGGCCGTGAACCCGTCTCCCAGAACGCCGAACACGTGGTTGTCCTGATCCCGGAGTTCGGTCGGACAGTCGGTCTCGCCGGCCCCGAACTCGTTGAACTGGACGTCGGCGCCGAAGACCTGGTAGCGGCCGCTGAAGGTCCGGCATCCGGTGCTGCCCGTGAAGGTGCCGTCCGAGTCGATGAACAGGGTGGCCGGATCGCCGGCCACCGTGGCGGCGGTCTCGCCACGGATCATGGTGTCGAGCAGCCAGAGGGTGTCGACGAGGTCGGCGGTGGGTGCCGGCTGTTGACGAGCGAAGATCAGCTCGGTCGATGGTCCGCCGAGCGCCAGTTCGTCGCCGACGACCGAGATGTCCTCCACATCGGCCAGCGCAGCGAAATAGGCCTGTTCGGATGCCTGAACCTCGGGTTCGCAGCCCATCTCGTTGGCGCCCACGCCTTCGATCTCGATCCGGTTGCCGTCGATCGAGTACCGGGAGCCGTAGCCGTTGCATGCCGCGGTGCCGCCGAAGCTGTCGGCTTCGAAGGTCAGCGTGATGGGGAAGCCGTCGACCAGCGTGATGTCGCCACCCGGCCCGCCGCCGCCTCGCAACGTCCAGGTCGTGCCGACCAACGACTCGGTGTCGAGCTCGGCAGGCTCGCCCTCGTCGGTGGTGGCTTCGCCGTCGCCGGTGTCACCGTCGGCGGCCACGTCGGTGTCGATCGCCTGTCCGCCGTCTCGGCTGATCCAGGCGGCGAGGCCGACGATCAGCACGAGGACCGCGGCTGCGGCGGCCAGGAGAGGTGCCCGGCGGGGCCCACCTCCCAAGGTGTTGCGTTTGGTCACGGTACGAAGGGGTTCCATGGTGTCCAGTCCTTGGGTGTCGGCGCGGAGGGCATCGAAGGCGTCCTGCACGTGGTCGCGATCCGGGTCGTGGGTCATGAGCGCGCCTCCTCATCGTTGTCGGATTGCGGCGTGTCACCCGAGGACGCGTCCAGCGGGCGGGGATCGAAGTCGGGAAGTTGTTCCCGGAGGGCCCCGGCCGCTCGATGGAGGTGGACGCGGACCGTCGACGGCGCGATCTCGAGCACGTCGGCGATCTCGTCGATCGATCGGTCCTCCAGGTAGCGGAGGGCCACGGCGGCCCGCTGTTTTCCCGGCAGGGTGGCGACGGCGTCCCACACCGCGCGGTGTTCGGCGGCCGACGGCGGGAGCTGTCGAGGTCGGCCGGTCCCCAGCTTCAACTTGGCCCTGGTTTCGTTGGCCAGACGGCGGCGTTGTGACAGCGCGAGATTGATCGTCACCCGACGGACCCAGGCTCCCGGTGACTCGAACCCCTGGATCCGTCCCCAGTTCCGGTGGAGACGGGCCATCGCCTCCTGGGCGAGATCCTCGGCGAAGGCACGCCGCCCCGAGACCGCCGCCGCCAGGGCCACCATCTTCGGGTATTCGTCGACGAAGACGGCGTCGAAGGTCGGCACGGCCTTCGGGCCGAGTGGAACAGCGGTGTCGGCGTGGGACGGACGACCGTTGATGGGGGTACCTCCTCGGGCGCTCACAGTATGCACACCCGTGACCGCCCCCATGTGTTTACCGGATCGGCCGAAAACCTTTCGGGTTGATCGACGGTTCAGTCGAGGAGGGTGTCGGAGCGGACGCGCTCCCGCTCCGCCGCCTCGTGTTCCGGCAGCACCCGACCGAACAGCTGACGGGTCCGCACGACGCGTCCGATCACCCCGGGTTTCTCGGTGTAGGCGAAGATGGCCGCGTGCCGTGGCGCCGAGTCGGCGGCAACCCGGCTCACCCGGTGCAGCGAGTAGCGACCCCGGAAGATCTGGAGATCGCCGGGCCGCAGATCGAGTGTGACGACCCCGTCTCGACCCCCGTGGAGCACATGCGAGATGTGGTCGAAGCCCTCGTCGTTGGCGCTCCTGATGTTGGGGACGTACTCGAACAGCCCACCCGCGTCGGCCTCGTCGACGAGCACCGTGACCGCGAAGTCGTTGGTGTCGAAGTGCCAGGTGAACTGCTGTCCGGGATCCAGGATGTTCGCCGTCAGCCCGGCCAGCGGGTCGGCGTAGCAGTGCAGTTCGGGGATGTCGAGGCAGTCCGCCAGGAACCGGGCCAGATCGGGCGAGCGGAAGATGGCGTCGGTGGCACACCCCGACTCCCACGAATCACCGGGAATGAAGCCACTCGAGCGTTCGAGGAAGGTGTTGACCGGATGATCGCCGGGATACTCGGCATTGTGTTCGGTGTGGAAATACGGGTTCATCGTCTGCGTCGAGAAGTGTGTGGTCGGCTTCCGCTCGATGATCTCGGCCGACAGGATCGGTAGAGCCTCGGCTTGGACCAGATCCTTGATCACGGCGCACCCGTCGGCTCGCAACTGGCGGCGGGCGTCCTCGACGACGGCACGGTAGGCGGCCGAATCCGGCCGGTCGATCGGATACCGCTCGAGGTCGATCAGGTGGCCGATCTCCCGGGAGTTCATTCCTTCTCCCAGTGGGGGATCCAGTTGCCGTCGAGTCGCATCGAGAGCCCGGCGTCGTCCTCGATCCGGCGGGCGACGTGCAGTTCTCCCACGTCTTTCCCGTAGCGTTCGGCCGCCACGACGAAGGCGTTTCTGGCCGCCTCGGTCATCGGGAGATCGGCGTTCACCTGCTGCTGGAGCTCGCTGAGGAGCCCGAGGTCCTTGAGGCACAACCCGAGGGTGAACGACGGGTCGTAATGGCCGGCGAAGATGGAGGGTGCATCGTGGCGGGCGACGAAGGAGTCGCCGACGCTGTTGAGGATGGCGTGCCACAGCGTGCCGAGGTCGACGCCGTTGGCCATGCCGACGGCGAATCCCTCACCGAGCGCGGCGGCAGCCACGAACCACAGCTGGTTGGTGACGAGCTTGACGACGTTGCCGGTGCCCAGGGGTCCGCAGCGGATGACCTTTCCGAGGTGGTCGAGTACCGGGGCGACCCGATCGACGTCGGCTTCGGTTCCGCCCACGAACAGCGTCAACGTACCGGTCCGGGCCCCGTCGACGGCACCCGTCACCGGCGACTCGACCACCGACACGCCGGCGGGTGCCTCTGCGGCGAGCCGGGTGATGAGCTCTGATCGATTGGTGGTCAGGTCCACCCACGTCGCTCCCGGTGCGAGGGAGGCGAGGACGCCATCGGGGCCGGCCATCACGGCCTCCACGTGATCCGGCCGGGGGAGCGACGTGAGCACCAGGTCGGCCCCTCTGGCTGCCTCCAGCACCGAGTCCGCCGGCTTGGCGCCGTCGGCCACCAGCGAGGCTATGGCCTCGGGTTTGAGATCGTGAACGGACACGACGTGGCCGGCCTCGATCAGGCGTCGAGCCATCGGGCCTCCCATGTTGCCGAGTCCGATGAAACCGATGGCTCGACGAGCCTCGGTGTGGGTGTGCTGTGTGCCCGTGGCCACGGCGTTGTCCTCTCCGGTCCGTGCTCGATCCTTGAGATCCTCATTGATCGAGCGAATACCGTGCACCGTACGACACGGACTATTCGAGCGTCAATCGATGAATTCGGTCATTGATTCATCGAAAAAATTCATGTCTCGTCGGCGCGGCCGAGCGGGTCGTCGGTTACGGTCCGAACCATGACCGTTTCCGATCGCTGGCTGCGCACCTTCGTGGCCGTAGCCGAATCCGGGAGCTTCACCGGGGCGGCTCGCGAGCTCGGTGTCGGCCAGCCGGCCGCCAGCCATGCGGTGGCCAAGCTCGAGGGCGAACTCGGCGTGCCGCTGTTCGAGCGCTCCACCAGGGGGCTCACGATGACGGCGGCCGGACGGCTCCTGCACCGCCGGCTCCACGGCGCGCTGTCCGAGGTCGACGACGCCGTCGAGGCGGTGCGCCGACTCGGCTCCAACGATGTGGTCAGCCTCTCGGTCTCGACGTCGCTGGCCAACTTCTGGCTGCTGCCCCGCCTGCCCGACTTCAAACGCCGCCACCCCGACATCGACCTCCGGGTCATCACCACCGACTCCGACGACGCCGTCGGCCTCGATGACGCCGACCTGTGGATCCCCCTCGGCCTCGACCACCCCAGCCACCTGGAGGCGACGCTGTTCCGGGTCGAACGGATCGTGCCCGTCGCCTCCCCGGCGGTGGCCGCCGAACTGTCGGGCGGTGCCCGGCCAGACCCCAGCACGCTTCTGAACGCCCCGCTGCTCCACCTCGAGGAGCGCTACCGGCCCCGCTACAACTGGAACCGGTGGTTCGCCGATCACGAGGTCGACGTTGCGCGGCCACTGGGCGGCTACCGCAGCAACGACTACTCCCTCGTGCTCCAGGCCGCCCTCGATGGCCAAGGGGTGGCCCTCGGGTGGGAGCACATCGTGGCTCCGTTGGTCGACAGCCGACGGCTGATCGCGCTGGCCGCCCCGATCGAGACCGATCAGCCGTTCCCGATTCTGCAGCGCAGGTCCGGTCCCGGCGCGTCGCGGTCGGACAAGGTGGCCCTGCTCCGCGACTGGCTCAGGAAGGCGAGCTGACGGTCCGACCGGCCCGATGGAGCCGGCCGCCGGCAGGTAGCCTCAGCCGAGGAACTCGGCGATGCGGCTCTTCGGCCGGCCGACGATCGCCTTGCGGCCCTTGACCACGATCGGACGCTGCAGCAGCGCCTTCTGCTCGACGAGAAGGTCGAT
Organism: Acidimicrobiales bacterium; assembly: GCA_965216655.1. GTDB lineage: Bacteria > Actinomycetota > Acidimicrobiia > Acidimicrobiales > SZUA-35 > JAHELU01. The sequence goes on from CBDCGP010000014.1 coordinate 69,741, forward strand.
CACGGCATCGGCGTTGCCGACGTAGTCGTCCGCGTTCAGTTCGAGCTTCTTGAACCGTGAGTCCTTGCGGACGAGGTCCTCGACCGGATCCTCGAGGCCGGCCACGATCTTCTCCAGCGCGGCCCGATCGGGCGGCTCCTTCATGTAGAGCACGACGTCGTGGTCGACTCCCAGCTCCTCGGCGACCGCCAAGGCGTTCTTGGAGGAGTTTCAATGAGGGTTGTGATAGATGGTGACCTTCGCCATGGCCGCCACTCTACTCGGCTGCGTCGCCGGTGGTGTCCGACTCGTCAGTCGGCTTTCTCACCGTGGATCGACAGACGGTGCCCGAACTCGTCGAGTTCAGCCGTCGACAGGTTGGCGTAGCTGAACCGGATCCACCCTTCATCGGTCGGCGTGAAGGCGGTCCCCGGAATGCCGAGCACCCCGTGGTCGACGACCAGATCGCGTACCACCGCCTCGGTCGGCTGCCCGCTGAACGGATGACGGACCCAGCCGAAGAAGGCGCCGGCCGAGGCGAGGCGATAGCCGCCCGGCTCATCGGCCATGACAGACTGGAAGTGGGCCAGGGATTCGTTGATCTGGGCCGCCTTGGCCGCCCGCCACTCCCGGGCGAGCCGCAACCCCGCGGCTGCAGCCTCCTGCCCGATTCGAGGCGCACAGATTTGGACACAGTCGAGGAGTTTGAGCACCTCCGTTTTCACCTCGGCCCCGGCGACGACGGCGCCGACCCGGTAGCCGGGGATGGCCAGATCCTTCGAAAAGCTGTGCAAGGAGACCACGGTGTCGGGCCAGTCGGGCTCCCGGAACAGCTCGTGGGGCGCCTCGTCGGTGATTCGGAAGTTGCGGTAGGTCTCGTCGACGATCAGGGCCAGGTCGTTGGCCGCCGCCAGTTCGGCGAACTCGGCGATCACGTCCGGCGGAATCGTGACTCCGGTGGGATTGCCCGGAGTGACGAGGAGGATCGCCCGGGTCCGCTCATTGATCAGATCGGCGGCCCGTTCGGCGTCTGGTACCAGCGAAACCATGGGGTCGACCGGGTGGAGATAGCGGGGGACGACACCGTCGAGCTTGAGCCACATGTCGTGGTTGAAGTAGTAGGGGACGGGCACGATCACCTCGTCACCCGGTTGGGTCAGCGTAGAGGCGACGACGCAGAACGCCTGGTTGCAACCCCCTGTCGGCAGGAGCTGATCGTGTTCGAAGCTGGTGCCGTACGACGCTGCGAGATCGTCGGCGAAGGCGTCGAGCAGTTCGGGAAGCCCGGGCGGCGGGGCGTAGCGTCCACCCGAGTCGGCGGCGGAGATCTCGGCCACTCGGGCGGCGACCGCCGGCGCCGTCGGATAGCTCGGTGCGGCCTGTGACAGGTCAAGCAGCGGCAGCTCGGGATTACGATCGGCAACATGGTGGTGGGCGTCGGCGATCGGTGAGGTGGGCACGTCGAGCGTGCGGGAGATGAGCCTCATGGCTCCGTTATAGTCGCTCGATCAAGTCCCACCATCCGAGGAGTGCCGTCCATGCCCGACGCCGACGGCAACCGCGAAACCCCGGCCTCGCCTGGATACGGTCGTCAGTTCAACGTAATAGCGAAATAGCGAGGTAATAGCGAAATAGCGAGGTAATAGCGAAATAGCGAGTTGATCCCCGCTGTGATCGCAGAGGTATGGGATTTGCGGTGTCATAGTGACGCGGTATCGCCCAAACCTTCTGCGAACGCGCAGGGCACCGTCTCGCTCAGGTGAAACGCTAGAACAGCGAATCCTGCACCGTGACGGCGACCGGGTCGAAGTCACCCGGTTCGAGTTCGAGCCCGAAGATACGTCCGACGTCGATGGCGAACCGGTCGCCGCCCCGCCCCTCGACCACGGCGAGGCGTCCCACCATGTAGTCGACCGTGAGCTGGTGGGCATCACGACGCAGGTCGGCCGGGTAGGTGAACAGCTTGTCGTCGACGAGGCGGCGCAGACCGGGATTGGACCACGGTTCGCGGGTCGCTGCGACGCCGTCGGGGACGACGTCGTCCAGCAACCGGTGGACCTCATCGACGGCCGCGTCCAGCTCGACGGCGAGCCGGTCGGCCGACCGGGGTGTCACCAAACCTCTGAGCTTGCGGGCCACGCCGACCGACTGGGCCAGGCCGATGCGTTCCGTCACCAGATCCTCGACCCGACGGACGACGATCCCATCGTCGGCCTTGGCCGCCACGACCGCCAGCAACGCCCCCTGCTCGAGAAGACGTTGATCGGTACGGCCCGCACTCGACGTGCCGACCTTGATCGAACCGTCGCCGAACGTCGCCAGATACAGCACGTTGGGCTGGCGGAGGTGGGCGTCCACCGCGGTGTCGATGTCATCGGCCGAACGAACGTGGGCGTGATGGAGGCTGCCGGCCAGGGTCGCCTCCGCCACCGCGCAGTCGACGCAGGTGCGACCACCGGGCTGTGGCCGGTTGAGGCAGTCGACGTAGTCGCCCCGCCCGGAGCGGAACGGAATCCGGCCGGGGCAGTGCCACACCGGAGCGGAGTCGACCCGATAGTGGAGCGGGAATCCCGACGCCTCGGTCAACGCCGAGGGGCCGTCCGGTGGGCGCACCCGGAGACGGGACCGGTCGTCACTCCACGTGTAGGCGACGACAACCAGTCTTCGGCCGATCTCGATCATGTCTTCGAGCATACGTAGCCGCCACCGGTGCCACGATCGAGCGGAGGGCGTCGACCCTGTGGAATCATGAATCGGGTATGAGCCCCGACGTTGCTCCCGAGGCCGATTCCGACTCCGATTCAGAAGCTGATTCCGAACGGGAAGGCCACCAGGTCAGTGACTACGACCTCGTCGTCATCGGCGGCCTGGCTGCGGGTTTGTCACTGGCGATCTCGTCACAGCGCTCCGGGCTCAGGGTGCGGATCGTCGAGGCCGGCCTCACCGTGGCCTACCCCGAGCTGGTCGGCCGGGAGGCGCTCGATATCGGCTACGACGAGACGGTCGAATCCGTTGATGCCACCGACGACCACGTGGTGGTCGAGACCTCGAAGCGCACCTACGTTGCGGTGGCCGCCGCCGTGACGGTCCGCGGGTCGGACCCGGAGTGGGAGCCGTCGGTGGAACTGCCGGATGACCGACGCCGGGTACACGTCGATGCGGTGCCGGTCGATCTCGTCGATCGTGATGTGCTCGTAGTCGGTAGCACGGACCACGCCGTCGAGATCACCGCCCAACTGGCCGGCGTCGGAGGACGTGTTGTGCTGGCCGCCGCCGGTCTTGACCCCAAGCTTCTGTCGCCGGCCGGTGACAACGTCTTGCGTACGCTCGAGCGTGAGCGGCGGGCCACCGTGCTCTATCGCAGCGTGCTCGACACGCTGGCCGTCGTGGACGGGTTCCCGGTGGCCTACTTCGCCGATCGGTTGACCCCCGACCTCGAATTCGATCACGTGGTCTTCGCCAGCCGTCGACGCCTCGCCGATCCGTCGACCGTTGGTCTCACCGAGGCGGCCGCCGAGTCGGGGCGGGTCTGGTTCGTCGGCTCGGAGAGCGACGCCGGGGGCCGGTTCCCGGTGGCCGACGGCTACAACATCGGCCGGCGGATGGCCGAGGCGCTCTTCCCCGACATCGAGCTGACCCCCGAACTCGACGACATTGCCGTCCGCCAACGGCTGCCCGGCGTGGTCGACGAGTTGCGGGAGGAGCACTACAACGCCACGATCACCGAGTTCGAGCCGACCCATTCCGACCTGTGGGTGTTGCGGGTTCGGCCCGACGGCGGCAAGACGTCCCACATCCCCGGGCAATATGCGTCGCTCGGGCTGGGCTACTGGGAGGAGCGCGTCGACGACGCCGTCGATCCCGGGCTCGACGAAAAGTGGTTCAAGCTGGTGCGGCGCTCGTACTCGATCTCGAGCCGGATTTTCGACGACAACGGCTACCTGGCCTCCGACACCAGCGGCTCCGAACTCGAGTTCTACATCGTGCTCGTCCCGCCGAGCGGGGGCCACGTGCCCGGGCTCACACCCCGGTTGGCGCTGAAGCGTCCCGGCGACCGTATCTATCTGGGACCGAAGGTCACCGGTCGCTACACACTCGCGGCGGTCACGGACCCTGCGTCGACCGTGGTGTTCCTGTCGACCGGCACCGGCGAAGCGCCCCACAACGCCATGGTCGTCGAACTGCTGTCGAAGGGCCACCACGGTCCGATCGTCTCGGCCGTCTCGGTCCGCCAGTGGGACGATCTCGGGTATCACGACAAGCACGAGGCCCTGCAGGAGCGCTATCCCAACTACCACTATCTGCCGTTGCCGACCCGGGAGCCCGATGTTCCCAAGCGCTACATCCAGGATCTGATCCGCGACGACGTCTTCTCCACCGAACTCGGGGTGCCGCTCGATCCGGATGACACCAACGTGTACCTGTGCGGCAATCCCGCGATGATCGGGCTTCCGGAACCCGATGACGACGGCGCCGTGCGTTATCCCGAGCCGGAGGGCGTCGTCGAGCTGCTGACCGAACGGGGTTTCGTGCTGAGCCGCCGAAAGCAGCCCGGCAACATCCACTACGAGGAGTACTGGTAGACCGACGGCGGTTCCGGCACGGTCACGTCATCGAATATGACGGTTCTGTTGCACGCCGTGTCGCCGAAACCTAATCTTCGGGAGGTACAAACGTTCCACATCCGTCTACCTGGAGCAACAAAGATGCATGAACCCGAATCCATTCACGACGACGCGCCCGCAACCAACACGTCCGGTAACCGCCCGTTCGAAGATGTTCTGAACGCCCGGATGGGCCGGCGAATGGTACTCGGCGGCTCGCTGGCCGCCGCAGTCGGCACGTTCTTCGTGTCTCCGGCCAGCGCCGCCTCCAGGGCGATCGCCGCAGGCCCGAAGAACCAGGCCGGGAAGTCGTCGGCCAAGCCCCTCATGACCTTCGAGGCGATTCCGCTGAACCTGACCGACCAGCCGACCGTGTCGCCCGACTACACGATGGAGGTCATCATTCCTTGGGGCACACCGCTGTCGGATGGCACTCCCGGGTTCTCGTGGCCGGTCTCGTCGGCCGCCGCTCAAGCCGATCAGGTGGGGATCGGCCACGACGGTATGTGGTTCTTCCCGGTCAGCCACAAGAACAACGACCACGGCCTGCTCGCCATCAACCACGAATTCGGTACCAACAGCCACGTGTTCGACGCCGATTTGCCCATCACGGCCGAGCAGGTCGCGATCTCCCAGGAGGCCCACGGCTGCAGCGTGATCGAGATCATGCGCGACGACTCCGGCACCTGGAACGTGGTGCCGAGTGACCGCTCCCGCCGTATCAGCGTCAATGCCCCCGTCACCTTCAGCGGCCCTGCGGCCGGCAGCCCTCTCCTGGAGAACGCTGCAGGCAACGAGCCCCAGGGCACGCTCAACAACTGCGCCAACGGCTACACCCCGTGGGGCACCTACCTCACCTGCGAGGAGAACTTCAACGGCTACTTCGGGACCAGCGACCAGACCTGGGTGGGTGACGACACCGACCAGCGCTACGGATTCAGTATCGACGGATTCGACTACGGTTGGTTCCTATTCGACCCCCGGTTCGATCTGTCCAACGACGACTACGCCAACGAGCGCCACCGGTTCGGGTGGGTGGTCGAGATCGATCCGAACCGACCGGACCAGAAACCGGTGAAGCGCACCGCACTCGGTCGGGTGAAGCACGAGGGCGCAGCGGTCGTCGTCGGCCGAGGGGGTCGGATCGTGGTCTACATGGGCGACGATCAGCGCTTCGACTACATCTACAAGTTCGTGTCGGCCGCCAACTACAAGTCGATGATGGCCCGCGGCCGATCCCCGCTCGACGAGGGCACACTGTACGCCGCCCGGTTCAACGAGGACGGCTCCGGCGATTGGCTGGAGCTGAGCCTCGACAATCCCGACGTGGCCGCCGTCTTCTCGTCGATGGACGAGGTCGTGACGTTCGCCCGGCTCGCGGCCGACGCCGCCGGAGCGACCCCGATGGACCGTCCCGAGTGGACCACGGTCGCCCCCAACGGCGATGCGTACTGCACGCTCACCAACAACTCCCGCCGCACCGAGCCGAACGCCGCGAACCCCCAAGCCCCCAACCCCGACGGCCACATCATCCGTTGGCGTGACTCCGACCGCCACGTCGGCACGTCCTTCGAGTGGGACATCTTCATCCTGGCGTCGGAAACGACCGGTACCGACTACGCGTTCGGCTCACCCGACGGCCTGTGGGCCGACCCCGACGGCCGGCTGTTCATCCAGACCGACGGTCGCCAGCCGGAAGGGGCCGCCGATCAGCTGCTGATCGCCGACCCGTCGACCGGCGAGATCAGGCGACTGTTCAGCGGCGTTCCGGGTGGCGAGGTGACCGGCGTCGCGGTCACCCCCGACCGACGCACGCTCTTCGTGAACATTCAGCACCCCGGTAACGGCGATCCTGCACTCACGCAGTTCCCCAACCTGGGTGATCCGGTGCCCCGCGACGCCACCGTCGTTCTCCGCCGCAAAGATGGAGGCATCGTCGGCTCCTGACCCGATTCGAATCCGCATTCGGGGGTACTGTCGGACCATGGAACATCCACCCCCGGACACCAAGGACTGGACTTGGGTTCTCGACGAACCCTGCCCCGAATGCGGATTCGATGCATCCAACATCAAACCGGAGGATGTAGCCGGCCGGGTGCGGTCGAACGCGGCGGCCTGGCGGACCGTGCTCAACCGGGGCCCGATCGTCGAACAGCGACCGCCGGCCCCGCCCGGGCAGCCTCCGCAGTGGTCGGCGCTCGAATACGGCGCGCACGTCCGTGATGTCTACGACCTGGCCGTCGAACGCCTGACCCTGATGCTCAAGAAGAAGAACCCGACGTTCGCCAACTGGGATCAGGACGCCACTGCGCTCGACGAGAACTACGCCGCCCAGGACGCCAACAAGATCAGCTACGACCTCGCCGTCAACGCCGGGCGCTTCGCCGATCTCCTCGACAAGGTGCGGGGTGACCAGTGGGAGCGAACCGGGGTGAGATCCGACGGATCGGCGTTCACGGTTGCTAGTTTCGCTCTGTACCTGCTCCACGATCCGGTCCATCATCTGGCCGACGTGGAGAAGGGATTCGAAGCCATCCAGGAGGCGTCAGATTAAGAGCGTCGGCTCCCTCCTGCTCACGAGCACCGGAGGAGCCGTGTCGCCCCAGTCCGATCTGAGAATCAACATCGACCGATTGCTGGCCCGGCTCTCCGAGCTGTCGGCCATCGGGGGGATTGAGGGCACCACCGGATCGTCGCGCCTCGCCTTCACCGACGCCGACAAGGATGGTCGCGACCTGGTGGCGACGTGGATGACCGATCTCGGGCTCGACATCACGGTCGACGGGATCGGCAACGTGGTCGGAGTGTGGTGCCCGGAGGGATTGGATCCGGCCCGGCGTGACGAGGCGCCGGTCATGACCGGCAGCCACATCGACACGGTGGCCACCGGCGGCCGTTACGACGGCAACCTGGGCGTGCTCGCCGGTCTCGAGGTGATCGAGACGCTGGCCTCGGCCGGGTTCACACCGGCCCGGCCGCTCGCGGTGGCGTTCTTCTCCAACGAGGAGGGCGCCCGGTTCGCGCCCGACATGATGGGCTCGCTCGTCTACGTCGGCGGCATGGGGTTGGAACAGGCCCATTCGACGGTCGGGATCGACGGGGCGACAGTGGGTGACGAGCTCGACCGAATCGGCTACCGGGGTCCCGCCCCCTGTCCCGGGCTGGTGCCGCACGCCTTCGTCGAGCTCCACATCGAGCAGGGCCCTGTGCTCGAGGAGGCGGGCATCGACGTCGGTGTCGTCGAGAGCGTGCAGGGCATCTCATGGACCGAGGTGACGATCGACGGTCAGTCGAATCACGCTGGCACGACGCCGATGCGGCTGCGCCGGGATCCCGGTTACGTGGCCGCCGAGGTGACGACGTTCGTGCGGTCGCTCGTGACCGAGCTCGGCCATCCGCAGGTGGGAACCGTCGGCATGATCGATCTCCATCCGAACCTGGTCAACGTGGTGGCGGCTTCGGCCACGCTCACCGTGGATCTCCGCAACACCGACAACGAGCTGTTGACCACGGCCGAGAAGCGTCTCCAGGCCCGTCTCGACGAACTCGCCACGGCCGAGGGCGTCACCATCTCGACCCGGTCCCTGGCCCGATTCGATCCCGTCGTGTTCGACGCCGACACGGTCGACCTGGTCGAGGCGGCCGCGACCTCGTTGGGGGCGACGACGCTGCGAATGCCGTCGGGCGCGGGGCACGACGCCCAGATGATGGCCCGGATCTGCCCGACGGCGATGATCTTCACCCCGAGCCACAAGGGCGTGAGCCACAACCCGGCCGAACACACCGAACCGCGCCATCTGGCGTTGGGCGCCGACACACTGCTGCAGGTCATGGTGGGGTTGGCTGGAGGCCCGGTCGCCGCCGACTGACATTCCACATCGCCAGGCCAACCGCCCCCAGAGGCAGCGGCAGGGCGAAGCTGAACGCCCGGAACAGCAGCACCGCCGCGACCAGGGAGGCGGTCGGGGCCGACCCCACGGCGCTGAGCGCGCCGGTCAGGCCGACCTCCATGACGCCAAGCCCGCCGGGCGACACCGGAAGGGCGGTCACCAGACGACCGAACGCGAACGCAGCGAGGATCGGGGCCAGCCCGAGCGTGGACCGCTCCACCCCGACGGCCCGCAGACACAGCACGAGGAGCAGGTAGAGGTTGGCGTGGCCGGCGATCGTCGCCGCCGCCAGCGCCCAACCCCGGGTGCCGAGCAGGCTCACGGTGTCGACCCGGAGTTCCTCCAGCCGCGCCGGCCAGCCGGACCGATCAGACGACGCGGAGGGCCCGGTCGAACGCCTTCCAATCACGGGCAACCGGTCGAGGAGCCGCCCGACGGCGGCGGCCGTCGCCGGGCCGGTGATCACCACGACCAGCAGTCCAACGGCCACGGCGAACAGGACCCCGCCGACCACGGCCGCCTGGAGGAGCGCACCACTCACCGGGCGCTGCGACCACAGCCAGATGAGGGCGGGCAGGGGAGTGCCGAACTTGATCAACAGGTCGCCGACGCCGGTCACCACCACGGCCCGGGCGATGGCGGCCCGGGCCAGACCGAAGGAGCGGTACATGGCCCAGATCAGACCGATCGACAGGGCGCTGCCGCCGGGCACCAGGTTGGTGACCGTGGTGGTACTCCAGTCGGCCCAGACCGCCCGCCGGAGCGTCAGGCCCGGAAGGGCCGCCAGCTGGGAGAGCGATGGTGTGGTCAGGTTGGCCGCCACGACCAGGGCCAGGAGCGCCGATCCGCTGACGCCGAGATTTCCGGCCGCCGGGCGCAGTTGGTCCAGCACCTCACCATAGGGGGCGAACGCCGGGAGCAGCCACAGAAAGCAGACGGCCACGATGGCCGCCCCGAGCACCATTCGAACGGCGGTGATCGCAGCGCCGGAACCTCGCCCGGCGGTTGCACGATCCATCCCTGGGCGACGGCGAGATCCGGACGGCTAGACGCCGATCCGGAGCATCGGCGTTTCGAGTTTGCGTTCCGCATTCTCCGGCGGCGTGCCGGGGTGCGCTGAAGATCGGTTTTTCCGCATCCGGCTACAGCACCTCTGCGCCGTACATCTCGCCGAGCTGATCGGCGATGAGTTCGAGGCGCTCGCCGTCGGGCCCCATGAAGTAGATCGACGAACGGTCCTCGAACACGATCTCGATACCGGCTTCTTCGAGGCGACCCCGCAGTTCGTGCCAGCGCTCCTCGGTGACCGAGATGGCGATGTGATGGAGCCCGCCCAGAACCTCGGCGTAATCACCGAGACCGAGCCCCGGGAAGTCGAAGAAGGCCAACCCGTTGCCGTTGCCGACGTCGAAGAAGAAGTGGGTGGAGCCCTCGTAGTCGCGGTTCTCGAACAGGTCGGTGAGAGGGAACCCGAGAATGCCCTGGTAGAAGTTGATCGTCTGTTCGACGTCGGAGGACAGCAGTGCCATGTGGTGCACGCCGCGGGCGGTCGACGCCGGACGTTCTTCGGCCGGCTGCATGTAGGTCGCTCGCAGCCGATCCCATTCGGCGGTGCGGTCGGCGGATTGCTCGGTCGCTGTCGAGGCTGTGTCGGCCATGGCGTCTCCTGTTCGTTCGGCAAGCCGGTCCACCACCACCCTAGCCCTCGGGCCCCTTAACCGAAGATTAAGGTGGGGCCGCAGACCGACCGGTGCAGGCTCGGGTAGCCTTGGTTGCATCGTGGGGAAACATCGGCGCACCCTGGTGGTTGCCGCATGCCTGGCGGCGGTCCTCCTACTCTCCGTCGGATCACCCGCGGCCGCTCACGCCAGTGTGGCGTCGTCGGACCCGAGCGCCGGAGCCGTCATCGACGATCCCGTCACCGAGATCACGCTCGTGTTCACCGATCAGGCCGAGCCGATCGGCGACGGCTTCCAGGTGATCGAGGCCGACGGTGACGTCCGTGCGCCGAACGAGTGGGAGAGCCCCGACGGCCGTACGTTCGTGCTTCACTTCGATCCTCCCATCACCGGTGGCGAGACCGGCATGCGCTGGACGATTCGAGCCGCCGACGCCCATGCCCTGAACGGGGAGTTCACGTTCACCGTCGACGCCGCGGAACCGATCACGACCACGACGTCGGTCATCGAGGCCACCGTTGACGAGGCTGCGGACACGCCCGACGAGTCCACGGCGGTCGGCGAATCGGTTCCGTCGCCGGCCGTCGAGGGTGAACGTGCTGCCGACACCGCGAACGAAACGACCATGATCGAGTCGGCCGCGGTCGCGGTGGTGCCCGACCCATCGACGACCGACCTCGACCTGAACGGATCGGCTGAGGTCCGATCACTCGGTCTGGTCGGCCGGCTCGTCACGCTGATCGGCTCGCTGACCGCCATCGGAGCACTGGTGTTCCTGGTGCGAGTGTTGCGGGGATCCCGTGAGGAGGGGCTCCTTGTCACGTCGGTGGCCCGCCGGGCCGCCGTTGCCGTCGCGGCCGGATCGGTGATCGAAGCGGCGGCCCAAGTCGTGGTCCAGGGCGGAGGCTGGGGCAGCCTGGCGTCTCCCGTGGTCTGGGTCGACGTGTTGAGTTCGAGATTCGGTGCGGCGGTCGCCCTCCATCTGATCGGAGCGTTCGGGGTGGCCACCGGCAGTCATTTCCGCCGGGAGACGATCGGCAGCCAGACCAGCGTGGCCGTTCGAGCCAACTTGAGCACGGCCGGCGTAGGCTCGACCGGCCGCCCGTCGCCGTCGGATGCGGGTCTGTCCGCCGTCGACGGTCTGGAGACCGGCGCGGCGCCGCCGATCCCTCTCCTGTACCGCTGGCACCCGTCGCCCAACTCGTCGGGAGCGGTGCTCGGCGTCGTGGCCCTACTCGCCGCGTCGGTCGTCGACGGTCACACACTCGGACACGCCAACCCGTTGTTGTCGGCGATCGCCACCGCCACCCACGTCCTCGCCGGATCGGCGTGGCTCGGGGGCATCATCGTGCTGTTCCTGATCCTGCGTGGGCGGTTGCAGGCTCGACGCCATGTGGAGGCCGCCGATGTGGCCGTCCGCTACTCGGTCATGGCCACCGTGTCCCTGGTGGTGGTTGCGGCCGCCGGCGTGGCGCTCACCGTGTCCCGGCCGGCGTCGTTGGGCGAGCTGTGGGCCACCGATTGGGGTCGGCTCGTTCTGGCCAAGCTCGGTCTGGTCGGGATCGTCGCACTGGTGGGGGCCGTGAACCACTTCGTCACCATTCCGCGGCTGGCGGGGCGCGCCGAGCCGGACGGACTCGGGATGATGCTGCGGCGCCTGCTTGCGACGGAGATCGTCGTGCTGCTGGCTGTGGTTGCGGTCACGGCTCAGCTCGTGGCGACCGGCTTTCCCTAGCTGTAGGAGCCGCCGCCATCGACTGCACGGAGGGGTGATTTTCAGGCGGGGGCGGCATCCTGGTAGCGGTGAACCGCACCGACACCACATCCGAAGCCAAACCTGACGGCGCTGTGGATCAGCCGGCCGATTCACTGGCCGCGGCATCGCCCTTCGTCATGGACGCCACCCGCGCCGCAGATCTCCGGCGGATGAAGATGATGGCCACATCGCTGCTGGTCATCGCCGCTGTCATCTTCGTCGTCGCCCGCCGTCTGGAGGTCGACGGCAACGCGTGGGGCTATGTGCGGGCCACGGCAGAGGCGGCGATGGTCGGGGCGCTGGCCGACTGGTTCGCCGTGACCGCATTGTTCAAACACCCGCTCGGAGTGCCCATTCCCCACACGGCCATCATCCAGAAGCGAAAAGACGAGATCGGCGCCAGCCTCGGGGCGTTCGTGCAGGACAACTTCCTGACCCGGTCGGTGATCACCGAACGGCTCCGGGAGGCCAACCTGGCCGAGCGCCTGGGTCGCTGGCTGAGTGAACCCGACAACGCCACGCTGGTCGGCGACCAGAGTGCGGCCGTCGTCCGCGGCGTCACCGAGGTGCTGCAGGACGAGGTGATCCAGAGCGGCATCGAAGCGGTCGTCGTGGAGAGGGCGAAGTCGGTCAAGGTCGCCCCGATCATGAGTCGAGTGGTCGACGCCGCGATCATCGGTGACCATCACCAGTCCCTGCTCGAAGGTGTGCTGTCCGGACTCGGCACGTTCATGGAGGACAACCGGGAGAGTTTCCGTCACCGGCTCACACAGGAGTCGCCGTGGTGGGTGCCGGAGCCCATCGACGACGCGGTGTTCGACAAGATCTACACGGGGGTTCGTCGATTTCTGACCGACATCGGCGACGACCGGAACCACGAGATGCGGGTCGACATCGATCGCCGCACCGCCCGATTGGCCGAAGAACTGCGGACGTCGCCGGCGATGATCGAACGGGGCGAGGCGCTGAAACAGGAGTTCCTCGAACACCCCGAGGTGCGGGCCTGGTCGGCCACCCTCTGGAAACGTATCAAGGTCGGGCTCCTCGAGGCTGCCGAGTCCCCCGACTCCGAACTGCGGCAGCGGCTCGACGAGGCGCTCACCGAGGCCGGGCGGTCGCTGTCGGCCGACCCGGAGCTGCGAGCCAAGATCGACACCTGGATCGTCGACGCCGTCGGCTACGTCGCTGACCAGTTCCGGGGCGAGGTGGCCGACCTGATCGCCACGACGGTACAGCGATGGGACACCGAGGAGACGGCGGAACGGCTGGAGCTGCAGGTCGGTCGAGACCTCCAATTCATCCGGATCAACGGCACGCTGGTCGGTGGCGCCGCCGGCTTTCTGATCCACGCCCTCTCCGAGTTGTTCCTCGCCTGAGCGGCACTGGTTGCTCAGGGTTCGGCCAGGAAATCGTCGGACAGTCTGGTGGGGGAGCGATCGAGATCTCGTCGAAACGCCTCCCGGTCGAACCGCGACAGCAGATCGGAGGCCGTCACCGAACCGGTTGTCTGTGTCAGCCCGATCGTCGAGGCGAGGAAGCCGAGCACCTGCGACGGGGACTCGCCCAGCCTTCGTCGGTCGTCGAGATCGACCGCCCCGTGTCGTTTGGCCAGGCGGTCGCCGTTGGCGGCCAGCATGAGCGGAACGTGGACGTACGACGGTCGGGGAGTCAGGTCCAGTAGCTCGTAGAGAAGCAGCTGCCGGCAAGCCGATTCGGCCAGATCGTCACCCCTGACGACTTGCTCGATGCCCTGGGAGGCATCGTCGACCACCACCGCCAGGTGATAGGCGGGCGTGCCGTCGTTGCGCTGCACCACGAAGTCGTCGATGTCGATCTCGATCCGGCCGACCAACTCGTCGTCGACCGCTCGCTTCGCACCGTCGGCCCGCACTCGGAGGGCCGCCGGGCGTTCGGCCGCCCGTCTCGCCCTCCCGGCCGAATCGAGGCGGGCGCACGTACCGGGGTAGTGGTGCCCGGCGTGGGGGCGGTTCGGCGCGCTCGCCGCCTCCCTGATCTCGCGGCGGGAGCAGTAACAGGGAAAGACCAGGTCGGCGGCCTCGAGCGAGCGCAGGGCCGCCTGATAGCGGTCGAGGTGGTCGGACTGGTTGATGGTCGGTTCGTCCCAGTCGAGCCCGATGGCGGCCAGATCCTCCGCCTGGGTCAGGTAGTGCTCGTGGCGAACCGCATCGGTGTCGAGGTCCTCGTAGCGAAGCAGGAACCGCGAGTTGTCGTGGCGGGCGTACAGCCAGGCCACCAGGGCGGTGCGCAGGTTACCGAGGTGGAGCCGCCCGGTCGGCGAAGGGGCGAAACGTCCGACGGGCATGGGTCCAAGGATGCCGTCGACCGCGGCGATGGCCAACCGGCGAGATCGGGCCCAGGTTTCGTAGACTGGACGGATGAGCGGAGCCCCGTCGACCGAATCGACCTCCCTGACCAGCCTGGAGCCGGGCCAGCCGATCGTCTACGGCGGCGACCGGGTGACCCGGGTGTCGGCCGAGCTGGCCGGAGCGTTCTCGCCCGGCGACCGGCTGGTGGTGGTCAACGACTCCGGTGACCTGCTCCACGTCCCGGCGGCCGAATGGGAGATCGCCGCCGCCGCGGTGGGCCGGGCCCACGATGCCTTCGGGCGGCTCGGGCCGGTGGCCGACGACGCCATCAGCGACTTCTTCGACCGCTTCGCCGCCAACCTGGCCGACGACGACCGCTTCGCCGCGATCGCCGCCGCCAACGCCAACGATGTGGCTCGGGCGACCGACCGCGGCCGGTCGACCACCAGGCTGCGGTTGTCCGACACGATGCGAGCCGACATGATCGGCGGCCTGCGGATGTGGCGCGACGCCGAGTCGGGGCGTGACCGGGTGATCGAGACGATCGACCACGACGGCTGGCGACTCGAGCAGCGGGTGGCCGGCCTCGGTGTCGTCGGATTCGTGTTCGAGGGTCGCCCCAACGTGTTCGCCGATGCCTGCGGTGTGCTCCGGTCGGGCAACACGGTGGTCTTCCGCATCGGCTCCGACGCCCTGGGCACGGCCCGGGCGATCGTCGAGCACGCCCTCGATCCGGCGCTCGACGCCGCGGGTCTCCCGGAGGGTGCGGCGAGCCTGGTGGACAGTTCGGCTCACGCCGCCGGCTGGGCCATGTTCAGCGACCCCCGACTGTCGCTGGCCGTGGCCCGGGGCAGTGGGCCGGCCGTCGCCCAGCTGGGCGCCGTCGCCCGTCAGGCCGGCATCGCCGTCAGCCTGCACGGAACGGGTGGAGCATGGCTCGTCACCGGCAACGACTGTGACCCTGATCGGCTGGAGGCTGTTGTGGCCACGTCGCTCGACCGTAAGGTCTGCAACACCTTGAACACGGTGTGTGTTCACCGGGAGAACGCCGACACGCTGGTCGGCCGGGTGCTGGCCGGGCTCAGCGCCGAGGCGGGTCGTCTGGGCGTGAACCCGAAGCTCCACGTCACGGCATCGGCCCAGCCGTTCGTGGATCCGGCGTGGTTCGAGGCCAAGGTGGAGATCGTCCGAGCCGACGGCCCGTCCATGGAGGCCAAGGCCGAGCTGATCGACGACGGCGAGCTCGGTCGGGAGTGGGAGTGGGAGTCCGCACCGGAGATCACCCTCACGGTGGTCGACTCGGTCGATGAGGCCGTGTCGCTGTTCAACAACCAGTCGCCCCGGTTCGTCGCCGCGCTTGTCTCCGACGACGAGGCCCAGCAGGACTGGTTCTGGTCGGCGGTCGACGCCCCGTTCGTGGGCGACGGCTTCACCCGCTGGGTAGACGGCCAGTACGCGTTCGATCGACCGGAACTCGGCTTGTCGAACTGGCAGTTCGGGCGGCTGTTCGGGCGGGGTGGCGTGCTGTCGGGTGACAGCGTCTTCACGGTCAGAAGCCGGGTCCACCAGTCTGACCCCGCAGTCCGCCGCTAGACCCGCCACACCTGTCATTTTCGGGTGATTACGGTCAAAAGTGGTCGTTTTCGCCCGCGAATGACCGATCGGATGTGCTCAGGATGACCGAGCCCTGTCGGGACGCGGCGCGCTCGTGCAGGCGACCGAGCACGGTGTCGAGTCGGGGATCGCTGACCGAACCGGGCCCGATGTCGACGGCGATGGTGGCGCCCGGTCGTTCGTCGACGAGGTCGGCCAGCTGCTGCTCGAAGCGACGGTGGCTGCCCAGCCACAGCAACCCGTCGACGGCCACCCGATGATCGACCGCGCTGTCGTCGGTCGCCAGCGGGCGCAGCCGGACCGGCCTCACCATCTGGGCGCCGATCGTGGCGACGAGACCGACGATCACCGCCCACTGGACGTTCGGGGCCAGCGCCAGCGTGGCCGCCCACGTCAACCAGGCCAGCGCGGCGTCGGTTCTGGATTTGTTGACCAGCCCGACCAGCTCACCGATGTTCAGGAGTCCGAGCACGGCCCCAACGACGATCGCACCGAGGATCGCCTGGGGCAGCGGGTCGAGTATCCCCGCGAACGGGAGGAACGCCAGCACGACCAGACCGGTGATTCCACCGCTCCATTGCGTTCGTGCTCCGGCCATGCGATTGACCGAGCTGCGGGAGAATGATCCGCCGACCGGGAACGCCCCCGAAACGCCTGAGGCGATGTTGGCCAGGCCCTGGCTGACGAGCTCCTTGTTGGCGTCCCAGAACGTCTTGTCCTCGGTGGCGAAAACCCGTGCGATCGAGGCGGGCTCGGCGAAGCCGACCAGTGCGATGATCAATGCGCCGATGGCCAGGGTGCCGACCGATCCCCACGGCATGTCGAGGCTGAGCGACGGCAATCCCTCGGGCACACCGGTCGGGTCGCCGACGATCAGACCCGGATCGGTGACCATGGTGGAGTAGACGAGACCGATGACGACGGCCAGAGCCACTCCCGGGAAAAGCTTGTGCAGCCGGCGCCCGCCGAGCATGACGACGAGTGTGACAAGTGTCAACCCGATGGCCGAGGTGTGCCAGGTATCCGGATGGGTGATCGACCAGAAGACATCACCCAGGGTGGAGGATCCAGGCACCAGGCGGGAGTTGCCCAATGCCTTCGGCAGCTGGGATGACAGGATCAGCACGGCCGCCGCCGAGGTGAATCCCAACAGCACCGGCTGCGCGATCAGGTAGGCCACCCAACCCGCCCGCAGGATTCCCAGTCCCAGCCGGAACAGCCCGACCAGGAGCGCCAACAGTGCGCCCATGGCCACGTAGTCGGGGTCGTCGGCGGCGAAGCCGGCACCCTGGAGGGCCGCCAGCGTGAGCAGGCTGGTGAGAGCCACCGGACCGGTCTGGAGATACGGCGACGAGGCGAACGGCGCGCAGACGATCAACGGGAGGGCCGAGGCGAACAGGCCGGTGACCGGAGGCATATCGGCGATCTGGGCGTACGCCAGCGACTGCGGGATCAGGAGGAGCGCAACGCTGATCCCGGCCAGGGCGTCAGCGACGTGTGGTTTCGGAAGGCGCGAAAGTACGGACATGACAGTGCTGGTGTGCCAGAGTAGTTACCGGTACCCGATCCGACCATCATCGGCCGAAACCGGGCGCACCTGATCCGGCCGGGCAAACTCTATGCGAGGCGCTCCGCGCCGAAGCCGCTACCAGACAGCAATGACTGATCTTCAGGGCTCCCCGGTACACCCACGAGTTTGCCGACGGCAAACTCCAAGCGAGGCGCTCCGCGCCGAAGCCGCTACCAGACAGCAATGACTGATCTTCAGGGCTCCCCGGTACACCCACGAGTTTGCCGACGGCAAACTCCAAGCGAGGCGCTCCGCGCCGAAGCCGCTACCAGACAGCAATGACTGATCTTCAGGGCTCCCCGGTACACCCACGAGTTTGCCGACGGCAAACTCCAAGCGAGGCGCTCCGCGCCGAAGCCGCTACCAGACAGCAATGACTGATCTTCAGGGCTCCCCGGTACACCCACGAGTTTGCCGACGGCAAACTCCAAGCGAGGCGCTCCGCGCCGAAGCCGCTAGACAGAGAACGTGAACCACTCCATCGACACCAGCCCACAACTCGTGATCATGGCCGCCGGATTGGGCAGCCGGTTCGGCGGGGTGAAGCAACTGGCCCGGGTCGGAGCCAACGGCGAGGCGTTCCTCGACTTCTCGATCAAGCAGGCGATGGATGCGGGTTTCGGCTCCGTGGTGATGATCGTTCGCACCGACATCGAGGCCGACGTGCGCGACCACCTCATCGGTCAGCACGGCACTGGCCTACCGGTCAGCTATGTGTGTCAGGACGACTTCGGCCCGCCGCGGGACAAGCCGTGGGGTACCCTCCACGCCGTTCTGAGTGCGGCGGAGGTGATCAGCCGGCCGTTCGCCGTCATCAACGCCGACGACTACTACGGCCCCGAGTCGTTTCGGATCGCGGCCGCGTGCGCGGCCAGCCTCAAGTCCGACCGGGCGGCCAACATCGCTTTCGAGATCGCCAACACCGTGCCGCCCTCGGGATCGGTGACCCGGGCGGTGTGCGAGGTGGTCGATGGCCGGCTCACCTCGATCGTCGAAACCGAGGAGTGTCGTCGCAACGACGACGGGACGTTTTCGGCCGGTGGTGTCGAGGTTCCGGCCGACACGCCGGTGTCGATGAACATGTGGTGCTTCGAGGTCGGTGTGCTGGACGACTTTCGGGAGTCGTGGGAGGCGTTCCACGCCCGCAATGCCGACAACCCCAAGGCCGAGGCCCAGCTCCCGACGGTCGTTGGTGAGCTGATGGAGGCCGACCGGATCGTCGTCGATGTGGTCCGTTCACCCGAGCGGTGGATCGGAATCACGAACCCCGAGGACTTCGAGCTGGCCAAGGCCGCCCTGGCCGGCTGACACGGAATCGGCGGTCAAGCGACGGCGCTTCGACGCAGTTTGCCCAGCGAGGTGCGAGGCAGCGGGTCCGATCGCACGATCAGATCCTTCGGCACACACCAAGGCGGTAGTCGATCCCTCACCGCGTCTCTGACGTCGGTCAGCGACGGCGGATGGGCGGGATCGGCGGGAACGACGACGGCCACCACCCGGTGGCCCCAGTCGGCGTCGGGTCGGCCGACGACGGCCGCTTCGACCACATCGGATCGGGCGGCCAACAGTTCCTCGATCGGACCCGGCCACACCTTCTCACCTCCGCTGACGATCACATCGGCCGCCCGACCCTCCACCGCCAGGCTGCCGTCGGATCGCCAGTGACCGAGATCGCTGGTGCGGAACCAGCCGCCGTCGACGAACGGCGACGGACTGTCGCGGTAGGCCCGAAACAGCATCGGCCCCCGCACATGGATCCGCCCCGACCGATCCGGACCGTCGATCTGATGACCGTCGTCGTCCGCCAACGCGATCTCACAGCCATCCAGAACCTGCCGTCCGTAGACGACGCCCGAACCCGTCTCGGTCATGCCATAGGTGGGGATCACGTTCGCCGGCGGGTCGGCGGGCGGGGCCGCCCCGCCGATCAGGACCGTCCGGAAGAGCTCTGCCGGCACCTGATTGAGCGCTCTCGTCACGAGCGACACCAGCGTGACGCCTCCGCTTGCGGCTGCGGCCGTCACGGCGGCCGGGTCGAAACCGTCGTGAACGGTGAGCGGGGTTGAGGTGATCAGGGACCGCATCACCACCGACAGGCCGCCGATGTGGGCCAGCGGCAGGCAGGCCAGCCAGCGGTCGGTTGTCGGGTCGACGTCGAGGGCCTTGCTGGTGGCCTGGGCCGAGGCCTCGATCGAGCCGTGGGTGTGGACGACGGCCTTGGGTTGTCCCGAGGTGCCGCTGGTGGCGACGACCACCGCGTCTCCTTCAAGCACCGGCTCTCCGTCGGCCATCGCATTCCGCTCCACCGTGCCATCGGAGCCGATGGTGACGACTGCCGTCGGCTTGATCACCTCGACCACCGCTCTTCTCGCATCCGGCGGCAGCCGTGGATCGATCGGGGCGAACGCATATCCGTTGCGCCAGGTCTCGATGATGATGTCGACGTACCGGTCGGTGGCCGGCCCGTCGATGGCGATCAGCTCGGGCACTGCTCCGATCCTACGATCCCCCGGCACTGCTCACGACCCGAGCGCAGCCGCCTGGTAGCCTCGGACGCGATGAGCAGCGACGGTGAGCACAGGCCGGCAGCAACGTTTCAACCATCGGTGATCTGGCGCGACGGCGAGTTGATCCCGTTCGCCGAGGCCACCACCCACGTGCTGTCGCACATGGCGGCCCGCGGTTCGCAGATTTTCGATGTCCTCCTCGTCGTCGGCGACTCCGGCGAGAGCGGTGGCCCCGCCGCTCTGGGGCTCAGGGAACACGTCACCAGGTTCATCCGATCGGCCGACACGATGGGGATGGAGCAGCTACCCGACGTCAGCGCACTCGAAGCCGCGGTGGCCACCGTCGTGATGACCAACCTCGATCAGGCGAACACCGACCTCTCCGGCACCGGACCACTGGTCGTGAAGCTGGTCGCCTCCTGGGACGAACCGTCGCTCACCGTCGCTCCGGCCTCTCGTATCCCACGCGTGTACGTGACCGCCACGGCCCTCGGACCCGCCGGTGATGGGAAGGATCGCTATCGGGAGATTCCCGAACCGATCAGCGTGAGAACGGCCGCCATGCCCAAGATCCCGGCATCGGTGCTGCCACCCTCGATGAAGGTGGCGGCCGGCTACACACCGGGGTTGCGCCACCACATCTCGGCCGCCGACGAGGGATTCGATCAGGTCGTGTTCCGAACGATCGACGGCGGGGATCTGGCCGAGTCGGTCACATCGAGCGTGTTCGTCGTCGGTGATGGCCGGATCGCGGTGCCGCCGGTCGATACCGTTCTCGACGGCATCACCCGACGGGCGGTCCTCGACGTCGCCGATCACGCCGGCATTCCCTACACGGTGAGGCCGGTTGCGTGGTCCGAGGTGGAATCGGCCGACGAACTGTTCATGTCGTCGACCATTCGTATGGTGTCACCGGTCGGACGGCTTGACGACACGATCCTGGAGGCGCCCGGGCCGGTCACGAAACGATTGGCCACCGACATGGGGCAGCTGCTGGCCGGCGAACACCCGATGAGTGGTCGGTGGATGACACCGCTGGCCACGCTGACCGGCGCCTGACCCGGTTCGGCTCAACGCCGAGCCCGAAGCCCCTCCGCGATACGTTGCAGGGCTTCGACCGACCGTTGGGCCGTGCTGTGCAGCGGCCCCTCGAGCGGCCCCGTCCACAACGATCCGCCGTAGTGCAACCGGCAGTCGGCCCGACTGAGGTGGTGGCCTCCGTCCAATTGGTGGACGGTGACCTCCATCGTCCACGCCGCGTGATCACGACCGTCGGTTTCGGCCCGCTCGAACCGAACATGGCCGGGTGCGCCGGTGTCGTCATCGGGCGGGCTGTGCACGGAGCGGGCCATCCGCAGGCGCTTGGATCGGGCGAACGGTCCGATCTGGGCCCGGAGGGTGACCCACCACCGCGGTTGGTCGGCGTCGGCCACCGGTTCGACCCGGTGCACGAGGTCGATCCAGTCAGGGAACGTCTGGAGGTCGCTGACGACCGTGAACAACTCACCGGCGGTGGCCACGGTCTCGGCCTGGAATACCTTTTCCACCGCCACAGTGTGCCCGTTATCCTGACGCTGTGGCACTGACAGCACGAACGATGCGTATCGATCACCTCCCGGCGGAGGTCCGATCGGCGTTGGATCCGCTCCCGGTCGGTATGCGGACGGGCCTGCTGTGGAAGGGCGGGGGACGTACCATCGCCGGGGTCGGTGAGCTGCTGAGGATCGGCGTCGAACGACCCGGCGGCTTCGCCGAGGCCCAACGTCGCCTGGCCGAGGCCACGATGCACGGGGAATCCGTCGATGTGCCCGGCGCGGGCGTGGTCGCCTTCGGGGCGTTCGACTTCGACCCGTCGTCGAACGGGGAGCTGATCGTGCCCGCCTACGCCCTCTGTCAACCTCCGAACGGTCGGGTGTGGCTGACGGCCATTGCCGATGGCGATGACGCCGCCGGCGCCGACGATCGAACCGACGACGCCATCGTCGCCGACGTGCTGGCCCGGCTCCGGAGCGACGATCGCAATTCTGAACCAGGCCCCGAACCGACCGTGATGACACTGACGTCGGCGCTGACTCCCGAGGAGTGGCGGGATGACATCGTGGGCCGGGCCCGGGACCTGATCCGATCCGGCGACCTCGACAAGTGTGTGCTGGCCCGAGAACTCATCGTGACCGCCGACGCCCCGTTCGATCGGGCCACGGTCCTGGCCCGCCTGAACCGGACGTTTCCGACGGCCAATCTGTTCTGCGTCGAGGATTTCTTCGGTGCCTCACCCGAGCTCCTCGTCGGCCGCCTCGATGACGTCGTCCAGGCCCACCCGCTGGCCGGTACGTTGCCCCGGTCGACCGACCCGGACCGCGATCGCACGCTGGCGGCCGAACTGCTGGCGTCGGACAAGAACCGATGGGAGCACCGCATCACCATCGACTGGCTGCTCGACACGCTCCTGCCGTTCTGTTCCTACGTCGACGCCGAACCGGAGCCGTCGATCGTGTCGCTCGCCAACGTCCACCACCTGGGAACGAGGGTCGAGGGGCGGCTGTCGTCGCCGGCGGCATCGGTGCTGGAGTTGATCGACGCCCTGCATCCGACGCCGGCGGTCGGCGGTGACCCCCAGAAGGCGGCCCTCGATCTGATCTCCGAGCTCGAGCCGGCCGACCGGGGGCGCTACGCCGGACCGACCGGCTGGGTCGACGGCAACGGTAACGGCGAGTTCGCCGTGAGTATCCGGTCGGCCCACTTCACGGCGCCGGACCGGGCGCGGCTCTTCGCCGGCGTCGGTGTCGTGGCCGACAGTGACCCCCAGGCCGAACTCGACGAGACGAGGGCCAAGTTCAAAGCCATTCTCGGAGCGCTCGTCCAGCCCTGAGCCCTACCTGCCAGACATCCCAGAAGCCGTGTCAGTAGTGGTACGGGAAGTCCGACCAGTCCGGGTCCCGTTTCTGGAGGAAGGCGTCGCGGCCCTCCCGGGCCTCATCGGTGGCGTAGGCCAGGCGGGTGGCCTCCCCGGCGAACACCTGCTGGCCGACGAGACCGTCGTCGACGAGGTTGAAGGCGAACTTGGCCATCCGCTGGGCCGTCGGGCTCTTGCCGCAGATCTCCCGGGCCCACTGCAGGGCCTCGACCTCGAGTTCGGCGTGATCGATGACCGCGTTGACCGCACCCTGCTGATGGGCCTCCTCGGCGGTGTAGGTGCGACCGAGAAAGAAGATCTCACGGGCGAACTTCTGGCCAACCTGGCGGGCCAGGTAGGCCGATCCGAATCCTCCGTCGAAGCTGGCGACGTCGGTGTCGGTCTGCTTGAAGCGGGCGTGCTCCCGGCTGGCCAGCGTCAGATCCGACACCACGTGCAGGCTGTGACCGCCCCCGGCCGCCCAGCCCGGCACCACGCAGATCACCACCTTCGGCATCATGCGGATGAGGCGCTGGCACTCGAGGATGTGGAGGCGGCCGCTGCGGGCCGGGTCGATGGTGTCGGAGGTTTCGCCCTCGGCGTACCGGTAGCCGTCTCGGCCTCGGATCCGCTGGTCACCGCCGGAGCAGAAGGCCCAACCGCCGTCGCGGGCTGACGGGCCGTTCCCGGTCAGCAGTACGGCTCCGACGTCGGACGACATACGTGCGTGGTCGAGCGCCCGGTACAGCTCGTCGACCGTGTGCGGTCGGAACGCGTTGCGAACCTCGGGGCGGTCGAACGCGATCCGGACGGCGCCGACGTCGTTGGCCCGATGGTAGGTGATGTCGGTGAAGTCGAAGCCGTCGACCTCATGCCACGACGACGCGTCGAAGATCTCGGAAACCTGATTGGTCATAGCGGCAGGTTACTCGGTGACGGCCTTGGCAATGGCAGCGTTGACCTTGTCGTGGACCCTCACGTTCTCGGCCCGATCCGTGGCCGCCACGAGAACCCGAACACCGACGTCGCCGGGGGTGTCGTCGCCCGGCGCCCAGTTGATGGCCGGAATGCCATGGGCCGAGCACAGGGCCACGATGTCGGTGCCGTGGGGTGTGCCGAACAGCTTTTCGAACGTCTCGGTTTCGACCTGATGGGCCTGAGGGAGGAACGAGAAGATGCCGCCGCCGTCGTTGTCGACGACGACGATGGTGAGATCGATCCGTCGCCGGGCCAGCGCCACGAGGGCGGGGGAGTCGTGGAGAAAGGCCACGTCGCCGATCAGCAACGTGGTCGAGGCCCCGGACAGCGCAACACCGGTGGCGGTGGCGATCAGCCCGTCGATGCCGTTGGCCCCGCGGTTGGCCAACACCTTGATGTTGCGCCGGTTCGGAGCGAACCACTCGACGTCACGAACCGGCATCGACGACGCCACCACGAGAGCACCGCCGGGCCTCATCGTGTCGACCACATGGCGGGCGATCCCGATCTCGGTGACGCCCTCCAGCGGTTTGCCCGGACCGGCGCCGTCGATCATCTCGGCCACGATCTGCTGGGCGGCCACATCCGCGTGAAGCCAGCGCCGACCACTGTCGGATGGGCTGTAGTCCGACGGCAGGTGGTTGACGAGACCTCGGGCCAGACCCTCCTCGGTCACCATGAGGGAGGCCAGCCGTTCGGGATCGTCCCAGCGACCCGGTTCGGCCGCCACGATCACGTCCGCCCCGCTGGCCGTCAACCATTGGCTCAGTGCCTTCGATGCAAGTGGGCGCCCGAAGCGGAGCACGACGTCGACCGGATTGGCCTCGGTGAAGGCCTCCACCCGCAGCAGCGAGTCGGCATGGACGATCGAGCGGCCCTCGGCCCGGCACCCGGAACGATGATCGGCCAGAACCGGCCAGCCGAGCTTCTGGCCGAGGGTCAACACCGCGGAGGGCTCGGTGGTGCCCTCCCCGGCGACGATGGCACCGTCAAGGCCCCGGATCCGATTCCAGACCTCGGTGATCTCCCCCTGGGAACACTCCGATCCGTAGAGCGGACCGCGGGCGTCGACGTGCCACGGTGCACCCGCCGGGCGCCCGGGCGGCAGGTCGTCGGGATCGCCGACGAGGGGATCACGAAACCCGAGGTTGAGATGCACCGGACCGGGCCGGCCCGACGCCCCTCGGGCTGCGGCGACCAGGCGAGATCCGATCGATCGCCAGGCGTCGGCCATCTCGGCCACGGCGACACCCGGCGCCTCGTAGTGGCGGACCACATCACCGAACAGCTTGGTCTGGTCGATGGTCTGCGGAGCGCCGACCGACTGCAGCTCCGGCGGTCGATCGGTGGTGCACACCAGCAACGGGACCGACGACAGCGAGGCCTCGATCACCGCGGCGTGGAGGTGGGCGGCGGCCGTTCCGCTGGTGCAGGTGACGACGGCGGGTGTGTCGGTCGCCAGCCCGTGGCCGAGCGCGGCGAACGACGCGGAACGTTCGTCGTGGAAGACATGGACCCTCAGCCGGGGTTGACGGGCCAGGGCGAGCGCGAGCGGCGTCGAGCGGGATCCGGGGGCGACGAAGGTGTCGGTCACGCCGGCTCGAACCCACTCGTCGATCAGGGTGGCACAAAAGGTGGCGGCGACTGTCATTGCCAGCCAAACTAGCCCATCATGGCAACCTCGCCCACGATGACAGCGCCGTTGCACACCAGGGCCTGGCCGGGTGACGGTTTCGGTGGGCCCACCATCGTGCTGCTCCACGGGTTCACCCAGAACACCGATTGCTGGGGCCTGTTCGCCGACGAGTTGGCGGCGGATCATCGGGTGCTGGCGGTTGACGCCCCGGGCCATGGCCGCTCCGGTCACGACGACGCCGACCTGTGGCGGGCGGCCGATTTGATCGCGGCGACCGTCGAGCCGCATGCACCCGTGGTCGTCGTCGGCTATTCGATGGGCGGCCGCATGGCTCTCCATCTCGCGCTCGCCCACCCGACGATCGTGGCCGGACTGGTGCTGATCGGCGCAACCGCCGGGATTGACGACGACGCCGAGCGAGCCGTCAGGCGAGCAGCCGACGAGCAACTGGCAAATCGCATCGAAAGCGAGCCGCTGGACGACTTCATCGATTCCTGGCTGGCCAATCCGCTGTTCGCCGGACTGGACGCCGACGCCGCGTGCCGCAACCGGCGCCTCCAGAATCGGCCGGCCGGGCTGGCCGCCAGCCTGCGTCGCTGTGGCACCGGCTCCCAGACACCGCTGTGGAACCGATTGCCCGAACTCGCCGGGCCGGTGCTGCTCATCGCCGGGAGCCGTGACTCCAAGTTCTCGGCGCTGGCCGAGCGCATGGCCGCAGCCATGACGTCGGCGGCCGTGACGGTCGCCTCGGTCGAGGCTACACACGCCGTCCATCTCGAACAGCCGGCCCGCACCGTCGCTGTCATCGACGAATGGCTGGCCGATCGGTTCGGGTCCTGACCGCCACGGCGTTCAGCCGGTCGACACCCGGTCGATCGTGTAGCGGTCGAGCGTGTCGAGGTTCGGAGGCGGAGCAACGCCGGGTCCGGAGGGCACGATGATCCTGAGGACTCCGTCGACCGTGGTGGTCTCCAGATCGGGCCAGGGATCGTCGGCCAGCCAGCGTCTCGCCGGAGACAGATCGCCGGTCACGGTGACGCCGTCGAGCGCGGCGACCGCGGCCAGGCTGTGACGACCGAGGGCCGACTCGACCATGCCGCCGACACCGACGGGATGGCCACCGGCGTGGGTCGTCTCGATCACCCGGCGGGCGACGCCGAGGCCGCCGAGGCGGGACGGCTTCACGACCACCCCGTCGGCTGCGCCCGAGGCCACGGCGTCGACGGCGGATTCCTCGGTCGACGCCGCCTCGTCGGCCAGGACGAGCGTGTCCAATCCGGCGGCGCGCAGGTGCTCCCGCAGTCGCCGGCTCGATGCCTGGTCGTTCGGCGCGAAGGGCTGTTCGATCACCGAGACACCTGATTCGGCCAGCGCCAGCAACGAACGTATGTGGTCGCCGTCGGCGGCCCGGGCTTCTATGACCGACCCGAAACCGCCATTGGCATCGACGTGCAGCTCGAACCGGGCAAGACCGCCGTCTGTCCCCAGCGCCTGCAGCGCATCGACGATGGCCGCCACCACCTCGACGGCGCTCGTCGGCTCGATCTTCACTTTGACCCGCCGGTAGCCGTCTCCGGCCAGTCCGATGACCCGGTTGGCGACTTCGTCCGGCGGTCCGAGCCCGACCGCGGCCCCGGCGGGCACACTCCGTGCCGTCACCCCGAGCCAGTCGGCCAGCGACCGTGCGGTCGCTTTGAGCTTCAGATCGAGCGCGGCCATCTCGACGGCGGCCGCCGCCATGGGCAGCGCGGCACCGTCGAACCCGGGCACCGCTCCCGGCGTCACCAGATCGGCCGCTGATCGACCACAGAGCCGCCCGACGAGGTCGCCCAGCACGGCGAATGTCGAGGCTGCGGTCTCATGCCAGTAGCCGCTGGTCTCCAGGGCGGCACATTCGCCCCAGCCGGTCGAAACCTGGCTTCCGGAGCTGTGAAGACCGATCACGGTGAGCGCCCGATGTGAACCGGTGGTTGGTCCGTGGCCGGCGTCGAGAGCCTCCGCCACCGGCAGTCGGAGGAGGCGGATCTCAGCCTGGTCGATGCGGGGATCAGGCACTTGTCTTGCCGTCGGCGGGCGTTGATCGGTCATGGGTGTTCCGATCGTATCGGTGTGGCCGTTGCCACTCCGGCCGCGGACGGGCGCGAGGCGCGAATCGGTACAAGAACCTAGTCCGATGGTTGTTTGCAAATGACCAGATTGCTATACACTGTCAGGCAGATGGGGCCAGCCATTACTTCCCTCCAATGGCTGGCCCCATTGTTGTTTTCCTTTTGATTTCCTTCCCGATTTCAGGGGTTGTTTCGACACCCGTTTCACGGTCGTTTTCCGGTCGAGTGCCGCTTGTGTGCCCAGTGGGCGTATGCTTGGCCGCGGCGGTCTCCGTCCGGCTCGAATCCGTTTCGGAAGCCCGCCACCGAACCAGCTAGCGAAATCCGGTGAGAATCCGGTGCTGTGCCGCAACTGTGATCATCACGACCCGTGATGTAAGCCAGGTCGCCTAGCCGGTGAGGTCGCAAACGAAGGTCCTCGGAGCAAGGATCTCGTTGTCACGGTCTGACACCGAGAAACCTCCGAGCTACAGGAGGTGTCAATCTCGTGAAACAAACCGTCCGGATCCCCAGCCGTGGGTGGATCGTTCTGCTACTGCTCCTCGGCGTGACCGCGGGCTGCGGCAACGATGCAACGACGACCGACGAGGCGGTCGCCTCGGCCGAGGCCGAAGTCGAAGGCCCAAGCCGTATCGTCTCACTCTCGCCCACGGCGACCGAAATGCTCTACGCCATCGGTGCCGGTGACCAGGTCGTCGCCGTCGATCTCTTCTCCAACTACCCGGCCGAAGCGCCCGAAGGCACGCTCGACGGATTCGTGCCCGACCTCGAGGCCATCGTGGCCACCGAGCCCGACCTCGTCGTCGTGCAGAACCTGCCGGAAGACGTCGCCGCCGGTCTCGACGAGCTCGGCATCACGGTGTTGACCCAGCCGCCCGCAGTCGACCTGGAAGGTGTCTACGCCCAGATCGCCGACCTCGGGGTGGCAACCGGACAGATCGATGGCGCGGCCGAGGCCAACGCCGACATCCGGGCGGGAGTCGATGCGGTTCTGGCCGAACTGCCGGAGCAGGACACGCCGCTCACGGTGTTCCACGAGATCGACGAGACGTTCTACACGGCCACGTCGAACACGTTCATCGGCCAGGTTTACGCCGCCATGGGCATGGAGAACATCGCCGACACCCATGATGACGGCACCGGCTATCCGATCATCGACGGCGAAACCATCATCGCCGCCGATCCCGACGTGATCGTCTACACATCGCAGGCTCCCTACGATGCCGCGGCGATCGCCGCCCGTCCCGGCTGGGACTCGATCAGCGCGGTGGCCAACGATCGCATCATCGAGGTCGACGCGGATATCGCCTCCCGCTGGGGGCCGCGTATCGTGGAGTTCATGGAAGCCATCGCCGAATCCGTGGCCTGATGACCTCCGCCGGGACGACCGACGGTTCCAGGCCGTCAAAACGGTCGGTCGGGTCCGCCGGCACGTCCCGGCGGGAGCGCTCAACCCAACTGGCGGTTCCAGCCCACGAGAACGGTGGGCCGAGGCCGCCAGGATCTCGTGAGGCGGAGGCTCGACCCAACTGGCGGCTCGAGCCCACCGGAACGGTGGGCCGAGGCCGCCGGGATCGCTCGATGTCGGGGCGATCGCCGGCCCCGGCCGAGCAGGTGGTCGATGTTCACCACGCCGTCGCCGGTGCCTTCCGGGTGCCTCGGACGGCATGGCTCGTCTCGCTGTCGGTGCTGGGACTCGGGTTGCTGTTGTCGGTGTCGGTCGGTTCGAGCGACCTCGGGTTCGGCGACGTCGTGGCCGGGTTGGTCGACGGCCTGCCCGGCGTGTCGATCGACTCCGGTCTCAGCTCGACCCAGGAATCGATCCTCTGGCAGTGGCGACTGCCGAGGGCGGTGCTGGGTGCGCTGGTCGGCGCCTCGCTGGCGACGAGCGGCGCCATGTTCCAGGGTGTGTTCCGCAACCCGCTGGCCGACCCGTATCTTCTCGGTGTCGCCGCCGGCGCCGGCCTGGGAGCCACCATCGCGATCGTGTCCGGTGCCGACCTGGGGTGGGGTCCGTTCCACGCCGTGCCCGCAGCGGCCTTCTTCGGCGGTCTCCTGGCCGTCGGCATCGCCGCCGTGCTCGGTTTCGGGACGTCGCGTTCACCCGCCTCGCTGCTCCTGGCCGGCGTTGCCGTCGCCTCGTTCTTCACCGCCTGCCAGACCTACGTGATGCAGCGCAACTCGGAGACGCTGAACGAGGTGTACTCGTGGATCCTCGGCCGACTGGGCACCTTCGGCTGGTCCGACGTCGGGTTGGTCGCCCCCTACGCGGCGGTCTGTGGCCTCGTGGCCGTCGGCCTGGCCCGACACATCGACGTGATGCAGTTGGGGGACGACGAGGCCACCGCGCTCGGCATCAACGTCACGGTGGTCCGGGCGGTTCTCGTCGTGGCGGCGTCGCTCCTGGCGGCGGCCGCCGTCGCCGTCAGTGGACTCATCGCCTTCGTCGGCATCATCGTTCCCCACATCATCCGACTCGTGGTCGGCTCCAGCTACCGCGTCGTCGTCCCGCTCTCCGCGATCAGCGGTGGGGCGTTCCTGGTGTTGGCCGACGTCGGCGCCCGCAATCTGGTCACCGGCACCGAACTGCCGATCGGGGTCGTCACGGCGTTCTTCGGAGCGCCGTTCTTCGCCCTGTTGCTGTGGTCGAGGCGGGGGTCGTGGACGTGACGACGCAGACAACGGCAGCGCTGAACCCGGAGGTGGCCCCGGGGCAGGACCGGCCGGTCGTCCGCGAACTCGCGCTCGACACCGTATCGGTTCGCTACCGAGCCGTCACCGTGCTCGATCGGGTTTCGCTGTCGGTCGCCGCCGGCGAATGGCTGGCGGTCATCGGCCCCAACGGAGCCGGCAAGTCGACACTGATGAAGGCCATCGCCGGGATCGTCGAACACGAGGGAACAATCGACTTCCGCCTCGCTGAGCGACGGACCGCCTCCTCCGGCCGTGGAGGAAGGCCACCGATCAGCCGGCTTGTCGCCTACGTGCCCCAGAACCCCATGCTGCCACCGGGTATGACGACGGCCGAGTACGTGCTCATGGGGCGGACGTCGCACCTTCGCTGGTTCCAGTTCGAATCGGGCAGCGACCGAGATCTCGTCGGTCGGACATTGGCCGATCTCGATCTGGCCGAGATGGCCGGCCGCCCCGTGGCCGAACTGTCGGGCGGTGAGTCCCAGAGAGTCGCACTGGCCAGGGCGATCGTGCAGCAGGCATCGGTGCTGGTTCTCGACGAACCGACGAGCGCCCTCGACCTGGCCCATCAACTGGCCGTCCTCGAACTGGTCGACGAGTTGAGGGATCGGTACGGCCTCATCGTCATCACCTCGATCCACGATCTGACGATCGCCAGCCGCCACGCCGACCAGGTGTTGCTGCTCGATCACGGCAAACCGGCGGTCCACGGCAACCCGGCCGAGGTGCTCACCGCCGACATCCTGTCGGGACACTACGGCGTCGAGGTGTCGGTGCTGCCCGACACCAACGGGGGAGTCATCGTAGTGCCCGTCGGGAACCGGCCACGGTCCGGCGCCACGGCCCAGGACACCACAACTCAGAACGAACAGAACACGAAAGGCCCATCATCGTGACCACGCCAACCGAGGAACCACCCCAGGACAAGCCGAACACGAGCGAGGCGAAGACCGCTCCGTCTCTCGTGCTGGTCAATACCGGCGATGGCAAGGGGAAGTCGACCGCCGCGTTCGGCACCGTGTTGCGGGCGGTGGCCCAGGGCTGGAAGGTCGCGGTCGTCCAGTTCCTCAAGAGCGGTGGGTGGCAGGTCGGCGAGGAGAAGATCTGCCGTGATCTCGGCGTCGACTGGTTCGCCGACGGCGACGGTTTCACCTGGGACTCGGACGACCTCGACGAGAGCGCGGCGCTCGCCTCGACGGCGTGGAACCGGGCTCGGGAGCTGATCATGGCCGGTGACCACCGCCTCGTCGTGCTCGACGAGATCAGCTACGCGCTCACCTGGAACTGGATTGATCGGGACGCGGTCCTCGAGACCATCGCCGGCCGACCGGAGAAGACCAGCATCATCCTGACCGGCCGGGACATGATCTCCGAGATCATCGAGGCGGCCGACACCGTCACCGAGATGCGCAGCGTGAAGCACGCCTTCGACGCCGGCATCGTGGCCAAGAAGGGCATCGACTATTGATGCTCGCGTCCGGGCGAATCGTCTAGTGCGGGGCGGTCGTGTTAGCGGCTCGGCGCCGGTGGCCGATCAGGCTGGCGAAGAACCAGATGCCGCCGAACACGGCGATCGGACCCCAGAACTCGGTTGACCAGCGTTCCTCGAGTTCGTAGCCGAGCGCCTTCCCGAAGGCCAGGCCGGCGATCAGGGTGGTCGCCACCTGCCAGCGGATCGAGTAACGGAACCGGCCAAGGGCCTCACCGACGAACGCCACCGTGGCCGGAAGGCACAGCAACCAGATCAACGTCGGGTCCCATCGGTCGGGCCATGGGTCGAGGCCGAGCGTCATCACCAGGGCGACGAGAAAGCCGACGCCGTAGAGCGCACTGCAGCGCCGACAGACGGGCCAGCGGCCGACGCGCAGACAGCGGTCGTCGTAGTGCGCCGGCCAGTGGTGGGACAGCCAGAGGATCCGCCGGGCCCGGACGTCGGCCTCATGCCGTTCCTCCTCCGCCCTCCGCCGAGCCACGATCGCGTTGAACCGTGCCTCGTCGGCCGGGTCGAGCAACTCGTCGCCGGCCATCGGTGAGCGATCGGGTACGGCGGATTGATCGACGTCGGGGAGTCCCACGGCACTCCATCGGCCGCGAGCCGGTGAATTTTTACCGTGGAACCGGTGTCGATGTGACCGTCAGCCGCCGACTCGTCGTCTGCGCAGGGCGATCAGTCCGGCCACGCCTCCGACGACCATGGCCGCCCCGCCCGGTATCAGGTACCGATCGAGATCATCGCCGCCGTCGTCGACCACCGGCGCGGCGGTTTCGGCCGGTTCGACCCCGTCGGTTCCGACGGCAACCGCCTCGGAACCGATCGTCACCTCGGTTGTACGTTCGGGCGTTGATGTCGGAACGTCCACCTCGGCTGCGGCGACGGCGTCGGTGACCGCCACCCGCCGCAGCGCTTCGACCTGTTCCGGCATCGTCTGATCGAGCAGTTCGTAGACGAAGTCTCCGGGGCAGGTCGTCTCGGACATGTCGCGGTGCCCCGAAATCGTGCGGGTGGTCACCTCGTTCCCCTCCGGCCACCGGTTGGAACCTCGGGATCGGAAGGTGGCCGTGGCCCCGGGTGCGGTGTCGACGCGATACCGGTGGCCGAGCCACGCCAATAGTTGCTGCAGGGCCGCAAGCGCTTCCGGGGTCGGTGGCTCCTCGCCGTGGTTGCCGATCAACGCGGTCAGGAGCGCGAACCCCTGCGAACCACCCGTCGCGTCCCCACGGACCGGACCGTCGATCGACCCTTCACGAGCCTCCCAGATGCCCCCGAACCGATCTATCAGGAAGTTGTAGGCGACGTCCGGCCAACCCCGCTCCGGGCCGATGTGGAACTTGTAGAAACCCCGGATCTCGTCGGCGACCTCATCGGGCCCGTAGTCGTTGGTCGACGCGGTGTGATGGACCAGCAGGAAACGGACGTCGTCCTCGGCGGTCAGCTCACCGGTGGGGGGAAGGGCGTCGCCCCAAGCCGAGCGGGGTTGGATGTCGGGACGAAGCCGCTGTCCGACCGCCCGCTTCAGGTCCGGATTCTGGTCGAGGTCCGCCTCCGTCGCCGCACTCATCGCTGGCCAGTCTACGTCGGTTGCTTCGATGTCTGCCGTCGGCGCGATCGGGGTGGATGTAGGATCCCAGAATGGTCGAACCGACGTCTCACGATGCCAATGGTCCGCGGACAGTTCGACCAGTCCTGTCGCAACTACTGGGTCGTGACGTGCACCGCCGACGGTCGCCCGATGCAGGGGCGGGCACCGAGGTCTCGCCGGCGACGATTCCCGAGGTTCTCGCCGACTATCGCCGCGAGCGCCACCAAGTGGCAGTGGTAGGCGACCACTCGTAAGCTGTCTGCCACCATGATCATCTGTGCCGGCGAATCACTGGTCGACGTCATCCCGGGGGAGCGGGAGGGGGATCCCGACCGGGCGGTTCCCGGCGGCGGCCCCATGAACGCAGCGGTGGCCACCGCTCGTCTCGGGGCGCCGACCGCGTTCGTCGGTCGCGTCTCCACCGATGCCAACGGCGATCTGATCTGGGCCCACCTCGAGGCCTCCGGCGTCGACCTGCGGGCCGCGGAGCGGGGGCCGGAGCCGACCGCCCGTGCCATCGTGACGGTCCGTCCCGTCCAGTCGTTCCGCTTCGAGGGGGACAACACCGCCGACGCCTCCATGACCTCCATCGACTTGACGCCGCTCGGCCCGGGTCCGCACATCGTGCACGCCGGAACCCTCGGGGTGTTCCGGGGCGACACCGCTCGGGCGTTGCACCGGATGCTCGAGACCTTCGACGGAGCGGTGTCGTTCGATCCCAACATCCGCCCCCAGGTCTTTCCCTCGGTCGCCGAGTGGCTGGAACTGGCCGAACCGTGGCTCGACCGGGCGTCGATCGTCAAGGCCAGCGATGAGGATCTCGACTGGATGGGGATGACCATCGACGACCTGATTGCCCGGGGCGCCTCGGTCGTACTGCGAACGGCCGGACCGGACGGTGTCGACGTGTACCTCGACGGCCACGACGCGTTCAACGTTCCGGCGGTCCGAGTGGAGGCGGTCGACACCGTCGGCGCCGGCGACTCGTTCTGCGGGGCGGTGTTGGCCCAGTTGCACCGCCGGAGCCTCGCCACCCCTGCGGCGATCGCGGCCATCGGTCCGGAAACGTGGCGGGAAATCGTCTCGTTCGGGGTCACGGCGGCGTCGATCACCGTCGGCCGTCTCGGCGCCGATCCGCCGTGGGCTTCCGAGATCGACGAGCCGGCCGCCTCCTGACGGCGGCGCCGAGGTGGACATCGCCGCCACGGGTGGCAACCAAGATCCGGTGAAGTAGCCTGAGCGCCGAAAGTGAAGGCCATGACCAACCAGCTCACCTCCCGCTCCACCGCCCGCTCACTGCGTCGGCACCGCCCACTGTCCGCCGCCCGGCGTCGCTCCGGTCTCGTGACCGCGGTCACCCTGGTGGTGCTCGTCGCCACCGGCTGCACCGGCGGCCCCGGAGACCGTGACGACTTCGTCGACGTGTTGACCCGAGACGACAACTTCGCCCAGAACGAGGCCGAGTGCATCGCCGATGAGGTGTTCGACGAGTACGGCGAGGACGGCGACGCCCTGCAGAAGATCTCGGCCGCCGACTCCTACGAGTTCCTCACCGGCGAAGACGGGGTCGACGGATTCGACGAGTTCTTCACCACCACCGTCGCCGACTGCACCCGAATCGGCCCGTAGGAACACACGAAGCCCCGACCACCTGACGGGGGCCGGGGCTTCAGGGGAGAGTGTTCGAGGACTTAGACGTCCGAGTCGGTCATTTGGTTACAGGTGTTCGACAAATTCTGTTCGGCTGGGTGACAACACCCAGTCGGATGGCCGTGCGGTTGATCAGACCCGTTCGATGATCATGGCCATACCCTGACCGCCGCCGACGCACATGGTCTCGAGTCCCACGGTGGCGTCGGCGTCGGTGAGGCCGTTGATGAGCGTCGTCATGATGCGGGCGCCCGTCATGCCGAAGGGATGGCCGATGGCGATGGCGCCGCCGTTGACGTTGAGCTTGTCGTGATCGATTCCGAGATGGGCGGCCGACGGCAGCACCTGAGCGGCGAAGGCCTCGTTGATCTCGACCAGATCGATGTCGTCGATCGTCATACCGGCCCGGGCGAGCGCCTGGCGTGAGGCCTCGATCGGGCCGAGACCCATGATCTCGGGGTTGAGCCCGGTGACACCCGACGAGACGATGCGGGCGAGCGGCTTGATGCCGAGCTGCTTGGCCTTCTCGTCACTCATGACCACGACCGCCGCCGCCCCGTCGTTCAAGGGGCAGGCGTTGCCGGCGGTGACGGTGCCGTCGGGACGGAAGACCGGCTTGAGCTGGCTTACCCCTTCCAGAGTCGTGCCGGGGCGGGGACCGTCGTCGGCCGACAGGATGTTGCCGTCGGACAGCGTGACCGGGGTGATGTCTATCTCGAAGAAACCCCGTTTGATGGCGTCCTCAGCCCGGTTCTGGCTGCGAACACCCCAGGCGTCCTGCTCCTCCCGGCTGACGTTCTCCTGCTGGGCCACGTTCTCGGCGGTCTGGCCCATGGCGATGTAGATGTCGGGCAGACCTTCCGGCGGTGACCAGGTCTCCGCTCCGCCCTCTGACCGCTTCAGGGTCCGCAACATCGCGTCGTTGAACCGCTCGTTGCGGGCGTCGCCGTTGTCGGCCGCGCCGTTGCCGTAGCGGCTTACGAATTCGACACCGGCGGCGACGAAGGCGTCACCCTCCCCGGCCTTGATGGCATGGGCCGCCATACGAATGGTCTGCAACGACGATGAGCAGTACCGGTTGACGGTCACCCCGGGAACGTTGTCGAGGCCGGCCA
This sequence comes from Acidimicrobiales bacterium, assembly GCA_965216655.1. Taxonomy (GTDB): domain Bacteria; phylum Actinomycetota; class Acidimicrobiia; order Acidimicrobiales; family SZUA-35; genus JAHELU01. The sequence goes on from CBDCGP010000014.1 coordinate 105,821, forward strand.
GGACGGCCACCACACGGGCGGCGTTGAACCCCTGCTCACCGGCAGGCGAACCGGATCCGAGCATGAGGTCGTCGATCTCGGTGCGGTCCAGCTCAGGCACCTTGTCGAGGGCGGCGTTCACGATCTGGGCGGTGATGTCGTCGGGTCGCTCGTCCTTCAGCGAGCCCTTGAACGCCCGGCCGATGGGGCTGCGGGCGGTTGATACGATTACGGCTTCAGCCATGTTCTTTGCCTCCAATGCAGGGCGTGTGTGCTCATGTTGTCACCTCGTGCGCCGTTTCGGCCAGTCGGCGTCTCGACGGGTCGGCGAGTCGTTCGGCTCAGTCCTGGCGCCGGCTCGAGACCACGCCGGTGTTGAATCCGGCCAGGTGAAGGCCGCCGGCGAAACGGGCGTGCTCGATCTTCGTGCACCGGTTCATGACCACATCCATCCCGTGGGCCAGCGCGATCTCCGCCGCCTCGACACTCCAGAGTCCGAGCTGAAGCCAGAGAACCCGGGCCCCGACGGCGGCGGCGTCGTTGGCCACCTGCGGGCAGTCCTCGGCGCGTCGGAAGACGTCGACGATATCGATGGGACCCTCGACGAGGTCGGCCACCGCGGCGAGCGAGGGATACACCGGTAGTCCGAGGATCTCGGTCTCGGTGGGGTGGATCGGGTAGAGATCGAAGTCGCATGACGACGACTTGAGGTAGGTCATCACGAAGTTCGAGGCTCGGGCCGGGTTCGCCGAGGCCCCGACGATGGCGATGGAGCGGCTGCGATCCAGGATCGCCTTCCGCCGGAGTAGAGGCGGCGGTGTCCAGCCGGGAACCGAAGGGCGATCGCTCACCTGTGTCCGGTCGCTCACCGGCGGCTCCTCTCACCGGCCGCCGCGGCGAGCGCCTGATCGAGATCCCAGATGATGTCGTCGAGATCCTCCAGCCCGACCGACAGCCGCACCATGTCGGGACCGACCCCGGCCCGCTCGAGCTCCATGTCGGACATCTGCTGATGGGTGGTCGACGCCGGATGGATGACGAGCGTGCGGGCGTCGCCGACGTTGGCCAGATGGCTGATCATCTGCAGCGCCTCGATGAACCGTTGGCCGGCCTCTCGGCCACCGCGAACGCCGAACGTGAAGATCGCCCCGGCACCCTTCGGCAGGTAGCGGTTCGCCAGCTCGTGATACGGCGAGTCGGCCAGGTCGGCGTGGGCCACCCACGACACCCGGCCGTCACCGGCCAGCCAGGCCGCCACCGCCCGGGCATTGGCCACGTGGGCATCCATCCGCTGGGGTAGGGTCTCGAGCCCCTGCAACAGCAGGAACGCGTTGAACGGCGAGAGACTGGCACCGACGTCACGCAACTGTTCGGCCCGCACCGCGGTGCAGTAGGCGTACTCGGCGAAGTTGTCCCACCATCGAAGCCCGTTGTAGGTCTCCACCGGCTCGGTGAGGCGGGGAAAGCGGCCCGACGCCTGCCAGTCGAACGTACCGGACTCGGTTATCGCACCGCCGATGGTGGTGCCGTGGCCGCCGATGAACTTGGTGGCCGAGTGGACCACGATGTCGGCCCCGAATTCGATCGGTCGACACAGGTAGGGCGTGGCGAACGTGGCGTCGATCACCAGCGGGAGCCCGTGACTGTGGGCGATGTCGGCCAGCGCCTCGATGTCGGCCACGGCCCCCGACGGATTACCGATGATCTCGGTGTACAGGAGTTTGGTGCGGTCGTCGATGGCGGCGGCGAAGTCCCCGGGCCGGTCGTTGGCCACGAACGTCGTCTCGACGCCGAGCCGCTTGAGCGTCGTGGCGAGGAGGGTGTAGGAACCTCCGTAGATGCTGGCGGCGGCCACGACGTGATCGCCCGCTCCGGCGAGCGTCGTGATTGCCAGGAACTCGGCGGCCTGGCCGGAGGCGGTCGCCACCGAACCGATCCCGCCCTCCAGGCTCGCCATGCGCTCCTCGAAGGCCGATGTCGTCGGATTCGATATCCGGGTGTAGATCGTGCCGTACTTCTGCAGGGCGAACAGATCGGCGGCGTCGGCCGTGTCCTCGAACACGAAGCTCGTCGATTGGTAGATCGGCACCGCCCGGGCACCGGTGGCGCTGTCGGGCCGGCCGCCGGCGTGCAGCGCTCGGGTGCGGAAGCCCCACTCCCGCTCTTGGGTGTCCACAGCCTCGGTGCTCATGGCCTCAGTGTAAGTGGCCTCAGTGGAGCACGACTGCGAGAAGTGGATTGAGGCCGCCGTCGAAGGACGCCGCGACCAGCGCCAGTACCAACAACAGGGCGTTGCGGACCAGATGGCGAGACGACAGGGGAGACCGGGCGAAACCGCCGAAGCAGGCGCAGCTCGGTGACAGGCGTGTCGGATCCATCAGTATCCGGACGATGACGACCGTGAACGTCACCAGTATTGCGGCCGCCAGCACACCGCCCCAGCCGGGCGCAACGATCAACAGCACGGCGACGAGGAATTCGACGACCGGCACGGCGACCGACAGCGGTCCGGCCCCGATCAGGCCCATCGACTCGAAATCGGCTCTGGTCCCCGAGGGGGATCTCAGCTTCGCGACCGCCGCGACCACCATGATCGCGGCCAGGACCAGGGCCGCAGCCGTCGCTCCGGACACCCGGATCCACTCGATCATCGGGTCACCCTACCGACGGCACCCGGCCGGCACCCGGCCGGCGCCCATCCGGCACAGTGCTGGATCCCCCGGCTCGTTGTCGTGGGGTACTTCACCCAGACGCCACCACTTCACCTCGGCGATGGTGCACCATGGAGCCGTGGCTCAATCTCTGGTGGAAGCGCTCATTTCGGACATTCGGACCTCCGTGCACGGTGAACTGACCGGCCGGAACCATGTTGTCGATCATCTCCTCGACCTCCGGTTGGCGGGCCGGGACAACCCGGCGGTACTCACCGTTGTCGATCGACTTCTCGGCGAGCTGCCCGGTCGAACGACCGTGGCCAACGCATGGTGGCTCGAGGCGCTCGTGGAGATTGAGCGGACCGATCGCTCGGGCGTCGCAGCGCTCCCTGTGGCCAGTGCTCCCACCGTGCCGGCTTCGTCACCGCCGGCCACTCCGCTCCCGCGCCGTCGCCAGTCCTGACGGCGGCCGGCCTCCCGCCGAACTTCGCGCGCCTGACGACCCCCTAAAGGGTCGTTGACGTCCCAAAGTTCGAGCCGAGGGGGTCGTCGGCGTCACAAACTACGGGCTGTCGGACTGAAAGCGGTTGAGACGTTCGGCGCCCGCGTCGAGCCCCGGCAGCTGAGGCTGTCGGGCGGACGTGCGGGCGGCCAGGTCGCTCACCAATTCCTCCACCTCATGCCAGTTCCTGGCCCGAAGTCCGTCGAATTCACGGTTGTAGGGCTGGTCGAACACGATGACGGTGTTCCCGGCCCGGCGCAGCGAGTCGATGTTGTGCGGTGCGTCGTCGATGTAGGCGTCGGCCCCCACCTGCGGTTTGTCACCCAGGAAGCAGATGTCCCGGTAGGGAACACGATGCTCGTCGAGCCAGGCCACGGTGTCGCTGACCGTGATGGCGTGGCCCCAGTTGACGTAGAGGCGGTGCGTGATGATCCGGATCCACACGCCGAGATCCGACAGACGCCACAGGGCGTCGGGACATCCTTCCATCACCGGCAGATTGCGCAGCATCCGCTTCTCGGTGACCGCCAGCTTGTGCAGCCGGTTGAAGTTGTCGGCGTCGATCCCCCAGTGCTGATAACCCCACTCCGTCGGGCGGGTGAGCGTCTCGGGATCGACCCCGAGCTCAGTGGCGACGACGTCACGAAAGCCGAGGTGGTAGTCGGCGCACACGCCGTCGAGATCGACGCCGAAGACGAAATCGCCGCTCATGGCGCGGCCCCGACGGTATCCGTCACTGCTGTTTGTCCCGGCCTCATTACCCGTTCCTTTCCCGTTTCAGGGTAGCCCACACCGCCCGTAGGAGAATCGGTTCGATCTCCAGTACCGTGACTGTTTGGGATTTGCAGCGACGCCGTGCTGCTGTCCTGGCCGTCAATCAGAAACCAATGAGAAATTTGGGTAAAAATTCCCGGGCGAGGCGTCGGCCCCGGAGTGAACTCCCGACATCCTGGAAGCAGTGGGAATGGAGTCCAACTACGCCATCGTCATCGGTCCCGGGGTCACCGAGATTGGCGCCGAGGGGGCGGTCGAGAAGGCCAAGCTGTTCGGCATCGACGTCGATCAGATCGTGGGCTATCGGCTGGTGCATCTGCGCGGCCGCCTGGAGCAGGCCGAGATCGAGGCGCTGGCCAACCGGCTGCTGATCGACCGGGTCGGTCAGTGGTGGATGGCCCGAGACGAACACCTCGCCCCCGAGGGTCTCGGCCAGGTCACCGCGATCGAGGTGGGCCTGCGGCCCGGCGTCACCGATCGGGAGGGTGCCGAGCTCGTCCGAGCGGCGGAGAACCTGGGCTTCGACGTCACCGCGGCCACCATCGGCCGTCGCTTCTTCGTGTACGGAGAGGTCGGCCAGGCCCAGATGTACGAGCTGGTGAGCCGCGTCCTCCACAACGAGGTGATCGAGCGGTGGAACTTCAACCAGCTCGCCCCCGGCTTCACCGACGACACGGCCACCGCCCCGCTCACCGAGCAGATCGACATCGCTTCGCTCGACCCGGACGGCCTCGTCGAACTGAGTGGCAACCGACGGCTCGGCCTGACCGTCGACGAGATGGAGGCGATCCAGAAGTGGTTCAACTCGATGGGTCGCCACCCCACCGACGCCGAACTGGAGACGCTGGCCCAGACCTGGAGCGAGCATTGCTCCCACAAGACGTTCCGGGCCACCATCGACACGCCGGACGGCGTCGTCGACGGCCTGCTCAAGACCTATCTGCGAGGCGCCACGGAGGCCATCTCGGCGCCCTGGGTCGAAAGCGCCTTCGTCGACAACGCCGGCATCGTCCGCTTCGACGACACCCACGATCTGGCCCTCAAGGCCGAAACCCACAATCATCCTTCGGCCCTCGAACCGTTCGGGGGAGCGAACACCGGGGTCGGGGGCGTCGTGCGCGACATCCTGGGGGTGTCGGCGAAACCCATCGCCATCACCGACGTCCTGTGCTTCGGCCCGGAGGACACCAACAGCCGGGCGCTGCCTCCGGGTGTGTTGCATCCCCGTCGGATCCGCTCCGGCGTGATCGCCGGTATCGCCGACTACGGCAACAAGATCGGCGTCCCCAACATCGCCGGCGCCATCTTCCACGACCCGTCCTACACCACGACCCCGCTGGTGTTCGCCGGCTGCATCGGGCTGCTACCCCGAGGCTCCAATCCCACACAACCGCAGGTCGGCGACTATGTGGTGGTGCTCGGAGGCCGAGTCGGGCGCGATGGCGTTGGCGGGGCGACGTTCTCGTCGCAGACGATGAGCAACACCACCGCCGAGGTGGCCGGGTCGTCGGTCCAGATCGGCGATCCCGTCGTCGAGAAGGGCCTGATCGATCTGGTGGTCGCGGCCCGTGACGAGGGTCTCTACAACGCAGTCACCGACTGCGGCGCCGGGGGTCTGTCGTCGGCGGTCGGGGAGATGGCCGCCGAGCTGGGCGCCCGGGTCGACCTGGCCGCCGTACCCAGGAAATACGCGGGTCTGGCGCCTTGGGAGGTCTGGCTGTCGGAGGCCCAGGAGCGAATGGTCGTGGCCTGCACCGATCCGGACCCACTGCTGGCCCTCGCCCGCCGCTGGCAGGTCGAGGCCCACGTGATCGGGCATTTCACCGGCGATGGCCGCCTCACCGTGGTCGACGGCAGCGAAACCGTCGTCGACATCGAAACCGACTTCCTCCACAACGGTCGCCCTGCACTTCGCCTGGCGGCCGGCATGCTCGATACGAGCCGACCCCCTCGCAGCGAGCCTGGAAGGCTCCCCGACGGGGTGACCGGGAGCGCTGCGCTCCTCCAACTCCTCGCCCACCCGTCGATCCGCTCGAACGAGGCGATCATCCGGGGATACGACCACGAGGTGCTCGGTGGCACCGTCATCCGACCCTACGGTGGCGCGGCTCTCGACGGCCCGGCCGATGGCACGGCCATCATCCCGCCGGGCACCGCCCCGACCGGGAACGGCGTGCTCTCAGAGGCCGGCGACCCGCCGGCGGGTCGGGCGGCCGCGATCGGCATCGGCGCGGCCGTACTCATCGGGCGCCATGATCCGGAGGCGATGGCCTGGGCGGCCATCGACGAGGCCGTCCGCAACGCCGTGGTCGCCGGAGCCGACCCCCGGCAGTTGTCGTTGCTCGACAACTTCGCCTGGGGGAACCCGCATCACCCCGAGGCCCTCGCCGCCCTGGTGGCCGCTTGCCGGGGATGCCATGACGCCGCCATCGCCCACGGGGCCCCGTTCGTCTCGGGGAAGGACTCGCTGTTCAACGAGTTCGTCTACGAACACGGCGACCCCGATCCGGTCACGCCCACGCTGATCATCACCGCAGTGGGAATCGTCGAGAACATCGACCGGATTCCGAGCACCGGTGTGGTGGCGAGCGGCAACGACGTCTGGCTGGTCGGCCCGGCCCGAGGTCAGCTCGGCGGATCCTATCTCGACGAGGTGACCGGCGGCGATCGGGGCGGCCACGTGCCACCCCCCGACCCGGGTGCCGTGTCCCGTCACCGCCAGATGCATCGGGCGATCGCCTCCGGTGTCGTATGCAGCGCCCACGATCTTTCGGAGGGCGGCTTGGCCGTCGCCGCGGCCGAATGGGCCTTCGCCGGCCGCCTGGGCATGACCCTGTCGGTGGCATCCACCCACGGTCCGGCGGAACTGTTCGGCGAGGGCGCCGGCCGCTATCTGGTCGAAGTCGCCCCTGCCGACGCCGACGGGTTCGCCGAACTCGTGCCGTCGGCCACGCGGATCGGGTGGGTCACCGACGACGACCGGGTCCGGATCGGTGTCGAGGTCGACGTCTCACTCGATGAGGTCGGCGAAGCCTACGTCGGTCGCGACTATCGGCCGGTTGCCGAGGCCCTGATCGCCCGTGCGGAGGAACCCGACGTCTCGCGCGACGAGGCTCCCTCCGCTGCCGATCCGCCCGAGACGGCCGAGATGGCCGAGATGGCCGAACCGGTCGAGTCGGCCGAGCCGGTCGACGGCGTCGAGCCCGCCGAGCCCGTCGAGGGCGCCGAATCCGGCGACGAATCACCACCTGAGGAGGGCGAGCAACCGTGAGTCGACCGTCCGTACTCATTCCGATCGCCCCCGGCACGAACCGCAACGACGAGCTGGCCGTGGCGTTCGAGGCGGCCGGAGCCCAGGCCGCTCAGGTCCCCCTCGATGCACTTCGTAGTGGCGAGGCCCGGCTGGCCGACCACCAGATCCTCGCCCTGGCCGGAGGGTTCTCGTACGGCGACGCCCTGGGCGCCGGCCGCCTCCTGGGTCTCGACTTGACGGGCTGGTTCCACGACCAGCTCCACCAGGCGCTGGAGGCGCAGATGCCGATCATCGGCATCTGTAACGGATTCCAGGCGCTCGTGCACGCCGGCCTACTTCCCGACCCGTCCACTCCCGCCTCGCTTGCGGCCAACGACAACGGGCGGTTCGAGTGCCGTTGGGTCTGGTTGCAGCCGAGCTCGAAGCAGTCGGTGTGGACCGGCGAACTGGCCGAGCCGCTGTGGTGCCCGGTGGCCCACGGCGAGGGTCGGTTCGTGGTCGACGACGTTGCGCCCCTCGTCGAGACCGATCAGGTTGCGTTCCGCTATTCCGATCCCGACGGCGAACGGGCCCACGGCGCCTATCCGCTCAACCCCAACGGTTCCGTCGACGACATCGCCGGCGTCACCGATCCGACCGGCCTCGTGCTCGGCATGATGCCCCACCCCGAGGATCACGTCTTCACCCGCCAGAGCCCCCACCGGCGCCGCCGCAACGGCAACCGCTGCCTGCCGCTGTTCGAGGCCGGCGTCCGCGCCGTTTCCTCCTAGCCCGTAGTCGCCCATCGAGGCTTGACTTTTTGTTCAAATCGCGGGCCATCGCTGTGATTGGATCGGGGCTGGGCCATCATGAGTTCATGGGTGCAGGAGCAACGCTGGAAGCTCTGGAATTACGCCTGCCGGATCACACGTCGGGCAAGGTCCGGGAAGCCTGGACGATCGGTGATCAGCGCCGACTGTTGGTCACCACCGACCGCCTGAGTGCGTTCGACCGGGTTGTCGGCCTGGTCGAGAACAAGGGTCAGGTGCTGAATCAGCTGTCGGCCTGGTGGTTCGACCGCACGGCCGACATCGTGGCCAATCATGTGATCGCGGTGCCCGACCCGCAGGCCATGGTGGTGGTCGACGCCACCCCGTTGCCGGTCGAGGTCGTGGTACGGGGTCGCCTGACCGGCAGCACCTCGACGTCCCTGCTGCCCCGCTATCAGCAGGGCGAGCGGGTGCTCTACGGCTACACGCTGCCCGACGGCCTGGCCGACCACGGTCCTCTGCCGGAGCCGCTCATCACGCCAACGACCAAGGCCGCGAAGGGTGAGCACGACGAGCCGATCACCTGCGACGAGGTCGTCGAGCGCGGCCTGGTGGAACCAGGCTTGTGGGCCGAGGTCCAGAAGGTGGCGCTGGCCGTGTTCGAGCGGGGCACCACGATCGCGGCCGATGCCGGTTTCGTGCTGGCCGACACCAAATACGAGTTCGGGTTGACCCCCGACGGCACGCTCGTGTTGATCGACGAGGTCCACACGCCCGACTCCTCGCGCTTCTGGGACGTGCAGTCACTGGAGCAGCGACTCGGCGAGGGCAAAGGGCCCGAGAGCTTCGACAAGGAGCCGGTCCGGCTCGCTCTCCGAGACATCGGCTACAAGGGCGACGGCCCGCCCCCCGACCTCGACCCCGACGTCTGGCAGGCCACCACCAACCGATACGTCGATCTCTACCAGGCCCTGACCGGCCTGGTCTTCGAGCCGGGTGAGCGCCCGATTGCGCCCCGGGTCGAAGCCAACATCGCCCGCTATTTGAACGACCACCCTTCGTCCGAACCCTTAACGGGGTAACACACCAACATCCCTGGAGCAGAGCAAGTGGGGGTTAGTCACACGTCATGAAGGTTGTCATTCTCTCGGGTTCGCCCCGCGACTCCGAATGGGTCGACAAGATCGCGGCCGTTCTCGACAAACTCGAGGTTCCCACGATCCGGCGGGTCGGATCGGCCCATCGGGTTCCCGAACATGTCCTGTCGTTGCTGCAGGGCTACGACGGCGACGGCGAGGCGACCGTGTTCATCACCGTCGCCGGTATGAGCGACGCACTGTCGGGTCTTTCCGACGCCAACGTCGCCGCACCGGTCATCGCCTGCCCGCCCCGCTCCGACTCGTTCGCCGGCCTCGATGTTCTGTCCAGCCTGCGCACCCCACCGGGCGTGGCGCCGATGGTGGCGCTCGAGCCGGCCAACGCCGCCCTGGCCGCGGCGAAGATACTGGCCACCCACGACGATGCGCTGCGAAAACGGGTCGTGGCCCATCAGGAGGCCGCGGCCAAAACGAGTGCTCGACGGCGACGCCGACATTCGATGAGCCATCTCGCGGTCGGCGAGGACCGCCCCAACGAGGAGTGTGGCGTCCTCGCGGTCGCCACCCAGAGCGCCGATGCCGCCCGGCTGGCGTTCTTCGGGCTCTACGCCCTTCAGCACCGCGGTCAGGAGGCGGCCGGGATCGCCGTGTCCGACGGTCGGGCGGTTCGCCTGCACAAGGACCAGGGTCTGGTCAGCCAGGTGTTCAAGCCGGGCACGCTCGACCCACTGATCGGCTCGCTGGCCGTCGGCCATACCCGCTATTCCACCACCGGGTCCAACTCCGAACGCAATGTTCAGCCCTACCTCGTCGAGACGATGCACGGTCCGCTGGCCCTCGCCCACAACGGGAACCTCACCAACGCCGACCGGCTCCGCCAGAAGCTGCTCGAGCGGGGAGCCGGGCTCCAGTCGTCATCCGACTCGGAGGTGCTGGCGTTGATGCTGGCCGCCACGGAGGGTGACAGCTGGGAGGATCGCCTCGCCCGGGTCATGCCCGAATGGGAGGGAGCGTTCTGCCTGGTCATCCTGTCGGGAACCAAAGTCGTGGTGGCCCGCGATCCGTGGGGATTCCGGCCCCTGTCCGTCGGCAAGCTGCCGGCGGGCGGCTACGTCGCGGCGTCGGAGACGGGCGCGTTGCAGACCGTCGGCTGCACCGACATCCGGGAGGTCAAGCCCGGTGAGATCGTGGTGTTGCAGAGCGGGCTGGCCCGAAGCCACCAGGCACTGGCTCCGAAGAAGAACCAGGCGCGCTGCACCTTCGAACACATCTACTTCTCCCGCCCGGACGCCACCTGGGACGGGCTGTCGATCCACCAGGCCCGGCAGAACCTGGGGGAGGAGCTGGCCCGTGAACATCCGGCCGACGCCGATGTGGTGATCCCGGTGCCCGACTCGTCGATGCCGGCCGCCATCGGCTTCGCCAATGTGTCGGGCATCCCCTACAACGAAGGGTTCGTGAAGAACCGCTACATCGGGCGCACGTTCATCGAACCGACCGATGAGCTGCGCCGTCAGGGTGTGGCCCTCAAATTCAACACGCTGCCGTCCAACATCGAGGGTCGACGGGTCGTGGCCGTCGACGACTCGATCGTGCGGGGAACCACGTCGGCGCAGCTGGTGCGGCTGATTCGCGATGCGGGGGCCACCGAGGTCCACGTTCGGATCACGTGCCCGCCGATCAACCACCCGTGCTTCTTCGGGGTCGACATGGGCACCTACGACGAACTGATCGCCCACCAACTCGGCGTGCCCGAGATCTGCGAACACATCGGCGCCGACAGCCTCGGTTTCCTGTCGGTTCCCCGGATGATGAAGGCGTTGGGCCGCGACGACGGGTACTGCAACGCCTGTTTCACCGGCGACTACCCGATGCCGATCCAGTTGACGCTCTCCACCAGCAAGAAACGGTTCGACGGGGTACTGGGGTGAGGGCCCACCCCGTTCCCGTTCTGAGCAGCTCAAGTGACACTGGGTGTCACCCGAGCTGCTTGTTTCAGAAGTCTTTCGGCGCGGCGCAGCAACGAAGGGACACCTCTTGAACAAGATCTCCGTGCTGGTCATCGGTTCCGGCGGCCGCGAACATGCGTTGAGCCGGGCCATCCTGGCGTCGCCGCTCCTCGACCGCCTCCATGTCGCACCGGGCAACGCCGGTACCGCCGAGTACAACGTCGACCTCGACGTGGCCGATCACGACGCCGTCGTCGGTTTCTGTCGCGACCAGCACGTTGGGCTGGTCGTGGTCGGACCCGAGGCGCCGCTCGTGGCCGGGATCGCCGACGTGCTGGCCGACGCCGGAATCCGGTGCTTCGGCCCGTCGGCCGCCGCGGCTCAGCTGGAGGGCTCGAAATCGTTCGCCCGCTCGTTCGCCGCCCGATACGGCATCCCGGGCCCGGTCTGCGCGCCGTTCAGGGGTGTGTCGGAGGCCATCGATTGGGTCGACGACTTCGCCAGGCCGGTCGTGGTGAAAGCCGACGGTCTGGCATCGGGCAAAGGGGTGATCATTCCCGATGACCGGGTCGAAACCGAGCGGGCGATCTACGACCTGTTGGCCGAGCGGACGATGGGCGAGGCCGGCGCAACCATCCTCTTGGAGGAGCGGCTCGAGGGAGAAGAACTCAGCCTCTTCGGCATCGCGGACGGCAAACAGTTCGTCCTCCTCGGCTCGGCCCAGGACCACAAGCGGGTCGGTGAGGGAGACACCGGCCCGAACACCGGTGGGATGGGGGCATTCGCTCCCGTGCCGAACAAGGCGGCGATCGAGGACGAGCTGGCCAAGACGTTCCTCCAGCCCGTCGTCGACGGCATGATCGCCGAGGGAACCCCCTACGTCGGGGTCATCTACGCCGGGATCATGCTCACCGAGGACGGCCCGAAGCTGGTCGAGTACAACTGCCGTTTCGGCGACCCCGAAGCCCAGGTGCTCCTGCCGTTGCTCAAGGGTGATGTCCTCGATCTACTCGACGCTGCGGCGTCGGGCCGGCTCGACGACGTCCGGATCGAACGGCACAGCGACCAGACCGCGGCCACCGTCGTGGTGGCGGCCCGCGGCTATCCGGCGTCGCCGGCCACCGACGTCCCGATACCGGAGGTCGACTGTCCCCCCGACGTGTCGATCATCCACGGCGGCACCCGGCTCGACGACGACGGTGCCATCGTCAGCTCCGGCGGTCGGGTGCTGTCGGTCACCGCCACCGGGGGAGACCTGTCCGATGCGCTCACCAAGGTCTACCGGGTCGTCTCCCAGCTGGTCGGCAACCAGCTGTTCGCCCGCACCGACATCGGCTGGCGCTACGTGCCCCGAGACGCCTACGCCCGGGCCGGCGTGTCCTTCGACGCCGCGGCCGAGGTCAACCGTCGCATCGCCCGGTCCGTCGTCGACACCCATGACCGCCGAGTGGTCTCGGGCCTCGGCTCGTTCGGCGGGGTCTTCGACCTGGCGTCGCTCAAACGGCTCGACGACCCCCTGCTCGTCGCCTCCACCGACGGTGTCGGCACCAAGACGATCTTGGCCGCACAGCTTGACTCGTGGACCTCGATCGGCGCCGACATCGTCAACCACGGCATCAACGACGTGCTCGTCCAGGGGGCCCGCCCGCTGTTCTTCCTCGACACGGTGGCCGCGGCCACCCTCGAGCCGGAGGTCGTCGGCAGCATCGTCGACGGCATGTCGGCCGCATGCCGGGCCGCCGACTGTGTCCTGCTCGGCGGCGAAACCGCCGAGATGCCGGACGTGCTGGCATCCGGTGCGATCGATGTGTCGGGCACGATGGTCGGTGTCGTCGAACGGGCCCGCCTGCTGCCCCGATCGACGATTTCCCCCGGACACCGCCTGATCGGCCTCCGCTCATCGGGGCTGCACACCAACGGCTACTCCCTGGCCCGCAAGGTGTTTTCGGGAACCGACCTGTCGGAGGCACTGCCGATCGACGGCGCCGCCACCGGGCCGTGGCTCGACCTCGAGGCCGATCAGCGCACGATCGGCGAGGCGCTGCTCGAGCCGCACCGCAGCTACCTGTACCCGCTGCTGCCCGCCCTTCAGGCCGACCTGATCGACGGGTTGGCCCACATCACCGGTGGCGGTCTGATCGACAACATCCCCCGGGTCCTGCCCGACGGTTGCGGAGCCGTCATCAACACGACGTCGTGGACCTGGCCGCCCCTGTTCCGCATGCTCGTCGACCGCGGTGGCCTGAACAGCGTCGAGGCCCACCAGATCCTGAACCTGGGAATCGGCATGGTCGCGGTGGTGGCGGCCGACAAGGTCGACGCCGTTCAGGAGATCATTCCGGAACCGACGGTGGTGATCGGGCGGGTGGTGGCCGGCCGTGACGTCGCTCTCAGCTGACGTGGCCGAGCCCGCCGAGCCATTCCGGCTCGCCGTTCTCGTCTCCGGCAACGGCTCCAATCTCCAGGCGATCATCGACGCCTGTGCATCGGGCACACTGGCCGCCGAGGTGCGGGTCGTGATCTCCAACCGGCCCGAGGCGTACGCCCTGACCAGGGCGACCGACGCCGGTGTGCCCGCGCTGGTCGTGGAACAGGGTGATCGACCACGCCGCGAGTATGACGCCGAACTGGCCCGTACGGTGGCGACCGTTGGTGTGGACCTCGTTGTGCTGGCGGGCTGGGATCGTCTGTTGTCGGAGGTCTTCGTCGCACACCATCCGGTCATCAACCTGCACCCGGCGAAACCCGGCGTGTTCCCCGGCCTCGGCGCCATCGAGAAGGCGTGGCGCGGATGGCGCAACGGCACGGTCACCTCCGGTGGGGTGATGGTGCATTTCGTGCCGGACGAGGGGGTCGACGACGGCCCGGTCATCGTCACCGAAGACGTGCCCTTCGAGCCCGGCGACACCCTCGAGACCTTCACCGAACGGGTCCATGCAATCGAACATCGAGTATTGGTCAAAGCCATCGACAAGGTGATCGCCCTGGCCGCCCGACAACCCCTACGCTGAACGGCAACGGGCCGTTGCCCGTCGCCGCAGACCAACGAACGGAGCACTTCCATGGCCGAACAGTCCGTCGGACGCAACCACGAACTCCTGACCGGTTTCGAGTCACTCACGTTCGACGACGTCCTCGTCGTCCCGGGATGGAGCGAGGTGCTGCCCAACGAGGTGTCGACCCGCACCGATCTGGCGGGTATGACGCTCGAGGTGCCGATGCTGTCGGCGGCCATGGACACCGTGACCGAAGCGCCGCTGGCCATCTCCATGGCCCGGGAGGGCGGCATCGGGATCCTGCACCGCAACCTGTCGATCGACGATCAGGTCGCCCACGTCGAGCGGGTCAAGCGAGCCCAGGCGGGGATGATCACCGCTCCCTTGAGCCTGGGCCCGGCCGCCACGCTCGGCGAGGCGGAGGAACTGATGGCGCTCCACAAGTTCTCCGGTGTGCCCATCGTCGACGGAGACGACCACCTGGTGGGCATCCTCACGAACCGCGACGTCCGATTCTGTACCGAGGCCGACTACGGCCGTTCGGTCACGGAGTTCATGACCCCTGCGCCGTTGGTCACGGCGCCCACGGGCACGTCGCTCGAGGAGGCCGTCGCCATCCTCCACGAACACCGCATCGAGAAGCTGCCGCTGGTCGACCACGCCGGCCGCTTGACCGGCCTGATCACGGTCAAGGACATCAGCAAGCGGATCGAGAAGCCCAACGCGTCGCTCGATGCGAACGGCCGCCTCCGGGTCGGTGCCGCCATCGGGGTGGTCGATGCGATCGACCGCTCGGCCGCTCTGGTCGAGGCCGGGGTCGACGTGCTCGTCATCGACACCGCCCACGGCCACACCAGGGGAGTGGTCGACACGGTCTCCTCGGTCAAGGAGAAGTGGCCGGAGGTGCTGGTCATCGGGGGCAACGTGGTCACCGCCGAGGGCGCCGAGGCGCTGATCGGCGCCGGTGCCGACGTGATCAAGGTCGGGGTCGGGGCCGGATCGATCTGCACCACCCGGGTGGTCGCCGGGGCGGGGATGCCCCAGCTGTCGGCCGTCTACGAGTGTTCGCAGGTGGCCCGTTCCCGGGGTGTGCCGATCATCGCCGATGGCGGCATCGTGACCTCGGGCGACATCGTGAAGGCGTTCGTCGCCGGAGCCGACGCCGTGATGCTCGGCAATGCGCTGGCCGGTGTCGACGAGGCCCCCGGTGAGTTGGAGCTGGTCGACGGCGCCATGTGGAAGACCTACCGCGGGATGGGTTCGGCCGGTGCCATGCGGGGCCGGGCCGCCGACCGCTACGGGTCAGGGCAGGCTCCGGGGAAACACGTGGCCGAGGGCATCGAAGCCCGGGTCCGCTACGCCGGTTCGTTGTCGGAGCTGGTCGGCCAGTTCATGGGCGGCCTGCGGTCGGGCATGGGCTACGCCGGCGCCGCGAACCTGGAGGATCTCCGCACCGAGACCCGGCTCACGAAGATCACGTCGGCCGGGTTGCGGGAGAGCCACCCCCACGACGTGCAGGTGATCCGCGAGGAACAGCGCCCCGGTTACGCCTAACCCCCATTCCGTGCGCCCAGAGCCCCGGATGTGAGGGCTGGAGCGCACAGAATGGGTGTGCGGTCCTACTGTGCGCCCAGAGCCTCGAAGGTGAGGCCTGGGGCGCACGGAATGAGGTTGGGGTCAGGCGGTGAGGTCGGCGAGCGCGGCCTCGTAGTCGGCCTTGGCCCGGGGTTCCCGCAGACCTCCGGACTCGAAGATCTTCGCCACGTTGCCGTCCTTGCCGATCACGATGGTGCGCCGCATGGCGCAACCCAGATCCTCGTTGAAACACCCGTAGGCCTGGGCGGTGGCGCCGTGGGGCCATCCGTCGGACAGCACCGGGAAGTTGATACCGGCCTGCTCGGTCCACGCCTTGATCGAGAACTGGCGGTCGCAGGTGAGGCCGTAGAGCTGAGCCCCGGCCGCCTCGAACTCGTTCAGATCCTCGCTGAGCGAGCACAGCTCGCCCTCGCAGACCCCGGTGAAGGCGAACGGCACGAAGACGAGGACCACGGGGCGCTCGCCTTTGTGGCTCGACAGGGTGTGTTCGTTGCCGTCCTGATCGTTCAGGGTGAAGTCGGGGGCGGCATCGCCAACGGCGAGAGTCATGGGTTACCTCTTCTGCATGAGTCGGTGGGTCGAATGTCCGAGTCTACGTTCGGTCGCCGCCGACACCGCCGTTCCTGCCGACACTGCCCTCAGCAGCCTGCAGGCGGCGATTCGTTGGCCTGGTAGACACGTATCCAGTCGACGTACATCCGCACCGCCTCGGCGTCGGACACGACGGAATCGGCTTCACCTTCATCGCCGGCGTTGCCTCCGGCCACCAGCTCCTCATCGCCGGTGTCGGTGGCGCCCACCTCCGATCGGAGGGCCTTCAGTTCCACCGTCACCACATGAGGGTGATCGGGGATCGACTCGGGGTCGGTCACCCGGCCGACCAGGTCGCCATCTCGAAGAATCGTGATCGTCTCCGGGGTCCACTCCATTGCCAGCTCGTGCCACTCCTCGGCGTTTGCATTGTGGACGATCTCGTCGTGCGTCGAGTCGGGGTGATGGATGTAGCTGTAGAACGGGTCACGCACCGCCGTGTTGAGGGTGTCGTAGATGGCGTTCTCACCGCCTTCAGGGTGTTCGTTGCCGGCCGGCCAGGTGGCGATCCGGCCGCCCACGGCCTCGCCGGGGTCGGCTTCGGTACGGACCCGGGCCTCGAAGCGCCCGTAGCGCTGCTGATGAAGCGATGCCATTCCACCCGAGACGATCTGCTCTCCCTCGGTTTGCGCCGCAATCACCAGAACGCCATCCTCGATCGTCACCGTCTCCGGCCGCCTCACCCCGTTGCCGTCGCGGTCGTCGCTGTTGTAGACGATCCAACGGTCGTCGGCGATCTCCTCGCCGTCGAAGTCGTCGGAGAAGGTCAACAGCCAGGGATCGCAGGTCGATTCCTCATCGGAGAGCACCGTCGGCCCGACCGGCGCGACGGCAGGAATGTCGGACTCGTCGATAACCGCGGCGTCGGTCAACCAGGCGCCGACGTAACGTTGAGCCAGGAACAATGCGCCGATCACGAGGAACGCTCCGACCATCGACGAGTTCGACCGCACGAACGTGGTCACGTGGTCGATCACGTCGCGGCTCCGATCGGCGCTGACTGCGAGATTGGTTCGTTGGGTCACGGTGGGGCCACTGTAGCCGTGGGCGGTCCGCCGGAGGTTGCATCCGATCGGCGCCGGAGCGGCGGCCGGCCGGTCGTGCGCCGGTGTCGAACCAGCACCTATGGTGAGGGCTCATGGCCTACCGAACACCGCTGCGGGTGCGGTTCAACGAGATCGATCCGTACAGTCACGTGAACCACGCCGTCTACCTCACCTACTTCGAGTACGGACGAACCGACGCGTTGGAGCGGGCCGGGATTCCCATCCAGCAGCTCGCCGCCGACGGTATCCAGCTCGTCATCACCAGGGTCGACGTTCGATTCAAACGGCCCGCGCTGGCCGGTGATCGACTCGAGGTCGTCACCTTCCTGGGTGAGTCACGACGGGCCAGCCACATCTGGCGGCAGCGGGTGGTGCGGCCGAACGCCGAGGGACGAGACAGCGACGACGGAGACGACCGAGGCGACGAGATCCTCGTCGAGGGCGACATCACCATCGCGGTCGCCGATGCGCGGGGCCGACCGATTCGTCCACCGGCCTGGCTTCAGGAGGCGTTCGCCAAGCTCGGGTCCGAGGTCGACCCGGACGACGGACCGTAACGGCGAGTTGGGAGGTCAGCCCAGTGACGTTCTTCGGCCTCGGCGACCAGGACTGGGTGGAGCTCGACGTCGACGTGGTCGAGCGCCGGGGCAGCGAGGGCCTCGTCGAAGCATTGGAGGAGAACCGGGAGGCGCTCACGGAAGCCATCGGTTCGGCCTTCGAAGTCGAGGTCTCATCCGACGGTTCCGTCACCGTGGTGGGAGGACAACGGCGATACCGGGCCGCACTGGACCGTGGGGGCCGTCTCCTGTTCACTGGAATTCTCGATCCCGACGGTCCACTGTAGGACGGCTGAGTCGGAGGCACGGAAAGGCAACGATGGCGATCGACTTCAACAGGGACTTCGAACCCCGCTACCGGGAGGTGGTCGAACTCTCGCCACTGGTTCGCCGTGTGGTGGCCGAGAACCCGAATCCGTTCACGTTCACCGGTACCGGTGTCTACATCGTCGGTCGGGGCGAGGTGGCGGTGATCGATCCCGGACCGGATCTCGACACCCATCTGGACGCCGTCGAAGCCGCCCTCGACCCCGACGAGCGGGTGACCCACCTCCTGATCACACACACCCACACCGACCACACGGCCGGCGTCGATTCGCTGCAGCGACGCACCGACGCGCCGACCCACGGCTTCGGTCCCCACGGCCCGATTCCCGAGGCCGACGCGCTCGACCGGATCTCGTTCGACGAGTACTTCACCCCGCAGGAGGCCGAGGAGTTCGAGCGGTCCTGGGCCGACCTCCCCGACGAGCTGAAGCGGGAAGGTCCCGACGCCGACTTCGTACCCGACGTGGTGGTCGGCGACGGTCACGTCATCAACGGGCCGGGATGGACCGTGGAGGTGGTGCACACCCCCGGGCACACGTCGAACCATGTCTGCTATGCGCTCACCGAGGAGTCGCTGCTGTTCACCGGCGACCACGTGATGGGCTGGGCCACGTCGGTCATTTCACCGCCGGACGGGGACCTGTTCGACTACATGGCCAGTCTCGAGAAACTCCTCGACCGCAACGATGCCCGCTATTGGCCGACCCACGGTCCGGCCATCGACAATCCGCAGGCGTACGTCCGCAGCTTCATCGAGCATCGCCGGGCCCGCGAACATCAGATCGTCGAACGGTTGGCCGAGGGTGCGACCACCATAAAGGACCTCGTCCCCGGCATGTACGCCGATGTCGACAAGCGCCTCTGGCGGGCGGCCGCCAACTCCGTCTTCTCCCACCTCCTCGCCCTGCAGCGGTCCGGGAACGTCGTGGCCGAGCCCGACGATGGGGGCGAGGGCTCGATCTCGGCCCGCTGGTCGCTCAGCTCATGACGCAGTTCGTGGGGTCGGGTGGATTGACCCTTGACGGAACATCGCCGAGCTGACAGGGTGTCATATTCGGCGACACCGTTCCGGCTCTCCAGGCCGGAATCGTTGCCGTATGGAGGGGATCGTGTTCGGACCCGCTTACTTGTTGGAGAGCAGGCGGAAAATGCAACGCGATTCCCTCCACTCCTTTCTAGTCGCCCGGTCCGAGCATGTCGCGGAGCCACACGATTTCGCTCTGGTTTCCGAGTTCGGAGGCGGTTCCGGTGGCCACCACCCGCCCGTGATCGAGCGCCAGCACGGTGTCGGCGGTAGAGGCGTGGAGCCTTCCGTGGGTCACCACGACCTGTATCTGACCGGGTGGACGGAGTTCGTCGATGGCCTCTCGCAGCTGGTGGCGGTTGGCGGCGTCGACGTTGGACAGCGGTTCGTCGAGCAGGAGCAGCGACGGTTTGGTGACGACGGCGCGGGCGATCGCCACCCGCTGGCGTTGGCCGCCCGACAACTCATCGGGACGACGATCCGCCAGATGGTCGAGCCCGGCGGCCTCGAGGGCCTCCCGAGCCGCACCGCGCTGCTCGGACCGTGACATCCGCCCGTCCCGGTAGCGGAGCCCGAAGGCCACGTTGTCGAGCACGGTCAGGTGGGGAAAAAGCAGGGCGTTCTGGGGGACGAGGGCCAGATCCCGTCGTTCGGGAGTCAGTCGAACCCCGGTTGCCGGCCGATCCCAGGTCTCGCCGTTCACGGTCAGCTCACCCGAGGTGAGCGGTACCACGCCGGCCAGGACGTGCAGCAGCGTGGTCTTGCCCGAACCGTTGGGTCCGACCACGGCCAGTGTCGCCCCCGCGTCGGCCGAGAGTACGGCGGAGAGGGCGAACGAACCCACCCGTGCGGTCACATCGGCTCGGAGACCATCCGCGGTGGTCATCGGCGGGGGATCCAGCGGTCTCGAAGCGTGATGAGCACGGTGAGGGAGATGAGCAGCATCAGGATGCTGATGGCCAACGCCCGGTCACGGGTGTCCGGGTTCTCGAGGGCCAGTGCGATCTCGAGCGGCAGCGTCTGGGTGGATCCCTCGGTGTTGCCGGCAAAGGTGATGGTGGCCCCGAACTCGCCGAGCGCACGGGCCCAGGCCAGAATGGCTCCGGCCAGCACACCAGGGCGGGCCAGCGGAAGGCTGATCCGCCACCACCGGGCCAGCGGCGGTGCGCCCAGGGTGGCCGCCAGTTGTTCATAGCCCGGATCGGTCGAGCGGAGCGCACCCTCCACGGTCAACACCAGGAAGGGCGTGGCCACCACCGCCGCCGCCAGGATGGCGCCCGTCGTGGTCGACGTCAGACCGATTCCCGTCAACTCGCCGAACAGGGTTCGGCGGCCGAACGCGGAGGTCAGGGCCACACCGGTGACGACCGGGGGAAGGACCAGCGGAACGGTGATGATCGTCCGGACGATCGGCTTTCCCCAGAACTCGGTGTTGGCCAGGGCGAATGCCACCGGCACCCCGAGCACGACTGCCAGCGCAGTAGCGGCGAGGCTGACGACGAGCGAGACGCGGCCCGCGGTGACCGTTTCCCGGGCGGCGAACTGGGTCAGCATCGTCGACCACGGGGCGTCCGCCAGGAGGGCCAGCACGGGCACCACGAAGAACGCAACCCCCAGCCCGGCCACGACCAGGACCACGGCCGGCGGTCGTCGGAGGGTCGTCATCGATCGGACCCGTCGCCACCGGGGTCGGGCGGGCCGAAGCCGAGCCGGGTGAACAGCTCGGCCACTTCCGGCGACGTCAGGTGGGCGGCCAGGTCGGTGATGACGGTGTCGTCTCCTAGTTGGGCCATGGTGATCGTCACCTGTGGTGGATCGGTGAGCGGCAGCTCACGCACGTCGTCGGTGGCGGCAGCATCGGTCCGGTAGACGAACCCGGCGTCGACCTCGCCGGTCGAGACCTTGGCCAGCACCGATCGCACGTTGGCCTCGTCGGTCGATCGCCCGATGGCGAGACCGTTGGCTTCGAGGAAGTGGTCGGTTGCCGCGCCGCAGGGTACGCCGGTGGCGCAGCGAGCCGTCAGCACACCGTCTCCGGCGAGATCCTCGGGCCCGTCGATGGAGGCCGGGTTGTCGGCCGGGACCACGAGTGTCAACTCGTTCGTGGCCAGCGGCTGAGGGGCGGTGACCGGTTCGTCGATGAGATCGGTGAGGAAGGAGGCGTCGGCCGCCACCAGGATGGCGGCGTCTGCCCCGCTGTTGATCTGTCGGACCAGTGCGTTGGTACCGGCCAGGTTCATACGGATGTCCACCTCGGGGTTGTCTTCCTCGTAGCCGGTTTCGACCAGTTCCATGATGTCGGCCAGCGACGATGCGGCGTACACGTCGATCGTCCGCCGGCCATCGTCACCGAGGCAGCCGACCGTGGCGAGCGCAACGGCAACGACGCAGCCGACCGACACCGTCCAGACGGTCGAACCCGGCATGATTCGCGGCGCTCGGCCCATCACCGGTCCAAGGGTAGAGGGCCGTCTCGACCCGCACGCAACCGACAGCCGACCGGCCGTGGCCCCACGGGAATTCGGCAGTCACGATGGTGTCGGCGGGGTAGTGTGTGACTCATGGTCAGCATCTACGATTCGGCGCTCCAGAAGGTGGTCCCGCTCGACCTGCGGGACGAGGGAAAAGTGTCGATGTACGTCTGCGGGCCAACGGTCTACGCTCCTCCCCACATCGGCCACGGTCGGATGACCTTGACCTACGACATCCTTCGCCGCTTTCTGGTGTGGGCGGGATACGACGTGACCTTCGTGTCGAACGTCACCGACATCGACGATCAGATCATCAACCGGGCCAACGACGAGGGCCGAGACTGGTCCGACATCGCGGTCAAGTGCGAGGCCATCTGGTGGCGGGCGATGGACGCCCTGAATGTTCTCCGGCCCGACCACACTCCCCATGCGACCGACTACGTCGATGGGATGGTCGAGCTGATCGAGAACCTGATCGAGGCCGACAAGGCCTACGTCACCTCCGACGGCGTCTACCTCGATGTGGAGGGGATCGAGGGTTACGGTCTTCTCGCCCATCAGAGCCTCGACGACCTGCGGGTCGGTGGGGGTGATCGAGAGATCGTCGGCACCGAGAAACGTCACCCGGCCGACTTCGCCCTGTGGAAGTTCGTCAAGCCCGGTGAACCATCGTGGCCGTCGCCGTGGGGTGACGGTCGTCCCGGCTGGCACACCGAGTGCGTCGTGATGAGCCTCGATCTGCTCGGCGAGGGGTTCGATCTCCACACCGGCGGTCTCGACCTCACCTTCCCCCACCATGAGAACGAGCGGGCCCAGGCCGTCGCGCTCGACCGGCCGTTCGCCCGGCACTGGATGCACCATGGGTTCATCGAGCTCGAGGGCGAGAAGATGTCGAAGTCGCTCGGCAACGTGAAGAACCTGCTCGACGTGATCGACGAGTACGACGCCCGGGCGTTCCGGCTCCTGATCCTGCAGTCGCACTACCGGACCCCGATCGAGGTCACCGACACCACGTTGAAGCAGGCCGGGGCTGCGATCGAGCGGCTCGACGGCTTCGCCCGGCGCACTGCGGACCTGAACGGCTCGGCCGATGAGTCGGTGCTGGCCGCGTTCTCCGAGGCCATGGCCAACGATCTCGACACGGCCAAGGCCGTCGATCTGTTGTTCCGTCAGGTTCGGGAGGCCAACACGGCGCTCGACACCGACGAGGCGACGGCGGCCACCGCGTCGGCTACGGCCCGCACGATCGCCGAGGTGCTCGGCCTCGAGCTTCGGGGCGAGGCGTCGGCCGTACCCGCCGAGATCGTCGCCCTGGCCCGGCAGCGTCAGGAGGCTCGCTCGGCCCGAGACTTCGATCGGGCCGACGCCATACGGGATCAGCTCACCGAGGCCGGTTGGATGGTCGAGGATTCGGCCGACGGCCCGGTGATCCGGCCGCTCGGCGGCGGCTGAACCGCCAGAATGATTTCACGGTGGCCGTCTCACGACACAAACCGTTGGCCGACGAACTGACCATCGGTGAGGCCGCGGCCCGCATCGGCATCGCCACCTCGGCGCTGCGGTTCTATGAGTCGAGAGGTCTCATCGCGTCGCGTCGCACCGACGGCGGGCAGCGTCGCTACGCCCGTGACGTGCTCCGACGGGTGGCGTTCATCCGTGCCGCCCAGAGCGTCGGCTTGACGCTCGAGGAGATCGCCGAGGGACTGTCGGAGCTTCCGGGCGACCGGGCCCCCACGAGGGAGGAATGGGCCGACTTCGGGACCCGGTGGCAGCCCCGGATCGAGGCCCGGATCGCCACCCTCGAGGCGCTGCGGGACAAGCTCACGTCGTGTATCGGGTGTGGCTGTCTCAGTCTCGAGACATGTGCGTTGGCCAACCCCGATGACAAGGCGGGTGACGAGGGCCCCGGCGCCCGGTACCTGCTCGGTTGACTCAGGCGCCAGGCCGGGTGAGGTCGGCGAACTGAGCCGACAGGAGACGGGCGAGATCGAGTGGCGCCAGGGCGATCTCGAGGCCACGACGGCCTGCGCTCACATGGATCTGTTCCTGCGTTTCGGCCGAGGAGTCGATGAAGGTCCGCAGCCGCCTGCGCTGACCCAGCGGTGAGATCCCGCCTACCACGTACCCCGATATCCGCTCGGCGTCTGCCGGGTCGGCCATCGTCGCCTTCTTGCCTCCGGACGCTCGGGCCAGAGCCTTGAGGTTGAGCCGGTAGGCCACCGGAACGACCGCGACGACCGTCTCCGACCTGTCGATCACCGCCAGTAGCGTCTTGAACACGGTCGAGGCGTCGAGGCCCAGCAACTCGGCCGCCTCGGTGCCATAGGAGTCGGCATCGGGATCGTGGTCGTAGGCCTTGACCTCGTGGGCGATCTGCGCCTTGGTGAGCGTGACCACTGCCGGTGTCATGTCGACAGTGTGCCGTGGCCGGTACACTGATCGGCAACCAACACCGGGGAGCTCGGAGGAAACCGGGCTGAGAGGACGGCATACCGGCCGTCGACCCGCCGAACCTGATCTGGGTAATGCCAGCGAAAGGGAGCAACATGAGACACACGTTCAACCGGCGATCAATCTTTTGGTCCCTGATTTTGCCTGCGCTTGCGGTGGTACTCGCCGCCTGTGGTTCCGGCGACGCCACCGACGCCGGCGACGAGGGCGCATCGGAGCCCACCGAATCGATCGAGGCGGCGGACGAGTCCGAGACCACCGACTCCACCGCCGGCGAATCGTCAACGGGAGAGGCTGACACCCCGACCGCCGTCGAGACGACCGGCACCGTTCGACTGCTGACCCACGATTCCTTCTCGGTCAGCGACGGTCTCTTCGACAACTTCACCCTCGAGACCGGCATCGACGTCGAGGTCGTCAACGCCGGCGACGCGGGCGAGCTCGTGTCCCGGGCCATCCTCACCGCCGGTCAACCGGAGGCCGACGTGCTGTTCGGGGTCGACAACACGTTTCTCCAACGGGCACTCGACGCCGAGATCTTCACCCCGTACGAGTCGACGGCGCTGTCGACCGTGCCCGACGAGCTCAAACTCGACGTCGAGAATCGGGTGACACCGATCGACTATGGCGACGTGTGCGTCAACTACTGGAGGGACTCGTTCGAGGGGGCGGGCCCCGCCACCATGGCCGATCTCATCGAACCCGAGTACGCATCGACGTTCGTCACCATGGATCCGGAGTCGTCGTCTCCCGGTTTCGCCTTCCTGCTGGCCACGATCGCCACGTACGGTGACGGCGGTTGGCAGGACTACTGGCAGCAGCTGGCCGATGGCGGCGTCACCGTCACCAGCGGCTGGAGCGACGCCTACTACGGGGAGTTCGTGGCCGGCGGTGGCGAGAAGGGCATCGTCACCTCCTACGCAACGAGTCCGGTGGCCGAGATGATCTTCGCCACCTCCGACATCGACGAGCCGCCGACCGGCGTCGTGACCGACAGCTGCTTTCGGCAGGTCGAGTTCGCCGGGGTGCTGGCCGGCACCGAGAATCCGGAGGCCGCCGGTCAGTTGATCGATTTCCTGCTGTCGGAGACCTTCCAGGCCGACATCCCCCTCAACATGTTCGTGTTCCCCGCCAACAGCGAGGTGGCGCTCCCGCCTTCGTTTGCCGAGTGGGCGACGGAGGTCGACAACCCGTTGATTCTCAGCCCGGCCGAGATCGAGGAGAATCGATCGGGCTGGACGGAGGAGTGGGCCGAGATCGTGCTCCGATAGGGGAGCGGCTCGCGGAACGACGACATGACCGGTAGACCCCGATGGACGTTTGCGGCCGGCGTTGTGGCGGCGGCGTTCATCGGGGCCATGGTCGTGTGGCCGCTGATCGCGGTGCTGGCCAGGAGCCTGAGCGGCGTGGGTCCTTCGGACGTGGTGGGGATTCTGACTCGAGGCTCGGTGCGGTCGGTGGTCGGGTTCACCCTGGTGCAGGCGGCACTGTCGGCACTGGTCACCGTGGTCCTCGGACTACCCGTGGCCCACCTGCTGGCCCGGTACCGATTTCGGGGAAAGCGGCTGTTGCGGGCTGCTGTCGTCGTGCCGTTCGTCCTCCCGACCGTCGTCGTGGCGGCCGCCGTGGACACCGTGTTCGACCGGTTCGGGCTGCATCCGGCCACCAGCACCACCTCGGGGGTGTCGCTGGCCGCCATCATCCACGCCCACACGTTCTTCAACCTGGCCGTGGTGGCCCGCCTGGTCGGGGGTTACTGGGCCCGGCTCGACGAACGGCAGGTCGAGGCGGCCCGGGTGCTTGGCGCCGCCCCCTGGCGGGCCTGGACATCGATCACGCTCCGCCAGTTGCGCCCGGCCATCATCGGGGCCGCGCTCGTGGTCTTCCTGTTCTCCTTCACGAGCTTCGGCGTCATCCGGATTCTGGGCGGGCTACGGACGGCGACCCTCGAGACCGAGATCCATCGCTACGCCATCGCCCGGGCCGAGTTCGACACCGCTGCGGTGCTGGCGCTGTTGCAGATCATCGTGGTGGTGGTGTTGTCGGTACTGTCGTCGAGGTTCCAGCGGCGGTTCGGGGTGTCCTCGAATCGCGTGCCCACCACCTCGCCGATCCGAGGTGCGCTCGGCTGGTACCTGGCGGCGGTCGTCGTCCTCGTGGCGGCGATCCAGGGGTTCCCGGTTGCGATGTTGGTCGCCGGTTCGCTGACGGTCGACGGCCGGTTCGGGGTCGACCACTACGTTGCGCTGACCGAGCGGGTCGATCTGCTGCCGACCTCGGCGCTGGACGCGCTGGCCAACTCGGTCCTCTTCGCCTCAGGCTCGGCCCTGGTGGCCTTGATCGTCGGCGTCGCCGCCTCGATCGCGGTCACGGCCGGGGGAAGGGTCGGGAGGCTCCTGGACGCCTTGACGTTCGTGCCGCTCGGCGTGTCGGCGGTGACGCTGGGGTTCGGCTATCTCGTCGGCTTCGCGGCGTTCGACCTTCGCCAGTCGATCTGGTTGGTCCCCCTCGCCCACGCCGTCGTCGGCCTGCCGTTCGTGGTGGCGGCGATGGTGCCGACGATCCGGTCGATCGGCCCCCGGGTGCGTGACGCGGCGACCGTGCTCGGCGCACCACCGACCGTGGTGTGGCGCACCATCGTGTGGCCGATCGCCCGCCGTGCCGCGTTCACCGGGGTCGGCTTCGCCGCCGCCGTCAGCCTTGGCGAGTTCGGCGCCACATCGTTCCTGGCCCGGGGTGAAGCGTCGTTCACCGCCCCGTTGGCCATCTTCCGGCTGCTGTCAACCCCGGGCGCGGCGCTGCGGGGCCAGGCGCTGGCCTTGAGCGTGGTCGTTGGTCTCCTGGTGGCGCTGCTTGCGGCCGGCCTGGAGCGTCGCCGCGCCTCGGAGGTGTCGCTGCTGTGACAGGCTTCAGCCCTGGCGAAGCGAACGAACCCAAGTTGCGGCTCGACAACGTCAGCGTGGCCTACGGCGATCGGACCGTGCTCGACGGCGTCGATCTCGTCGTTGCCGAGGGCGAGAAAGTGGCGGTGGTCGGACCGAGCGGATCGGGCAAGTCCACGCTGCTCCGGGCGATCGCCGGGCTGGAGCCACTGGTCGACGGTCGCATTCTGCTCGACGGCCGTGACCTCCGTGGGGTGGAGACTCATCGACGGGGTATGGGGCTCATGTTCCAGGACCACGCACTGTTTCCCCACCTGACGGTGGCCGACAACGTGGCCTACGGCCTGCGCCACGGGCCGGCCTCGATGTTCGCCGGTGCAGTGGGGGAGCGGGTGGGGGCGATGCTCGATCTGGTCGGCCTGCACGACTTCGGCCCCCGGTCGGTCGATCAGCTCTCGGGGGGCGAGGCCCAGCGGGTGGCGCTGGCCCGGGCCCTGGCACCGGCCCCGGCGGTGCTGATGCTCGACGAGCCGCTGGGCTCGCTCGATCGGGTGCTACGTGATCAGTTGGTGTCGGACCTCGACCAACTCCTCGACCGGATGGGCCAGACCGCCCTCCACGTCACCCATGACCAGGCCGAGGCATTCGCCCTGGCCGACCGGGTGGCGGTGTTGACCGAAGGTCGGCTGGTGCGTATCGGCACGCCGCAGGAACTGTGGGAGAACCCCGGCACCCGGTTCGTGGCGACCTTCCTCGGTCGACCCAACATTTGGACCGTGGAGTCCAGCCCGGACGGACTCCTCCGATGGGTCGAGGCCGACTGTGGCGTCGGGCCGGCCACCATCCCGGTCGAGGGTCTGGTCGTCGTACCGGTCGACGCCATTGGTTTCAGCGAGGACGGGCCGTTGAAGGGAACCATTGCGTCGTCGCAGTTCCATCAAGGTGTGTACCGCCACCGGGTGACCCTCGATGGCGGCTCGGCGACGGTCACCTTCACCGACCGCACGAGACGATCGGTCGGCGACCGGGTCACGCTGGGCGTCGACGTCACGTCGTTCATCCCGATCTCCGACGACACCACCCCCACCCCGTGATCAATGAACGGTCAGGTGCGGAGTTTGAAGCGCTGGATCTTGCCGGTGGCCGTCTTCGGTAGTTCGCTGACGATCTCGTAGCGCTTCGGACGCTTGTAGCCGGCGAGATGGTCGCGGCAGAACCCGTCGAGTTCGTCGCCGCCGACCGTTCGGCCGTCGACCGGGATGACGAAGGCGATCGGGCGGACGATGCCGTCGGCGTCGCGTTCGCCGACGACGGCCGCCTCCAGCACCGTCTCGTATTGGATCAGGACTCCCTCGACCTCGGCCGGCGACACCCACTCGCCACCGACCCGCAACATGTCGTCGACCCGACCCATGTACGTGTAGAAGCCGTCGTCGCTGCGGTCGTAGAGGTCGCCGGTGCGCATCCACGGTCCCTGGAAGGTGGCCCGAGACTGGTCGTTGCGGCACCAGTAGCCCACGGCGGCGCTGCCGCCCGACACGCAGAGTTGCCCCGGCTCGCCGGGAGCCTGGATCTGGCCGTCGTCGTCGATCAGCTTCAGTTCGTATCCGGGCACGGCAACGCCGCTGGTCCCGGGTTTGAGATCGGTTTCGGTGTTCGACAGGTAGATGTGCAACATCTCGGTCGATCCGATGCCGTCGAGGATGGTGACGCCGAAGTTCTCCTTGAACCGCTCGAACGTCTCGGCCGGAAGCGGCTCGGCGGCCGAGCAGGCCAGCCGGACCGAGGCGAACGCGTCGGCGTCGAGGCCGGCGTTGTTCAGCGCGGCGTAGAACGTCGGGATGCAGAAGAAGAGGGTCGGTGCTTCGGCCGCGATCGTGTCGGTCACCAGCTTGGGACTCGGCGGTCTCGTCGGCACCAGGATCGTGGTGGCACCGACCGAGAACGGGAACGACACCGAGTTGCCGAGGCCGTAGGCGTGGAACATGGGGCCGACCGAATAGAACCGATCGTCCGGCTTCACCTCGAGCACGTTGGCGGCGAACGTGTCGCATGTGACCTTGATGTCGATGTGACGGTGCATCGCCAGTTTCGGGCGGCCGGTCGAGCCCGAGGTGCACAGCCAGAAGCCGGGCGATTCGCCCCAGGTCTCGAACGGTGTGCCGTCTCCCTCGTTGGCCAGCAGGTCGGCCCAGGTGACTGCATTCACGCCGTCGGCATCGATCGACACCGACGGGGTTGTTCCGTCCTCCTTGTCGGTGACGACGACGAGTTCGATCTCGGGCGTCGCCGCCACCAGGTCGGAAACGGAGGCGGAGCGATCGCCGGAGACGACGACCATCCTGGCTCGACTGTCGGCGGTGATGGTTCCGAGGTCGCGACCCGGCAGCAGCGGATTGATCGGCAGGGGCACCGCCCCTATTCGCATGGCCCCGAGGAACGTCGCAACGAACTCGACCGAGTCGAGCATCGCCATCGCCACCCGCTGCTCCGGCTGCACACCGATCGCCCTCAACGCCCCTGCCGTCCGCTCGATCAACGCCTGCAGTTCGGCGTAGGTCACCGATTCGCCGAGGCACCGGATGGCGACATGGTCCCCTCTGCCCTCGGTGACGTGTCGATCGACCAGCCACGTACTGGCGTTGAAGAGGTCGTCGCTGCGGATTCCGGGGGCCATGGCACATCTCCCTGATCTGTCGAAACGTTTGGTTGTCGATGCGGCCGATCGGTGCTCGGCCCGACGCAGGAGTTGGTCCGAGCCGCTTCGAGAGTAGCAGTTCGTCCGGTTTCGGTTCACAGCCGCACCGATGGGGAGTTGAGCGATCATCGGAGATCGAGATGGAGACATCCCGACCGATCGCGACTTTCCGGTAAAGCGGCCTCGGGCGGCCGGCCGATGAACCATAGGTGCAACGTGTGGATCCCGCTGGGAGTGGTCGCCGATCGCTCCGCTCGGCCGGAGCGGTGGCTGTCGCCGCCATCGTCACAGCGACCCTGGCCGGGCTCGTGCCGGACCACACCCTCGGGTCCGACCTCGATCAGTGGATCGAGACGGCGCCGCCCACATCGATACCGGCGGAGGATCCCACGGGCGGAGGCTCGGAGCCACCCCCGACGGTGCTCGACGGCTCTAGCCCGACATCCGCGACGACCGTGACGTTCGACCGCGACGCGACCGAGACATCTCAGGCTTCGACGGCGACCTCGTCGACCGGTTCGGCGTCGACCGGTCCGACTTCGACCGCTGCAACGTCGACCGGTCCGACGTCGACCGCCACGACCTCGACGGTTCCAGCGTCGACCGCCTCAACGTCGACCGGTCCGGCGCCGACCGTTCCGTCATCCACCACCCAACCGTCGGCAACAGCCCCTCCAACAACCGCGACCGCGCCGACCACGGCGGCACCAACAACGGCGGCCCCGACCAGCTCGACGGCCCACGACACAGGCGGCGGGCACGGCGGAGGCGACAACGCCGGCCTGGCCGCCCTTCGCAACGACAACCCGATGTTCAGCCGCTTCGCTTCGAACCCCTCGGCCCAGTTGAGTCTCGAGGCGTTGACGGAACCGACGTCGACACCGGACAACGGCACCGTCGGTGACGGTCAGTTCCGGATGGCCTGCCAGTACTCGCACTTCGCCTACGACGATCCGATCGTGTTTCCCGGTCAACCCGGTCGGTCGCATCTCCACATGTTTTTTCGGCAACACCCTGGCCAACGCCCACACCACGGCGTCGAGCCTCCTGAACAGCGGTGGCGGGACCTGCAACGGCTTCGAGTTGAACCGGTCGGCCTACTGGGCG
This sequence comes from Acidimicrobiales bacterium, assembly GCA_965216655.1. GTDB lineage: Bacteria > Actinomycetota > Acidimicrobiia > Acidimicrobiales > SZUA-35 > JAHELU01. Next base: position 136,524 of record CBDCGP010000014.1, read on the forward strand.
CCGGCTCTGCTCGACGGCCGGGGAAACGCCGTGGTTCCGGAGCAGATCATCCTCTACTACAAGACGAAGTTCCCGGACAAGGCCAAGCCGTTGCCGGTCGGGTTGAAGATGATCAGCGGCAGCGCCGGATCGTCCTTCGCAGTGTCGGACTTCCTGTACTGGTCGTGTGGCGGAAGCGGACACACCTACAACAAGACGAATCGCATTCCCGACTGCGGCGGTGACATCATCAACGCCTCGATCGCCTTTCCCGAGTGTTGGGACGGGCGGAACCTGGATTCGGCCGATCACCGTTCGCATCTGCTGTTCGTGAACGCCCAGCAGGAGTGTCCGGCGTCGCACCCGGTTCGGCTCCCCCAGATCAGCATCCTCCTCTACTTTCCCGGTCAGACCTCGATCGATGGCTGGCGGCTGTCGTCCGACGGTCACCACGGCAGCGGTCCGCCCGGCGGTTCGCTCCATGCCGACTGGTTCGGCGGGTGGCATGACGGGGCCCTCAACCTCTGGATCGACGGCTGCATCACCCGGGCTCGCAACTGTTCCTACGGGCAGACGGGAACCAATCGGAGGTTCGCGCCGCTGAACGTGCGTCAGGATTATCCGGGTCCCTATGTACTGCCTCTGCCCTGAATGGCGCCGATACCTGACTTGCAACCGCTGGTTACTCTCTGGTAACTTATGAGTGTGACAGAATTTTCGCCGCAGCTGAACGAAGATCAGATCATCCTCCAGAAATGGGTCCACGACTTCGCCGAGGATGTGATCAGACCCGCCGCCCAGGAGTGGGACGAGCGGGAGGAAACGCCGTGGCCGATCATCCAACAGGCGGCCGAGATCGGCCTCTACGGCTGGGAGTTCATGGCCGAGCTGATGATGAACGATCCCACCGGCCTGTCGATGCCCGTGGCGCTCGAGGAGCTGTTCTGGGGCGATGCCGGAATCGGCATGTCGCTGATGGGCTCCGGACTCGCTGCCGCCGGTATCGCCGCCTCGGGCACCAAGGAGCAGGTCTTCGAATGGGTGCCTCAGTGTTACGGCGACGCGAGCGACGTCAAGCTCGGCGCCTTTGCCGCCTCCGAACCAGATGCCGGTTCCGACGTGTCGGCCTACCGAACCCGCGCCGTCTACGACGAGGCCAACGACGAGTGGGTGATCAACGGCACCAAGACCTGGATCACCAACGGCGGCATCGCCAACATCCACGTCGTGGTGGCCGTCGTCGACCCCGAACTGGGCTCAAAAGGTCAGGCCAGCTTCATCATCCCGCCTGACACACCCGGTCTCTCCCAGGGTCAGAAGTTCTCGAAACACGGCATCCGGGCCAGTCACACCGCTGAGGTGGTGCTCGACGACGTGCGCGTGCCGGGGCGTTGTCTGCTCGGCGGCAAGGACAAGCTCGACGATCGCCTCGCCCGAGTGCGGGAGGGCAAGTCGGGGAACTCACAGGCGGCGATGCAGACCTTCGAGGCCACCCGCCCGGCCGTGGCCGCCCAAGCCATCGGTATCGCCCGAGCCGCTTATGAGTACTCGCTCGAGTACGCCAAGGAACGGGTGGCCTTTGGTCGCCCGATCATCATGAATCAGTCGATTGCCTTCATGCTGGCCGACATGGCCACCGAGATCGACGCCGCCCGGCTGCTCACGTATCGCTCGGCCTGGATGGGCAAACACCGGGCCTTCCAGTACGCCGAGGGGTCGATGGCCAAGCTCAAGGCCGGCCGGGTTGCCGTCTGGGCCACCGAACGGGCCATGCAGATTCTGGGCGGCTACGGCTACGTGACCGACTACCCGGTCGAACGCTGGCACCGCGACGCCAAGATCTACGACATCTTCGAAGGGACCGAGCAGATCCAGCAGTTGGTGATCTCGCGGGCCATCAGCGGATTGCGCATCGAATAGCCGCTGACCTGGGCTTATGTGGTTTTCGTGGCCTGTCTGGTTGCAGTGGTCAGCAACGGTCAACAGCGGTCGAGTGGGCCTGAGAATCGGCTCATCCCTACTCTCATCCCTACTCTTGTAGGGATGATCGCGCCTAGAGTGGACGTCCATGGCCACCGTCCGCGAGCGACGTCCCGGCGTCTGGGAGGTGCGCGGCTACACCGGCCGTGACCGTGAAGGGAACCCGACGCAGGTGTCTCGCACGGTTCACGGCACCAAGCGAGATGCGCGACGTATCGCGGCCGAGCTGACCGTCAAGCCGGCCCGAAACGCAGGCGGGCGCAAGGTCGCTCAGCTGCTCGACGAGTGGTTGGAGATCAAGACGCCGGGCTGGGCTCCACTGACAGTGCGCGACCAGACATCTCGGTCGGCGCTCGTGAAGAAGGATCCGATCGCCTCGATGTCCGTGGCCTCGCTCGGGGTTTCCGACATCGACCGCTGGGTGGCCCGCCTGCGGAAGGGTGGTGCCGGCGAGGCATCGATCCGGAACCAGCACACGGTCTTGCGAGCTGCGCTGCAGCAAGCGGTGCGCTGGGAGTGGATCTCGACCAACCCGGCCTCGGCGGCACCGATCGAACAGCCGAAGCGTCAGCAGAAGGGCACGCTCACCAACGACGAGGTGCGTCGCCTCATCGAGGTGGCGGCCGAGGTCCACGAGATGGCTCCTCTGGCCTTCCGGCTCGCCGCCGAGACCGGCGCTCGCCGTGGCGAGCTGGCAGCGCTCCGGTGGGACAAGTTCGTCGACAACAAGGTCGTGGTTGACGGCCAGATCGTCGTGTCGACCGACGCCGAGGGCGTCCGAGCGCCGCGACTTCAGCCGACCAAGACGGGCAGCCGCCGGGTGGTGACGCTCAGTCCGTCGCTCGTGGAGCAGGTGGGGGAGAAGGCGGCGAAGTACGCCGAGGTGACCGAGTGGCTGTTCACACCTGATGCCGAACCGCCCAACCCCGATCGAATCGGCTGGTGGTGGCGCCGATCCCGGGAACATGCTGGTATCGGTGGACGGTGGCGTCTTCATGATCTGCGGCACTGGTCGGCCACCCAGTCGATCGCGTCGGGCCAAGACGTCCGCACGGTCGCCCACCGCCTCGGCCACGCCGATCCGTCGATGACGCTCCGGGTCTACGCTCACGCTGTCGAGCGAGCCGACGAGGCGCTGGCTCAGATTCTCGGCGAGGCGTTGGACGAGTAAGGCTGCTCTGAGTTGGCGGCCGGCTGGCGACGCTCATCGACCCACATGTCGATCTCGCGGGGGTCGAAGCGCACGAATTTGCCGATCTTCAGAAACGGCACGCGCCGCTCGGAGACGAGCCGACGAACGAATCGCGACGTCACGCCGAGCCGCTCGGCCAGCGCTGCCACGTCGAGCAGAACGACCGCCTCGGCATTCGACCGCTCGTTCTGAGCGGGAGGGTGAAGGTCAGCACGTCGGTATCGGTCCATCGATTCAGCTCCTTCGGTTGTCGGCGTTGTTACACGTTCCTGTGGCAGGCACGCGGGTCGGTGTGGGACAGTGCGCTGGACCGCTTCGCCTATCTCGCGACGCGAGATCAGACGAGCCTGGCCAAGACGAATCTCGCGGCCATCTCCCAACGGTGCCTCTCACAGTTCTTGCCGATGGCGAAAACCAGGAGCAGCGCGATTTCCGTGCGGCACTGTGCGGTGTGGGTGCAGCGTCAGTGAGGTCGTGGCCGCATTTCTTGGCCAGTCGGATCGCTCATCAGGAGTAGCTCATGGGATCCAAGAAGCGGGCGGCCGGGTTCGTTCGTCTCAGGATCGACTTCGAACAGTCCCCAGTGGACCTCGTCTTGGTCGTCATCAAAGGCCTCATAGGCCCAAGTCGAATCACCAAGGTAGTAGCAGAGCCCCGCCGCAACCTCGTAGCCGATTATCCGAGCGAAGCGTGCAACGTCCGACGGCGACACGCCTGCATCGAGGAACCGCCTAACGAGCGGACCTAGGTCTCCAAGCGGGTCATTCGATCCAGACGCTTCGGCGGCTCTCACCACCCATGATCGGTCGTCAGCGTCGGGGATCAATCGCCAGACTCCGCGCACGAACAACTCGATCGGTGAAAGTCTAGGCATCGCTAGAGATTAGCGGAAGAGGGGGAACGGCAGATCTGACAGTCAGCTTTGCGAAGACCCCGTGAATCGAGACTGCGTGGCGCACTGCGATCGTGCAGTGGTCTCGGTCCAGCGCATAGCCCGAACTCGCGAGTGTTGTGCGTCCGACCAGGCTGCGGATCGAGTAGCGCGCGCAGAGACTCGAGCAGATCATCGCCGCTATGGGCATCGGGCTGGATTGTCCGCTGCGGTATCAGGTGATCGTCTGGCACCACGACCTGCCCGACGAGCCGACCTTCCTGTACAGCGAGGTCGGGGTCGACGGCTATGAGCTACGCAAGGTGGAAGAGTGCGAAACCGGGCGTCAGGACTTCGCCGGGCTGGGCGTCCAGCAAGGGCGTGCACGGTTGTCGGAGACGCCCGTCCCCCCGGTGGCCGAGATCGTCGGTGATCCTCAGTTCTCGGGTAACTCGATAACACCCGCTGAGTTCGAGTCGGTCTGGAGTCAGGCAACCGCCGACCGTGGAACATCGTCCACGGTATGACCATACTGGCCAGCCACCGTCCCGTCATGCTGCCGCTACCGGCACGATGAACGTGCGTCGGTGCTGGACCTGGTTGCTTGACTCGATGCGGGTATCGCCCGGAGGCTGGACATCGAGCGGCGCTCGGCCTAGCGATGCCTCCCTCGAGCTCGGTGGTCTGGCTGCTGAAGCGTTGGCCTCTCGACACCGATCACCTGGAGGTGCGACTTCGCTTCGGCTCCGTGGCGGCACTCGCCGTGCTGGCGGTGACCACCGTCGTGCTGTCGTGGACCGCACCGGCAAGCGCCTGCTCCTGCGGAGCCCCCCGGGTGAAATATCTCGACGAACTCGATGAGATGGATGTGGTCGCCATCGGCGAGCCGGAGGTCCTTGCTCGTACGGGAGCGGCCTGGGGCTGGCACCGGGCCGGAGTCATCGCTTTCACCTCGGCGTGGCTGGTCAGCGGGGATGCCGGGACCGTGTCCGAGACGGTCTGGACGAAGAACAGGGGCGCGAGGAGGAGAGTTTCTGCCAGCTCGGTTTCGATGCCGACACGGTCGGTACCGGCCAGGGGTTCTACGTTGTGATGGCCAACGGGGCCGTCCTGCGGCTGGCGCTCGCCCCCAATCCCGATTCGGGCAACTTCTTTCCGCTCCCGATTGATCCCGCCGTCCTGAACGACCGGTACGGCCCACCGGTCGAGATCGCACCGGACCCTGGCCTCGTCGCGGCGGCCTACGCTCCCCTCGCAGCCGAGCGTCGGGCCGACGACATCTCACTCCAGGCGACCCTGGCCGGCACCATTGTGGTTCTCAGTCTCGCTCTGGCCGGCGCCCGGACCAGGAGGTCGCCGACACGACAGCCGCTGGAACCGGCGTAGCGGCCCAGCACATGCGTGCGGGAAGGCGCCTTTCAGCCCCGGTCGGCGACCGAGTGGCTGGCGGTGCGGTAGCGGTCGGCCGAAGCTCGACCTTTTGCGCTCACCTCAGCAAGAGCTTCTTCGATGGCATCGTCGCCAGCGGCAGCCCGAGCCTCAGACTCGGAGATTCGCTCCCATCGCAACCGCTCGGTAGCGGAACTGGAACTCGGATCGGTATCGGGAGCAGTCACAGCTGAACTCTAGCTAACTGTGATGCCGTGGACCGGTGCTGGACAACCGTCACTTCTGTGAGCGATCATCCGATTTCGACATCGGCGATCATCGAAAACCGACATGTGGTCGGTGCTTGACCGGTGTTGGTTGAGGCTAGCGATCATCTCCTTGGTTGGGTGCGGTGGTGGCGATTTCGAGGCCGTTGTGTTCGCGTAGTCGCCAGCTCGGTCCTTTGATATTGAATACGATGGCGTTGTGCATGAGCCGGTCGAGCACAGCGGCGGCGACGACGGTGTCACCGAAGACGGTGCCCCAGTCGGGCAGCCCTCGGTTGGTGGTGACGATGGTGGGGTGGCCTTTCTCGTAGCGGGTGTTCACGACTTGGAAGAACACCGCTGATGCTTCGGTGCCGCCGATCGGGAGTAGTCCGACGTCGTCGATGACGAGCACGGTTGGTGCGGTATAGGTCTTCAGCTTCGAGGTCAGGTTCCCTTCGATCGATGCTCTCACGAGGGTGCGACACATGGTGTCGGCTTGAGTGAAGTAGCCGCGGTAGCCGGCCTCCACGGCCAGGGTGGCGATGGCGACGGCGAGGTGGGTCTTGCCGCAGCCGGGTTGTCCGAGGAACAGGATGGGGCGGTTCTCGTCGATGAACCGGAGCGTGGCGAGGTCCTCGACGAGTTTGCGGTCGACGCTTGGTTGGAAGTCGTAGTCGAAGTCGTCGATTGTGCGCCGGTAGGGGAACCTGGCGTAGCGGAGCCGGGCGGCGAGACGGCGGTTGCGGTCCGCGGTGGCTTGGGTGGCGACCAGGCGGGCGAGGAACTCGATGTGGGACCAGCCGTTGGTGCGGGCCTGGTCGGCGAGGGTGGCGAAGGTCCCGGCGGCGGCGTCCAACTTGAGGTAGCCGAGATCGGCTTTGATCTGCTCGTAGAGGCCAGTGGTGGTGGTCATGCCGACACCTCCTTGCCGTCGCCATAGCGGTGGTCAAGGTCAGGCTCAGCGACGTCGTAGTCACCGCCGAGATCGAGCCGCTCAACCAGCCTCGGCGCCTCGTTGTTTGAGATGATCCGAAGGTCGGGTCGGTCGCGGTTCCAGCCGAGCGCCAACGCTTCGGCCGCGGCGCGGTGTTCGGGATCCCACACGTCGACACGTCGCCCGCCGATGATCTGGTGGGTGGCGATGAGCCTGCCAGCGAGCCGGATCTCGACGATCTTGGCGTCGACCTTGCGGCGGATCTCGACGGTGTGGCCCAACGCTGCGGGCGGAACCGAGTAGCGGTTCGCGTCGATCGACACGAACGGCAAAATGTTGTGGACCCGACGGGTCTCGACGTAGTCGGTATCGAACCTCTTCGGTGGCAGCGCTGCGAGGAAGTCACGCTCGACGGCGAGGCGATCGATCGGCAGCTCACCGGTCGTGCGGGACTCGACACCATGCACCCTGTCCGTAAGCCAGACAACGGCTCGCCGATTCAACTCGGCGAGGTCGAACGGCACACCGTCGGCTTCGACCTCGGGCAGGAACGTCTCTTGCAGCGACCGGAACGGCCGCTCCACCTTGCCTTTGCGTTTCGCGTCACCGGCCCGACACGACGCGATCCTCGTCCCGTGATGAGCAGCGAAACCGACCGTCGGTGGGTGCAACTCGAACCGGCGGCCCTGCGACCGGCCCAACGCACCCATCCGGTCGGTGCGACACAGCGTCGGCACGCCACCGATCTGGTCGAAGAACCGGACCATGCCCTCAAAGGTGTGATGGCGGTCCTCGCTCGTGGTGAACCACCACATCCGCCACCTCGACCACGACAAGATCATCCCGAAACAGACGAGGTTGATGGTCCAGCCGACCTGCCGCGCCCACGAGCTGAGGTCGCAGAAGTCGAACTGGGCCTCCTCGCCCGGGTCGGTATAGATCGGCACCGACACCACATCGGCTGTGCGGAACCTCGGGCCCCGGATGTCGCGTACGGCCCGCACGACCGTCGGGTAGCTCCCCTCGAACCCATCCGCGACGAGACGATGATGGATGCTCACCGCCTGCAACCGCGGCCACTTGTCAACCATTGCCTTGATCCGTTCGCGCCAGTCATCGGTCATCACCGACGGTGCTGTCTCGCGCCGCTCGACCGGTGGGCCGTTCTTCAACCAGTCGCTGACCGTCGTGCGGTGCCAGCCGGTCTCCGCCGCGATCTCGACAATCGTCCATCCCTGCGCATGCAGGTCCTTGATGTTCACGTAGTTCTCCTGGGTCATCATGGAGAGCGGCTCCTCCAGTCGTGTCGTGCTTGGTCGCTAGACACGCTGGAGGAGCCACCCCCATCGAGTGGTGGATGCCGGCCAGAAGACCCCGACACCCATGTCGGTTTTCAATGATCCCGAATGCCGGCTTTCAGTGATCGCTCACAACTTCGCCTCGCTTCGCACGAGACTCGTGTGTTCGTCGGAGGTTACGGCACCCTGTGCGAGGGGTGGGCTCAGTTCCAGCGCACGTTTAATGTGCCGATCTCGAATGGTCGCCGGGTCTTACAATCACCCCGATGGAAGGGAAGCGCTCTGGTGTCGTTCGGAGACCGGTACGGTCGAACACGGGGCTGGTGCAAGAGGCCCTTGGTCGCCTCGCTGACGCTGGTGTGGGCTGGTCTCCTCGGTTGATCGGCATCGATGAGAACGACGAGGTCTTGACCTGGCTGCCCGGTCGGACGCTCGACGACTGGTGGCGACAGCCGGTGCTACTCGACGAGTTGACCCGGGTGATTCGACAGCTCCATGACACAACCACTGATCTGGCGCCGGATCACGAGTGTCTCGTTCACGATGACCTGCAGCCGCGCAATGTTGTCGTCGACCAGGGACGGGTGGGTCTGATTGATTGGGAGCAGCTGCGCCCCGGTCGGCGTGTGGAGGACGTCGCCCAGTTGTGCTGGGCCTTCATGGACCCGACGCTTGGCGACGTCGATCTTGTCGGTCGGCAGTGGCGGCGAGTGGTCGACGTCTACGGGTTGGTGGATCGGTCGGAGGTTGTGGGAGTTGCGCTAGCGAAGATCGAGCGATGTATCGATGACATCGTTCGTTTGGCCGGTGGTGGATCGGTTCGTCACGAGCGCTTGCTGCGCCGGGGTGATGCCGACGACTTGGCATTGTTGCGGGCTCGGATTGAGAGCAACGGCGCAGCATTGGCGAAAGCGATCAGGTGACTGATCTAGTCCAGGCCCGGTGATGCCGGGCACTCGCCTATTGCCTGATATCGAGTGGTCCCGGCTATGCGAGACATTAAGCATGAGCTTCTTCCACCGATGTCTTCTCTGAGCTGGCCATACGAAGCGGTGAGCCTAGACCTGAAGCACGGGGCGAGCGTCGCCGCCGCTCTCCAACAGTTCTTTGACAAGGGAGGCAGGAAGGCCAGCGCGGTCCGCAAGATCAGCGATCGAGACGTCCATCGACTGAAGTAGTGTCGTTGCGCGCCCGAGCAGCGTCGGCTCCTCGAGTAGACCGCCGAACTGATCGCCAGGTTCGTTCTTTCGCCAACCGCGAGCAGAGATAAGCTTCATCGCTCGGGTGAACTCGCTCTCAGGCATCACGCCGAGTGAGCGCGATCGGTACAGCAGCGCCTGCATCGAAACTCGCCACCGGTTCTTCAGCTCGAGAAGTCGATCAAAGTCCGCTACGTGAGGCAGCTCGTTCTCGATGTCCCGACGCGGCATGAGGAAGGCCGAGGCGAACGCCTGCGCTTGTTTCTCTGCGACCGAGCTTCCAGCGTCATCATCGCCATGGAGCAGCAGATGAGCAAGTTCATGTGCTGCATCGAACCGAGACCGAGTGGCGACCCCCTTCGTCCGACCGAGCACCACGATGCATTGATCCTGGTACCTGATCGAGTAAGCGTCGACCGAGTCCTCGAAGCCGTCCTGTCGCACCACGATGCAGCCATGGCGCTCCATCGATCGAATCACCGAATCAAGTGGTCCAGCCGGAAGCTCCCAGTCTCGACGCAGTTGTTCGGCCACTGCGTCGATGGAACCGAAATCGGCGAGGTCGTATCGAGGCACGCGCAGCTCGGGGAGAACGACGAACTCACCGATCACCTGCACTATGTCTCGTAGTGCAGACGCGCGCGCAAGATGTGACTTCCTTGTCTTCGCCGGCATCGATCGCAGGCCCCGGAAGAATCCAGGCGGCTCTTCGCTGTCAGAACGAGACACGAAATAAGCGGCCGGCATTCCGGTCGCCATGCAGATCGCAGCCAACGTTGGTCGGCTCGGCTTCGTGCGTCCTCGTTCGATCTGGCTCAGAGCCGCGGGCGTGAAGGCACCCGACCGACGCGCAAGCTCGGCCTGGGTAAGACCTCGGAGCTCCCGGGCCCGGCGCACTCGCTGGCCGTCGACGAGTGCCGGGTCAATGCCTAGTCCTCCCTCAACCACAGGCACCTCCTTCTGGGAGCAGTATACTCGGCACAAGCCAATTCTGGTGGATTTCTTAAGCAGGAGGAGGTCCGCGGACCGGTACGATTAGCTCACCAGGATATCCCGTGCAAAAGGCTTGCGCCGCTAGACCCGGCCGCGCGAGGGTTTATGGAGGCGCTCGACCGCCAACGACAAAGGCCGGCACACAAGGTGCCGACCCCCATCGACAACCCGTTCCGAGGAACGAGCCGCTTCTTTGTTTGCGCTTCGAAGTGTAGGCACACCTCCTCGGGCATACAAACCAAGCCCGAGGAGGGCATGACATGAAGTACCTCGAAGCTGACCTTGGTCACCTGAATGCCGGACGGGCCGTGCAGTTCACTCTGCAGGGCCACGCTGCGAACGTTCGGCTGGTGGACCCGATCAACCTCGCCCGGTACAAACGCGGCGACCAGTTCCAGTATGTCGGTGGCCGTGCGAAACACAGCCCGATCGTCGTGCGGACTCCGTCTTCGGGTCGCTGGCACGCCTTGGTGGACCTTGTTGGTAGCGCGCCGGGCCACGTCCGAGCGAGTGTGCGAGTGCTCGGCGGGCAACGATGAACGTCGATCTGACAGCGCTGCTCAAGGAATCTGACGACCACGTCCGCGAGGAGTTGGCGGCCAAGCCCGAAGTCGTCGAAGTGTCGGACCTGGACCTAGACAACGATCCCGCTCCGATCACCGCCCGCCGCTGGTACAAAGTCGTCGACGTCGTAGCGGTCGTAGCAGACCTGAAATCCTCGACGCAGCTCGGGGTGAGAAAGCATGCGGCTTCGACCGCGAGTATCTACGCCGCAGCACTAGAGCCGCTCCTGCGCATCGCTCGTAGTCACGCTGCCGGATACGCACAGCTGCAAGGCGACTGCGTTGCGGCGCTGTTCTGGGCAGAGGATGCGGTCGAGCGGGCGATGTGTGCCGCGATCACCATGCGGACGTTCAGCGAGCACAGCCTCGTGTCTCGAATGGAGAAGAAGTGGAGCGACGAGGGCCAGCTACCCGTCACCGGCTTCAAGATCGGAGTCGCCACGAGCCCGTTGCTCGTCAAGCGGATCGGCATCCCGAAGACGTCGTTCCAGGACCTCGTCTGGCCCGGCAAGGCGGTCAACTACGCCGCCAAGGCCGCGCAGTCTGCGGATCGACACCAGACCGTCGTGGCGGGATCGGTCTGGGATGCGATCGCGACGAACGACTACCTCACGTTCTCGTGCGACTGCCGGAAGCCGAGCGATAGCATCTGGCGCGACCACTCGATCAACGCGCTCGACCACGACAACGCCGAGCAGTCGGGCCGACTCCTGACGGCTGGCTGGTGCGACACCTGCGGCTCGTCCTTTCACGCAGCCATCCTTGCCGGCGAAACGCATCGTGAGTCGGTCGATCCTGTCCGCGCAGAAATGTCTCGCAACTTGTTCCGGTCGGCACACGCAAAGAAGCACGCGCGAGAGCGCGAAAACTTGCGGCATCGACTTGCACGACAGGGTCTCCTGAGGTGAACGACGAAATTCTCGTGCGGCTGCTCGACGAGAATCGCGAGGAGTTGGGCCGGGTCGATGGAAAGGCGAGTCTCCTCCTTGCGGTAGTCTTGGCGTTGGTCACCGGATTTGGATTGGCAATCATTGAGCCCTCCACGGTGTGGAGAACATCAGGACCAGCGGCGTTGACGACAGCTGCACTCGCCCTCGTCCTCGCACTCGTTGCCCTAGCGCTCCTCGGACTCGCTGTGTATCCGGCGATCGGCGCGCCGACTCCAGGGCACGCCCGCTACTTCGCCGAGCAGGCCCAACATGACAGCGTTCAGTCGCTTCTCGGAGCAGTCGAGGAGATCTCCGGGACCGATCGGCACGGACAGCAGGTGCTCGTCATAGCGAAGCTCCTCGATCGCAAGTACCGACTGATGCGGGCGGGTATGCTCGCCGGTGGGCTCGGTGTCGCCGCCTTCGCGCTGTCGGGTATGTTCACGCTGATCTGCTGACCGAACTGCTGCCGACCGACCGGTCCGGATCTGCCGCTCAGGACCCTGCGATTTCGTCAGGCAGAGGTACTCGGGAATGTCGACTGCATCGGCGACTCGGAAGTGTCGACCGCCCCGAGCAACTCGGGAAGACGAGCATCATGAGCGCCCGCCGGTGCCGGAGTCAGGCTGGTCCTGAATGATCACGAGTCGCTTGTGGAGCCTGATCAATGGACCCCGGAGGAGGCGCACGCGACCAGGCGGGTTCGAAGACCTACTAATCACGGTAGCTTCTACCGCCGGACGCCTCGTCCAGCGCCAGGCTGCAAACGGACGATTCAGCCTTGTCGTTGTCAACGAGCGCCCCGCGAATACAGGCTCGTTGAGCGTCGCTTCAACGGCTCGATTCGGGTATCCCTGCGACCGCTTCCTGCCCTGGGAACGTCGTTCCTCCTCGCTGCCGCGCGGGGCTCCACCCTCTTCACTTCCTTCGTCCGCGGCCCCGAGCGGCTCACGAACCGAGCCCACAGTGCCCAACCGCGATCTCGTCCACCGTCGCGACCAACGTTCGTCCGCATCGGACCAGCTCACCGATCGTCCTCACGGCTCCCCTAGCCATCCGCAACACTCTGAACCGTCGACGTCTCGCCCATCAGCCACCACCAGACGACGCTCAGTCACCAGACATGACAACCCACCCAGGCCGCCAGACGACCATGAACAACGTCAGACACAACTGGAGGTTCGTTCCGAACCTCCGTCGCGAGATAACGCGAGATTGGTCAAAACCCCATTTCGGCCGCGACCTCTGACAGCCCGGCGTTTGGGGCTGGCGAGGCGCATACGGCCGCGGCACGGTCCCAGAGTGTGTGAGCGCTTGATCTCACACTGCTCAACCGCAGTGCCTCCAGGCCGACAAACTGGTCATGATCTGTCACTGGAGAGCTGGGACCTTTGCAACTGAAGAAGAGGCGTATGCAGACGCCACGGACTGGTGGTCCAATGACCTCCCAACGGTGCGGCCAGTCGCCGACGGCTACGAGTTGATCGTCACCAGCGGAGCGTGCGACGCGAATCCGACTGCGTGTGATCTGGACTGCTGGCAAGATCCGACTGGGTCCATGATCGGCATCCGGGAACTGAAGTAAGATTCGAGCCCGGGGTGTCCTGCACCAGGATTCACTTAGCCTGATTGCGTTGAAGCCGGCAGGGGCGGCAAAAACACCCGACAAAATGTCTGAACCACATCACTGGACCCCATGCCGCCAAAACCGCCACCCAGCACCATTTTCGTTGACGAATCGAGCCGGCCAGACGTGTACTACACCCTGGCTGCGGTCATCGCAAATCGCGATCTCAGCGGCCATCGCAAGGCATTGCGGTCTCTACTCATGCCCGGTCAGTGATATTTCCACACGGTCAAGGAATCGGACGGGCGCCGTAAAGAAGCGCTTCAGCTCATTTCGAGCCGAGGCCTCTCGGTTCGGATCTACCAATGCCGGAACCTCAAAGCCACGACTGAGATCGAGGCACGGCGACTTGGTCTCATCCAGATCGTCCATGACCTCGAACTGCTCAACGCGAGGCGTATGGTCATCGAACACCGGCAAGGTCAAGACGAGCGCGATAGCTCGGTGGTCCTTGGCATGAAACGTCAGATCGAGCACCCGTTCGAAATCTCCCACCGCCCCAACCAGTCCGAACCGATGTTATGGGTGGCCGACACGGTTGGTTGGGCATACGGCAGGGGTGGCTCGTGGCGCAGGCTCGCCGTCGATCTTGACCTCATCGATGCGGTCATCGACCTCTAGCCCGAAAACGACGAACCCCTAGGCGATGACCGTCCGGACACGACCTAGGGGAACATACATACCGAGACTGCCCGGTAGCAATATTATTATCGGCCCGTCACAGCCGATCGTCAACCAAATAGGCCAAATAGGCCAGATTGGGCCAAGAACGCCCGCTGGTGGGAGTGGTCGATGAACCACCACATTAGCACTCCACCTTGGACCAACGAGACGAGCTAACTGAAGGCAAGGCCGACGCGCTGAGCCTCAGCGGTGAGCTGGTCAGCGGCCTCGGCACGCCTTGCATCGTCGATGCGCTTGTAGGTGATGAGATCGGTGAGCAGGACCCGTCGCCGGTTTCCGACCCGGCGATGGGGGATCTCGCCTTCTTCGAGGAGCTTGACGAGATAGGCCCGCGACACGTTCAGGAGGTCGGCTGCTTGCTGAGTGGTCAGCTCGGCATGCACAGGCGCCACGGTCACTGCGTTGCCGTTGGCGATCTGGGCGAGGATGTCGACGAGCAGGCCGAGAGCCGGGCCAGGAACGGTGATGGTTGCGTCGGTGTCGTCGGCGACCAGCTTCACCGTGAGCGCATCGGCAGTGGGGCGGTCCCGCAGGAATCGCTCCAGTGTCTCGACGGCTTGGGCGGCTTGCGCGACGGTGGCGTCGTCCGGAATGTTCAGTCGATGATCGAGGAGTGTGGTCGTGGACATTGGATCTCCCATGGGCATACCTTGTCTTCAACCCTAAGCACTGTTCGAATATTCGCAATAATCAAATCGGTCGAATCATGATCGAACTGAACCGCCGCCCCGTCATCCCTACTTTTCGCTCGGAACAGGGGTGCGCGGCGGTGGGGAGCGTGCGTCAAATGGCGACGTTTGCCCAGTTCAGCGGGGTATATCGGGCACCGCCGGTCAGTAGCGGAAATGTCCAGGAGAGACCTCGACATCTTCGAAGGCACCGAACAGATCCAGCAGCTGGTGATGAGCCGAGCGATCTCGGGATTTGCGCATCGAGTAGCGTCGCCACCCGCCGAGTCTCCGCGCTGCCTACTAGGACTCCCGGCGCCGGTTGATCATCTCCTCGACATCGAGGAGATGATCCTGGAGGAAGTCCGCTACCTCGGTGCCACCGGCGTCGGCGGCCTGCTCGGTGATGATTGCCAGTGCTCCGACCAGTCCGACGACGAGTCCGAATCGAGCGTCGTCGGCGAGGCGCCCGAAGTCGGCGGACACGACGTTCTGCAGCTGGTCGAAGCGTTCGTCCAGCGCCAGCGTGAGGTAGGCATTGACGCGGTGCCGATGCTCGTCGTGGGCCGCCCAGAAGTCATCTTCCGCTGACATCCAGGCTCCCTCAGGCGGCCGGCCGGTCGGTGCGGCTCCCACTGTCGGCCTGTCGACGCCGACGCCCGCGGCCTCGGCGGCCCGCTCGGTTCCGTCGTCGACGACTGCGCTCACCGTCGAGGCTCGTTGAGCTAGAGCTCGTTTCGGAGGAGTTCGGGTCTGCACCTGCCTCCGCGAGGCCGAGCCGGCGCTGCAGCTGCTCTGCCTCCTGAACCTGGTCGTGTTGGACAAGCGAGACGACCAGGCCGGTCTGACCCGCTCGGGCGGTCCGGCCCGATCGGTGGACGTAGGTCTTGTGGTCGGCCGGCGGATCGTAGTGGATCACCGCGGCGACGTCATCGACGTGGATACCGCGGGCAGCAACGTCGGTGGCGACTAGTGCCCGCACGTCGCTGCTGGCGAACCGTTCGAGGGCCCGAGATCGACGGTTCTGGGCGTGCCCGCCGTGGATCGCGAGTGCCGGGATGCCGCGTTTGGTGAGCTGGCGAGCGAGGCGATCCGCTCCGTGGCGGGTGCGACAGAACACGATGGCTTGGCCGGCCTCGTCGATCACATCGGCGCTGGCGCCGATCCTGTCGGACACGTCCACGGCCACGAATCGGTGCTCGGCCATCGTGAGATCAGGTTTCGCCGACCCGACCTCGTGGGTGACCGGGTTGGTCTGGTAGCGGCGGCTCAATTCGCTGATCTCGTGGTCGAGCGTGGCGGAGAACAGGACGGTCTGGCGGGACGATGAGGTCTGGTCCAGGATGCGGCGCACCGCTGGCAGGAAGCCCATGTCGGCCATTCGATCGGCTTCGTCGAGTACGACCTTGTCGACCTGGGTCAGGTTGATCGTCCCTCGCTCAATGAGGTCCTCGAGGCGGCCGGGGCAGGCGACGACGATGTCCACGCCGCGGCGCAGGTCGTTCGTCTGTCGGCCGTAGCCGACACCTCCGTAGACGACGCCGACGCGTACCGATTCCGAAAGGGACGTCAGCTCGGCTGCGATCTGATCGGCAAGCTCTCGGGTCGGTGCGAGCACGAGGCCTCGGGGGTGCATGGCGGTTGCCCGATCGATGGTGGCCACGAGGGGGATCCCGAAGGCCAGCGTCTTGCCGGACCCGGTTGGCGCCCGTCCACAGACGTCGCGACCCTGGAGGGCATCGGCGATGGCGGCGGCTTGAATGGCGGATGGTTGTTCGATTCCACGGCGCGCCAGGGCGCGGGTGATTGGTTGGGGAACGCCCAGCTGGGCGAATGAAGAGGACATGTTGCTCCTTGCCCGCTCATGAAGCGGGCGATCTTGGGGTTCGAGTGCCGCTCCAGCGACCCTGTGGTCGAGACTGCGTCGCGGCGGTGCGGGTGGCTCACATTGACAGAAGAACCGGAAACCCGTCTGCGAACCGCCAGCCGAAGAATCCGGCTGAGGCGACTCCAACCTATCGTGTCACCGGATGGTTGCCACCAGCTCGGCCGCCTCGTCAGACGACCACCATCTCACCATCGGCCGTCACTCGGTCAAATCGAGTGTGAACGCCGCGCATGTTCGTCAAAACGCGAAACACCGCCGACATGGAGCCGGCGGTGCCGTTTCTTCACAGCGACGCTGCGCTAGATCACGCGGACGTTCGTGGCTTCCTCGCCCTTGCGGCCGGGAGCGACCTCGAACTCGACGGCCTGGCCCTCGTCCAGCGACTTGTAACCATCGCCGGCGAGGTTGGAGTAGTGGACGAAGACATCGTCTCCGCCCTCTCGAGAAATGAAGCCGAAGCCCTTCTCACCATTGAAAAATTTGACGGTGCCCTTCATGTGCACACTCTCTTCTCTACGACCCGCCAGTTGGCGGACCTCATGGATGCTACAAGCCGGTGGCCGGGTTTCCTCCCCGGGGGGCAGGCGGGACCGCCTCGGGCCCCTTTCTCCGGTTGGCGGTCCAGCCATCGGCCAGGAGGGGCCACCGTCGGATTACCGTCGCTGACCAGCGATGGAGTAGAATCGGTCGCCCAGGACGAGTCGCCATACTCAGCGCAGCCAGCACCACGCTGCACCAGGCCCGACGCCTCGACCTCCAGTCGAGGAGATCTTGTGCCAACTGTCGTCCCGCTCCCAGGCCAGTCGGACCCAGCGGCGGCTCGGGGCCGTCCCTGATGGCCAACAGGAGATCGAAGAACGTGGTGTACCC
Organism: Acidimicrobiales bacterium; assembly: GCA_965216655.1. Classification (GTDB taxonomy): domain Bacteria; phylum Actinomycetota; class Acidimicrobiia; order Acidimicrobiales; family SZUA-35; genus JAHELU01. The sequence goes on from CBDCGP010000014.1 coordinate 153,836, forward strand.
CGTCCACGGTATCGCCGAGATCATCGGCAGTGAGACCCGTGTGATCGCTGGACGACGCACCGCCTACGTTGTCCTTTTCGTCGCAGGAGACCATGACCGGGATGATCTGAAGATCCTGGTGCAACGGGACCGATTCGACGAACTCGGCATCCGTCCTGCGATGTCGAAGGCGGTGGCAAAGGGTGTCCTCGACACCCTGGCCGTGCCCAACCCTCGCATGTCGACCGTCTGGGCCAGACGGTACAAGAACCACCAAGGCATGTTGAAGAGCGGCGACGTATTCGACCTCGCCGAGGTCGTCAGGAACTTGGCCGTCCTCCAGCGGACCAAGATCCTGGGCGCAGCCGAGAAGGCGCTCTACCGCCAGGCTCGCTCTGCCCTCGTGGCGGAACTCGCGGTCACGTGGGGGACGAGCAAGGACTCCGCCGCCGATCGCGTCGACCAGGCCCTCAACCGTGACTGCGCCTGAGGTGGGCGATAGCCGCGCGAGACTCTGGCAACTCGGCCAATCGGGCCATCAGCGGTTTGCGCTGGCGTCGCCAGGGCTCCGGTCATCCCTACTTTCATCCCTACTTTTCGCTTGGAGTAGGGATGATCGGCGGTCGGCACCGGGTGGCCCTGGTCGACGTTTGCCCAGGTCAGCGGGTATATCGGGCACCACTGGTCATCAGCGGAAAAGTCCAGGAGAGACCTACGACATCTTCGAAGGCACCGAACAGATCCAGCAGTTGGTGATCAGCCGGGCCATCTCGGGCCTGCGGATCGAATAGCCTCTGACCTGATTTCCTAATGTCTGTCGGCTCGATCGAGCAGTGGTCCGACAACGTCGACCTTCTCGCCCATCCTGAGAGGCGCGCCCGCGCCACGGCGCTCTACGCGCTCGACTGGCATGCGCCCGCCGAGCAGCAACCGGCGGTTTCAAGTGCCTCAAACGCTGGATAATCCCACCGTTGGTCGCGCTTACTGGCCTGGCCAGAAGTAGGGCGGATCGGTGACGTCGTATGCAGCGTGATACTGCAGGGTGGCCCGACCTGGTAGCGTCAATTCGGGCGACAGCGGAGTCATGGAGCGGGTCTCATCTCGCTCCCGAGTTGATCACGCAGGTTCGATTCGTCATCCGCTCCAGATGCTGCATCGCCCCCTCCCCTGAATGGATCTTCGCCGGTTGGCCGCACCAGCGCGTCTGGTCCTAGGGCGATGCAAGACGGTCGGCAGCCATGATCGTGTTCGCGACCATTGAGGTCCGCCATGTCCGTCTCGTTCCGAGATGAACAGTTCTGCAGCGGGGATCGCATTCGCGGGGGCGACAGGAAGTCCATGGGTCGCCAGATAGCTATCACCGGCCGCCTCTCCCAGTCCCAATCGACGAGACCAGAGACCGCCAGGAACGCCTCGAATGCTTACTCTCCAGCGGCCGCAACAACAGTGACGACATTTGCTGACGAAGAATCTGACGAGGAATCGTTCTAATCAAGATCCGAGAGCGGATTGGTTGCAACTCTTCACCCCGACCGTCCCCAAGGCTCCGATGAGCCATCTGCAACTATCTGAACCACCGACGCCTCCGCCCTCAGACGTCCAATCACCACACATTGCCAGCCAGCTCCAAGACCGACCGCTCAGTCACCAAGCTGTACAGTCAACCCAAGCCGCCAAACAACGAAGAACAACGTCAGACACCACTGGAGGTTCGTTCCGAACCTCCAACGCGAGATCCCGCGAGATCACGGAGAGTGAGGTCGAACTCACCGGGACGGCTCATCGAGTGCCGCACTCGACCCGGTAACACCCCACATATTGCGACCCTCGATGTGGGTCACCATGAATCCGGAGTCGAGATGCCTGGCAGTCGGCGATACCGCCGGGGGATGGCCACGTTGGCAGGCTTGGCTATCGGTCGATGCGGTGACCTGCGACGTTGGTGATCACGACTTGGCTCGGTGCGACTTCGATCGCGTAGAAGACGAGAATTCCCTCGACTCGGGCGGTCGGGTGACGGCGTAGACCGATGAAGTCGGTCCGGCCCGGACCGTCAGGCCAGAGGTCGGGCCAATGAGTTGCGAACGTGACCAGTACAGCCAGAGCTGCCTCCTGGTCGAACGCTGCCGCCACCTCATCCGGAAACGGTCGAAGGGCTTTGGCCAGGTCGGCTGGAAAGACTTCATCGTAAATGGCTGAACGGGCGCTACCAGTGACTCGAAGGGCCCGCCAGTCCAGCGCCATCGGGGATGAGTCAGGCCTGGTCGGCGACCGAGTGGCCAGCGGCCCGGTAGCGGTCGGCCGAAGCTCGACCCTTGGCGCTCACCTCAGCAAGAGCCTCGTCGATGGCATCGTCGCCTGCGGCAGCCCGAGCCTCGGCCTCGGAGATCCGCTCCCATTGCGACCGCTCGGTGGCGGGACTGGAACTCAGATCAGTACCGGGAGCAGTCATAGCGACATTCTAGCCAACTGCGGTGCCGTGGGAGGGAACTCGAATCCCACGCAGAGCCTGGCGTCACAGGAGGGGTCATGCGTGCGTCGGCAGCGTCGGCGCCTTGGCATTAGGCGCAGCCCGGCAACTTGCATCGCAGCTATCGCAGCACAATGCCGCTCGGACTGACCACGCACTCGCTAAACGTCGAGAAGCGTGTCGTGATGGTTACGCCGTCATAAGACGAGATTGCAGATCCGCCGGAGATCGAGAACTGAGCGGCTGGGTCGGGGCCGAAAAGTCTTGCCCTGCGTAGGGTAAGCACCGGGATCTTCCCGTTCGAATCGAGATTGTTCGCTGCGAACCAGTGCACGACGGCCCCGGTTGCGTCGGGGTAGCGGAGAGGAATGGCCTCGAGCGGGCTCTCAAGCTGGCGCAGCTTCTTGTAGTACGGCTCCAACGCTGTGATCGGCGCCCGCGGTTCAAAGACTTGTCTCGGGTCCGGCGGCGTCTCATTTGCCCATCGGTCGGCACACCCTTGAATCAGTCGTTCAAGGTGTCTCGGGGTTACCCTCGCACAGGCGAACTCGAACCCGACATTCCGGGGGCCGTGCCAGATCTTGATGCTCCGGCCGGACGTGGCGATCTCGAGGTCGTGCACTACGTCGCTGTCGAATGGTGACAAGGTGTTCTCGCTCATCGACACGACCTCTTGGCCGTCGGCGTCGTGGAAAGAGAAGTCGATCGACGTAGTCGGTATCGAACCTCTTCGGTGGCAGCGCTGCGAGGAAGTCACGCTCGACGGCGAGGCGATCGATCGGCAGCTCACCGGTCGTGCGGGACTCGACACCATGCACCCTGTCCGTAAGCCAGACAACGGCTCGCCGATTCAACTCGGCGAGGTCGAACGGCACACCGTCGGCTTCGACCTCGGGCAGGAACGTCTCTTGCAGCGACCGGAACGGCCGCTCCACCTTGCCTTTGCGTTTCGCGTCACCGGCCCGACACGACGCGATCCTCGTCCCGTGATGAGCAGCGAAACCGACCGTCGGTGGGTGCAACTCGAACCGGCGGCCCTGCGACCGGCCCAACGCACCCATCCGGTCGGTGCGACACAGCGTCGGCACGCCACCGATCTGGTCGAAGAACCGGACCATGCCCTCAAAGGTGTGATGGCGGTCCTCGCTCGTGGTGAACCACCACATCCGCCACCTCGACCACGACAAGATCATCCCGAAACAGACGAGGTTGATGGTCCAGCCGACCTGCCGCGCCCACGAGCTGAGGTCGCAGAAGTCGAACTGGGCCTCCTCGCCCGGGTCGGTATAGATCGGCACCGACACCACATCGGCTGTGCGGAACCTCGGGCCCCGGATGTCGCGTACGGCCCGCACGACCGTCGGGTAGCTCCCCTCGAACCCATCCGCGACGAGACGATGATGGATGCTCACCGCCTGCAACCGCGGCCACTTGTCAACCATTGCCTTGATCCGTTCGCGCCAGTCATCGGTCATCACCGACGGTGCTGTCTCGCGCCGCTCGACCGGTGGGCCGTTCTTCAACCAGTCGCTGACCGTCGTGCGGTGCCAGCCGGTTGTGCGAGTCTCAAACCGTCTCACATGCAGAAGTGGACTGCCGGAGGACGTGATTCGACAGGTTCCGATAGCCCAGTTATCCCCGATGCGGATCAGAGCGGCCCGATAGAGCCAGGGAAATGAACCACCCGTAGCTGAAGCCAGATATGGATGGCTCTTTAGGTTTCGGACGAACTCGTCATCGAGACCGGCCAGCTGGTGGTGGTGGCTTGGGCAAACTGCGACCATACCCTTGGGGTCGTGCCGTTGACCCTCAGCCCACGACGGATCAAAGTGATGAAGCTCAAGAAATGGCTCACCGCATCCGTCCCAGGGGCAGCCGTAGTTGACCTCTCTTCGCAGTACTCGGCGAACTTCCAGAGGAACCTTCGGCCTGCTCGTGGACACGGCGTAAGTCTGCCGCAGCCAATGACCGGAGGCCACCTGCGAGTACTGCAACCGTCGCTACGTTTCGGGTGTGTCGGATCGAGCCCCGGACCGGTTAGAGCAGGTCAAGTCCGACGGGGCACGGACCAGATCCGATCGGTCCGGTCATTTGTCGACCGTCTCAGGAGGGAGCGTGCAAGCGACCGAGCCAACCGCTCGAACATCTTCAGCGGTGGGGTATGGGAAATCGTCGAGAGATCGGAGTTCGTGCCGATCGGTGTCGTACTGCCAATCGGGGGCGGTCCCGACGTCGTAAGCCGCCTGGGCGACGTCGTTGACGAGATAGAGGGCGTCCAGAGCCGGCGAGACGACAAGCACTAGCGTAAGCACGACGGTACCGGTCGCGGTGTCACAGGTGACAATCGGCCAATCCCAGTCGTCCCATGAAAACGGCTTCACACACGACGGGTCAATATCGACACTGACCTCTGAGAGCCAGGTGTTCACAGCGCAGTCGCCAAGAGCGGCACCACCGGGCGCCTCGAGCTCAGCTGCGGTAGGGGGCTCCGTCGTGGCGGTTGTCTCCGCGGCCGGGAGCTCTGTTGGCGTCGTGGTGGGCGTCGCTGTCGTCGTAGTGTCGGGAGCCCCGGTGGCCCCTGGAGCGGTGGCCACCTCGTTGGGTTCGGTACCGGTCACAGCGACTGCTAGGCCGAGGAGCCCGACCACCACGAGCCGGGTCACTTGTCGCCACTGGGACCGCCACGGTCCTCTAGGATTGGGCAATGGCGACCTCACCGGCTCCAAAGATCCGGAACCTCCGGCATACGACTGGACGAACTCGACTTGACCGAGGGTGAGTTGGCCGAGTTCCACCGGACCCAGGCAGCGGTCGTCGACGCTATCCTCTCGGACCCGGTTCCGGGCGACGACGCGTTCGTCCAGTGAGGTAGCGGCAGCGTTGGAGTGGGCACGGCTCGTTGCCGGCTCAGCGACCGGTCGGCGGGCGATCTACGGTGAGCGCTTCCCGGGGAGATGGGACGAACTCGAAGCCGAAGTCGGGATCTTGGACTTCACCTAGCACGAGGCCGGCCAGTTGCTGACCGTGTTCGCCACCCATTGGGACCACCTGCCTACTGCCGCTGATCGCGATGATGTGCGCTATCACTTGGTGATCCTCACCAACGCAGGCAGCGACGAGAATGTCGCGGTAGCCATCTACGCGAGGGCGTTGCGTCCCGATCGGCTCGTGGTCGCCTACCCGGTGCTCGTCCGCCGGTTGTGACGCGCTGCCGCTGGGCCCGCGCCATCGCACATCCACCGCAGTTCGGTAGGGTCCAGGGTCGTCCACTGCCGATCGAGACACCAGTAGGTGAGCGGGTGGAGACGCCCCGCGTCGCTCCGATCAGATCTTACAAGGAGGGGTCGGAGAATCGAGCCCCTCAGCGCCCACCAACAAAACCGGATTTTAACTGCGTTGCGGGGACCCTATGGCCGATCAGGTCAGACGGGCCCGGGACCCTGACGGGGACCCTACCGGTCGAGGCCTGGCAGCTCGAAGGGCCCAGTCGGACGATGTTGCAGCGAGCGCTACCGCCCGACGTCGACCTGGTCGCTACCTTCGGTGGCTGACGACGCCCGCTTGCGGTGATATCCAGCGAGGAAGAAGTGCCGATATCGCTCCACTTACAATCTCCTAACAGATGGTATATTTGCGCGCTCGTCGTCTGAATGGAAGTCACTGCAATGTCGCCGCAAATAGTTCCAGCAACAGTCGAGATTCACCAACAGTCGGCTCCAAAGATCTTTGATCGTGCTGTGCAGATTATCACCATGCTTGGTGCAATAACTGTGCCAATCGTTGTTGGTGTAGTTGGCAGCTCGATCAGTCAGAGCATTGAACAGAGGGCCGTCGATGCCGAGTATGTCTATCTCGCAGTAGGAGTACTCTCGACGCCCATCCCAGAAGCGAGGGTCGTCGGAGTGGGCGACCCTAGCCACGAGACGGTCGACAAGGAGATCCAACGAGATAGGACCCTCAGGGAGTGGGCGGTACGCGTGCTGGAAGCTAGCAGTCCAATCAAGCTGGATAGGCGGTCAGCTGAGAGTCTTGGGGAGGGGTCACAGGTCCTGCCAGCGCTCCCACTCGACCAGTCCCCTATGCCTACGACTTCGCTGCCTTCGGTGGAGCCAGCAACTCCGACCACTAATGTCCAACTGGCCCTGCTGACGGACGACCTCTTTAGAGCTCAGCGCCCGAACGCTGTCAAAGCTCTTACGGACGCTGGCTTCAAGGTAAACGACTACCTTGTATGCTCGGGATCGGTCGGTGAAGGTCAAGTTCGGCAGATTCTTGGCCCAGAGGGCGAGGTGCTTCTCGACATCGGCGGTGTTACGGCCTCGGGGCGTGAGATCAACCGGGGAGCGGCGATTGAGGTAAAGATTGGCAACGGGCAGCCCTGCAACTGAGGACGCCCGAGTACGGGTTCCGACGCACGTATAACCGGCGTTGTCGGTCGGCCTGATCACGCGGATAACCTCCGCCGAAGTTCTTCATTGCGCCAGCATCGGTTCACGGGGCTGTGACCAAGACCTGTCCGAAGTCGTTCGTACTCGCCGCGCAGCGGGCATTCGCCTTGCGCCAAATCTTGGACCCTCGGCCACCGGTCAGTCCGACGCTCGCCAACCGCGACTTGTCACCCAGAGTGCCAAACGAGCAAGGATTGACGTCAGACACAAACTGGGGGTTCGTCCCGAACCTCCGACGCGAGATCCCGCGAGAAGCCGAGAGATCACGCCGCGAGTTCAATATCGAGAAGACCATTGCTGACGGCACCGTCATAGGTCCGGCCACGAGAGGATTGGTGCATCCAGGCTCAGTGCCACGTCAATGCTGGGCGCCGTTCACGGATCTCGCCCGTAGAGCTCCCACTCCCACATCTGATCGACAAGGAGCTCGATCCCGGTGGCGAGATGACGCCGATATGTCGAGAACGCCATTCCCAGGACCTCGGCTGCCGCTTCCTGGGTGACCGCCCCGCGCAGGTAGGTTCGATCCACCGCCCGTCGCGCCCGCTCGGTTTTGGGGTGGTCCTCCAGGGCGACGAACGCCTCCCGCAGGGTCTCGGCCAACCCGTTGGGCCCTCCAGCCCCGGGGCCGTCCCGCACGACTCGGGATCCGACGAGCGGGTTGGCGGCCAGCCGGTCCCGCCTCGTGAAATCGCGAAGGGCGGTCCGGACCGCGTCGGTGAAGGCGTCGTGGTCGAGGGAGCTGAGGATCGGGGTCCGATCGACCGCCGGGGGAACGGGTGCGCCCAGTTCCAGCTTCTCCATCCGGTCGAGCCAACAGGCCAACGGGGTCTCCCGCCAGTCGTGCTCGTGGACCACCATCTCGACGTCGCCGACGGCGTGGTCGGCGTCGACCACAGGGGCGAAGTCGACATAATCCATCATCGGTCGGTACGAGCCGTGGCGGGGCTTGACCACATAGTCGAGACTCAAGCCTGGAGTTGACAGCCAATAGCGGACGCCCAGTACGGTCACCACGTTGTAGGTCGGTGATGGAGGCAGGTTGCCGGCTTTGAAGTCGCACACGAAGCGGAACAGACCGACAGGCTGGCCAGGCTGGGGCCGTCCCCGGCGAAGGACCCTGCGCCAGATGGCAGCTACGCTCGGATCGGCGGCCAGATCCTCCGCGGTCGGGTCCTCGATCCGGAGCATCACCACGAAGCCGACGATCCCCTCCGACGACCGCAGGACCGCGAACCCGTCAGGTTGGTTCGCCAACCAGTGGTCGAGTGCTCGCACACTGGCCGGACCGTAAGATGCTGTGACCAGATCGGTCAGCACCTCGCGGTCGGTGGCTTCCACCGCGGTCACCGTGCTCTGACCGAAGGTCGACCAGTCCCAGGCGTGGCTCAGGGCCGACGTCTCGCGCTGCAGGTACAGGAAGTCGGTGGCGCAGCGATCAGGGTCGTCCCGCCTTCGGGCCGGATCGAGGACGTGGTTGCGCACTGACCGTCGGGCCTGGACGTACCGGTCAGGGTCGTTGCCGCGGAGATCGGCGGTGATCGCGTCGCGGGCCAGGTCGTGGGGACACAACCCGTCGGCCAGCCGATCCATCCAGGGCTGGCGGGCCAGCCATTCGAACAGCTCACCGGCCCGGTCGGGGTGGCAGGCGTCCCGGAGAAGGCTGCGGGAGGTCACCCGGGCCACGGCGGCAAGCTCGATGGCCAGGCGGTGCTGGTCGTCAGGGACCTCGTCGATCAACCGGGCCAGGAGGGTCGCCACCAGATCGGGCGTTTGGCCCATCCCTTCGGGCAGGACCCCGTCCCAGCGGCTCGCCAGGGCCTCGGCCACCAGCCGCAGGGCCAGAGGATGGCCCCGTCCAAGCTCCTGAGCCCGAGGAAGCAGCTCGGCGGGGACACCGCTCGACGAGAGCAACCTTTGGGCTTCGGATGGGGACAGCTCCCGGAGCGGGACCAGCTCGAGAAGCGTCGACCAGGTCGGATCCGTTCGCAGCGCGGGGCCGGGAGCCAGCCGGGAGGCAACGACAACGAGAGAGCGGGACGGTAGCTGGGATAGCAGGCCATCGCGGAGCCATCGTGTGGTGTCCGGGGTCGGCTCCAGCGCATCGAGGAGCAGGACGACCCTCGACCGGCCATCGTCGCCGAGCTGGTCGAGGACGGTCGCGGTCGGTCCGTCGACTGGCTGGTCTCCTGTTCGGAAGTCGGCCCGTATCACCTGACAGCCGGTCTTGACTGCACGGTCGGCCAGGGCCGACATCAGCGCCGTCTTGCCGATACCGCCCGACCCGAATACCCACCACAGTCGCGACGCGTCACCGGCAACAAGAGACTCGAATCGTGACAACTCGGCTTCGCGACCGATGAATCGCTCACGAATCATCGCTACCGCATCGTCTTGTAATCTCATCCCTCCATTATGAATCAAATTCCCGATAACGTGTAGAGAATTATTGGTCCTATCGGGAGGGTGGACGAGCGAGCGGAGCCGCTGGAACGGTTCGAGTAGGGCCTGAGAAAATGGCGTAGACAAGTGCAATAAGTTGGTCGTCCAACACTAGTTCGTTGGGTCTCCACCCAGGATGTCTGACCGATCGATCGTTTCTAAGATGGTCGGTTGTCACCGCTGGTATGGCGGTCAGTTTGATGGTCTTTAGGATTCTTCATTTCTTGTCTTTCGATGGTCGAAGCACTCGGTCTCCTCTGCCGAGAGGCCGATGAAGTCGATATGCCTATTTGCCGCTTGGCCGGCCGCTCGTTTGATGCCATGCCGACCGGACTGCCTGTCCTTTCGAGGTCAGCTCACGAGCTCGAGGAGGCGGGAGCGGTCGGGCCCGAGGGGTTGGTCGGGAACAGTCGGCGCCACTTCGAAAGCTCGTTCGAGCAGTCGTTGGTCGGCCAGGACCTCACTGGCCGGGGCCATGCAAAGCAGGATCCGACCCCAGGCTCGGGCTACGGTCATATCGACCTGGGCGGCAGTGACGAGAGCGACCTTGGCCGCCCGAGCCGGAGTCATCTCGACCCGGGCCCCACCGGCGTTTGTCTGCATCTCGTCGATCCGCCCTCGATCCATCTGTCGGGTCTCGTCGTACCACGGACCCATCTCCAATGCGATTCGGTCGCCGAAGTGGCGAGCCAGCTCAAGGGGGTCGTCGACGAACTTCTGGACCACATCGCGCAGTATCACCGTGTGCATGAGCGCGAAGGTCATGCCCCGACCGAGCGAAGGGTTCGTACAGGCGGCGGCATCGCCGATCGACACCAGGCCCGTCACGACGGGCTCGTCATCGACGAGGAAGGTGCGTCGGCGGTCGCTGACCCCGACCATCGAGGCCATCTCGCTGATCGGCTCCCCATCCAACCAGTGGGCGTGCAGCGGACACTGGCGCAGCACCGACTCGAAGACAGCAGATTCACGGAGCCGGCGTAGCGGCTTGTCGTTCGCAGCGGCGTAGATCATGGTCGACCAGGTGCCGTTGTCCGACGGGAGGGTGAGGATCGAGATGCTACCGAGCTCGGTGACCATGGGCGCTCTCATCTCCGGAATCGAGCCGTCGGCCGACTTGAAAAAGCGGCTGTAGTAGGCGAAGCCGCTCTCCTCGATGATCTCCACCGGTGGCGGTCCACCGAGTGCGGCCAGCCACCGGACCGTCGGCGAATTGCGGCCCGTGGCGTCGACGACCAAGTCGGCGGCGATGTGCTCACCGTCGTCGAGGCACACACCGGTCACGTGGGGGGCCGCGGTGCTGACGGGTACATCGGCAACGAGCCCGCTGACGGCAACCCCCCGACGCACCGACACCCGAGGCTCGGCCTCCAACGCTTTGGCAAGGACCCATTCGATGGTCGTGCGGCGTCCGGTCAGCGTCTCGAACCGGGCGTCATCGGGCTCGCTCGAAGCCCCGATGCGCCGAACGAGATCGTCAACCAGGTTGAGGCGGAGGCCGCCGACATCCTCGAGTCGACGAGCGACGTCGGGGAGCTGGTCCCGCAGGATCAAGGTACCTCCGGTGAGTAGGCCGTGGGGCATCCGGAATTGGTTGACGGCCCGGCGGTCCCAGCTGTCCCAGGCCTCGTCGACGTCGGCCGGCAGCGGCCCGGGGTCGCGTTCGAGCACGGTCACCGAGTGACCGTCCCGGGCCAACAGCAGCCCAGCGGCGCTCCCCGCGATTCCTGCTCCGATGATGGTGATCTCAGCCATGAGGCTGCTCCTTTGTTCGAGGATTCGTGATGTTCACGATCATCGATGTCGGTGCTCATCCTCCAGACCAGATTCCGCCCAATTCGCGCTCATTCGTCGGGCTGTCGAGCAGCGCGGGGTGGGACCTGTCATCGGGCCAGCGCGGCCAGGAGGTCGAGTCGGGCGGCCCGACGGCCAGGGACCGTGGCTCCAAGCACGGCGATGGCGACACCGGTGGCGACGGCGGCGACGAGGACCGCGGGACGGAACGTGTAGTCGATGGTCCACGCCGAGCTGGCGGCGATCGTGCGGACCATGATCAGGTGGTAGCCGGCGCCGGCGATGGCCCCGAGGCCGGCCCCGGTCAGGCCGATGGCGAGGCCTTCGACCGCCACGCTGGTGACGATGCGATCTCTGTCGGCTCCGATAGCCCGCAGCGCTGCCAGCTCGCTCGTCCGGTCCAGGACCGACGCCATCAGGGTGTTGGCCACCGCGATGGCAGCACAGAGCACGATGATCAGCAAGACCATGGCGATCAGGCCAATCATGTCGTCCGCCGCTTTCTGGAGTAGGGCCAGCGCCTCTTGCCCGGTGAAGATCTGGACCGGGATCCCGTAGTCATTTGTGATCCGCTCCAGCTCCGGTCGTACGGTGCCCGGGTCGGCCCCCGGGTCGAGCTGGATCTCGTAGACGGTGAACCCGTCGACGGCGTAGTGGGTCCGAAGGAGATCGTGTGAGATGCTCGCCATTCCCCCGCCCGAGGGCACGATGGCGTTGGAAATCGCCACCACAGGGAGCCGTAGGGGAGGCGTGGCGCCCGGGATCTCCATGATGTCGCCGACGGACAAGTCGAACGCTTCGGCCGTCTGGCGCACGATGATGGTCCCCTCCCCGGCCGCCATCTGGCGGCGGGCTTCCTGCCCGGCGAGCCGGGTGAAACCGTAGGACGAGTCGCCGTGGACCCCGTTCACCCCGATGATGTGGTCGCCCTGCTCGGCCGGTAGCCAGGTGTGGGCCGCCGCCGCATGGACACCGGGGATGGCCTCGAACGCTGTTCTCCACTCCATGGGTAGCTGGACCAGGGCGATGGTGTCGGGGGAGGTCGTCCCCAAGAAGAACGCGGCGTCGGCCACCGTGGCCTGGCTCTCGTTGCTCGATGTCCGCAGGTCGAGGGTGGCACCGGCCAGGGCCACCGCCGCGGCCACGGGCATGATGACGGCGGTGGTGGTTCCCCACACCCGGCCCGGATTGCGGCGCAGGGCGGTTGCGGCCAAGGCTCCGCTGGGACCCAGCCGGTTGGCGATTGCGATCGTGGCCCGTGTGATCATTGGTGCTGCCCCGATGGTGAGGCAAACCAAGCCGACCATGGCGCTGCCCATTGGCACCCCGGTGGCGATCGCCCCCGGTGGGGTCAAGGCCGCGACGCCGGTGAGGGCGATCCCCGTGCCAAGGATGATCGGGCGGGCGCGGTCGCCGCCGCGCCGGTTGCCGAGACGGCCGCGTTTGGTGGGAGCGGCGGAGACGGGTCGGAGCGCTTCGATGGGGTTGATGTCGATCGCCTGGCGAGCCGGTGCGATCGAGGCCACGACCGCAGTGCCCACCCCCAGGATGAACGCTGCGGCCAGCACCGAGAAGGGCACCGACACTTCGAGCGGAGTGCCGATGGCCTGGGTGAACGCGTCGGGCAGGCTGGCCACGGCCCTGCGGGCCAACGCCAAACCGGCCACCAGTCCCAGCATCGATCCTGCCGCTCCCAGTAGGGTGGCGTCGGCCAGCACCCCGACAAGGATCGAGCGGCGGGTGCTGCCGAGGGCCCGCAGCGAAGCCAGCTCGAAACGATGATCGAGCACCGTCATCGACATCGTGTTGAACACCAGGAAGCCGCCGACGATCAACGCCATGGCCGCGGTCATGACCGCTGAGGAGAAGAAGGTGGCCAGCGAGTTGCGGGCCCGCTCCGCTCGCCGGTCGACCGGCTCGACGTCGGCCGCCTCGCCGGCCACGGCTGCCACCGAGTCGACGCCGCCGGCAACGTCCCCATAGATCAGGAGGGTGTCGGTCGCCGTCGGGCCGCGGAGTTGGGTGGCGGTGGCGAAGTCGGCGGCGAGGATCGTGCCTCCGTAGCGGTCGCCGATGAGAGGGTCGAGGGGGCCGGCGACCGTGGCCACCACGGGGTTGGCGCCGAAGCCGACGAGGGTCAGCTGGCCGTCGGCCGGGAGCCCGGTGCCGGTCCGGAGGCCGTCAACCGAGGCCAGTGCCTCGGCTTCGGGAGTCGCTAGACCGGCGTCGGCGACGGCGATGTCGGCAGGGTGCTCCAGGGCCACCAGCAAACCCTGCGTGCCGTCGGCCAGGACCGGCGTCTCCAGGTGACGTCGGATCCCGGTGACCCCGTCGAGGGCGGCGATGGCTTCGATGGCGTCTCCGGTGGCAGAGGTCGGGATCGTGACCTCGTAGCGGGCCCCGCCGAGCAGGGCGACGGTGGCCTGGGTGGTGGCTGTAGTTGACGTAACGAAGGAGGTCATGGCGACCACCAGAGCGACCCCGGCGGCGATGCCCAGAACCGACAACCCGGTCCGGAGGCGGTGACGTCCCATCCGTCGGAGGTGCAATAGCCGGTAGCCATCGAGACTCAGTCGCGGCCGACCCGGGCTCGCCCCGCTCGGCGGAGGCCGTGTTGGCCGCATCCTGGTCGACTCGGCGATCATGGGGTGCCCCCTTCGCCGAGTCGACTTGCCGGATCGTGGGCCTGGTGAGCGCGGCGACCGTCGATCAGCTCGACCCGGGTGGCGCCGGCACTGTTGGCAATCGCCGGGTCGTGGGACACGACCACGAGGCTGCGGCCCTGGTCCACGGTGAAGGCCCGCAGCAGTGAGAGGACCATGGTCGAGCTGGTCTGGTCCAAGGCCCCGGTCGGCTCGTCGGCGAACACCACCGACGGATCGGCCATGAGGGCTCTCGCGATGGCCACCCGCTGCTGCTCGCCTCCCGAAAGGTCCTCGGGGGCATGGTCGATGCGGTCGGCCAGGCCCACCTGCGTCAGCAGCCGGCAGGCCCGGTCGCGCGTGGCGGCCAACGACCGGCCGTCGAGGACAAGGGGGATGGCCACGTTCTCCCAGGCGCTGAGCCCGGGCAGGAGCAGGAACGACTGGAACACGAAGCCGAAGCGGGAACGACGCAGCCCGGCGCGAGCATCATCGGACAGTTGCGCGGTGTCGACTCCGTCGATCAGCAGGGTGCCCCGCGTGGGCCGGTCGATGAGGCCGAGCAACTGGAGAAGGGTCGACTTGCCGGAGCCGCTTGTCCCGCTGATCGTGATCAGCTCACCGGGGGTCACATCGAGTGAGACATCGTCGAGGGCGACCACTTCGGTGGAACCGCGGCGGTGGACCCGCTGTAGATGGGACGCCTCGAGCGTGGTCATACTCGGACTATACACGACCGGTATACCCAGTGTGAAGGAATTCTGTGGCACACTGGAAGCGTGAGCATTCAGCACGCCCTGCTCGGCTTCATGGAGTCGACGCCCCGTCACGGATATGACCTCAAGCGCTCCTACGACGCCTTCTTCTCCGGGATGCGCCCCGTGCGCTATGGCCAGATCTACGCCACCCTGTCCCGCCTCGAGCGCGACGGCTTGGTGGAGTTGGCCGGGACGGCGGCCGGCCAGGGGCCGGAGCGGAAGACCTATGCGATCACCGACGAAGGCGTCATCGACCTCGAACGCTGGTACGACGAACCCGAGCCGGCCCAGTCGCCGATCGACGGCGCCCTGTTTCTCAAAATCACCCTGGCCCTTCTGTCCGACCGGGACGCAGCCGGGATCATCGAAGCCCAACGGGGTCTTCACACCGAACGGATGCGGGAGCTGACCAGGGCCAAGGCCACCGCCGGCCAGCACGAGCAGGCCCTGTTGGACTACGCCCTGTTCCACCTGGAAGCAGACCTCCGGTGGATGGACCACACCGCCCAGCGGCTGTCTGAGCTCCGCCGTGCCCTCGAGACCTGAATCCGGACTGGCCAACGGTACCGGAGACGTCGTGGTGGGCGCCGTGGATCTCACCCGGATCTTCGATGCCGATCCCGGGGAGGCTTCCGCCGGGGTGGTGAGAGCTGTCGACGGGGTGTCCGTCGAGATTCGAGCCGGTGAGTTCGTCGCGGTTCAGGGCCCGAGCGGCTGCGGCAAGAGTACCCTGCTCCATCTGTTCGGCGGCCTGGACCTGCCAACCTCGGGTATCGTGCACTTCGACGGGATCGACATCGCCACTCTGGACGACGACGAGCGTTCGGCCTTGCGCCGGAAGTACATGGGCATCGTGTCTCCCGTTGTGGACCTGATCCCGACACTCACCGCATGGGAGAACGTGGCGGTTCCCCTTCTGCTCGCCGGGGGACGAGTCGGGTCGGGTCGCGAACGGGCACATGAACTGCTCGATCAGGTGGGCCTGGCATCGCGGGCCGGTCATGAGGCCGGACGCCTGTCCACGGGTGAAGCCCAACGAGTCACGCTGGCTCGAGCCTTGTTCAATGACCCCACCCTGATCCTGGCCGACGAGCCGACCTCGTATCTCGACAGTGTCCGCTCCGACGAGGTGGTGGCTCTCCTGCGACGCTTGGCGGATGACGGTGGCACCATCGTCATGGCGACCCACGATCCAAGGGCCGCGGCCTACGCCGACCGCTCCATCCGACTCCTCGACGGCCGCCTGGTCGGGGACGGTACGGGTCGGGAACAGACTCGTTCGAGCACCATCTCACAGGGGGGCGGCATCGTCGGTTCCGGCTGACAGAACGCCGTCGTATCACCGACGCTGGTCATTCGTCAGGTCCTCGGGGGGAGACATGACTACGGTCGACTCAGTCCCGACGTCGGCCGACTAGACCGATAATCCACTACCGTGACTGACCTCGAAAAGACCCGGGGCATCATCGCACTGGCGGTCGTCGCCGCTGTCGTTTGTGCAGCCATCGGTGCGCCGTTGGAAAGTGACCTCGGACTTCAAAACGACAACCCGACCATCCCTGCTCTCATCCCCGTGTTCCTGGCGTGCGTTTCACGGGCCGAACCCAGATGGATCGACGGGCGTCCTATGTTAGGACCGTGTCTGAGGCGATTGGTGCGCGTACGTGAGACTTCGAGATCTTGCTCCCCTCGCTGCCACTTCGCTGGCGGTCGTCGTGCTCTTCGCGTCGGTCGCCTGCGGCCGTGGTCCTCAGGAAACCGCAACCATGTCTGGGGGTAACGCACCTGTTGTCCCTGGTTCTTGGGAGACGTTCCACGGGTTCGGTCGTTGGGCGCTGGATACCGACCGCCGGACGATTTACGCCGAGAGGTCGACGATCCGCAGTAGCTGCGCAGAGCATCGGATTGTTGTCGCCGACGATTCCGCCAACCCGTGGCTCTTGAGGTTTGAGAGCCGGATCACGGCCGAGGATTGCCCTGCTGCGGGATGCGTTGACTGCTCGCTCCAGTTGAGCCTGGCGCGGGCCGTGCCGCCCGACGTTGAAGTCCGGGCGGTGTGTGACCCGGACTCGTCGATCTTCGCGACGACGGTCCCCGGCGGGGCGCAGGTGACACTTCGTCAGCCTCCAGACGGCTCTGAACCGGTTGTGTGTTCACCGGTTCCTGGGCCGATCGAGATGTTGACATCGACGACTGCTCAGCCTCCGCGTGAACACGCCGGGGCCGGATTGTGCACCGAACCGCCAAGCGACACCGTCGCCGCTTCGGGACCCCTGCGCGTCGAGCCCGCGACGGTATCACCAGGCGGTAGGTTGAGGTTTTTCTGGGATGTCGCCGGCCGTGACTCTTATACCGTTGGCGACGAGATGGTCGTTTGGTGCTGGGACGGTACCGATTGGATACCAGTCTGGGTAACCTACTCCGTGTTCACCGACCCGGTCTCCGTTCTCATCACCCCAGTCGGCGACGACCTGACGATCACCGACGATGGGTTTCAGGAATCTGCCGGGACCATCGTCGTTCCAATCGAAGCTGTACCAGGGATCTATCGAGTGGCCGAGACGATCAGCTTCGACATCTCGGATGGGCAATCAGAACGAGAAACAGGTGAGGTCTTCTTCACGGTCACCCGCTAGCGAGTCGCCGGCCCCGACTGCGCACATCGTGGTTGGCAATACCGACGACCATGCCAGAAACCACGCAGCATTCTGGGACGAAGACCGTCTCGAGCTGACCCCTACCCGACGTAAACGATGTGTTCCATGGCTTGCGTTGTCACCCGATGGATCGGAACTCGCCGGATCCCTCTGTCGCCCCTGATGCGCGCAGCGAACCGATGGCAGAATGAGGTTGTGGATGTTCGACCGGTCGATCCGCGTGACATCGAGTGGGAAGACGAGGACCCGGTCTTTCGGGTTGTCTTTTGGCGCCGCCAAAGTGCTCCGCCTCATAGTCCGCCGGAGCACATGGGCTACGAAGCGAGGGAGCTGGAGATCTCCGGTGGCGATGTCGACGACGTGATCGGGTGGGCTCGAGGCGAGGCCCGGCCTGATGAGACCTGGACGTTGCATGTCGTCGTCCGCTGTCCCGATCTCGAGCTCGGCCAGGTCTGGCTGGCCGGAACCGATCCGACGACCCACGTCGGGTAGGCCTTACGACGCGGCGGTCGACGTTTGTCGCGACCAAGGGCCGACATCGTGCCATCCTGGACCGGTGGACAGCCTCGAACATCGGACCCTGCGCGTCCGAGCGGCCAACGCCGTCGATCACACGAGGTCGCTCGCCTCGAAGGATCAGACGTGGCGCGGCGACATCCAACCGATAGCCGGCGGGTGGCTCGTCCTGGCCGGGCCCGGGATGTACGTCAACCAGGCCATGGCCGCCGGCGTCCACGACGAGCTCACATCGGGTGATGTGGACGTCCTCGTCGAGCGAAGCGCCGCCGTCGGGGTCGTACCGACGATCGAGGTCACCCCGGCCACCCTCGAAGAGAGCATGCAAACGATCGAGCGGCGAAGGTTCGAGCACGACCCGGACTCGGACAACACATGTCTCACGAGACCGCTGAGCGCCCCGGTCATCGACGCCCCGGACGACCTGGTCATCCGAGCGGTCGAGTCGGAAGCGGATCTTCGAATCTGGCAGGAGACGAGTGCCGCTGGTTGGGGGCACACGTCACCTGGGGCCCGCCGAGTCTCCGATGCATTTGTTGCGGCGGCCCAGGCACTGGACAGTGAGCACATGTTCGTTGCCTTCGATTCGGCGGACAATCGCCCGATCGGGTGCGCCAGCACGACGGTGCGGGACGGTGTCGCCATGCTCGGCGGTATGTCGACCATTCCGGCCGAGCGGCGGCGAGGTGTCCAGGCTGCACTCCTCCGCCACCGGCTCGACCACGCCCGTCGCCTGGGCTGCGATCTCGTGGTGACGACCGCGGCCACCGGTGGAGCGTCCGAACGCAACCTCCTTCGCCACGGCTTCACCCCGGCGTTCACCATTCGTGAGTTCTCAGTCCCGGCATCCGGTAGCGGTGGTCGAGACTGACGCTCGGTTCGCCGGTCAGACGACGGGAACGTCGAGTTCGATGCAGTCGGTGTTCTCGACCCGGAACACGTTGTCGACCTTCCACCGGCCGTCCGCCCGCACGAGAAGCAGCTCGGCGAAGTCGCGCTGACCGGGCACCGGTTCGGCGATCTCGTCCAGCCGGTTGCCGTCGGCGTCGAACACACCGGTCGACGGAGGCACCACGATGCAGTCGACGACCAGGACCGTCGTGGCGTTCTCGTAGATGGCGACGTAGGGGTCGTAGGTCTCCTCGTCGATGACGACGTACCACCCCTTCTCCCGGTCCTCGGTCAACAGCGCCACGATCCGCTCGAGCTCACCGCCGGTGACGGTCCGCTCGATCGCAGGGTGGTCGGGATCAGCGGGGTTCCAGTAGTCGGCCCGGCTCTCCCAGAACTCCAGATAGGCGGCGATGGCCTCCTCGGCGACGGCGGCCGGAACGCAGCCTTCGCCCGTTTCGAGCATGAGGTCCTGAATGACCCAGCGGCCGTCGTCACCGGCCACGGCGGTCGCCGACCACCAGCTTGCGTTCTCCTCGGTGAACGACGGATCCACGTTGAGGCAGTCGTCGATGCGGACCGACCCGTTGTCACCGTCGCTCAGGACCGGGTTGTTCGCCACCACTCGCTCAATGTCGCCCGGGATCCGATCGGTGAGCTCGGCCTCGACCGCAGGATTGATCGAGGCACCCAACTCGGCGAAGGCGGTGTCCCGGTCGGCTCCCACCGAGGTGGCCGCAGCCCAGAGCTCGACCCAGATCGCTTCGATCTCATCATCATCCGGGCCGGGCGACTCGTCGGTGGTGGCGTCTGCCGGGTCGACGGTCGTGGTCGTCTCCTCCTCACCGGCGTCCTCGGAGGAGGGTGCGGTGGTCGAATCATCGATGGAAGACCTGGCAGGGGCCGCCGGAGCGGGCTCCTCCGGCGGCTGCTCACCCGAGCATGACGCGGCCATCAGCAACGCCACGACCAGCGCCGAGCACCACCGACGGTCGATCGACGGCATCAACGGCGTTCACCGTGATGGGTGGCCCGCTCGTCCGCGATCGGCTGGCGGAAGCGGCCGGGCGGCACCGGCGCGCCGGTGCGAATCAGCGAGATGTGCCAGGCCGGGGAGGAGCCGAGAGCCCATCGGAGGGCACCGACCGCCCGACTGCCGATGGGCGCACCGTTGGTCTCCACGCCGATGACGTCGCGGATCCGCTCGGGGACCGTCTCGATCGCGGCCGACAGCAAGGCCTTGTAGCCGAGCTTGACCGGAGCGCTGAGCGGCGGATCGGTCAGGAAGTCGATGGCGTTGGCCTGGCCGGTCGATCGGGCCAGGGCCGGGTGTTCGGCGATCCAGGCCGAGAGTTCAGCCGCCGTCGCCGGCATCGGGTCAGCGTCGAGCAGGGCGCCGATACGCCGTTGCTCGACCACGAACCGATCGGCTTCGGTGACCGACAGCCGTCGGGGGCCATAGGCCTGGAAGGCGGAGAGAAACGAGTCGGTGAGGGCGTTGTGGACCCAGGCCGAGAATTCGGGGGTGTCGGCGGTGTAGGCCCGCCCCCGTTCGGATGTCCCCTCAACCGGCCGGTGGGCCCGGCGCACCAGATCGACGGCTCGGTCGACCTCCGGCATGGCACCGTAGGTGGTCTCGGTGACGTACAGCGACGTGCAGGTGAGGCGGCCCAGCGGATCGGACCGGTAGCGGGAGTGATCCTCGACTCCGGCCACCACCTCAGGATGCGCGGCCTGTATCAGCAGCGCACGAATGCCGCCGACGAAGGCCGTGACGTCGCCGATGACCTCCCACGAGATCGAATCCGGGCCGCACAGGCCCGGGTCACCTCGATGGTCGAGCGTGTCGACGAGCGGCTGTGGACCGTGGGAGAACAATCCGCTGGTGGTCGCCACCACCTTGTTCCTCACGGTCGAGATCAACCGCTCAACCCCGAGCTCGGGTCATGTCCCGCAGGATCCGGTTCTCGAGCTCGTCGTCGTCGAGTCGGGCCTTGACCACATCGCCGATGCTGATCACGCCGACAACGATACCTTTGTCGACAACGGGAATGTGGCGGGTTCGCTTGTCGGTCATGAGCTGTTCGACGTGGCCGATGGGGTCGTCGACCGAACAGGTCGGTACCTCGCTCGCCATGACATCTCGGACGTCGAAGTCGAGGAGGTCCTTTCCCCTGGTGACGAGCCCGTAGATCACATTGCGCTCCCCGAGCATGCCGAGGAGCCGGCCCTCGCTGTCGGTCACGACGAGGGTGCCGATTCTGTGCGTGTGAAATCTACGGAGCACGGCCCAGACCCGCTCGCCCGGCCCCGCTGTGATCATGGTGCCACCCTTGTTCTTCAACACCTGGCTTACTCGCATTGTTGCCTCCTGTGGACTGTGCGCCGGTTTGAACCGACCTCCAGGCCGAACAGGCACAGGGCGTTGTGGACGAGCCGATGTCAGATCGGCCTACGGGGGCCACTTCAATTGTAAATCCAGCCCGCCCGGCGGCGCCAGAGGCCCTTCGTCCCGGGCCCCGGTCACATCGGACGACAAATGTGAGAGGACAAACGTCAGACGACGAACATCAGAGGACCACGGGTCGGGCCACATCGCGGTTGTCGATGATCACGTCAGCCTTCGACCGAGGGTTCACCTCGGCGATGTAGATCAGCTCCGACGCAAGGTACCGCTCACGATGCAGCCGCTCGGCCGCCTCCGCGCCGCCTTCCATCTCGGTGTCCCGGGCCACGCCGCGCTCCACCGAGAGCTCCTCCGGGATGTCGAGCCAGATCCGGTAGTCCCAGTAGCGGTCGTACTCCGGGCGGAAGGCGAAGACGGAGTCGACGATGAGCACGGCGTCGTCAGGAGCTTCGATGGTCACTGTGCGGTGATCCTCCCCGGTGAGAGGATCGTGGCCGCACAGAACCACGCAGCCGGAACCGTGCGCTCCGGCCGGTTCCAACAGCAGCTCCACCGCCGAGGTGAAGTCCGGAGCGTTCCGGTAGTAACCCTCGCCGGTCACCCGGTCGTAGCCCTTCTCGATCGAGTCCCGCCACGGCTTCTTGAAGTCGTCGAATGTCGCCCGCATGGTAGGGCGTCCGAGGCGGCGAAGCGCGGCGGCCAGCTCGTGTCCGAAACTGGTCTTGCCGCTGGCCGACAGTCCGTCGACCGCCACCCGGAGTCGATGAGCGCCGAGATCGTCGATCGTGGCGGCGATCGAATCGATCAGCGCACTACGTTGGACCGACAGTGGAGCCGGAAGATCCTGGCGCCAGGTCGACACCGACTCGAACGCTTGCGGTTCCGGCCCGTCCATGGGCGAGATGGTAGCCGCTGCCGGGGTGGGCGCTGCGGTGCTGTGTTACGGTCGCCGCATGAGCGATGCCGCGACCGCCCCGCCTCTGGATTCGGCCACCGTGCGTGTGTTGGTGGCCGATTCGGTGGAGGTGGCGGCCACCCTGATCGAGTCCGACGACGTCGTCTCGGCCTGGGACCGGCCGAGTCTGCTGGAGGGCATGACCGTCGGCGCGTTGAGCGCCCATCTCGTCAGAGCGGCCGGCTCGGTGCTCGCCTACCTCGACCGAACCGATCCCGAGACCGTTCCCGACGGGGAGCTTCTCACGCCGGTGACCTACTTCCACGCCGCCATCGACGCACCGATCCACCAGCGGATCAAGGAGGTGTCGGCGGCCGAAGCCGAAGCCGGGCCGTCCGATGTGTTGGCTGAATGCCGCCGGGTGGCGGAGGAGTTGCGACGGCGGCTGCCCGCCGAGCCGCCCGATCGTCTCGTCGGCGCGCTCGGCGGACGTATGTTGACGCTCGACGATTTCTGCCGGACCCGCTTCATCGAGGTGATGATCCACATCGACGATCTCGCCGCGTCGGTCGAACGGGAAACCCCGCCTCTCGACGAGCGGGGGACCGGCGAGATCATCGCCATCCTGGTCGGCATCGCCCGTCGCCGCCACGGTGATTGGCCGGTCATCCACGCCCTCGCCCGAGCCGAACGAGCGGATGGGGATCGAGTGTTCCCGGTTCTGTGAGGAAGCTCGGGCTACGGCGGCGGCTTGGCGCTCAGCCGACGACTTCGGAGGTCTGAACCACCGGTTCGGCGTTGGTGAAGTTCGGGATGTCGGCGAGTGCGTCGGCGGCGTTGCCCATGCCGGCCTGCATCGCCTCCATCGAGTCGAAGTACAGATGGACCATGGCGAGATACGGCCCGTCGACCTGCTTGTCGATCTCGAGACGCGACGGGCCCATGTCGCGTCGGACGATGTCCATGTGGTCGTTTGCGTAGTACTCCATGTCGAACGTCTTGCCCTCGCCGGCCGGATACATCACGGTCACCTTGATCATGGTTCGTTCTCCTGTCGATTCAGCGGCGGTCGTAGTCCGAAGCGTAGTTCTTCCGGTGGACTCCGCCCAGGCGATCGATCGTGCCGACTTCAGCTCCGTCGACCCCATTCCGGGCGACCTCATCCCGGATGGTCGGCTGTGGTCGCTCCCGCTCCGGTGCCCGGATGAGGAGGGCGAGGACGAGTCCGAGCACGGAGGCGATCAAGCCGACACCGAAGGTGAGGGCAAATCGGGCGGGGGTGGCGTTGTCTCCGGCCAGGACGTTCATGCCCTGAACCCCGACGACGATGCCGATGAACATGATCTGTTGGGTCATGCCGTTGGCAATGCCGGTGTCGTCGTCATCGACGTTGTCGACCACCATGGCCAGCACCGACGGCTGCGAGATTCCCGCTGCTCCGCCGGCGAGAATCAACCCGGCCAGAACCAGGGCGATGCCGATACCGGAGTCGAACCCGGAGGCGGCCACGAACGCCGCGGTCGAGGCGATCATGGCCACGGCGCCGATGATGATCGGGGGTTTTTGACCGATGCGACCCGGTAGGTAGCCGCCGAGCGGAGAGGTGAGGCTGAACGTGGCCGGGCGCGGCGCCAAGAGAACCGCGATCGCCCCCAGTGACCACAGGTACTGGTCCTCGAGCAGGGCCGGGACCACCACGAAACCGCCCATGTAGGCGAACTGGACGAGGGCCATCGACACCATTGGCAACGTGAAGTTCGGTCGGGAGAAGTACTCGAGCTTGAGCATCGGCTCCGGAGCGGTGCGCTCGGTGCGCACGAACACCGCGAACCCGACCGCCGCGGCCGATGTCAGCAACCAGAACAGCCGGTCGGTGGCCGCCACTGCGGCACCGCTGTCTCGCAGCAGCACCGTGATGCGGGTGATCGCCAGCAACGCGGCCAGGACCGTGAGGCCGAGGGTGATGCCGCCGAGGTAGTCGATGGTGTGGCTGGCGCGGACTGGGGTCGGTCGGAGGAGCCGGATCGAGGCGGCGAGGGCGACGGCGGTGATGACGGCGAAGGCGAAGAACAGGTTGCGCCATCCGATGATGTCGATCAACGGTCCGCCGACCACCAGGCCGATGGTTGGGGCGCCGGTCATGGCGAACTGGAACCAGCCCATGGCCGTGGCCCGCCGTTCGGCTCCGTAGGCGTGCATCATCAGCGACATCGAGTTCGGCACGACAAGAGCGCCGGCAAGTCCGAACAGCGCCCGGAACACGATCAGTGATCCGGCGTCCCAGGCCAAGCCACAGGCGACCGTGGTGACGAGACAGCCGGCGAGCCCGAGGAGGAACACCTTGCGATGGCCGCGTACGTCGCCCAGTTTTCCGGCCAGCGGGGTGGCAACCGCCATGGCCAGCATGAGACCCGTCACCGCCCAGGTGAGAGTCGCCCGAGTGGAGTCGAGGTCGGTCGCCAGGGTGCCCAGGGCCACCGTCACGATCGTCATCATCGACCCGAAGGCCATGACCGAAGCCATCACGAGCAGTAGGAGAACCCGCTGGTAGCGGCGGTCCTCCCCGGAGGTGTCGAGAGTCGGAGAACGTAGCTCGGTCACTGACGTTCAACCGTACAGGATCGGCGGTTACTTCGATAATCTAATTAATTCGGCTGGTGTACAATGGGCGACGTGAAGAAGCGTATTCCTGTTGCCTGCACCCTCGGACCGTCGGCGGCGGTCGATCAGCTCGTCGAGTGGCAGACGCTGCACGGCCTTCGTCTCGCCGTCGAGCGCATCGAGCACGGGGTGCGGATGCGGTGGCCACTCGAATTGCGTACCGTCATCGAGGATCTGGCCGAGCGGGAACAGGCGTGCTGTCAATTCCTCACCATCGAGGTGACGGTCGACGGATCGGATGCGGTGATGGTCGACATCACGTCGGATCAACCCGAGGCCGTACCGGTCATCGAACTCCTGGCCGGTATCGCCTAAGACTTCTGAAGACGCCGGCCATGACGTCCGTAGTCGACCATTCGCGGCATACGCCCTACTCGAACCCGGGCCGGCACCGATCCGCGCTTCGTGTTCTACCGGTCGAGCCCGAAGCGCTGTCAGCCGTTTCCCGCAACGTCATCGTGCACTACCGGGCATCGGGCCACAATCTGCCCGTGGAGACTCGCGGCGATGTCAACGCCCGCTGGCTCGAAGCGATCCTGACCGCAGACCGGGGCCGCCACCCCGAACCGCTCGACACTCCTCGAGCGCCGACCGAACGCGTGCAGGGATGTTGCCGCGACCACACCCTGTTCTGTATCGGTACGCTCCGTACCCACGGCGTCCCGGCCCGGTCCCGGGTCGGCTTCGCCGGATACTTCGTTGACGGTTGGCATCACGACCATGTCATCGTCGAGGCATTCATAAACGGCCGATGGCGACGCTTCGACTCCGAGATCGAGGCTCCCCGCCCGGCGTTGCCGACTCCGATGGACATCGAGCCAGGCCGCCTCGGCGGCACCGGATTCGTCACCGCGGCGCAGGTGTGGCTTGGCTACCGTCTCGGCGACATCGACTCCGACACATACGGTGTCGATCCCGCCGTGCCGGTCTTTCGCGGCGAACGGTTCATTTTCGAAGAAGTCATCTATGAGGTCGCGCATCGCTTCGGTGATGAACTCCTGCTCTGGGACACGTGGGGACGTATGGGTGAGCCGGGATCCCCTGTCAGCGAGGCCGACGCCCGCTGGATCGATGACATCGCACGCCTTCTCCTGGCGGCCGACGAAGGAGACGAGAGCGCTGAGCGGCGCCTCCTCGAGCGATACCGAGGCGATAGCGGACTCCGTCCGGGCACCGTCGTGACCCAGGCATCACCCTTCGGCGACCCACCGATCGACGTCGCGCTGAATCGCCACTGACCCCGGTACAAGCCGAACGTACTCGCCAATCGGCCGTAGTCAGCGGTGACTGTTGAGGTGCGCGGCGTTGGCGATGGCGTCGGCCACGACGTCGAAATCGGACCGGACGTTGGTGGCGGTGACCCGTATGTGCGGTTCGACGCCCTCCACCCGGAACGGTGCACCGGGGGAGACGCCGATGCCTTCTGCGGCCAGACCGACCGTGGCGAGTTGCTCGGACCCGACGGGGATCCAGAGGTTCAGACCTTGCCCGACCTCGACCCCGACCCCCCGCTCGTGGAGTTCACGGCCCAGCGAGTGGCGGCGGATGGCGTAGGTCTCGGTGGCTTCGGCCACAAATCGGGCCACCTCGTCGTCGGCGAACAGCTCGAGCAGGATCCGCTGGATCAATCGGCTTGTCCATCCGGGACCGATCTGGCGTCGCCGCTGGATCGTGTCGATACCGTCGGCGGGGCCGGTCACCGCCGCGATCCGTAGATCGGGTCCGTAGGTCTTCGAGAAGCTCTGGATGCGATAGACCTGATTGGGCAACTCGGATCCGAGGCTCACGGCTGCCCCGTCGGCCATGGCCCCGACATGGTCGTCCTCGATCACGATCGTGTCGGTGCCGGCCACGAGTCTGGCGATGGCCTTGGCCCGGATCGGGGTGAGCAGTGTGCCGGTTGGATTGTGGCCGCCGGTTTGAATGACGAGCGCCGCTGGATTCCGCTGCAGTGCGGCGGCCAGTTCGTCGGGTTGTGGGCCTTCATCGTCGAGTCCGACGCCAACGACCTCGGCGCCGGCCAACTCGAGCTGGTCGAGAAGTATCGGGTAGGTGGGATCCTCGACCACGACGACGTCGCCCAGACGGACGACGGCGTTCACCACCCGGTCGAGCGCATCGTTGGCGCCGTCGACCACGGTGAGCGCCGGTGGGTCGTAGGGCCACCGGTTCCTCAACTCGGACTCGAGTTCGGGTAGCACCGGCGGGTCGAGGTAGGACGTGACCTCGAGTTCGGTCTGCAGTTTCGCCAGGATCGGGTGTAGCGGCGGGAGAAGTTGGGGATCGGGCGTGCCGGTGCTCAGGTCGAGCTCCAGGCGTCCACCGGTGTTGGGCACCTGCCAGTAGCGGTTGCGGCCGTGCGAGGCGAACGGCCGAACCGTGGTGCCCCGGCGGCGGTCGGTTTGGATGAGGCCGTGGCGTCGCATGATGGCCCAGGCGCCGGCCACCGTCGAAGAACTGACGCCGAGATGGGTGGCCACGGTACGGATCGGGGGGAGTTTGTCGCCAACGACGAGTTCACCGTCGGAGATGAGACGACCGATGGCCTTGGCGATGCTGTTGGCGTCGCGCCCGGGTTCCCGGCCGTCGAGGGCCGGGAAAAAACTTTGCATACAACAAAGACTTACTTGTTCTCGATCAAAAGATCAAATACGGTCGTGAAAAGGACGACCGAACGAAAGAGGGGAAGACCATGGCGAATGGCGACACCACCGTCAAGGCGGCCATCGTGCAGACGGCCTGGACCGGCGACAAGGAGTCGATGATCGAGCTCCACGAGAAATACGTGGCCGAGGCCGCCGCCCAGGGCACCCGGGTGATGTGCTTCCAGGAGCTGTTCTACGGACCCTACTTCTGTCAGGTGCAGGAGACCGAGTACTACAGCTATGCCGAAGCCATCCCCGACGGGCCGACCACCAAGCGGTTCCAGGAGTTGGCGGCCAAGCACGAGATGGTGCTCGTACTTCCCATGTACGAAAAGGAGCAGGAGGGCTTCCTCTACAACACCGCGGCGGTGATCGACGCCGACGGCTCCTACCTCGGCAAGTACCGGAAGATCCACATTCCCCAGGTCAAGGGGTTCTGGGAGAAGTTCTACTTCAAGCCCGGCAACCTGGGGTATCCGGTGTTCGACACCGCGGTCGGCCGGGTGGCCGTCAACATCTGCTATGACCGTCACTTCCCTGAAGGTTGGCGGATGTTCGGCCTCAACGGCGCCCAGATCGTGTTCAACCCGTCGGCCACCAGCCGCGGCCTGTCGGCCTACCTGTGGCAGTTGGAGCAGACATCGTCCGCCGTGGCCAACATGTACTTCGTCGGCGCCATCAACCGGGTCGGCATCGAGCCGTTGGGCGACAACGACTTCTACGGCACCAGCTACTTCTGCGACCCCCGCGGTCAGTTCGTCGGCGACCCGGCGTCGGATCAGGAAGCCGAGCTGGTCATCCGCGATCTCGACCTGGATCTGATCGAGGAGGTCCGCAACCAGTGGGCGTTCTACCGGGACCGCCGTCCCGAGATGTACGACCGGATCACCGAACTGTAGGCGAGCACACATGACCACTTCCGAGGAACTCCACCAGCGATACCGGGCGGTTCTCCCGTCGTTCCTGTCGCCCTACTACGCCGAGCCGATCGCCATCGAGCACGGCGAGGGGGGCTACGTGTTCGACGTCGACGGCAACCGCTACCTCGACTTCTTCGGTGGTGTGCTGACCACGATGGTCGGTCACAACAACCCGGCGGTCACCGCCGCGGTGCAGGCCCAGGCGGCAAAGGTACTGCACACCTCGACGCTCTATCTGTCGGAACCGATGATCGAATGTGCGGAGAAGATCGCCCGCCTGTCGGGCATCCCGGATGCCCGGGTCTTCCTCACCCCGTCGGGTACCGAGGCCAACGAGACGGCGCTGTTGCTGGCCACGTCGTACCGCAAGTCGAACCAGATCCTGGCGATGCGCAACAGCTACCACGGGCGGTCGTTCGGCGCGCAGGCGATCACGTCGCACAGCTCGTGGTCGTCCACCAGCTTCACCGGGCTCCAGGTCACCTTCGTGCAGGGCCCGTACCAGCTGCGGAGCCCGTTCGCCGACCTCGACGGCGAGGACTTCACCGACGCCTGCGTCAATGATCTCACCCAGCTGCTCACGATGACCTCGGCCGGCGACGTCGCGGCGCTCATCGCCGAACCCATCCAGGGGGTCGGCGGCTTCGCCACCCCGCCCGACGGGTTCTTCGGATCGATGAAGAAGGAACTCGACAACAGAGGCATCCTGTTCATCTCCGACGAGGTCCAGACCGGCTGGGGTCGCACCGGCGACCACTTCTGGGGCTATGAGGCCCACGACATCGTGCCCGACATGTTGACCTTCGCCAAGGGCGTCGGCAACGGCGCAGCGCTCGCCGGAATCGTGGCGCGAGCCGAGATCATGGACACCATCGGAGTCTTGAACTTCTCCACGTTCGGCGGCGCCCCGTTGGCCGCCGCGGCGGGCAGTGCCACCATCGACTACGTCGTCGCCAACAATCTGCAGGACAACGCCTCCGAGATGGGCCGCCGGTTCCGCGACGGGCTCGACGCCCTGGCCGCCGACGCCCCATGGATCGCCGAGGTTCGAGGCCGAGGTCTCATGCAGGCGTTCGAGACGGTGGAACCCGGCTCGCTGGAGCCGTCGCCAGCGCGGGCCACCGCGATGTTGGAGGCCACCAAGTCCGCCGGTCTGCTGGTCGGCAAGGGCGGTCTCTACGGCAACGTGATCCGGATGGCCCCGATGCTGAACGTCAGCGCCGATGAGATCGACGAGGGTCTCGCTGCGCTGGCGAAGGCGGCGGCCACCGTCACATGACGTCGGTGGCAGCGACGCACTAGGTTCTAGAAAGAGACGCAATCGATCGAAGGGGATTGAAGAGTCATGTCGACACTGTTCATCAAGAACGGCACGGTAATCAGCGCCACCGGGGCAACGGCCATGGATGTGCTGGTCGACGGAGAGACGATCGCCGCGCTCTACGTTCCGGGCTCGGATCTGGCCGCCACCGCCGAGGGCGGAGCGGATCGGGTGATCGACGCGCAGGGCAAGTACGTGATCCCCGGCGGCGTCGACGTCCACACCCACATGGAACTCCCGTTCGGCGGCACCTTCGCGTCCGACACCTTCGAGACCGGTACTCGGGCGGCGGCCTGGGGCGGCACCACCACCATCGTCGACTTCGCGGTCCAGAGTCACGGCCGCCAGGTGCGGGAGTGCCTGGACGAATGGATGGCGAAGGCCGAGGGGAACTGCGCCATCGACTACGGCTTCCACATGATCATCGGCGAGGTCAACGAGGCGTCGCTCAAGGAGATGACCATGCTGGTCGACGAGGGCATCTCCAGCTTCAAGCTGTTCATGGCCTACCCGGGGGTGTTCTACTCCGACGACGGCCAGGTCCTGCGGGCCATGCAGAACGCGTCGGAGTCGGGCGGTCTGATCATGATGCACGCCGAGAACGGAATCGCCATCGATGTGCTGGCCGAACAGGCTGTCGAACGCGGTGAGACCGATCCGGTGTATCACGGCCGGGTCCGTCGGGAGGAGTTCGAATCGGAGGCCACCCACCGCGCCATCAAGCTGGCCAAGGTCGGGGCGGCGCCGCTCTACATCGTGCACCTGTCGGCCTCCGAGGCACTCGAGGAGGTGGCCCGGGCCCGCAACAACGGGGCCAACGTGTTCGCCGAAACCTGCCCCCAGTACCTCTACCTCAACCTGGAGGACCACCTCGGTGCCCCTGGATTCGAGGGGGCGAAATACGTGTGTTCCACGCCGCTGCGATCGAAGCACGAACACCATCACGCCGACCTGTGGAAGGGGCTCCGCACCGACGACCTGTCGGTGGTGTCGACCGACCACTGCCCGTTCTGCATGAAGGATCAGAAGGAACTGGGGGTCGACGACTTCCGGGCCATCCCGAACGGCATCGGGGGCGTCGAGCACCGGATGGACCTCATCTACCAGGGCGTCGTTCAAGGTGAGATCGGTCTGGCCCGCTGGGTGGAGCTGTGTGCCACCACACCGGCCCGGATGTTCGGCCTCTATCCCCGCAAGGGCGTGATCCAACCGGGGTCCGATGCCGACATCGTCGTCTACGACCCGAACGCCACCTGGTCGATCTCGGTCGACAATCATCACATGAACATGGACTACTCGGCCTACGAGGGCTTCGAGGTCCAAGGCAAGGTCGACACCGTGATCTCCCGAGGCAGTGTCATCGTCGAGAACGACACCTACCACGGCAGCAAGGGCGACGGTCAGTATCTCCGCCGCGGCCTGTGCGAATACCTCATGTAACGACTACGAACCCCAGCGAGCGAACCCATGAATCAGATTGACAACCTCATCGGCGGAGCCAAGGTCGAGGTCACCTCCGACCGTCGGCAGGCGGTGTGGAATCCGGCGACCGGTGAGCAGTCGGGCGAGGTCGGGCTCTCGTCCGAGGCCGACGTGGATGCCGCGGTCGCGGCGGCCAAGGCGGCGTTCAACGACTGGCGTGATGTCAGCATCGCCAAGCGCACCCGCCTCATGTACGACTTCCGCAACCTGGTCGACGCCAACGCCTCGGAGATCGCAGCCAGGCTCACCGCCGAGCACGGCAAGGTCACGAGCGACGCCATGGGCGAAGTGGCCCGCGGCCTCGAGAACATCGAGTACGCCTGTGGCATCGCCGAGCTGTTGAAGGGCGACTACTCGTCGAACGCCTCAACCGGCGTCGACGTCCACACCATCCGCCAGCCGCTCGGTGTCGTGGCCGGTATCACCCCGTTCAACTTCCCGGCCATGGTGCCGCTGTGGACGATCCCCAACGCCATCGCCTGCGGCAACACCTACGTCCTCAAGCCGTCCGAGCGCGATCCGTCGACCCCGATGTTCATCGCCGAGCTCTTCCACGAAGCAGGCTTCCCCGACGGCGTGCTCAACGTGGTCAACGGCGACAAGGTCTCCGTCGACCGTCTGCTGAACCACTCCGACGTGGCAGCGCTGTCGTTCGTCGGTTCCACGCCGATCGCCAAGTACATCTACGAGTCCGGCACCGCCAACGGCAAACGGGTTCAGGCGCTCGGTGGGGCCAAGAATCACATGATCGTGCTGCCCGATGCCGACATCGGTCTCGCGGCCGACGCCGCCGTCTCGGCCGCCTACGGCTCGGCGGGGGAGCGGTGCATGGCCATCTCCGTGCTGGTCACCGTCGGCGACGTGGCCGACCCGCTGCTGGCGGCCATCAAGGAACGAACCGACAAGTTGACCGTGGGCGACGGCACCGACCCGGCATCCGAGATGGGTCCGCTCATCACCCGGGAGCACCGGGACCGGGTGGCCGACTACGTGGGCCAGGGCGCCGACGCCGGAGCCGATGTGGTCATCGACGGCCGTCAGTCGAGCTTCGACAGCGATGGCTTCTTCCTCGCTCCCACCTTGATCGACAACGTCACCACCGACATGACGGTCTACACCGACGAGATCTTCGGCCCGGTCCTCAGTGTGGTGCGGACAGACTCCTACTCCGACGCCGTCAAGCTGATCGCCGACAACCAGTGGGGCAACGGCACGGCCATCTTCACCCGCGACGGGGGAGCGGCCCGCCGCTTCGTCGAGGAGGTCGAGGCCGGCATGGTCGGCGTGAACGTGCCTATCCCGGTACCCGTCGGCTACCACAGCTTCGGCGGATGGAACGACTCGCTGTTCGGCGACACCACGATGTACGGGCCGGAAGGGGTGAAGTTCTTCACCCGTCCCAAAGTCGTCACGTCACGGTGGCCGGATCCCGGAACCAGCTCGGTCGACCTCGGCTTCCCCCAGAACCGCTAACCCACATCGAGCTGTGCGCCACACGCCCCGGAAACGGGGCGGTGGGCGCACAGAAAGCACTGCAATCCTCATAATCAGGGAAAATCAGGGAAAGGACCTCCAGTGGATTTCGGCGTTGTACTGCAAACCGACCCTCCGGCGTCGCGGGTGGTGGAGCTGGCCCGCACCGCCGAGACCCTGGGGTTCTCGTACGGCTGGACGTTCGACAGCCATGTCCTGTGGCAGGAGCCGTTCGTCATCTACTCACAGATGTTGGCCGCCACCAACCGGATGACGGTCGGCACGATGGTCACCAACCCCGGCACCCGCGACTGGACTGTGACGGCGTCGCTGTTCGCCACGCTCAACGACATGTACGGCAACCGCACGATCTGCGGAATCGGGCGCGGCGACTCGGCCATGCGGGTCATCGGCAAGAAGCCGTGCAAGCTGGCCACATTGTCGGAGTCGATGAGGGTGATCAAGGGCCTGGCCGAGGGCGATGAGGTCGATTATCAGGGCACGCCCCTCCAGTTCCCGTGGGCCAAGGATCAAGGATTCGAGCTGAAGATGCTCATGGCCGCCTACGGTCCCAAAGCGCTGCACCTCTGCGGCTCGGAGACCGACGGCTTCATTCTCCAACTCGCCGACACCCAGATTGCCGAATGGACGATCGCCGCGGTGCGGCAGGCGGCGGCCGACGCCGGCCGCGACCCCGACTCGCTCTACATCTGCGTCGTCGCCCCGGCCTATGTGGGCGACAACATCGAGCACCAGCGGGACCAGGTCCGGTGGTTCGGGGGCATGGTCGGCAATCACGTGGCCGACCTGGTCGAACGGTACGGATCCGACACCGATCTCGTCCCCAAGGCGCTGACCGACTACATCGAGGGCCGCAAGGGCTACGACTACTCGGGCCACGGCAAGCCGGGCCACGAGCACACCGACTTCGTGCCCGACGAGATCATCGACCGGTTCTGCATCCTCGGCACCGAGGATCAGCACGTGGCCCGGTTGGAGGAGCTACGTGATCTCGGCGTTGACCAGTTCGCCATCTACCTGATGCACGATCAGAAGGACGAGACCCTCAACGCCTACGGGCAGCGGGTGATCCCCCATCTGAGGAGCGGATCCTGAGTTCGACGGATCAGGCGGGCTGGAGGCGGCACACCGCGACCGCCGGCCTCGTCGCGGGAGCGCTCGTCGTGGTGAGCGCCCTGTGGGAGCTCTACAAGGTCATCGGCAGTCGCATCGACGATCGGTGGCCCGATCTGCTGCCGGTCCGACCCGACGACCTGACCATGCCCCACGTCTGGGAGATCGCCGGTTCGTTCATCGAGCCGGTGCAGCGGGGGAGTGGTGAGGTCCTGGCCGTCTCGTTGTTGAAGGCCGCCGGCTTCACGCTCATCGAGGCCGGGCTCGGATTCGGCATCGGCTCCGTCGTCGGCCTCGGGCTCGCCGTGGTGATGCTGCGATCGCCGTGGCTCGACCGGGCACTGGTGCCGTGGATCAACATCAGCCAGACGGTTCCTCTCATCGCGCTGGCCCCCATCGTGGTCACGTGGGGCCGCACCACGTTCCTCGGCGACACGGTTTCGGTGGCACTCATCGCGGCCTATCTCACGTTCTTCCCGGTGGCGGTCAACGGCCTGGCCGGGCTGAAGTCGCCGGCTCCCGAGGCGCTGGAGCTGATGCGCTCCTATGCCGCCGGATGGTCGAAGACGCTGTTCGCGCTCCGGCTGCCGGCGGCCCGGCCGTACCTGTTCCCGGCGTTCAAACTGGCGGCAACACTCAGCGTGGTCGGCGCCATCGTCGGTGAGATCTCGGCCGGCA
Source organism: Acidimicrobiales bacterium (assembly GCA_965216655.1). Classification (GTDB taxonomy): domain Bacteria; phylum Actinomycetota; class Acidimicrobiia; order Acidimicrobiales; family SZUA-35; genus JAHELU01. The sequence continues at coordinate 188,049 of CBDCGP010000014.1, forward strand.
TCCGTGGTGGCCTCGGACGGGTCATCCTCGACTTCGCCGGCCGTTACACGACCGGTCCCGAGAAGCTGTACGCCGCCGTGATCGCTGCGGCCCTGCTCGGGCTGTTCGTGTTCGGCATGGCCAACCTGGCCGAATCACGTCTGGTTCGTGGAGAGGACGGTTCGTTGTGACGATGTTGGATCCCGTACCCGCCATCGCGGTCTCCGGGGTGGGCAAGACGTTCAACCCCGACACCGACGAAAAAGTCGTCGCCCTGCAGGACATCGATCTCGAGGTTGAGGCCGGGGAGTTCGTGTCGCTCATCGGGCCGTCGGGCTGCGGCAAATCGACCCTGTTGCGGTTGATCGCCGACCTGGTCACACCGACCTCGGGGCGGATCGACGTATTCGGACGATCGGCTCACGAGGCCCGCCTTGACCGCGACTACGGCATGGCCTTCCAGTCGGCCGGGCTGTTCTCGTGGCGGAAGGTGGCCCGCAACATCGAGTTGCCACTCGAGTTGATGGGCTGGACGAAGGCGGAGCGGGAGGCCCGATCGGCGGAGATGCTGGAACTCGTCCAGCTCTCCGACTTCGGCAACCACTACCCGTGGCAGCTCTCGGGAGGAATGCAACAGCGGGTGGCGATCGCCCGAGCGCTGTCGTTCAAACCCCGTCTGTTGTTGATGGACGAGCCGTTCGGCGCTCTCGACGAGATGACCCGCGAACACATGCAGCACGAACTGCTCGGTCTGGTGGCCGAGGTCGGCACCACCGTTCTGTTCGTGACCCACTCGATCTCGGAGGCCACGTTCCTCTCCGATCGGGTGGTCGTGCTGTCACCACGCCCGGGCCGGATCCACGACATCATCGACGTGCCGCTGGGTGACCACCGGACCGAGGACACCCGGGAGGACGAGGCCTACTTCAAGTGCGCCACCGAGATCCGGGAAGCCCTCCGCCATGTCGGGTCGACGCCGTGAACGGTCAAGCGTCGATCCCCACCCGACTGTCGGCGATCGCTCCGGCCGCCATCGCCGGCGTGGTGTTGCTGGTGCTCTGGGAATCGCTGGTCCGGCTGTTCGGCATCCAGGAGTTCCTCCTACCTCGTCCCTCCTCGATCACCCAGGCGTTGATCGACAACTGGTCGGCCTCGGAAGGGGTCTCCACCGTCTCGCTTCGCCAGGCCGGTTGGAACACCACCACGATCGCGGTTTCCGGCCTCGTCATCGGTGTCGTACTCGGCGTCGTCCTCGCCTTGCTGGCGACCCGCTACGTGAGGGTCGGGCGCACACTCACCCCGTTCGCCGTCGCGGCCAACGCCACACCGATCATCGCGCTCGCCCCGATCTTCAATGCCTGGTTCGGCATCACCAGCTCACTCAGCAACCAGGCCGTCGTGGTCGTCGTCGTGTTCTTCCCGGTGTTCGTCAACACGGCCCGTGGACTGCTGGAGGTCGAACCGTCCCAGATCGAGCTCATGCGCTCATACGGAGCATCGGACCTCGCGGTGCTCCGCCAAGTCCGCGTCCCCAATGCCGTTCCGTTCTTCCTCACCTCGCTGCGGCTGGCCGCGCCCCTCAGCGTCATCGCGGCCATCGTGGCCGAGTATTTCGGCGGCCCCCAGGACCGACTCGGTCCCGTCATCACCCAGAACGCCAGCTTCGCCCGCTACGCCGAGGCGTGGGCCGCCATCGTGGTCGCGTCGGTTGTCGGTCTCGTCCTGTTCGCTCTGGCCGTGGCCGTCGAGCGAGTGGCGATGCCCTGGCGACGGCCGTCGGATGGGCCATAATCGATCGAAGTTCGACAAGTTCAGCAATCCTTTAGGCAACCAACTGATAGGGGAGAGATATGAAAGAACAAACGGACAACGGAAGGCGGCGATGGGCGTGGCTGGCCGTACTGCTCGCCATCGTCACCGTGGCCGCGGCATGCGGCGACGACAGCTCGGACACCGCGGCGAACGACGGCGGTGACTGCGAGACCGTCGATCAGGTCAAACTGCAACTCCAGTGGTTCGCCCAGGCCCAGTTCGCCGGCTACTACGCCGCGGTCGACGAGGGCTTCTACGCTGCCCGCTGCCTCGAGGTCGAGATCGTCGAGGGCGGCGTCGACATCGTGCCTCAGCAGCAACTCGGCTCGGGCGCGGTCGACTACGCGATCTCGTGGGTACCGAAGGCGCTCGTTTCCCGGGAGGAGGGGATCGACATCGTCAATGTGGCCCAGATCTTCCAGCGGTCGGGAACACTGCAGGTGTCGTTTGCCGATGCCGGCATCAGCGGACCAGGTGACTTCGCAGGCAAGAAGATCGGCAACTGGGGCTTCGGCAACGAATTCGAACTCCTGGCCGGCGCCCGATCGGCCGGCCTCGAGCCGGGCACCGATTTCGAGCTGGTGCAGCAGAACTTCGACATGGTGGCGCTCATCCAGGGCGAGATCGATGCCGCACAGGCCATGACCTACAACGAGTACGCCCAGGTGCTGGAGACCGTCAACCCCGACACGGGTGAGCTCTATCAGCCCGAGGATCTCACGGTCGTCGACTGGAACGACGTCGGCACCGCCATGTTGCAGGACGCCATCTGGGCCGACGGTACGAAGCTCGGGGATGAGGCCTACGACGACCAGACGACCCGGTTCATCGCGGCCTCGATCGAGGGTTGGATGTGGTGTCGTGACAATGCCGACGCCTGCGTCGACGTGGTGCTCGCCAACGGCCCGACGCTGGGTGAGTCGCACCAGACGTGGCAGCTCAACGAGATCAACAAGCTGATCTGGCCGTCGCCCGGCGGGGCTGGCGTCATGGACAAGGCGCTGTACGACCAGACGATCGACGTGTCGTTGTCCGAGGGCGTGTTGAGCGCCGCCCCCGACGATGCGGCCTTCACCACCGATCTCGCCCAGGCCGCCCTCGACCTGATCGGCGACGCCGATGTCACCGGTGACGATTGGTCACCCGTCGAGGTTACCCTCAACGAGGGTGGCGAGTAGGCAGGTCGGTTCGACGGCAGGATCGGGAACGTACAAGAGCAGTGACAACGGCAATGGCCGGCGGGCTGACGCGCCCTCCACGCGGCGTGTCAGCTCGGCGGCCAAGCTGCTGACCGGTCACCCCGACGACGTCGTCAGGGTGCTCGATCGTCTCGACGGCGACGAGCTGGCCAACGTGGCCGAGGCGGCCCGTCAATTGCAACGGGAGCGGGCGGTAGCCCGTGGCGACCTCGACGCCATCATCGCTGCCGCGTTCGAGTCCGGGTTCGGGGCCGACGGCCTCGGTCTGTTGCCGTGGATCGAGGGTGGGCAGGACCGCGGCTCCGGCGGCGGCGTGATCGTGTGCCCCGGCGGCCTCGTCTCCAAGTCCCGCACCAATCACCGCTGCCGCTTCGTGTCGGTCGATGACACGTGGATCTGGGAGTCGACGGAGCTCATCAGGGAGGACAAACGCTCGAATCCCGGTCGTGACGACGGCTTTCAGGCGGTGGCGCTGCTGCCGGTCGTCACCGGAATGGAGCTCGACGTCGTCTCGGGCAAGGCCCGGCGCGGTATGCACTCGGTCGACCGGGTCGTGTCGTACGAGGTTCGGGGCGGTGAGCTGGTGGAAGTGTCCCAGCGCACCGTGAGCGCCAGCGGCATGCAGTAACACCGGGTCGTTCCGTGCGCTCGGGCCCTCGGTTGTGAGGCTCTGTGGGCACGGAATGGTGGATCAGGTGGCGATCATGTCCTTCAGTGCTTCGATCGTGCCGAGCGGGTCCGGTCCCGTCGGGGCGACCGTCAGGTGGGTGACACCGACGTCGCGGTAGACCTGTAGTCTCTCGCGCACCGTCGCCTCGTCGCCGCACAACATCGAGAGATCCAGGTATTCGTCGGGTACCGCAGCGGTCGCCTCGTCCCGCTTACCCGACAGGAAGAGATCCTGGATCTTGTCCGCCTCCTCCTCCCAGCCGTAGCGCCGGAACAGGTCGTTGTAGAAGTTCTTTCCCCTGGCCCCCATCCCTCCGACGTAGAACGCGATGTGGGCACGAGCAGCCGCCCGGGCCTGCTCGACCGCCGGTCCGTCGCCCAGGGCGACGAACCCGCCGGCGATGATCTCCAGCGGACCGAGATCTGCCGACCGTTTGGCCTCGCCGGCCGCCAGGGCGTCGCCCCAGACCTGACGGAAACGGTCGGGTACGAAATGGATGGGTTGCCAGCCGTTGGCCAACTCCGCCGTCATCTCGACGTTCCTCGGTCCGATCGAGGCGACCACAATGGGAATCTCCGATCGCAACGGCTGCCCGACGAACTTGAGCGGTTTCCCCAGCCCACGGCCCCGGCCCTCAGGGAGCGGAAGGCTGAACGCCAGACCTTCGTGGACGACGCGCTCACCCGACCAGACCTTCCGGCAGATCTCGATCGTGTCCCTGGTCCGGCCGAGCGGCTTGTCGAACGGGAAGCCGTGCCATCCCTCGATGACCTGAGGACCCGACGTCCCCAGCCCGAGCACGAATCGTCCACCCGACAGAGCGTCGATCGTGGCCGCGGTCTGGGCGATGAGGGCGGGACTTCGCGAGTAGACGGGCAGGATGCCCGTCATCAACTCGACCCGGTCCGTCTGCCCGGCCAAGTAGGCCAACGTCGACACCAGGTCGAATCCGTAGATCTCGCCGCCCCAGACCCGGTCGATCCCGGCCCTCTCCAGGTCCTTGACCTGGCCGACCAACTTGGCGGGGTCACCGTCGAACGAGATTGTCGTAGCCAACTTCATGGCCGACACTCTACGGCCCGGACGGGCCCGCCGGAAATCCTGACGGGTCGCTGGATATCCTGTCGCCTGTGACCTCGGACGAGCTGACGCCCACCCTGCCTGTCATTGATGACCAAGGCGCCGAGCGAGTCATGCTACGCCAGTTCCTCGACTTCTACCGTGCCGTGTTGGAGCGCAAGACGTCGGGGCTGACGGCCGAGCAGCTCCTGACACCCGTCGCGCCGTCAGATCTCACGCTCGGCGGCCTGCTCCTGCACATGGCCGGCGTCGAGGAGGGATGGTTCTCGGCGTACTTTCTGGACCGGCCGCTCGGAGACCCGTGGGTGGGGGTCGACTTCGAGGTGACCCCGGACTGGGAGTTCGACAACGCCCACCGATTCACGCCGAACGAGATAGTCGGCTACTTCCGTGCCGCCTGCGATCGGTCCCGTCAGATCGAGGCCGGTGTGACGTCGCTCGATGAAGTATCAGCCAAGGAATTGCCCAACGGTCGGCAATGGTCGATGCGCTGGATCATGATCCACATGATCGAGGAGTACGCTCGCCACTGCGGCCATGCCGACTTCATCCGGCAGGCCATCGACGGCACGGTTGGAGATTGACGATGGGTGTTGGCGGGCGAGATCAGGGCGGACGCAGGCTGCGGCCCCGACTACAGAGCCGTCGTACGTTCCTGCACACGATCTACGGCGCCACGATGGGCGCGTTGTTGGCCGCGTGCGGGAGCAACGACGCCGACGTCTTCACCGCGGAGAACCAGGGCGGCGGCACGGCCGTCTCCACCGGGGATCAGGCGTCGGCCGCCCAGGAGTCCTCCGATCAGACGTTGCGGGTGCAGCTCGACGACGCGGCAGCGCAATCATCCGCCTCGACCACTGCGGAGACTGACGCATCGGTGTCGTCGACCACCGACACGACCGCAGCCGGAGGGGGCTCGTCCACCGAGACGACGACTTCATCCTCGACGACCACCTCGTCCTCGACGACGTCGACATCCTCGACAACGCAGGGCGGTGGGTCGGGAGGGGCGCTTCCTGGAGGCGGCACCATGGTGGTGTCGTTCACCTACGAGCAGGGGTCCGGCGGCAAGAACGTGCCGCCCTACATCGCCGTCTGGATCGAGGACGGCTCCGGCACCCTCCTCACGACCGTCGCCCTCTGGTACCAACAGTTCGGCAGGGGGGAACGGTGGCTTCCCGACCTGACCCGCTGGTACAGCGTCGATCAGAGCAGGATCGCCGCCGGCGGCGCCGACACCGTCGACGCCATCTCCGGCCCGACCCGTTCGGCCGGCAGTTTCCAGGTGGCGTGGGACGGTCGGGCCAACGGCCAATCGGTTCCCGCCGGTAGCTATTTCGTGTGCGTCGAGTCGGCCCGCGAGCGAGGCCCGTACTCGTTGATCCGTCAGTCGGTCAACCTCGACGGTACGGCTCAGCAACGGTCCCTGTCCGGTGACGGCGAGTTGGTCAACGCGTCGATGTCGGTGAGCACCTAGACACGTCGGCGACCGAGCGCCTGAAACAGGCGGGCATCCGGTCCGGCAGCTCCTAACCTTGTGCCATGGATTATCAGTCGGCCGACCTGGCATCCCGCATCGAGGAGGCCAACGTCTATGCGGTGGCCAATCGCACGTCGCTGACGCCGGCGCCACTGCTGACCGAGCGCCTCGGCAACCGCATTCTCCTCAAGCGCGAGGATCAGCAGCCCACGTTCTCGTTCAAGGTCCGTGGTGCGGCCAACAAGATCTTGGGCCTCGACGACGAGGCGCTCGCCCGTGGTGTGATCTGCAGCTCGGCCGGCAACCACGCCCAGGGTGTTGCCATGGCCGCCGCCCGTCGCGGCGTGCCGGCCTACGTCGTGATGCCACTGTCGACGCCGGAAATCAAGATCAAGGCCGTGGAGGCGCTCGGGGGCCAGGTGGTGCTCCACGGTGAGCACTATGATGACGCCCAGAACCTTGCCCGGGAGCGGGCCGAGAGCGACGGCCTGGCTTTCGTCCACCCGTTCGACGACATCGATGTGATCGCGGGGCAGGGCACGATCGGCCGGGAGATCCTCGATCAGAGTCCGGATCCGATTCACGCGGTGTTCGTGCCGGTCGGCGGCGGCGGGCTGGCGGCCGGCGTCGCCTCCTACGTCAAGGTCCGCCGTCCCGGGACGCTCGTGTTCGGCGTCGAACCGGTTGACTCCGCCGGGATGGAAGCGGCTATGAAGGCGGGGCGCCCGGTGGCTCTCGACGATGTCGGTACCTTCGCCGACGGTGTCGCCGTGAAACAGGTCGGCGACCTCACCTTCGAACTCTGCCAACGGCACCTCGACGGCATCATCACCGTGACCACCGACGAGCTGTGTGCCGGGATCCGTGACATCTTCGACGAGACCCGGACGCTGGTCGAGCCCGCCGGCGCCCTGGCGGTGTCCGGAATGCGCCGCTACGTCGAGGACACCGGCGCGACCGATCAGCGGATGGTGGCGATCAACTGCGGCGCCAACATGAACTTCAACCGCCTCGGCCACGTGGCCGAGCGCACGGCGATCGGCGATCGGCGGGAGGCGCTGTTGGCTGTCGAGATTCCGGAGCGTCGGGGCAGCTTCCTCGAGTTCTGCCGAGCGATCGGTGACCGTCATGTCACCGAGTTCAACTACCGTCGCAACGACGCCGAGATCGCCCGTATCTTCGTGGGGCTCGAGCTGCGGCCGGGAGCAGCCGATCGGCATGACCTCATCGACCATCTGTCGACCGCCGGCTACACGGTCGCCGACCTCACCGACAACGAGATGGCCAAACTCCATGTTCGCCATCTGGCCGGTGGCCCGGCCTCCGACGTGGCCCACGAGCGGGTCTACCGCTTCGAGTTCCCCGAGCGGCGGGGCGCCCTGCTGCGGTTCCTCGAGTCGGTCGGGGTCGACTGGAACATCACGTTGTTCCACTACCGGAACCACGGATCGGACTACGGGCGGGTTCTGGTGGCCATCGACGTGCCGCCGGCCACGCTCGACGACCTGAACCAGCATCTCGACGAGCTCGGCTACCGCTTCTGGGACGAAACCGAGAACGACGCCTACACCCTCTTCCTCCGAGGAGGCTGACCCCCGTCACAAAATCGGAGGAGGGGTGGGGACCTACAGTTCCGTGAGCGCCGAGGAGATGTCCTCCACCGCGATCTTGCCGTCGCCGAAGAGCATGAGCGTGTTGTCGAGCGCGAAGAGCGGGTTCGGAATGCCGGCGAAGCCGGGGCTGAGGGAACGCTTGATCACGACGACGGTGCGGGCCCGGTCGACATCGAGGATCGGCATCCCGGCAATCGGGCTGCCGGGATTCTCGCGGGCGTCGGGATTGACGACGTCGTTGGCGCCGATGATGATCGCCACGTCGACCTGGGGGAACGACGGGTTGACGACCTCCATCTCCTTCAGCTGCTCATAAGGCACTTCGGCCTCGGCCAGCAGCACGTTCATGTGGCCCGGCATGCGACCGGCGACCGGGTGGATGGCGAACACCACGTCGGAGCCCCGCTCCTCGAGTGCCCTGGTCAGATCTCTGACCGCATGCTGGGCTTGAGCGACGGCCATGCCGTAGCCGGGCACGATCGCCACCCGCTCGGCCGTGTCGAGCAGCATCGCCACCTCGTCGGCCGACGAGCTCGTCACCTTCCCGGCGTAGACCTCGTCGCCGTCGGCGATCACGCCACTCGAGTCGATCCCGCCGAACAGCACGTTGACGAGCGTGCGGTTCATCGCGGTGCACATGATCAGGGTGAGGATCAGTCCGCTGGCCCCGACCAGGGCTCCCGCGATGATCAGCAGCGAATTGCCGAGCACGAAGCCGGTAGTGGCGGCGGCCAGACCGGAGAAGGAGTTGAGGAGGGCGATCACAACCGGCATGTCGGCGCCGCCGATCGGTGATACCAGTGTGATTCCGGCGATCAGGGCGACGGCGGCCAGCGCCCACAGCCACCACGACGACGGTCCGACGACGATCATCACCCCGAGCAGTGCACTCAGCGCGACCAGACCGATGTTGGCGGCCCGCAGCACCGTCGGGTTGCCGAGATCCCGCCAGATCTCCTGCAGCTTGGCGAAAGCCACGACACTGCCGGAAAAGGTGACCGATCCGATGAGAATCGTGAGGGCCGCCGTGGAGAGGAACTCGACACCGAGGTCTTCACCACCCGACAGGTCGAGTGCCTCCTCGAGCGAGGCGGCACCGACGAGCAGCGAGGCCAGACCACCGAAGCCGTTGAACAGGGCGACCAGCTGGGGCATGCCGGTCATGGCGACCCGGGTGGCCAGCAGGGTGCCGATCGCGCCTCCGACCACCAGACCGGCGACGATAACCCAGAAGCTCAGGATCTCGGAGTTGAACAGCGTGACCACCACGGCGAGCAACATGCCGATCGAGCTCATCATGTTGCCCTGCACGGCGGTGCGGGGCCGCGACAGGCGTTTGAGCCCGAGGATGAACAGAACCGCGGAAGCGAGATAGCCGAGTTGGATAACGGTGTCCACGGTCAGCGCTTCCGGTTGAACATGCCGAGCATGCGATGGGTGACGAGGAACCCGCCGATGACGTTGATCGTGGCCAGCGCCACGGCGCCGAATCCGAGCACGGTGGTGAGCGTCGAGTGATCGGACCCGGCGGCGACGAGCGCTCCGATGAGGGTGATGCCGCTGACGGCGTTCGATCCTGACATGAGCGGCGTGTGGAGCGTCGGCGGAACCTTGGTGATCAGCTCGACGCCGAGAAACACCGCCAGGACGAACAGTGTCAAAGCCAGCAAGAACGTCATTCTTCCTCGTCCCCTTCGATCTCGATTTCCGGGTCGCCCTCGTCATCGCCCGATTGCGACCCGGAGGTCGGCAGCGGCGCCAGACCGAGTTTCGCCCGAACCCTGGGATGCACGACCTCACCACCATGACCGACGACGGTCTCGGCGGTGATCTCGTCGTCGAAATCCCAGTGGATGGCCGGTTTCTCGCCGTCCGCCCCCTCGTCGCTGAGGTGGCGGACGAAGGTGATCACATTGTTGGAGAACAGGAGGCTCGATGTCGCGGCGGCCCGCGACGGTAGGTCGGTCGGGCCGACGATCAGCACGCCGTTGTGGTTGACCTCTCCATCGGCATCGGTCAGCCGACAGTTGCCGCCCCGCTCGGCGGCCAGGTCGATGATCACCGACCCCGGACGCATGGCCTCGACCATCTCGGTGGTGATCAGCTCAGGGCTGGCCGCCCCGGGGATGGCGGCCGTGGAGATCACGACGTCGGCGTCGGCGACATAGGGCAGCAGCGCCTCGTTCTGCCTCCGGTTCACATCCTCGGTCTGGGCCTTGGCGTAGCCGCCCGAATCCTCTGCGTCGTCGGACCCCAGATCCAGCTCGATCGGCTTGGCCCCGACCGAGGCGATCTGTTCCATGGCCGCCGGGCGGATGTCGTAGGCTTCGACGACCGCCCCAAGCCGTTTGGAGGTGGCGATCGCCTGGAGACCGGCCACCCCTGCTCCGAGCACCACGGCCCGGGCCGGAGGAACGGTGCCGCCGGCGGTCATCATCATCGGGAACAGACGGGGCGATCGCATGGCGGCCAGCAGAACGGCCTGATAGCCGGCGACCGTCGCCATCGATGACAGCACGTCCATGCTCTGGGCCCGGGTGATCCGGGGGATCAGATCGAGGGAGACGATCGTCGCCCCCGTTCCGGCCAGAGCCTCGGCCCGGCCCGGGTCCCACAGCGGATCGTGGACGGCCACCAGCACATGGTCGGGGCCGAGGCGGGACCAGTCGGGCTGGGTCAACTCGTCGATCGCCGGTCCGACCGTCTGCACGATCACACCGTCGGCGCCGATGACGGCGACCCGTTGATCGACCGTGGCACCGGCCGCCCGGAAGTCGGCGTCGTCGATCCCGGCCCGCAGCCCGGCACCGACCTCGACGAGGACCTCGTGGCCGTCGGCGACGAGTTTGGTGACCCCGGCCGGGGTGATGGCCACCCGACGTTCCCGGCTCTGTGATTGTCGTGGTACTGCGATGCGCATCGACCGTTCCTGTCGGGGTGTCGTCGGCGACTCGAGCCGGATCGTCGCCGCGTGGGATCCAACCCCCCCGGCGAACTCAAACGAGCCTACAGCACGCCGGCGGCAACCAGGCCGAAGGCGATCAGGCCCACGGCGATGCGGTAGAACCCGAACACATCCAGGCTCCGTTGCTGCAGCCACGCCACCATCCAGCGAACCGATGCCAGGGCGGCGATGAACGCAACGACCAGCCCGACCAGAGGTGTGAACCAGCCGAACAGCTCGATCAGCTGACCGCCGTCGGACGCCGCAGTCACGACCGTGGCCGCGCCGAGTGTCGCCAACCCGAGGAGGAACGAGAACTCCACCGCCGCCGTCAGTGACAGGCCGACCAGCACGGCGGCGACAATGGTGATCAGGCTGCGGGAGACGCCGGGCCACAGCGCGATCGACTGGGCCAGGCCGATGAGGATCGCCTGGCGGAGGGAGATCTCGGTCAGTTCCCGACCGCCCCGCTGCAGGATCCCGCTGCGGGTGAGCGCCAGAATGGCCAGGCCACCCACGAGCCAGGCGGTGGCGATGGGGGGCACGCCGAACAGCAGCGAACGGACATCGTCGACCAGGGCCAGGCCGATGATCGCCGTCGGGATGAAGGCGGCGACGACACCGACGAGTACCTTACGGCCGTCGTCGCTTCGACCGAGAAGACCGTCGGCCATCTGGGCCACCCGCTCCCGGTAGAGGACGAACACGGCAAGGATCGCACCGGCTTGAATGCAGATGGCGTAGGTTTCGAGAGCCTGCTCGGCCTCCGGTGTGGTCGCCAGGCCGAGAAGCTCGTAGGTGACGACGAGATGGCCGGTCGAACTGACGGGCAGATACTCCGTCAACCCCTCGACCAACCCGAGGATCACGGCGGAGACGGCGGAGAGGCCGCCCGACGTGGCTCCCGAGCCGTGCGACGTCGACACCAACGCCGTCACCGGGTCGGCGGCAGCCCACACGGTCGCCAGCAGAGCCGCGGCCGCTGTTGCCAGCAAAAGACGGTGCCTGGCCGGCGACAAGCCCGGTGGGTGGAGTCGTGGCAACATCGAGCCATACCCTATGGTCCTCGGTGACTGAAACCCTCAGGTTTGCGGTAAGTTCCTCAGTTTCACCCAAACCCGCGGCGAGAGCCCTTCGCGTCGATGTCGCGGCCAGTCTCGTGCCCTATCCTCGCTGAGGTGAACACCGGCCAAGTCCTTTCTCCCGATCGACTCGAGGCGGTCACCCGACTGATCGTTGCGTCGAGCCGCCACGCTCTCGACTGGTTCCGGCCGAGCATTCGCCCCGGTGCCGGACCCGACACGAGCCTGACGGTCCACAACAAGTGGACGACCGGGTTCGATCCCGTCACCGAGGCCGACCGGGCGGTCGAGCGCCGGATCCGGGACGGGCTGGCGGAACTGTTCCCCGACCATGCCATCACGGGCGAGGAGTACGGCGAGAGCGGTAGCGGACGCCACCGGTGGTTCATCGACCCGGTCGATGGGACCCGGGCCTTCGTGACCGGTCAGCCGATGTGGGGAACGCTGGTCGGGCTGAGCATCGACGGTCGGCCCGCCGCCGGCTGGATGCATCTGCCGGTGCTCGACGAGACCTACATCGGCCTCGGTACGTCGAGCCGTCTCAGTCTCCCCGCAACCCACAGCAGTGCCGACGGCGGCGGCCGGGTCACCGTTGACCTGACCACGACCGATACCCGATCGATCGCTGAGGCGACGCTCCTGTCGACCCACCCGTCGATGTTCGCGGCCGGCCCCGAGCTGGATCGGTTCGAGAAGCTGGGCGAGGCGGTGAAGTTGCTGCGCTACGGCGGGGACTGCATGAACTACGGGTTACTGGCGAGCGGCGACGCCGATCTGGTGGTGGAGAATCAGCTCCAGACCTACGACATCGTGCCGCTTCTTCCGATCATCACCGGCGCCGGGGGAGTGGTGACGAACCTGGCCGGCGATCCGCCGCTCGACGGGGGCTACGTGGTGGCGGCCGCCACGGCTGAACTCCATGCGGCGGCTCTGGAGATGCTACGGCTCTGATTCCTCGGGCTCGGGCTCCGGCTCGACGGACGTGCCGTCGCCCACTTCGATACCGCGCAGACCGGCCCACAACAGGTTGGTGATGTCGGCCGCCAGCCGTTCGGTCGGGTAATGGCCGGCCTCGCCCGACTTGGCGTGACGCATCATGGCTTCGGCGAGGCCGATGACGCCGTAGGCCATGGTCTGGCGGCGGATCGAGGTGATCGCCGGCACGTCGATGAGCGACGCGATGGCGCGGGCCAATGACCGTTCGACGCTCGACGTGAGCGCAGCCCATTCCGGGTCCTGGCGGTTGGCTCCGCTGAACAGCAGGCGGAAGCCGTCGAGATCCTCATCGACGAACTCGGCGTAGGCTCTGATGCCGGCCTCTGCTCGTTCCCGTGGCGAGCTGGTGTCGACCGCGGCGCCGATCACCGTGGACTCCAGCCTGGCGCCGACGTCCTCCAATACGTGGCGGTAGAGGTCACGCTTCGACCGGTAGTGCTGGTACAGCACCGGCTTGGTCACGCCGGCGGCGGCGGCGATCTCGCTCATCGTGGTCTCGTGGTAGCCGTTCTTGGCGAGCACGGCCCGCGCCACGGCCAACAGCTGGCGCTTGCGCTCGGGACCCGGTAGCCGGCCGGTCACCAGTCACCGTCCCGGTCGGCTCGATCCGCGGCCTTGACCATGTACTTGACGACCATGGCGGGGGCGAGCACCAGCGAGCCGCCGATCAGGCACACCGTCATGGCCGAGGCCAGCACGGGCGTGAACCGATCGACCACGGCCCAGACGAACAGAACGGCGGCCACCGCATAGAGCGCGGCACCGGCCCGCATCGCCAGAGCCACGAGCCTCGAGACCCGGGCCCGCTTCTCGAGCACCGGATCAACGGTCGATTCGAGTGCCGGGTCAGCCACGCTCCGAATGTATCAGCACTGGTCCGACCCCGGTCGGGAACGAGGTTTTGCTTGTCTGCGACCCGGTAACGGGTCGCAGACAAGCAAAAGCTGGTCGGGGGCTAGGGGTGCCAGCCACGCGATTCGAGAAGCCGGGCGATGGCCACCTCCATCTGTTCGGTCGAGAGGTGAACCTCGGCGAGCCGGCGATTCTCGTCGAGCATCGCCGGTGACGGATCCCGCAGCTGTCGGGCGACCGCCTCGGCGTCTCCGGGGTCGAGCCAGTCGAATCCCAGTGATCGCAGTTCGTCGGCCACCGGGTAGTGGCCCACGGCGGCCGGGCGGCGGTGGATGGCGGCTTCGATCGGCGGGTTGCCGAAGCCCTCCCACGTCGAGGGGAAGACGACGAGGTCGCACGCCGCATAGAGATCCGACATCGAAATCTCCGCCCGGTCGATCGGGCGGCGAATCACCCGGGCCGATGTCGTGGCCAGCAGTCGCTCGAATTCGCCGCCGTATCCCTCCTCGGCATCACCGGGGATCCAGTAGGCCGCTCCGACCGCCTCGCAAAGGCGCAGCGCCGTCGGTATGTTCTTGCGCGCGATGGCCCGAACCGGATGGGCGACCAGCGGCTCGTCGGCGGCGACGTCGACCAGCGCCCTCGTTCGATCTCGCCGACCCGGCGGAGGGTCGACGTCGAAACCGTTGTAGATGGTGGTGGCCGACAGACCCCGATCGGCGAACTGCGATTCGGTGAGACGGTTGATCGTGACGTGGGCCCACGCCGGGTCATCGGGAGGGAGTTCGGTGATGTGGGCGAATCGATCACGTTGCCAGGGCGGGTCGTGATGGTGGAGGATCGCCGGCCGGCCACGCAGAACCTCGGCCAGGACTGCGCCGGCCGGAAGGTTCAGCGGAATCGACAACAGGTTCTCGACGATCACCAGGTCGCTGTTCGACAACGCGTCCTGGAGCGAGGCCCTGGTCGGCGGCTCGGTGGCGCCGATGGCCAGACCCGGCAGCAACCGGTCGACCGGTCCCTCGCCCGCCACCGTCGTCGTGTCCCAGCCCAGGTTGTCGAGGGCCTGGCGCCAGAGGTCGGCGACAACCGAAACACCGTCGGTCATGCCGAGCCGGAACGAGACGATGGCACATCCACCCACGAGGAGAATCTACCGCCGGGTGTGGTTCAGATTGCCGGGAGAAGCTTGTCGAGATGGGTGAAGCAGACGAACAGGCACGTAAGGAACGGTCCCGCGGTGATGAGGATTGCGGGCCATCGTCGCCAGGATCGCCCGATCAACCACCCGACCAGCGCCACCAGGGCACAGAGGCCGGCCCACAGCGCTGTGGCCGGCCAGTGCTCGGTCTGCCACCCCAGTGACTCCTCCAGCGACTCGGAGTCGTCGACCACGAGATCGTCGATCGCGGTCGGTTGCCCGGCTGCGTCGGCCGCCTCGGAGGGCTCAGCCTCGGTCTCGGCGCCAACCGGCGTGGACTCGTCGACATCGGTCGGAGTGGAGCCTCCGGATGCCGGGTCGGACTCGAGGGTCGCCGTCACGACGATCCGCTGCGCCGCCGAACGCTTCGGGTGGCAGGCGGTGAGGGTCAGACGGCTGTCGCCGTGATCGTCGAGCACCCAGGTTGCCGTCGGATCGACGATGAAGTGACCGAGCGGTGGTTCGGTGCCGTCGGGGTCCACCTGCTCGTCGACCGGATGCTCGTTGACGAGATAGGTGAAGCGGCCCTGTAGTGTCTCGACGATGATCTCGTCGCCGGGCACCAACCGGTCGAGGTCGAAGAACGGGGCCCCGTAGGTGGTGCGGTGGCCGGCGATGGCGGCGTTGCCGGGCTGACCGGGGAAGGCCGTAGCGGGGTAGTGGCCGGGTCCCTTGCGGAGGTCGTCACGGCCGACACCCTCGACGTAGGTCTTGTCGACGTCGATGGACGGAATGATGATCCGGCCGGCGGCCTCGCCTGCCCTGGGGATGTCGTTGAGACCGAGGGGTCGCGCGCCGGAACCGGTTGTCGGCGGATCCGGCTCGTCGTCGGCCGGGTCGTCCGCGGCACGATCGTCTACGGCAACGTCGTCAGCACCGTCAGCGTCGTCTCGAACCTCGGCCAGCCGGGCCAGGAACTCGCCGTCGAGTTCCTCCTGGGCTCTGGCCTCGGCCAGGCCGGTCCCCCAGTACTGGAAGGCGGCGAAGGCCAGAACGAGCGCGCCGACGGTGATCAGCAGACGGCCGAGGCCGGCGACGAGTCGATGGATGATCGTGGTCACGGTTGGTTCGATGGATCGAGTCGATCGATCACGCCGTATCGATCCGACCACTCATCCATCGACCGCAACAGGTTCGGATTGACCCATGATCGACCGGCGGCGGTACCGGCTGCGCTGTGAGCGCCGTATCGTGGTAGCCGGTGAATGATTGGGCTCAGGTCTCGGACACCTCGACCATGGTGAACCTCTCCGGTGCGATCAGCCTCATCGGTGGGTTTCCCGCTCTGGCCGGTGTGGATCTGACGGTCGACGACGGTGAGATCGTGGTGCTGCGCGGCCCCAACGGAGCGGGCAAGAGCACGCTTCTGCGGTTGTGCGCCGGGTTGGCCCCGCTCAACGGCGGAACCGGGTTCGTCCTGGGGCGCGATCTGTCTCGCCGCGACGATCGCCGGTCGATTCGACGTGAGACGGGGCTGTTGGCCCACCAGACGTTCCTGTACGACGAACTGACCGTCGAGGAGAACCTCACCTTCTGGGGGAGGGCCAATCGCACGGACCCGAGCACGCTCGAGCCGATTCTCGACCGTCTCGATCTCGGGGGGCGGCTACGAAACGTGAAGATCTCCGGGCTGTCCGCCGGCCAGAGGAGACGGGCCTCGGTTGCCGTTCTGGTCTGTCGCCGACCCAAGATCTGGTTGCTCGATGAGCCACATGCCGGCCTCGACCAGGCCGGACGGGACTTCATCGACGAGATCGTGCGCCACGCCGTCCGTTTCGGGGCCACGGTGATCATCGCCTCCCACGACCACGAACGGGTGTCGAGCCTGGCGACCCGCACGGTACACCTGGTCGGCGGCATGGTCACCGCATCCGAGGAGGGCCAACAGGAGGGGCAGAGTGTTTCGTGACGCCTGGCTGATGGCCTCCAAGGATCTACGCATCGAGTGGGCCACCAGGGTCGGTGTCGGCCAGATCCTGCCGTTCGGGGCGCTGGTGCTGATCCTGTTCGGGCTGGCGATCAGCCCCGATCTGGCCGTCGCCGGTTCCGGCGGTCGCTCGATGCTGGCTCAGGCCGCGCCGGGGCTGTTCTGGGTCACGGTCCTTCTCGCCGCGCTGCTCACGTTGGGGCGGTCGTTCGCCATTGAATCGACCGACGGCAATCTCGACGCTCTGAAGATGGCGGGGCTCGACCCGGCCGGCATCTTTCTCGGGAAGTCGGCTGCGGTCGCGGCTCAGCTCCTCACCCTCCAGATCGCCCTCGGCATCGGTGCCTTCGTGCTCTACGGGCCCCCTCTCAACCATGCGCTGCTGCTCGTCGTGGTTGTGATTCTGGCCACACTCGGAATCACGGCCGCCGGGACGGTCTATGCGGCAGTAGCATCTGGATTGAGAGTTCGAGACACCTTGGTGCCGCTGCTCGTGATGCCGGTGGTGGCTCCGGTACTGTTGGCAGCGACCAAAGCCACCGAGGCCGCGGTCTACGGACCGCTCGACAACGGCTGGTCGTGGGCCATGCTTCTCGGGGTTTTCGCTCTGCTTTACGCCGGCGTGGGAATGCTGGCATTCGGCCCGATAATGGAGGAGTCGTGACGTCAACCAGCTCAAAGGCAACCTACGTCGTCGGTTGGGCGGCGATCGTTGCGTTGGCGCTGGCACTCCTCTTCGCCCTTGTGCTGTCGCCGCCGGAGGTCAACATGGGTGACAGCGTCCGGCTGCTGTACCTCCATCTCCCCACCATCGCCGTGTCGTATCTGGCGTACGGCATCACCTTCCTCGGCAGCGTCATCTATCTCCGGAATCGGAGCACGTTCTGGGATCTCCTCGCCGGTGCAGCAGCGGAGATCGGTGTGCTGTTCACCGCGTTCGTACTGGTCACGGGGGCCATCTGGGGCAAACCGACCTGGGGCACCTATTGGGAGTGGGACCCGCGTCTGACGGCCACCACCGTCATGTTCATCATGTATCTCGGCTACCTCGCCATCCGCCGTATGGAGATGGCCCAGGAGGTGCGTTCGCGACGCGCCGCCGTCGTCGGCATCATCGCCATCGCCAATCTGATCATCGTCCGCTATTCGGTGCAGTGGTGGCGCGGCCTGCATCAGGGGCAGACGCTCGGGGTCGACACCCAGCTCGACGGTCTGATGCTGTTCTCCCTGTTCCTCGGTGTCGTGGCGTTCATCGCGCTCGGAGCGTGGTTGCTCATCCACCGCTTCCGGGTGGCGTGGCTCGAACGCCAGGTGGAGGACATGCGCCTGGCCCGTGCCCTCAGCGAACGCCGGGGCGAAGCCGGCGGTGGGGCGACCCTCGGAGGAGCGGTCCGATGAACCACTGGGTGTTCGTGTTCGCCGGCTACCTCATCGTGTTCGCCGGCGTCGCCGCCTATGCGTCCTGGTTGATCGCGCGGGGTCGGTCGCTCTCCAGTCAGGTTCCCGAGGAGAGGCGGCGGTTCCTTGACTGACCTGGATCTCACGCCGCGTGACGTCCCTGCCGACAGCAGGGGCTCACTGCGCAACTGGCTGATCATCACCGTGCTCGTTGCGGTCGCCGTCTTTGTGCTCTATCAGGCCCTGACCAGCGCCCGGGTCTACTTCCTGAACGTCGACGAGGCGGTGGCCCGCCGCGTCGAACTCGGTGACGACACCTTCAACATGCAGGGCACCGTCATCACCGAACCGGTGTCGGACGCCGAGGCCATGCGGTTCACGATGACCTTCGGCGGCTCCGACGTCGAGGTGGTACACGTCGGCGCCGAGCCCACAGATCTGTTCAAGGTCGGGGAGCAGGTGGTGGCAAAGGGACACTGGGAGGGCGACGAGTTCGTCTCCAACCAGCTCCTGGTGAAGCACTCCGAGGAGTATGTCGAGGACAACCCGGACCGGTTGAACCATGAGGTCGACGTCGACGCGCCCGAATCTGATCCTGACCCCGACGCCTGAGCCGTGAACTCAGCACTCGGCTTCGCGTTCGTCGCCCTCGGCCTCGCCGCCTCGGTGATGGGGGCCGTCGGTGGAACGTATGCGCTGGTCGCCATGCCGGCCTCCAGGCAGCCGATCTTTCTGCGCACGGTGCGCCGCTGGGCCACGCTCGTCGTGGTGGCGGCGGCCGGCGCGTTCGTGGTCATGGAGGTGGCGCTGTTCCAGCGCGACTATTCGGTCTCCTACGTCAGTGAGGTCGGCTCGTCGTCGACCCCACCGCTGTTCAACTTCGCCGCTCTGTGGTCGTCGCTCGAGGGCTCGCTCCTGTTGTGGGTCCTGATCCTGACGCTCTACGTCGCCGCCGTCCTGGTCAAGTTCCGGCGTCGGGCCGACGACCCGCTGCTCAACTGGGCGCTCGTCGTGATGCTGATGGTCTGCGCCTTCTTCTTCGGGCTGCTGGTCGGCCCGGCCAACCCGTTCGGCGCGGTCGACGTACCGGCGGGCTTCGAGGGGCCGGGGCCCAACCCGCTGCTCCAGAATCACGTCCTCATGGCCGTCCACCCACCCATGCTGTACCTGGGCTATGTGGGGTTCACGGTGCCGTTCGCCTTCGCCGTCGCCGCCCTCATCACCGGACGGGTGGGCGAGGGATGGCTGGTCGAGACTCGGCGCTGGACCGTTGCCGCCTGGGGGTTTCTGACCCTCGGCATCGTGCTCGGCGCCTGGTGGAGCTACGAGGTGCTCGGCTGGGGCGGCTACTGGGCCTGGGATCCCGTCGAGAACGCGTCGCTGCTGCCGTGGTTGACTGGCACCGCATATGTGCACTCGGTCATGGTCCAGGAGCGTCGGGGAATGCTCCGGGTGTGGAACCTCTCCCTGCTGTGCGCCACCTTCGCCCTCACGATTCTCGGCACGTTCCTCACCCGATCCGGTGCCGTCGAGTCGGTGCACGCCTTCACCGCCGGTGCGGTGGGTCCGATCCTGCTCGGCTTCTTCGCCGTGGTGGCCGCCGTCAGCGTCGGCCTCATCGGCTGGCGAGGAGACGAGCTCCGCTCGCCGGGGGCGATCGACGCTCCGCTGTCGAGGGAGGGTTCGTTCCTGGCCAACAACGTGGCCTTCGGGGCCCTGGCCTTCGTGGTGTTGTTGGGCACCGTGTTTCCGCTCCTGATCGAGGCGTGGGACGGTACCCGCCTCACGATCGGCCGCCCCTATTTCGATTCGATGGCCCGCCCGATCGCCATGGTGATCCTGTTCCTGATGGCCAGTGCTCCGGTGCTGCCGTGGCGCAAGGCGTCGACGGAGGTTTTGACGACCCGCCTGTTCTGGCCGGCCGTTCTCGCAGTGGCCTCGATGACGTTGGCGCTCGTCCTGGGCGGCCGGGGTTTCTATCCGATCCTCACCTTCGGGCTCGGCGGGTTCGCTGCGGGGGCCGCACTGCGACAGGTCGTGCTCGCCACCCGCCGCCAGGGCTGGCGTGGACTCGTCGGTCGCACCAACGGTGGCATGGTCGTCCACCTCGGCGTGGTGCTCCTGGCGGTCGGGATGGCGGCCAGTGAGGCTTACAAGAGCGAGCGGACCGTGAACCTCGCAGTCGGCGAGACCGCAACCATCGAGGGTCACGAGTTCCGCTACGTCAAGCCGGGGGCCGACATCAACGACCGCCGCCTGCGGGTCTTCGCCGAAATCGAAATCGACGGTGGTGACGTGTACCACCCTGCCACCACCAGCTTCCGGTCGAGCGGGCAGACCGTGCCGACGCCATCGGTTCGCTCGGGGTTCACCGAGGATCTCTTCCTGGTGCTGGCCACCGTGCCCGACCCGGCCGACGATTCGATCGACCTCCGGGTCATCATCCGGCCGATGGTGGCCTGGATCTGGACGGGCGGCCTGCTCATGGCCGTCGGAACCGTGCTGGCATTGTTCCCCGGCCGCCGGCGTCGGGGCACCGAACCGACGTCGGCACCGGTGCTCGTCGACGGCGATTCGACCGTCGAGGCCGCGGCTGGCGACGTCGCCGACCTCGAATCGGACCCGACCCCCGAACCCGCCGCCGCTCCTGCTCCCGACCCTGCATCCGATGACGAGATGGAGGATGCCGGTGTCTGAATCGACGACCGGCACCGCAGCCGAACCGGCCCAGGCACCCGAGGCGGTCGACGGTGACGCCGACCATGTCGGCGATGGCGGTCGCGTCGGTGATGCCGGTGATGCCGAGCAACGGCCCCGCAGCGCACGTAACGCGGCGATCGCGGTCGGAGCCGTCGTCGCCGCACTGATCCTGCTCCTCGCGTTCAGCGGCGGCAGCGAGGAGGGCTCGCGCTCGGCGCTCGTCGGCAGCCGGGTCCCTGCGCTCACCGGCACGGATCTCGACGGGAACCCGATCGACATCGACGACCTGCGGGGTCAGTGGGTGATCGTGAACTTCTTCGCCACCTGGTGTGCTCCCTGCGTGGCCGAGCATCCCGAGTTCATGGCGGTCGACGAGTGGGGCCGGCAGCGGGGCGATGTGCAGCTGTTGTCGGTCGTGTTCAACGAGACCGAGGAACCGGTGCGCAACTTCTTCGCCGAACGGGGAGGTGACTGGCCGGTTGTCCTCGGGTCGACGGCCGCCGTCGACTTCAGGGTCGCGCAGGTGCCGGAGACCTTCGTCATCGCCCCGAACGGCGTGGTGACGGCCCACATCCCGGGCCAGACCACGGCGTCCGACGTCATCGCTCTCGTCGACGCCCCGGCGCCCGGAGAGGGTGGTTGACCGTGTCGACCACCGGTCGTGTCGCAGGTGGCCCTGCGAAACGGGTTGTCCGCCCGATCGCCTGGATCGGGCTCTTGGCGGCCACGGTCGCCCTGCTCACCGTGGCGTCTCTCGACACCGGCGGTGTCGAGACCGACGCCGAGCGTATCCAGCGGCTCAACGAGTCCTTCGCCTGTCCGGTGTGCTCGGGCGAGAGCGTGGCCGAATCGAACGCCGCGGTGTCGACCACGATCCGTCAGCGCATCGCCGATGAGGTCACCGCCGGGTCGACCGACCGCGAAATCCGAGACCAACTCGTGCAGGCCTACGGGGTGGCCGTCCTGTTGAACCCACCGGCTGACGGGTTCGCCGCGCTCATCTGGATTCTGCCGGTCGTCGTCGCCGTCTTCGGGGCGATGGGAGCCGGCCTGGCCTACAGCCGGGCCGGTCCCCGGTCGCTCCGGGAGCCGACCGAGGATGATCGAGACCTGGTCCACCGAGCCAGGGAGCTGGTGGACGGGCCGTCCTCGGAGAACGGGCGGTGAGCAGGAGCCGAGCCGGTGAGGGCGTCGACGAGGAACTGCGCCGCCTGGTGCAGTCTCTCGACGACCTCGACGCCGAGCTGGCCGCCGGCGACCTCGATCCGGACGACTACGAGACGCTACGCAACGACTACACCATCCGGGTGGCCGAAGCCGTGCGCAGCGCCGGCTCGGCCGCTGCACCCGACTCCTCTCGTACCTCGACGTCCGGATCGTCGGGTGTCGGCCGGTGGTTGGTCGTCGCCGGGCTCGGCGTCTTCGCCGTCGGGATAGGGCTTCTGCTCGCCCGTTCGACCGGCGAACGTGGGATCGGGGACGCGTTGACCGGCTCCATAGACGCGTCGGCTCGCCAGCTTGTCGCCGACTGTCAGGACATCGGTGTGTCCGACGGCGATCTGCTGGGCGCCATCCAGTGTTTCGACGATGTGTTGACGACCAATCCGGAGAATGTCGAGGCCCTGACCTACCGGGCCTGGTTCCTGGTGCTGGCCTCGACCGGTGGTGCCGCCCCGACCGACACGGCCCCCGACGAGACACCGCCGGTCGATACGGCAGAGCAGGAGACGGAGCTGCTGGAGGCGGCCCGCATCTATCTCGATCAGGCCATCGACATCGATCCGGCGTATGCCGACGCCCGGGCCTTCCGGGCCGTCGTCGCCGATCGGCTTGGTAACTCCGCCGAGGTCTGCACGCAGATCGAGGCGCTCGTCGATTCCGATCCACCGCCGTTCTTCATCGATCAGACCAGGGCACTGGTCGAGCGCCACGGCTGCGGCACCGGCTGACGGCGCCCGGGTCAGACGGCGTAGCCGGAGCGGGGCGTGTAGTAGCGGGCCTCGACCCAACGGTCACCGTCGCGCCGGATCATCCAGATCGAGGCCCGTTCACAGCCACGGCCGTGCACGACGGCCCCGTCGAAGGAGACACGCTCGATGACGGCCGGGATGAGGTTCCCGTGGGAGCACAGCACGTGGCGGCGCGGGCCATCGTGGGGCGGATCGGCCAGTGAGTCGATGAGGCCGAGGATGTCGTCGAGGCCGACGTCCTCCCACAGCGCCGACTGCTCCTCGACGTCGAGTCCGTGGGCCGCGGCCAGGGGCTCGACGGTCTGCACACAACGGGTGGCGGGGCTCGAATGAATGCCGTCGATCCGACGCTCGGCGAAGAAGTCGATCAGGTCGGAGGCCTGCCGGAACCCGTCGTCGGACAGCTGCCGGTACCGATCCCGGGAGTTGATCGTGCGGGCTCCGGCGTGGGCATGGCGGATGAGGAAGACCTCCATGGTCCGAGTAACCATACCGGGCCGACGTCCCGGCCGGCTCGGCGGTCCTCAGATGGCGCTCCAGCCGCCGTCGACGGCCAGCACGTGGCCGGTGACGTAGGTCGAGGCGTCGGAGGCGAGGAACAGGAGCGCACCGTCGAGCTCGTGGGCGGCGCCGGGACGGCCGAGTGGGGTGTTGTCCTCGATGAACGTCTGACCGGCCTCGGTTCCGAACATGTCGTCGGTCATCTCCGAGGCAAACCAACCCGGGGCCAGTGCATTGACCCGGACACCACGTCTCGCCCACTGGGATGCCAACTCCCTCGTGAGGTTGTGCAGTCCACCCTTGGATGCGGCATAGCCGGCGGCCCGCAGCCGGCCACCGCCGCCGAACCCCATGACGGATCCGACGTTGACGATGGCCCCGGTCCGACCGTTGTCGAGCATCCAGCCGGCCGCGGCCCGGCTGAGCTCGTAGGGGGCGACCAGATTGATGGCCAGCTCTCCGACGAAGCCGTCGCGGGTGTCGTCGACGGCGGGGAGGACCCGGGAGATACCGGCGTTGTTGACCACGACGTCCACGGCGCCGAACGAGGTGAGTGCGGCGTCGACGAGTTTCTCCGGCGCGTCGGGTTCGGTCACGTCAAGGGCGATTGTGGCGATCCGGCGGTCGTCGCCGGCGCCCCCCTCCGATCCGAGTTCGGACGCCAGTTGCTCGAGGCGATCGGCTCGTCGTGCCGCCGCCACCACGCTGGCCCCGGCCCCGTGCAGCACCCGGGCGAACCGACGACCGAGCCCGGAGCTCGCACCGGTGAGGATCACGACTTTTTCGGTCAAGTGAAAGAGCGGGAGGGCTGGTTCGGTCATGGATTGAATGGTGCCATCATTTGTCGGGTGAACCTGTCACCGGCCGTCATCTCCACGTCGGACTCCCGCTCGATACGCCGTGTCGGCCGGTGGTTCCGGATCGGTTGTGTGTTGTTGCTGGTATCGCTGCTGTCGATCCTGGTTTCGGCTCTGCCGGCGGCCGCGACCTGGTCGATCATCGCCGTCGACTCCGAGACCGGCGAGGTCGGCGCCGCCATGGCCGCCTGCAGCGCCGTGTCGGCGTTCGGCGAACCCGACGAGGTTCCCGCCGTGCTGATTCTCGTACCGGGTCGGGGCGCGGCGGCCGCCAACGGGTCGGTCGATCCGGTGGACCTCGAGCAGCTGCGGATGGCGCTGGCCGACCCGTCCCTCTCCGACGCCGAGGAGGTGATAACCGTCGTGGTGGCCGACAACGATCCTGATCTGCAACCGGTGCGGAGCTACACGGCCGCCGTCGGTGGGACGGTGGCGGCGGTTGAGGCCCCTGAATCCGAGCCCTTCTCGGCGACCGTCACCGGAACCGAAGGAGCGGCCCAGGGCGTGGCGTTGGTCGGCGAGGCGGTCGTTGAAGACACCGTGGCCGCCTTCACCGCCGCCCGACGAGACAACGCTCCGCTGGCCGACGCGCTCGTGGCGGGGCTCGAGGCCGGCTCGCTGGCAGGCGGGGATCGTCACTGTGCCGACCAGACCGCCCTGTTCGCACACGTGTCGGTCGCCTCGCCGGGGGACGACGGGGTGACTCCCGGACGGCTGCTCACCGTCACCGTCGACGAGGGCGACGGGCAGAATCCCGTCGCGCTGCTGGCCCAGGCTCACCGGGAGGGCAGGACCGGCTGGATCGACGCCGGCACCCGTCGGCCGACGACGCTTCCGCGCTGGGTGGTTCTGGCCGCCGGAGGCCTGATGGCCGCGGCGTCGGTGATCGTCATCCGCCGCGGACTCGGTCACCGTCTGGGACGCGCCGGCTGAGCCGCCCCGCTCGCCCCGGCACCTGGTGACCCCAAGCACCTGGTCGTTTTCGGGTGATAACGACCACTATTGACCGTTATCACCCGCGAATGACATCGGATACGGCGTTCGTGTCGGACGTGCGCGTCGACAACCATGTGCGGCTTGCAGTAGTCTGGGATTTCGCGGTTTGCAGTCAACCATTGATCCCAGCCCGGGTAGCGTTGCTGAGCGAACTCAGTGAGTAGGGCGAGGGTAGATCACCATGGCGACGAGTTCAATCGACCTCGGCGTGCGAGGTCTTCATGATGTCGAGGTAGTCGGTTCGGGCGGGTCGGCCGTCGTGTACAAGGCTGTCCGCGAGGTTCCGGGGCGGTTCGCGATGCAGGAGACCGTTGCGGTGAAGGTGCTGCGCTCATCGTGGGATTACGCCGCCCGTCGCCGGTTCGAACGCGAGCAACGGGTCATGGACCGCCTGGCGGACCGGGCCGGCTTCGTCCCGGTGCTCGAGACGGGCGAGACCGACGACGGCTCGCCCTACATCATCATGCCGTTCTACGAGGGCGGCTCGCTGCAACAGCGGATATCGAGAGCCGGGCCGATCGAGTGGCCCCGCGCCGTGCGCCTGGCCGAGGAGGTTGCCCGGACCCTGGACCAAGCCCATGAACTCGATGTCTTCCACCGCGACATCAAGCCCGCCAACATCCTGCTGACCCAGTCCGGTCGCCCCCCACGTTGCCGACTACGGGATTTCGCTGATCGCCGAGGACGCCGCCACCCGGGCCACCGCCACTGCGGCGTTCACGCCGGCCTACAGCCCGCCGGAGTCGTTCACCCAGGGTCTCATGCCGGTGGCCACGACCGACATCTACGGCCTGGCCGCAACGCTGTGGGCCACACTGGCGGGTCACGCTCCCTTCAAGGATCCCGGCGAGCAGCCCACCCCGGTCACCGTCTTCAGCCGGGTGGCGGTGCAGCAGGTGGGCGATCTCCGCTCCCACGTACCGAGCCCCATCTGTCGTTTCATCGAGGAGGCGATGGCCAAGCTTCCCGACGACCGGCCGGCGACGATGGAGGAGTTCCTCGCCGATCTGCAGGCGGCCCGCGAGGACGCCTACCGCGGGGTCGAAGCCGAGCGGCTCGACGTGACGCCTCTGTTCGAGGCCGATTCGATCCCGATACCCGAGGATCTCGCGCCGTTCCGCACCGACGACGAGGGCGACAATGGTGACGGGAGCGACGATGGTGACGCCGCGTCGGACGAGTCGACGATCACCATCGGAATACTTCCCGGTGAGACGGTCGCCGGCTCGACCCGCTCCGAGGACACCCTCGATCTCGCGGGATCTGCGGATCCGACGTCCGCCCCCGCCGATGTCCCCGCCGACGTTGCCACCGCCGGCGGCCGTGGTGGTCGGGCATGGTTGACCACGGTGGTCGTCGCGGCCGCGTCGACCGTGGCCATCCTGCTCGTCACCTGGTGGCTGTTGGCGGCGGGCGCCGATTCCGACCCGACCGAGGACTCACTGGTGATCGTCGCCGAGGGAGAATCGGCCGCCGACGCGGCCTCCAGCGAGAGCGGGCGCTCCAACGGCGGCAGCGGTGAACCAGCCGCCCTCGAGCCGGGTTCCGACGACCCTGATGAACCCGGGACGGTCGACGTCACTCCGGACACGGCCGCCGGGCCGACCACGGCTCCGGCCCGGACGACGGTAACGCGCCCCGACGACGCAACGAACCGCCACCACACGCTCGGCCACGACCGGCTCGACCGTCGACGACACCGGCTCCACCACTGCGTCGACCGCCACCACGCCGTCGACCGGCGGGTCGAGCGCCCACCACGCCGTCGACCGCCACCACCCTGTCGACATCGTCCACCGCAGGCGCGGCGGAGATCCGAATCGTGCGGGCACCGAGCGTCGTGAGCGCCACCGGCACCAGCGTAGTGTTCTCGTACCAGACGAACGATGTCTGTGGCACGGGCAGTTTCGACTACACCGAGGTCGAGACCGGGCGGCTCGTCGGGCGGTGGATCGGCGATCGCGGTTGCTTCGGGCCCGTGCACTTCGGCGAGACCCGCTGGCCGGGAATCACCCTGAAACCGGGCACCACCTATCTGGTGTCGATCACCGTCGAGGGTCAACCGTCGAACGGCACGCTGCCGACCGGAACCGGCCAGGCTTCGGCGTCGTTTCAGGTGACCACACCCAGCTGAGATCGGACCGTCGCGGCTTCAACCGGTGGGGAGTTCCGTGACGTCGGCCATCTCCGACACATCAGTGACACAGGAATCGTCACCGTGGGCGACCGAGGATGCGAGTTCGACCTCGGTGGCACCGTACAGCGAGCCGAGGAGACCCTTCACCATGCCGCGGTCGACAGCGCAGATGACCGGGTGTTCGACGGCGACATCGCCGAACGGACAGTGGCCGGACACGATCCGCAGCTCCTTGCCGTCGTGCTCGGCATGGGCGGCGAAACCATGGGCCGACAAGGCGTCGGCCACCACGTGGAGGGCGGAGCGGAACGACCGCTGGGATTCTGCGTTGTCACCCATACGACCGGCCATCTGACGACCGAACTCGAGCCCGACCTCCTCGGCCAACGCCGCAGCCTCGTCGTCGGGCAGCCGCGAGAGCGCCTTGCCGAGCAGTGTGATCAGGATGTCGTCGTGGCCGACGTCGAACTCGAGCATGAGCTCGGGAGCCGTCGCCCGATAGATCTTGGCGGGCCGTCCGGCGCCGTGCGACGGCCGCTGGGAGACCTCGAGGTAGTTGCCCCCGGCCAACTTCTCCAGATGGTGACGGGCCACGTTGGAGTGGACCCCGACGGCATCGGCCACCTCGTTCGTTGTCAGGCCGTCCGGATGTTCACGGACCAGCAGGTAGATGTTGCGCCGCGTCGGATCACCGAACGCCGAGGTGATGGCGTTCACCAGATTGGCGAACTCGGTCGGGTTGAGGGCGCGCTGGGCCACACTGGATAGTCTACCCATCAACGGAAGTGCCCAGAATTCCCCCGGTTCGACACCCCCCGAACCGCCCGAGGAGACCACGTTGACCATTACCGAAGACCAGGTTCGAGAGGCCCTCCGGCCCGTCGAGGACCCCGAACTCCACCGCAGCATCGTCGACCTGGGAATGGTCCGTTCGATCGGATTCTCCGGTGACGCCGCCGCGCCGGCCGTGACCGTCGGGATCGATCTGACGATCGCCGGCTGTCCCCTGCGAGCCGAGATCGACCGTCGCGTCCGTGAGGCCGTCGAGGGACTGGGCCAGAGCGCGGGGCGTCCCGGTTTCCGACGTGATGATCGAGTTCGGGGTGATGAGCGACGAGCAGCGGGAGGCGCTCCGCCGTCAGCTCCACGGTGACCCCGGATCGACGGCGGGCTCGCAGCAGGGGCATGGTCACGCCGAGGGTCGGGCGATTCCCTTCGCCGACCCCGACAATCGCACCAGGGTGATCCTCGTCGCCTCGGGCAAGGGCGGTGTCGGAAAGAGCTCCGTCACCACCAATCTTTCGGTGGCCCTGGCGAACCGTGGTCGATCCGTCGCCGTCGTCGACGCCGACGTCTGGGGGTTCTCGATCCCCCGCATGCTGGGGGTCGACCGCAACCCGGTGGTGATCGACGAGATGATCGTCCCGCCGGAGTCCCACGGCGTGCGCTGCATCTCGATGGGCTTCTTCGTCGAGGAGAACCAGCCGGTCATCTGGCGCGGTCCGATGCTCCACAAGGCGCTCGAACAGTTCCTCACCGACGTGTTCTGGGACGAGCCCGACTTCCTGATCGTCGACCTGCCGCCCGGTACCGGCGACATCGCTCTGTCGCTCGCCCAGTTCCTGCCCCGGGCCGAACTGCTGGTCGTCACCACGCCACAGCCGGCCGCCCAGAAGGTGGCCCAGCGGGCCGCCTACATGGCCCACAAGGTCCACATCACGGTCTCCGGTGTCATCGAGAACATGAGCTGGTTCACCGGCGACGACGGCAAACGCTACGAGCTGTTCGGATCAGGCGGCGGTCAGGAACTCGCCGACGAGCTCGAGGTTCCGCTTCTGGCCAACGTTCCGCTGGTCCCCGAGCTGCGGTCCGGGGGCGACGAGGGCACCCCTATCGCCACCCGAACCGAAACCGAGGCCGGGCAGGTGTTCGCCGCTCTGGCCGAACGGGTCGACGTGGAGCTGGCCCCGAAGAAGCGCTATCGATCGGAACTCAAGATCGTCTGAGCGGCCCGGTGGTGAGTCCCCACGGGAGGCTGCGTCTCGACGACGGGCCGGCGCGCTAGGTTGTGTCCATGGATCTTCGGATTGGTATCGCGGACAGCCCCCAGGTCGTCGAGATCGAGCTCGATGACGACGTCGATCGTGATGAGGTGAAGTCGCAGATCGAGGCGTCTCTGGCCGGCCCCGAGGTCCTGTCGTTGGTCGACCGCAAGGGCCGCGACTGGCTCATTCCGGCCGGTCGGATCGCCTTTGTCGAGATCGGTACCACCGACGCGGAGCGACGTATCGGATTCGGAGCCTAGGCCGGCCGTCCGGGTCGGATACTTCCGGTACACCGGCGGGACGTTTGCCGCAGAGATCAGGTCGCCGATCGCCGGAAGAGGCCAACAGGCCGGCCCGGTTGCGTTTCGTCACCGGCAAGGGTGGCGTCGGCAAGACGACGGTCGCCGCCGCGCTGGCGCTTCGGGCCGCGACCGAGGGGTTGCGGGTGCTGGCTGTTGATGTGTTGAACAGCGACGACCTGGCCGCCGTCGTCGACGCCGGTCAGGTGCGGTCCCCGAACGCCGTCGAGCTGCTCGGGCTCACCACGCAGGATTCGCTCAACGAGTACGTCCGTCGCTATCTGAAGGTTCCGATCTCACCATCGAGTATCGGTCCCCTCAGCCGTGTATTCGACTTCGTCTCAGGCGCCGCTCCCGGTGTGCGCGAGATTCTGACCATCGGCAAGATCGGTCACGAGGCCCGACATGAGGATTGGAACGAAGTCGTGGTCGATGCCCCGTCGTCGGGGCATGTGATCGAGCTGCTGGCGGCCCCCACGGCGCTTCGGGAGCTGATCTCGTCGGGTCCACTGGTGGGGCAGACCACCTGGCTGCAGGAACTGCTGGCCGCCGACTCCACATCGGTGACCGTTGTGGCCACACCGGAGGAGTTGCCGGTCGCTGAAACCCGTCTGTTGCTCGGGCGTCTGGCGCAGGAGACCGACGTCTCGATCGACGGCTTGATCATCAACCGGGTCCCGGCGCCGGTCGGCCCGGAGGGGATCGCCGAGGCCGAGCGGCTGTCGACGGCCGCACCGGGAACGACCGGAGCCCGTTCGGCCCTTGGTCTCGTCGCCTCGGCGGCGGTCGACCGGTTTCGCAGTGCCGAACCCTTCGTGGCCGAGCTGGAGGAGCTCGCTGCTTCGCTCGGCGTTCCGGTCGTCGAGATCACCGAGCACTTCGACGATCCGCTGGCGGCCGCGGCTTCGGCCCTGGCCTTCGACGGGAGCGAAACCGGCCGGAGGGTGATCCCATGATCGACGCCGTCGACACACTGCTGGCCGAACAGTCGGTGATTGCCGTTGTCGGCCGCGGGGGAGTGGGGAAGACCACGGTCGCAGCCGCGCTCGGGGCCCGGGCCGCCCGGCACCACAACCGTAAGGTGCTCGTCGTGACGGTCGACCCGGCCCGCCGGCTCGCCGACGCACTCGGGGTCAACGGCCTCGACGGGGAGGCCGTGATCGTCCACGTCGGCGATACCGACGGGCGGCTGTGGGTTCTGATGGTCGAGATGAGCACGGCGTGGGACCAGCTCGTTCGTAACTGCGCCCCCGACGAGTCGACCGCCGAGGCGCTGCTGTCGAACAGCCTCTACCGGTCGCTCACCACCCGGTTCGTCGCCAGCCACGATTACGTGGCGCTCGATCATCTTCTGCTGCTCGAGGACGGGCGCTTCGATCTCGTCATCGTGGACACGCCACCAGGCCACCACGCCTCCGATCTGTTCGCCGCCCCCGGCCGACTGCGGGAGTTCTTCGACAGCCGCCTCCTCCGATGGCTGACCGCCGGTGTCGGCGGCGGCGTCACCCGGCTGGCGTCGAGGCCGTTCCAGCTCGTGGCCCGACGGCTCCTGGGAACCGACTTCCTCGAACGGATCGGCGAGTTCTTTGCCGTGTTCGCCCGACTGAGACCACGCTTGGTCGCCCGCATCGATGCCGTGGAGCGCCTCATCGGCTCGCCACAGACGTCGATGCTGGAGGTGCGAGCGGCCGACACCGGCCAGGTTCCGGAGCCGGTGACCGAGGGCATCGATGTCGTCGCCGTCAACCGGGTTCTCCCGCTCACCGAGGTGGCGGAGGAGTCGGCGGACGCCGGCGATCTTGAACCGTCGGGCCAGAAGACCCGATCCGTCCATCTCCAACTCCGCATCGAGGCCGCAGATCTCGACGAACTGGTCGACGAGTCGCTCGGAGCGGCCGTTGCCAGCCTGATGGCGGCCACCCCGCCCGTCGAACTGCGATTGCCGGCGTCGACCGGATTGTGCCTCCTGCCCCGACTGCCCGGAGGCGTGAACCGGCTCGAGGATCTGATGGCGGTGACGGAGCAGGCGGCGGCGGAGCCGTGGCGATCACGGGCCGGCCGTGAGGATCCGGTACGGTGAGGCGCCATGGCCACGCTGAGTGATCTGGCCCGCAGGCACACCGTGCTCGGCGCGGCAGGCCGGGCCCATCTCCGGCGTCTCGTGGCATCGTGGGCACCGCTGGCCGATCTCAGCTTCTCGGACATGCTGGTGTGCGCGCCGGCCGCCGGCGAGTCCGACAAGGTCGTCGTGCTCGGCCAGATCCGGCCGACCACGGCACCGACGCTGTTCGTCACCGACTTCATCGGCAGCATCGTCGAGCACGAGCGGCTGCAGGGGTTCCGCACCGCGTACGACTCCGGGCGCATCGTGGAGATGGAGACCCTGGTCGAGCCCGATGGTATGCGGGCGACGATCCTGGCCGTCCCGGTCAACCATGAAGGTCGACGCACGGCGGTGGTGTTGAGCTATCGCCGGGTGAGGGACAGCTACGCCCCCAGCGAGCTGGAGCAGGCGTACTACGCCGTCTTCCGGCGGTTGGCCCAGATGATCGTCGACGGCACGTTCCCCTTCCCGTTCGAGGGGGCCATCACCGAGGAGACCCCGCGTGTCGGCGACGGCACCATGGTGTTGGACCGTGATTCCCGTGTCGACTACTCGTCGCCGAACGCCACGTCGGCCGTTCATCGAATCGGCTACCGAGGGCGGATCGTGGGCCGGAAGGTGGAGGACCTGGGATTCGACGGTGACGTGGTCGCCGGCGCCTACCGCCTGAGGGTGCCGGTGATCGAGGAGATCCAGCGCAGCGAGTCGGTCACCATCCTGGCCCGCATCCTGCCGTTGATCGAACACTCGAAGGTGACCGGAGCGCTCGTGCTCGTACGTGACGTCTCCGAACTCCGACGACGGGATCGTCTGCTGGTGTCGATGGACACGACGATCCGGGAAATCCACCATCGGGTGAAGAACAACCTCCAGACGGTGTCGTCGTTGCTGCGTATCCAGGGTCGACGCCTCTCCTCGGACGAGGCCAAGGAGGCGATCGAGGAGGCCGTCCGCCGTATCGCCGCCATCGCCGTGGTCCACGAACGCTTGGCCGCCGGCGGCGGTGATCAGGTGGTGTTCCGGGAGGTGGTACAGCCCATCGTGGAGATGGCCCGGACGACGATGGTCAGCTCCGACAGCCGAATCGAATTCCGGCTCGTGGGGGAGGGAACGGCGCTGCCCGCCAGCAGAGCCAGCTCACTGGCCGTCGTGGTGACCGAGTTGCTGCAGAACGCGGTCGAGCACGGTTTCCCACACGGTGGCGACGGCGGCGTGATCACCGTGGAGTTGGCCGTGTCGTCGGAGAATCTGGTGGTTCGGGTCTACGATAACGGCGTCGGCGTGGCCGACGGCTTCGACGTGACCGCCGACGGCGGGCTGGGCCTCACGATCATACAGACGATCATCACAGGCGAACTGGAGGGTGATCTCCAGATTTTCCCAGCCCGCGGCGACGCCGGGGGGACGGTTGCCCAGGTCACGGTGCGGACCGTGGACGATGTGGTGTAGTTCAGTGGCTGTTCAGTGGCGGCGGCGGCTGATGTAGGTGCGGCGCAGGTGCCGCCGGTCCTCCTCCGATGTGGCTCCCCACACGCCCGAGTCCTGGTTCGTCGCCAGAGCGTACTCCAAGCATGGGACTCGGGCCGGGCAGCTGGTGCACACCGCCTTGGCTGCTGCGATCTGTTCGACCGCCTGGCCGGTGGTGCCGACCGGAAAGAAGAGTTCGGGACTGGTGTCGCGGCATGCCGCTTCCTCCCGCCAGCCGAACTCCGGATCGTGGATGTACTCGCCGTTGCCCACTCGCTGTGCGATCACTTCGAATTCGGCGAATTCGATGACGGGTGAGCCCTCTCGAGAACCTACGACTGTCACGTTTCCTCCCTTAACCGTGAATGGTCGATGTCTTTGAGATGGTCTTGCGTTTCAATTGTGCGAACGATGCTGGACGCCTCGTTTACAGCAACACTAGACGAATACTTTGAACTTCGTAAAGACTTCTGTTTCATAAATCTGACCGAAAGATGTCGATTCTTGTCATTTTGTCATCCAACAGGCCGATTCGGGCCCGAAATCCCCGGATTTGTCCCGCATGGAGGGACAACGGGCGGTCGCACGTGTTCTGTCCGTTTGTCGGAATCCGGTCAGTAGGGTGAATCGATGGTGATGGTTGTGGCACATCGGGGGGCTTCGGCCGCCTATCAGGAGAACACACTCGAGGCCTTCGAGGCTGCCAGGGAGCACGGCGCGGCCGGGCTGGAGCTGGACGTCCGCCGGAGCGCCGATGACGTACTGGTCGTGCACCATGACGCCCACCTGGACGACGGCCGCCTGATCGCCGAGGTGCCGGCATCGGAACTCCCCGACTGGTTGCCCACGCTGGCCGAGGTTCTCGACATGGCCGACGACCTCTGGGTCAACGTCGAGATCAAGAATCTTCCCGACGAACCCGACTACGACGCCGGCGAGACCATATCGGTCGCCGTGGCCGGCCTTGTCACATCACACCTTCCGGGGATCGATCAGCTCGACGGCGACCCGGCTGCACTGTTCGCCGAGCGATTGTTGGTCTCGTCGTTCAATGTCGACAGCCTCACCAAGATCCGTTCCGTCGAGCCTGCGATTCCCCTCGGGTTACTCGTTTGGGGTCAGGTCGACCCGGCATCGACGATCGCCCGGGTCGAGGCGCACGGGTTCGAGGCCGTGAACCCCCAGAACATCATGGTCGACCAGGCCTTCGTCGACCGGGCTCGCCGGGCGGGACTGTCGATCAACGTCTGGACCGTCGACGACCCGGAGCGAATGGTGGCCCTGGCCGAGATGGGCGTCGACAGCATCATCACCAATGATCCCGCGCTCGCCTCGGTCACGTTGCGCGAAGCCGGGTTGCTCAGCTGACAGCGGGAACGATGATCGGCACGGCGTCCGGCCGGTGCTCGATGTCGAGTCGGTCGACCCGCCCGCAGCTCTCGCCGTCCATCTGAAACGGAAACGGTCGTCGCCCGACGAGGCTGACCGCCGTCAGGTCACGGAAGTGGGCGGTCGATTCCGTGTTCCCGATACCTGCCAGCGGCTCCGGGTCGACACCGTTACGTCGGGCTCCGTTGCCTACGCTGCCGCCGGTGCTGCGCCCGAACGCCTGACGTACGGCTCCGATGAGGTGGGGTAGCGTCAACGACCGGAGGCCGACGACCGACAGCGGTCGACCGAGATCGGCCTCGGGAGCGAGCTCGAGGGGCCGGCTGCCGAGAAAGGTGTAGGGATTGCAGTTCAGCGCGATCGCCAAGTGGTAGGAGCCGAGATCCTCGCCGTCCGGTCCGATGACGTCGAACCACGGGCCATGCCGGTCGACCCGCCGCAGCCACGTGTCGATGGTGGTCGCCACGAACAGGGGATGGCCGGCGTAGCGTTTGACCGTGCCTCGGGCCTCGACCCGCTCGACCACGGCCGCGTCGAATCCGGAACCGACGTGGAACAGGAACGCCCGCCCGTTGGCCACGCCGACCCCGGCCGACACCCGGGAACGCTTCTCGATGGCCTCTATCAGCACCTCGGTGGCCGCAACCGGGTCGTTCGGATAGCCGAGCGCCCGGGCGAACACGTTCGTGGAACCGCCCGGGAGGGGGGCCGCCGCGGTCTCCATCCCGAGGAGCCCGTTCGCCACCTCGTTGATCGTTCCGTCGCCACCGAGGGCGATGACGACGTCGGCGCCGTCGCGCCCGGCCCCGTACGCGAGCCGGATCGCATGGCCTCGCTTGGTGGTCTCGATGACCGTCAGGTCGAAGTGATCGGCCAGCCTACGTTGGATCATGATGCGGGATCTGGCCGTCACCGACGAGGCGAACGGGTTGATCAGCAGCGTCACTCTCGTCGCCATCGCCACAGGTTAGTACGGTCGTCGGGACCCGACGGGCGTCAGGTATCGGGACCGGCCGCAGGGTCTTCCGGATTACTCCCGGATTAGCTCTGTCCGATTACCCGAAGGTCTCGAATTTCGGCGTACCATGCCCCTCATGAATGTCGTTGTGTGCGTCAAGCAGATCCCGGATCCGGCGGATCCGGGTGCCCTGGATCCCGAAACCAAAACCCTGAAACGTGACGTGAAGCTGATTCTCGACGAGTCCGACTCGTACGGCATCGAGATGGCCCTTCAGCTGGTCGACGCCGCCGGTGAGGGTGAGGTGAGTCTGGTCTCGATGGCTCCGAACAATGAACGGTCGGGCCTGTCGACCGCCCTGGCCATGGGCGCAGCCTCGGCCGTCCTCGTCTCCGACCCGGCTCTACTCGGTTCCGACAGCCTCACCACGGCCAAGGTGCTGGCGGCCGCGATCGGCGATTCCGGACCCGATCTGGTGATCGCCGGATCGGAGAGCTCGGACGGCTACACCGGCACCGTTCCCGAGCAGCTGGCCGCCGTGCTCGGACTGCCATCGGTCACGGCCGCCAAGTCGATCAGCGTCGAAGGCGACAAGGTCAAGGTCGAGCGTCAGACCGATGCCGGCCACGACGACGTCGAATGTCCGATGCCGTGCGTGATCAGTGTCACCGCCGGTGTGGTCGAGCCCCGCTATCCCTCCTTCAAGGGCATCATGGCGGCGAAGTCGAAGCCGGTCGAGGAGAAGACGGTGGCCGATCTCGGCATGGACGCAGACGCCGTCGGCTGGGCCGGATCGGGTCAGGAGATCGTCGACATCGCCGAAGCCCCCCAGCGGGAGGCCGGCGAGGTCATCGAGGACGACGGCGAGGCGTATCAGCGGGTGGTGGCCTTCCTCGAAGAGCTGAAGGTCATCTAGAGGCGGAGTACGAGGAGCAAGAGGAGACAGCAATGACACTTTCGAAGATCTGGGTCTACGCCGAGGCGCTCGACGGCGAAGTGGCTTCCACAACCCTCGAGCTGCTGACGATGGCCAGGGGACTGGCCGATACCGTGGAATGCGTGTACGCGGGCGACGATGGCGACGACATCGCCGAGGCGCTCGGCGAGTACGGCTGCGAGACCGTCCACCAAACAGGCGATCTCGAGGGTGCCCTGGTCGGTGTGCCGGTGGCGGCCGCCATCGCCGCTGCCGTTTCGGATGGCGATGGTCCCGATGCGGTTCTGCTGGGCACGTCCTATGACGGCCGCGATGTCGGAGCCCGCCTGTCGGTCGCCCTCGATCGTCCGGTGATCACGAACGTCGTCGCCGTCGAGGTCGACGGCGACAGCCTGGTCGGCACCGAACCGATCTTCGGCGGCACCACCGATGTGCGCACGAAGTTCACCGGCGAGGGTCCGTACGTCGTCTTGGTCCGACCCAAGTCGATCGCCGCCGAGCCCTCCGACGGCGCGGCGGCCGATGTCGAGGATCTCGATGTGCCCGATCTCGGCGCCGCCGGTGGCGCAACCGTGGTCGAGCGTCACGTGGAGGAGTCCGACGGTCCGAAGCTCGATGAGGCCGGCGTTGTCGTCTCCGGCGGCCGCGGTCTCGGCGAGTCGGAGAAGTACGAGATGGTCGAACAGCTGGCCAAGCTCCTGAAGGGGGCCGCCGGCGCATCGCGGGCCATCGTCGATGCAGGCTGGGTGCCCTACTCCTACCAGGTCGGCCAGACCGGCAAGGTGGTGAAACCCGACGTCTACATCGCCGCCGGCATTTCGGGGGCCACGCAGCATCTGGTCGGCATGAAGGGCTCCAAGAACATCATCGCCATCAACAAGGACCCGGAGGCGCCGATCTTCGGCGTTGCCGATCTCGGCATCGTCGGCGACGTTCACAACGTGATGCCCCAGCTGATCGAGGCACTCTCGAACCGCTGATCCAACGCCTCGTAGGTCACCGTGATCGGAGTAGGCTGGCGCGCCTATGACGACCGATGTGCTGGACCGACTGACCAACGAGACCGTCGAACTGCTGCAGGCTCTCATCCGCAACCAGTGCGTCAACGACGGGACACCGGAGTCGGGTGGGGAGGACTCCTCGGCCCGGCTGCTTCGCGACGAGTTGGAGTCGACCGGGGTCGACATGCAGCTGTTCGAGACCCTGCCTGGTCGGACCTCGCTGGTCGCCCGCTACCCGGGGACCGATCCGACCGCGCCGGCCCTGTGCCTGATGGGCCACACCGATGTCGTCCCGGTGTCGGTCGACGGCTGGCTCCACGACCCGTTCGGCGGTGAACTGATCGACGGCGAGGTGTGGGGTCGGGGCGCGGTCGACATGTTGAACCTGACATCGTCGATGGCGGTCGCGTTCCGGCATCTCATCACGTCCGGCCGGCGATATCCGGGCGACATCGTCTACTTCGCCGTGGCCGACGAGGAGGCCGGCGGCACACACGGAGCCCGGGCGCTGATCGACAGCGAGTGGGATGCCCTGCGGTGCGATTACGTGTTGACCGAGTGGGGTGGCATCCCGGTGCCGTCAGACCGCGGAATGAACCTGCTGATGGCGGTGGCCGAGAAGGGCATCGGCTGGCGCCGGCTCACCGTGAGCGGCTCCCCGGGGCACGGCTCGGCGCCGTATGGAACCGACAACGCCCTGGTCAAGGCGGCCGAGGTCGTCGGCCGGATATCCCGCTATCAGGCCACGCCGCAGCTCGACGAGCTGTGGACGGCCCGGATCAAGGCCATGGCCCTGCCGCCGGACCAGGAGGCGGCGCTGCTGGACCCCGGCTACCTGGCCGACGCCCTCGCCGCCATGCCGCCCGACCTGGCCCGCAACGCCCACGCCTGCACCCACACCACGTTCAGCCCCAACGTGATCCGAGGCGGGGTGAAGTCCAACGTCATCCCCGACGAGGTCGTCGTCGACGTCGACATCCGCACGCTGCCCGGTGAGACCGACACCGATGTCGACGCTCATCTGCAGGCGGCCCTCGGTGATCTGTACGACCAGGTCAAGATCGAGCCGATCCAGACGTTCCCGTCGACCAAATCGCCGATCGACACGCCGCTGTGGGATGCCCTGGTCCGCTCGGCGGCCAAGGCGTATCCCGACGGGGCGTTGGTGCCGAGCCTCGTCACCGGTGGCACCGACTCCCGCTTCTTCCGCACCAAGGGTGCGGTGGCCTACGGTGCCGGGCTCCTGAGCCCGGCGGTCGACGCCGGCGAGTTCTCGCGTCGGTTCCACGGCCACAACGAACGGATCGACGTGGAGTCGCTGCGGCTGACGACCGGGCTGTGGCTCGACGTCGTCGAACACCTCTGGACCTAGCACCGGCACCATCCCACCGACCTGTTCGCCCCAGCCACCGTTTCCGACGGCTGGGACGCACGGTTCGGGCGACTGGTCGATCTGTGCGCTCAGGGCCTCACTTCCGGTGGCTGGGGCGCACGATTCGGGTTGCAGGGTGGTTCTTGCGGTAAACGCAACGCCGGACCGTTCCGGCAACCTAGGCTGGTTGTGGCCATGGCCCCCCTTGTTGTCGCTCCCGCCGGCTGGGCGTCCGTCGACGCCCTCGCACACCATCTCGACGCGGTCCGCGACGGCGATCGGTTGGCCCCCGCCGCCGTGGTCTGCTCCAACACGGTGGCCGCCGGCGGCCTGCGTCGAGCGCTCCTGCGACGCTGCCGGCACCACGGCATGCCGGGCCTCGCCGGCGTCGAGTTCACCACGGTGAACCGCCTTGCCATCGCCTTGATCGAACCGGCCATGAACGCCGTCGGCGGCCACGTGGCCGGTCGGATCGAACTGCTGGCGGCGATCCGTGAGACTCTCCGCCGCGAACCGGGCGTCTTCGGCTCGGTGGCCGATCACCGCACGACCGAGGAACGTCTCGTGGCCTTCTTCCAGGAGATCACCGGTCTGCCGCCGGAGGTCCGACGGCACCTCGAGGGGAGGGCGGGGGGTCTCTCGGCCGCTGCCTTCCGGGTCGCCCGCCAGGCGTCGGCCGGCATGGGGACCGCATTCGGCGAGGATCGTATCATCGAGCTGGCACTGCAGGAGCTGGCTCTGGCCCCCGAGCTGACCATCGGGCCCCTGATCGTGGTCAATCCCGATCCGGAGCGGACCTACGAGGCGAGGCTGGTCCAAGCACTGGCCCGCCGGGGCGACGCCTCCGTGCTCGTGTCATCGACGGGTCACCAGGCCGTCGACGACGCCTACCTGCGACGCCTCGAGGCCTGGGGTGTGCCGGTGGACGATCGCCGGGTCCGAACCGGCCCGCAGGTTACCGTGACCGAGGAACCGAACACTGCGTCACTCGTGGAGGTGGCCGCCCCCGACGAGGAGGTGAGGGCCGCCATACGCCAGGTGTCGGGTCATGCGGCGGCCGGTGTCGACCTGGGCGACATGGCCATCCTGTACGTTGGCGACGACCCCTATGCCAGCCTGATTCGCGAGCAGCTGACCGCCGCCGGGCTGCCGTTCCGAGGGCCGGGTCATCGGTCGCTGGCGGCCACGCTGGTCGGCCGGACGCTGCGACGTCTGTTGGCGCTGGCGGTTCACGGGCTCGACCGAGGGGCCGTCGTCGGCCTGCTGAACTCGGCGCCGATAGATCGTGGCGACGGGACCGAGGCCCCGGCGTTGCACTGGGACCGTCTGTCGAGACAAGCCGGTGTCATCGACGGTGAACACTGGGAGTCCCGTCTGGCGGAACTGGGACGGTCACTCGAGAACGAAGTTCTCGACCACCATGATCACAATCACGAGCGGCGTGACCGCAACCGTCGGGATCGCTCCGCCGTGGCCGCCATGGCGTCCTTCGTCGACGAGTTGAGCACGGCGTTGCGGCCGCCGGCGCCGTCATGGCGGACCTGGGCGGAATGGGCGCTGGAACTGCTCGACCGCTATCTGCTCGGAGTCGACGGCCGTCATCCGCCGGCCGGCTGGCCGGAGGACGAGCAGTGGGCGG